>NZ_VWMY01000050.1 GCF_008905045.1 Streptomyces albicerus
CCGGCCGCCGCTCCGGCTCCGGCCGCCGCTCCGGCTCCGGCCGCCGCTCCGGCTCCGGCCCCCGCTGCTCCGGTCGCCCCGACCGCGGCCGCTCCGGCCCCGGCCCGCCCCGCGGCTCCGGCTCCCGCGCCGGTCACCCCGGCTCCGGTCACGCCGGCCGCCGCGAAGCCCACCGACGAGGGTGCGTACGTGACCCCGCTGGTGCGCAAGCTCGCCGCCGAGAACGGCGTCGACCTGGCCTCCGTCAAGGGCACCGGCGTCGGCGGCCGTATCCGCAAGCAGGACGTCATCGCCGCCGCCGAGGCCGCGAAGGCCGCCGCGGCAGCTCCGGCTCCGGCCGCCGCTGCCCCTGCTGCCGCCAAGAAGGCCCCGGTCCTGGAGGCCTCTCCGCTCCGCGGCCAGACCGTCAAGATGCCTCGCATCCGCAAGGTCATCGGCGACAACATGGTGAAGGCCCTGCACGAGCAGGCCCAGCTGTCCTCGGTCGTCGAGGTCGACGTCACCCGGCTGATGAAGCTCCGCGCCAAGGCGAAGGATGCCTTCGCGGCCCGTGAGGGCGTCAAGCTCTCCCCGATGCCGTTCTTCGTGAAGGCTGCGGCCCAGGCGCTGAAGGCCCACCCGGCCGTCAACGCCCGGATCAACGTGGAAGAGGGCACGATCACCTACTTCGACACCGAGAGCATCGGTATCGCGGTGGACTCCGAGAAGGGCCTGATGACCCCGGTCATCAAGCACGCGGGCGACCTGAACATCGCCGGCATCGCCAAGGCCACCGCCGACCTGGCGGGCAAGGTGCGGGCCAACAAGATCACTCCGGACGAGCTGTCCGGCGCGACCTTCACCATCAGCAACACCGGCTCGCGCGGCGCGCTCTTCGACACGATCATCGTGCCGCCGAACCAGGTGGCGATCCTGGGCATCGGCGCCACGGTCAAGCGTCCGGCCGTCATCGAGACGGACGAGGGCACCATGATCGGCGTCCGCGACATGACGTACCTGACGCTCTCCTACGACCACCGCCTGGTGGACGGCGCCGACGCCGCCCGCTACCTGACGGCGGTCAAGGCGATCCTGGAGGCGGGCGAGTTCGAGGTCGAGCTCGGCCTCTGACCCGCACAAGGTCTCGTACGCACCACCTGCGGCGCCCCCGCCCGGAACTTCTCCGGACGGGGGCGCCGCGTCTTTCCCGCTTCCTGTCTTGGCCACTCCTGAACGGGCCCGGTGAAGTCCCACGCGGTTCAACAGCGCCCCGTAGGGGCGCGGGGAACTGCGCGACCAGCCACAACGGACCCGCAGACGAAGCACCGCACCGAGCGGAGCGCTCAGCGCGGCTTGAGCGTCCTGTCCGTCCACAGCACCAGCGACTCCACCCACACGTTCGGAATCTCCGTCTGGTACGCGGGGGTCAGCCGCCGCGCCTTGTACGCCTTGAGCACGTCGTACGTCGCGTCCAGGCAGTCCCGCGAGCCGATCTCGCCCGTCCGCGGGTCGATGCCCACCAGGAAGCCCCGCCGCTCCACCTCGTCGACCATCACGCGGGCCGCCGCCACGTCACCGGTCTTCCCGCCGGTGCAGCGGTAGCGGCTGTACGGATGCTCCGACGTCCCGGGGTAGTGGGCGTCCCGGGACATGTCGCTGAGCATGCGGGCGTACGTCCCTTCCGCGTGCCAGGCGCCGATGTCGCCGCCCGGCGGGGTGTAGATCTTCCCGCTCGGGTTCTCCACCGCTCCGTACACCCAGCGGTCCGTGCCGGTGACGCGGAAGCCCCAGCCGACATGGCCGAACCTCTCGGCGCCGTCCGGCTTGACGAAGACGCAGGCTCCGCCGGGGCCCGGCGGCGACGTGCCGCCGGGCGCCGGCTCCGTCGAGGTCACCGGGGCCGACGGCTCGCCCACCGCCCCGGCCTCCGTCGGTTCGCACCCCGTGATGCCGACGACCGTCACGGCGGCGGCCGCCGCGACCGCGGCCCGCACGCCTCCGGTCCATCCCCTGCCGGCCATGGTTCCCCCTGGTGGTTCGGAGGGGCACCCTCTTGCGGGAGCCCCTGCCACCGGGGTCACACCGTGGGCGCGCTCCCGCGTTCCCGGCGTGACAGGCCTGTGACGGCGACGGGCCGCTTCCGCTACGAGGCTTGACAGGAAGCGGCACTCTGCCAGCGTGTAAGTCTCGTCTCACCTGCGCGAAAGCGCCCCCGTCCGACTCTCCTCGCGCCGGGCACGGCCTTATTGTCTAGACGTCAACGCCTTAAGGGGCCCGCGTGCCCCCGCCTAAGGAGCCTTCATGACCGCGCCCGTCGTCCACTCGCTCCGCGAACAGATCCGCGAGCACATCGTGGAGGGGATCGTGAGCGGCCGCTGGAAGCCGGGCGAGCGGATCGTGGAGCGCCGGATCGCCACGGAGCTCGAGGTCAGCCAGACGCCCGTCCGGGAGGCGCTGCGCGAGCTGGAGTCCCTGCGCCTGATCGAGTCGGCCCCCAACAAGGGCGTACGCGTACGGAACCTGACCGCGGCGGACCTGGAGGAGAGCTACCCCGTCCGGGCCGGCCTGGAGGCCATCGCCGCCGAACTGGCCGCCGAGCGGCTCGCCGCCGACTGCTCGGCCCTGGAGCCGCACGTCGCCGCCCTGTACGAGGCCGACCGCAAGGCCGACGGCACCGGCCAGGTCCGCCACACGGTGGCCTTCCACCGCGAACTGGTGCGCGCCGCGGGCAACTCCGTACTGCTGCACACCTGGGAGGGCCTGGGCATCGAGGTCTTCACGGCCCTGTCGATCCGCTGGCTGGGGACGGTCCAGCAGTCGTACGCGGAGGAGCACGAGGCGCTGGTGGAGGCCTTCCGGCGCCGGGATCCGCTGATCGCGGACCTGGTGAAGGCGCATGTGCTGGGCTGCGCACCGAGGACGGGCAGCGAACCCTCCTGACCGGAACAGTGCTCTGACCCGGAACAGTGCCCTGGCCCGGAACAGTGGAGCGCCTGCCCGCTCAGAAGTACCCCACCAACACCTCCCACCTGCGAAAATCAGGCACCCCGTGCCTGACGCCGAGGCACCCCGTGCCTACTTTCTCGTGATCAAGAGGTTTTGCCCGGGAATCCTTTGATCGATCATCGATCAGAGAGTTACAGTCGACGACGGGCTTTCACCAAAGCCTGCCGCCCTGTCCTGCCAAAGACCAAGGGCACCCCCGAGAACCCCTTACCGATGAGGGAACCCCCCTCCGCATCCGGAAGGCGGCGCAATGACCGACCCCACCGCAATCCAGCCGAGCGAGCTCGACCAGCTCCCGGACCGCGACCCGGAGGAGACCGCCGAATGGCAGGCCTCCCTGGACGCCGTCACCAAGGCGGCCGGGCCGCACCGTGCCGCATATCTGATGCGCCGCACTCTGGAACGCGCCGAGGGCAACGGCCTCGCGCTGCCCAAGCTGCTTGAGACGGACTACGTCAACACCATCCCGACCGCCGCCGAGCCCGCAGTGGACGGCGACGAGGAGATGGAGCGCAGGATCACCGCGTGGAACCGCTGGAACGCGGCCGCGATGGTGACCCGGGGCGCGAAACACGGCGTGGGCGGCCACATCGCCACCTTCGCCTCCGCGGCCTGGCTCTACGAGACGGGCTTCAACCACTTCTTCAAGGGCAAGGAGGCCGACGGGTCCGGCGACCAGCTCTACATCCAGGGCCACGCCTCCCCCGGCATCTACGCCCGCGCCTTCCTCGACGGCCGGCTGAACGAGACCCACCTGGACAACTTCCGCCAGGAGGCGGGCGGCAACGGCCTGCCGTCGTACCCGCACCCGCGACGCCTCCCGTGGCTCTGGGAGTTCCCGACGGTCTCGATGGGCCTCGGCCCGCTCTCCGCCATCTACCAGGCGCGCTTCAACCGCTATCTCACCAACCGCGGCATCAAGGACGTCTCGGCGTCCCACGTATGGGCGTTCCTCGGTGACGGCGAGATGGACGAGCCGGAGTCGACGGCGGCACTCGCACTCGCCTCCCGCGAGGGTCTCGACAACCTGACCTTCGTCATCAACTGCAACCTGCAGCGCCTCGACGGCCCGGTCCGCGCGAACTTCAAGATCGTGCAGGAGCTGGAGGCCCAGTTCCGCGGCGCCGGCTGGAACGTCATCAAGTCCCTGTGGGGCAACGCCTGGGACGAACTGTTCCAGCTCGACACCACGGGCGCGCTCGTACGCCGCCTCCGTGAGGTGCCGGACGCGCAGGTGCAGACGTACCAGACCCGTGACGCCGCCTACATCCGCCAGGACTTCTTCGGCGCGGACCCGGCGCTCGTCGAGATGGCGAAGCTGCTGAGCGACGACAAGATCCTCGAGTGCTTCCACCTCTCCCGCGGCGGTCACGAGGCGCGCAAGGTGTACGCGGCCTACAAGGCGGCGGTGGAGCACAAGGGCGCCCCGACGGTGATCCTGGCCCAGACGGTCAAGGGCTTCACGCTCGGCCAGGGCTTCGCGTCGAAGAACGCCAACCACCAGATGAAGAAGCTGTCGACGGACGAGTTCAAGCAGATGCGTGACCTGCTCGAACTGCCCATCTCCGACAGCCAGTTCGTGGACGGCGTGGTCCCCTACGGCCACCCGGGCGCCGACGCCCCCGAGGTCCGCTACCTCCAGGAGCGCCGCGCGGCCCTCGGCGGCCCGGCCCCCGCTCGCCGTACGCACGCGCTGGCACCGCTCCCCGCCCCGGCCGACAAGGCGTTCGCGGCGTTCGACAAGGGCTCCGGCTCGCAGAACCTGGCGACGACCATGGCCTTCGTACGCCTCATCAAGGACCTGGTCCGCGACAAGCAGTCCGGCAGGCGCTGGGTGCCGATCGTCCCCGACGAGGCGCGCACCTTCGGCATGGAATCGCTCTTCCCCTCCCTCGGCATCTACTCTCCCAAGGGCCAGACGTACGAGCCGGTCGACCGTGACCAGCTGATGTACTACAAGGAGGCCAAGGACGGCCAGATCCTCAACGAGGGGATCACCGAGGCCGGTTCGATGGCGGACTTCATCGCCGCGTCCACCGCGTACAGCACGCACGGCGAAGTGATGATCCCCTTCTACATCTTCTACTCGATGTTCGGCTGGCAGCGCACGGCCGACCAGATGTGGCAGCTCGGCGACCAGCTCGGCCGCGGCTTCCTGGTCGGCGCGACGGCCGGCCGTACGACGCTGACGGGCGAGGGCCTGCAGCACGCGGACGGCCACTCCCCCGTCATCGCGGCGACCAACCCGGCCGCCCTGACGTACGACCCGGCGTTCGCGTACGAGGTCGCGACGATCGTGAAGGACGGGCTGCGCCGGATGTACGGCGAGGCGGCGCCCGGCGAGGACTCGAACGTCTTCTACTACCTCACCGTCTACAACGAGCCGCTGCCGCAGCCCGCGAAGCCGTCGGGCCTCGGCATCGACGAGGGCATCGTCAAGGGCCTCTACCGCTTCAACACGGCCGAGTCCGCGGGGCTTTCGCCCGCCGCCAACGCCGCGCGCATTCAGCTCCTCGGCTCCGGTACGGCGATCCACTGGGTCCTGGAGGCGCAGAAGCTGCTCGCGGAGGAGTGGGGAGTGGCCGCGGACGTGTGGTCCGCCACGTCCTGGACGGAGCTGCGGCGGGACGCGCTGGAGGCCGACGCGGCGCTCCTGCGCGGGGAGGACCGTGCGCCGTACGTGCGGCAGGCGCTGCACGGGGCCGAGGGGCCCGTCCTCGCGGTCACCGACTACATGCGGCAGGTGCCCGACCAGATCGCGCAGTGGGTCGAGCAGGACTACTCGTCGCTGGGCGCGGACGGTTTCGGGCTCTCCGACACCCGGGAGGCGGCTCGCCGCCACTTCGGTGTCGACGCCCAGTCCGTCGTCGTCGCCGCCCTGGCCCAGCTTGCCCGACGCGGCGAGGTGAAGGCCTCGGCGGTCAAGGAGGCCCGCGAGCGGTACGGGCTGTAAGCCCGGGTGAACGATGGGACGCGCCGGCTTGTGGCCGGCGCGTCCCTTTGTTGTCGGGGTGGGCGAGCGGGGTTCGTCGGCTGCGGGTGCGCCCCTAAGGGGCGCGGGGAACTGCGCGGCAAGCCCCCACCCACCCGCAGTGAACGACGCAACCTCAGGCCCCCCTCTCAGGGGCGCGGGGAACGGCGCGACAAGCCCCCACGAACCCGCAGCCGACCACGAACCCGACCCGGCCCAACCGCCGGAGGCAACCGGCATCATGAGGGGCATGCGTGCTGCCCGCCTCATCAAGATGGTGCTGCTTCTCCAGTCGCGGTCCTCCATGACCGCCGCCGAGCTGGCACAGGAGCTGGAGGTGTCCGAGCGGACGATCACCCGGGATGCGCAGGCACTGTCGGAGGCGGGGGTCCCGGTGTACGCGGACCGGGGCCGCGCCGGCGGGTACCGGCTGATCGGCGGGTACCGGACCCGGCTGACCGGGCTCGCCCGGAGTGAGGCCGAGGCGCTGTTCCTGTCCGGGGTCCCCGGCGCACTGCGCGAGATGGGGCTCGAGGACGCCGCCTCCGCCGCCCGGCTCAAGGTGTCGGCCGCCCTCCTCCCCTCCCTCCGCGACGCCCAGCACACCGCCGCCCAACGCTTCCACCTGGACGCCCCCGCCTGGTTCACCGACCCGAAGACCCCCGAACTGCTGCCCGCCGTCGCGGAGGCGGTGTGGGACGACCGCCGGATCACCGCCCGCTATCGGCGCCAAGAGGCCGATGTGGAGCGGGAGTTGGAGCCGTACGGGCTCGTGCTCAAGGCGGGCGTCTGGTACGTGTGCGCCCGCGTCCCGGACCCCGGCTCGTTCCGGGTCTACCGGATCGACCGGTTCACGGCGGTCGAGGACGGCGGCGAACGCTTCAGCCGCGACGAGGGGTTCGACCTGCCCGGCTTCTGGGCGGACCGCGCGGCGCAGTTCGCGCGCTCGATCCTGCGGGCGACGATCGTGGTACGGCTCACCGGGACGGGCGCACGGCAGCTGAAGTACGCCGTCGATCCGCCCTCCGCGCAGGAGGCCCTGGCCGAGGCGGGCCCGCCCGACGGCGAGGGCCGGGTGACGGTCACGCTGTCCGTCGAGTCGTACGACGTGGCGTACACCCAGCTCCTCGCCCTCGGACCCGAGGTGGAGGTCCTGGAGCCGTCCGGGCTCCGCGAGCGCTTCGCGGAGGCGGCCGCCCGGACGGCCGCGTACTACATGCCCAGGGCCGCGCAGGACGCCGGGCAGGACTGAGGGCTACCGATAGCCCGTGACGTCCGCGGGCTTGCCCGCCTGCTCCACCTCGGTGATGTACCGCCACGCGTCCGGCGCCGAGCCGTCGACGTCCGTGAAGCCGTACTCCTGGGCGAGGCCGCCGCTGGACAGCGACCGCCCGTTCCAGCGCGCGACCTCGGGGTCGGCGGCGAGGGCGACCAGGGCCCGCGCGACGTACGTGGGTGACTCGGAGATCGCGAAGTGCGGGGCCTGCGCGCAGGCGTCCCGCCAGTTCTCCTCGGTGACGTGGAAGGCGGTGTCGAGCATCGCCTCCGAGCGCAGCCAGCCCGGCGTGAGGCAGACCGCCGTGCAGCCGTACTCCTTCAGCTCCTCGCCGAGGTCGCGCGCCATGCGGATCGGAGTCGTCTTGGCGAGGTCGTAGAAGAACGGCCTGCGGTAGTCGCGGTTGGACTCCTCGGTCCCGTCGGTGACCTCGACGAGCAGCCCGCCCCGGTTGCGGACGAGGAGCGGCAGCGCGCAGTGGCTGGTGACGATGTGCGACTCGATGCCGAGGCGCATGACCCGCAGTCCCTTGGCGAGGTCCATCTCCCACATGTTCGGCTGCTCGCTCGACCCCATGTCGAGGTGGACGTCGCCGCCCCAGAGGTCGTTGACGAGGATGTCGAGGCGGCCCTGTTCGCGGTCGATACGGTCGACGAGGGCGCGTACCTGTTCCGGCTCCAGGTGGTCCGTCGGCACGGCGATCCCCCGGCCGGAGGCACCGGCGGCCGCGTCGACGAGTTCGGCCGTCTCCTCGATGGTCTCGGTGGTCCGGCCGACCTCGCTGACGTGCTCACGAGTGGTCCGTCCCGTCGCGTACACCGTGGCCCCGGCGCGCCCCAGTTCCACTGCCATGGCCCGCCCCGCGCCGCGCGTGGCGCCCGCGACCAGGGCGATCTTTCCCTTGAGGGGCTGTGCGGTCTCCTGTGCTGTTGTCTCCATGGGCCGAGCATCTCGCCGAAAGCCGACATCTGCTGTCGGGCTTTCCTCCGGTTGCCGTCGGTCGTTCCTCCGGTTGCGAGCGGTCATTCCTTCGGCATGTGCGCGCATAACGATCTGTCCGTCCCCGGGTGCGCGGGCCGGTCACAGGCCCGATGCTTGTCCCGTGATGGACGAGACGGAGTTCTGGGAGCTGGTGGACGCGACCCGCGAGGCCGCCGAGGGCGACCCCGAGGAGCAGGCCGACCTGCTGGTCGAGCGGCTCCTGCGCCTCGACGACCCCGAGATGATCCTCGACTTCGCCCGTCACTTCGAGGCCCGCTACAACCGCGCGTACACCTGGGACCTGTGGGGCGCCGCCTGGATCCTGCTCGACGGGGCCAGCGACGACGCCTTCGACTTCTTCCGCTGCTGGCTGATCGGCCAGGGCCGGGAGGTGTACGAGGGTGCCGTGCACGATCCCGACAAGCTGGCCGATCTCCTCGCGGACTTCGACGACGAGGTCGACGGGGACGGCGAGGAGCTGGGCTACGCGGCGGACGAGGCGTACGAGCAGCTCACCGCCACGGTCGCTCCGGACCTGGGCATTCCGGCCGCGCCGCCCGAGCCGCTGGGCGCCCCGCTCGACCTGGAGAACCAGGCCCTGCTGGCGGAGCGTTTCCCGCGGCTGTGGGATCGGTTCGCCGACTGACGCGGTCTCACCAGACGGGCCTGCGCGGGACCACGAAACCCGTCCCGGGCGCGTCCTTGGCCATGGGCGAGCCGTCCCTCGGCGCACTGTGCGGGGGCGCCGCGTTGGCCCGGTCGAGCGCGGACGCGGTGGCGGCGGACGGGCCCACCACGACGGCGGCCACCACACAGGCCACGGTCCACGGGCTGCGCACGGCCCGCGCCCACAGGGGCGTACGCCGGGGCTGCCGCTTCTTCCGACCGCTCTCGTTCTTCTGACCGCTCCCGTTCTTCCGACCGCTCCCGTGACTGCTCGTGTCCCTGCGGCTGTTCACGTTCTCGTGACTGTTCACGATCCCCACCTCCAGTCAGTGCGTGCTTCGACGCTAGGAGGCACGGCTCTGGGAGATCGGTGAGTCTGCTGTGGCGTAGCTGTGAGCCGCCGCGTGGGCACTACCGCCTGCCCTGGAGGTGGGCCGCGTGCTGTCTGATCTCGGGCAGGCGGGCCATCAGGGCCGCGCCCGGGCACGCGGTCCAGTAGCCGTCGGTGTGGCCCGAGACGGCCGTGAAGGTTCCGCGGGTGCCTGCCCGGTACTTGCTCAGGCTGTTGGTGGAGACGAGTCGTACGGGGGCGCGCGGGTCGATGTCCGCGAGACCGAGTTTCCAGGCGGCGACGGCCGCTATGGCGTCGGTCATGGCCTTCGGGACGGGCACGCCCGCGGTGAAGGTGCCTATCGCCGCGATGCCCGTCGTCCCCACGTTGAAGCCCTGCGTGTGCGCGCCGACGACGGGGCGGTCGGTGCCGCCCGCCCGGCCCTCGTAGATCGTGCCGCAGCGGTCGACGAGGAAGTTGTAGCCGATGTCGTCCCAGTTCCGGCCCCCGGCCTGCCCCACGTACAGGTACCGGATGATCCGGGGCACGTCGGCGCAGTCGTACCCGTTCGGCGAGTCGGTGTGGTGCACGAACACGGCGGACACGCGGTCGGCGTACCGGGTGGGCGGCCGCGTGTAGGCGGCGTCGCCCAGCCAGCGCTCCCTCGGCACGATGGCGGGCCGCGCGGCCTGATGCTCCGTGCCGGCCCGCGCCGCGACCGGACGCCGGGCACCGCCGGGCGTCCGGTCGACGACCACGGCACACAGGACCAGCGCGACGACGGCCGCGAGCCCGGGGACACAGGCGAGGGCGATGCGCACAGGCCGGGGTATGCGCGCCGCGAGCGGCGGACGCGCGCCGCCCGGCGGGCGTGCTGCGCCCGTACGGCCCGACCGGACCCGCCGGACCCGCCGCCCCCACCCCGCGCACACCGCTCGCAGCGCGCCCCGGGCGCGTCGCGCGGGCGGGGTTCGGTGGGCGCACATGAGATCCACTCTCCGGGACACCTGGGCCGTCCGCGATGTGTGGTCTGCCACCCGGTGGAACCAACCTCCCGGTCCGGGACGTTTCTACAGGTCCACGCGCGCGTGCCGGTTGGCCGGTTTCCACGCGCGCGTACCTGATCACTGGGCCCGCCCGGCACGTACTAGGAGGCCCAAGAGAAAGGGAGCTCCGTGGACCTGCTCGACATCCTGCTGTTGCTGGTGATCCTCGGCTATGCGGCGTCCGGCTACCGGCGCGGACTCGTCGCCGGCTGTGTTTCGCTGGCCGGCTTCGTGGGCGGTGCCGTGATCGGCGTATGGGTGCTGCCCTGGACGATGGACCTGGTGACGGCGGGGAGCACGACGGCGACGGTCACGGCGGTGCTCACGGTGCTGCTGCCCGCCGCGGTGGGCCACGAGCTGGCGGGCCGCCTGGCCCTGAAGCTGCGGCGCGAGCTGGACCAGGGCCCGCTGCGCGTGGCCGACGGAGTGGGCGGGGCCGCGGCCAACTCGGTCGCCGTGCTGCTCGTGGCGTGGGTCGCCGCGAGCGTCCTCGGCGCGTCCGCCTCGCCGGTCGTCACCTCGTCGATCCGTAACTCCGCGCTGCTCGGCGCGGTACAGGACGCGATGCCGGAGACCACTCCGGCCTGGTTCTCCCGGGCCACCTCGGCCCTGACGGAGGCGGGCTTCCCGCAGGTCTTCAACCCCTTCGAGAACGAGCCGGCGGCCAGCGTCGCCAAGCCCTCCGGGGACAGCGTCACCTCGGCCGCCACGCTGGCCGCGCAGCGCTCCACCGTGAAGGTCGAGGGCGCCGTCGGCACCCAGGGCCGCGAGGGCAGCGGTTTCGTGTACGCGGCCGAGCATGTGATGACCAACGCCCACGTGGTGGCGGGCATCGACGACCCGACCGTACGCGTGGGCGGCACGGGCCGGGCGTACGAGGCGAAGGTCGTCCTCTTCGACCCGCAGAAGGACGTGGCCGTGCTCGACGTGCCGGGCCTCAAGGCCCCCGTGCTGCCGTTCGACGCGAGCGCCACCCGCGGCGACGCGGCCGTGGTCGCGGGCTACCCGCAGGACGGCGGCCTCGACCTCCAGGCGGCCACCGTCGCGAACAAGATCAACGCCAGGGGCCAGAACATCTACGGCTCCGACACGGTCACCCGCGAGATCTACTCGATCCGCTCCACGGTCCGCCCCGGCAACTCCGGCGGCCCTCTGCTGACCACCGGCGGCAAGGTGTACGGCGTCGTCTTCGCCCGCTCCACGAGCGACGACGAGACGGGTTACGTGCTGACCGCCGACGAGGTCGCGGGCGAGGCCCGGCGCGCGGCGCAGGCCACGTCTCCGGTGGACACGGGCGACCTCGTCACGTCCTGAGGATCACGTCCCGGGGAAGACCGCGGACCGGCTCGGCTCAGAGGCTGAGCCCCATGAGTACGTCGTCCACGTACTCCCCGTCCAGATAGAACTCCCCCGGCTGGATGCCCTCGACCACGAAGCCCTCCGACTCGTACAGCTTGCGGGCCGGGGTGTTGTGGCCGAGGACGCGCAGGGTGATCCGGAGCGCGCCCTGGCGGCGGGCCTCCGCGACGACCGCGCGGATCAGCGCCCGGCCCACGCCGTTGCCCCGTGCCTCGTCGGCGACGGCGAGGCCCTGGATCTGCCGTACGTGCGCGTTGGAGGCGAGCGGGGTGGGGAAACCGAGCCGTACATAGCCGACGAGGCGTCCGGCCAGCTCCGCGACCAAGTGGTCGTGGGGTCCGAAGCGCTCGTTGAAGAACGGCTCGTACGGCGGCTGCTCCTGTGGTCTGACCGCATGCAGATAGGACCAGGTCGCGCGGTCGAGACGGCCCAGAGCGTCTTCGTCGTCGGGCCGGGCGGTGCGTATGTGCAGCTCGGGCATGGAGGTCACTGTACGGCGGGAGTGCGAGGCGTTGTCCGGGATTTCGGCCACCTCTGACGGGCCGCTCCGGAGGGCCTGAGAGCCTTCGTCACATCCCCGGCCGGATCAGCGCACGCACCAGGCGGCGGGCGCCCGGCCGGGGATGTGACACAGGCTCTGAAGGAGGATGGGGCCATGGAATCTTCCCGAATCGCCGTGGCCGGCGCGTCCGGTCTCATCGGCGGGGCGCTGACGCGCTCGCTGATCGCTGACGGGCACGAGGTGGTGCGGCTGGTACGCCGTACGCCCCGGGCGAAGGACGAGGTCGAGTGGGACCCCGAGCGGCAGTACGTCGACGCGGCGGGGCTCGTCGGCTGCGACGCCGTGGCGAACTTCGCGGGGGCGGGGATCGGCGACCACCGCTGGACGGACGCGTACAAGCGGAGGATCCGTGACAGCCGGGTGCTCGGCACGGCCGCGCTCGCGGAGGCCGTCGCCTCGCTCGACCGGCCGCCACGAGTCTTCCTGAACGGCAGCGCGATGGGTATCTACGGAGACACCAGCGAGCGGGCCGTGGACGAGAGCACGCCTCCCGCGGGCGGGTTCCTGCCCTCGATGTGCGTGGAGTGGGAGGAGGCGGCGGCGCCCGCGGAGGAGGCCGGCATCCGGACCGTCTTCGCGCGCACCGGGCTCGTGGTGGCCGCGAAGGGCGGCGCCTGGGGGCGACTCTTCCCGCTGTTCAAGGCGGGGCTCGGCGGGCGTCTCGGCGACGGGCGCCAGTACTGGAGCTACATCGCGCTGCACGACGAGGTGGCCGCGCTGCGGCATCTGCTCGACACGGAGACTCTGTCGGGCCCCTTCAACCTGACGGCCCCGGAGCCGCTCACCAACCGGGAGATCACGGCCGCGATGGGGCGCGTGCTGCACCGGCCCACCCTCTTCGCGGTGCCCGCGCCCGTGCTGAGGCTCGTGCTCGGCGAGATGGCCGCGGATGTGCTGGGGAGCCAACGGGTGCTTCCCACGCGGCTGTTGGAGTCGGGCTTCACGTTCGCGTTCCCGGGCATCGAGGAGGCGATCCGGTCGGCGCGGGCGTAGAGGCTCCGGACAGGGGCAGTTGGCTCGGGCATAGTCGCGAGTCGGCGGTCGCGGCCACATGCGACCGGCGTGCGCCCGTGCCCTGTTCATGCGCGACTTCCCCCGGCCGTCCGCGGCTCTACCCTCATCCCGAACTCGGGTATTCCGGAAGCCTGTTGGGGGCATGACGTCCCCAGCAACCGCGCGACCTCGGGGAGGGGCACGTGCTTGAGCCCGCTTGTCAGGCGGACGTCGTCATCGTGGGGGCCGGGGTCGCGGGACTCTCGGCCGCCCATCGGCTGAACAGCGCAGGTGTAACGACCGTGGTCCTGGAGGCCGCCCCTTACGTGGGTGGCCGTATGACGACCGAGAAGGTCGACGGCTTCCGTCTCGACCGCATCGGCCGGCTCCTCTCCACGTCGTATCCGGAGCTGCGGCTGACACCGGGCCTCGACGCCCTCGTCCTGCGCCCGTTCGCGCCGGGCGTTCTGGTCCACGCCGACGGCCGCGTCCACCGTGCGGGCGAGCCAGCGAGCGCCGGGGGCGCACGGGGCGCACTGGATGCGGCACGCGCCTTGGTGAGCCCTCCTCGCCGGTCCCGGCAGATACCGGCGGCCACCGCCCCGCCCCTCTCGCGGGCGTTCCCGCCCCTCGGCGGTGCCCTCGACCAGGCCCGGCTCGCCGCGGCCCTGGGGCGTATCTCGACGGTCCCCGTGGAGCGGCTGCTGGCCCGTCCGGAGCGGCCCGCCGGGCGGGCGCTCGCGGCGCGCGGCATGCCCGCCCGTACGGTGGAGGGCTTTCTGCGCCCGCTCCTCGCCGCGCTGCTCTGCGACCCGGATCTGACGACGTCCAGCCGGTGCGCGGACCTCGCGCTGCGCGCCTTCGCCTCCGGCCGCCTGTGCGTCCCGGAGGGCGGCGCCGACACACTGCCGGAGCTGCTCGCGGGAGCCCTGCCGCCCGGGACGGTCCGTACCGGAGTGCGCGTCACGTCCGTGTCGACGACCTCCGTGACGACGGCGGACCACGGTGAACTCCGTTGCCGGGCCGTCCTGGTGGCGACCGGCGCCAGCGCCGCCGCCGAGCTGCTGCCCGGTCTGCGGGTACCGCCGTTCCACCCCGTGACGGTGGTGCACCACACGGCCGACGAGGCGCCTCTGACGGAGGCGGCGCTGGTCCTGGACGCGGACCGCCGCGGCCCGGTGGCCCACACCGCCGTCATGAGCCAGGTCGACCCGTCCCGCGCGCCCGCGGGCCGCGCCCTGATCTCGTCCACGCTCCTCGGCGCACCGCCCGCGGACCCGGACCGGGCCGTACGCGCCCACCTGGCCGCCCTCTACGGCACCGCCACCCACCGCTGGGAGCTGCTCGCGGTCCACCACACCCCGGACGCCGTCCCCGCGATGCCGCCCCCGCACGACCTCCGCCGCCCGGTCCGCCTCCTGGCCGGCCTGTACGTCTGCGGCGACCACCGCGACACCAGCACGGTCCAGGGCGCCCTGCACTCGGGCCACCGGGCGGCGACGGCCCTCCTGACGGATCTGGGCATCAACTCACCGTCCGCACCGGCCCGGTTAACGGCCTCGACCGCCGCCTGAGCGCTTCGCTGGATGTCCGGTGGGTCGTCTGCGGGTGCGTCGTGGCTGGTCGCGCCCGCGCGGCGGAGCCGCAAATGTCGCAGCCCCGCGCCCCTTCAGGGCGCTGCCAGACCGCACCGGACTGCACCGAGACCGCTTAGGCGCGCGAGAGCAGGGGTGGAGGTCCCGTCGCGGGGCGGGGCCTCCACCCCGCGCCCCTTAGGGGCGCGGGGAACTGCGCGACCAGCCACAGCCGCCCCGCAGCGGAATACAGCCGTTCCCACAGTGGCCCTCAGCCAAGTGCCGCGACCTTGTCGCGATACCCCCGCACCGGCGCCGCGTCCCGATACGGCTCCAGCCGCCGCTCGAAGTCGCGTACATACTCCAGCGCCCGCACGGACCGCATCTCCGCGGCCTGCGTCGCCGCCTCCGCGCCCAACTGGCAGGCCTGGTCGAGCTCGCCGAGACCGAGCCGGGCGGAGGCCAGGACGACCCGGCAGAAGAGCCGGCTGCGGGCGTAGCCGGGCGCGCGGAGCTGGAGGGAGCGCTCCGCGTGCTGGGCGGCCGCGCGGTACTGCTGGAGATCGCGGTGGCAGTGCCCGAACTCGTCCGCGAGCTGCGCCTCGTCGAAGAACCGCGCCCAGTACGGGACTTCGTCGCCGGGCCGCGCGGTCTCCAGCGCCCGCTCGGCCCGCACCAGCGAGGCCGTGGCCGCCCGGACCTCGCCCAGCACGGCATGGCCGCGCGCCTCGACCGCGTACAGCAGCGCCTGGACGACGGGCGGCGCCGACGAGCCCACGCCCTGCTGGGCGACCCGGGCCAACTGCACCGCCTCCCGGCCGTGCCCCAGATAGACGGCTTGTCGACTCATCGTCACGAGCACGTACGAGCCGTACGCCCGGTCCCCCGCCGCCTGCGAGAGGCGCAGCGCCTGTACGAAGTACCGCTGTGCCAGTCCGTGCGCGGCGATGTCGTACGAGGTCCAGCCCGCCAGCCGGGTCAGATCGGAGGCCGCGGCGAACAGCCGGCGCCCGGTCTGCTCGCCGTACGTGCCGCGCAGCATCGGCTCCAGCTCGTGCTCCAGGTAGCGCACGAGGGCCTGCCTGGCGTGCCCGCCGCCGTACGCGTTGTCGAGCGCGCGGAAGAGCTCGCCGACCGAGCGCAGGGCCGCGATGTCGCCCGCGGTCACCCGCTGGCCCGGCCCGCGCTCGGTCTGCGTGCGCTGCCGGGGCACGGCC
The DNA here is from genome assembly GCF_008905045.1 of Streptomyces albicerus. Taxonomy (GTDB): domain Bacteria; phylum Actinomycetota; class Actinomycetes; order Streptomycetales; family Streptomycetaceae; genus Streptomyces; species Streptomyces albicerus. Next base: position 15,962 of record NZ_VWMY01000050.1, read on the forward strand.
GGGCGGCCCTGCGCGGGGATCCGTGCGGCCCCGGGGTCACCGCGGCCCACCCGGTCGTCGGCCCGGCCGATCAGCCAGTCACGGCTGGGCACGACGAGCCCCGCCGGAGTGAACGCGATCTTGCGCAGCTCCGCGTGGCTTCCGGAGTCCTTGCGCCACAGCCCGCCGACGATGTCGACGGCCTCCTCGGGCGTGGCGGCGAACTCGAGCCCGGCGTACACCGGGGCGCACGCGTCGAGGCCGAGGTCCTGTGCGGTGAGCCGGCGGCCGAGGCGGCGGGTGAAGACCTCGGCGATCAGGGCCGGTGTGGTGCCCCGTGGCTGCTGACCGCGCAGCCAGCGGGTCACCGATGTCTTGTCGTATCTGAGATCGAGCCCGTGTTCGAGGCCGAGCTGGTCCACTCGACGGGCGAGCCCCGCGTTGGAGAACCCCGCTTCTGCGATAAGTGCGGCGAGCTGACGGTTGGGGGTGCGCTGCGCGGGTCGTTCCGTCATCTGCGGTGCGAACTCCTGCCTTCCGGGCTGGGGGCCTGCACGGACAGGCCCGGGCGAGGTCGGCCGCCGTGCCTTGAGCAGCCCTTGAAAGCCTCGTGAACGGCGCGAATGTAGCGGTCTGTAAGCGCGCGATCGCACACTTCGACCCGCATTCATCCGATCGTGTGAGGATTGGCCCCAGGGCTGACGGGCATCGGCCGGACGTACAGTGGCGTGGGGCGCGTACGCGCCTTACGAGTCGTGCCAGGGAGGCGCTTGCCGTGAGTGAGTTGCGGTTCGTCCGGATGGGTTTCGGTGCGGACGCCGTCGAGTACCAGGAGGCCTGGGACGAGCAGCGCCGTGTGCACGCGGCCCGCTTCCAGGACGAGATCCCCGACACCTGTCTGCTCCTCGAGCACCCGCCGGTCTACACGGCGGGGCGACGCACGGCGGACAGTGAGCGGCCCCTCGACGGCACGCCCGTCGTCGACGTGGACCGTGGCGGCAAGATCACCTGGCACGGTCCCGGGCAGCTTGTCGGCTACCCGATCCAGAAGCTCCCGCGTCCCGTCGACGTCGTCGCCCATCTCCGCCGCCTCGAGGACGCGATGATCCGTGTCTGCGCGGAGTTCGGTGTCGAGACGAGCCGGGTGGAGGGGCGGGCCGGTGTCTGGGTCCTCGGTGACCCGGTGGCGGAGCGTCCCGCCCTCGGGGGGCTCTCCCTCGACTTCGACCCTCGCCTCGCCGACGAGGAGTTCGACCCTCGCCTCAACGGGCCCGAGTACGCGCCCTCCAACGCCGGGCAGCGCCGTGAGGATCGCAAGATCTGTGCCGTGGGTATCCGTGTCGCCAAGGGCGTCACCATGCACGGCTTCGCCCTCAACGTGAATCCGGACACGTCCAACTTCGACAAGATCATCCCTTGCGGGATCCGTGACGCGGGTGTCACGTCGCTGGCCCACGAGTTGGGGCGCGACCTCACCATCGCGGAGGTACTGCCCATGGCCGAGCGGCACCTGAGGGACGTCTTGGAGAACGCGGAACTGAAGCCGCGCGAGGTGGAACGGGCCGCGGTGTAGAGCCTTTTTCCGCCCCCGCCGCCCTTACCCGTCCAAACGCCGGACGGGCTGGAAGGTGGGGGCGCAGCCCCACCTTCCAGGGGCGCGGGGAACTGCGCGACCAGCCACACCCAACCCGCACCCGACAGCCAGGCAACGGGGTCTGGGGCGGAGCCCCAGGGATGGGACGGGTAAGGGCGGCGGGGCGGAAACAGGGCCCGGGAATGCACCCCCGTTCCCGAAGGTTGCCCACCACGGGGGCCGAGAACCGCACGGGCGTACCCTGGTGTACGCCGAAGAATCGAAGCTACAGGGAGCCGATGTGTCCGCAGTCGCACCCGACGGACGCAAGATGCTGCGCCTGGAGGTCAGGAACGCCCAGACCCCCATCGAGCGCAAGCCCGAGTGGATCAAGACCCGGGCGAAAATGGGCCCCGAGTACACGAAGATGCAGAACCTCGTGAAGAGCGAGGGCCTGCACACGGTCTGCCAGGAGGCGGGCTGTCCCAACATCTACGAGTGCTGGGAAGACCGAGAGGCCACCTTCCTCATCGGCGGCGACCAGTGCACGAGGCGCTGCGACTTCTGCCAGATCGACACGGGCAAGCCGGAGGCCCTGGACCGCGACGAGCCGCGCCGCGTGGGCGAGTCCGTCGTCACGATGGACCTGAACTACGCGACGATCACCGGCGTCGCCCGCGACGACCTCGAGGACGGCGGCGCCTGGCTGTACGCCGAGACCGTGCGCCAGATCCACGAGCAGACCGCGGGCCGCGAGGCCGGCCGCACCAAGGTCGAACTCCTCGCCCCGGACTTCAACGCCGAGCCGGCCCAGCTCGCCGAGGTCTTCTCCTCCCGCCCGGAGGTCTTCGCGCACAACGTCGAGACGGTCCCCCGCATCTTCAAGCGCATCCGCCCGGGCTTCCGCTACGAGCGCTCGCTGAAGGTCATCACGGAGGCCCGCGACTACGGTCTGGTCACGAAGTCGAACCTGATCCTCGGCATGGGCGAGACCCGTGAAGAGGTCAGCGAGGCGCTGCGGCAGCTGCACGAGGCGGGCTGCGAGCTGGTGACCATCACGCAGTACCTGCGCCCGTCCGTACGTCACCACCCCGTCGAGCGCTGGGTGAAGCCGCACGAGTTCGTGGAGCTGAAGGACGAGGCCGAGCAGATCGGCTTCTCCGGTGTGATGTCGGGCCCGCTGGTCCGCTCCTCGTACCGGGCGGGCCGCCTGTACCAGATGGCCATCGAGAAGCGTGGCGCGTACGTCGCTTCGCAGGCCGTCTGAACCAGGGCGCGCCACCCTGCGAGATGGCACGCAGTGCCACATGAACGTGTGAATCTGCGCACAAGAAGCTACCCGCCGGTAGTGGCCAATACGACGCGGTTCTGACCGTCCCCGCAGATGGGGGCCACGTCAGGGCCGCGTCAGTGTTTCCGGCCTGCGTATCAAGGTTTCATTGGCGTTTGACCGGTCGGTCACGCCCTGGTAACACCATTCAGTGACAGTGCTCTTACGCCAGGTACATCCCTAGCCAGAGCCGCCATCCCGAGGGGGGACCTCCACAATGCAGGCCACGCCCGTACGCGCCACAGCGATTCCGTCCTTCACCGATGCACTCCGTGCCGTCGAGTCCCTGCTCATGAGCAACGGCCAGCGCACCGCCCGCCGCAACGCCTGGACCTCCGTCCTGGAGGACCGCCGCCGCGCCAAGGACCGGGTCGAGGCCCAGCGCGTCCTGGAGCAGTCCTTCACCGCTCGCCCCTGAGTCCCCGACTCCTCCGCATCTCCCCGCGCCTCCCCGCGTCAAGGCCGGCCGTTGAAAGCCGGCCGGCGACGGCCGACCCCGTACCGCCGTCGTCCCCGCTTCCCGCGCCACGTAGACTTCTCGGCATGGCGAGGAAGGAATCCGCAGCGGACGCTGCGAACCCCGGGCGGCTCAAGCAGATCGCCCTGACTTACAAGATGACCCGCAAGGCCGACTCAAAAATCGGTCTTGTACTCGCGGCTGTCGGAATCGTCACCCTCGGTGTCTTCCTCGCGATCGGCTTCTGGATCGGTCACCCGGTCTATCTCGGCATTCTCGGCCTTCTGCTCGCCTTCCTTGCGACGGCGATCGTCTTCGGGCGCCGGGCCGAGCGGGCGGCCTTCGGGCAGATGGAGGGCCAGCCGGGCGCGGCAGCAGCAGTGCTCGACAACATGAAGCGCGGCTGGACGACGACGCCGGCGGTGGCGATGAACCGCAATCAGGACGTGGTGCACCGGGCCGTCGGCAAGCCGGGCATCGTACTGATCGCCGAGGGCAACCCGAACCGGGTGAAGAGCCTGCTGGCCGCCGAGAAGAAGAGGATGGCCCGCATCGTCGCCGACGTGCCGGTGCACGACATCCTCGTCGGCACGGGCGAGGGCCAGGTCGAGCTCAAGAAGCTCCGCACGACGATGCTGAAGCTGCCGCGTGTCCTGAGCGGCCCTCAGGTCACCGCGACGAATGACCGGCTGCGCGCCCTGGGCGACTTGATGAGCAACATGCCCCTCCCGAAGGGGCCGATGCCCAAGGGGATGCGGATGCCTCGCGGCGGCCCGAAGATGCGGTGACGCTGCCGCTGGGCTGGGCTTGGCCGGAATTCGAAGGGCGCCGGAACCTGTGGGTTCCGGCGCCCTTCGGCGTATGTCGGGGGTGGTTCTGCGGATTGGCGACTGCCGGTCCGTTGTGGTTGCTCGCGCAGTTCCCCGCGCCCCTTCGGGGCGCCCCTGAGTGGGTCTCCCCCCCGAAGGGGCGTCCCAACTCAGCGCGTCCTCAGATCCGTACCTCTACCGTGCGGGCCAAGCGGTCGTGGAGGCCTCGGCCGTCGCGGTCCCAGATCAGGGCCGGGAGGGCTACGCACAGGAGGGCCGTGCGCAGGAGGGCACGGAGGGGGTTGACCGTGCCGGTGTCGAGGGCCAGGACCCGGAGGCCGAACAGGCGCTTGCCCGGGGTGGAGCCGACCGTGCCGACGGTCAGGATGCTCACGGCGAAGAAGATGAGCAGTGCCCAGTTTCCGGTCGCCTGGCCGTAGCCGTCGGTGATCAGGCCGTATGCGATCAAGAGGCACAGGCCCCAGTCGACGGCGAGGGCGCCGAGGCGCCTTCCCGGGCGGGCGATCGACCCGGGGCCGGACTCAGGCAGCCCCAGTTGTTCGCCGCGGTATCCGAAGTCGGCACCGGCTTCCTCCGCGGCCGCGCGGGGTCCGGAGAGCCACGATCCGAATGCTTGCCTGTTGTCCACCCGTCCACGGTACTGCGCGCGTTTTGGTATGCGGACAGGTGGGGTGTACCGGGCCCGGTCCGGTTAACTTGGATGAAACAAATGGGTCACGCTCGAGAAATCACCCGTCCCTAGGGTCGGGGTCAGCGTGTGCCACCGCACTGGCCGCACGAACGAACTACCACCCCGGTCGGACATGGTCGGGAGTAGGAGGAGCTGGATGTTCCAGAACGCCGACGAGGCCAAGAAGTTCATCGCGGACGAGGACGTCAAGTTCGTCGACGTCCGCTTCTGCGACCTGCCTGGCGTGATGCAGCACTTCACGGTGCCGGCAGAGGCCTTCGACCCGACCGAGGAACTGGCCTTCGACGGCTCCTCGATCCGCGGCTTCCAGGCCATCCACGAGTCCGACATGGCGCTCCGCGCCGACCTGTCCACCGCGCGCGTCGACCCGTTCCGCCGCGACAAGACGGTCAACATCAACTTCTTCATCCACGACCCGATCACGGGCGAGCAGTACTCCCGCGACCCGCGCAACGTGGCGAAGAAGGCGGAGGCGTACCTCGCGTCGACCGGTATCGCCGACACCGCGTACTTCGGCCCCGAAGCCGAGTTCTACGTCTTCGACAGCGTGCGCTTCGAGACCAAGTCGAACGAGTCCTTCTACCACATCGACTCCGAGGCGGGCGCCTGGAACACCGGCGCCATCGAGGACAACCGCGGCTACAAGGTCCGCTACAAGGGCGGTTACTTCCCGACCCCGCCGGTCGACCACTTCGCCGACCTGCGCGCCGAGATCTCCCTGGAGCTGAACAAGTCCGGCCTCCAGGTCGAGCGCCAGCACCACGAGGTGGGCACCGCCGGCCAGGCCGAGATCAACTACAAGTTCAACACGCTGCTCGCCGCGGCCGACGACCTCCAGCTCTTCAAGTACATCGTGAAGAACGTCGCCTGGCGCAACGGCAAGACCGCGACCTTCATGCCGAAGCCGATCTTCGGTGACAACGGCTCGGGCATGCACGTCCACCAGTCGCTGTGGGCGAACGGCGACCCGCTGTTCTACGACGAGGCCGGTTACGCGGGCCTGTCGGACACCGCCCGCTTCTACATCGGCGGCATCCTCAAGCACGCGCCGTCGCTGCTGGCCTTCACCAACCCGACGGTGAACTCGTACCACCGTCTGGTCCCCGGCTTCGAGGCCCCGATCAACCTGGTCTACTCGCAGCGCAACCGCTCCGCGGCCATGCGTATCCCGATCACGGGCTCGAACCCGAAGGCCAAGCGCGTCGAGTTCCGCGCGCCGGACTCCTCCGGCAACCCGTACCTGACCTTCTCGGCCCTGATGCTGGCCGGCCTGGACGGCATCAGGAACAAGATCGAGCCGGCCGAGCCGATCGACAAGGACCTCTACGAGCTGGCTCCCGAGGAGCACGCGGGCGTCGCACAGGTCCCGACCTCCCTCCCGGCCGTCCTCGACTCCCTGGAGCGCGACCACGAGTTCCTGCTCGCGGGCGACGTCTTCACGGCCGACCTGATCGAGACGTGGATCGACTACAAGCGCACGAACGAAATCGCCCCGCTGCAGCTGCGTCCGCACCCGCACGAGTTCGAGCTGTACTACGACGTGTGATCGATGCACCGTCCGGTCGGCGTCCGATCGGCGTCTGATCGACGCGTAGGCCTCGCGGCTTCGGAGCCCCGCCACTGCCCCTCGGGCAAGGGCGGGGCTTTGTCGTTCTTTGCCTGGTGCAGGACTGGTGCAGATCCATTCGTAGAAATGCCCGGGTGCACACTGGAATCGGGACGAGTGCCCGATTTCGAGGTGATCGTGATGCAGAGCCGCTTTCAGGCAGACCGACGGCTGACCGTGCGGATGGGGGCCACGCTGTTCCTGCTCGGGCTGCTGTACGTGGCGTTCGTGGCCGCGTTGATCGTGCTGCTGAAGTCCTGGGTGCTGGTGGTGGTGATCGCGGCTGCGCTGCTCGGCGCGCAGTACTGGTTCTCGGACCGGATCGCGCTGTACGCGATGCGCGGGCGGGTCGTGGAGCGGGAGGAGTTTCCCCAGCTGCACGGGGTCGTCGACCGCCTGTGTGCCATGGCGGACATGCCCAAGCCCGCGGTCGCCGTATCCGATATGGACATGCCCAACGCCTTCGCCACCGGGCGGAATCCCGATCATGCCGTGCTGTGTGTGACCACAGGGCTGCTCAGGCGGCTGGAGCCGGACGAACTCGAAGGCGTGCTGGCGCACGAACTGTCGCATGTGGCGCACAAGGACGTCGCGGTGATCACCGTGGCCTCGTTCCTCGGTGTCATCGCCGGGCTCATCGTGCGGTTCGCCTTCTACTCGCAGCTGTTCGGCGGAGGACGGAGGGATCAGAACACGGCCATCGTGTTCATGGCCGTCATGACCGTCTCCGCAGCCGTCTACGCGATCAGCTTCCTGCTCATCAGGGCGCTGTCCCGGTACCGGGAGCTGGCCGCCGACCGGGCCGCGGCCCTGCTCACCGGGCGGCCGTCGGCGCTGGCGTCCGCGCTGACCAAGGTCACGGGTGACATCGCCCGGATTCCGACGAAGGACCTGCGGACGGCGCAGGCGTTCAACGCCTTCTACTTCACGCCCGCGCTCGGTGCCGAGCCGGGCGTCCAGCGGCTGTTCTCGACCCACCCGAGCTTGGAACAGCGGCTCGATCAACTCGCCCGTATCTCCGGCGAGTTGGGTGAGGCGCCAAGGCCCGGGAAGGCGGGCTGAGCATGGGGCTCCTCGACATCCTCCTGGGCCGCAGCAAGCCCGCGGCACCCGACCTCGACCAGCTCTTCGGGCTGCCGTCGGCCGCCGTGACCCTGGAAGCCGCGGCCGGGTTCACACCGACCGGGCACGGCTCGGTGTGCTTCGCGACCGTCGAGGGGGCCGCCTTCGACGACGTACGACAGGAAGTGCGGGCGCTGCTCGACGCCGACGCGGAGCGGACGGGGCCGCCGGTGGAGGTGCGCCGGGACGACTACGGGTACACCTGGCTGGTGTCGCGGCGCGAGCCGGACGATCTGCCCGCGCTCGTCAGCGATCTGCACGCGGTGAACAGCGCGTTGGAGGGCAGCGGGTTCGGGCCGCAGCTGCTGTGCTCGGTGGTCGGTTTCCAGGACGGCGACAAGCGGCGGCTCGGGCTCGTCTATCTCTACAAGCGCGGCACCTTCTACCCGTTCGCGCCGCAGCCCGGGGGCGGCGAGCGGCGCGACAACGCGCTGGAGCTGCAGATCAGGGCGGCACTCGCGAACGACCTGCGGGTGGAGCAGGACCTGGGCCGGTGGTTCCCCATCTGGGGAGCGCCGGGCCTGGGCTGAGCCCCGCCCGCCCCACCCGCGGTCAGCTGCGCTTCTGGCGGGTCATCCAGGGGCGCTCGCGGCGGTAGCGGCGCTCCCACCTGGCCTGCTGGTCACGGCGCTGACGGTACGCGCGGTAGCTCGAGTCGAACCGCGCCGACGAGCCCGCGGAACGCGGGGCTCCGCCGGTCGACGAGGAGCCCGAGGACCCCTGGCCGGTGCGGCCGTAGCGGAGGTGCAGATAGAGCAGGGCGGCCGCGGCGAGCCACCAGACGGGGTTGCTGAACCCCATGACGACCAGAACGAGGATCGCTAAAATGATCAAGGTACCCATGGCGGGTCTCCTTGTGCGTGTGTGGTGGGACCTTGAGATGTCCGACGCGGCGTTGGGGGCGGGCGCCCGTCCGTCGGTGCGTTGAGAGTAGCCCTCAGGATGGCGGCTGATGCCTGTCCGACGGAAACGAATAACGACCGCTCCGAATGCGAGTGTTCACGGAACGCCCGGAAGTCGAACAAAATCAGCACAGCAATAGGCAAAAGGGGTGCACGGGAACGAGGCCGTCCGTCCCCTCGGAGCCCTCCAGGACGGAGAATTCACGGGCGGGACCGAACCAGGACCAGGACCAGGACCAGGACCGGACCAGGGCCGGGCGAGGACGACGAGCGGGACAGGGGTGGTGGCGGCGTGAGTGGGCAGCGGCGGTACATCGGGGTGGCCGAGCGGCGGGCTCGGCTCGCGGTCGGGCAGCGGCTGGCCGGGGCCGCGCGGGCGGGCACGCCGGAGGAGGTCGGGACGTCGCTGGTCGCGTTGCACGGGACGGATCCCGCGAGCGTCTTCCTTGCCGTGGGCGCGCGGCTCGTGGACGCGACGAAGACCGTGCCGGAGATGGAGCGGGCCCTGTACGAGGACCGGACGCTGGTGCGGATGCACGGCATGCGGCACACCGTGTTCGTGTTTCCCACCGAGCTCGTGGCGGTCGTGCACGCGTCCACCGCCATCGCCGTCGCCGCGCGGGCGCGGGCCGCGCTGATCAAGGACATGGCCAAGGCCGGGGCGCCGGACGCGGAGTGGCTCGCGGAGGTGGAGGCGTCCGCGCTGGCCGCGCTGGCCCGGCGGGGCGAGGCGACCGCGGTGGAACTGGCGCAGGACGAGCCCCGGTTGAGGGAGCAGTTCGTGTACGCGGCGGGGAAGAGCTACGAGGGCGTGCATACCGTCTCGGCGCGGCTGTTGCGGGTGCTGGGGGCAGAGGGGCGGGTAGTGCGGGGGCGGCCGTTGGGGTCGTGGACGTCCACGCAGTTCCGGTGGGCGGTGGCTCCTCCGAGTGCCGAACTGCCGGTCGCCGAGGCTCAGGCGGAGCTGGTGCGGCGGTGGCTGGCCGCGTGCGGGCCGGCCACGGAGGCAGATCTGAAGTGGTGGACGGGCTGGAAGGTCAGCGATGTGCGTGCCGCCCTGAGCGCGGTCGGAGCGGTGGCCGTGTCGGTCGACGAGGGCGTGGGGTACGTGCTCGCCGACGCGGTGGAGCCCGTCGCGGCCGGCGAGCCGTGGGCCGCGCTGCTGCCCGGCCTTGATCCGACGGCCATGGGATGGCGGGAGCGGGACTGGTACTGCCCGGCCGAGCTGCGATCCGCGCTCTTCGACCGCAGCGGGAACATCGGGCCGACGGTGTGGTGGGACGGCCGGGTCGTCGGCGGATGGGCCCAGCGCCCCGACGGCGAGATCGCCTGGCGGTTGCTGGACGCCGAGGGCGTGGGCCGCGAGGCACGGGACGCGATCGAGGCGGAGGCCGCGCGGCTGCACGCCTGGGTGGGCCCGACCCGGGTCACCCCGCGCTTCCGGACGCCCCTGGAACGGGAGTTGGCGTCCGGCTGACGGCGAGACTCCGTCAACTCACCGTCGGGCTCAGGCTACGAACCCGGTGCGCCGCCCGCCCAGGAACCGGGCGACGCACCGGACACAGGCTCTCAGCGGGCGTACCTCATCAGGGCCCGGACCATGTGGCACGTCGTGTCCGACGGCGGGTGGACGCCTATGAGTTCGGCCGTGCTGCGGATCGTCTCGTTCCGGGCCTGGTTCGGCACGTAGACACCGGAGTCGAGGAGGGCGATGGCGAGCCGCATCGCCTTGAGGCGGCGGTTGTGCGTGATGTACCAGTCGCGCGGACGCCCCGGCGGCAACGGGCGCTTCTCGACGGGCTCGTACGGCCGGTCGAGCAGAACCGCCCTCTTGGATGTGGACTGGGTGGGCAGCGGGCTGAGTGCGGCAGCGGGCACAGGCATCCTCCTGTCGCGGTCAGGGAACCGTCCGGCGTCTCCGGCGGCACCCTCGAACACTGCTTCTATTCTACTGCCGCCCACTGACAATCGCCCCTGGCCAGAAGGGTTTTGGGCGGTGCCGTGACGGGTGTGCGGCACGGTGTTTCGCGTACCTTGTGCGGCATGGAGATCTGGATCAATCCGGCCTGTTCGAAGTGCCGCGGCGCCATCAAGCTGCTGGACGAGGAGGGGGCCGCGTACACGGTTCGGCGGTACCTCGAGGACGTGCCCAGTGAGGGCGAGATCCGGGAGGTGCTGGAGCGGCTGGGGCTCGAGCCCTGGGACATCACCCGGACCCAGGAGGCCGTGGCGAAGGAGCTGGGGATGAAGGAGTGGGCCCGGGACGCCGGTTCGCGGGAGCGATGGGTCAGGGCGCTGGCCGAACACCCTCGACTCATCCAGCGGCCGATCATCACCGCGGAGGACGGGACCGCCGTCGTGGCACGTACGGACGAGGCCGTGCGGGATGCCTTGGGGCGACAGCCCACATAGCCCGCAACCCCGTAAAGCCCGCATAGCTATATGGCTCGTATAGCCCCGATGATCTCGATAGCCCCTGTAGTTCCGGTAGTTGATGGTTTGTCGGGTGATGGGATCGGGGGCCTCTCCCGCTGTTACCCTCCGCCGCCATGAGCTTCGGTGATCAAGGAATGTCGTACGGGCCGCCCGATCCCTACGCCCAGTGGGTGGCCGAGCGGGAACGGATACGCAGGAGACGGCGGATCCGGTTCGCGGCCGCGAGCGCGGCGGGAGGTGTGCTCGTGGCGACGGTCGTGGCCGGGGCCGCCGTGCTGTACGCGGACGGGGACGAGAAGGAGGCCGGGGCGGCGGGGGCTCCGGTGCCCAGCACCACCTCCAGTGAGCCCGTTCCGTCCTCCCGTCGGCCCGTCCCGTCCGTGGTCATCGAGTCGCCGTCCGGGGCGCCTTCCTCGTTGCCCTCGCTGCTCAAGCGGCCCATCGTGACGCCGGAGCAGGCCTTCCCGGAGAAGGACGTACGGCTGGCGGACGGGACCGCGTACGAGCGGGTGGACCTGGCCACCACCACCGACTGCGCCCACGGGATGTCGGTCCAGCTCGCCGAACTCATCGAACAGGGCGAGGAATGCGCCCAGTTGACCTCCGCGCTGTTCACCGACGCCGAGCGGCGTTCACAGGTGACGGTCACCGTGCTGAGCTTCCGGAAGGTGGAGGACGCCTCGCGGGTGTTCGCGATGGCCTCCATGGATCCGGTGACGTATCAGGTGGTCTCGCTCGATCCGCCGCCGGAGGCGGGGATGCCGACCGTGCCGCCGGGTTCGGCCGGGGTGTTCCGGCGACTGATGACCGTACGGTCCGTCGTCTTCGCCAACGGGCAGTGGGGCGACGGCGCGGAGACGGACGAGGCGGCCATCACCAAGCAGACGACAGACCTGCTCGAATACGTCAACAAGAGGGTCGTGGCACGCGAGGACGGTTAGGGCGGAGGGCTGAGAATCCCTCAACTCCCGTGTGATCTACGTTACTTAAGTGACTCGCGTGAACTGCTGAGTAACTCTGTTCGGTATCTCGTACATAGCGGCGTACGGCCGCCGACAGGGGCGGCCGGGGACAGGAGCCGTACATGTCACGCAGGAGAACCCTCGGCCCGAAGAAGAAGCTCGCGCTGCTGGTGAGCGCCGCGGCGGTGGCCGGTGGCGGGGCCTTCGCCCTGGCCACCACCTCGAACGCGGCGCCCACCGCACAGTCCTCGGTGGTCTGCGACGGACTGGCCACCGCGCTCGGGAACAACGAGAAGTTCATCGAGGGGCAGCGCGCCAACCCGGACGCGCAGTCTGAGGCGCGGATCGCCAACCGGGAGGCGGTGATCGCCCAGATCAAGGTGCAGCAGGAAGCGTCCGGGTGCGAGGTCGGCGAGTCGTCGCAGGCAGGGGCGCCTCAGGGGGCGCCCGCCGGGTCCGCCGCGCCTGCCGATCCCGCCGATCCTGCCGGGCAGCCTTCGCAGAGTGCGTCGGCCCCTGCCGGCGAGGACGGCGGCGGTGACGCCGGCGCCGCCGGCGAGCAGGTCTGCAACGGTTCCACGGTCACCCTCTCCGGCGAGGACGGCGCCCCGGCCGCGTCCAGCAACCAGTTCCCGGCCGGCACGAAGCTCAAGGTCACGAACCTGGACAACAACAAGTCCACGACCGTCGAGGTCACCTCGGTCTCCGGCAGCTGTGCGCTCCTGAACAACGCGGCGTTCGAGCAGGTCCGCGAGCCCGGGAAGTTCCTGATCCGCAAGGCCCTTATCGAGAAGGTGGGCTGACGGGACTCGCCGGCGGCAGGGTGGCGGCGCGCGCCGCCACCCGTCGCGCGCGCGGGAAACGCAGGGGTGGGGCCGAGGGCAGGGGCAGGGCCATGGGCAGGGCTATGGGCAGGGCCATGGGCAGGGCCATAGGCAGGATGGCCGTTTGCCCGCGTGACCGTTTTGACCGCGCGTGCGAAACCCATCGCATACGAGGGTTCGGCGGGCGGAGGAGCGGCGGGCGCAGTCCGGTGTTCGCGTGCGGGACGCGGCGCACGAACGCTCTCAGCGAGTGAGTCGCAGCACAGAGGCACCAGGTAACACGGGGTTCACATTCGAGCAATGATCGGGAAATCGCCTGTTGGCAGGCTGCCCGGTATCCCCGGCGGCGCCCCAGTGCCGCAGCGCCGCAGCACCCGCAAGTGCGCCTAGAGACCCACCCCGAAGGATGAGGCCCGTGACCTTCAAGGCTGAGTACATCTGGATCGACGGCACCGAGCCGACGGCCAAGCTCCGTTCGAAGACGAAGATACTGGGCGACGACGCCAAGGGTGCCGAGCTGCCGATCTGGGGCTTCGACGGGTCCTCCACGAACCAGGCCGAGGGTCACGCCTCCGACCGCGTGCTCAAGCCGGTCGCCACCTACCCGGACCCGATCCGCGGCGGCGACGACGTGCTCGTCATGTGCGAGGTCCTCAACATCGACATGACGCCGCACGAGTCCAACACGCGGGCCGCGCTCACCGAGGTTTCGGACAAGTTCGCCGCGCAGGAGCCGATCTTCGGCATCGAGCAGGAGTACACCTTCTTCAAGGGCTCGCGCCCGCTCGGCTTCCCCGAGGGCGGCTTCCCGGCCGCGCAGGGCGGCTACTACTGCGGCGTCGGCTCGGACGAGATCTTCGGCCGTGACATCGTCGAGGCGCACCTCGAGAACTGCCTCAAGGCGGGGCTGGCCATCTCCGGCATCAACGCCGAGGTCATGCCCGGCCAGTGGGAGTTCCAGGTCGGCCCGGTCTCGCCGCTGGAGGTCTCCGACCAGCTGTGGGTGGCCCGCTGGCTGCTGTACCGCACCGCCGAGGACTTCGGCGTCTCCGCGACGCTGGACCCGAAGCCGGTGAAGGGCGACTGGAACGGCGCCGGTGCGCACACCAACTTCTCCACGAAGGCGATGCGCGAGCGCTACGACGCGATCATCACCGCGTGCGAGTCGCTGGGTGAGGGCTCCAAGCCCATGGACCACGTCAAGAACTACGGCGCCGGTATCGACGACCGGCTGACCGGTCTGCACGAGACCGCGCCGTGGAACGAGTACTCCTACGGTGTCTCCAACCGTGGCGCCTCGGTGCGTATCCCCTGGCAGGTCGAGAAGGACGGCAAGGGCTACATCGAGGACCGGCGGCCCAACGCCAACGTCGACCCGTACGTGGTGACGCGTCTGCTTGTCGACACGTGCTGCTCCGCGCTGGAGAAGGCCGGGCAGGTCTGAGCTTTCGGTTCTTTGTGAAGGGGCGTCCACCGAGTCGGTGGGCGCCCCTTCCGCGTGTGCTTGGGTGCGGTGTCGGGTGCGGTGGCGGGTGCGGGTCGGTGGGGGCTTGTCGCGCAGTTCCCCGCGCCCCTTGGGTTCGTGGTGGGGCGGGGACGCGCCGGGACATCCGAGCTTGCTCTGTTGGAAGTCGGGTGGGCCGGGAGGCGCGGCGCTCGCACGTCCCGGCGCGTCCCCTCACGCCGGAGGGCGGCTGCGGGACGGTGGGTGGCTGGTGCGTATCAACTGCCGAGAAGGTGCGGTTGCGTCCTGGTGTCGTCTGCTTCAATGGGGGCATGGCCAGCTTTCAGGAGTGCATCGCGACGGGTCGTCATGACCTTGAGCCCTTCTGGCCTTCCCGTCAGCACCATGACTTCGACCGGGTGTGTTGTCGCGCGATGAACGCGCCGGCCCTTTAAAGCCGTACATCCCGGCCTTCGGCCAGCGCGCACGACGTACGTCCCTCGACGACGACTTCTCGCGCGAAAGAGCTGACCTCATATGGCGAACAATCGTTCACTCTCGTCCGTCGCTGCCGCCCGGTCCACGGATTCGGCGCGCCATCGGCTGCGTGCCGTCGACCGGGATGAGGTGGTCGACGTGACGGATCTCCTGCCGCCGGGCGCTACCTGGCTGCCCGCTCCCCAGCACGCCCTGCCTACGCTTCCCGGCCGGCCCCCGATGATCGGGTACTTGGTCCTCGTACCGGCCGACGAGCCGTCCCTGCTGCCGGTCGCGGAGCCGGGAGAACCGGAGGACGCCGACTCCCTCGTACGCGTCGACACCGTGCGGCGCACCGCCGAGGTGGACGGGCGGCCGCTCGACCTCACCTACCTGGAGTTCGAGCTGCTCGCGCACCTCGTGGCGCATCCTCATCGGGTGCACACCCGCGACCAGCTGGTCACCACGGTGTGGGGCTACGGGCATGTGGGCGACGGGCGCACCGTCGACGTCCACATCGCCCGGTTGCGCCGCAAGCTCGGCGCTGAGCACCGGGACGCGATCCGGACGGTGCGGCGGGTCGGTTACAAGTACGCGCCGCCGACCGGGAGTTGACGCCGGTCGCGCGCCGCTGAATCCCGTCGCACGGATTCGCCCGACGGCGGAACGGTTTGCCTGGCAGCAGATTCCCGTTCCGCCGCGCGGGCATTCCGGGCAGAGTCACCCGCATGAGACTTCTGATGCTGGGTGGTACGGAGTTCGTGGGCCGGGCAGTCGTGGAGGCGGCGCTCGCCCGCGGCTGGGATGTGACCGTCTTCCACCGGGGGCGGCATGAGCCTGTGGAGGGGGTGCGGTCACTGCACGGCGACCGCAACGCGCCCGACGGGCTGGCGGCGCTGGCCGGGACCGGGGACGAGTGGGACGTCGTCGTCGACACCTGGTCGGCGGCGCCCCGGGCCGTGCGGGACGCCGCGCGGCTGTTGAGGGACCGGGTCCGGCGGTATGTGTACGTGTCGAGCTGCTCCGTGTACGCGTGGCCGCCGGCCGCCGGCTACACCGAGGACGCTCCGCCCGTGGAGGGCGCGTCGGCCGACGCGGAGCAGACCGACTACGCGCGGGACAAGCGCGGCGGCGAGCTGGCCGTGCTCGACGCGTTCGGCGAGGAGCGGTCGGTGCTCGTACGGTCCGGGCTGATCCTCGGGCCGTACGAGAACATCGGGCGTCTGCCGTGGTGGCTGGGACGGGCGGCCCGCGGCGGGCCCGTCCTGGCACCCGGCCCCCGGGATCTTCCGCTGCAGTACGTCGATGTCCGGGACCTCGCCGAGTGGGTGCTCCAGGGCGTGGACCGGGAGGTGAGCGGGGCGTACAACCTCGTCAGTCCGCGGGGGCATACGACGATGGGGGCGCTGCTCGACGAGTGCGTCCGGGTCACGGGTGACCGGGCGGAGCTCCGGTGGACCGACCCGGACGTGGTTCTGGAGGCCGGGATCGAGCCCTGGACGCAGCTTCCCGTGTGGGTACCGCCGGGGAGCGAGCTGCACGGGGCCCTGCACGGCGCGGACGTCTCGCGGGCCGTGGCGGCGGGGCTCCGGTGCCGCTCCGTGTCCGAGACCGTGGCCGACACCTGGAGCTGGCTCCAGGGCATCGGCGGTACGGCTCCGCAGCGGCCCGACCGCCCGGTGGTCGGGCTCGACCCCGCCGTGGAGGCGAAGGTCCTGGGCGGCTGAGTTCGGTGGGGGGT
The DNA here is from genome assembly GCF_008905045.1 of Streptomyces albicerus. Classification (GTDB taxonomy): domain Bacteria; phylum Actinomycetota; class Actinomycetes; order Streptomycetales; family Streptomycetaceae; genus Streptomyces; species Streptomyces albicerus. Next base: position 32,336 of record NZ_VWMY01000050.1, read on the forward strand.
GGCACTGGCACCACCCCCGTCCCGGTGGCTCGGCCCCGTGACCCACGGCGGCCGGTTCGGCGAGACTGAGCGCATGGACACGAGGAGCGGGGACAAGAGCGAGGGCGCCGTCGGGAACAGCGGTGGCGGCAGGGTGCGTACCGCCGCGCTCGCCGGAGTGCGGGCGCTGGTGCTGGCCGTGGTCGCGCCGGTCGGGTCGATCACCCTCTTCGTACTGTCCGTCGTGTCGCTCGTCCTCGTGTCCGTGGGCATCGGCATCGTCACGACGCCGTGGGTGCTGGCCGCCGTACGAGGCTTCGCGAACTGGCGGCGCCTGGTGGCGGCCCAGTGGAGCGGCGTGCGGATTCCGCCCGCGTACCGGCCGGTCCCGAAGGGCGCCAACCCGTGGAGGCGGTGCTTCCACCTGCTCGGCGATCCGGCGACCTGGCGGGATCTCATGTGGCTGCCGGTCGACTTCACCGCGGGTTTCGTCACCGCGCTGCTGCCGGCCGCGCTGCTCACGTATCCCTTCGAGGGGTTCGCCCTGGGCGCCGGGCTGTGGCAGGTCTTCACGGACGGCACGCGCGTCGGCTGGTGGTACGGGTTCGTGCCGGTCAGCGGGCAGCTCAGCGCCCTCGGCGCGGCCGCGCTGGGCGCCGCCCTGCTCGTCACCGGCGTCTACACGGCGCCCCTCCTCCTGCGCGTCCACTTCCTGCTGACCCGGTCCGTCCTCGCGTCCGGCCAGGGTGAACTCGCCGAGCGCGTACGGGTGCTCACCGAGACCCGGCGGGACGCCGTCGACACCTCCGCGGCCGAACTGCGCCGTATCGAGCGGGACCTGCACGACGGGGCGCAGGCCCGGCTGGTCGCGATGGGCATGGATCTCGGCACGGTCGAGGCCCTGATCGAGAAGGACCCGGCGAAGGCCAAGCAGCTGCTAGCGCAGGCCCGCAAGTCCTCCGCCGAGGCGCTCACCGAACTGCGCGATCTCGTACGCGGCATCCACCCGCCCGTGCTCGCGGAGCGCGGGCTCGGCGACGCCGTACGGGCATTGGCGCTGCGGATGCCGATCAGTACCGAGGCCGACGTGGACCTGCCGGGGCGGCCCGAAGCGCCGGTGGAGTCCGCCGCGTACTTCGCCGTCAGCGAGGTCCTCACCAACGCCGTGAAGCACTCGGGCGCCGACCGCATCTGGGTCGATGTGCACCACACCCCGGAGCACGGCGGGATGCTGCGGATCGCCGTCACCGACAACGGCCACGGCGGCGCCTCGATCGGCGCGGGTTCGGGACTCTCCGGAGTCGAGCGGCGACTGGGTACATTCGACGGCGTCCTGGCCGTCAGCAGTCCCGCGGGCGGTCCCACCATGGTGACCATGGAGATCCCTTGCGAGTTGTCCTAGCCGAAGACCTGTTCCTGCTGCGCGACGGCCTGGTCCGGATGCTGGAGGCGTACGACTTCGAGATCGCGGCGGCCGTCGAGACGGGACCCGAGCTCACGCGGGCGCTCGCCGAGTTGGCACCGGACGTCGCCGTGGTCGACGTACGCCTGCCGCCCTCGCACACGGACGAGGGGCTGCAGTGCGCGCTGGCGGCCCGCCGGGCCAGACCCGGGCTGCCGGTGCTCGTGCTTTCGCAGCACGTGGAGCAGTTGTACGCGCGCGAACTGCTCGCCGACGGGGAGGGCGGGGTCGGCTATCTGCTCAAGGACCGGGTGTTCGACGCCGAGCAGTTCATCGACGCCGTGCGGCGGGTCGCGGCGGGCGGTACGGCGATGGACCCACAGGTCATCCAGCAGCTGCTGTCGCGGCGGCAGGCGGACGACCGGCCGCTGGGCCGGCTGACTCCGCGCGAGCTGGAGGTTTTGGAACTCATGGCACAGGGCAGGTCGAATGCGGCGATCGCGGGCCAACTGGTGGTCACGGAGCGGGCGATCGCAAAGCACACATCCAACATCTTCGCGAAGCTGGGCCTGGAGGTCTCGGACGACGACAACCGTCGCGTTCTGGCCGTTCTCGCCTATTTGGATCAGGGCCGGTGAAATGACCCGGGACCGAGATCGGCTTCGCTGAATGATATTCAATAACTCCCCCTCAACTGCCGTTGAAACGGGGGCTTCTGCGCACGTTGCGCCGGAATTGCTCCACCAATCTCTCACCAATTTCTGAGGCGTCTGAACGCCCCAGGAACCCCTCCCGTATTGAACGACGCCGCTTCACCTCCTGTCGGGCGCCTCAATGCCCCGCAAGGAAGCCAGAGGAGTTCCATGGGACGCACAAACCGTAAACGCCGCTCCACGCTCGCCAACCGGGCGATAGCCGCATCGGCGGCTCTCGCGCTGGGTGGCGGCGGCTTGCTGGCGGCGAACATCTACGCTTCTGCGGGCGAGAACCAGGATTCGACGCAGAACGCACAGACGACCGCCGCCGGGGTGGCAACGATCAAATGCCCGGACGTCGGTCAGCAGCTGACCGACGTGCCGGACGGCGCACGCGCCGGTGTCGACCAGGAGCTGGCGAAGCTCGACCAGCAGGTCACGGAGGCCTACAAGCGTCTCGCGGACACCCGCCAGGCCCAGGCCGGTGACTCCGGCTACGTCGACAACGCCATCCTCGGCCCGCTGAAGTCCAAGCGGACGGCCACCATCGACCGGATCGGCATCAACATCCAGCGCGCGGGCGGTCAGCCTCCGCAGGGAGCCGACCAGCTCGCCCAGTGCGAGGGTGTGCCGGCCGAGCAGCCGGACACCGCCGCCGGTGAGGGTCAGGACCAGAACAACGACGGTCAGGACCAGGGCGACGGCCAGAACCAGGGTGACGGCCAGGACCAGGGTCAGGACCAGGGCGACGGCCAGGACCAGGGCGACGGCGGCCAGGAAGGCGGCCCGGTGGCGGCCGACTTCCAGGACATCACCCAGGTCCAGCCGAACGGCGGCGCGAAGGGCGTCGGTGCGAACGGGCTCCCCGCGAACGGGGACACCGGTTCGACGGGCACCTTCACCACGAGCTGTGGCACCAACCCGAACGACAACCACAACTCGGACAACGTGATCGTCGCTCCGGGTGTCGACAACGGTGCGCAGCACACGCACGACTACGTCGGCAACCAGGACAACAACGCCTTCACCAGCGACGAGCAGTTCCTCCAGGCCGACACCAGCTGCGAGAACCAGGGCGACAAGTCGTCGTACTACTGGCCGGTGCTGCGCCTGCAGAACGGTGAGGACGAGTTCGACGCGAACGAGCTCGGTGGCGGTGCGGAAGGCAACATCGGCCCGATCCAAGAAGCCACCCAGGCGGAGCTGAAGTTCGTCGGCAACAAGACGAGCGATGTTGTCGCGATGCCGCAGGCCCTGCGCATCATCACCGGTGACGCCAAGGCCTTCACCAACGGCCTCGCCAACGCCAACACGAACTGGAGCTGCACCGGCTTCGAGGACCGGCAGCTGACGGACAAGTACCCGATCTGCCCCGAGGGCAGCTCCGTGGTACGGACGTCCAACTTCCAGAGCTGCTGGGACGGCCAGAACATCGACAGCGCCAACCACCGCACGCACGTGGCCTTCGTGCAGGAGGACGGCACCTGCGCCAACGGTTTCCAGGCCATCCCCCAGCTCCAGGCCCGTCTGGTCTACGACGTTCCGGCCCCGCAGATCGAGAACGGACAAGTCGTGAACCCGTTCGCGGTGGACGGCTTCCCGACAGAGCTGCACAAGCCGATCACCGACCACAACGACTTCATCAACTTCTTCGACGAGAACACGATGAACCAGGTGGTCGACTGCATCAACAGCGGCCAGGACTGCCAGTAGCACATAGGCAGTAAGCAGGAGAAAGCCGGCGGTGGGATTTCCCACCGCCGGCTTTCTCCTGCGCCGGAACCTGCGCGGTCAGCCGCTGTGACCGCCACTCTTGTTGTGGCTGCCACCGGGATTCATGTGCTCGGACCCCTCCTCCAAGATTCCGCCGAGCTGGCCGCGCAGCGCTGTCACCATCTTCTTCTCGCCGATGGCGACCCACTTGCGGCCGACGAGGTAGTAGCCGCCGTAGTCCTTGGCCCCGTTCAGCCACTCGCGCTGACCGCGGTCGGTGGCGAAGGTCGCGAGGACGAACTTGCCGTCGGTGTTCTTGCAGATGGCCTGGCGGATCGTGTCCGCGTCCGTCTGCATGTTCGGCTTGCAGCCCGCCTCGCTCGCCAGGTGCTCCAGGCTCCCGCTCGCGGTCTCGGGGACCTTCTCCCCGCCGTCCTCCGAGCCACAGCCCGTCACCGCCAGCACTGCCATGAACGCCCCGGCCGTACCGACCGCGAGCCTCTTCCTCGTCACACTCATTCGTTCGTACCTCCGGGTCCGTTCCGGCCTGGGAGGGTCGGTCCCGGCCCACGCCGCTGAGAGCCCTCGCGGGGGCCCTGCCTTCGATACGGCTCCCGCACGCTCCGCGCTCAATCGACTGCCGCACGGGCAGGCGAACCAGCTCCGCCTCAGTCTCGTCAAGCAGGACGGCACAGGTGGCGGATTCCGTGTTACCTGCATCACAGGGCACATCGCAATGACCGGGACCACACCGGCCGGCGTGCGCACCGGAGGCCACTGCTCCGATGATCGCGAAAAACCGCTGCCGGTCATGGGCACACCCGTGCGAGGGTGTGCCCATGACGGCAGAACACACGACAGCGGACTGGGAAGAGCGCGTGGCAGCCGCCTGGGCCACCTTCGACGACTATGCGGAGGCGGACGCGGCGGACTTCCGCGCGGTGATCGACGCGCTGGTCGCCGAGTTGCCCGCCGACAGCCCGGTCGGCCCGTTCGAGCAGGCCTGCGCATGGGACTCGACGGGCCACTCGGACAAGGCCGTGCCGCTGTACCAGGAGGCCCTGGCGCGCGGCCTCGACGGCTATCGCGGCCGGCGCACGAAGATCCAGCTCTCCAGCTCGCTGCGGAACATCGGGCAGCCGGAGGAGGGCGTCAAGCTCCTGACACCCGAACTCGACGCGCCCTCCGACGAGTTGGACGACGCCGTACGCGCGACACTCGCGCTGTGCCTGGCGAACCTGGGTCGCGAGCGCGAGGGACTCTCGCTCGCGCTCGGCGCGCTCGCCCCTCATCTGCCGCGCTACCAGCGCTCGATGGCGAATTACGCGCGCCTGCTCGTCGAGCCGGAGGAGTAACTCCCCACGGACTCGGGGCAGTCCAGGTGACCAACCACCGATTCGCTCGTTTTGCTGAACGTGCAGTCACAGGATGTCGCCCCGCGCCCCGCAACAGCCCCTGGACCGGTCGTCGACGTCGAGCAGGCCGAGGCCGCGCTCGTCGAGCACTACCCGCGGCTCGTCCGGCTCGCCTACCTTGTGCTGCCGCCGAGCCTCGGCCGCAACCGCCGGGTGCTCACGGCGCACGCGCTCACGCAGCGCGCGCTGCCCCGCGGCCGGACGCCCGGCGACGCCTCGGCCGTCCCGGCCCAGCGGACCGCGGAGGGCCGCGACGGCGATCCCGGATACATGTACGTACGCCTCCAGGTGCTGCGTACGGCGCTGGAGGCCGGCCGCCCGCTGAAACCCAAGGCGTGGCCGAAGCGGGCGCAGTTGCCGCCGCTGCTCCCCCAGGTGTGGGGCCTGCGGCTCTTCCCGCGCTCGGGCGGCGCCGACGAACTCGCCCTGGACCAGCGGCTGTCGGCCCTGTCCGCCCCGGCCCGCGCCGCCTACGTACTGCGCGGCCTGGAGCAGATGCCCGACCCGGAGGTGCGCAAGGTGCTCGCCGCGGTGGGCGAGGAGGACCCGGCCGCCGCGCTCGCCGAGGCGGACGGAATCGGGGCTGAACAGTACGCGCTGCTGACGTCCCCCGAGTTCGATCCGTGCTCCCTGCAGGCCCGGCCCCCGGACCTGATGCGCCGCCGCCAGCACATGAAGGCGGCGCTCGCCGCGGCCGCCGCCGTCGCCGTGTGCGGGGCGCTGCTCGCACTGCCCGGTGACGGCTGGGGCCCCGACGGCGCGGCGGCACCCTCGTACGCGCAGAACCCGTCGGCCCAAGCCGCCCTGGATCCGGACCAGTTGACGCTGGTTCCGGCGGCCGCGTGGGAGTCGTCGGCGCGCACCGACTTCTCCGTGTGGCCCGCGCGCGGCAGCCTCACCGGCGACAAGGCGCTGCTGCGCCGCGCGCTCGCCGTGTGGGCGCGGCCCGGCGAGACCGTCCAGGTCTCGGCCACCCCCGGCACCCCGGCGGGTGCCCCGCCCGGACCACCCCAGCTGCTGTACGCGGATGAGGTCGACCAGAGCCGGGTCGTGCTGCTCTACGACGGCCTGCGCATCGTGCGGTACGCCGAGCCGAAGGACGGCACGCGGGGCGCCGCCCTCGACTTCGCGCGCGTCGACGGCGCCACCGGAGCCGAGGCCAACGCGGTGGTCGTGGGCCGCTCCGACGGCAACGTCCGCTATCTGACGGCGCCTTGGGTGCGGACGGCCGCCGTGCGCGACCTGCTGAAGTCCGCGGCCGGTGCGACTCCGTTGAAGCGCTCGGCGGACGGGGTGACCGAGCCGTTCGCCAGCCCGGCGCAGCAGACCGGCGAGTGCCGTTCCTGGAACGCGCTGGAGCTCTCCGACCGCTCGGGCACCCGCCTGACGACCGATCTCGGCGAGCTGACTCCGGCCCGTCTCACCTCGGGCCGCCCCGGGCAGCCTCACGACGCCTCGGCGGAGACCTGGTCCCCGCTCGCCTGCTCCCTCGCGGCGGTACGCGGGCAGGGAGTGCGCTCGGTCAACGCCTGGCAGTACGCCCGGCAGCCACTGCCCCACGCGAGCGGCACGGCGGACTGGCTGTGCACGCGGGCGGACACCTGGCGCGGCGGGGGCACGCGGGTGCTGGCCCAGTTCCACGCCCCGGGCCAGCCGTACGCCGCGGTCGCGGCGAAGGCGGAGAACGTGGCCGCCTGCGGCTCGAAGGACCCCCACGTCCTGGCGGGCGTGCTGTGGAATTCCCCTACGGGCGACTGGTATCTCCTCGCGGCCGGAAGCAAGGACACGGCGTCGATCCGTGCGACGGGCGGAGTCAGCGGATCCACCCGGGGGAATCTCCTGGTCGTACGGACCGAACAGGGCGCGCAGGCGGGCCTGAAAGGGACCCTGACCGACGGAAGGTCGATCACCGGGCTGCGCTGAATCGGGTGAACACGCTTACGGAACGGGTCCGTTCGAGGCCGGATTCAATCGGTAAGGTGTTCGCATGACAACCGGGGTACGCCGCAGGATGGGTGTCGACGAGCGGCGGCAGCAGTTGATCGGCGTCGCCCTCGAGCTGTTCAGCCGACGCTCGCCCGACGAGGTCTCCATCGACGAGATAGCGTCCGCCGCGGGTATCTCGCGGCCGCTGGTCTACCACTACTTTCCTGGCAAACTCAGCCTGTACGAGGCCGCGTTGAAGCGCGCCTCGGACGATCTGGCGGAACGTTTCGTCGAACCGCAGGAGGGGCCGCTGGGCGCCCGGCTGCTGCGGGTGATGCGGCGGTTCTTCGACTTCGTCGACGAACACGGGCCCGGTTTCGCGGCGTTGATGCGCGGCGGCCCGGCGGTTGGCTCCACGAACACGAATGCCCTCATCGACGGCGTACGGCAGGCCGCGTACCTCCAGATCCTGGCGCATCTGCGCATCGACGACCCGCCCGCCCGCCTCGAACTGGTCATCCGCTCCTGGATCTCACTGGCCGAGTCGACCGCCCTGATCTGGCTGGACGGCCGCCGCATCCCACGCACCGAACTCGAGGCCCAACTGGTCCACGACTTCGCGGCCCTGGCAGCGGTGAGCGCCGCGTACGACACGGAGATGGCCAAATTGCTGCGCGACATACTGGCGGAGGAAACGCCCGAGGGCCCCTTCACGGACCTGGTGGGCCGCTTGGTCTCACTGGCGGCCCCGTAAGGGGCGCGGGGAACTGCGCGACCAGCCCCCACCGGGCCGCACAAGACGCACCGGACCGGCCGTCAGTCCACAAACTTCTGGTAAGACGCATCAAGATCCCGCACCTCCGCAGAGGCATGCAACGCAAGTCCATCAACCGGCTTCACATGGGCCCGCAAAAGCCCGAGCGCCCGCTCGGTCAACGCAGCCTTGGTCTCGACCGTACGCCCGGGCAACAGCGCGAGCGTGACATGCACAAGCGCATGGCCCGACACCTCCGAGCCGACAACAATGTCCTCGGTCGGCCGAAACCGAGTCTTACAGGCTTCGATCTTCGCCGCGGCCGTCTCCACCACCATGGCGTGCAGCGCGACAGCGAACCCCTGCCGATCGAAGGCGTCGGCAAGCGACGTGGAGTAGTCGACAGTGATCTGCGGCATGGGCACTCCTGTTCTAGGTCAACAAGGCTCACCCTAGTCTTCAGCCCCTTTCAGCCCGAGGACTGTCTCAGCCCGAGGACAGTCTCAGGGCGAGGAGCGCGATATCGTCCTCCCGCTCGTGGCCGAAGCAGTCCAGCAGCGTGTCGCACAGGGCGGCCACACCGGGCGGGGCGTCGGCGGCGGCCGTGCGGAGGTGCTCCATGGAGACCGCCAGATCCGTGCCGCGGGTCTCGATGAGGCCGTCGGTGACCATGAGGAGGCGGTCGGTGGGGTCGAGGAACAGTTCGACGGGCTCCTGCCGGGCCAGGCCGAGGCCGAGCAGCGGCCCGGCGGCCTTGGCGTACTCGGCGCTGCCCGAGTCGCGGACGATCAGCGGTGGGATGTGGCCCGCGTTGGCGATCCGGATGCGCCCGGTGTCCGGGCCGACCAGCACCAGGCAGACGGTGGCCGTGGCCTCGGGGTGGTAGCGCTGCAGCATCCGGTCGAGCCGCTCGGCGAGCACCGCCGGATCGGATTCCTCGACGCAGTAGGCGCGCAGGGCATGACGTATCTCGACCATGACGGTGGCCGCGTCCAGCGAGTGCCCGACGACGTCCCCGACCGCGGTGAGCACCCCGTCGTCGGTGCGCAGCGCGGCGTAGAAGTCGCCGCCGATCTCGGTCTGCCGGGACGCGGGCACATAACGCACCACGACGTCGACGCCGGGCAGGTCGGGCAGCCGGTGCGGCTGGGGCAGGAAGCTGTGCTGGAGCGTGAGGGCGACGTGGCGCTCGACCTGGTACATCAGCAGGGGTTCGGCGGCGAGCGCGGTGGCCTGGGCGAGGCGGCCGACCAGCTCCCCGTCGTCGGGTTCGCCGAGGGGCAGGGTACGCAGGGGTGTCGCGAAGCACACCGGCGCCCTGCCGTCCTGGGTCAGGGTGAGCACGAGGCGGGCGTCGTCCTGGACGCCGGGCCGGAAGAAGCCCATGGGCCACAAGGGCGCGGGTACGACGGTGCGGAACACCCCGCTGCGCCCCTTGCTGATCTGGGTGATCAGCCGGGCGGCGGCCTCCTGCGCCCGGATGTCCGGCAGGGCGAAGGTGCTTCGGCCCTTGGACGTGCTGTAGTACAGCTCGCCGTCCGGGCCGAGGACGAAGACGACGGCCGGACCACCGGTGAGCCGGGCGGCGCCCTCGGCGGACGCGTCGGCGAGTTCCGTGAGGTTGCGCGCGGTCTGGACGGCGACGATCGTCTCGGACAGCAGCGTCAGCCGGCGTACGAGCGTCTCCGCGCCCGAGCGCATCTGGGCGGCGCGCAGCGCGGCCCGTACGACGGCCCGGATCTCCTCGGGTTCGGCGGGCACCGTCAGATACGCCTCGCCGCCCGCGTCCAGGCCCTCGCACCGGTCGCCGGGTGCCATGGCGGCGGCGGAGAAATGGACGATGGGCAGCGCCGACATGGGCGGCTGCGCCTTGAGCCGGCGGCACAGTTCGAAGCCGCTCATGTCCGGCAGGCCGACGTCGATGAGGGCGACGTCGGGCAGGGCACCCGCGCGCAGCCGTACGTCGAGTTCCACGAGCGCCTCGCCGGCGGTGGCCACGGGGACGACTCGGTGACCGGCGCGGCGCAGCACCGCCCCGATGGCGTAGCGGCTGGCCGGCACGTCGTCGACGATCAGCACGGTCGTGCGTGTCCTGTTGGCGTTGCCGTCCATCTGTGCAGCCCTCGCAGCACGGTGGTGGGGCGGAACGAGGTTTGGGGTCCGCCCCACCAAAATTAGTGCTTTATCAGGCGGCCCGGGCGAATACGGCGACGCTGCGTCCGGGAACGGCGAAGCTGCCCGATTCCGGATCGTACGAAGAGGACTTGACGGTAGAGTCCGCTCCCGCCCTCTGCACCGGGTGGAGCGTGTACGCCGTCCCGGCGAGGGAGGCGATCCGCTGCTCCTGCTTCTCGGGCGTCGCGTTGAACACCACGACGAGATCACCGAGTTGCATGGTGATCACCCCCGGTGTCTCGTCCTTGCCGGACAGCGGGAAGGACAGCTTCGACTGCACCTGGCCGACCGTGCCGAGCGAGAAGACGCTCTCCGTCGTACGGATCTGCAGCAGGTCCCGGTACGCGGCCGAGGCCCCCTCGATCTGCGGGCAGCCCACCTCGACGGACGTCAACAGGGGCTTGGCGTAAGGCCACTTGGACTCGTTGTCGGCCGCCATCGGCAGCCCGCGCCCGAAGCCGTTGCCGTCCCGGCAGTCCCAGTGGATCGCGTTGAACCAGTCACCGCTGTCGTACGAGTTGCGGTCGAGGGACTTGGAGCGCAGCAGGTCGGTGCCCGCCTGGGAGAGGGCCGGGCCCTGCGACAGGGTGGCCGTGGCCATCGCGAGGACCTGCATGCGGGCCCGGGCGGCGGCCGACGTGCCCTTGGGCAGCTTGAACGCGAGCGCGTCGAACAGCGACTCGTTGTCGTGCGCGTCCGCATACGCGAGGGCGTCGCCGGGCGCGTCCGCGTATCCGGCGGGTGCCCCGTTGTAGTCGACCTCGGAGCCCTTGACCTCCTTGCCGCTGGTGTCGGTGAAGGCGTACCCCGCGAGGTTGCCGGAGAGCCCCACCTTGATCAGGTCCTGGTAGTGCAGCAGGCGGGCCTTCTGCTGGGCCGAAGTGCCGTTGCCGTCCGAGGAGTTGGGGTCGGTGTAGAGGCCGGAGGCGAAGCCCTGGACGCCGGGGTCCTCGTCGAACGGGCCGCCGCCGCGCACCGCGTCACGGGCCCGGTCGGAGAAGGTGGCGATACCGGTTCCGGCCATGTTCTTCTGCGTGGCCTGCACGAAGCGGGCGTCGTCCGCGATCTCGCCGAAGTTCCAGCCCTCGCCGTACAGGATGATCTTCTTCCCGTCGACGCCGTCCTTGGCGGGGGTGAGCGCGTCGAGGGCCTTTCTGACCGCCAGGATGTTGGCCTTCGGGTGGTGGCCCATCAGGTCGAAGCGGAAGCCGTCGACCTTGTACTCCTTGGCCCAGGTGACGATCGAGTCGACCACCAGCTTGCCCATCATGGCGTTCTCGGGCGCCGTGTTGGCGCAGCAGGTGGAGGTCGCGACGCTGCCGTCGGCGAGGAGCCGCTGGTAGTAGCCGGGGACCACCTTGTCGAGCACGCTGGTGTCGGCCTGACCGCTCGAGGTGGTGTGGTTGTAGACCACGTCCATGACGACCCGAAGGCCGTCCTCGTTCAGCGACTTGACCATCTTCCGGAACTCGACGGTACGGCCCGTCCCGTCGGGGTCGGTGGCGTACGAGCCCTCCGGCACCGTGTAGTGGTACGGGTCGTAGCCCCAGTTGTACGCGTCCTTCGCGGCGATCTTCGCCACGCATTCCTGCTGCTTCTCGGAGTCGGCGGCGTAGGAGGCGAGGTCGCAGTCGACGGTCGCCTGGTCCGTCTTCTTCTCGGGGATCGTGGCGATGTCGAAGGCGGGCAGCAGATGGACGTACGAAGTCCCGGACTCGGCAAGCTTCTTGAGGTGCCGGGAGCCGGCGCTGTCCTTGTCGGTGAAGGCGAGGTAGGTGCCTGGGCTTTGCGCCTTCTTGTCCTCGACGGAGAAGTCCCGGATGTGCAGCTCCTGGATCTGCGCGTCCTTCAGCGGGACAGCCGCGGGCTTCTTCAGGCCCGACCAGCCGCTCGGGGCAAGGGACTTGTCGCCGAGGTCGACGACGAGGCTGCGCTCGGAGTTCGCGGTGAGGGCGACCGAGTACGGGTCGGTGACCTTGTTGGTGACGACCTCGCGGACGCTGGGCGCCCACACCTTCACGACGTACCGATAGGGCTTGTTCTTCCAGGACTTGGGACCGGAGACGGACCAGACGCCGGTGGCGTTGTCCCTCTTCATGGGCACGGCTCGGTCGCCGATCTCCAGCGACACGTCCTGCGCCGTGGGCGCCCAGACGGCAAGCGTGGGGCGGCCATCCCGGAATGTCGGCCCGAGGTCGGCCTTCGTCGCGTCGTACAGATCGTCGAGCACGCCCGCGATCTGCACGCCTGTCGCCGCCAGCACGGCGCCGTTCGCCGCTCGTTGGGAGGCGACCAGCTGGCCGCGCAGCGCCTCACGCACCCGGTCCCGGTCGCGCGGGTCGACGGACCAGGCCGGGTAGTCCTTCAGGTGCGGGAACTTGGCCTTCTGCGCGTCGGTGAGCGTGGCCTTGTCCAGCCGCAGCCAGCGCTCGTCGTCGCTGACGAGGGCGCCGTCCTCGACCTTGATGGAGCCGCCGCGGGAGTACAGCAACTGGGTTGAGGCGGCCGCCTCGTTGCCGTTCCACGCCACCGTGTTCCGGTCGATCCAGACCGCCTTGGAGGTGGTCAGGTCGAGTGCGGCCGCGCTGCCGGCGGGCTGTGGGAGGAGGTACTTCTCCTGGCCGTTCAAGAGCCACACCTCGTGGCCGTCGGCCTTGAGGTCGAGCGACTGGTCGGCGGGCAGGTCCTTCTCGTCGCCCTTGTGGATGATGTAACTGAGGCTGGTGGCACCCTCGGTGAGCGGCACCTCGAAGACAGCGCCATACGCGTCAGTCTTCACCGGCTCCAGGGGCTTCGACCAGTCCGTGGGGTTGGCGGCTCCGGTCCAGGTGTGCAGACCCCAGCCGTCGTAGTTCCCGTCGGCGCGGTGGTAGTGCAGTACGGCCTTGGTCTTGTCCGGTGCCGGATAGTCGGCGGTCGGCCGCTCGGTCCGTACGGTCTCCTTGCCCTGTTCGACCCAGATCTCGCCCGTCTTGGTGACGTCGATCGTGCGGTCGGCGGAGACGTCCTTGTTGCCGTCCTTGTCGATGACGAGGAAGCCCACGTTCGACGCGCCCGGCTTCAGCTTCACGTGGGCGAAGGCCCCGTAGGCGTCCCGGCCGACGAAGTCGTGGCCCGCGGGCCAGGTGGTGCCCTCGCCGTCGGCGATGTCGCCCCAGGCGTACAGGCGCCAGTCGGTGTAGTCGCCGTCCTCGCGCTTGTAGTGGACGATCGCGTACTCGCGCGAGGAGGCGGTCGGGACCTCCTCGGCGGGCGGGGTGCCGGTGGTGGAGGCGGCCGTGGCACCGGCCGTACGCCCTGCCGAGTCGATCACAACCGCCTTGTAGCGCAGGGCGGTTCCGGCCGGTACGTCCTTGCCGACGACCTGAGTGACCTTGTACGGGGCGTGGTCCGCGGAGCCGAGCGTTCGCCACTTGCCGTTGCCGACCTGGGCGGCGAAGACGACGCGGCCCAGCTGACCGCCGTCCACGTCGGCGGAGAGCTCGACGGTGCCGGTGGCGCCCGCGGCGGGAGCCTTCAGCGTGATGGTGGGCTTGGCCGCAGGCTCCGTGAGCCTGCCCGCCGCCTTGAACACGACCGAGGAACCGGCCGGGACGGTGACGGTGACCTTCTTGTCGCCGGTGCTCTTCAGCGCGTCGTCGGTGCCGTAGATCCCGCGGAACGTCATGCCCGCCGAGCCGGTCGCGAAGGTTGCCTCCTTCGCCTCGTCGGCGTTGTTGACGGCGACGACGTACTCGACGCCCGTCTTCGCGTCCGTGCGGGAGAAGGCGTAGACGCCGGCGCCGTCGGCCGCGTACCGCTCCGTCTGTACGCCGTCCGCGAGGGCGGGGTTGTCCCTGCGGAGTTTCGCGAGAGCACTGATCTGCTTGTAGAGCGGTGCGCTCTTGTCGTACGCGTCCTCGGCGTGCGTACGGTCGGTGCCCAGCTCGTCGTCGTCCAGGTAGTCGGCCGTCCGGGACGCGAACAGGGTCTGGCGGGCGTCCTTGTCGCCGCCCGCGCCGGTGAAGCCCTGCTCGTCGCCGTAGTAGACGACGGGGTTGCCGCGGCTGAGGAACATCAGCTCGTTCGCGAGCCTGTCCTTCTTCACCAGCTCGGCATCCGACGCCTTGGGGTTGTCCTGCTTCAGGAAGTACCCGATGCGGCCCATGTCGTGGTTGCCGAGGAAGGTGACCTGCTCGTACGCGTTGGCCTTGTCCGTCGTGTACTTGTAGTCGTCCCCGAAGACCGAGGCCAGCCGCTTCGCGCTGCCGCCCTGGGAGGCGTACGCGCGGGCCGCGTCCTGGAAGGGGAAGTCCAGCGTGGAGTCGAGGCGGCCCTGGGTGACGTACGGCGAGGTGATCGACGTGTCCGTCGAGTACACCTCGCCGAACATGAAGAAGTCGTCACGACCGCGCTTGGCCGCGTAGGCGTCGAGGGCGGTGGCCCACTGGGTCCAGAACTCCGTGTTGACGTGCTTCACGGTGTCGATCCGGAAGCCGTCGATGTCGTAGCCCCTGACCCACCGCTGGTAGATCCTCTCCATGCCGCTGACGACCTCGGGACGTTCGGTCCACAGGTCGTCGAGGCCGGAGAAGTCGCCGTACGTGGAGTTCTCGCCGGCGAAGGTCGAGTCACCGCGGTTGTGGTACATCGACGTGTCGTTGAGCCACGACGGAACCTTGAGGTTCTTCTTCGCGGCGGGCACGACGGGCGTACGCGGGAAAGAGTCGCTACCCACGGATGGAAAGCGCTTGGTCCCGTCCGCGTAGTCGGCGTCGTCGAAGGGCTCGCCGTTCTTCGTCAGATACGGGAAGGCGCCCTTGGAGAGGTAGGAGTAGGACTTCTCCTCGTAGTCGACGACGTCGGCGGTGTGGTTGGTGATGACGTCGAAGAAGACCTTCATGCCCTTGGCGTGGGCCTTGTCGATGAGCTTCTCGAGGTCTTCGTTCGTGCCGAAGTGCGGGTCGACCTGGGTGAAGTCGGTGATCCAGTAACCGTGGTAGCCGGCCGAGGCATCCTTGCCGGTGCCCTGCACGGGCTGGTTCTTGAAGATCGGCGCCATCCAGATGGCGGTGGTGCCGAGGTCCTTGATGTAGTCGAGCTTCTTGGTCAGCCCCTTGAGGTCGCCGCCCTGGTAGAAGCCCTTGTCGGTGGGGTCGTACCCGGTGTCGAGGCGCGACCCGGTGAGACCTCCCTCGTCGTTGCCCCGGTCCCCGTTGGCGAAACGGTCCGGCAGGACGAAGTAGAACTGCTCGCGGGTCAGGTCGTTACGGGCGGCCGTCTTGGCGAGGGCCGCGTCCGACGGGGGTGCGGGCGGGGTCTCGGCCCGCGCGGCGAGGGGCTGGGCGAGGGTGACGGCGAGGGCGGCAGCGGCCACGGCCGCGATCCGTCTGCGGTGCGCGGTACGGCGCACCCTGGGCGCCGGCCATCTCGGTATCAGGGCCACAGGCGTGAACTCCTAGCGAATACGGCTCAATTGGGTCCGCCCCCTCGCCGCGGCACGGCCACGGTGCCGGGCGCCGGCGTGACCGTATCGCTTACGCAAGGTTTACAGCAAGAGTCTTGAAATCCGTAGCAAGAAATTTCTAAAGCGGTGCGTCCGCGCGGAGGGCCCGGACCGCCGAGGAGCGACGGGCCGGGCCCTCAACCAAGCCTGCGCGCCAGCAGCTCGACTTGCCCGAGTGGACCGCCAGTGCCGTGTTCGCGCCCAGGGTTGCCGTCAGCTGGCCCGAGCCGTTCACTGTGACCGTCGTGTTGCTCTGGACGTTGCAGTACGTGCCCGCCGGGAGGGAGGTCTGGTAGGTGCGGGTCAGGGACGACGACTCGTGGTTGATGGCCACGAAACCCTTGCTGCCGCGGCCGAACGCGATGGCGTCGTTGCCGTTGTCCCACCAGTTCGTGACGGACTCGCCGCGCGTCGTGTTGCGGAAGGCGACCATCGACTGGATCTCCGGCCAGGCGTGCTGGCACTTCCAGCCGTCCTGCCAACAGGCGTTGACCGTACCGCCGTTGGGCGGGCCCGCGTCCGTGGACGAGAACTCGTAGCCCGAGTTGATGTCGGGCGCGCCGTAGGGGTACGCCAGCATGAAGACGCTGGCCAGGGTGTAGTTGGCGTTGTCCTTGTAGCTGAGCGTGGAGCCGTTGCGCTCGGTGTCGTGGTTGTCGACGAAGACGCCGGAGACGCCGCTGTTCATGTAGCCCCAGCCCTCACCGTAGTTCTTCAGGTAGGCGAGGTTCTCGCTGTTGAAGACCCGCTTGAGGTCGAACGCGTACCGGAACTCCTGGACGTCGCCGTTGCCGGTGTACTCGCTGGGCTGGACCGCCTCGCCCGCGCCGTGGATGGCCTCCTGCTTCCAGTACACCGAGGGGTTCGTCAGCCGCGACTTGATGTTGGCCAGGTCGGCGGCCGGGATGTGCTTGGCCGCGTCGACGCGGAAGCCGTCGACACCGAGGGAGAGCAGGTCGTTCATGTACTTGGCGATGGTCGCGCGGACGTACTCCTCACCCGTGTCCAGGTCGGCGAGCCCGACGAGTTCGCAGTTCTGGACGTTCCCGCGATCCTGGTAGTTGGTGATCTGCGAGGTGCAGTTGTCGAAGTCGAACGACGAGTACAGGCCCGGGTAGTCGTACTTCGTGTAGGACGAGCCGCCCGTGCCGGTGCCGCTGCCCGCCGACATGTGGTTGATGACCGTGTCGGCGACGACCTTCACGCCCGCCGCGTGACAGGTGCTGACCATGTTCTGGAAGGCGGTTCGGTCGCCGAGCCGGCCGGCGATCTTGTAGCTGACGGGCTGGTACGAGGTCCACCACTGCGAGCCCTGTATGTGCTCGGCGGGCGGCGAGACCTGGACGTATCCGTAGCCGGCGGGGCCCAGGCGGTTGGTGCACTCCTTGGCGACCGAGGCGAAGTTCCACTCGAAGAGGACGGCGGTGACGTCCTTGGTGCCGGGCGGGGAGGCGTGCGCGGTGCCCGCGGTGCTCGCGGGGACGACGAGCGCGGCCGCCGCGAGGGCGAGCGCGCCACAGAGAGCTCTCTTGGCCATGTGGGGGTCCTTCTCCATTGAAGGTTCTTGCTGCAAGATTCAACAGCCATGCGGTGCGCCAGATAGTAGAAGCCCGCCTTCCGGAGCGGAAGACGGGCTTCTGAAAATTCCGGAAAGTTCTTGCAGAACCCCTCGGGTGATGGACGGTCAGTTATCGGTCCACCACACTGTGGTGTCGGCCGGCAGCTTCGCCTCGCCGTCGTCCGTCACGGTCACCTCGCCGGTCATCCCGCCGGTCGTCTCGCCGCTCGTGAGCAGCACCCGCCCGTACGCCGGGACGGTCACCGCCTCGCCGCCGGTGTTGGTGGTGCAGGTGAACGCCCCGCGGCGGAAGGCGAGGACGCCCTCGGGTGCCTTCAGCCACTCGACGCGGTCGCCCGCACCGAGGTCGGGCTGCTCGCTGCGTACGGCGAGCGCGGACCGGTACAGCTCGAGGGTCGAGCCCACGACGCCGGTCTGCGCCTCGATGCTCAACTCGCCCCAGCCGTCCGGCTGGGGCAGCCAGCTGCCGCCGCTGCCGAAGCCGTACGACGAGCCGTCCCGGGTCCACGGGATCGGCACCCGGCACCCGTCGCGGAACCCGTCCTGGCCCGCGCCCCGGAAGTACGCGGGGTCCTGGCGCACCTCGTCCGGCAGGTCGACGACGTCCGGCAGGCCCAGCTCCTCGCCCTGGTACAGGTAGGCGGACCCGGGCAGCGCGAGCATCAGGAGTGTCGCGGCACGTGCCCGGCGCAGGCCCAGCTCGCGGTCCCCGGCGGTACGGATCTGGGTGCCGAGCCCGCCCGGGTTGGCGAACCGCGTCGCGTGCCGGGTCACGTCGTGGTTGGACAGCACCCAGGTGGCGGGGGCGCCCACGGGACGCATCGCGTCGAGCGTGCGGTCGATGCAGGAGCGCAGCTGCCCGGCGTCCCAATCGGTGCTCAGATACTGGAAGTTGAAGGCCTGGTGCAGTTCGTCGGGGCGCACGTAGTTGGCGGTGCGCTCGATCGTCGGGGTCCATGCCTCGGCGACGAAGATGCGCTGGCCCGCGTACTCGTCGAGGACGATCCGCCAGGCCCGGTAGATCTCGTGCACGCCGTCCTGGTCGAAGAACGGCATGACATCGTTGCCCAGCAGTTTCACCTGGTCGCGCGCGCCCAGGTCCGGCAGGCCGGCCGCCTTCACCAGGCCGTGGGCCACGTCGATGCGGAAGCCGTCGACGCCCATGTCGAGCCAGAACCGCAGGATCGAGCGGAACTCGTCGCCGACGGCCGGGTGGTCCCAGTTGAAGTCGGGCTGCTCGGGCGCGAAGAGGTGCAGATACCACTCGCCGGGGGTGCCGTCCGGCTCGGTGACGCGGGTCCAGGCGGGCCCGCCGAAGATGGACTCCCAGTCGTTGGGCGGGAGTTCACCGTCGACGCCCTTCCCCGGGCGGAAGTGGTAGCGGTCCCGCAGCGGCGAGCCCGGCCCGTCCGCGACGGCCCGCTTGAACCACTCGTGCTGGTCGGAGGAGTGGTTGGGCACGAGGTCGACGATGATCCGGAGGCCGAGGTCGTGGGCGTCGCGGATCAGTGCGTCGGCGTCGAGCAGGTTGCCGAACATCGGATCCACGGCCCGGTAGTCCGCCACGTCGTAGCCGGCGTCGGCCTGCGGCGAGGCGTAGAAGGGGCTGAGCCACACGGCGTCCACGCCGAGGTCGCGCAGATACGGGAGTCGGGAACGTACGCCCTCCAGGTCGCCCATGCCGTCGCCGTCGCTGTCGGCGAAGCTGCGCGGATAGACCTGGTAGATCACCGCGTCGCGCCACCAGTCGCGGCGGTCGGCGACGGTGACGAGGGCGGAGGTCGGGGCCGGGTCGGCGGAGTGCTGGCTCATAACATCCTTGATGCGTAAGGAGTTCGGTCATGGGTGGGTGTGCGTACGGCGCTGGGACGAGGCGGCCGCGGTGCCGGCGGGGTCGGAGGGACACCGCGGCCGCCACCCGCGCGGTGAACGCACGGGAGCTTGGCTCCTGTCGTCAAGGTGGCGCCTGCGGAGGGCCGGGCGCCACCCGGCAGGCGGTACTTCCACAACGAGACGTCGGAGGTGTCAAGGGCGTCAGCCTTTCGTGCCGCCCGCGGTCAGTCCGGTCACCAGGTTCTTCTGCACAAGGTAGAAGAACGCGGAGACCGGGATGGCCACCAACACCGCGGTGGCGGCCATGAGGTTGCGCTGCGCGTCGTGCTCGCTGACGAAGCTCTGCAGACCGACGGCGAACGTGTACTTCGTGTCGGACAGCATGAACGTCGAGGCGAAGGCGACCTCGCCGAACGCGGTGATGAAGCTGTAGAAGGCGGCCACGGCCAGGCCCGGCTTGGCGAGCGGCAGGATCAGTCGCGCGAACGTGCCGAAGGGTGAGAGCCCGTCGACGCGTCCGGCCTCGTCGATCTCGAAGGGGATGGTGTCGAAGTAGCCCTTGAGCAGCCAGGCGCAGTACGGCACGGCGGTCGAGCAGTAGACGAGGATCAGGCCCAAGTAGTTGTCGATGAGCTGGAGTTCCGAAAGGATCTCGTACATCGGGACCATCAGCACGGCGACCGGGAACATCTGGGTGACCAGCAGGACCCACATGAACTTCTTGTAGCCGGGGAAGCGCATGCGGGAGACCGCGTAGCCGGTGGTGGCGGCGACCAGCACACCGATGACGGTCGTGCCGAGCGACACGACGACCGTGCTCCACAGCCAGTCGAAGAAGGGCGTGTGCTGGAGCACGAACGAGTAGTTGTCGAGCGTCATCTTGCCGAGGATGTCCTCGGGGTGCAGGTAGTCGTCCTTGTCCGGGCCGAGGGACAGGTAGACCAGCCAGGCGATCGGGAAGAGCGCGATCAGACTCGCGACGATCAGGATGCCGTGCGAGGTGAGCGAGCCGGCGAGGCCTCGCTCGCCGCGCCGCCGTCCCCTGCCCGCCGGGGTGGTGTCCACGGGGACCTGGTCCGCCGGGGCGGAGCTCTGGACTGCTGTGGTGCTCATGGGGACTCCTGCCTCAGATCGCGAGCTGCTGCTCATTGCGGGCCAGCCAGCGGCGGTAGACGGAGGTGAAGACGATCAGGATGGAGAGCAGCAGGACGCCGTACGCGGCGGACTGCGCGTAGTCGCGCGGCTGCTGGCCGAAGCCCAGGTAGTAGGCCCAGGTGACGAGGATCTGCGCGTCCGGCGCGGTGTCGCCGAAGAGCAGGAAGATGATGGCGAACTGGTTGAAGGTCCAGATGACGCCGAGCAGGACGACGGTGGAGCTGACCGACCTGAGGCCCGGCAGGGTCACGTGCCGGAAGCGCTGCCAGGCATTGGCGCCGTCCATCTCGGCGGCCTCGTACAGGGCGCCGTCGATGGACTGCAGTCCGCCGAGCAGCGAGACCATCATGAACGGCACACCGCACCAGGTGTTGACCATGATCGCGGCCGTGCGCTGCCAGAAGGAGTCCTCCAGCCACAGCGGCGACGGCAGATGCAGCGTGTCGAGCACGGAGTTGATGACGCCGCCGTCGGCGAGCATGAAGCGCCAGCCGAAGACGGTGACGAAGGTCGGCACGGCCCAGGGCAGGACCAGGATCAGCCGGTAGAAGGTGCGGCCGCGCAGCTTCTGGTTGAGCAGCAGCGCGAGGCCGAGGCCGATGGCGTAGTGGAGCAGGACGCACAGCGCCGTCCACACGATCGTCCAGATGAAGTGCGACCAGAAGCGGTCGTACGCGGTGGGGCCCCACAGGATGTCGGCGTAGTTGTCCAGGCCGATGAACTTGTAGGTGGCGTCGATGTGGTTGACGCCGATCGTGCGGGCCGAGTTGAGGCTGTTGGCGTCGGTGAACGTCAGGTAGATGCCCCGCACCAGCGGGTAGAGGACCAGCACGCCGAGCACGACGACCACCGGGGCGATCATCGCGTACGCGTACCAGTACCTCTGGTACGAGTGCTTCAGGCGCTGGAGCGGGCCGGGGCGCGGGGCCCGGTCACCGCGGCGCTTGCCGGTCGCGCGGTCGATGACGACTGTCATGGTTCGACACCTTCTGGAAAATCAGGGGTGGGGCGCACGTTCTGGAGGATCACGGGCTGATCCGGGCTGGTCGGGTCGCACGGACAGGCCGATGGCCGTCGGATCCGTCCCCCCAGTCGGATCCGACGGCCACTCGGGGTCACTTGCTGAAGTCCGGGACCAGCTTGGCGATCGCGGTCTCCGCGTTGCTCAGGCCCTTGTCCAGCGATTCCTTGCCACCGGCGATCTTGGGCAGCTCGGTGTCGAGCGGGCCCCACAGGGAGCTGTACTCGGGCAGTGCCGGGCGCGGCTGCGCGGCGGAGAGCACGCCCTGGTAGCCGGCGATGCCCGGGTCGGCCTTGACCTCGGCGGTGTAGGCGTCGTCGCGGGTCGGCAGCGTGGAGTTCTTGAGGGCGATGGTCTCCTGGGACTTCGCCGAGGTCATGAACTTCACGAACTTCAGCGAGGCCTCCTGGTGGGCCTTGTCCGAGCCCGCGTACACGGAGAGGTTGTGGCCGCCGGTCGGGGCGCCCGCCTTGCCGCTGGAGCCGGCCGGGACGGTGGCGATGCCGAGGTTGGCCTTGTCCTTGAAGGCCGAGCCCTTGTAGAAGTTCGTGATCTCCCAGGGGCCCTGGACGATCGCGGCGACCTTGCCGCTGACGAACGCGTCCTGGATGTGGGCGTACGCGTCGGCGGTGGTGTCGGCCTTGTGCAGGCCCTTGCCGTCGAAGAGGCCCTGCCAGGTCTCGTAGCCCTTCTTGGCCTCGGCCGAGGCGACGGTGATCTTCTTGGCGTCGGCGTCGACCGTGTCGGTGCCCTCGCCGTAGAGGAACGACTGCGCGTAGTAGGCCTGGGTGGAGCCCCAGTAGCCGTCGACGCCGGTCTTGTCCTTGATCGTGGCGGCGGCCTTCTTCAGGTCCGCCCAGGTCTTGGGCGCCTCGCTGATGCCGGCCTTCTCGAAGAGTTCCTTGTTGTAGACCAGCGCGAGGGTGTCGGTGACCAGCGGCACACCGTACGTCTTGCCCTCGTACTTGGCCTGCTCGATCAGGCTGGCCTGGAACTTGCTCTGGTCCGCGAGGGCCTCCGTGCCGTCGAGGGGCAGCAGGTAGCTCTTCTTCGCGAAGGCCGGGGTCCAGCCGACCTCGGAGCGCAGGATGTCCGGGGCGCCCTTGGAGCCGGCGGCGGTGTCGAACTTGTTCTGCGCCTGGTCGAAGGGCACGTTGACGTACTTGACCTTGATGCCCGGGTTGGCCTTCTCGAATTCCTTCGCGAGGGCCTTGTACACCGGTGCCTCGTTGGTGGCGTTGGACGTGTCCCACCACGTGATGGTGACCGGGCCGTCCGCCTCGCCACTGTCGCTGTCGCCGCCGCAGGCCGTCGCCGCGAGGGCGAGGGACGCCACCAGTGCGGTGGCCGCTATGCCACGCCGCATGAGTTCTCCTTGAGGGTGAAAGCCCGTGTGCTCACAGAAGGCGGCCCCGTCCGCCGCTCCTGTCGACTTGCCGACTGCGCCGTTGCCGCCGCCGGGCGACGTGAACGTAACAGCGTTGAAAGCGTTGCGAAAGTCCTTGCAGCAAAAAAGTGCAAGAGCGGCCCACAGTTACCCTCCCGTGACCTCGTCTCGACCGTCTCGAGCCTTGACTTACCGCTGTTGACCGGGGGTGGGGCCACCGTGCAAGACTCTGCAAGGTCTTGCCACAACCGACTCCTACGGGGATCATCGCCCCGTCGGCGCCTTGCAGGAACACCCTTACCGCCGGCGCACACGCGGCGGACGCCGACCGGAATGCCGACCAGAATCACGAGGGACCGCGATGACGCAGCAGCCCCGGGCGGGCCGTTCAAGTGCCCGCGCACGGCGTTCGTTCAGTGGGCAAGGCGTTACCCGGCCGGTACAGTCCACCCCTGTGACCACACGGCTCGCCGACATCGCAGCCCAGGCGGGGGTGAGCGAAGCGACGGTCAGCCGCGTCCTGAACGGGAAGCCGGGCGTCGCCGCCACCACCCGCCAGTCCGTTCTGGCCGCGCTCGACGTGCTCGGCTACGAGCGGCCCGTGCGCCTGCGGCAGCGCAGCGAGGGGCTCGTCGGACTGATAACCCCGGAGCTGGAGAACCCGATATTCCCGGCCCTGGCCCAGGTCATCGGCCAGGCGCTGACCCGGCAGGGCTACACGCCGGTCCTCGCGACCCAGACTCCGGGCGGCTCCACGGAGGACGAGCTGACCGAGATGCTGGTCGACCGGGGCGTCGCCGGGATCATCTTCGTCTCCGGACTGCACGCGGACACCTCCGCGGACATGCAGCGGTACGAGCAGCTGCGCGGCCAGGGCGTGCCCTTCGTCCTCGTCGACGGTTTCTCGCCGAAGGTGCAGGCCCCCTTCATCTCGCCGGACGACCGGGCGGCGATGGCCCTCGCGGTCACCCACCTCGTCTCGCTCGGTCATACGCGGATCGGTCTCGCTCTGGGCCCGAAGCGGTTCGTACCGGTACAGCGGAAGATCGAGGGTTTTGTCCGCACGATGCAGGACCTGCTGGGCCTGAGCACGGACGATATCGAGCAGCGCCTGGTCCAGCACTCGCTGTACACGCTGGAGGGCGGCCAGGCGGCCACCAACGCGCTCATCGACCGCGACTGCACGGCCATCGTCTGCGCGAGCGACATGATGGCGCTCGGCGCCATACGGGCCGCACGGCAGCGCGGCCTCGACGTCCCCAAGGACGTCTCGGTCGTCGGCTTCGACGATTCCCCGCTCATCGCCTTCACGGACCCGCCCCTCACGACGGTCCGCAAGCCGGTGCCGGCCATGGGCCAGGCCGCGGTGCGCACGTTGCTGGAGGAGATCGGCGGAACACCTGCACCCCACAGCGAGTTCGTGTTCATGCCGGAGCTGGTGGTGCGCGGTTCGACCGCTTCGGCCCCTGGGGACCGAAATCGTACGTAAGCAGTAGTGCCCCACCTCCTCCGGGTGTAGAACGTGCGACCCGAACCCACCCGAGGGATGATCGGTGGGGAAGGGCTTATCTGGCAGACTCTGTCCCTATGGGTGAGAGCACCGTGACGACACTGGAAGGCCAGGAGCAGGCCACTGACCAGCCCGTCGCGGACGAGGCGAACGACCGCGCGGGCGAGGGCTTCCTGCGCCGGTTGCGCACGCCCCGCCGCCCTCGGATCTGGTTCGAGATCCTGCTGATCGCGGTGAGTTACTGGACGTACTCACTGATCCGCAACGCGGTGCCGGAGCAGAAGACGCAGGCGCTGAAGAACGCCGACTGGATCTGGAAGGTCGAGCACCAGCTCGGGCTGGCCTTCGAGGAGTCCGTCAACCACGCCGTGAACTCGGTGACTTGGTTGATCGTCGGCATGAACTACTACTACGCGACACTGCACTTCGTGGTGACCCTGGGTGTCCTTGTGTGGCTTTTCCGCAGCCACCCGGGCCGTTACGCGGCGACCCGCATGGTCCTCTTCGCCACCACGGGTGTGGCCCTGGTCGGTTACTATCTGTATCCACTGGCCCCGCCCCGCCTGATGAACGGCAACGACTTCATCGACACGGTCGTGGTCCACCAGACCTGGGGCTCGATGGCTTCCGGCGACCTGAAGAACATGTCGAACCAGTACGCGGCGATGCCGTCCATGCACATCGGCTGGTCCCTCTGGTGCGGCCTGACGATCTTCGCCCTCGCCTCGGTCCCCTGGGTCCGCGTCCTCGGCCTGCTCTACCCCACGGTGACCCTGGTGGTCATCGTCGCCACGGCCAACCACTTCTGGCTGGACGCGGCGGGCGGCATGATCTGCCTGGCGTTCGGCTTCACGGTGGCGAGGGTCTGGTACGGGTCTCTGCCGTACGCGCTGCCGCAACTGGTCCCGGCGAGAGGGCCGAGCGGGACCTTGCTGCCCAGCAAGGCGTAGCGGGCGTGACCGGTGGTCATCGCCGGTAGCCGACGGTGTCGGTGACCGGCGGTGTCGGTGACCGGCGGTTTCAGGACGTGTAACCGCCCTCGCCGGCGGCCTCCCGCAGCGCCTCCAGAAAACTCCGCACCGCGGGCGCCGGCGGCGCGGTCTCCCGTACGGCCGCGAAGATCGACCGCATCGGCTCCGGCCGACGGACCTCCCGTACGACCACGCCGGGATGCCGGCTGCCCAGCCCCAGCCGCGGGATCAGGCTCACGCCGAGCCCCGCCGCGACGAACCCCTGCGCGGTCACATAGTCCTCGCTCTCCACCACGAACCGCGGCCGGAACCCGGCGGCCTCGCACGCCGAGAGCTGCGCGTCCAGGCACGGCCCCGGCCACTCGCTGCCCACCCACGGCTCCTCGGCGAGGTCGGCCAGCGCCAAGGTGCGCCGTCCGGCCAGCCGATGCCCCTTGGGCAGCACGGCGAGGTACGGGTCGTCGAGCAGCCGCACCAGCCGTACGCCGTCCTGCGCGGCCTCGTCCGGCCGGACCACCAGTGCCAGGTCGGCCCGGCCCTCCTTCACGTCCGGCAGCGGGTCCTCGGGGTCGATCAGCTTCAACTCGACCTGCACATCCGGATGCTCGGCCCGCACCCGGGCGACGGCCGGAGCCACCAGCGCGGCCCCCGCCGTCGCGAAGTACCGCACCGCGAGCCGCCCCGTACGCCCCGCCACCAGGTCGGCGAGCGCGGTCTCGGCCTCGGCCACCTGGCGCCCGATGGCGTCGGCGTAATCGGTGAGCAGCAGCCCGGCGGCGGTGGGCCGTACACCCCGCCCGGCCCGCTCCAGCAGCGCCGCCCCGGCCTCCTTCTCCAGCACCGCGATCTGCTGGCTGACCGCGGACGGCGTGTAGCCGAGCCGCGTCGCGGCCGCCGTCACGGACCCGCTGGTCACCACGGCCCGGAGCATCTGCAGGCGTCGCACATCAAGCATGTAGGAGAGGTTAACAGTGCATGCAATATCCTTCACTTGTCCTTACGGACTGACTGGCCGACCGTGGACGTCATGCCACCGCAACTCACGTCATCGATCCGTATGGGCACCCTGGCCCTCCTCTGGGGCTCGGGCTTCCTGTGGATCAAGCTCGCCCTGAACCACGGCCTGTCCCCCGCCCAGATCACGATCGCGCGCTGCGCCCTGGGCACGGCCGTGCTCCTGCTCCTGGCCCGCTCGGCGGGCCAGCGCCTCCCCCGCGACCGCAGGACCTGGGGCCACCTCGCCGTCGCCGCCCTCTTCTGCAACGCCGTCCCGTTCGCCCTCTTCAGCATCGGCGAGCAGACGGTCGACTCCGGCATCGCGGGCGTACTGAACGCGACAACTCCCCTGTGGTCCCTGCTGATCGGCATCCTCCTGGGCACCGACCGCGGACTGGGCGGAACCCGTCTGACCGGCCTGTTCCTGGGTTTCGCGGGTACGTTGCTGATCTTCGCGCCCTGGCAGCGCTCGGGCCTGGTGAGCTGGAGCGCGCTGGCCCTGCTGGGCGCCGCGGCGAGCTATGCCATCGCCTTCGCGTACATGGCCCGCACCCTCACGGGCCGGGGAGCCCCGCTGGCGGTCTCGGCGGCACAACTCCTGACGGCCACCGCCTGGACCACCCTCGCGCTCCCCGCCGCCGGCCCCGTGCACACGGACGCCACGGGCCTGCTGGCGGTCACCGCCCTCGGCATCCTCGGCACGGGCATCACCTTCTACCTCAACTACCGCCTCATAGCGGAAGAGGGCCCCACCAGCGCGGCAACGGTCGGCTACCTGCTCCCGGTCGTCTCGGTGGCGCTGGGCGCCCTGGTCCTGAACGAGAACACGGGCCCACGAGTGTGGGCAGGCATGGCGGTGGTCCTGACGGGGGTGGCTCTGACCCGCAGACGAAGGACGGACAACAGCACCCTCAGGGGCGCGGGGAACTGCGCGACCAGCCCCCACCCACCCGCACCGACCCAACTACCGAAAGCACCCCAACGACTTACCGTTCAGAGGCCCCGTAGAACAGCTCCTCCACCACGGCCCGAGCCCGCCGCGTCGTACGCCGATAGTCATCCAGCATGTCCCCCACATGCCCCGGCCCATACCCCAAGTACCGCCCCACCGCAGCAAGTTCACGCCCGTCGGACGGAAACGTATCCCCCGCCCGCCCCCGAACGAGCATCACAGCATTCCGCACCCGAGTAGCGAGAACCCACGCCTCATCCAGAGTCGAAGCATCCTCAGCGGAAATCAGCTCAGCGGCGCAGGCCGCGGCAAGAGCCTCCCGCGTACGAGTCGTACGCAACCCCGGCTCCGCCCACCCATGCCGCAGCTGAAGCAGCTGAACGGTCCACTCCACATCGGACAGCCCGCCCCGCCCCAGCTTGGTGTGCAGCGTGGGGTCGGCCCCGCGAGGCATCCGCTCGGTCTCCATACGGGCCTTCAGCCGCCGGATCTCCCGTACGGCATCGTCGCCGAGCCCCTCGGCGGGATACCGCAGCAGATCGATCAGCTCGATGAACCGCTGTCCCAAGTCCGTGTCCCCGGCCACCGGTTCGGCCCGCAGCAGGGCGTGCGACTCCCACACCAGCGACCACCGCCGGTAGTACGCCTCGTACGAGTTCAACGTCCGCACCAGCGGCCCGGACTTCCCCTCGGGCCGCAGATCCGCGTCGATCAGCAGCGGCGGATCGGCACTGGGGATCTGCAGCAGCCGCCGCATCTCGGAGACGACGGCATTGGCGGCCCGGGAAGCCTCCTGCTCGTCCACGCCCTCCCGGGGCTCATGCACGAACAACACGTCGGCGTCCGATCCGTAACCGAGTTCGTGCCCGCCGAAGCGCCCCATGCCGATGACCGCGAAGCGCGTGGGCAGCGTCTCGCCCCAGCTGTCGCGGACGACCGCGCGCAGTGTGCCCGCGAGGGTCGCCGCCGTCAGATCCGAGACGGCACCGCCGACCAGATCCACCAGCGCGCCCTGGTCGGCCTTGGCCGGTGTCTCCTCGGTGCCGTAGGAGTTCACGATGTCGATGGCGGCCGTACGGAACAACTCCCGCCGCCGCACCCCACGCGCTGCGGTGACCGCGGCCTCTCCCCCACTGGCCCGCCCGACCGCGGCGAGGATCTCCTGCTCCAGATGGGCCCGGTCACGGGGTTCGAGGCCGCCCCCGTCGCCGTCTCCGAGCAGCGCCACCGCCTCAGGCGCCCGCATCAGCAGATCGGGCGCGAGCCGGCCGGCGGACAGCACCCGGGCAAGGTTCTCGGCGGCGGCCCCTTCGTCCCTCAACAGCCGCAGGTACCAAGGGGTCTTGCCCAACGCGTCGGAGACCTTGCGGAAGTTGAGCAGCCCCGCGTCGGGGTTGGCGGAATCCGCGAACCACCCCAACAGCACGGGCAGCAAGGTCCGTTGAATGGCAGCCTTGCGCGAGACCCCGGAGGCGAGCGCCTCCAGATGCCGCAACGCGGAAGCGGGATCGGCGTACCCCAGCGCGACCAGCCGCTCCCGCGCCGCGTCCGGGCTCAACCGGCTCTCGCCGGGCGCGAGTTGGGCGACGGCATCAAGGAGCGGCCGGTAGAAGAGCTTCTCGTGCAGCCGCCGTACGACGGACGCGTGCCGCCGCCACTCGCGGTTCAGCTCGGTGATCGGCTCGGTGCGCAGCCCCAACGACCGGCCGATGCGCCGCAGATCGGTCTCGTCCTCGGGCACGAGGTGCGTGCGCCGCAGTCGGAAGAGCTGTATGCGGTGCTCCAAGGACCGCAGAAACCGGTAGGCGTCATCGAGCTGCACGGCATCGACACGCCCCACGTACCCGCCCGCGGCCAGCGCCTTCAAGGCGTCCAGTGTGGTCCCGCTCCGCAGTGACGTGTCGGCCCGTCCGTGCACCAACTGCAGTAGCTGCACGGCGAATTCGACGTCCCGCAGCCCGCCGGGCCCGAGCTTCAGCTCACGCTCGATCTCGGCGACGGGAATGTTCTCGACGACCCGCCGCCGCATCTTCTGCACGTCGGCGACGAAGTTCTCGCGCTCGGCGGCCTGCCAGACGAGGGGCGCGAGCGTGGCGACGTACTCCTCGCCCAGTTCGATGTCCCCGGCGACCGGCCGTGCCTTGAGCAGGGCCTGGAACTCCCAGGTCTTGGCCCACCGCTGGTAGTAGGCGAGGTGGCTGGCGAGCGTCCGTACGAGCGGACCGTTTCTGCCCTCGGGCCGCAGGTTGGCGTCGACGGGCCAGATCGACCCCTCCACGGTGGTCTCGGAACAGATCCGCATCAGATGGGAGGCGAGCCGGGTCGCCGCCCGCAGGGCCTTTCCCTCGTCGGCCCCGTCGACGGCCTCCCCGACGAAGATGACGTCGACGTCGGAGACGTAATTGAGCTCGTGTCCCCCGCACTTGCCCATCGCGATCACGGCGAGCCGGCACAGCGCGGCGTCCTCGGGCGCGGCCGCCCGGGCGATGGCGAGCGCGGCGCGCAGCGTGGCGGTCGCGAGGTCCGCGAGTTCGGCCGCGGTCTCGGCGAGGTCGGTGGTGCCGCACACGTCACGCGCGGCGATGGACAGCAGACACCGCCGGTAGGCGACGCGCAGCGACACCGGGTCGGTGGCCATGGCGAGCCCGCGTTCGAACTCCGCCGTGCCCGGGTGCAGGTCCTGCGGCTCGTACATCACGAGGGCCTGCCAGTCGAGCGGATGCCGTGCGAGGTGGTCGCCGAGCGCGGCGGACGCGCCGAGCACCCCGAGCAGCCGGTCCCGCAGCGGCTTCGCCGCGATCAGCGTGTCGAGCAGCTCGCGCTGCCCGCTGTGCCCGTCCTGGGCCTCGACGAGCCGTACGAGCCCGAGCAGCGCCAGATCCGGATCGGCGGTGGCTCCGAGCGCGTCGAGGAGCACCGGATCGTTCCGTATCGGCGCGAGTTCCGTGCTCTCCAGGAGCCGCTCGGCGGCCGACGGATCGGTGAAACCGTGCCGCAGCAGCCGCGTGAAGGTACTGCTCCTGCGCCCCGGCGCCGTCATTCCGGCCTCCTGTGCTCCCGTGGGATCAAGGTCGTACGGCCTGAGCCTAACCGGAGAGGCTGGGGGAAGCGCCTGGGCGCGGGAGGGCGGTTGTCGAGCCGGACCGCCGCGGTGGCCCGCCTGTTCTCCGAGGCGGAGGCTGTGTGATCTCCGAGGCGGAGGCTGTCTGACCGGACGAGGAGCGTGCGCCGACCGATGAGTTCCGCCGACGCGCGCGGTCTGTCCTGGTGAGGAATCATCCAGTCATCCACCAGGTCCAGGAGGAGAGCCCATGGAACCACGGGCCGAACTAGACGCCCGATACAGCGACGCAACCGCTACCGCACGCCCCTGGTCCGAGGCCGAGGCGATGATCGCGGAGGCCGAGCTGTTCTGGATCTCGACCGTGCGGCCCGACGGGCGGCCGCATGTCACGCCGCTGCCCGCGGTGTGGTCGGACGGCGCGCTGCACTTCTGCACCGGGCCGGAGGAACGCAAGGCGCTCAATCTCGCGCTGAATCCGCACGTCGTGCTGACCACCGGCACGAACACCTGGAACAAGGGGTTCGACCTGGTGGTGGAGGGCGACGCGGTCCGGGTGTCCGACGACGCCAGGCTGCGCGGGCTGGCCGAGGCGTGGGAGCGCAAGTACGGCAGTTTCTGGCACTTCGAGGTGCGTGACGGCTACTTCCACCACGGCGCCGGGAAAGCTCTCGTCTTCTCGGTGGCGCCCGGGACCGTTTTCGGCTTCGGTAAGGGGGAGCCGTTCAGCCAGACCCGTTGGCGGTTCGGCTGACTCTCCCGGCGCGGCGACTTGGAGGACCAGAAATGGAATACACGCTCGAAGTGATCCCACTGCCCGTCAGCGACATCGACCGGGCCCGCGACTTCTACCGGGACAAGCTCGGCTTCCATGTCGACATCGACCAGGAGGTCCTGCCGGGCATGCGCATCGTCCAGCTGACGCCCCCGGGCTCCGGCTGTTCCATCGCCCTCGGCGACACCGTCTGGGACACGATGGCCGGACCGAAGCCGGCACCGGGCTCGTACCAGGGCCTCCAACTGTGCGTCGCCGACATCAAGGCGGCCCACGCCGAACTGACCGACCGCGGCCTGGAAGTCTCCGAGCCCACCCAGTACTCACCCGACGACGGCGCCACCTTCATGTACTTCAAGGACCCGGACGGCAACGGCTGGGCAGTCCAGGAGTACCGCCAGCGCGTGAACAAGCCACTGCACAAGCTGCTGACGGACATGGCAGCGCAGCGACAGTAGGGCGCCACCGGTCGGAAGGGGGCGGCCCCTGAAAGTTCACGACCGCGCGAACCCACCCGCGCCCCTTAGGGGCGCGGGGAACTGCGCGCCCAGCCACAACGGACCCGCAGCCGCGACACAACCCCCGCACGAAACGGCGAGCGCGAAACGGCCCCACAAGCGGAGCGCTAAAGCACCGGCAGGTTCTTCCGCAGCTCGAACGCCGTCACCTCGGAGCGGTACTCCTCCCACTCCTGGCGCTTGTTGCGCAGGAAGAAGTCGAAGACATGCTCGCCCAGCGTCTGGGCGACCAGTTCGCTGCGTTCCATCAGGGAGAGGGCCTCGCCCAGGTTCTGGGGCAGCGGCTCGATGCCCATCGCGCGGCGCTCGGCGTCGGAGAGGGCCCAGACGTCGTCGTCGGCCCCGGGCGGGAGCTCGTAGCCCTCCTCGATGCCCTTGAGGCCCGCGGCCAGCAGGACCGCGTACGCCAGGTACGGGTTCGCGCCCGAGTCGAGGGAGCGGACCTCCACCCGCGCCGAGCCCGTCTTGCCGGGCTTGTACATCGGGACGCGGACGAGGGCCGAGCGGTTGTTGTGACCCCAGCAGATGTACGAGGGAGCCTCGCCGCCGGCGCCCGCGGTGCGCTCGGAGCCGCCCCAGATGCGCTTGTAGGAGTTGACCCACTGGTTGGTGATGGCGGAGATCTCCGCCGAGTGCTTCAGCAGGCCCGCGATGAAGGAGCGGCCGACCTTGGAGAGCTGGTACTCGGAGCCCGACTCGTAGAAGGCGTTCCGGTCTCCCTCGAAGAGGGAGAGGTGCGTGTGCATGCCTGAACCGGGGTGCTCACTGAACGGCTTCGGCATGAACGTCGCCTGGACGCCCTGCTCAAGCGCCACCTGCTTCATCACCAGGCGGAACGTCATGATGTTGTCGGCCGTGGAGAGCGCGTCCGCGTAGCGGAGGTCGATCTCCTGCTGGCCCGGGGCGCCCTCGTGGTGCGAGAACTCGACCGAGATGCCCATCGACTCCAGCATGGTGATCGCCTGGCGGCGGAAGTCCATGCCGACGTTCTGCGGGGTGTGGTCGAAGTAGCCGGAGTTGTCGGCCGGCGTCGGGCGCGTGCCGTCGACCGGCTTGTTCTTCAGCAGGAAGAACTCGATCTCCGGGTGGGTGTAGAACGTGAAGCCCAGGTCGGAGGCCTTGGCCAGGGCCCGCTTCAGCACGTACCGCGGGTCCGCGAAGGACGGCGAGCCGTCCGGCATGAGGATGTCGCAGAACATCCGGGCCGTGCCGGGGGCCTCCGCGCGCCACGGCAGCACCTGGAAGGTCGACGGGTCCGGCTTGGCGATCATGTCGGACTCGTAGACGCGGGCGAAGCCCTCAATGGCCGATCCGTCGAAGCCGATGCCCTCGTCGAACGCCTGCTCCAGCTCGGCCGGGGCCACGGCCACGGACTTGAGGAAGCCCAGCACGTCCGTGAACCACAGGCGTACGAAACGGATGTCGCGCTCCTCCAACGTACGGAGCACGAACTCCTGCTGCTTGTCCATCTTCCGCTTCCACCCAATCCTTGCTGGTCAGGCCGCCTGCTCCCGTCCCGTGGGAGGCGGTCGGGCACCTGAGCATCACACCACAAATGCATTTCATGCGCGTTGCGGGCCCCGGTCGTCCCGCCGACCTGCGGCTGAACGCCTCACATACGACAGGTGTACTGCTCTGTCGCCCATCTTGCCCGCTGAGTGCCGCACATGTAATGGCCGACTACTGCCGTCTCTCCCCACTTTAATTTGCATCTCAGATACCACTTTAACTACCGTACGGGGCAGTCGAGTCCGAGGAGCCCCGATGCTGTCCGAGCAGTCCGCCGCCACCGTCCGCGCCACCCTTCCCGCCGTCGGCGGGGCCCTGGGGGAGATCAGCGACCGCTTCTACGAAGGGCTGTTCGCTGCCCACCCGGAGCTGCTGCGCGACCTCTTCAACCGCGGCAACCAGGCCTCCGGCACCCAGCGCCAGGCCCTGGCGGGCGCCATCGCCGCCTTCGCCGCGCATCTCGTCGAGCGGCCGGACGAGCGGCCCGACACGATGCTGAGCCGCATCGCGCACAAGCACGCCTCCCTGGGCATCGCCCCGGAGCAGTACGCGATCGTCCACGAGCACCTCTTCGCCGCGATCGCCGGCGTCCTCGGCGAGGCGGTCACCCCCGAGGTCGCGGCCGCCTGGGACGAGGTCTACTGGCTGATGGCGAACGCGCTCATCGCCATCGAGAAGCGGCTGTACGCGGCGACCGAGGCCGGCGCCGGTGAAGGCAGCGGTGAAGGCGGCGGTGGCTGGCGCGCCTGGGAGGTCGTCGAGCGCGCCGAGGAGACCGCGGACGTCGCCACCTTCCTGCTGCGCCCGGCCGACGGCTCCCCCGCGCCGGACTTCAGGCCCGGCCAGTACGTCTCCGTACGCGTCCAGCTGCCCGACGGGGCGCGCCAAATACGCCAGTACAGCCTCATCGGCGCCCCCGGCTCGTCCGTACGCCGGATCGGCGTGAAGCGCATCCACGGCGGCACGGCACCCGACGGCGAGGTCTCGAACCACCTCCACGCGCGCGTGCACGTCGGCAGCACGGTCGAGCTGTCGGCCCCGTACGGCGATCTCGTGCTCGACGACGGGCGCGGCGACGCCACGGCCCCGCCCCTGCTCCTCGCCTCCGCCGGTATCGGCGTGACCCCGATGATCGCCATGCTGGAGCAGCTCGTGGTGACCGGACACCGCGCCCCGGTGACCGTCGTCCACGCCGACCGCTCCCCCGCCGAGCACGCCCTGCGCACCGAACACGAGGCGTACGCGGCGAAGCTTCCCGACGCGGCGGCCCACTTCTGGTACGAGCGGCCCGAGCCGGGCCACCCCGCCGACCGCACGGGCCTGGTCGACCTCTCCGGGGTGCCGATCGCGTCGGGCACGCGCGCGTACCTGTGCGGTCCGCTGCCCTTCATGCGGGCGGTGCGCGGCCAGCTGATCGAGAAGGGTGTCGCGCCCGCCGACATCCACTACGAGGTGTTCGGGCCCGATCTCTGGCTCGCGCAAGGCGCGTAAGACGCGCAAGACGCGTGAGGGGTGGGCGTAAAGGATCAAGGCTCGTCAGGGACGGGCGTACTCGTCAGTGACGGGCGTAAAGGATCTCGTAAGGCGCGTCGGCCGCCGGGCTTTCCCGGCGGTTACGGCGGTTACGGCGGTTACGGAGCCTTGGAGATGCCCAGCAGCAGCGGTCCCGTGGGCGCGGCGACGACGTCGGTGACGGTCAGTGGGTCGAGGGAGGCGTAGAAGGCTTCCTGGGCGCGGCGCAGTGCCCCGCGCAGCCGGCAGCCGGAGTTCAGCGGGCAGGGCGTCGTGCCCTCGCAGTCGACGACGTCGCCGTCACCCTCGAAGGTCCGCACGATCGCGCCGACCGAGGCGGTACGCCCCTTCTCGGTGAGCGTGAGGCCGCCGCCCCGGCCGCGCCTGGCGTCGAGGAGTCCGAGGTGCTGGAGTTCGGCGACGACCTTCGCGGCGTGCGTGTACGGCACTTCCATGCCGGCCGCGACCTCGCGGGTCGTGGGCGTCGTACCGTCGGCGACGGCGAGCCGCATCAGGACGCGCAGTGCCAGGTCGGTGGATCGGAGCAGCCGCATACCGGCAGCGTAAAATAATGCGCATCCGCGGTTCAAATTATCGCCGGGGGCCCTGACCATTCGGCCATTCCCACGACCTCCCTACGGATGTCCCCTTCTCCCCCACTACGATCAGCTGACCACTCCACTGCCCCTTTCCCCCAGAAGGACCACCCCATGGGTTCCGCCAAGAAGACAGACAACAAGTCGCGCAAGGCGCGAATAGAGGAGATGCGGCGCGCCGAGCAGGCTCGTGAGCGCCGCAACCGGATCCTCACGATCACCGCCAGCGTGATCGTCGTCGCCGGTCTCGTCGCCGGCGGTGCGTACCTGATCAACTCGCAGTCCGACGACAAGGACAGCGCGTCGAGCGACTCGAAGTCGACGGGGAAGTTCGTCACGGGCAAGGACGGCGTGAAGACGTGGAGCGAGAAGCTCACGCAGAACCACGTCACCAAGGACGTGAAGTACCCGATGACGCCCCCGGTCGGCGGTGACCACAACCAGGTGTGGATGAACTGCAACGGCGACGTCTACGACAAGGCGATCAAGAACGTGAACGCCGTGCACTCCCTTGAGCATGGCGCGGTCTGGGTGACGTACAACAGCAAGGCGTCGGACGCCGACGTGAAGGCGCTCGCGGAGAAGGTCAAGAAGACGCCGTACACGCTGATGAGCCCGGTCGAGGACCAGCAGGACCCGATCATGCTCTCCGCGTGGGGCAGCCAGCGTACGGTGACGAGCGCGAGCGACCCGAACGTCGCCAAGTTCTTCGAGACGTACGTCCAGGGCAAGCAGACGCCCGAGCCGGGTGCCGCCTGCACCAACGGCCTGTCGCAGTGAGGAAGATGAAGTCCGCCGGCTGGATCACCGGGGCCGCCGCGGCCGTACTCGTGGCGGCCGGGGCGATCACGTACGCGGTCGCCGACGGCGACGAGTCCGGCATGAAGGCCCCGGCGGCGAACTCCGCGGACGCGGGCTTCGCGCGCGACATGGCGGTGCACCACCAGCAGGCCGTCGAGATGTCGTACATCGTGCGTGACCGCACCGAGGACGAAGCGGTACGCCGTCTCGCGTACGACATCGCGCAGACACAGGCCAACCAGCGCGGCATGATGCTCGGTTGGCTCGACCTGTGGGAGCTGCCCAAGGTGTCGGCCGACGAGCCCATGGAGTGGATGGACATGGGCGGCATGGGGACCGGCGAGGACGGCGCGCTGATGCCGGGCATGGCGACGAACGCCGAGATGGACTCGCTGCGCAAGGCGAGCGGCAAGGCCGCCGAGATCCGCTATCTGCAGCTCATGTACTCCCACCACATGGGCGGGGTGCACATGGCCGAGGGCTGTGTGAAGCGGTGCCAGGTGGGTGTGGAGCGGCGGCTCGCGCAGGGCATGGTCCAGGCCCAGGAGTCGGAGATGCAGCTGATCACCGACCTGCTGAAGGAACGCGGCGCCAAGCCGCCGAACTGAGTCCGGCACGAGGCCATGAGCTGACTCCGGTGCCGACACCGGCACCGGCCTCGGCCCTGGGGCGCGAGCCCGCGCATGCCGGGTATCGCGCCCCAGTGAGGGCCACCATGCCGACGAGGATGCCGCACAGGGCGACCGCGCTGCTCACGGTGTGCGCGGAGTGGGCCACGGTCACCAGGCCCGCACGCTCCCGTGCGGCACACACCGGGTCCACGGTGGGGGTGCAACTGAGCGGCAGACGGGAGTCCACAGCGGTGGCCGCGCCGAAGAGGGCCAGCCCGGCCCAGCCGACGTGCACCCGGCGTCCCCGGGAGGGCAGTTTGAGGAGTGCCAGCAGGCCCCCCGCCCCTACGAGCACCCCCGCGACCAGGTCCGTCGTGCGGAACAGCGTGCCGTGCGGCTGGTTACGGGCGGCCAGCTCGCTCACGTACGTGCGCGACGGCGCGAGCCCTGTCGTCAGGACGAGTTCGAGCACCCACGTGGTGTACGCGAGCGCTCCCAGGGCGAGCAGTGCGGCGACGGCCGTGCGTGACGTGGTCATTGGCGCCCATGATCGGTGCAGGGACCGGGGTTCGCACATCGCCGATACCCGGTAGGGGTAAGGTGCGAGGCATGACGCGACCGAGGAGCCGGGTGTACGGACAGCTGTCGCTGTTCGCCGCGCTGCTCTTCGGGATCGTGGCGATGCATACGTTGGGACATCCGTCGGGGCACGGCACTACGACGGGCTCGGAGCACGCGACGGTTTCCGCGTACGCCATGTCCTCGCCCCACGAGCCCTCGGCCCACGAGCCCTTGGTCCACAAGTCCTCGGCCCACGAGCACGGCCAGGCGTCGATGGCCGTGCCGGCGCGGACGGCCCCCGTGCTGAACGCCGGGCCGCCGCCGATGGGCGGCGACGGCATGAACCCCTCGGCCGTATGTCTCGCCGTCCTCGGGGCGTTCACGTTCCTCGTGCTGATGACGGTGGCGCTCGGGCGTCCGTGGTCGGCCGCGGCGGCACTTTCGGGTCCCCGGCTGCCGCACGCCCTGTGGCCCGATCCCCCGCCGCCCAGAACCCTCCTCGCCCGCCTGTCGGTGCTGCGCATCTAGGCCCGCGCACCGGCTGCTTCGAGCTGCTCGCTCGCGCGGAGGTGGGAACCTCCAGGCGTCGAGCGGTGTACCAGAAGCAGCAGACGCGTCCAGCCGCACACGCACCACTGACGACGAGGTGTTACACAGCCATGCGTATTCACACGCGCCGCACCGTGCTCGGTGCATCGATCGCCGCCGCCGGGGCGGGAGTTCTGGCCGCCTGCTCCGGTTCGGGTTCGGACTCGGGTTCAGGATCGGGTCATTCGGGGCAGGGGGGCGGCTCGCGGGGAAGCGCGCCCGCGGGTTATGTCGACCCGGGCGGTGAAGAGGTCGCCACCGCCGAGAAGAAGCGCGGCTCCGGTCCCGTGCGGACCGTGCAGCTCACGGCCGCCGAGACCTCCCTCGACCTCGGTGGCCGTACGGTCAGGTCGTGGGCGTACGGCGACGACCTGCCCGGCAAGGAGGTCCGCGTCACCGCGGGCGACACGCTCGACCTCACGCTCGCCAACCACCTCCCCCAGGCCACGTCCCTGCACTGGCACGGCCTCGCCCTGCGCAACGACATGGACGGCGTGCCCGGCCTCACCCAGCGCGCGGTCGCGCCGGGCGCGGAGTTCACGTACCGCTTCACGGTGCCGGACGCGGGGACGTACTGGTTCCATCCGCACTCCGGCACCCAGCAGGACCGCGGGTTGTACGCGCCGCTGATCGTGGAGGACCCCAGGGAGCCGTTGTCCTACGACAAGGAGTGGGTGGTCGTCCTCGACGACTGGGTCGACGGGGTGGACGGCTCGACTCCGGACGGGGTGCTGAAGGAGCTGCGCGGAGGCATGGGCGGCGGCATGGACATGGGGGACGGAGACGAGGAGAGCGGTCACTCCGGCCACGACATGTCAGGGATGGCCGGCATGTCGACGCGGGCGGATGAGTCCCCGTCTCCGGGGGCGTCCGGCCGGTCGGATCCGTCCGGCCCCTCCGGCCCCTCCGGCCCGGCCGGCCCGTCCCGGATGATGATGGGTGCCCGCAGCGACCTGCTCGGCGGCGACGCGGGAGATGTCGCGTATCCGTACTACCTGGTCAACGGTCGTACGGCGAAGGCGCCTTCGGTGTTCCGGGCCCGGCCCGGGGACCGGGTTCGCATCCGGTTCGTCAACGCGGGCGGCGACACGGCCTTCCGGGTGGCGCTCGGCGGGCACGAGATGACGGTGACGCACACGGACGGCTTCCCGGTGGAGCACGCGAAGACGGACGCGCTGCTGCTGGGCATGGGCGAGCGGTACGACGTGCTGGTCACCGTCAAGGACGGGGTCTTTCCGCTGACGTCGGTGGCCGAGGGCAAGAAGGCGTCGGCCCTGGCCTTGCTGCGTACGGGGAGCGGGGCGGCGCCCTCCGCGTCCGTGCGGCCGAAGGAGCTGGACGGGCGGCTGCTCACTGCGGACAAGCTGCGGGCGGCCGAGTCCGTGCGGCTGCCGTCCAGGAAGCCGGACCGGACGATCAGGCTGGGGCTCACGGGCGGCATGGCGAAGTACGACTGGGCCTTCGACAAGAAGCCCTACACCGCCTCGCAGCGCCACCCCGTGCGCGCCGGCGAGCGGGTGCGGCTGGTCTTCGCCAACTCCACGAAGATGTGGCACCCGGTCCACCTGCACGGCCACACCTTCGCACTGGCCAACGTCCTGGACGGCCCGCGCAAGGACACGGCGATCGTGTTGCCGAACGGCAGGCTCACAGTGGATTTCGACGCCGACAATCCAGGGCTGTGGATGGTCCACTGCCACAACGTCTACCACTCGGAGGCAGGGATGATGACGGTGCTCGGGTATCAGAACGGGGCACTCCGCGGGTAGGCCGGTCCGGAACGTGGCGCGGGGAGGGCAGTGCTCAAGCTGCGGGCCGTCCGTGGCCGGTCGCGCCCGCGCGGCGGAGCCGCATATGTCACGGCCTCGCGCCCCTTGAGGGGCGCGGGGCGCCCCGCCTCCCTCCCCCCCCACCCCATTGCGTCGCTCTGACGATTACACTGTGCCGCGTGCCTCAACTACGCCTCGCCCTGAATCAGATCGACTCGACCGTCGGCGATCTCGCCGGGAACGCCGAGGCGATCGTCCGCTGGACCCGGCACTCCGCCGAGCAGGGAGCGCATCTGGTGGCGTTCCCGGAGATGGTGCTGACCGGGTATCCCGTCGAGGACCTGGCTCTGCGGTCGTCGTTCGTGGAGGCGTCCCGCGCGGCTTTGCGGGAGCTCGCCGCGCGGCTCGCCGACGAGGGGTTCGGGGAGCTGCCGGTGATCGTCGGCTACCTCGACCGGTCCGAGACGGCCCAGCCGAAGTACGGCCAGCCGGCGGGCGCCCCGCGGAACGCGGCCGCCGTGCTGCACCGCGGCGAGGTGGCGCTCACCTTCGCCAAGCACCACCTGCCGAACTACGGCGTCTTCGACGAGTTCCGCTACTTCGTGCCCGGCGACACCCTCCCCGTCGTGCGGGTGCACGGCATCGACGTCGCGCTCGCCATCTGCGAGGACCTCTGGCAGGACGGCGGCCGCGTGCCGGCGGCCCGTACCGCCGGGGCGGGCCTGCTGATCTCCGTCAACGCCTCGCCGTACGAGCGCAACAAGGACGACACCCGGCTCGAACTCGTGCGCAAGCGCGCGCAGGAGGCCGGCTGCACGACCGCGTACCTGGCGATGATCGGCGGTCAGGACGAGCTGGTCTTCGACGGCGACTCGATCGTCGTCGACCGGGACGGCGAAGTCGTCGCGCGGGCCCCGCAGTTCGCCGAGGGATGCATCGTCCTCGACCTCGACCTGCCCGCCGCTGCCGCCGAAGCCCCGTCGGGTGTCGTGGACGACGGGCTGCGCATCGACCACCTGGTCCTCTCCCAGGAGCCGCTGCCCGCGTACGAGGCGGAGCTCACCGGCGGATACGCCGAGCGGCTCGACGACGAGGAAGAGGTGTACTCCGCGCTCGTGGTGGGGCTGCGGGCGTACGCGGCGAAGAATGGTTTCCGGTCCGTCCTCATCGGCCTCTCCGGAGGAATCGATTCCGCGCTCGTCGCCGCGCTCGCCTGCGACGCGCTGGGCGCGCAGAACGTGTACGGCGTGTCGATGCCGTCCAAGTACTCCTCGGACCACTCCAGGGGCGACGCGGCCGAGCTGGCCCGCCGGACCGGGCTCAACTTCCGGACCGTACCGATCGAGCCGATGTTCGACGCATACATGGGGTCGCTGGGTCTCGACGGGCTGGCCGAGGAGAACCTCCAGTCGCGGCTGCGCGGCACCATGCTCATGGCCATCTCCAACCAGGAGGGGCACATCGTGCTGGCGCCGGGCAACAAGTCCGAGCTGGCGGTGGGGTATTCGACGCTGTACGGCGACTCGGTGGGGGCGTACGGGCCGATCAAGGACGTCTACAAGACGTCGATCTTCCGGCTCGCTCAGTGGCGCAACCGGGCGGCGGCCGAGCGCGGCCAGACCCCGCCGATCCCCGAGAACTCCATCACCAAGCCGCCGAGCGCCGAGCTGCGTCCCGATCAGGTCGACACCGACTCGCTGCCGGACTATCCCGTCCTGGACGCGATCCTGGAGCTGTACGTCGACCGTGACACGGGCGCTGACGCGATCGTGGCCGCTGGGTTCGACCACGACCTCGTGACGAAGATCCTGCGGATGGTTGACACGGCGGAGTACAAGCGGCGCCAGTATCCGCCGGGCACGAAGATCTCGGCCAAGGGTTTCGGCAAGGACCGGCGGCTGCCGATCACCAATCGGTGGCGCGAGTCCGTGTGACGGCGGGGTTACGCGGGAGGGGGTGCCCGGTGTTGACACCGGGGCCCCCCTTTTTTCATTCGCTGCGGCCCGGTGGGGGCTGGTCGCGCAGTTCCCCGCGCCCCTGGGGTTCGTGGTGGGGCGGGGACGTGCCGGGACATCCGAGCTTGCTCTGTTGGAAGTCGGGTGGGCCGGGAGGCGCGGCGCTCGCACGTCCCGGCACGTCCCCTCACGCCGGAGGACGGCTGCGGGCCGGTGGGACTGCGGGCATGACGCCCGGGCGTCAGCGGGTGAGCAGCAACGCGTCGCCCACTGTCCGCTCGGTGCCGTCCGACGGCGAGTTGATCACCTTGCCGTTCACCACCGTGGTGACCGAGCCACCGCCGTCAAGGGCCATGGCGCGCACCGCGCCCAGCGACTTCATCAGTTCCGCCCCTTCGTTGAGACCGAATCCGTCGCTGTGGCCGGGCTGGCGGCCGTCCGCGGCGACCAGGAGGACACGGCCGCGCCGGTCGACGCCCAGGAGCATGCGCGGGTTGCGCTTGATGCCCCAGGTGTACGCGAAGGACGGGTCGCCGATCCGCTCGATGCCGTCGGCTCCGTAGTTCACGGCGACCTTTCCGTCGCGCACCAGCTCGGGGCCGCCGTTGACGATGTCGTCCTGGGGGCTGAGTTCGAGTTCGCGGCCGCGCTCGTCCAGGATCCGCTGCCGCACCTTCAGTTCGCTGCCCGGCTTCGCGTGCGTACGCAGCCAGGAGGCTCCTTCGCCGATGCCGGCCAGGACGCTACCGCCATCCGGCACGGCGCCGCCGCGCGGACGCACCTCCCGCACCCGGCCGCTCGCGTCGAGCACCGCCTCGACGCCGTCACCGGCCGGGGTGCTCGCGCCCAACTCGTCGG
Organism: Streptomyces albicerus; assembly: GCF_008905045.1. Lineage (GTDB taxonomy): Bacteria > Actinomycetota > Actinomycetes > Streptomycetales > Streptomycetaceae > Streptomyces > Streptomyces albicerus. The sequence goes on from NZ_VWMY01000050.1 coordinate 74,398, forward strand.
TGAATTCGACGATCTCGTCGGGGTCGGTGCAGGTCACATCGTGCTGCGGCACCTCGGTCGGGGAGTCGCCGCCGACACCACCGCAGTTGCGGACCAGGCCGGGCACGCGGTTGACGCCGTCCACGATCGCGGACGCCCCGCCCGCTCGGACGCCGAGTTCCGTGCGGAGCTTCTTGAACTCCGGGCGCAGACCGTCGCCGCGCAGCACCGCCGCGATCCGGCCGTTGGTCGCCGCGCTCTGCAACTCCCCGTCGTACGCGGCGATGCCGGCCGAGGCGCCCGGTATGCCGTCCTTGCTCTCCATGACGAAGAAGCCCGCGTTGACGCCGAGCAGGGCGTCGTCGCCGACGGCCATGTCGCTCACCTTCTCCCGGCCTGCGACACCCATGCCGTACGTGGCCTTCAGCGCACCGCCATAGCGCTTCGGGTCGATGATCGTCACCTTGACCTGGGCGAGACCGGTGCCGGGCACACCGTCCGCACCGGTCCACTCGCTGACCGCGTCGAATCCCGCGGCCGCGAGGGCCTGGCGCTGGGCGTCGGCCTCGGTCCGGGCGGCGTACTCCCCCACCCGGACTCGCACGCCGACCAGCCCCCTGCGGTCCGAACCCCGCGGCCATTCGACCCGCTCACTACGGGCGCTGAACCCGGCGCCACGCAGTCGCTCCGCCAGCGCCTCCGCGTCCTGCTCGGTGGCGAGGTGAGCGCCGTCGGCGCGGACCGTGACCGTCCAGTGGTCCGCACCGGGACGGCCCGAGATCCTCCCCTGGTACAGGTCGACTCCGGAGGCGAGGCGATCGTGCTGCCAGCCGGCGATCGGCCGGGGAACGGCCGTCGTCGGAGCGGCGGCCGCGGTGTTTTCGTACTGGTCGACGACAACACCGGGGGCGACAAGTCCCGCCGCGGCGACGGCAACCGCCGACGCCTTCACGGCAACTCTGAACGGACGGCGTACGAGGGCCACGGGCACTCCTGGGTCGCGGACGAACATCGCGTGCACAGCTGACTTGCACACATGACACGGTGTTCGAAACGCGCGTTCATACGTCGCAAGCGCAACTCTTGTGCAGGGAACGCGAGTTCCCGAGCGCCGATTGAACCCACGAGTGAATACCGGAAGTCCGGCCCGTGGAATCGCCTCAGGGCAACCATGGCTAAGTTCGCGTTCACGGAATAAGACGAGGGTGCAGGCGGCGGCATTCGGCCAGCCAGGAGGCGGTGCGTTCGGTCGTCCAGCGGTGGCGGCCCAGGCGGCTCGAGGACTCCATGCCCTTGCGGGTGACGCCGCGCTTGCGGGGGCCAAGGACGCGGGTGGTCGTAGTCGTACGCCTCGTCGGCGTGGAGCTTGGCCGGCCGGCGTCGCCGCGGACCGCGGCGGGAGCGGGTCGGCAGGGATTCCGCAGACGTTCCAGGACCCGGCTGTCGTACAGGTTCACGCCGGACCGGTCATGCGGTCCGCGCGTGGTGGCCATGCGCCTGCTGCCCGGGGAGGGACTGGTCCACTGCGCCCGGGAGTCAACAGCGTTACGGGGTGGAAAGGTCGGGGAGGTCCGCCGCCGCCGATTCCGGAGATCCCCACGGTTCCTCCAGGGCGGCCCGTAGTGCGGTGACGGTATCCGCGCCGACGCGTTCGGCGAGCGCGGCTTCGAGTCCGGCCAGTATCTGCATCGTCTCCGCGCGGCGCCGGACGCCGACCGCCGTGAGGAGTACGAGCTTCGACCGGGCGGAGTGCGGATCGCTCTCCACGGTCACCACGCCCAGGGCGACGAGTTCATGCACCCACTGGTGCGCGGTCGGGGCGCTGACGCCCAGACGCCGAGCCAGTTCGGCGATGCTCGCCCCCTCTGACGGGAGCTGACTGAGCAGAGTCACGTGTGCCGCACTGACGGCCGCCCCGTCTTCCTGGTTCTCGAACGCGGTGGTCAGGGCGGTTCGGAACCAGTTGTGTGCGCGCCACAGCAGCCGGATGAGCGGCTCGGATTCAGGCGGGGAGGAGGCCATGGGGTTCTGCTTTCACGGTGGGGCGGTCGGTTTGGCGCGGTCTGCCGATCGTAGGCCGGTCAGGTCTGGGGCCGCACATCACCGGAGCTTCCGAGATCACCCTTCATTAGGTAGCCTATGATTAGGTTACCTAATGGTGGAGGGCGAATCGAACCCCACCCCTCCGACCCATGCCCCCGATTCCCGTAAACCGATGGAAAGGCATGACGATGACGACAGGATCGTCTGAATCCCCCCTCACCGCGGGCACCTCGCGGCGGCGTCTGCTGGCCGCCGCGGCCGGCGCCACCGCCGGCACGGCAGCCCTCACGGCCCCGCCCGCCGCCGCCCAGGCCGCCACCTCCACGTCGGCCGCCACCTCCACGTCGGCCGGGACCGCCACCGGCCGCCCGGGGCGCCGCATGAAGGTGATCGCAGTCGAAGAGGCGTTCTCCGTTCCGGAGCTGATCCCGTGGCCGGGCGAGGCCCGGATGCCTCCCGGCTGGGGGCAGGAGTGGGGGCGCCGGCTCGCCGACTTCACGGAGTTGCGGCTGGCGGACATGGACGAGCATGGCGTGGACATACAGGTCCTGTCGCTCACCTCACCCGGCGTGGAGGCCATCGAGGACCCCGCCGAGGCCGTGGCCACGGCCCGCCGGGTCAACGACCGCCTGGCCGACGTGGTCGCCGCCCACCCGACACGGTTCGCCGGCTTCGCCGCCCTGCCGTTGCAGGACCCGAAGGCCGCCGTGGTCGAGCTGCGCCGGGCGGTGGAGCAACTGGGCCTCAAGGGGGTCCTGCACAACGACCACGTTCAGGGCCACTACCTCGATGAGCCGCAGTTCCGGCCCGTGTGGGCCGAGCTTGAACGGCTCGGCGTGACGCTCTACCTCCATCCCGCGCTCTTCCCCGCCGACCAGTGGCGGGTGTTCCAGGGACATCCCGTACTGAGCGGGCCGTCCTGGGGATGGACAGCACAGGTCGGCGCCCACGCACTTCGCCTGATCTACGGCGGAGTGTTCGACGAGTTCCCCGGGGCCTCGGTGACGCTGGGACACATGGGAGAACTGCTGCCCTTCCAGCTGGCCCGGCTCGACAGCCGCTACCACCAGGCCGACCCCAAGAGCAGGCCACGACACCTGCCCTCCCACTACCTGCGGCACAACCTCTACGCGACCACCAGCGGCGTCTTCTCCCACGCGGCCCTCCTCGGAGCCGTCCAGGCCATCGGCGCCGACCGGCTGCTGTTCGCCGTCGACTACCCCTACGAATCAACCGCCGAGGCAGTCGAGTTCCTCCGCACAGCGCCGTTCTCCCGCGCCGACCTCAAACGCATCGCACACCGCAACGCGGCACACCTGCTGAACCTCTGATCAAGACAGCAGCAGGTGAGGAGTGTGGCTGGGCCGACAGCGCATACATGTGCCGTCGGCCCAGCCCCGCGAGCACCGGCACCGTGGCGAGTCTGCGATAGCAGATCAGTGTGCAGTGCTCTGCTCGGACGGCCCGGTGACGTCGCTGGTCGAGTTGACTCTCACGGCCGAACACCGGCGCAGGCACGGGGAGGTGTGCGACGCGGTCCATCACGGCTGGCTGGAACCGCGCCGTCTGCGCAGGCTGCTGGCCTCCACGCCGCTGCCGCGTGCCGCCGACGGGCGGATCGTTCTTGCCGTCGACGTGAGCAACTGGCTGCGGCCCGACGCCCCAACCAGCCCGGAGCTGCTGTTCCGCCACGTCTACGAGCGGGGCCGCAGCGCGGATCAGTTCATCCCCGGCTGGCCTTACTCTTTCGTCGCCGCGCTGGAGACGGAACGCACGTCCTGAACGGCCGCGCTGGACGCGATCCGGCCGGGGCCGTCCGACGATGCCACCACGGTGACCGACGCCCAGCTGCGCGAGGTGGTCACCCGGCTGGTGCACGCCGGCCAGTGGCGGCCGGGCGACGCGGACATCATCATCGTCTTCGACGTCGGATACGACGCCCCGCGCATGGCTCCACTTCTTTCCTCAACGGTTTGACCTGGTGTGGCTGTTGGGTGGTATTGAGCGAGCGCCGGCCAGTACCAGGTCCACGAGTCGACTCACGTAGGCGTGCCCTGCGGGCTGGTCGCGTTGCACGATGCGCAGGTGGAGGGGGCCGGTCAGGGCTTCGAGGAGGAACTCGGGGCTGCTGTCCGGCGGGAGGTCGCCGCGGTCGATGCCACGTTGGACGAGGATGCGGGCGCGGTCCAGGCGGGCGGTCCAGAACTGGTTGCGGAGTTGGTCGGACCGGGGCTCGTCGTCCGGTGCGGTGAGGGCGAGGCGGGCGAGGGATTGGCCCGTGGGCGTGGTGAGGAACGCGGCGAGCGCGGTGAAGAAGGTGGTCAGGTCCTTGTGCGTGGAACCGGTGTCAGGCAGGGGCAGTTCCGTGTCCAGGCGGTCCGAGAGGGCTTCGAGGATCAGGTTGGTCCGGGTGCCCCACCGCCGGTAGACCGAGGTCTCGTGCACGCCGGCGCGGGCGGCGATCTCCGCGATACGGGTGCCCGCCAGGCCCTCAGCGGGCCGCGCGGATCGCATCCGCCAGCTCCAGGTTGAGCATGTGGTGTTCCCACGACTCGTTCGACAGCTCGCGCGAAGGCGGCCTGCCTGGGTCGTGACAAAAGAAGCGCACCCCGCTCGGGGAGTGGGATCGCATCCTTGCCGGGTGATGCTTGACCATGCCGCGTGGTGTTGTTCTGCCTGATCAGCGCCTCGTGGCAGGGGGAGGGGCTGACGTGCGACGGCGCGTCTCACGTCGTCCGCTCGCGCATCGCTCACGCGTCGAGCGCAGGTGACCAGCATCTCTGGCAAGAGCAGAGGCCGTGTGCGAGTGCCGCGACAGGTTCAGGCTGGTTCGGTGATGATGCGGGGCTTCCTCGTCCAAGGTGATGAGGCCATGACGTGCCGGCTGCTCGCACGTTCACCCCGGTGTGCCGTCATCGCGCAAGGTGACCGGTCTACTGAAGGGACCTGCCGGTTGCACCTGTTGTATCGCGTCGGTCACCTGACCGAGGAGCGCCTTCAGTTGGGTGGAGTCCTTGGCGCCGAGTTTCTCGGTGATCTGCTGTTCGATCTCCGTAATCACAGAGTCGGCCTTGCGCAAGGCGTCGCGGCCGGCATCGGTGAGGTGGAGCTCCTGCACGTGACGGTGGCGCGGGTGCGGCCGGCGTTCCAGTTGGCCCCGGCCCTCCAGTCGGGTCACCAGGGAGGCCACCGCCTGCGGGGTGACGTTCAGGCGGCGGGCCAGTTCCGCTCCGGCCAGGCCGGGATCGACGTGGACGGCGATGAGCAGGGAATAGTGTGCCGCCGCCATGCCCAGCGAGCGCAACCGTTGCTCCTTCAGGGCTGTCACGGCCAACTCCGCCCGCCGCAGTGCCCAGGTCACCCGGTCCAGTGCGTCGGCGCCGACCGGCCCCTCATCATGCAGCGTCATGCGGTGAGAATACGACAGTGGTCGACTATCAAACGTTTGACATGGCGCAGGTGCTTGAATCAAGCTGTCCTCATGCCTCGCACTCTTGCTCTCATCACCGGCGCCTCCTCCGGAATAGGCGCCGCCTACGCCCGCCTCCTCGCCGCCGACTGCGACTTCGTCCTGGTGGCCCGAAGGGCCGACCGCCTTTCCGCGCTCGCGGACGAACTCCGCGCGGCCGGCGCCGCCGTGGAGGTCCTGCCCGCGGACCTCGGGAACCACGACGGCCTCACCACGGTGACCAAGCGCATCGCCGCCGGTGATGTCCGGCTGCTGATCAGCAACGCGGGAGACGGCGGCTACGCTCCCCTCGCCGACGTCGCCCCGGAGGAGATCGACCGCCTGCTCACACTCAACGGCGTGGCGTCCATCCAACTCGCACGCGCCGCCCTGCCCGGCATGCTGACCGCGGGGGAAGGAACCATCGTCACGGTCGCCTCACTGCTGGCCTTCAGCGCCGGGCAGAGCAACCCGCACATGCCGCCCCGCACCATCTACAACGCCGCCAAGGCCGCCACCGTCGCCTTCACCCGCACCCTCACCCACGAACTCGCCGACACCCCCATCCGCACCCAGGTGGTCTGCCCGGGCGTGGTGGCGACGGAGTTCGCCGGCGGATACGGAAACATCCCCTCCGCCATGACCGCGGAAGGCGTGGCCCGAGCCAGCCTCGCCGGCCTGCGCCTCGGCGAGACGATCTGCGTACCGGGCCTGGAGGACCAGACCGCCGCACTCGATGCCTTCCTCGCCGCCGAGACCGCCCTGCTCATGGGCGGCAACGTCCCTACCCCCGCCACCCGCTACAGCCAACCGCACCCACAGCCCACACGCTGAGGACCGAGCCCGCAGGAGGAATCACGCACAGCATCGCGGTGACCTGCGTGATCCCTCCCGCTCGCCGACGCCGCCAAGGCCCATGACCTAAGACATTGCCTCATTTGGTGAGTCCGCAGTAGCAGATGAGGCTGCAGGCGATGGCAGTGAAGGCCAGGAAGTGTTCGGCCTTGCGTTCGTAGCGGCGGCGCAGGCGGCGGCAGCCGGCCAGCCAGGACATGGTGCGCTCGATCGTCAGCGATGTCGGCCCAGCCGTGCGGAAGACTCGATTCCCTTGCTGGCGATGCGGTGCCGGATGCCGCGCTTGCGCAGCCATCAGCGCAGGTGGTCGTAGTCGTAACCCTTGTCCGCGTGGAGCTTGGCGGGCCGTCGCCTGCGCGGGCCGCGGCGGGACCGGATCGGCGGGATACCCCGCACCAGCGGCTCTAGTGCCTGGCTGTCGCGCAAGTTCGCGCCGGAGACGCCGAAGGAGAGGGGTAAACCGGTCCGCTCGGTAATCAAGTGGATCTTTGAGCCCTTCTTGCCCCGATCGGCAGGATTCGGACCCGTCAGCTCCCCCCTTTCAGGGCCCGCATGTTCACCGAGTCGAGCGCGCAGCGAGACCACTCCAGATCTCTGCGCGCGCCCAGCTCGTCGAGGATGACGCGGTGCAGCTTGGCCCAGACCCGGGCGGCGGTCCACTCGGCGAAACACCGATGTGCGGTGGGCACCCGCGCCCCCTGCCGAAGCAGGGCTCAGCGGTGCGCGGCCGTCTCCGCGGGCCGCGGCACGTGCGTCGCCACAACCCGCCCGGTGTGGACCTGGACAGTCACCCGGCGCAGATCCACGGCGTACGCAACCCCCGCAACCCCCAGCCCCAGCACCGCAAGCACCGCGCCCGCGAGGGCCGGAGACGTCACGCCGAAGCCGGCCGTCAGGGCAAGACCGCCGATCCAGGCACCGCCGGCGTTCGCGAGGTTGAAGGCGGCCTGGTTGGCGGAGGAGGCCAGCGAGGGGGCCGAGGACGCCTTCTCCATGACCATCAGCAGAAGCGGGGAGCTGGTGACGAACGCCGCCGTGCCGAGCAGCACCACGGCCAGGGCCGCGCTCCACGCCGTCCCCATCAGGACCGGGAAGAGGGCCAGGACCGCCGCCAGCGAGACCAGACCGCCGAACAGCGTGCCCCGCATCGAGCGGTCGGCCAGGCGGCCGCCGAGCAGATTGCCCACCGTGGCCCCCACGCCGAACAGCGCCAGCAGCAGCGTCACGCTGGAGTCGGCGTATCCGGCGGAGTCCGTCAGCATGGGCGTGATGTAGCTGTACGCCGAGAACAGCGCGCCGAAGCCCGCGACCGTCGTACCGAGGGCCAGCCAGACCGGCAGCGACCTGAGCGCCGCCAGCTCGCCGCGCAGCCCGGCGGCGGGGGCGCGGGTGTGGGCGTGGTCGCGGGGCAGCAGCAGCGCCAGGGACACGATGGCCGCCAGGCCGATCGCGCTGACGCCGAGGAACGTCGACCGCCAGCCGAGGTGCTGGCCCATGAGGGTCGCGACGGGCACACCCGCGATGTTCGCCACGGTCAGGCCGAGGAACATCAGCGAGACCGCGCGGGCCTTGCGCTCGGAGGCGACCATGCCGGTGGCGACGACGGCGCCCACGCCGAAGAACGCGCCGTGCGGCAGCCCGCTCAGGAAGCGGGCGGCGACCAGCCAGTGGTAGTCGGGGGCGAACGCGGAGAGCGCGTTGCCCGCGACGAACAGGACCATCAGGCCGATCAGGACCTTGCGGCGGGGCATGCGCGCGGTCACCGCGGCGAGGAGCGGGGCGCCGATGACGACGCCGATCGCGTACGCCGAGACCAGGTGTCCGGCGGTGGGGATCGAGATGTGCAGGTCGTCCGCGACGTCGGGCAGCAGGCCCATCATCACGAACTCGGTCGTGCCGATGCCGAAGGCGCCCACGGCGAGGGCGAGCAGGGCCAGGGGCATGAGGGGGCCTTTCAAAAGGAGCGGGCGGTTCCGTACAGCATATGTTCAGCTACGGAACAAAGCCTCTCAGGCCCAGTATTCCCAGGGGTTACGAGCCGGTTGCCGAGAGCTTCACGCGGGCGGCGATCGGAAGATGGTCGCTGCCGGTCTCCGGGAGACTCCACGAGGTGAGCGGCTCGACGCCCTTCACCAGGATCTGGTCGATCCGCGCCATCGGGAACGACGCCGGCCAGCTGAACCCGAAGCCGCTGCCCGCCGCGCCCTGCGTGGAGCGCATCTGTGCGGAGACGGCGTTGAGCGCGCGGTCGTTCATCGTGCCGTTCAGGTCGCCGAGCAGGACGACCTGCTGGAGCTTCTCGTCGGCGATGGCCTCGCCGAGCGCGTCGGCGCTCTTGTCGCGCTGCCGCGCGGTGAACCCGGCCTCGATCTTCACCCGCACGGAGGGGAGATGAGCCACGTACACCGCGAGCTGCCCCTCGGGGGCGGTGACCGTCGCCCGCATCGCCCGCGTCCAGCCGAGCTTGATGTCGACGGGCTTCGCGCCGCTCAGCGGGTACTTGCTCCACAGCCCGACCGTGCCCTGCACGGAGTGGTACTTGTACGTCGAGGCGAGGGCCTTCTCGTACACCGGGACCGCCGAGGCCGTCAGCTCCTCCAGGGCCACCACGTCGGCGCCGGAGGCGGCCACGTCGCGGGCCGTGCCGGCCGGGTCCGGGTTGTCGGCGTTGACGTTGTGCGTGGCTACCGTGAGGTCTCCGCCGCCGCCGGTCTTGTCGCCGAGCAGCCCGCCGAAGAGGTTGAGCCAGACGATCGCGGGCAGCAGCACGGCGATGAGCGCGGTCGCCGACCTGCGGACCAGCGCGAGGACGAGCAGCACCGGGATGAGGACGCCCAGCCAGGGCAGGAACGTCTCGGTGAGGCTGCCGAGGTTGCCGATGGTGTTCGGGACCTGGGCGTGCAGCAGCATCACCAGGGCGAGCACGACGGCGAGCGCGGCCAGGACGATCCCGCGGCGCCAGACGCCCCGGTCGTTACGGAGGGAGGAGAGTAGGCGCCGAAGCCGGGGTTCTCTGCGGTCGGGCCCCTGGCCGCCGCTGCCCGTCTCCGTCTTGTACGCCTGCGCCATACCGTCGCCTCACCAACTGCCGTGCACATCATCCCCGCGCATAAGACCCTAGGGGATGATCGCGTCCGTTCTCGCCGTCCCAGGACGGCCGTACGGGCACGAGGACGAACAAGTCGGCGTGACGAGTTCCGAATGCGGGCCCGATGAGGGCGGTCTGTGACGAAACGCGCACATTCTGCCGGGGGTTGGGGCCCCGCAGGGCTTCCATCAGTGCTTGACGGGACCCAGGCCCTCCATGACGGTGTCGACGATCCGTTCGGACAGGCCTTCCTCGAGTCCGGCGTCCGGGCGCATGACGGCACGTACGAGCATGGGGCCCATGAACAGGTCGTTGACCAGGTCGACGTCGACGTCCGCGCGGATCTCGCCGTTCTCCTGGCCGCGGCGCAGCACGTCGAGGGCGGTCCGGCGGCGTGGTTCGATGACGGCCGCGTGGTACACCTTCCACAGCTTGGGGCTGCTCTTCATCTGCGCGTAGACGTTGTGCAGGATCGCCGACGAGCGGGTGGCCAGGCCGCGCTTGCGGAGCGATTCGAGCAGGACGATCAGGTCGTCGCGCATGGAGGTGCCGGGCAGCTCCGGGTCGGGCGGTTCGGCAGTGCGCAGCACATCGCAGAACAGTTCCTCCCGGCCGCTCCAGCGGCGGTAGATGGTGGCCTTGCCCACACCGGCGATGCGGGCGACCCGCTCGATGGAGATGTCCGCGAGGGGGACGCCCTCCTCCAGCAGCGTCATGACGCCCTCGATGATCGAGCGCTCCACCGCCTCGCTGCGCGGGCGTCCCCTGCCGGGCCCACCGCGCCCGGCCGTCGGCACCTCCGCGTCCCGCTCCCGCTCCCGCTCCTGCTCCTGCTCCTGCTCCTGCTCCTGCTCCTGCTCCGCGACGCCCACGTCCTCGCTCCGCTCTTCCCTGTCGCTGTCGCTGTTGCTGTCCGCCACTCCGCCTGATCCAATTCTCCCTGGTGTGCGAGGCGTTCGCTCACCGTCGCCCCGGGCGGGCCCGATCCCGCCGTACGGCTCAGTGGTCCGCGCCCACCAGCTCCGGGTCCTCGCCCGCCTTCTCCGTCGGGGCCGGAGTGCGGCCCGGCAGGAACAGGCCCACGACCACCGCGCCGACGAGGGCGACACCGGCGCCGCACAGGGCCGTGACGTGCATCGCGTGCAGGAAGGCGTCGTTGGCCGGGCCGACCAGGGCGTCTCCCTTCGGGCCGAGTTTCGCGGCGTAGCCGAGCGTGGCCTCGATGGACTCGCCCGCGGTGTGCCGGGCGGCGGCGGGCAGCCGGTCCTCGATGCCCGAGCGGTACGCGGCGGAGAGCACCGAGCCGAGTACGGCGATACCGAGAGCGCCGCCGACCTGGCGGAACGTGTTGCTGAGCGCGGAGGCGGAGCCGGCCTTCTCGCGGGGCAGGGCCTGCATGATCACGACGCTGGTGGGCGTCATGATGTGCGCCATCCCCGCGCCCATGAAGAAGAAGATGACCTCCAGGATCCAGATCGGCGTGTCCGCCTCCAGCGTGGCGAACGCGGCCAGCATGGCGGCGATGGTGAGCATGCCGCCGGTGGTGGTGGCCTTGTTGCCGAAGCGGTCCACGACCAGCCGGGCGCGCGGCGCGAAGATCATCTGCGCGGCGGCCAGCGGCAGCATCAACAGGCCTGTCTCCAGGGGCGAGTAGCCGCGCACGCTCTGGGTGTAGAAGACGGCGAAGAAGGTCACGCCCATCAGCGCGAAGAACACCAGCGCGATGGCGCTGATCGCCGCCGAGAAGACCTTGTTCTTGAAGTACGTGACGTCGATGGACGGATGGTCGCTGCGCTTCTCGAACACGACGAAGCCGACGAGTACGGCGAGTCCGGCGCCGATGGTCGCCAGCACCGTCGGATCGGCGAAGTCGGCGAGCTGACCGCCCTTGATGATGCCGTACACGAGCAGGACGAGCCCGACGACGGACAGTACGACGCCGATGGGGTCGATGCGCCCGGGCTTCGGGTCGCGGGAGTCGGGAACCAGCCAGACCATCAGCGCGAGCGCGACCAGGACGATCGGCACGTTGATCAGGAAGACGGACCCCCACCAGAAGTGGTCGAGCAGGACTCCTCCGGTGATCGGCCCGATGGCGATGGCGAGGCCGACGCCGCCCGCCCAGATGCCGATGGCCTTCGGCTGTTCGTCGCGCTCGAAGACGTTCATGAGGACCGCGAGGGTGGCGGGCATCACAAAGGCGGCGCCGAGGCCCATCACCGCGCGGAACGCGATGAGTTCGACCGGCGAGCCGGAGGAGGCGGCGAGCGCCGAGCCGATACCGAAGACGACGAGTCCGCCGAGCAGGACCTTCTTGCGTCCGAGCCGGTCACCGAGGAGCCCGGCGGAGAAGAGCAGGCCCGCGAAGACGAGGGTGTAGGAGTTGATGGCCCATTCGAGCTCGCTCTGGGTGGCTCCCAGGCCGGTCGGGGCGGGGGTCGAGATGGTCTTGATCGCGACGTTCAGGATCGAGTTGTCGAGAACGACGATCAGCAGGCTCAGCATCAGCACGCCGAGGATCGCCCAGCGTCGCCGGTGCACGGCTTCCGGTATGCGGGAGGCGGGGACGGCAGGAGTTGTCATGCCGACGAGCCTAGGGGAGATTCGATACGAGACCGTCTCGTATTTAAAATCCTTTACCGAGGTCTTACGCGGTCTTACCCAGAGGTCTTGCCCAGAGGTCCTACGCAGACGAAGAGGGCAGGAGTAGCCCCTCTAGCCGTTCCCTGGCACGAGGTGCCACCATGGAGGTGATCCGGGGACGCCGTCAGGGCGCTTCGAGATGACAGAAGGAGCCGTTGCAATGACGCAGCTTTCGGCTGCCCAGAAGCCGACCGACAGCAGCAGTAGGGCGCTGTACGGGGGCAAGGGCACACGCCGTATCACCGTCCGCGACATCTCCGCCGCCAAGGAGCGCGGCGAGAAGTGGCCCATGCTCACCGCGTACGACGCGATGACCGCGTCCGTCTTCGACGAGGCCGGCATCCCGGTCATGCTCGTCGGGGACTCGGCGGGCAACTGCCACCTGGGGTACGAGACCACCGTGCCCGTCACGCTCGACGAGATGACCATGCTGTCGGCCGCCGTCGTACGGGGCACTTCGCGGGCCCTGATCGTGGGCGACCTGCCCTTCGGGTCGTACCAGGAGGGGCCGGTGCAGGCGCTGCGCTCGGCCACCCGGCTGGTCAAGGAGGCCGGGGTCGGTGCGGTGAAGCTGGAGGGCGGCGAACGCTCCCACCGGCAGATCGAGCTGCTCGTGGAGTCCGGTATCCCGGTGATGGCGCACGTCGGCCTCACCCCGCAGTCGGTGAACTCGATGGGCTACCGCGTCCAAGGGCGCGGCGAGGAGGCCGCTCAGCAGCTTCTGCGGGACGCCAAGGCCGTCCAGGACGCGGGTGCGTTCGCGGTCGTGCTCGAGCTCGTCCCGGCGGAGCTTGCCGCGGAGGTCACCCGGGTGCTGCACATCCCGACGGTCGGTATCGGGGCGGGGCCGGAGACGGACGCGCAGGTGCTGGTCTGGACGGACATGCTGGGGCTGACCAGCGGTCGCGTCCCGAAGTTCGTGAAGCAGTACGCCGATCTGCGTGCGGTGATGGGGAACGCGGCGAAGGCGTTCGCCGATGACGTCGTCGGCGGAACGTTCCCTCTCGAGGAGCATTCCGTCCACTAGCTAGTCCACCAGTCCACTGTGGCACCAGGCAGCCCGCCGATCTTCCCCCGTCGGCGGGCTGCCCCTTTGCTGCGCAGGCTGGGCTGGGTTGGGCTGGGTCGTGTTCGG
>NZ_VWMY01000051.1 GCF_008905045.1 Streptomyces albicerus
GAGTCGGTGGCCACGTTGCCGGTGAAGATTTTGGTGATGGCCAGGTTGGCGCCCTGCAGGATCAGGAACGAGCCCAGCGTGATCAGGAAGCTGGGCAGGCCGGTGCGCACCAGCATGTAGCCGTTGAACGCGCCGATCGCCAGCGACACCAGCAGGGCGACCAGCACGCCGGTCCATACGTTCATGGACAGCTGGAAGCTCCACATGCTGGCGGTCAGCGCGGAGGTGGTGACCGCGACGCCGGCGGACAGGTCGAACTCCCCGCCGATCATCAACAGCGCCACCGGCAGGGCCATGATGCCCATCACGGAGGACTCGTAGAGCACGTTGGACAGCGAGCCGGCCTCGCGGAAGGGGGAGGCGACCGCGAAGAAGAAGAGGTACACGGCGATCGCCGCGATCAGGGCGCCGATCTCCGGGCGGGCCGCCAGCCGGCGGGCCAGGGACCGCTGGTTGGTCCGGCCGTCCTTGGGGGCGGCCGGCGAAGCCGGCGACGAGTTGCTCGTCGCCGGTGCCGTTGCCTGGGTCATGGGGATCACCGAGTGCCCTTCGCGGCGAACTTCGCGATGGCCTCGACGTTGTCCTTGTCGACGAACGCCGGGCCGGTCAGCACCGCCTCCTGGCCACCACCGCTGAAGTTGCCGTTGGTCTTGTACAGCCACAGCGCATCGATCGACAGGTAGCCCTGCAGATACGGCTGCTGGTCCACCGCGAACTCGACGTCGCCGTCCTCGATGGCCTTGACCATCTCCTTGTTCAGGTCGAACGTCGCCACCTTCGCCTTGCTCCCGGCCTCGGAAACCGACTGCACGGCAGTGAGCGCGAACGGGGCACCCAGCGTGACCACAGAATCGATCGACGAGTCCTGCTTGAGCTTGGCGGTGATCGTCGACTTCACCGACGGCATGTTGGTGCCGTTCACGTAGAGGTTCGTGGTCTTGCCCTTGAACGTCTTCTTCACACCCGCGCAGCGCGCCTCCAGGCCGACGTGGCCCTGCACCTGGATGACACAGATGGCGTTCTTGGCCCCGGTCTCGTTGAGCTTCTCGCCGAAGGCCTCACCGGCCACGGACTCGTCCTGGCCGAAGAACTGGAGCAGATCCTGGGCCTTCCACTGGTCCATGCCGGAGTTGAGGCCGACGACCGGGATGCCGGCCTTCTGCGCCTTGGCGATGACGTCCTTCATGGCGTCCGGCTTGGCCAGGGTGACCGCGATGCCGTCGACCTTCTGGTCGATCGCGTTCTGGACCAGGCTGGCCTGGGTGGAGGCGTTCTCGTTGTTGGAATAGATGAGCTTGACGTTATCCTTGGCCGCTGCCGCCTGGGCGCCCTTGCGGATGATGTCCCAGAAGGTGTCGCCAGGAGGCGCGTGGGTGACCATCGCGATCGTCATGCGCGGTGTGGAGGCCTTGCCGGCGGAGACATCGCCGGCGCTCTCCTCGGCCTTCTTGCCGCCCGAGCTGCTGGAACAGCCCGCCAGGGTCAGGGCGGCTGCGGCGGCCATGGCCACTGCGGGGACGATTCTGCGCGAGCGGGGAAGCGGTGTGCGGGTCATGGGCGTGCACCTCACTGTGCATGGAGGGGAGAGGGGAATCCGCGGATCTCGGGTGGGCCGCTGGAGAGGGGTGGCGATCAAGGCCTCGGGAGCAGGTGGTGGAGCGAGGAGGCCGATGTCCAGATGCCGAGGCCGTTGTAAGGCCTCGCGCTCACTGGCTGAGTTCATTAGAACAACAGGACAATTTAAAGCGCTTTAAGTCTTGGTACTATCAGCCTTGTTTCGCGATCGTGTCAAGGGCGTTGCACGAGGAGATTTGCCGCACGGAGGTACAAGTGGACGACGGTGGTTCCATGCGTCACCGCAACAGCGGGCACAAGCGCCCGCGGTTGGAGGACGTGGCCGCGCAGGTGGGCGTGTCCACGGCGTCGGTGTCCCTGGTGCTGCGCGGCGTGCCCGGCCCCAGCGAGCGGACCCGGCAGCGTGTCCTCAAAGCGGCTGCCGACCTCGGCTACCAGGTGGACCGCACCGCCAGCACGCTGGCCAGCAGGCGCAGCCGGCTGCTCGGCGTCATGGTCGACATCCACAGCCCGTTCCACGCCGAACTGGTCGAGCACCTGCACACCGCGGCCGAGGAGGTGGGCTACGACCTCGTCCTGAGCACGCTCACCCGCACCCGCGACGAACAGACCGCGGTGGAGACACTGCTGGCCTTCCGCAGCGAGGCACTGATCCTGCTCGGCCCGATCTCGCCCGCCGACACGCTCGCCGCCCTCGACAACAAGGCCCCTGTCATCGCCGTCGGCCGCCGCATCGCCGACGCCGCCCTGGACGTCGTACGCACCGCCGACGACGACGGCGTGGGCCAGATCGTCGACCATCTCGTCGGTTTCGGCCACCGCGAGATCGTCTACGTCGACGGCGGCAAGGGCGTCATCGCCACCGACCGGCGCCGCGGCTACCGCACCGCCATGCGCCGCCACGGACTGGGCGAGCACATCCGGGTTCTCACCGGAGACCAGACCGAGGCGGCCGGCGAGCACGCCGCCCGCCACCTCCTCCGCGACCCTCAACTGCCCACCGCGGTCGTCGCGTTCAACGACCAGTCGGCCATCGGTGTGCTGACCGCCCTGACCCGTGCCGGCGTCGCCGTCCCGGGCCAGGTCTCCGTCGTCGGCTACGACGACGACACCCTCTCCCGGCTGAGCTGTTTCAACCTGACCACCGTCAGCCAGAACGCCCAGGAACAGGCCCGGCACGCGGTGACCGCCGCGGTCGAGCGCCTCGACCAGGACCGCACCGAACCCCGCGAGGTCGTCCTTACCCCACGCCTCGTCCTGCGCGGCACGACGGCCGAACCTGCGTGACATGGTGAAGGCCCTGCGGCCGGCGGCGGGCCGCGTGGACTCCGGTCAGGGCGCCCAGCGTGACGAGCGTCGCCAGGCCCGCGCCGACGAACACGCGTACTGCGGGGCGGTGACCCAAAGGGAGCGTTGTGGCGGCACCAGCCCTTCCGGGTCCTGGTGCACCCTGACGCGGTCGCCGACCTCGGTGTCCGCGCCACAGCCCGTATCCCAGCCGGTGGGTTCCCACGAGGTCCCGTCCGGCAGGCGGAGCCGGCAGACCTGCCCGGTGCCACCGTCTTTCTGCGTGATGTCGCGGATCTCGGAGACCACGGCTGTCACGCGCACGCCCCGATGGTCGAGAACGGCGTCTTTGAACAGCACGGCCACCGTCATCATGAGTGCGAACTGCACTACTGCCGTGGCCGCGACATGCCAGGACAGGACGCGGAGTATCACGGTGGGCCAGCAGACGACGGTTGCCATGCCGATCGCACTGCCCAGCACGGCAAGAGCGGTCTTTTCGGACCAGAAGAGGGGCAGCAGCACACCCGAGCCGACCATGACGGCGGACGCGATCAGGCCGCCCACCGCTCCCAGCAGCCCCCAACCCGCCGTAAGCCGCAATGGCTTCGCCGCCATCGCCCCTCCTCGCAACCGACACTCGGCGCGCATCGCCGAACCTACCCGGGCGCGCGGGGAGGGGTCCCACGCCGCCCTCCTTGGCGTGGAGGCCAGTCGACACGGCAGCAGAAGATCGAGCTACTCGGCATCGATCCGCTCGCCGCCCGGCTCCCTCCCGGGCACGTCAGGACTTGTGGGCCCAGGCCTGGCCGGTTAACTACAGGAGCTTGCTCCCCCCTGGCACCTCTGGTTCTAGAGGGGATCTTCATGGTCCTGGAAGGTATCCGAGGGTTTGCAAGGCATTTCAGTTACGTCTGGCGACCCGACCACCCAGGACCCGGTCACCGACGCGGCCGGAGCCATCCAGCGTGCCATCGCCGAGACGCTGAACACCGCCGGCCCCACGACGATCACTCTCGTCTTCGCCACCCTGCTCATCACCGCTATGGCGCTCATCCGCCTCCGGCGGGCCCGAGATGCCTGCCGGTCACCCGGCACGGACACCTGCGTCCGGCCGACGGTCGGCCGGACGCCCTGAATCGCTCCGAGAGGTCAGACAGTCATGGTCGTGCCGTCGAAGCGGCTGAGGGTGAAGACCGCGTCTTCCAGGGTCGACTCCTTGGCCTCGCGCAGGACGCCGATGGCGATCTCCTCGCCCAGCCGGACCGCCTCGGTGTAGTCGGTGCGCCAGTGCACGCCCGCCATGTTGCGGCCGGTGGCGATGTTGGCGGCGACCTTGTTCAGCTCACCGCCGACGGTGAGCCGGTCGGCGTCCGGACCGGTGTACGGCTCCAGGGCGGTGCCGTCGGTGCTGGACACCACCGGGTCGGACAGGATGTGCGATTCGTCGAACCACGCCTTGAGGATGGTCACGCACGCACCCGCCACCGTGGCGTGTCCGGAGCCGTACGAGGGATGGGTCGGGCTGCCCTCAGGGAACGCCTGCGGCAGCAGGTAGCTGCCGTACTTCTCGAAGACCCGCTTGACGGCGACGGAGTCCAGCACCCCGGAGTCGATGGGGTACTCGCGCTGCCCGCGCAGCTGCTGGTGGACCCGGCCGCCGAACTCCTCCGGCCGCAGCCGCCGATGCACGTTCCACTTCTGGAACCAGACCGCCTTCAGGGCGCGGGTGGCCACCTCGGTCACCAGCGAGAGGATGTGCGGGCCGCCGTACGTCCCGAAGCCGATCTGGTTGCGGGAGAAGTTGTACGGATTGCCCGCGTCCGCCGGCGCGTTCAGGCCCAGCAGGATGAGCGCGGCGTTGAGGTACGCCTCGTACAGCGCGTCGAAGTGCACATAGTGCGCCAGGTCACGCGGCGTCTGGATGTATCGCCGCGTCGCGAAGTCCCGCTCGTCCGGCTCGGGTTCGGAGCCGTTCTGCACCTCCAGCCAGTCGCCCCAGGTGGTCAGGTGGTCGACCGGGCGGACCAGGGTGTCCTGCCGCTGCGGGATCAGCAGCGTGCCGTACGGGATGTCCTTGAGCAGGAACTGCGAGAGGTACGGCCCTACGAGGTCGCCGCGGGTGTCGCCGCGGAAGATGGTCTGCGGGGTCACCTCGCCGTTCTGCTTGGGCGCCCGAAAGTCCTCAAGACCGCTCAGATCGGTGGCTGCCTCGGCGACCAGTTCGCTGTCGCCGAACCGGGTGAACAGCACGTCGCGGCAGAGCGCCATCCAGTACAGCTCGACCGCCTCGGCGGAGTTCTGCGCGCTGTCGATGCGCGGTGCGGGTGGCATGGCCAGGGCCTGCGCGTCCGGGCCCTGCGGGTCGAAGGCCAGTCCGGCCTGCGGATTGACCAGTTTGCGGGTGTCGCCGAGCGGGATGCGCTCGAAATCCTCGTAGCTGCCGGTGGCCAGCGCCCGGCGCAGCAGGTTGTAGGCGGCCGGGTCGACCTCTCCGTACTTGTTGTGCGGCAGCGCCTTGGAGTAGGTGCAGATGAAGGGGTGGTCCGTCTCCTCCCCGTTGGCGGTGTGGACCGGTAAGTGGCGCTGGAACTCGGCCTCGGCGGCCCGGATCCGCGCGTCGCGCGCGGCAAAACGACGGTCACTCATACAAATCCCCGTGTTCCCCGTGAGTTGTGCGTGGAGTCGCACTCCTTACTCATGAGACGTCCAGGCGCGTAGGACTGTTGCGAGGAAACGGGCAATCAAGAGAATTTGCACATATGTATTGTGAACCTCCGCCTCCATATCAGACCGGACGCTGACCGCGACGACTGAAGGAGACGTCGAAGCGGTCGCGCCCGTCCGTCGGGAGTTCTCAGTCCCGGACCGAGCCGGGTGAGCCGCCGAGCAGCAGTGGCCACACGCTGGGCATCTCGGCCACCGGTACCTCGATGAGGGAGGGTCCGGGTTCGCTGAGGCAGTCCTTGAGAGCGCCTGCGAGCCGCGCCGGGGTCTCGGCCCGGACAGCGGGCACCGAGAACGACTCCGCGAGGCGTACGAAGTCGGGGCTGGTCAGGTCGCTGCCGATGAAGCGGCCCTCGAACTCGTCCGCCTGGATGCGCCGGACGTTGCCGTAGGCGTTGTCGTTGAAGACCACCGCCGTCACCCCGATGCCGTACCTGCGGGCGGTCGCCAGTTCCTGCATGTTCCAGCAGAACCCGCCGTCCCCGTTGATGGAGACGACCGCCCGGTCCGGGTTGGCCACCTTCACTCCGAGCGCCGACGGGTAGCCGTAGCCCAGGGTCCCCTGGTAGCCGGGCGTCAGGAAGGTTCCCGGGTGGTGGACGGGGTAGCCGACGGCGGCCAGATAGCCCACCTGGGTCAGCTCGTTGACCAGGAAGCCGTCGTCCGGGATCGCCTCGCGCAGCGCGCGGACGTACGACCACTGGGGTTCGACGCTCTCGACTTTCCGCGTGCACCAGGCGCGCACATCGGCGAGCTCGGCGGGTGACCACCCGGACTCCGGCCCTGAGGGGGGTGCTTCCGCCCGGGCGGAAGCCAGCGCGGCCCGCAGGTCCCCCAGCGCCGTGCGGGCGTCGGCGCACAGGGTGAGGTCGGCCCTGCGGGGTGGCCCCAGGTCGGCCGGGTCCGCGTTGACCAGGACAACGGTCGCTTCGGGGTCGGTCGGGACGGCCGTGCCGCGTGGGGACACGAAGCGGCTGCCGACGACCAGCACCACGTCCGCCAACGGCAGCAACCGCGGTGCCGCGAGACTGGGGAAGGCGAGCCCATGGTGCGCCGGGACCGCACCGCCCGCGTTGCGGCTCATGACGACCGGCGCGGACAGCTCCTCGGCCAGGGCGATCAGGGCGGCGCCGGCCCGCGAGGCGAGCACGCCCCCGCCGGCGTAGAGCATGGGCCGACGAGCAGACCGCAACACGGCAGCGATCTCCGCAAAGACGTCCTGCTCCGATTCCGCGGACATCCCGGCCACGCCGGACGCGCCGGCCCTGCCGTCGTCCGGTCCCTCCCCCGCACGCTCCAGATCCATTTCCGCCCGCGCGGTCAGCACATCCGCCGGGATCGACAGGGCCACCGGCCTCGGGCGGCCGGACCTTGACCGTCGTATCGCCTCCCGCACGAGTCCGGGGACCCGGGCCGGGGCGTCGGCCCGCGCCGACCACTTGGTGACCGAGGCCAGTACGCCGTCCTGGTCCGGCAGTTCGTGCAGCATGCCCAGGCCCCGGCCCGCCAGCGACGACGGTATGTCGGCCGCAACGCACAGCATCGGCGACGAGCAGGCGTACCCGGTGGCCACCGCCGGCAGCGCGTTGAGCACGCCGGGGCCGGGGACCACCAGGCAGACGCCGGGCCGCTCACTGGTCCGTGCGTACGCCTCCGCCATATGGGCCGCGCCCTGCTCGTGCCGGGCGGTGATGTACTCGATCGGCCCTCCGGCGGCCCGAGCGCCGGCCAGGGCGTCCAGGACGTGGTCGAGCTGGACGCCCGGCACGCCGAAGACATGACGGACGCCCTCCCGTTCCAGCTGCCCGACCAGCGCCTGAGCTCCGCTCAACTCCACGTCGCCACCGCCTTCTCGCCCTCATCCTGACGGGGCTCCTCGGCCGCCCGCGACCTGGCGTCCCGGCGGTCCAGCCAGCTCAGTACCGGAACGGTCATGACCGTGGTGACCAGGGCGACCAGGACCAGCGCGGCGAACAGCTCCTCGCTGACGATGCCGGCCGCCAGCCCGATGTTGAGCGCGATCAGCTGCATCAACCCGCGGGCATTCATCAGGGCGCCGACCCGGACGGCCACCGGGCCGGGCTCCCCTCGCAGCCGGGCGGCGGCCCAGCAGCCGCCGAACTTGCCGACCACCGCCAGGACGACCGCGGCCGCCCCGAACGCCATCACAGACGGGTCGGAGAACACGTCGAACCGGGTGTTCAGGCCGGAGTAGGTGAAGAACATCGGCACGAACACCACCTGGGTCACGGACTGGGTGGTCCGCACCAGCCGTTCGGACGCCTCGCCGCGCGGCATGGCCATCCCGACGCAGAACGCTCCGAACACGGCGTACAGATCGATGATGTCGGTGAACCAGGCGGCGCCGAACAGCACGGCGACGGTGAACAGGAGCCGGGTGTCGTCGCCGAGGCCCGGCCGGTTCACGATCCAGGCCAGCAGGCGGCGGCCCAGCAGGAACAGGACGGCCACGAACAGCAGGGAGCCGCCCACTGCCGTCAGGACCGGCCCCGCCTCGCCGGAGGCCGCACTCAGCACCCCCGCGAGCATGATCCAGGCGACGGCGTCGTCCGTGGCCCCGGAAGCCAGGGCGAGCGAGCCGAACCGGGACCCGGCCAGCCCTCGTTCAGTGATGATCCGGGCCAGCATCGGGAAGGCGGTGATCGCCAGTGCGACACCGACGAACGCCGCCGTCACCCAGACCGAGACCCCGTCGACGAAGATGCCGACATGGCCGTGGGCCACCAGGGTCAGTGCCACACCCAGCGCCAGCGGGATCGCCACCCCGGCCGAGGAGACGGCGACGGCGGTGCCCGCCAGGCCGCGTCCGGCGTGCGCCCGGAACTCGTATCCGGCGGCGAACATCAGGGTCACCAGGCCGATCTGGCCGGCCACGTACAGCACCGGCTTCAGATCCGCCGGGAAGACCTCGGCGGAGATCCCCGGGGCGAACAGTCCGAACAGTGAGGGGCCGAGCAGCACCCCGGCGATCATCTCGCCGACCACGGGCGGCTGGCCGAAGCGGCCCGCGACCAGGACGACCAGACGGCACGTCAGCAGAATGACGACGACGGCCAGGAAAAAGGCGGGAGCGAGCTCCACAGGAGTCATGGTCGCGTCCCTCTCAACGGCCGGCGACGACGGAGGGGGCGGAGCCGCCGGACGAGGCGGCGAAGTAGTTGCGGCACAGCCCCTGGCGCCGTGCGTCCCACACCATGTAGCTGCCGAGGACGAGCTGGGTGAGGCTGCGCGGGACCGCCTCCCAGCGATCGGCCAGTCGCATCGCCGCGAGCCGGGTCCGTCGGCGGGCCGGACTCCATGCAGCCGTACCGGTGCGCGGGACGAGCAGGCAGGGACCGCGGCTGGGCAGCGAGCGGGTGTGCTCCGCCGAGGAGTCCAGCCGGAAGCGGCGCAGAACCTCCTCGGCCGCGACCCGCATCGTGAGGACGGCGAAACCGCGCGCCGGACAAGGGCGGTTGGCGGTCACCCCGAACGGGATGAAGGCCGACGGCTTGGTGTCCGGACTCAGCCACCGGTCCGGGTCGAATCGCCCTGCGCCGGACCCTTGGTATTCGGGGTAGTTGAACAGCAGGACCGAGCCGGCCGGGATGGGCACCCGCCCTTCCCGGGGGATCTCCCTGGAGGTGATCCGGTGGGCCACGCCGAAGAGCGGGAAGTGCTGCAGCGTCTCGTTGATGACCCGGTCCAGGAAGTCCGGGTCCTCCTCACCGGCCAACAGGCGGTCCTGCACCGGCCGGTGCGTGGCCAGGGCCAGCAGCAGATGGGCCATCGCCTCCGACATCTGCACCACGGCGGTGTTGAAGAACGTGCCCTGCAGGTAGTACGCCTGCTCCCGCTCGGAGAGCGAGGCCGGCAACGGCACCGGCGGGGGGTCGTTCGCAAGCCGGTCCTGGAGGTAGTCGGTGAGCCGGGCCCGCCGGTCCATGTGGCGCAGGCGGGTGCACTTCAGGGCGCTGACCACGTCGTCCGCGTTGCCGGTGATCAGGTCCCGGACGTGGCGCGGGCAGGCCTGGCGGAAGACCACCTCGTAGTAGACCTCGGCCCAGATGGGCATCATCAGGTCACGCAGTCTGACCCGGCGCACACGAGCCTGGCCGTCGAGTTCGTCGAGCACCCGCCGAGTGCAGCGGCCGACCAACTCGGTCCACTGCTCGCGGGACAGTCCGGCCAGGATCTGGCGCGTGGTCCTGGCCACGTCGTCGTAGCGCGGCCCGGGCTCCAGGTGCTCCTGGTGCACCTCCGGGCCGGGCGACAGCCAGTACCAGAACAGATCGGACAGCGCGGCGCCGCGGCTGCGGCCGTTGGCCGCCGGATGCCCGTACACCTTCTTGAACTCCTCGGCGGGCACCTCCCGGCCGGGTGCCCGGATGCCCTCCTCGCCGCCCACCCAGCCGAAGATGCGCACCCGCAGTGCGATCACGATCCTGGGCAGCCAGTACGGCAGACCTGCCACCAGGGCTACGGCCGCGCCGGTGATCAGCCATCCGGTCGGACTCATGCGACCACCCCGCCGAATCGGGTGTCCTCGCCCGGAGCCACGGCCGGGCCCGGCGCAGGCCCCCACGCGGGCACCCGGACCAGATCGGGCGTCAGGTCGGCGAGTCCGGACGCTCCACAGAGGGCCAGGGTGTCGTCGATTTCCTCGCGCAGCAGCTCAAGGAGTCGCCGTACGCCCTTCTCGCCGCCCTCGGCCAGCGCCCACATCACGGGCCGGCCGATGCCCACGGCGGACGCGCCCAGCGCCAGGGCCTTGACCGCGTCGGTGCCGCGCCGGACTCCGCCGTCCAGCACGACCGGGATACGGCCCGCCACAGCGGCCACCATCTCGGGCAGCAGCTCCAATGTGGCGGGCACGGTGTCGAGTTGACGTCCGCCGTGGTTGGACAGCAACAGCCCGTCGACGCCGTGCCGGACCGCGAGCCGCGCGTCCTCGGGGTGCAGTACGCCCTTCAGCAGGATCGGCAGCGGGGTGGTCCTGCGCAGCCAGTCGATGTGCTCCCAGTTCAGCTCCGGGGACATGGCGATCTGCCGTACGTGCCCATGCTCGCCGTCGCGCAGATCCACCAGGTTCTCGCAGCGCAGGCCGGGCGGCAGATCGTGGAAGCCGTTGCGCCGGTTGCGTTCGTTCGCGCCCAGCACCGGGGAGTCCACGGTGACCACCAGGGCGGTGCAGCCGGCGTCGGTGGCCCGTCGCACCAGCGCCTCGGTGATCTCCAGGTCGGGCTGGATGTAGAGCTGGAACCACAGCGGTACGTCGTCGCCGGTCCCGCGGACCGCGTCGGCGATCTCGCCCACGGCCACCGTGGACGCCATGCTCACGATCATGATCGCTCCGGCGGCGGCCGCGGCACGCGCGGTGGCCAACTCCCCTTCCGGATCGACCAGTTTGTGGAAGGCGGTCGGCGAGAGCAGGACCGGCAGGCTCGCCCGGCTGCCGAGCAGTGTGACATCCAGCTCCCGCTCGGCACTTCCACGCAGCACCCGGGGCAACAGCTGAAGCCTTCCGAACGCCGCCTCGTTGGCCCGTACGGTGATCTCGTCCCGTGCCCCGCCGGCGATGAAGTCGGCGTACACAGGGTCCAGTTCGGCGCGGGCCGCGGTCTCGAAGTCGTGGACGGTGTACTGCACACCGCTCACCGCCCGACGGGGCTCGGCCGACGGTCCAGCTCGCGGGCGAAGAACTCGGCGAGCGGGGCCCGGTGGACCTCCGGGTGGTCCCACTCGTTCTCCAGGTTCTCGGCCATGTGATGCGTACCCAGCAGTTCACCGCCCCGGAAGTGCCGGATCACCGGGTGCAGATAGGCCGCGTCGAAGGCGTCGTCGACCGAGTTCTGGGCGGTGCGGCGCACTGTGATGTCGAAGGGGTCGACCTTGTCGTGGTCGGGACCGTACTCGAGAGTGACGGTGAAGTAGTCGCCGTTCCCGGTGAGTTGGCTTTCGTGGGCGTACGCGACCGGCACCTCCTCGTGGTAGCGGGCCGGTTCGCCGGGTGCCGTGACGATCAGGTCGCCGAGGACGCCGAACTGCTGCCAGAGCGCCGAGCTGCGGTTGACCCTGCCCACCACGGCGTCCGCCAGCGCGGACGGGGTCGCGTCCAGTGGCCGGTGCGGCCAGGGCCGGTCGTGGTGGCGCTCGTCGAGGATGCGGCTCAGGGCCTGTACGGCGTAGCGGAAACCGTGGATGAAGCCGCCGGTGGACTTCTTGAAGTCACGCTGCTGCATCAGGGTGCCGGCGAAGTACAGGCCGGGCACGTTCAGCGACTCGTACGCCGGGGTGAGGGCGGCGAAGCGGTCGTTTATGACCAACTCGGGCCGGCACTCCGGGTCGAACACCGAGGCGTCGAAGCGGAAGCCCGTGCACACGATCACCCGGTCGTAACGCAGCTCCTTCACGACCTCGTCGGCCCGGGAGAAGCTGAACCGGACGCGGTATCCCCCGCCGGTGTCCTTGTCGGCCTGGTCGATCGACAGCACGTTGCCGTCCAACAGGGCGTTCTGCGACTTGAGTTGGTAGGTGTCGAGGAAGTTGTTGTTGACCGCGCGCAGATGCCCGACGTAGTGGCTGTTCCAGGCCATCCGTACGGAGTGCGGCCCAGCCACGTGGATCACCGCCGCGGTCTCGACGAGGTTGTCCGCGGTCTCCAGGGCGGAGTTGCCCTTGCCGAGGATCAGGACACGCTGGTCGGTGAAGTCCTCGGGATCCACCGACACCATCGAGTAGTCCTCGGCGGTCTCGATCCCTGGTATGTCCGGGGTGTTGGGACGGGTCAGCCCGGTGGCCATCACCAGCCGGCGGCCGTGATGCTCCTGCCCGTGCTGGTCGGTGACGGTGAATCCGCCGTCGACGCCGCGCCGGATCCGCTCCGCCCGGGTGTCATAGGCGATGTCCAGTTTGAACGCCTCGGCAAAGTCGGCCAGATAGCGCACCAGATCGTCGGCGTGCGGGAAGTAGCGCTTGCTGTAGCGGGTGAACAACAGCTCCGGGTCCGGGGAGAGCAGGGAGTTCCAGTCCATCCGGAGATTCAGCTCAGGATCGTCGGTGCCGTTGTGCACCTTGTTGATGGAGATCAGCTTGCGATGGCGGGGGAAGGTGCGGAAGAAGGTGCCGGGAGCACTGCCCGCTTCCAGGATCCGGTATCCGTGCCCTGCCGCCTGGAGTAACTGCCCGAGCTGGAGTCCGGCGGGACCGCCGCCGATCACGAGATATTCGAGCGGCTCACTCTGCATGGGGTTCATGGATCTCTCCTTCTGCTCCGGGCGGCGTGCCTGGAGACCGGTGGGGGTGAGGCATGGGAGAGCGCGGTCGTGCGGTTGCGTTGTCCGTCGGGCGCCGTCCTGCACGGGGCATGCGCAGACTGAAGTGCCATGGCAGTGGGCACATGGGTGGGATGCGGCGGTGGGCAGGTTCGGCCGATGCCGTGGTGCGTGACGCGACAGAAGTGACCGGCCGACCGGGGTACCGGGGTGAGCAGCGAGAATCCGGGGACGCGTGCTCGCAGGCAGGCATCAGCCGCAGCGGGGTCAGCCGACCGAGCGGAACGGCCGTTCTTCGCGGGCGGGGGGTGCGGTTCGTGGGACGGTCGCAATGGCAGCCGGAGACGGCGGAGCCGTACATTCAGGCATGGGCATGGCGGGCCCTTCCATCGGATTTCCCTTTGAAATCTCAATGAGCACGGTAGTAACGAGCACGGTAGTAACGAGCGGCACGCACGGGCAACAGTGCATCGGGGGATGACAGGAATTCGACAGGTACCCCGAGCACCCGTCGATCGCGGGATCGGGTGAGCGAAGGCCCTCGCAGGACGGCCGCGCGAACACCCCTGCGGGAAAGAGCCCCAGGAACGCGTGCGGCCGACCGACTGGCCCGGGCTGCTCTGCGTCGCTGAGGAACCCGGCCGCTCAGCTCCCCATCGAGCACGACCCGCGCCATGGATGACACGGGCGACCGGTGTGAAGCTGCCCGCTGCCCTGAACCTGGCCGACAGTGCGTTCTCAGCGTGCGGTCCGGCCGCCGTGCCTGAGGAAGTTCCGCTCGGCGTCGGTCGGCGCCAGGTCGGCCGCCCGCCCGTAGGCGGCCGCGGCCTCCTCGTCCCGGCCCAGCCGCCTCAGCAGATCTGCCCGGGTGGCATGGAAGGCGTAGTAGGTGTCCAGGCCCAGCTCATCCACCAGGGCCAGGGCGGCGGCGGGGCCCTGCACCTCACCGATGGCGACTGCGCGGTTGAGGGCCACGACGGGTGTGGGGGCCAGGGCGAGCAGCTGGTCATACAGGGCCACGATCTGCGGCCAGTCGGTCTGGGCGGCCGTCGGGGCGGCCGCGTGTACGGCGTTGATGGCGGCCTGAAGCTGGTAGGCGCCGGGGTGGTTGCGGCGCAGGCAGCGGCGGACGATGGCCTGGCCCTCGTCGATCAGGGGCCGGTCCCATCGGCTGCGGTCCTGCTCGCCGAGCAGGACGAGGGAGCCGTCGGGCTGCGTCCGCGAGGGGCGCCGGGACTCGGTCAGCAGCAACAGGGCCAGCAGACCGGCCACTTCGGGTTCGTCCGGCATGAGGGTCGTCAGGAGCCGTGCCAGCCGGATCGCCTCCGCGCACAGGCCCCGCCCGGCCGACTCGGCCGGCTCGGCGAGCCCGGCGTTGTAGACGAGATAGACGACGGCCAGCACCGGGCGCAGCCGGTCGGGCAGTTGGTGTTCCTGCGGCACACGGTAGGGAATGCGAGCCGCCTTGATCTTGCGTTTGGCCCGTACGAGACGCTGTGCCATCGTCGCCTCGGTCACCAGAAAGGCGTCGGCGACTTCGGCGGTCGACAGGCCGCCGAGCAGCCGGAGGGTGAGCGCGACCTGTGCCTCGGTGGACAGAGCCGGATGGCAGCAGGTGAAGATGAGACGCAGCCGGTCGTCCTGCACGGGTTCCCCCTCCGCCGGCAGGCCGGGGTCGTCGTGAGCGGGCGAGAGCGCGGCCACCTCGCCGAGCAGTTCCCGCTCCCGTGCGGCGCGGCGCAGTCGGTCGATGGCGGCATTGCGTGCGGTCGTCGTGATCCATCCGCCAGGGTTCGGCGGCAGGCCGTCGCCCGGCCACTTGCGCAGCGCGGCGGCGAACGCGTCCTGTACCGCGTCTTCGGCGACGTCGATGTCGCCGAAAACCCGAATCAGTGTGGCCACCGCCCGGCCGGACTGCTCGCGGAAGATCCGCCCGACCTCGGCCCGGTCGATGGCCGGCAAGGTCAGGCTCCCGGTGCGGGTTGTGGCTTGTCCGCGAACCCGGCGAACGGGCGGACCTCGATCGGTGCCTGGATGACGGTGGTGACCTTCGCTGCCCATTCGAGCGCGGCGTCGAGGTCCTCGGCCTCGATGATGTAGAAGCCGCCCAGATGCTCCTTCGACTCCACGAACGGGCCGTCGGTGGTCAGCACGTCATCACCGGCGACGCGCACCACCGTGGCGGTGCCGGGGTCGTGCAGGCGGCCGGAGAAGACCCAGGCACCGGCGGACTCCATCTCCCTCTCCAGAGCGCCGAGCCGCTGGTGGGACTGCCGCATCTCCTCGTCGCTCATCGGCGCTCGCGCCTGATCCGGACTGCTGTGGACGGACAACAGGTAACGCGTCATGGTGACACTCCTGGTCAGGGGTGGGCACTTCCCACCTCTCACCCTTGCTACGAACGGCCTCTCCGCAAATCGACAGGCTCTGCGAGAAACTGCCGCCACGCAATAGACCGGAGCGCCCCGAACTCCCTGCGCGACCGACTCAGCTCACCGAGGTGATCCAGCGTTCGAGGCGGTCGGCCTGGGTGCGCATGACGTCCGGATCGCGGAGGGCGTTCGTGAGCAGGGAGGCGCCCTGGAATATGGAGACGAGGGTGATCGCCAGGTCGCGGGCGTCTTCCTTGCCCATCAGCCGGAACTGCTCCTGCGACCAGTCGACGTAGAGAGTCATGAGGGTGGCGGCGCTGCGGTCCAGGCCGTCGTCACGCTTGCCGAGCTCGCTGCACAGGCTGCCGTGCGGGCAGCCGTGCCGGGCGGCGAGTTCGCCCGTGTCGGCAAGCGTGCGGGCGAAGGCCCGCAGGCGTTCCTCGGGGGTCGGGAGCAGGTCGAACGTGGCGAGCATGGCTCGGATCGCCTCGGCGTGGGCGTCTATGACGGCCTGGACGAGATCGTCCTTGGTTTTGAAGTAGTAGTAGACGTTGCCGAGGGGGACGTCCGCGGCCTTGGCGACATCCGCGAGCGTCATACGCGCGGCCCCGACGTGGTGCAGCAGCTCGCCGGCGCCTGCCACCAGGCGCTCTCTCTTGCCCGCACGGCGGGTCGCGGTTGAGTCAGTCATCTCACTGAATTCTACGTCGCCTCTACGTCCCCGCACCCATTGCAGCGGTGGCTCCAGACCTTCTTAGTTAGTTGTCCAACTAACTAGAGTCAGTTGTCCGACTCACCTCAGGGAAGGGCCTCCCGGTATGTCCTCTTCTCCGTCATCGGTCACATCGCAGGGCCACGTTGACGATGGACATCGTGGACTTGTCCATCGTCAACGTGGCCCTGCCGTCGATCCAGCAGGATCTGGGCTTCTCACAGCAGAGTCTGCAGTGGGTGGTCAGCGGCTACATCCTCGCCTTCGGCGGCTTCCTGCTGCTCGGCGGCCGCCTCGCCGATCTGCTCGGGCGCCGCCGGATCTTCGTCGCGGGGCTGGCCGTGTTCGCCGCCTCCTCGCTGGTCGGCGGGCTGGCGACCGGCCCGGCGATGCTGGTGACCGCCCGGATCGTGCAGGGCCTGGGGGCCGCGCTGATGGCTCCGGCCGCACTGTCGATCCTGACCACCACCTTCGGGAGGGCCGCGAGCGCAACACGGCCCTCGGCATCTGGGGAGCCCTCACCGGGCTCGCTGCTGCTACCGGGGTCTTCCTCGGCGGGGCGCTGTCGGACGGGCCCGGCTGGCGCTGGGTGCTCTTCGTGAACCTGCCCGTCTGCCTGCTAGCGCTGGCCGCCGCCTTCCGCCTCGTCGACGGCGACCGGCGCAGCGCGCGCCGCATCCGCTTCGACACCCCGGGAGCGATCCTGGTCACCGGCGGCATGTTGCTCACCGTTCACGCCCTCGTGGAGGCCCCCGACCGAGGGTGGGGCACCGCCCGTACGATCGGTGAACTGACCACGGCGGCCCTCCTGTTGGCCGCCTTCGTCGTGAACGAACGGCGCAGCCGCAACCCGCTCGCTCCGCTGTCCATCTTCCGGATCAAGGGCCTGGCGGCCGCCGATGCCACCCAGCTCATCGCCTTCGCCGGCTTCTACTCGATGTTCTTCTTCCTCACCCTCTACATGCAGAACGTCCTCGGCTACTCACCCGTCAAGGCCGGCGCCGCCTACCTACCCGTCACCGCGGGCATCGCCCTCGCGGCGGGCGTCTCGGCCCGGCTGTTCACCCGTTTCGGCACCAGGCCCGTGATCGTCACCGGCGCGCTCGCGGCGGCCGTCGGCGTCTACTACCTCTCCCGCATCCCGACCGACGGCTCCTATCCGGTCGATCTGCTGCCCGGGCTGCTGGTCATGTCCGTCGGGCTGGGTGCCGTGTTCGTCGGCGTCACCACCGCCGCCAACGCCGGCGTGCCGCCCGACAAGGCCGGTCTCGCGGCCGGACTGCTCAACACCTCGACCCAACTCGGCGCCGCCCTCGGTCTCGCCGTCTTCTCCGCGATCGCCACCGCCCGCACCAACCATCTGCTCGTCGGTGGATCCGGGGAGCCCGCCGCGCTCACGGCCGGATACCAACGCGCCCTGCTCGCCTGCGCCGTCTTCCTGCTCGCCGCCGCCGTCATCGCCCTGCGCGCCACCCACACCCGGGCCACGCCACCCGGTATGACCCCGCCCGAGCCCGCCCAGGAACCGGGCGACGAACACACCGCCCGACAGGCGGCCGGATGAGCGCCCTCCGTACGCCCGTCGGGGCATCAACCCAGCGAGCGGGTTCTCCCCGCTCAGACTATTTGGGCTATTTGGTCGGCAGAGTGCGGGCGTAGGCGACGGCCCGAGAGACCCACTCGTCGAGCACCGCCCCGGCGAGCGCCTCGGGCGCGACGAACACCATGGACTTCATGGTCCGGCCGGTGGAGTCCATGGGCCGGACGCCCGGCCGTGCCAGCGTCTCGGCGGTCCCCTCCGGACCGAGCCGGATCATGAGTTCGTCGTGGACGACGCCGCAGAACATGTGGCCGGCGAGCAGGAAGGCAAGGCCGCCGAACATCTTGCGTTCGCCGACGTCGCCGACCGGCGACAGGACTTCCCGGATCCGCTCAGCGACCTCCTGCGGACCGAGCCTCCGTGGTCCGTAACGCGGTGGCTGGTGTGAGCTGTTGGCGCCACGGAATGCGCCGCCGTGCTGGTGGTGGCATGGCGGCTGGGCGGTACAACAGCTGATGCCGTGCACCATCAGCGGTCGGCTGACGTCGAGGCCGTGGAACAGCAGCGGTTCGCTGACGTACAGGCCGTGCACCGGCAGTGGGCGACTGAACGCCGAGCCGTGGAGCGCGACAAGGGCGCGGTGGGTTTGTGGAAGAGGGATGTGTGGCCGGAGGTGGAATGACTGCAGCGGTGCTGGGGGCCTTCGTTGTTCGAGGACGAGGCCGGGTTCTCGATGACGGCGTCGCGTGCCCGCACCTGGAGACGGCGTGGCACACGCCCGTGGTGCAGGTGCGGGGCCGGTCCTGGCTCCGCTGGTCGATCGCCGTGATGTGCTGCTACCGGCCGGGCGAAGTGCCCCGGCTGATCTACCGGCCGCGCGACACCGCAAGCCCCGGGGCCAAGGACGCGACACCTTTGCCTGGAGCAGCTACCGGGGACCTGCTCGTGCGCGCCCACCTCCAGCTCAAGCCTCCCGTCGTGCTCGCCTGGGACGGATCTCCTGACAGCGCGAACGCCGTCTCCACCAGGGCGATATGACTGAAAGCCTGTGGAGCGTTGCCCAGTTGACGGCCCGCGTCCGGATCCCACTGCTCCGAGAGCAGTCCGACGTCGTTGCGGATGGCGAGGACTCTCTCGAAGGCCTCCCGGGCCTGTTCCGCATGGCCGGTCGCGGCGAGGGCATCGGCGTACCACAGCGAACATGCCACGAACGCGCCCTCGCGGCCAAACATACCGTCCACTCCGGACACTCCGTGGCCGTTGTGAGCGTACCGCCGCACGAACCCGCCGTGATCCAGCTTCCGCATCGCGCGGACGGTACCGCGGACCCTTTCGTCCCGGGCCGGCAGGAAGCCGAGTCTGGGAATCAACAGAGCCGAAGCGTCGAGGGCCGACGAGCCGTAGAACTGCACGAAGGACCGCTGCTCCGCGTCCCAACCCTCCCGGCACACCTGCCGATGCACCTCGTCCCGCATGGCCCGCCACTCGCCCGAGGATCCGTTCCTACCGAGGAGATCCCCCATGCGCAGGGCGCGGTCGGCGGCAACCCACGCCATGACCTTGGAGTGGACGAACTGCCGCCCGGGTCCGCGGACCTGCCACAGTCCCTGATCCGGCTCACGCCAGTGACTGTGCAGGTACCCCATCAGTGCTTCCACCAGGCTCCACACATGGGCCGGCATGCGGATACCCGCCCGCAACGACAGATGGAGCGTGTCCAGCACCTCGCCGTACACGTCCAGTTGGAGCTGGCTCACCGCCGCGTTCCCGAACCGGACCGGTCGCGATCCCGCGTAGCCCGGCAACCACGGCGCCTCCGTCTCGTGCAGGAGTCTCTGGCCCCCGACGCCGTACACGGTCTGCAGTTCGGCGGGCTGCCCCGCAACGGCCCGCACCAGCCAGTCCAGCCATGCCGTCGCCTCGTCCCGGTAGCCGCTGCGCAGCAGGCAGGACAGGGTGAGTGTGGAGTCGCGGAGCCAGCAGAAGCGGTAGTCCCAGTTGCGCTCCCCGCCGAGGCATCCCGGCAGCGAGGTCGTCGGCGCCGCGACGATGCCACCCGTGGGCGCGTAGGTGAGGGCCTTCAGAGTGATCAGGGAGCGGACCACGGCGTCCCGCCACGAGCCCTGGTAGCGGCACTGGCCGGTCCAACGCAGCCAGAAGTCGCTCGTCTCCTGCAGAACCGTCTCCGCCGGGGCGGCGAGCGGGGCGGGCAGGTCGGGCAGATGAGACGGCGACCACACCAGCGTCAGTGCCAGGCGTCGGCCGGCCTGGACCGTGAAGTCATGGACCGTGGAATCCTCACGGCCGGTTGCCCGTACCTGGCCGTCAGCGCTCAACCAGACGGAATCCGGCCCGGCGACCGCGACGGTGCAGTGGTCGGTGACTCTGATCCAGGGAACGACGCGGCCGTGATGAAACCGCAGCCGCAGTTCGCTGCGCACGGAGACGGAGCCCGACAGGCCTTCGACGACCCGGACGATGCACGGCAGTTGAGCGCGGGGCGGCATGAAATCCGTGATCCGCACCGACCCGGTCCCGGTCTCCCACTCCGATTCCAGAACCAGGGTGTCCGGGCGGTACGCCCGGCGAGTACAGGGACCGCGGGCGACGGGAGAGACCTGCCAGAAGCCGTTGTCCGCCGTGCCCAGCAGCGCCGCCAGACAGGCCGGCGAGTCAAACCGGGGCAGACACAGCCAGTCGATGGACCCGTTCCTGCCGACCAGGGCGGCGGTTTCCAGGTCGCTGATGAGGGCGTAGTCCTCGATGGGTGTATTCATGATCGGAACTACGCCGTCGTGCGCTTTGCCGCTCTTCCAGTGTACGGCGAGCCTGAGAGGAGATGCCCCTTCCAGACCGTTTCGTCCAGTCGGGGAAGTGATCGATATGAGGCCACTGAGAATCGACGGAGCATGGCTTCACGAGCCCCAGGTGTTCGCAGACCCCCGGGGCTACTTCCACGAGTGGTTCGGTGGTTAGGCCTTCCGCGCGGCCGTCAACGAGGACCTCCCGCTCGCGCAGGCCAACTGCTCGGTCTCCGGGCGCGGTGTCGTCCGCGGCATCCACTTCGCCGACGTGCCACCGGGCCAGGCCAGGTACGTGACGTGCGTACGGGGTGCCGTTCTCGATGTGGTGGCCGACATCCGCTCGGGTTCACCCACCTTCGGACAGTGGGACGCGGTACAACTCGACGACGACAGCCATCGTTGCGGGTATCTCTCCGTCGCCTCGGCCACGCCTTCATGGCCCTGACAGCCGAGAGCACCGTCGTCTACCTCTGTTCCGAGGGGTACGCGCCGCAGCGCGAGCACGGCATCCATCCACTGGACTCATCGCTCGGCATCGACTGGCCCCTCGACCAGCCCCCGCTGCTGTCCGAAAAGGACGCCTCCGCTCCCACGCTCACCGAGGCCGCGCGCGGCGGGCTGCTACCCTCCTACGCGGCGTGTCGTGCCCACCGGCTGCGTTTTTCGGCGGCCTGGAGCTCGGGGAACGCCTCGCTCAGGGGGTAGCACCAGTGGCGCAGCGTCGGCAGCCCGGCGTCCCCCCAGCGGGCGTGGCCGAGAACGGCTGGTGAACACCTTGGCGCCTTCCTCGATCCGGACCCGGCCGATGATCTCGCTCGTCCCGTCGACGCTGCCGTCGATGCGCGGTTCGACCGTCTCCAGGACGGATCGGTTCACCTCCAGCATGTCGGTGACGTTGCCGGTGTCCTTCCAGTATCCGGAGATCGTCGTGGAGCGCACGTCGCGTCCCTGTTCGAGCAGCCACTGGAGAGCGTCGGTGATCTCCAGCTCTCCGCGCCGGGACGGGCGGATGGAACGTACGGCCTCGTGGACGGCGGGCGTGAAGAGGTAGACACCGACCAGCGCCAGATCGCTCTTCGGTTGCTGCGGCTTCTCCTCCAGCCCCACCACCCGGCCCGTCTCGTCGAGTTCGGCGATGCCGAAGGCGGTGGGTTCGCAGACATGGGTCAGCAGGATGCGGACGTCCGGCCGTTCGCGGCGGAAGTCGTCCACCACGCCGGTGATGCCGCCGACGATGAAGTTGTCGCCGAGGTACATCACGAAATCGTCGTCGCCCAGGAAGTCCCGGGAGATCAGGACGGCGTGGGCGAGCCCGAGGGGGCGTCCCGCGGCAGGTAGGTGACGTCCAGACCGAAGCGGGAACCGTCGCCGACCGCCTCGCGGATGTCCCGCTCGGTGTCCCCGACCACGATGCCGGTCTCCGTGACCCCGGCGGCGGCGATGGCCTCCAGTCCGTAGAACAGCACCGGTTTGTTGGCCACCGGCACCAGTTGCTTCGCCGAGGTGTGCGTGATCGGGCGGAGCCTGGTGCCCGCTCCGCCGCACAGTACGAGTGCGCGCCGTGGGCAGCAGCGCGGACAACGCCGCCGCGGAGAGCTGGGACGCACCTCTCAAAAGGGAGACGCTCAAGGGCGCGAAGGCATGGCCTACCGCGCGCCGCGCGCGTCTCGCACCGGCAGGTAAGTCCCCGGCGACCAGTGCTCCAAGTAGCGGCGTCGTCGCTCGGCGTATCTGGGTATCCTGACGCGAAAAATTGGGTCCGGTTACCGATGGACCTGCCTCGGCGCCAACGCAGACTGCTTGCATGCGTCCCGAACCCGACCAAACCAACCCAAAGAGTCCGTCCTGCCGCACGGCCATGAACGGCGATGTCTCCGTCACGATGAGAAACGCTGGGCGAACCGGGATTCCCGAGATGTCAGCGCACGGATTCATCCATTCAACGCCAAACCTGTGTTCGCTGGATGCTCACACGCAGCCCATCTTGGACACTCATCAGGACGACGCTGCCCCCGATCAGGCCTCTGATATACAGGTCCACTCGGGGACGGCCCCGATCGCAGAGGCCGATATCCCGCCACGTCTCGATTGCGGCCTTCTTGCAGCAAGCAGCCGCCAACTGCTCGGGAAGCGTGTTCTTGACATTGTTCTCGCCCTGCTGGCAGTGATCCTGCTGTCGCCGATCCTTCTGGTGGCAGCATGCGCGATCAAGCTGTCTTCCGCAGGGCCTGTCTCTTACCTGCAAGACCGAGTCGGCCGCGACGGGAAGCCTTTCAGGATGTTCAAGTTTCGTTCGATGTGTCTGGATGCGGAGCGTCAGCGGTCGGCGTATCTGGACCTGAACGAATGCACTGGTCCCATCTTCAAGATTCGTCACGATCCGAGAGTCACCCCGGTAGGACGCGTTCTTCGCAGGTGGAGCATCGACGAGTTGCCACAGCTGCTGAATGTCATACACGGCGAGATGAGTCTCGTCGGCCCGCGACCCCCTCTTCCGGAGGAGTGTGAGCATTATGGTCCGCGGGAGCGGCAGCGATTGCTCGTGAAGCCCGGTATCACATGCATCTGGCAAGTCAGCGGCCGCTCCGAAGTCGAGTTCGCTGAACAAGTGCGGATGGATCTGGACTACATCGCCAACTGGGACCTCTTGATGGACATCACGCTCCTGGTCAGGACAGTACCGGCCGTGCTCGCGCGCCGAGGCGCCTACTGAGGTTTCTCAGCGGTTTTCTCAACAGGCGAGCAATGGGTGGGTTCCATTGCCCGTCGCAGCACACCCGGTAGCCATCAGGTGTTGACCTCGATTCGTCAGCGGGGTTCGGTCTCTGATCGGTTCGGCAGTTCGACCGTGAATTCCCCTGCCGCCCGTAATGTCCTCTGCCGGTTGAAGGCGGGCCGGAAGGTGGTAGAGGCGCAGGCGCATCGCGTCCGGCTCGGCACCTTCGAGGCCGTCCTGGCCGTGCAGGGTGAGCAGCCGCGGCCACGTGTCGAGATCGGCGGCGAAGTTCGCGGCGAGCATCCAGCCTGTGTTGATCTGACACGACTGCGAGGGCAGGTTCGCCAGCCCCATGTCCTTGTTGGTGCGGACGTGGTCTTCGACCTCGGCGTGGTCGCGGTGCAGTGCGTCGAGGAACTGGACCTGGTGAGAGCGGGCGATGCCCCACATGTGTCGGAGATGTTCGTCGCGGTGACCGAATACCGCCAGCCGGTCTTCTGCTCGCAGGAGGTCAGCTTCTTCATGTGCCGCCGGGAGGGGCGCACGCGGCGGACGATCAGCCGCATGCCCTCCGGCCAGCCGTCACGGGTGTTCAGGTAGGTCAACTCCGCGACCTGGTAGCCCGCCTGGAGGTCGCCGTCCTGCTTCAGCGAGGTCTCCCAGGCACTTTCGGGGAGTTCCCCGATCGCCGCCTCGTCCTCGGGCGTGATCTTTCAGCCGACCGTGTAACGGACCGTGCGCCGCTTCGTGTTCAGCGCCCGAAGGTGTTCCAGCAGACCGTGGGTGGCGCCCGCGCCGTCAACACGGACCAGGATCTTCGACTGGGAAGAGTGCGAGTCTGATCCAGCGCGGCGGCGAGGACGCGGATGTGGTCGTCCACGGTGGTCGACCCTGCGTTGCCCTACGGTTCCATCGCGAGGCTCTCTCCGGTGTTCGCGCACCAGCCGCCAAGCGGGTGGAAGCCGAACGTCCCTTGAACGTGGCAGCGGCCCCTTTGTCAGTACGTCAGCTGGCCCAATTCCGCTGAATAACCGGGGTTGACTGTTGACGGCAAGACGGGCCGAGGGAACGCTACCGGCGACATACGCCGTCGCCGAGTTCACACCAACAGCTCCGAGGCGACTGCGGCCAGGGGGGCCTGATCGGCGCTGCGGGAGTGAAGGAGCAGCGCCTGATGGGCGAACATCGCACACCAGGCGTTGGCGATGTCCTGACCGCCTGAGAATAGAACTCCTCCGTCCGGTCGCACGAAGCCGAGGAGGGCCCGCATCAGCCCATCCAGACGCCCGGCCCAGTAGTCCCCCTGCAGGTATCCACGGCTGCGCAGTAGAAGCCCGATGCGCAAGGCCTGGGCGAGAACGTCTGAACGCACGATCCCTCCTCCCGTGGTCTCCGCAAGGGTTCCGTCAACCGTCTGGAGTCCCATGAGGCGGGCGTAGAGCCTCTCGACGACCTCCAGCGCCTCGTCTTCCGTATGGAGCGCCCCGATGAGCAGGCCCTCCATCCCGTAGAGGAGCGGGTGCAGCTCGCGGCACGGCCAGGCTTCCTGCAACATCGCCTCCCAGTGCTCGCAGGTCCGATGGCAGACCCGTCTGAGAGGTGCCCCGAGCACGCCAACAGGCATCCGGAGCAAGGCCGCAGCCGATTTCAGGTGATGCGGACCCGGTTGCGTCGACCAACGGTCGGGAAGTGGCGCGCCGGCGACCGCGTCGTGGGACCGCAGGACGGCAGCTCCCGAACACATGCTTTCGATGATGGTGCAGAGGCCGGCGGCAAGCTTCTCCCATGCGCCGTGCCGGGCGACGTCCCCGAAACATGCGACTCCCCGCGCTGCCATCGCCAGATCAAACGTGAACACGCCGGCGTTCCGCCAATCGGAGCGACCGGCCGACAGGTACAGCCGCGTCGGCGGAACTCCCTGTTCCGACAAGTTGCGGGTGATCCAGCCCAACGCCTGCCGACCGTGCTCGAGTGCATCCGCGGCACGGTCCGGAGAGCTTGCCGCGCCCGACGCCAACCAGGCCATCGTGGTCAGGTAGTAGCCGGTGATCTCGAGGTATACGAACTCTGGTCGCCCCTCCCGATCCAGCCATCCGGCGACCGCTCCGCGCTGGGCGCCCTCCTCGATCTGAACCCCGCTCTGCAGCAACCATCGCTCGATGCGCCGGGCAGTCTCCGCTGTCTCGGCAGACAACCCGGTACCAGTGATGGAGGGCGCCCCCGTCATCGCCGGGACTCCGTTCCTACCGATGGCGCCAACACCTCGCCGAGGATCTTCACGATCCGCTCGCCGGCGAGGCCATCCCCATAGGGGTCATGGCGAGTGGCCATGCGCGCATAGTGCACGGGGTCCTCAAGTAGGGCGGCCACCGCTGCGGCGATGTCGTTCTGATCGGTTCCGACAAGGTTGGATGTCCCAGCCCTGAGGGGCTCCTCGCGTTCCGTGCGACGGTTGACCACGAGAAGCGGTTTACCCAAGGCTGGTGCTTCCTCCTGGATGCCGCCCGAATCCGTCACTATCAAATACGAGTCAGCGAGCATATGCGTGAACGGGATATAACTGCATGGCGCCAGCACCTCGACGTTCCGGGGACGGGTTCCGTTCAGGGTCTGCTGGATCATCTGGATGACCGGCGGAGACGGGTGACGCACCAATTGGAATTGCACGTCAGGGTAGAGAGTCGCCAGCTGCCGGACAGCGCCGAAGATGGATCTGATGCCATCGGGTATGCTCTCGCGCCGGTGCGTGGTGATCACAATTCGACGTTGCCCTTCGGGGGGCGCGACCGTTTGACGTGGTTGCGAGAGGGCCCAATAGAGCGCGTCGATGCCGGTGTTCCCGGTGAGGAATATTTGGTCTGGTGCCACCCCCTCGCGTACGAGGTTGGCCGCGGCCATCTCGGTGGGGGCGAAGTGCAGATCCGCGATCGCGCCGACGATCCGCCGGTGGCCCTCTTCAGGCCAGGGAGCACTGTTGTCATAGGTCCGCAGTCCGGCTTCGACGTGAGCCACTCGCGTGGAGGAGTGAAAGGCAGCGAGGCCGGCGGCCATCGTGGTCGTGGTGTCGCCCTGAACCATGACAACGTCCGGGCGTAGCTGGTCACAGATGTCGGCGGCCCACTGAGCCACTTTCCATGCCACCTCAGCAGGCCGTTGGTTCTTTCGCATCACCGCCAACTGGTAGTCGGCGCTCATCCCGAATGTCGTGAGGGCATCGGACAACAGCTCTGAATGCTGGCCGCTGGAGCACACGATCGTCTCGAAGGTCGAATCCAGGTCGCGTAGTGCCCGAATGGGCGAATACATCT
This sequence comes from Streptomyces albicerus, assembly GCF_008905045.1. GTDB lineage: Bacteria > Actinomycetota > Actinomycetes > Streptomycetales > Streptomycetaceae > Streptomyces > Streptomyces albicerus. The sequence goes on from NZ_VWMY01000051.1 coordinate 26,316, forward strand.
TGATGACCTCGGGCCGTGTGCCCACGAACGTGACCACGCGGATGCGCCTCGCCATGTGCCACCTCTCCTACGTCCGGCTCTAGCTAGAGATGTTGAGGATTTACACCGCTTTGTTCCGCATGCCTGAGGTGGTTCGTGCTTTCAGGCTCACGGTGTGGCCAGTCTGCGGTGGTGCCGGGGCAGGTTCATCGGTAACCGGACCCAATTTTTTCGCGGCGGGATACCCAGATACCGCAGGTGGCCGTAACGACACTTCGAGTGTTCGCCGTCACAGGAGTCCTGGCTGGAGGCCGAGTTCGGATTTCGGATCATGAGGTTGCTGATTGACCTGTGTGTCTGGGCAAGCGGGGCCCGATCCCAGACCTGCGGCGGCAGTTCAACGTGGTGATGTGGCGGTTCCGCACCGGCAGCCCGTGCCCACCACCGCGCCGCCGGGATGGCGGCCGATCTGGGCCGATCCCGGGGCGGGCTGACCAGCAAGGTCCACCTGTGTGCCGACCGTCGCTGTCGCCCTGTCTTTCTTGATCACCACCGGACAGGCCGCTGACGGCCCCCGCTTCGCCACCGTCCTGAGTCCCATCAAGGTGCGTGCCGACCAGGCGGCCAACCGCAAGAAACGCGGCTCACACGGAAGCCGCCCCCTCCGCCACGATGCGGCCCGAGCGCTTGGATGGCGCCTCGTAGGTGCATGCCGGCCAGGCCCTCTGCCCGCAGCTCACCGTGAGGGGTCGTCGTCAAGCGGGATGGCGGCCTCCTCGCGTGTGTGGACGCTGAGTTTCGCGAGCACGGCGGCCACGTGATGTCCGGCGGTCTTGGGGGTGATGTAGAGCCGGGCGGCGATCTCCTTGTTGGTGAGTCTCTCGCCCAGCAGACGCTGGACCTCCCGCTCCCGCTTGGTCAGGCCGTACGGATTGGCGCACGTCGAGGCGCGCTTGCCATACGGGGTGCGCCGCACCCCGGCCGCCCGCAGGCATTCCCAGGCGCGGTCCGCAGCGGGTCGGGCCCCCAGGGAGCGGAAGGTCTCCAGGGCCTGCCGCAAAGCGGGCACGTCACCGCCGAGGCGGGCCAGCGCCGCGTCGTACGGGCAACCGAGCTCCTCCCACACTCGCACCGCCTCGCGCCAGCGCCCGGCCAGTTCCAGGGCGTACGGTTCCGCAGCCCGCGTATGCGTGGATTCGCCGCCCGGCAACCGGGACCAGCGCAGCATTCCGCCGACGAGCCAGGGGTCGCTGTCGATGGTGACCGCCTTCAGGCCGTGTTCGGCCTCCGCCACGGCGCGGCTGTCGTCCCCTTCGAGCCAGGCCGCCTCGGCACGGGCGGCCCACACCGGGCCCGCCAGGAAGAGATCCGCCTCTTGGCCGTACGAGAGTGCCTCGTCCAGCAGCGGCCACACTCCCGGGTCGCCTCGGCGGGCCCTGACCAGAGCTGACGTCACCAAGGGCAGCAGCCGGTGCAGCGGTTGGGGATTCCGGTCGAGCACGTCGCCCGCCTTCTGGGCGGCCCGTGCCCACTGGCCCCGGTGAAGCATGCCGAAGCCGGCCGCTCCGAGGGCCAGCACGAGGAACATCGGGAGTTCGTGTTCGCGGCAGTACGCGCATGTGCGGACGGTCAGTCGATCGAGGCACGGCAGATCGTGGTGGAGTGCCGCGGTCCAGCAGGCCACCGCTCCGACCTTGCAGGCGTCGTCCGCCATGCCGTCCTCGGCCATGGCCGAGTGCCAGGCGTCCTCGAAGTTCTGCCAGCCTTGCCCGCGGCAGGCCACATTCACCAGGGCCTCACAGACACGCGAATGGGTCTTCAGCGCGGGTTCGCCCAGGCCCAGCCCCAGTTCGGCGGCCTTGCCCGCATAGTCGGCCGTCGCCGCGGGGTCGTAGCCGAGGCAGGCCAGTTGGGCGAGGTTGGCGTAGGCCCAGGCGAGTTCCCGGGTCGAGCCCTCGCCTTCCACAACGCGAACGGCGTCCAGGCCCGCTCGCCAGGCGTCTGTCGCCTGGATCGCTAGCCAGTGCATGTGGGAGAGCCGGCGCAGGTCCTCTGCCTCGCGGCGCCGGTCGCCCTGCTCATGGCGCAGCCGGACCGCTTCGTCCCAGGCGTCGATCGCCTCCAGAAGGCTCCCGGTCACGTAGCTCTCGTAAGCCTGGGCTTCGAGCAGTTCGACGCGCTGTGCGGGCGGTGCGGCGGCCGGGTTGCGCACGGCGCGCCCGTACAGCTCGGCGGCCTCCTGGTGTGAGCCGATCGCCGCGGCGAAGGCGGCTGCCCTCGGAGCGTACTCGGCTACTGCCGCTTCGTCGCCGGCCTGCTCGGCATGGAAGGCGAGTTGCGCGAGATCGACCGGGTCGACCGGGCCGGAGCGCAAGGCCGCCAGGACGCGGCCGTGCAACCTGGCGCGCCGATAGACCGGGAGCGACTCCCAAACGGCCCGGCGCGCCAACTCGTTGCGGAAGTACAGCACCGGACCGTCCGGGCGCAGCACACCCGATGCCAGGCAGTCCTCCAGCCCCGTGGCGGCGTCCGGTGATACAGCGGCGATCAACGGTTCTGTGGCGCGGGGCCCGATGACGGCCACCGTCTCCGTCACTTCCCGGGCGCGGCCGGGGAGCCGGGCTATGCGGCCCAGTACCGCTTCGCGCACAGTGGTGGGGACACCGGGGGTGCGGGCTGCCAGGACTTCCGTGACGTAGAACGGGTTTCCATGCGTGTTGCTGAACAGCTCGTAGGCGTCCACCGGGTGCCCGGCCGCGGCCGTCAAATCGGCGACCGCTCGGCGGCTCAGCGGCTCCAGTGTGCAGCGGTGGACCGAAGCGAAAGCGGCGAGGTCGCCCAGGACTACCGCCAGGGGGTGTGTGGGTCCAATCTCGTCGTCGCGATAGGTGGCCAGGAGCAGGAGGGGGATCCGGTCGATGCGCCGGGCCAGGTAGCGCACCAGGTCCAAGGTGGCCTGATCGGCCCAGTTCAGGTCCTCGATCACCAGCAGTGTCGGCTGCCCTCCGGGCTGGCCGCCGAGCGCGGTGAGCACTCCGCTGAAGATTCCGCACGGGTCCGAACGTCGACGCAAGCCCGCCTCCAGGGCCTGGGTCACCGGCGGGCCGAGCAGCGTGGTGATGTCCATCAAGGCGCCCAGGGGGCGCGGCGCGGAGAGCGGGTCGCAGGCCCCGAGCAGAACCCGGGCGCGCCCGGTACCGCCCGTCTCCTCAGCGAAGCGTCGCACGACCGCGGTTTTGCCGATACCTGCCTCACCGCGCAGCAGCACCAGCTGTCCGTGGCCGTGTTCAGCCTGTTCCAGGCAGTCTGAGAGCTCCTGCAGTACGGCGCCGCGTTCAAGAAGATCGGTCACGGCTGTCCCCAGTGTGGATGCGTCCCGTATCCGTACACCTTCAGTCTAAGGATCTTCGGGCGCGAGCGCCTTCACGCCCACTTCAGGCTCGAGGTCGTGGTCACCCAATGCGTCTCCGTGGGGCAGCTCAGCAGGCTCCGGTCCTGCACCGGCAGGCACGTCCCGGCGACCAGGCTCCGAGTAACAGCGTCGTCGCTCGGCGTATCTGGGTATCCCGCCGCGAAAGATTGGGTCGGGTTACCGATGAACCTGCCTCGGCACCACCGCAGACTGCTTGCATGCGCCCCGAAACCGACCAAACCAACCCAGAGGGGCCGTCCTTCCGCGCAACCGTGAACGGCGATGTCGCCGTCACGACGGAAAGGGTCGCGGAGCCGGCTCGGAAACCGGCCCATGCCGCACCGTCCGGTCCGCAACGGAAGCCGGAGGACGTCCCTGGCCGTCTGGGCTCGACCCCATCCGACCACCCCGAGATCCACCTGTTCGAACCATCGGGATACGCCGGGGTCTTCCAACATGCCTGCCGCCTCGGTCAGCTCCTCGGCCAGTCCGGCCGGCGCGTGGTGCTCCACACCGGGCACGAGCACGAGGAGGTGCGCATCGAGGGCGTCGACCTGTGCCCGTGCTCGTGGTGGCCGCGTCATCGTGATGTCGGCGCTCGCCGCTCCGGCGCCATCGCCCGCAGGTTCGTCAGCCGTACGCTGCCGCACCTTCACGCCGCGGTGCCACCGGGCGCGGTCCTTCACGTAGAGGGGATCGCCGCGGCGGGGGCACTGACACTTCTCGCACTGAGCGTTGCGCGGTTCAGGGATCGCCTGGTGATCTACTCACCGCACGACACGTTCTCGCGCCGAGGTCGTGTGGACGGCGCGTTGCTGCGGCTCGCCCTTCGAGTCCCGCACGCGATCATCGTCTACTCCGATGCGGACGTCGAGGTTCTTCGCCACCGTGGTCTCGAGGCGTACTGTTCTCCACTCGTCCAACTCGTGCCTGAGGCCTCGGACGATGAGCGGCTCAAGTGGCGCTACGAGTGGCGGGCCGGTTCGGACGTGTCCGTCGTCCTCTTCGCGGGATGCATCCGACCCGAGAAGCGGCTCGACGTGCTCATCGAGAGTGCTCGCCACTGGCCTGCGAATCGGCGCTTGGCTGTCGTGGGCGAAGACCGTGGTGGGTGGGCTCACTGCGCAGAACTCGCGGAGGCCTACGGCGTCGACGTCGCCGCACGAGTGGAGTTCCTCGAGCTCGCGGAGTTCGCGGCGGCGATCTCGGCGGCGGATCTCGTCGTCCTGCCCTATGACAAGGCGAGCCAGAGCGGTGTGCTCGCGGTTGCCCGTCAGCTGGGCACCCCGACCGCCGCAGCGAACGTGGGTGGCCTGCGGGAACTTGCCTCACAGACGTTCGAGGCGGGCGATCCGCACGATCTCAACCGTGCCATCGATGCGCAGCTGGCCTGCGCCGTGGCACCCGACCCCTCCCTCGACGAGAACCTGGCGATCACAGTGCACCTTCTCGCATACGGACAGTCGGCATGACAAGGCTTGTGTCTCGACTCGTCCCCGGGTCCTTCACGGCAACGGATGCGGGCGCTGTCGCGAACCGCGGCGTTGCGCGCTGGTGGCCACTGGTGGTGCTCACCACGCTCGCCGCCCTCGCGGCGAGCCTGGTGGCCTTGGGTCCACGGGCCCCTTCCTACAGTGCGACCACGAGGATGCCGCTGACGCCGCTCTCGCAATCGGATGAGACGTTCCTCGGAACCAGCCTCGTTCGTGATGCGGGCGATGCCACCCGTACCTCCTCCATGGCCGCGAAACTGCTGGACTCCCACCGCGTCGCGGTCGCGACCGCCCAGTCCCTCGGAGGCCGCTGGACGCCCGAATCAGTCCGCGCCGCTGTCGACGTCGCGCCGGTCGGCGAAACGAACATGATCGGGATCACCGCCCGAGCGGCCGACCCGGGTCAGGCGGTCCGCCTGGCGCAGACGTTCGCGGAGACGGCTCTCAAGGATCGGTGGCAGACGGTCTCCGCCGAACTGGACCGCCGAATCGCCTTCGCGGCCAGGAACACCGATGCCGATCCGAACACCGGAGAAGAGTCACGGAAGCTGCAACTGCTCAAATTCGTCCGCGAGACCGGCGCGGACCCCACCCTGGGAATCGAGTCGACCAGTCCGCCGGTGCGCGTCAAGGAGATGCCCGCAGCCGTGACGATCGGCATGGCGGGAGTCGGTGGGATGTTCGTCGGCGTTCTCGCGGCCGTCGGGATCGAGCGATTCAGGCGCCGCGCGCAGAGCGACGACGTCGTGGTCGACGGACGCGAGCTCTCGGTGTCCTCACCGGAAGTCCTGAGGAGGTGAATCCGATGTCGTTGCCTGCTCCTGGATCGCCGCCGCTCCGGCGGATCCCACGTCTCATGGGCATGCCCATCCATGCGGTGACGCTGGACGAGGCCGTCGACCAGGTGTTCGACAGTTTGGCGGACGGCCGGGGCGGGACAGTGCTGACGCCGAACATCGAGATCTTGCGACAGTACCGGCGCTCGCCGGACCTGCGGCGGATGTTCGAACACACCGAGCTCGTCGTCACCGACGGAATGCCACTGGTGGTCGCGCTGCGGATCCAGAGAACCCCGGTGCCCCGGCAGATCACGGGCACGGACATGCTCTGGGCACTGGCCGCGGGAGCAGGCGCGCGTGGGCATTCGGTCCTGCTCGCAGGGGGGCGTCCCGGCGAGGCGCAGCAGGCCGCCGATCGTCTCACGCAGGTGAACCCGGGGCTGCGCGCCGAAACCTACTCGTGCTACGTCCGGCCCGACACCATGGCCGCAGAACTGGCGGCCCTCTCGCGCACACTGATCGCCTCGTCGCCGGACATCGTGTTCCTCGGTCTGCCCTTCGCGAGCCAGACATCGGTCATGGCCGATCTGCGCCCCGCCCTGCCGGGCACATGGTTCGTGGGTGTGGGCTCGAGTTTCGATTTCATCAACGGCGCTCGCAGACGTCCCCCGGACATCGTGCAGCGGCTCTGCCTGGAGTGGGCCTGGCGGCTCACCAGGCAGCCCTGGCTCTGGCGCCGCTACCTGGTCCAGGGGGCTCCCCCCGCCGCTCGCCTGGCCGTCGACGCCCTGCGCACGCGGTGGCAGCGCGACGGGTCATCGCCGAGGTCAGCCGGCAGCCCGGCACGGCCGTGAAGGTCCGCACCAGGGTGGTCTCCAGGCCGCGCGACCTGACCGGACGCGGCCTGATCGCCTCTGCCTCGTGGATGACCGGAAGCCATCTGGTCGCCCAGGCCTTCGCCTACGGATCACTCATCTTCCTCGCACGACGCCTACCGCCCGCCAGCTTCGGGACCGTGGCGGTCGGAACGGCCGTCGTCTACATCGCGACCCTGCTGGTGGAACGCGGCACCTACGGCGCCATCATGGTGCATCCGCGTCTCACCCGGGCCTACCTCGTACGCACCTTCTGGCGCTGCTTTCTCATCGGCGCAGCACTCGCCGCAGCGATGGCGGCGTCCGCGGGGCCCCTGGTGGGTACCTTCGCGGGAGGCAGAGACGCGCCTGCCGTCGCGCTGCTCGCAGTCTGCCTGCCTCTGCACGCGATCTCCGTCACCCCCACGGCGCTGCTGCACAAGTCGATGCAGTTCCGGCGGCTCGCCGGGGCGACGGCCGCCGCCAACATCGCGTCCGCCGCGGTGGCCGTGGCCGCGGTCCTGGCCGGCGCGGGCGTCTGGTCGCTGGTGGCGCGCCAAGTGGTGTTGTTCGCTCTGCTGGCGGTGCTCACCACCGCGCTGTGTCTGCCCGGTCTCCGCCATCGGTCGGCGTTGCCGTACCCCTCCGGTGCCCACGAACACGATCGCACCGGCGATCGGTGGTTCTTCCTGTTCGGCGCCACCATGATGCTGGCCGCCAACATCGACTACCTGATTGTCGGCCTCTCCAGTGACGCGAGTCTCGTGGGTCTCTACGCTCTGGCCTTCACGATCGCCATGGCACCCTCGACGCAATTCTCGGAGCAGGTCGGAAAGGTGCTCTTCGCCGCTGCCGCATCCAGCCCGGAGACCAGCGGGGAGCGGACGGTGCAGTCCGTACGCCTGATGTCGGCGCTCCTGCTGCCGATGCTGCCGGCCGGCATCCTGCTCGCACCGGTGGTGCTTCCGGCGGTCCTGGGGCCCCAATGGGTGGGGATGGTGGTCGCCTTCCAGGTGCTGTGGGTGGCCGGCATCGGTTACGCCATCGACAACTGCATAGGTGAGGCGCTCTCCGGGATCGGACACATCGCCTTCCGCGCGAAGGTCATGGCCGCCCGTTGTATCGCCACCGCGCTCGCCCTGTGGGTCCTCGTGTCGATCGACGGGATCCGTGGGGCCGCACTCGCGCACCTCGTGGTTTTCGTGCCGTACGTGGCGGTGTACGCCACCGTCGGTGCACGGCTCGCCGGAACCACAGCCCGAGACCTCTGGCATGCTGTGCGCCCGATCGTGGCCGCGGTGGGGTGGCAGGTGACGGTGACCTTCTCCATGCTCTTCCCCCTGAGGGCCTCGGGGACGTCCGACAGCGTCGCCGTCTGCGCCGCGGTCGCTGCCGGGTTGGCGGCATGCGGGGTCTCTCTGCTGCGGCCCTTCGTCCGGAGGCGGTCACAGTGACCTGGGCAGCGGCCGGACGGGACGGGGCGCTGTCCCTGGCGCCGCTCGCGTCCGGATCGCGCCGTCACGCCATGGGCACGGCGTGTGTCGCCGTGCTGGCAGCGCTCGCGTTCGGCGCCCTCCTCCCCAGTGACCCGCTCGCGGCCGTCGCCGCGATCGTGGTGATCCCGCTGGCGCTCGGGGCTCCGGTTGCCGCGCTGTCCGCGCTGCTCGCCCTTACGGTGCTGGTGCCCTTCTCCGTACAGGACCAGTTCTCCGTCGTCGGCGGATCCGGCCGACCCGGGCTGCTGCTCGCCGACGTCCTCCTCGTCCTGGGACTGTGCCGGGTCGGATGGCTGATCCTTTCGCGCAGGCTGAGGATCGACGCGCCGCTCCTCACCGCCGCGGCCGTCGCCCTGGTGCTCACCGGGGCCCTGGCATGGGGAATCGCACACGGAGCCGCCGTCAGCGAGGCGGGTCATGAAGCGCGTCGTGTGATGCTCGGCGTGGGTGCGTTCGTGCTGGCGTGGCCTGTGGTCCGCGACGAGGCGGCCCGACGACGTCTCGAGAAGGGACTCATCGCTCTCGGGTTGGCTCTGGGGGCCTGGGGGCTGATCCAGTGGGGGTTCTCCATCAGCTACACGAGCGCGGCCGATGTCGGCGTACGCCGCGGGGTGGACCTCACGTCATCGGGCCGCGGTTCGCTGCAGGGCGGGCTGTACGCGTACCCGGTCGCCGTGACCCTCGCCTGGGCCGCCCTGGTTTCCGGTCGCGTGCGGTCGACCGCGGTGCGGTGGCTGCTGGCGGCGATCGTGTGCTTGAACGCGCTCTGCGCCTGGCTGACGTACGAGCGGACCTTCTGGGTGGCCGCGGCGGTGGCCTGCGCCGTCGTGCTGATGATGTCGGGGGCCCATGCGCGCCGGATCGCGGCGAGGTGGGTGCCCATCGGTGCCGTGTCGCTGCTCGTGTGCCTCTTCGCGCTCGCGCCCGGCGAGGTCCGTACGGCCGCGGAACGCCTGGTCTCGGTCACTCGGCTCGAGGTCGACAAGTCCTACGAGTACCGGGTGATCGAGTCGCAGATCGTCGGGGAGGAGATCAAGAGCCGACCCCTGACCGGATCGGGCTTCGGCGCCACGATCACCTGGGGCAAGGACGATACGTTCAGCACCCTGACGACCCCCTTCGCCCACAACGGCTACCTCTGGCTGGCATGGAAGGTCGGGATACCGGCGGCGGCCTTCGTCGTGCTCGTGATCGCAGCGGCGGTCGTGCGGCGGGGCCCGCCCGTCGAGGAGTGGCGGTGGCACACCCTCAGGATCGGCAGCCGAGCGGCCCTGCTCGCGCTTCTCCTCGTCAGCGTGACCTTTCCGGCTTTCGACGCTCTGGGTGTCACCGCGGTAATGGGCTTGCTGGTCGCCATCTGCTTCAGCGGTGGTGCCGATGCCACCCCGGGGAGACCGCTGTCGCCCCGCAGCGGTACGACGGAGCAGGCCCGGCTGCGTGTGCCGCGGATGTGAGGAGACGATGCCTCGTGCCGGCCACCAGGTGTTCTCGTGACAAGGGCCTTGGTCCGCAAGGTGCGTTGACGCGCCACGCACGGTGCCTGGCCGGCGCCGTGCTGAGCATCGTGCTCGTCGCCACGGCGACGTCCGGATGGGCCGGTGACCCCGTACCCGGCTCGGCGCAGCAGCGACAACACGGTTTCGCCCTGCCCACGTACTCCCGTGACGGTTACGGCGATACGCAGATACTCGAGCGCCATCTCCGCGACATCGCCGACGTCGGCGCGGGATGGGTCCAGATCACACCCACGTGGTTCCAGGCCAGTGCCGATGCCGACGAGATCACCCGGGCGCCGGCCGGTGCGGTATGGCAGACGCCCGACGACGCCGGAGTGCGGAAGGTGATCGCCCTGTCCCACGACCGCGGATTGAAGGTCCTGCTCAAACCGCATGTCGATCTGCCGGGCGCCGAGAGCCGGGGCCTCATCCGGCCACGCGACCACGCGACATGGTTCGCCTCCTACACCGACTTCATCACCCACTACGCGGATCTGGCCGGACGGACCGGAGTGGAGCAATTCGCCGTGGGGACCGAACTGGAGGGGGTCTCGGGGGACAGAGACAAGTGGCTGGGCGTCATCCGGGCCGTGCGTGCCCGCTATCCGGGGCCGCTGGTGTACGCGGCCAACTACGACGAGTACCCCCGGGTCGCCTTCTGGGACGCCGTGGACCTGATCGGCGTCGACGCCTACTGGCCCCTGAGCACGCGGCCCACCCACGATGTGCAGGCGCTGGAGCAGACCTGGAGACCCATCCGGGAGGAGTTGGCGGCGTTCGCGGCCGAGCGTGGTCGCAGGATCGTGTTCACCGAAGCCGGCTATGTCAGCCAGCGCGGCTCCACCACCGCCCCGTACTCCTGGACGATCAGCGCGACGCCGGATCAGGCGGAGCAGGCGGCCGGCTACGAGGCGCTGCTCGCGAGCTTCCGGAGCCAGCCCTGGTGGGCCGGTGTCTTCTGGTGGGTCTGGGACGTGACGCCACACGGAAGCCGGGATGACGTGCTCGATTACACGCCGCGCGACAAGGAAGCCGAGAAGGTGGTGCGCCGATGGTGGACATGATCGGCGCCGCGAGCGACCCCCGCGTGCGTCGCTCCTGCGGCTCCTTCGGAGCTTTCGACATCAACGAGAGGGCAGGTCGATGCCGCGCCCGCGGATTCGCCCCCGAAGCGGGTCTGCCGACAGGTCGCTGCCGTGGAGGTGCGTCATGCGACAGGACGCGATGAGCAACGCCACGGGCGTGGTCGAGTCGATGCGGAGAATCTTGGGGCCGCGGGGCCGCCGAGCGGCGCGGCACACCGTCGACGCACTCGCCGGCCCCTGGCTCGGATCGATCCGGCGCGTGCGTACGAACCTCCCCTACGTCGCCGTGACATTCGACGACGGGCCCGACCGGACGTGGACCCCGCAGGTGCTCGACGTCCTCACCGACCGGGCGTGCCACGCGACGTTCTTCATGCTGGTGTGCAACGCCCGTCGGCACCCTGAACTCGTCCGCCGTATGGTCGCCGAGGGGCACGAGGTCGCACTGCACGGAGCTGATCACCGGAGCCTCGCCCACCTGTCACGCCAGGCAGTACGGGCGCGCCTCGAATTGGCGGCATCGGAACTCGCAGCGATCGCCGGCGCTCCCGTCAGGCTGTTCCGGCCCCCCTTCGGAGCACAGACACTGCGGAGCTATCTCGGCACACGGGACGTCGGCCTCGACTGTGTCGTCTGGGACCTGGACAGCCTCGACTGGTGCGGTGGAAGCGAGCGGGAAGTCGCGGACAGCGTCATCACCCAGGCCACCGAGGGGACCATTGTCCTTGCGCACGACGGCCGCGCGGGCATCGACGAGGGCGCGAGTCCCCACCCCCCGTTCGACCGCGCCAGGATGACGGAACTCCTCATCGGCGGACTGGCGCGGCGCGGGCTGCGCAACATCACCGTGTCGGACCTGCTCGCCATCGGCGACGTGCGTCGCACGGTCTGGTTCTCCCACTACACACCCCCCGAGCACGACAGGTGACGCCCCGATGTGGCCGTGGACGGCCGCTGAACATGCGCACACCGGGAAGGCGGACGTGATGGCGGACATGCAGGGACCAGGACGAGACACCGAGCTGGACGTCGTCATCGCGACCCGTGACCGCCCGGCCGACAAGCTGGCGGCCTGTCTCGGCGCGCTCTGGCGCCAGAGTTTCGAGCACTTCGGTGTGATCGTGGTCGACGACGGCAGCCGGGACCCGGTGGTGGGTCGCGTCGAGGAGTCCCACCCCACCCGCCGGATCCGGGTCATCCGCAATGCGGAATCGGTTGGGCCTGCCGCGAGCCGTAACCGGGGTGTGGCCCTGTCGGACGCACCGTACGTGCTGTTCATCGACGACGACTGCATCTCCCATCCCGAGCTGGTCGCCCGGCACCACGCCGCACTGCGCCGTGCCGCCGGATCCGTGGTGTCCCTCGGCCCGATCCTTTCCCCGCCTGGGCGGCGCCTACCGCCCTGGACGCACTGGGACGCCGATCGTCTGGGACGGGAATACGCTCGGCTGGGCCGCGGCGAGAGCACCTCGGCGTGGACCCACTGCTATACCGGCAACCTCGCGGTTCGTCGCGCGGACTTCCGCGCTGTTGGCGGATTCGACGAGCGTCTGGCCAGACAGGAGGACATCGAACTCGGCTTCCGGCTCTTCCGACTGGGCCGCCGGTTCGCGTTCTCTCCTGACGCCATCGTCTGGCACGACAGCGATCGCACCCTTCGGAGGTGGACCCGCATCCCAGCCCTCAGCGCACATTTCGACGTTCTCATCGATCAGCTCGTACCCGATTCGCAACGGCTGTCGTCGGTGCGCGAGGGCCTGCGCCACCGGCACTGGCTGCTACGCCTCGCCCGTCGGGTCTGCCGGCCGCCTGCGGCTCACCGGTGCGTCGTCACTGGCGCGATCGGAGCAGGATGTCTGCTCCACGTCCTACACGCCGATCGACCGTCACTGGCGGCCTTCAGCCTGGTCTGGGATCTCGAATACACCCGCGCCCTGGCGGAGGCGACATCCACCTCCCCAGAGCGACTCCAGCCAGCCTCCCCACGTTACGGGCGGCGCGGTGCCGCAGGAGGGGAGGCAGACCGTCCAGGAACTCGTCCGTGAACGGTTCAGCCACCGCGATGGCGGTCAACTGGCAGCGTCGACCGCGTCGGTCCAGGCGGGGAGTCTGCCGCCGAGGCGGCCGGTGAGTATCTCGCCGAAGTCGCGAACATGCCCGGCGGCCCTGTCCAGTTCGCGGCAGCGGGCCAGGACGTCCTTCAAGGCGGCGCGGTCCTCCTCACTCAGGGCCGTGGGGTGACGGATGAACCAGCCGGTCACCTGCCGCACCGACGGCAGCGGGGGGCGGCGTGCCCGACGGTGCGGTGCGCAAGGTGGCGATGTGAGCGCGGACCATGGCGTAGGTGACCGGGGCGTGCTCGGCAAGCAGTTCGCTGTGCAGCTGGGTGACGCTCGTGCATCCCGCGGCGAACCGTCGCTCCACGTCCCAGGCGATCCCGGTGTGCAGCACGTTGAGTGGCCGTACGCCCAGAAGACGTATATTTACATCGTATACGTACACTTTGCGCCCGTAGGTGCATAGAGTCAACACGAGCTCCACCCGAGCGGGACATGGCACGGGCCGATCACCCGGAGGCGAGGCATGGCCAAGGAGCAGCGGAAGCCGCGACGGAAGGGCGAGGGGGCCGGAGCCGCCCCGGCGCGCCGCGCCAGCGACCGAGGCCGGTACGGCCGGCTGAGCCGGGAGCGCATGCTGGCCAGCGCCCTCGAGCTGGTGGACCGTGAAGGCCTCTCGGCGCTGAGCATGCGCCGTCTGGGTGCCGAGCTCGACGTCGAGGCAATGGCGCTCTACCGGTACGCGGCAAGCAAGGACGCCCTCCTGGACGGCCTGGTCGAGGCCGTCCACCTCCAACTGGAGGAACGTCTGGCCGCCGGCCCCGGATCCACTCCCGGCACGGCGTCCGTCGAGGCTCCCGCATGGCGCACCGAGCTCCACCGGCTCGCGCGGGCGACGTACGAGACCTGCCTGGCCCACCCCCAGGTGGTGCCGCTGCTCTCCACGCGCATGCTGGCCGTCCCGCTGGCCCGGCGACCGCTCGCAGTCCTGAGGCATCACGAGCGGGTGCTCACCCTGCTTCAGGACGCCGGACTCGACGCGACCCGTTCCGCCGCCACCTTCCGCGCCTTCACCGGCTGGGTCCTCGGCTACGTGTCCGTGGAACTACAGGCCATGGTGGACAACCCCGAAGAGCCGGACCCCTCGTTCCGCCTCGGACTGCACAACATGCCACACCAGGAACTGCCCAGGCTCCGGGAAGCCGCCACCACCCTCGCCGAACGGGGCGGACCGGAGGGCCTGGCCGCCGGACTCGACGCCCTGCTCGATCGTTTCACCCGGGTGGAGGCGGAGCGGGCCCACCGGCCGGACTCCTGACTGACTCCTCCGCGTCCCACTCCGGCAAGGCGCCCCCTCAGCAGCCCTTGACGCCTGGAACAAAAAGGCGCAGAGTTGTATATATACGTCGTAAACGTACAGCGCTCATCGTCTCTCATTCAGGAGCGTCGAGCCATGGCGCGCAGCCAGCCGGTCAGGGCAGACCTTCTCAAGTCCGAGCATCACCGTGCGCGGGCCTCGGACCGCGACGCCCTCCTGAACGCACCCCGCGCGGCCGAACTCCCCCGCCGGAACCAAGCCGCCTCGGGACTGCCCACGTACTTCCTCGTCACCACGCCAAGGCTGCTCCGGGACGCTCCGGCGACAGCGATCCCCTCGTTGCCGCTCGCCGACGACACCTGCGCCTCGTTCCCGCCATGTCGCACGACCCGTCCTCCGGCCTGATGATGATCACCGGACCGGCGCTCCCATCGACAGCGGCGCACCAGTCCCCCTGTGCATGGGGAGACGTCGTTCTCCCCGTTCACCCGTCGTACGTCGCCGCCGTCCCGGGCGGGTGAGGCGCAGTGAACACGGACCGACGCCAGAAGGCACACGGACCGCCGAGCGCACCGTCAACGATCCTGGTCACCGGCGGAGCCGGCTTCATCGGCAGCCACACCTGCGTCGAACTCCTCGACCACGGCTACGAGTTGATCGTGGTCGACGACTACTCCAACAGCACACCTCAGGTCCTGGCCCGCGTGGAACGGATCGCCGGCCGTTTCGTCGGGGCCGTCTATGAGCTGGACATCCGTGATCGGCGCGCCCTGTCTGCCGTCTTCGACCGACACTCCGTGGACGCCGTCGTGCACTTTGCCGCGCACAAGGCTGTGGGCGAGTCGACACGGATGCCCATCGAGTACTACGACACCAACGTCGGCGGCACCACCGCCTTGCTTCGGACCATGCACGACCACGGGGTGCACCAGCTCGTGTTCTCCTCCTCCTGCTCGATCTACGGCGATGCCGGACACGGACCGCTCGACGAAGCCACCCCCGCCCGGCCCACGAGTCCCTACGCCGCCTCCAAGTGGGTCTGCGAACAGATCCTCGCCGACGTCTGCCACCGGTGCCCCGAGTACACCGTGCTGTGCCTGCGGTACTTCAACCCGGCCGGAGCCCACCCGAGCGGACTCCTCGGCGAGGACCCACGCGGCGCACCCGACAACCTCATGCCGTACGTGGCCCAGGTGGCCGTCGGCCGACGGCCACGACTCCCTGTGTTCGGCGACGACTACCCCACCCCCGACGGGACCGCGATCCGCGACTATCTCCACGTCATGGACACCGTGGAAGCCCACCGCGTGGCACTCGACCACCTCGCCGACGGGCCGGGCATGCGCGTGTACAACCTGGGTGTCGGCAAGGGAAGTTCGGTCCTCGACGTCGTCGCCGCGTTCTCCGAAGCCTGCGGCAGACCCATTCCTTACGAAGTCGCGCCCCGACGCCCCGGCGACGCGACCGAACTCGTCGCCGACGCGACCGCCGTGGCACGCGCCTGGGGCTGGCACCCCACCCGGAACCTCGCCGACATGTGCCGAGACGCCTGGCGGTTCCAGCAGCTCAACCCCAGCGGCTACGCAGGCTCGGCACGGCGCCCGAACACGAAGGACTGATGCCTCCGACGAAGCAGTCACGAGATGCAACGCCCCACCCCCATGCCTAAGATCGAGAAAGACGCCAGACCAAGGAAGATGACCCAGTGGCCTCCGACGCGGGGAGGCGACGCCAATGCTGCGGGCACATCGGCTGATGGTCGCGTACGGCGTGCTGGTCTCGGCCGCCACGGCCATTTACCTGACCGTCCCGGCGGCGCGCACCCTGATGTGGGCTGCCATCGGTGTCGCCGGAGTCACCGGTGTGCTCATCGGCGTCCGTGTGCACCGTCCGGCGCACCGGTGGCCGTGGTGGCTGCTCGCCGCCGGACTGCTCACGTTCGCCGCCGGCGACACCTACTACAACGTGTCCGAGCAGTACTTCGACGCCTCCAACCCGTTCCCGTCCCCGGCGGACGCCTGCTATCTCGCGACGTACCCTCTCTTCGCCGCCGGTCTCTTCGGCCTCGTCCGGTACCGCTGGACGGGCCGCGACCTGCCCAGCCTGCTGGACGCACTGATCGTCACCGCCGGTCTCGCGCTGCCGGTGTGGGTCTTCCTCGTACAGCCGCTCACGCGCCTGGAGGGGCTGACCTGGCAGCAGCGGGCCATCAGCATCGCCTACCCGCTGGGGGACGTGCTGGTGCTCGCGCTCCTGGCCCGCCTGCTCGCCCCCAGCCCGATGTCCGGGCGCAACCGCGCCGTGCTGCTCCTCGTCGTCGGCACCCTGACACTGCTCGGCTTCGACATCGCGTACGGAATTCTGCAGCTCAACGACATGTGGCAGGCCGGAACGCTGCTCGACCTCGGCTGGATCGTCTTCTACACGGCCTGGGGTCTGGCCGCGCTCCATCCGTCCATGGTCGAGCTGACCGCCTCCATGCAGCAGCGGGAGTCCCTCCTGCCGCCGCCGCGCCGACTGCTGATGCTCGCCGTGGCGACCCTGATCGCGCCGGGAATCCTGCTCTCTGAAAGCCTCGCGGGCCACGCACCGGACGCGGAAATGATCGCGGCGTTCTCCGGTGTGCTGTTCCTGCTGGTCATTCTCCGGCTGGCGGGCATGGTCGTGGCCCACCGCAAGGCCGTGGCACGCGAGCTGGCGCTGCGTACGGCGGCCGCCTCACTGGTGTCGGCCGTGCAGCCGCAGGAGATCGCCGACTCCTGCGACCAGGCGGTCAGCAAACTGTTCGGGCCGAAGGTTCCGCACGCGACGCTGCTGCTGTCGGCCGAGCATGCCAGGGACCCGGCGCCGCATCGGACTCGCCTGGTGCCCTCGGCCGATCTCGGAGAGGAGATCGTCGCCGCGCTCGGGGGCCTGCCCACCGTCTTGGTCTGCCCCATGGTCTCTCCGGACCGGCCGCCGGGCGAACTGCCGGGCGTGCTCCTGGCCGCGGGACCGGAGAAGCACCTCTCGGAGATGCGCGGCTCACTGGAGATCCTGGCCTCGCACGCCGGTCTGGCCACCGAGCGCATCGCGCTGCGCCAGGAGATCATCCGCCAGGAGAGCGAGGCGTACTTCCGCACCCTGGTGCGCAAGGCCTCGGACGTCATTCTCATCGTCGAGGACGACAACACGGTGCGGTACGCGAGCCCGTCCTCCCGGGCCGTGTTCGGCGGCGCACAGCTGGTCGGTACGGCACTTCCGGACCTGGTGGATCCCAGTGACCGGCAGCGGGTGGCCAGAGGGTTCGAGGCCATGCGGAGCGAAGGACCGTCCGAGACCCACGACCACTGGTGGGTGCTCCGTGATGGCGGACGCATCGAGGTCGATGTGCGCTGCAGCGATCTGCGCGAGGAACACACCGTGGGCGGCCTGGTCGTCACCCTGCGGGACGTGACCGATCAGCGCCGCCTGGAGCACGAGTTGACACAGCGGGCCTTCCACGACCCGCTGACCGGTCTACCCAACCGGACACTCCTCCTCGAGCGGATCGAGCGCGCGCTGCTGCGCGGCCGGCGCGAGTCGACACTCACCTGTCTGCTCTTCATCGACCTGGACGACTTCAAGGTGGTCAACGACACGATGGGGCACTCGACCGGCGACGACCTGCTGATCGCCGTCGGCGAGCGCCTGTCGGGGGCCCTGCGCCGCAGCGACACGGCGGCCCGCCTCGGCGGTGACGAGTTCGCCGTGCTGATGGAGGACGCGAAACAGCCACTCGACGCCGAGCTGCTGGCCGCGCAGGTAGTCCAGACCCTCGGCAGACCGTTCCACCTGTCCGAGGACTCGGTGAGCGTCTCCGCAAGCGTAGGCGTGGCCACAGCCAAGGACAGCACGGACGCCGAGCAGCTGCTCGGCCACGCCGACCTGGCTCTCTACGCGGCGAAGACGGCGGGAAAGCGCCAGTGGCGCCGCTTCCAGCCGCGGCTGCGGGTACGGATGGCGGAACGACACCATATGCAGGCCCGCCTCGACGCCGCGATCGCCGGGGAGGAGTTCTGCCTGCGCTACCAGCCCGTCGTGGACATGGCCACGAGCGTGGTCGTCGGCTTCGAGGCACTCGTCCGCTGGCCTCACGCCCGGCGCAACCCGGTCCCTCCGGAACAGTTCATCGCCCTCGCCGAGGAGACGGGACACATCACACCGCTGGGCTCCTGGGTCCTGCAGAACGCCACCTCCGACATCGCGGGTCTGCAGCGGCTGCCGGGGCAGGCTGCCGCGCCGTACATCAGCGTCAACGTGTCCGCCCGGCAGTTCCGGGACACCGGCTTCCTCGACGAGATACACCAGGCGCTCCGGACTCCCGGGCTGGCCCCGGGGTCACTGAGGCTGGAGGTCACCGAGACGGTGCTGATGCGTCAGGACACACAGATCCAGGCGGTGCTGCAATCCCTCCAAGACCTCGGGGTGCACATCGCCGTCGACGACTTCGGCACAGGTTTTTCCTCGCTGCGCTATCTTCGGGATTTCCCCATCGACGTCCTGAAGATCGACAAGACGTTCATCGACGACATCACACTGGACACCCGGCAGGTCGCACTCGTCGAAGGCATCGTCAGGATGGCCGACACGCTGGGCCTGGAGGTGATCGCCGAGGGGATCGAGGACTCCGCACAGCGGGATCTGCTGGCCGGGATGGGGTGCCGGTTCGGGCAGGGCTTTCTGTTCGCGCGGCCCATGTCGGTGGAGCAGAGCAAGTTGCTGCTGCGGTACCGAAACGGCAAGCGGATCCCAGCGGGGGCGGAGGGCACGGTGGCAGGCCGGGATCGGGGCCGGAGCCGAGCCGGCGGACGGAGGGTGGAAACGCTCCCCGCCGTACGGAAGGAGCAGGCCGACATGCCCGCAGCGGAATCCGGACCCCCGGGAGCACGACGCGGTGTGCCGGGGAACGATCTCGAACACCTGCGGCAGACCAGCCCCATGAGCGACGCCGTCCTCGACGAGGTGCACGGCCGCCACATCCGCAGCGGAAGCCACTGGCTGATCGACTTCGCCTCCTGCAACTACCTGGGCTTCGACTGCGATCCGGAGATCATCGACGCGATCGAGCCCGCCGTACGCCGGTGGGGCACGCACCCGAGCTGGTCACGGCTGCTCGGCAGTCCACGTCTGTACCCGGAGATCGAGGAACGTCTGGCCGCCCTGCTCGGCGCCCCGGACACCTTGCTGCTGCCCACAGCCACCCTCATCCACGCCTCGGTGATCCCTGTCCTCGCGGGCCGGGGACATGTCTTCATCGAGGCGACGGCGCACCGGACCGTGTACGACGGCTGCGTGTCCGCACGTGGACAGGGCGCGACCCTGCGTCGGTTCCACGCCGAATGGCCCGACGAGTTGGACGCCCTGCTGCGCGCCGTGCCGAGCGGTTCATCGCGCCTCGTCTGCGTGGACGGCGTCAACAGTATGAGTGGGAACATCCCCGATCTGCCCAGGCTGGCGGACGTCTGCCGCAGCCGGGACGCGACGCTGTACATCGACGACACGCATGGCTTCGGCGTCATCGGGGAGCGGGGGCCGCACGAGCCGTGTCCTTACGGGTCGCGCGGCAACGGCGTCGTCCGGCACACGAGTGAGACGTACGACGGGATCGTACTCGTCGGCGGCTTCTCCAAGGCCTACTCGTCGCTGCTGGCCTTCCTGGCCCTGCCCTCCTGGTTGAAGAACCATCTCAAGACAGCGGCGGCGCCCTACCTGTACTCGGGGCCCTCGCCGACCGCGTCCCTCGCCACGGCGCTGGCCGGTCTGGAGGTCAACGACCGCCGCGGGGACGGCATCCGCGCCGAGGTGCACCGCAAGACCGTCCGCGTGCTCGACCATGTGCAGGGTCTTGGCGCGGAAACACTCAACACGGACCGACTGCCGATCGTCGAGATCCCCCTGGCCAACTCCGCAGATCTCGACGCGGTCGCCAACTTCCTGTGGGACCAGGGCATTTACGTGACCCTGGCCCCCTACCCCCTGGTTCCGCGCGACCGGGTCGGCTTCCGCATCCAGGTCACCGCGCTCAACTCGGACGCGGACATCGGGCGGCTCACCGGCACGCTCACCCGGCTCTCCGGACGCTTCCCGCTGCGCGCGAGGAGGTGAGCCCGGCATGGTGACCCTCAACGACGACGTGGACTGGGACAGTTGGCCCGTCGCCGATTATCTCGCCGAGAACTACCGCGAGCTGCACCCCTGTGACGCGGCGGTCATCGCGCACCACTCGGCGTTCTACCGTCGGTTCCCGCCGGGGAGCATCGGCCGTGCCGTGGAGTTCGGCGCCGGACCCAACCTCTATCCGCTGATGCTCGCGGCCGCCGCCAGCCGCCACATGGACGCCGTCGAGGCAGGGGCGGCGAACGTGGCCTACCTGAAGCAGCAGCTCGACCATGGGCCCGAGGCGAGCTGGCTGCCGTTCCATGCCCTGTGCCGACACCACAACCCGGACGTTCCCGCGACTCTGCGGCATACACTGTCGCGCGTGCGCGTCGTCCACGGTGACGTCCGGGAGCTGGCTCCCGGCGCCTACGACCTTGCGTCCATGCACTTCGTCGCCGAGGGCGTCACCGAGGACTTCGCGGAGTTCACCGACTTGTGCCGACTGTTCACCCGCTCCGTCGTACCAGGCGGGCATCTGGTCGCCGCCTTCATGGAGAACATGCCCACGTATCGCATCGGCCGCGCGTCACAGTGGCCAGGCTGCCCGGTCAACACGGACATCGTCACCGGGGTGTTCGCACCGCTCACCCGGCAACTGTCCGTCACGCGCATCGACGCCGACCCGACCCTGCCGGACTACGGCCATTCCGGGATGGTGCTGCTCACCGCTGTCGCGGGACCTGCTTCTGCGGGGTGAGCACCGTCTCGACGGCCGCGCCGCATCGATAGACGCCCCGCCAACCGACAGGGACGGAACGTCCCCTGGCCGGAGAGCGGAGACCGGCAAGCCCCCGCATCCGGGCCCGCAGGCAACCCACCGCACCGAGTGCGGACAATTGGAGAGCAGCATGCGTCAGCGCCGCCAACGTCCCTGCGGGGCGGCCGACTCAAGGCCTCGACCAGTGGCACGGCCGTCCCTCGACTCGCCACGACCCGCGCAGACGTCGGGCGACTCCGTCACAGGGGCGCGGCCCTCGCGCCGCTACCGCGTCACTTCGTCCTCGATCCCACGGACCAGCTCGATGGCCCGGCCCAGCATGGTGAGTCGCGCATCGAGGGTCCCGCCGACGGGGTAGAAGCGGACGGTGTCGACGCCGGCGTCGCGCCAGACGCGCAGCCGTTCACACCCCAGGCCTCGGTTCCGATTAGCGTGGTCGCCAGCACCACATCGTCGCTCGGCCAGCCACATATCCGGCAGGTCGGCCGCCTTGTGCTTGGCGCGGGCCCGCAGATAACGGCTGACGGCCCGCGCGGTCTTCGGCCCGAACCGCACACGGCGATCCTTGCTGCCCTTGCCGAGGCAGTGGACGGATTCCGTGGTCAGGTCGATGTCGTCGAGTGCCAGGTTGCCAACCTCGGAAAGCCACGCCCCTGTATTGCAGTACAGCCGGATGATTGCCTCGTCCCGCAGCTGCACGAAATCCCTGCCCTTGCAGGTGCCGAGGACCTTCGTGGTCTCCTCGTCATGCCGGGTGGTCTCCGGATAGCTCCCCGACCGCAGCGAGCGGTCCCAGTCCCGCAGGAACCCCGACCACGTCCTCGACAGCCCCGTAGTGGTCTTGTCCAGGTCCAGCAGCGGCATCCTCGCAAACCTCCGAGTAAAGGCGTCGATGAGCGGCGTGCTCAACCTCGAAGATCGGAAACGACCCATACGAAAAGGGCCCCCGCAGGTGCTTACCTGCGAAGACCCTTCACACTGTCGGGACGACAGGATTTGAACCTGCGACCCCTTGCCACCCAGTCAGGTGAGGTCTGAGCGGCGTGCGACGGGTCGTTCTTCGAGGTCACTGGCCAGCGTACTCAGCCGAGTAAAGGAGTCTGTTCCCTCAGCCTCCGCCGGGCAGCCTCGTCGCCTCACCCACCGCATTCCGCTCGTCGAGAAGAACCTGCAACGAACTCTGACTTTTCCATCGCCCCGCTTCGGCCAAGAGCCGGCAAGTCGGAGCCTGTATGCGGGCCTTGCGCTCTGAGGCGGCTCTGGCCGACGGGCCGTCGAGATGTACCTGCCGGTGCGAATCGTTCGAGGGAACGTCTTCGTCGCAGAACCGGCTGAATCCCGCCGGTCGGCGCTCAGCAAGTCCGAGCGTGCAGCGCCGGGGCCACCTTCGCTCCTGCGCAGGCCGGGGCCTGCACGCCGACACGGCCTACGACTGCCGGGATCTGTTGAAGACGGTTGCACGGCGGCCGCGTTGGAGTCCGGATCGCCCGCGACGTCATCGAGTCCGGTTCAACGTCCGGTCCACCGCAGGCGGGTGATCGAAGAGACCATTTCCCGCCTGTCCGGCTCTCATCGGCCGAACCTTCGCTGCGAGCGCCATCCCGTAACTAGCTGGCGTTCTCGGACTTGCCCCGGCGAGGACGGGCACTGCGAGTGACGCGACACGGTCAAAAGCGGCCGACCCGCCACACTGCCCGGCCAGCACCAGACGGCTGCTGATGTCGAGCAACTGCCCTCACTCGCCGCCACTGTGTGCGAGGAAGGCCGGCGGCCCGGACCGAGCAGGAAGGGTGGTCGGACTCCGGCCCGGTCGGCGTCTTGTCTTCAGCCGCGTGATGACAGAAGCCAGGCTCGGCGGCATGCGCCTCAACGGTTCGGTCGAGTCGGGATACCGACCCCGCCACTTGGAGCAGTCCGGCAAACAGACCCACCGCTTACGACACCATGGCCGGGGCCGGTCCCACGGATTTCATCTCACCGATGCGGCACGGCAGGCCGAACAACGGCACGCAATGACCTGCTCGAGGGCAGGTGGTAGCGATCACGACGATGGCGATCAGCAGCCGGCCCTCGATCATTCGCACCTCCGGGCAGCCCCATTGGGCAACCAACCAGACGGACGGGAGCCGTTGTGGATGCCGGCACTGACACGGCGCCGGCAAGTACCGGCGCGGCCCCCGGTGGAGCGAACGGCGCGAGAAAGCTGCGAACGCGCCAACCTGCGAAGGCCCCGTCCGGACGATGCCGTGCTGCCATCCCCGCTACTCCATGCGGTGCGCAGACACCAAAAGGCCGGGGTTCGGCGCCGTTTCGGACAATCTGCCGGCAATTTCCTCAGGCCCTGGGCACGTTCAAGATGCGCCCTCCAATCGGGATCCTCGATCTACCGCGACTCCTACGGAGCCGACGCCGGGATTCGACCACTCATGCCCAATTGGGCAGGCGCGCGACCTTGTGTGCGCCCTGTCCCCGCCACGCAGCTCCCGGAATTCACAAGTACAGATCGCGCGAGCGGCAGGGCGCGCATCGAGACCGGTAAGCAAGACGACCGAAGAGGTCTTACAGAATCTTGTGCACCCGTCGAACGTAGCTGCTCACTCCCATTCGACGCGAAGGACGACAGGTAGCGGGAGTCGATCGCCCAGCCCACCTCGGGGGGACCCACAGGGGCATGCCGTGGCGCACGAACAGCGGGAAGTTGTTGTCGAACCGGGCACCGCAGAAGGCCCGCTACAGCTCGTCGATCACTACCGCCACTACCGCATAGAGGCAGCGCCCGGGGCCGTCGGGCGAGCTGCTGGAGTGCGCGGTGGCGTCAGTGACCTGTAGGCGGTCACCGGTAGGTGGATCCAGCCTCATAGATTGACCACAAATTACACACACCCCCTCTACAGACCGGCCCCGATGGTCTAGATTGACCGTGCTTCAGCTGATCGGACACGAGGCGACCAGTAATGATCTATAGGTCCGGCACTACAAAAGGCCAGCAGTCGCGTCCTCCACGCCACGCGTGGGGATGATCAATTCTTGTGAGCCCGCGAGAGGGCTTCGGGTGCGGGGAGCACCCGAGGTTTCGACGGGTTCCCGCACACCTTGAGAGTCTGGCAGGACGTACGAGTCCACTGCCGCCAGGGTGAGTTGTTCAAGTATCGCTCAAAGAGCCGTGATGTCGTGCGCGGAGGGGCGGGTGCCTCTTGCGGGGAGGGAAGGAAGGTGCGGGGGGGTGGGGCCTCCCGGGGGAGGAACAGTGTTAGGCGATCACGTCGTACCACTGGGAACCGGGGGGTTCTGTGCGGCAGGGGGGAATAGTCGACCCTTTTTCGTCGGCGCGCGGGAATCTGACGAACGGGGCAATCAGCCGGCCTGTAATCGATTGGGAGCAGCGGTACCGCCGTACCGTGATCACCAGCGATACCGTGGCCACCGCCTTCGTGGTGGCGGCGATCGGCAACTTCTTCGGGGCCCGGGACGCGGCCAACTGGCACGAGAAGTGGGGAATTCTCGCATTCGGCACCGAGCTGCTGGTGCTGGGAGCGCTTGCGGTGAGCCGGTCGTGGTCTCCGGCCGTGCTCGGCCAGGGCGCCGAGGAATTCCGCCGGCTCGGACGCTCGCTTTTCACGGCGACCGTCGTACTGGCGCTCGGCGGGATCGCCCTCACCTCGCGCAACATCAAGCTCTGGATCTTCGTCGCGATCCCCGCGATCGCGCTCGTCACCATGACCGCGCGGTATCTGCTCCGCTTGCGGCTGCACAAACAGCGGAAGGAAGGACAGTGCCTGAGACCGGTGCTCGCTGCCGGGAGCCCGGACACCGTGCGCGACCTGATCAGCCGAACCCGAAAGTTGCCGCACCTCGGCTGGCGGGTGGACGGGGTGTGCACGACGGACGGTCTCGGGCTCGACGGTGACCACCTGGACGGAGTGCCGGTCGTCGGTCAACTGGCCGACGTCGCCAAGCACGTTCGCCACGACGGCTACCGTGTCGTCGCGGTCACACCGGACCCGCACTGGTCACCGGACCGACTGCAGCGGCTGGCCTGGAACCTCGAAGGCAGCGACGCCGAGATGGTCGTGGCCCCCGTGCTGATGGAGGTGGCCGGCCCGCGGCTGCACGTCGACGCGGTACTCGGGATCCCGCTGTTGCGGGTCAGCATGCCGACCTTCACCGGGGGGCGCCGGGCGATCAAAGGGGTCGTCGATCGGATGGGCGCGGCGATCCTGCTGATGCTGTTCGCGCCGCTGATGGTGCTCGTCGGGCTGCTCGTGCTGGTGGACAGTCGGGGCGGGGTGTTCTACCGCCAGCGCAGAGTCGGCAAGGACGGCCGCGAGTTCACCATTCTCAAGTTCCGCACCATGGTCGCCGGGGCTCACGGGGTACGTGCCGCGCTAGCCGACTGCAACGAGGGCGCAGGCCTGCTGTTCAAGCTCCGCCGGGATCCGCGGGTGACCCGGGTGGGAGCAGTACTGCGCCGGTACTCGATCGACGAACTCCCGCAGCTTCTCAACGTGCTCACCGGATCGATGTCGCTCGTCGGTCCGCGGCCTCCGCTACCGGAGGAGACCGCTGCGTACGGCCCGGACATCCGGCGGCGGCTGCTTGTCAAGCCCGGACTCACCGGCCTGTGGCAGATAAGCGGACGCAGCGACCTGCCGTGGGAGGAAGCGGTCCGCCTTGACCTGCGGTACGTGGAGGACTGGTCGCTCGCCCTGGACACAGTGATCTTGTGGAAGACGCTGCGTGCGGTGCTCCATGGGCAGGGCGCCTACTGATGCGCGGGAGCCGTCGCCCGGCCGACGCGCGGACCGCAGGCCACAAGGGCCTGCCTGGGGGGAGGAACGGGTCATGAGAGTCAGCGTTTTCGGGCTCGGCTACGTGGGCTGCGTGTCGGCCGCGTGCCTGGCCAGCATGGGGCACGAGGTCATCGGGGTGGACGTGAACCAGGTGAAGGTCGACCTCGTCAACGCCGGCAAGGCCCCGGTAGTCGAGGAGCGGATCGGCGAGCTCATCGCCGAGGTCGTGCGGACCGGAGCGCTACGCGCTACCGACGACGTCCGCGAGGCGATCATGGACAGCGAGGTGTCGCTGGTCTGCGTGGGCACGCCGTCGGAGCCCAACGGCAGCCTGTGCACCACGTACTTGGAGCGGGTCGCCGAGCAGATCGGCGCCGCGCTGGCCGACCGGGGTGGGCGGCACACCGTCGTGTTCCGCAGCACCATGCTCCCGGGCACCTGCCTGAACCTGCTGGTACCGATCCTGGAGAAGTACGTCGGCGGCACGGCCGGGGTGGACATCGGGGTCGCGGTCAACCCGGAGTTCCTGCGCGAAGGCACGAGCGTGCGGGACTTCTTCGACCCGCCCAAGACCGTCATCGGCGAGCTCGACCCGGCAAGCGGCGATGCGGTGATGGCGCTGTACGACGGCTTGCCCGGAGAGGTGTTCCGGGTGCCGGTCCCGACGGCCGAGGCGATCAAATACGCGGACAACGCGTTCCACGGCCTCAAGATCGGCTTCGCGAACGAGCTGGGCGCGGTGTGCCAGGCGCTCGGGGTGGACTCGCACCAGGTGATGGACGTGTTCCTGGCCGACCGCAAGCTGAACATCAGCCCCGCCTACCTGCGGCCCGGCTTCGCCTTCGGTGGCTCCTGCCTGCCCAAGGACCTGCGCAGCCTGGTCCACGCGGCGCAGCGGGCCGACATCTCGGTGCCCATCCTCGCCCACGTGCTGCCCTCCAACTCCGACCATCTGCAGCGAGCGGTCGAGCTGGTCGAGCGCACCGGCAAGCGCCGGGTGGGCCTGTTCGGGTTGTCCTTCAAACCCGGCACCGACGACCTCCGCGAGAGCCCGCTCGTCGAGCTGGCGGAGAGACTCTTCGGCAAGGGGTACGACCTGCGGATCTACGACGCCAACGTGAGCCTCTCCCGGCTGATCGGCGCGAATCGCGAGTACATCGAGACCCGGCTGCCGCACCTCGCGCAGCTGCTCGCGGACTCCGTCGACGAGGTGCTCGAGCACGCCGACGTGTGCCTGGTCGGGACCAGAGATCCGGCCGTGCTGTCGGCGCTGCCCCATGGCGACGGCCCGGTGATCGTCGACCTCATCCACCTTCCCGACGCCGAGACGCGCCGGACCGAACCGGGGTACATGGGCCTTGCTTGGTAACGCAATCAGCGGCGACGGGTCGAACCGACGCGCGCTGATCCTGGTGGAGAACCTTTCGGTGCCGTTCGACCGGCGGGTGTGGCAGGAGTGCACGACTCTGCGCGACGCGGGCTGGAAGGTGCACGTCATCTGCCCCCGGGGGGAAAACCGGGACACGGAGCCGGAGGCGGAGATCGACGGGGTGCGGATCCACCGCTACCCGTTGCGCGCGGCCACCGGAGGACCGGCCGGCTACCTGCGGGAGTACGGATCGGCGTTGTGGCACACGGTCCGGCTGGCCCGCAAGGTCGGCCCAGTCCACGTGGTCCACGCCTGCAACCCGCCCGACCTGCTGTTCCTGCCGGCACTGTGGCTGAAGCGGCGCGGCGCGAGATTCGTCTTCGACCAGCACGACCTGGTACCCGAGCTGTACCTCTCCCGGTTCGACCGCGGCGAGGATCTGCTCTACCGGGCCGTGTGCGCGCTGGAACGGCGGACCTACCGGGCGGCGGACGTCGTCCTCGCCACGAACGAGAGCTACCGTGACGTCGCGATGCGCCGTGGCGGCCGGCGCCCTGAGGACGTTTTCGTGGTGCGCAGCGCACCCGCGGTCGACCGGTTCCAACCGGTGCCGCCCGAGCCGGAGTTGAAGCGCGGCAAGCCTCATCTGCTGTGTTATCTCGGCGTCATGGGCCCGCAGGACGGCGTCGACTATGCCTTGCGCGCCCTCGCGAAGCTGCGCGACGAGTTCGGGCGGACCGACTGGCATGCGGTGTTCGTCGGCTCCGGCGACGCCTTCGACGCAATGGTGGAGCTGTCCCGGCGGCTCGGGCTCTCCGAGCAGGTGCAGTTCACCGGGCGCATTCCGGACGCCGACCTGGTGCGCTACCTGTCCACCGCGGACGTGTGCCTCTCCCCCGACCCGCGCAATCCGCTCAATGACGTGTCGACCATGAACAAGGTCCTGGAGTACATGGCGATGGGCCGGCCGATCGTCTCGTTCGATCTCCGGGAGGCGCGAGTCTCCGCCGGTGACGCCGCCGTCTACGCGCCCGCCAACGACGAGGCCGAATTCGCGGGGCTCATCGCGCTGCTCCTCGACGATCCGGAGAAGCGGGCCCGGATGGGCAAGATCGGCCAGGAGCGGATCGGCGGGCAGCTTTCCTGGCGGAACTCGCAGGCGTCGCTGCTCGCGGCCTACGCCGCTGCCTGCCGTGACCACACTCCGGTGTCGGCGAGCGGCCAAGTCAGGACAGGGAAGAGGCAGCACCGTTGAGCGATGACACGATCCGCCTGGCCACGATCGGGCGGATTCTCCGTCGGCGTTGGCGGCTTCTCGCCGTCCTCACCGTGGTGGGCGCGCTCGTCGGCTACGGCACCTCGGTGCTGTTTCCGCCGCGCTACACGACGTCGGCATCGGTGCTGCTGCCGGGGCAGTGGGAGGAGCGCGAGCTGCTGACCCAGGTGGACATCGCGACCAGTTCGAAGGTGGTCGACCGCGCGGCCGCCGCTCTCGACCGGCCCGGCGTCAGCGGCACCGAGCTGCGGGACCAGGTGAGCGCCACGACCGCCGACGGGAACATCGTCAAGATCTCGGGTACGGCCGAAACCCCGGAGCGTGCGCAGCAGCTCGCCGACCGGATGGCCAAGGAATTCGTCACATTCGCCGCCCGGATCGCAGGCGGCGGCACCGACTCCGAAGCGACTACGGGGCTCGAGACGCTCCGGCAGGAGGTGGAGAAGACCAACGGGCGCATCACCGACCTGGCCAAAGCGGCCGATCCGGGCAAGACCGTGGAGGGCGTGCAGGCCCGCACCTCGCTGGAGAGGCTGCGCACCTCGCTGGAGGAGGCCATGAAGACGCTGGCCGAGTCCGACCCGTCGGCCAACAAGGCCGGCATGGTCGTCATGGGGCCGGCGGCCCGGCCGGCCGGCGAGGCGCCGCCGACGAGGATGCAGCTCATCGTCGCCGGGGCGCTGCTGTTCTTCCTGCTCTCGGTCATCGGCCATCTCGCCGCCGCACGGATGAACCGTCGGCTGCGCACCGAACGGGAGATCGCCGCGGCGCTGGGCTCGACGCTCCTCGGCACCGTCGACGTTCCTGGTGAACTGGGCGAGCACCGGCCGGAAGTGCGTGGCCCGCAGGCCCGGATCCGCCGGATGCTCGCCGTCGACACCCGGTGGGACGTACCGACCCTGCAGCGGTCCGGCGACGAGGCCGACCGGCGGATCCGCTACCGGCGGGTGTGCGCTCGCCTCCGGGACCAGCTGCCGGCCCCCCGGCAGTTGCTGGTTGTCGTACCGGACGGCGACGACATCGCCCGCCAAGCCGCCGGGCAGCTCGTCGCCGAGGCCGGGAGTGATCCGCTGCTGCGGGTGGTGAACGTTTCGGTGTCCGGGCCGCTGGTGCCGGACCGCGGCACCGAGTCCGGTGCTCTGGTCGTCCTCAGCGCGGGCCAATGGACCGCGGAGGAGCTCGGCGGCATCGCCGAGGCGTGTGCGGAGGGCAGGCATGAGGTCGTCGGCGTCGTCGTCGCCGGTACGGCCTCGGCCCGTCCGGCGCGGACTGCCGGCCGTCCACCGGAGGAAGCCACTCCGGCACTGGCGGTCCACGGCCACGCAACGGGAGGTTCGGCATGACGACGGACACGACTTCGGAGTCGTCGGCATCCACTCCGCTGCTCGACCTGCAGACGCTGGTGGTGGCAGTACGCAGGCGCCGCCGCCTCTGGTGCTCCCTGGCACTCCTCGGACTGCTGATCGGCGCGGCGGTGGCGGTCCTGCGGCCGCCGCCGCCGACCGCGGTGACCAAGGTGCTGGTCGTGCATGCGGAGGACCAGGCGAACGACACCGGAACGCTGATCCGCACCGATGTCGAGCTACTGGGGACCACGCGGATCGCCGACAAGGCCCTGCAGTCCCTCAAGTCCCGGGAAAAACCTGAGGACTTCATGCGGGACTACCGGGGCACCGGCCTGACCAACAACCTGCTGCAGATCGTTGTGACGGGTGACAGCGACGCGGAGGCGGTGGCCCGGGCCAAGGCGCTGGCCGAGGCGTTCGTCGCGGACCATGTGAAAAGGATGGAGGAGACCGCGAAGGCCGAGGCCAAGGCGCTGTTCGACCAGCGTGACCGCATGCGGGACGAGCTCACCAAGGTCAATGAGGAGATCGGAGACCGGTCGCCGGAGAGCGACCCGCAGGATGCGGCGAGCATCGAGTCGCTCTTCGCCCGCCGGGCCGCCCTCAACTCGCGGATCGCCGATTTCGACCAGCGCGCCGCGGAGGCGCGCACCGGCACGCCCAAGGTCCTCGCCGGCACACAGATCGTGGACGCCCCGCGCGCGGTCCAGCACTCCCTGCCCAAGGCCGCCGTCACCAACACCGCTATCGGGCTCGTACTGGGGCTCGTCCTCGGGCTCGCGCTGGCCGCGGTCGGCGCGGTGGTGGCGGACCGCCCCGTGCTGCGCCGACAGATCGCGGCGAACCTGGGCGCCTCGGTCATCGCGGAGCTGCCCCGCCGGTCGGGCAGACTGTGGCAGCGCCGACGGACCCGGGCGGCACGCGAACGGCTCACCACGACCCTGGCCCGCACCGTGCGCGGCTCCGCGGAACCGCTGTCGCTGCTGGAACTGGGCTGTGCGCGCAGCACGAGCGTGATCGCCCTGAACCTCGCCGGGGCACTGGCGGCGGAGGGGCCAGTGGTGATCATCGATGGTCTGCCCGGCCCGCAGCTCGCCAAGCGCCGCCAGAAGCCAGGAGGCCCGGCCGTGGTCAGCGGCGAGCGTGCCGCGGAGGTGTCGCCACAGGAGCGCCGGATCGGTGTCGGCTCGGTCGCGCCCGGCACCGCGTGGACCGACCTCCAGTACCTCGGCACCCAGACCGTGCTCGTCGTGCGTGCCGGTCACGGCAGCGCCGCATGGCTGCACACCGTGGCGCGGCAGCTCGCGGACCAGCGCATTCCGGTGATCGGTGTGGTGCTGATCGACCCCGATCCCCGTGACCGGACCGACGGCACGCTGTGGGACGGGCAGCACACCGCGCTGCGCGGCCAGACCGAGCGGCTGGCCCGGCAGAACGGGACGGACCGGCGGCGGACGGAGCGGCTGCCGGTGTGGGCCGCAAAGGGCCCGGACAACGACCAGGAGGCGCGGTAGGACATGTGTGGCATCGCAGGCACTTACCGATGGCCGGACGGCAAGGTCGTGACCGACCGGCTCACCGATACCCTCGCCCACCGCGGTCCGGACGGCGCGGGCCGGTACAGCCACGCCTTCGGTGACGGCGACGTGCAACTCGGGCACCGCCGGCTGGCCATCATCGACCTGTCCGAGACCGGCGCCCAGCCGATGGTCTCGGACGGCCTGGCGCTCACGTACAACGGCGAGCTGTACAACGCGCCCGAGCTGCGTGCCGAGCTGGCAGCCGCTGGGGTGCGCTTCCGCGGTACCTCCGACACCGAGGTGCTGCTCGAGGCCTGGCGGCGCTGGGGCACGGACTGCCTGCCCCGGCTGCGCGGCATGTTCGCGTTCGGGATCTTCGACGAGCGAACCGGTGAACTGGTGCTCGCCCGCGACCAGCTCGGCATCAAGCCGCTGTTCCTGCTCCGGCGCGGCGGGGGCCTGGTGTTCGCCTCCGAGCTCAAGGCGCTCGCCGCCGCGACCGGCGGGTCGCTGGAGGTGGACCATGGGGCGCTGGTGGCCTCGCTGCTGTACTACTGGGTGCCGGACTCACGGTGCGCGTTCCGCGAAGCGGAGAAGCTGCCGCCGGGGAGCTGGATGAGGTTCCGGCCCGACGGCCGGGTGGAGCGCGGCCGGTACTGGCACCTCAAGGACGTCGCCGCGGAGGGCCGGGAGCGGGCGCGGGCCGGCGAGCAGCCGGACATAGGTGCCATCGTCGAGGAGTCGACTCGGCGCCATCTGCTCTCCGACGTGCCCGTGGCGACCTTTCTCTCCGGCGGCCTCGACTCCAGCTACCTGACCGCGCTGGCGGCCCGCGACCGACCCGGGATCTCCGCTTACACGATCGGGTTCCGCGCCGAGGACGCCAGATTCGAGGCCATGCCGGACGATCTTCGCTATGCCCGGCAAGTGGCCGAGCGGTTCGGCGTCGACCTGCATGAGATCGAAATCGCTCCGAACGTGCTCGACCTGCTGCCGCAGATGACGTACCACCTGGACGAGCCGATCGGCGACCCCGCCGCGATCAACACGTTCCTGATCTGCGAGGCCGCCCGGGAGGCCGGGGTCAAGGTGATGCTCTCGGGGATGGGGGCCGACGAGCTGTTCGCCGGGTACCGCAAGCACCTGGCCAACCTGCTCGCGCTGCGCTACCAGCGCGTCCCGCGGCCCCTGCGGCGTGGCCTGTCCAGGGCCGTGGACCGGCTGCCGGTCGCCACCGCCCGCCGGGGGTACCGGTCGGTGCGCTTCGCGAAGCGGTTCCTCTCCTTCGCCGATCTGCCGGAGGAGACCGCGTTCCGGCGCAGCTACACCATGTACGACCAGGACGAGCTGCTCGCCCTGGTCGATCCGGACCTGGCCGGGACGGTCGACGACGTGCTGACCGAGCATGCGGACATCTACCAGGACAACGACCTCGACGACTTCGTCAACCGCATGTGCCTGGGCGACGCCCGGATGTTCCTGCCGGGCCTGAACCTCGCCTACACGGACCGGTCGAGCATGGCCGCGTCGACCGAGGTGCGGGTGCCGTACGTGGACGTCGAGGTGGTCAAGGCGGCGTTCGCCGTGCCCGGCGATCGCAAGATCGTCGGACGGCAGGGCAAGGCCGTCCTCAAGGAGGCGGCGTCCTCGATCCTGCCCCGGGAGATCGTGTACCGGCCCAAGGGCCTGTTCAGCGCCCCGCTGCGCGCCTGGATGAGCCGGGATCTGGCGCCGCTGGTGCGCGAGGTGGTGAACGACGGCGTGCTCGTCAATTCCGGTTTCCTGCGCCGCGACGCGCTGGCGCGGATGGTCGCCGAGGACGCCGCCGGGCAGCGGGACTTCTCCAAGCATCTGTGGCATGTGCTGACCCTCGAGTACTGGTATCGCGGCGCGACCTCTGGGTCCGGCCAGAGCACTCGGTTATCGGCTTAGGAATCAGAGGAGTTCGGGTGAAACAGGTTGTGCAGAACTACAAGAGCGGCGAGCTGGCGGTGCTCGACGTGCCGGTGCCGGGGTGCAAGCCGGGCGGTGTGCTGGTCCGCAGCGCCTACTCGCTGATATCGACCGGAACCGAGCTCATGAAGGTGTCCGAGGCCGGTATGTCGATGCTGGGCAAGGCCCGCTCCCGGCCGGACCAGGTGGCCAAGGTCATGCAGAGCGTGGCCACCAACGGGGTGCCCGCCACCTACCGCAAGGTGATGGGCAAGCTGGACTCCTACACTCCGCTGGGCTACTCGCTGTGCGGGGTGGTCGAGCAGGTCGGCGCCGGCATCGACGACGTGAAGGTCGGCGACCTCGTAGCCTGCGCCGGCAACGAGCACGCGTTGCACGCCGAGCTGAACTGGGTGCCGAAGAACCTCTACGCCCCGGTGCCGGACGGCCTCGCGCCGCGGCACGCGGCCTTCGGCACCGTCGGGTCGATCGCGATGCAGGGCGTCCGCCAAGGCGAGTCGCAGCTCGGCGAAGTGGCACTGGTCATCGGCCTCGGGCTGATCGGGCAGCTGGTGGTGCAGCTCCTTACCGCCTCGGGAGTCCGCGTCGTCGGGGTCGACCCCGACCCGGTGCGCTGCGAGCTGGCCGAGCGGCTGGGCGCCGCGGCCTGCGGCGATCCCGCGTCGGCGGCCGTGGAAGCCACCGTCGCCGAGCTCACCGGCGGTCACGGCGTGGACCAGGTGTACCTGGCCGCCGGCGGCGGCAGCAACCAGCCCGTCGAGCTGGCCGCCCGGCTCTGCCGGGACCGCGGCCGGGTCGTCGACATCGGCAAGTGCCGCCTGGACCTGCCGTGGAACGCGTACTACGAGAAGGAGCTCGACGTCCGGTTCTCCCGCAGTTACGGCCCCGGGCGCTACGACCCGTCGTACGAACTGGAGGGACGGGACTACCCGATCGGCTACGTGCGTTGGACCGAGCGCCGCAACCTGGCGTGCTTCCTCGATCTCCTCGCCCACGGCAGCGTCGACGTGGAGCCCTTGGTCTCCCACATCGCCGACTTCGATGACGCCGTCGAGACGTACCAGAGCCTGAAGGACGGCGACCTGAAGGCCGTGGCTGTGCTGTTCCGGTACCCCGGCCCCGTTGAACACACAGCGGAAGCGGCGGAAGCGGGGGCCCCGGCGGTGGCCGTGCCCGCGGTGAAGCGACCCAGCGGCGGAGTGTCCACGCCGGCCCGGGCCGCCAAGGCGCCGGTGCGCCTCGCGTTCGTCGGCGCGGGAAACTACGCGACGTCGATGCTGCTGCCGCACCTGGCACAGCGCGACGGCGTCGAGTTGTCGACCGTCGTCACCACGACGGCGCTGTCCGCGGCCAACGCGCAGCGGAAGTTCGGCTTCGCCGAGGCAACCACCGATCTCGACGCCGTGCTCGGCGACAAGTCCATCGACGCGGTGTTCGTGGTCACCCGGCACAGCTCACACGCCGAACTGACCCGCAGAGCGCTCCTTGCCGGCAAGACGGTGTTCGTGGAGAAGCCCCTGGCTCTCACCGAGGACGAGCTGGCCGGCGTGCTCGCGGCGGTGGAGGAGTCCGGCAACGACCGGCTGCAGGTGGGCTTCAATCGCCGGTTCGCGCCGCTGCTGCAGGAGGCCAGAAAGCGGTTCGGCGCCCGGACCGGTCCGGCGAGTCTCCGCTATCTGGTCAACGCGGGCCGGCTGCAGCATGGCAGCTGGTACCTCCAACAGGGCACCGAGGGCTCGCGGTTCGCCGGCGAGGGCGGACACTTCATCGACACGGCGAGCTGGCTGCTCGCGGCCGACCCGGTCTCGGTGTACGCGGCCGCCACGTCCGGCAACGAGGACCTGCAGGTCGTGCTGCGCTACCCGGATGGGTCCACCGCCACCATCAGCTACGTCACCACCGGCGCGCCCAGCTTCCCCAAGGAGACACTGGACCTTGTCGCGGACGGCAAGGTGCTGCGGCTCGACGACTTCGTCCGTGCCTCGGTCTACGGCCGCAAGCGGTGGGTCAGTTCGCGGCTGCCCAAGGCCCGGGACAAGGGCCAGAACGCCGAACTGGCCGCGTTCATCAAGGCTGTGCGGACCGGCGGGCCGATGCCGGTGCCGCTGGAGTCGCTGGTCGCCACCACGGCGGCCACCCTCGCCGTGCAGGCCGGCCTGGCGGGCGGCGCGCCGGTGACGTTGGCGAGGGCGCGATGACGATGAGCGCGGGCTGGTACCTGCGACGGCTGTCCCGGATGGGACCGCGGGAGGTCGGCGGCCGGGTGGGCGACGCGGTGCGCAGGCGGCGGTGGCGGTCGGCGCGGCCCAACTGCCCGACGGTGACCGGCGCCCGGTTCACCGCGGTACTGCCCGCCGGGACGATCGCCGCGGTGCCACCGGACGCCGCGAAACGTCTCATCGCCGAGGCGGACCGGCTGATGTACGGGCACGCCGAGTACTTCGGGGTGGTCCGCGACGACCTGACCGACCCGGACTGGTGGTGCGACCCGAAGACCGGGCGCCGGGCTCCGTGGGGCTACGCCTTCGACGTGCCCTACCGGAACGAGAACGCGGTCGGGGACATCAAGCAGATCTGGGAGCTGTCGCGGCATCAGTACCTCACCCAGCTCGCCGCCGCTTACGCGATCACCGGGAACGAGCGGTACGCCGAGCGCGTGGCCGAGCACCTGCGGTCGTGGTGGGCGGCCAACCCACCGCTGCGCGGCGTGCACTGGATCAGCGGCATCGAGCTGGGCATCCGGCTGCTTTCCTGGGTGTGGATCCGCCGGCTGCTCGACGGCTGGCCGGGCGTGGCCGGTCTTTTCGAGGGCAACCCGGTGGCGCTGAACCAGATCTGGCACCACCAGCGCTGGCTGGCCGCCTTCCCCAGCCGGGGGTCTTCGGCGAACAACCACGTCATCGCCGAGGCCGCCGGGCAGCTCGCAGCGTCCTGCGCGTTCGGCTGGTTCCCCTCCTCGGCGCGTTGGCGAGCCGAGGCGCTGCGATCCCTTGAGCGGCACCTGCGAAGCAACACCTTCCCCTCCGGCCTCAACCGCGAGCTGGCCACCGAGTATCACGGACTCGTGCTGGAGCTCGGCCTGGCCGCGGTGGCCGAGGCGGATGCCGCCAGCGTGCCGGTCCCCGCGTCCATCCGGCTGGTGCTGCTGCGGATGACCGACGCGCTCGCGGCCATCGTGGACAACCGGCTACGGCCACCGCGCCAGGGGGACGCGGACGACGGGCACGGTCTGGTCCTGGACGGCGCGGGCACCGACCGCTGGGCCTCGCTGCTGGCCACCGGGGACGCCGTGTTCGGCCGGCTCGCCTGGTGGCCGGCGGTGACCGGCACCGATGTGCGCACCCCGCTGCTGGCCGCGCTCATCCGGCCGTACTCGGACAGTGGAACCGCACCGGCCGTGACCCGCCCGGCAAGCCGACCGGCCCACTTCGCCGACGCGGGCATGACCATCCTGCGCGGTCCGGAGGAGATCTGGTGCCGCAGCGACGGTGGTCCGCACGGCTTCCTGTCCATCGCCGCGCATGCCCACGCGGACGCGCTGTCCGTGGAGGTCCGGCACGACGGGGTCGACGTGCTCGCCGACGCGGGGACGTACTGCTACCACGGGCAGCCCCAGTGGCGGCAGTACTTCCGCTCGACCCTCGGCCACAACACCCTGCAGCTGGACGGCAGTGACCAGTCCGTCTCCGGCGGCCCGTTCCTGTGGACGCGGCATGCCACGAGCCGCGTCCTGGCCGCGGACACATCCGGTACCTCCGACGGGGGGACGGCCCGCTGGTGTGCCGAGCACGACGGTTACCAGCGCTCCATGCACCGCCGCCGGGTGGAACTGACGGCCGCGAGCCAGGAGCTGAGGGTCGTGGACGAGGTCCGCGGCCAACACAGCCCGCGCCGGGACGTACGCCTGGCGTTCCACCTCGGCCCGGCGATCGCCGCGGACCTGGTGGGGAACCGGGCCGTGCTCACCTGGATCCGGGAGGGCGAGGGGCGCTCCGCGGTGCTTGACCTGCCCGGGCAGCTGAGCTGGCGGGCGCATCGCGGTGAGACCGACCCGCCGCTGGGCTGGTACTCCCCCGGCTTCGGGCGCAAGGAACCCACCACAACGCTGGTCGGCACCGGTTTCGCCGTCGGCGCGGAGGAGTTCACCACCGCACTCAGGTTTCGCGGATAGGGGGGCGCGTGGGGATCAAGAGGCGGCACTGGGCGTCGGCGGCGGCACCGCTGGCGCTGGCCCTGCTGGCGGCGACCGGCTGTGACGGCACGTCGGACGCCGGGGCAAAGCCGACCCCCGCGCCGTCGTCCACGTCCGTGGCCCGGGTATGCGCCAAGCCCGCGGCCGGGCCGGCGAAGGCGCCGGCGGGCGCGGTGACGGTCGATCCCGCGGTGGTCGGTGACTTGGCAGCGAAGACCAAGAGCAGCCCCCCGAGCACCACGTTCTGGCTTCGACCGGGCAAGCACAGGCTCGACCCGGACCGCTACGCCCAGGTCCTTCCCAAGGAGGGGAACCGCTACATCGGCGCGCCGGGCGCGGTGCTCGACGGCGGGAAGAAGAACCAGTACGCGTTCGGCGGCAGTGCCGACAACGTCACGATCCGCTATCTGACCGTGCAGCGTTTCGTCGCACCGCACGACGAGGGCGTGGTCAACCACGACTCGGCCGACGGGTGGGTGATCGAGCACGCGACGATCCAGTACAACTCCGCCGCCGGGCTGATGGCCGGGGCCCGCCAGCAGGTCCGCGCCAGCTGCCTGCGCGACAACGGGCAGTACGGCATGAACGCGTACAAGGCCGGTGACTCCATCCGCGGCCTGGTGGTCGAGGGCAACGAGATCGTGGGCAACAACACCGGCGACTGGGAGCGGCGGCGGGAGGGCTGTGGCTGCACCGGAGGCATCAAGTTCTGGGCCGTCAACGGCGCCGACATACGCGGCAACTGGGTGCACGACAACCGCGGAACAGGGTTGTGGGCGGACACGAACAACAACGACTTCCGCATCGAGAACAACGTGCTCGAGGCCAACGACGGTGCCGCGCTGATCTACGAGACCAGCTACAACGCGGTCATCCGGAACAACAAGATCCGGCAGAACAACTGGGTCGAGGGCCGCAGGGAAGCCGCCCGCGGCGACAACTTCCCGTTCGCGACCGTCTACCTGTCCGAGTCCGGCGGCGAACCACGGGTCAAAGCACGCACCGACAAGGTCGAGGTCTACCGGAACGTGCTGGAGAACAACTGGTCCGGGATCACCCTGTGGGAGAATGCCGACCGGTTCTGCAACAGCCCGGCCAACACCTCGTCCGGTGACTGCACCTTGCTGGTGCCGGACTCAGACCGCTGCGCGCAGCCGGCGATCGCCAAGCCACCGCTCTACGCCGACTGCCGGTGGAAGACCCAGCGGGTGGACATCCACGACAACCGCTTCGTGCTGGACAAGTCCGTCGTCAAGTGCACGGCGAAGTGCGACCGCATGGCGGTCCTTGCCAACTACGGCACCTATCCGGACTGGTCGCCGTACAAGGGCGAGCGGGTGGCCGAGGCGATCACCCGCAAGCAGGACAACCGCTGGCACGACAACGTCTACCTCGGACCGTGGAAATTCGTCGCCTACGACCCGAGCCGGGTACTCACCTTCGGGAAGTGGCAGGGCACGCCGTACCAGCAGGACGCGGGCAGCACCTTCCGGGCACGGGCCGGTGGTTGAGATGGGCGCAGACCTGCGGCGCGGGGGGCTGCCGGGCGGACCGGACACGGCAGGCACACGGCCCGGCGCCGAACCGCGCCCGGCCGGCACACCGAGGATCGTCGGAATCGTCTGGGGGTTGCTGATCCTCAACACGCTCGGCTCCGCCGGGGCGAAGACCATCGTCCCGCTGCCCCGCTCCCTCATCCAGATGGCCACCATGGGCGCGCTGGTCGCCGCGTTCGCGCTGGCGCTCGCGGTCAATCTCCGGCTGCGCATCCGAGCGAGTGCCTACCTGTTCCTGCTCACCCTGCTGCTGGTGCCGAGCGTGATCGCCAGCGCGAACCTGGAGTCCGGGTTCGGCGCGCTGTTCCGCTGCACCAGGCTGGCTCTGTTCATCGGCACGCTGTGGCTGCTCAGCCGCTGGTGGGATGGCGGCCTGGCGTTCGTCCGGCACCACATCCGGATCTACTTCGCGGTGCTCGGATCGGTGGCCGCCGGCCTGGTCATCTCACCGGGCGCGGCCCTGCCCGAGATCTACGGCGGACGCCTGGTCGGCGCGTTGTGGCCGCTCACCCCGCCGCAGATCGGACAGTACGCAGCGGTGATCATCGGGCTCACCATGCTGCTCCTTCTGGGCCGCCGGACCGACCGGGCCAGCGCGGCGGTGGTCATCGTGCCGTCACTCGTCCTGCTCGCGTTGACCCATACCCGGACGGCCACGCTGGGCCTGATCATCGGCCTTGCGCTGGCGATCGGCTCGCTCATCCTGACCAGCGTCGCGGCCCGCCGGTTCTTCAGCTGGACGGTGCTGTGCGCCACGGTGGCCGCGGTGGGGTTCAGCTCCGCGCTCCAGGCGTGGTTCCTGCGCGGACAGAGCCAGGAGAACTTCTCCAACCTCACCGGTCGGGCCAAGGTCTGGGAGGCCCTGCTGGCAGCGCCCAGGACGACCGCGGACAAGGTGTTCGGCATGGGCCTGGGCGACAAGTCGTTCGGCGGGCTGCCGATCGACAACAGCTGGCTGGCCGTTTACCACGAACAGGGTCTGATCGGCATCGCCTTGGTGGCGGCAATCATCATCGTGCTTGCCGGCGTCGCGTTGCTGCGGCCACCGTCGCTGTCGAGGGCCTGTGCGATCTTCCTGATCAGCTACTGCGCGATCGCGTCGTACACCGAGGCCGGGCTTGGCGACGCCTCGCCGTATCTGCTGCATCTGGCCCTGGCCGCCTCGCTGTTGGCGGCACCTGCCGAGGCCGCTCCCCTCTCGACGCCCGAATCGACGCCCGAAGCCCCTCGACGACGCTTCCCGCGCTGGGCCCAAAGATCGGAGGTGACCTGAGCATGCACGTCCTCGTGGTGCACAACCGCTACGCCTCGGCGCAGCCGAGCGGGGAGAACAAGGTCGTCGACCAGGAGGTGGAACTGCTGCGCGCGGCCGGCCACCGGGTCGAGGTGTTCGAGCGGCGCAGCGACGACATCGCCGACCGGTCCCTGCTCGGCAAGGCCGCGGTGCCGCTGCTTGTGCCGTGGAACCCGGCGGTCCGCGCGGAGCTCGCCGCCCGTCTTCGCGCCGAGCGCCCGGACGTGGTGCACGTCCACAACGTCTTCCCGCTTCTGTCGCCGGCGGTGCTTGCCGCCTGCGCCGACGCCGGCGTGCCCGCCGTCGCCACGCTGCACAACTACACCCAGGTCTGCCCGCCCGGCACGCTGCAGCGGGACGGCCGGCCGTGCACCGAGTGCGTCGGCTCTGCGCCACTGCCCGCCGTCCGGCACGGCTGCTACCGGAACTCCCGGCTGGCGACGGTGCCGCTCGCGGTCAGCCTGTCGGTCAACCGGCGGCGGTGGTGGTCCGGCGTGGAGCGGTTCTTCTGCCTCTCCGCGGCGCAGCGCGACGTCCTGGTGCGGGCCGGCATGCCGGCCGAGCGGCTGGCGGTGAAGCACAACTTCGTGCCAGAGCCGGGCGCCCGCCGAGCGGGTGACGGCGAGCATCTGCTCTATCTCGGCCGTCTCGCGGAGGTTAAGGGCGTGCGGCTGCTCATGGCCGCGTGGGACGAGATCGCAGCGAGCGGCGGTGTGGGCGTGCCGCTCGTGATCGCCGGCGCGGGGCCACTGGCGCAAGAGGTGACCGCCTGGGCGGCGGGCCGGGACGACGTGCGCTACGTCGGCCTGTATGACACGGCGGAGAGCCGGAAGGCCGTCGCGCGGTCGGTCGCCGTCGTGGCTCCCTCGACGTGGCTGGAGGCGTTCGGCCTGGTGGTCGTGGAGGCGATGGCGGCGGGGGTGCCGACCGTCGCCGCCGGCCACGGCGCCTTCGTCGAACTCGTCGAGGACGGGGTGACCGGGCTGCTGCACCGGCCGGGCGAGCCCGCCTCGCTCGCGTCCTGCATACGCCGGATCACGGCCGAGCCGACCCGCAACCGGGAGATGGGCCAGGCGGCCCGGCGCCGTTACGAGCAGGGTTTCAGCCCGGCCGTCGGCCTTGAGCGCCTGGTGGATGAGTACCGCACCGCGATCGCGGGTCGGTCAGCACTGGCTCGCGGCGGAGACACCCGCGCGAGCAGGGGGGATGGGGACAGTAGATGACACGATGCCGACTCTGCGGCTCGGAAGCGATGGCGAGCGTCGTCGATCTCGGGGCGACGCCACCGTGTGAGAGCTTTCTCGCCGCGGACCAACTGGATCAACCGGAGCCCGCGTACCCGCTGCACCTGCGGGTCTGCACCGACTGCTGGCTGGCGCAGATACCTCCGCTGATCACGCCGGAGGAGACGTTCACGCAGTACGCGTACTTCTCCTCCTACTCGACCTCCTGGGTGGAGCACGCGCGCACGTTCGTCGCCGACGCCGTACAGCGCCTTGCGCTCGGCCCCGACGCCTTCGTGGTCGAGGTCGCGAGCAACGACGGATACCTGCTGAGGCACATGGTGGACCGGGGGATCCGCTGCCTCGGCATCGAGCCGTCGGTGAACGTCGGCGCCGCGGCGCGCGAGGCGGGCGTGCCCACGCTCACGGAGTTCCTGGACCCGGACACCGGCGCGGGCGTCCGCGCCGAGCACGGCCCGGCGGACCTGGTCGTGGCCAACAACGTGTACGCGCACATCCCCGACGTCGTCGGGTTCACCCAGGGGCTGCGCGCCCTGGTCGCCGACGACGGATGGGTCTCCATCGAGGTGCAGCACCTGCTGACCCTGATCGAGGAGAACCAGTACGACACGATCTACCACGAGCATTTCCAGTACTACACGGTCGCGTCCGCGACCCGGGCCCTTGCGAGCGGCGGGCTCACGCTCGTGGACGTCGAGCTGCTGCCCACGCACGGCGGCTCCATCCGGCTGTGGGCCCGGCCGGCCGAGGTGGCCGGCGAGCCGACGCAGCGGGTGGCCGACGTGCTGGACCGGGAAAAGGCGGCCGGGCTACAGGAGCTGTCCGGCTACACCGAGTTCTCCACCCGAGTGGCCAAGGTGCGCCGGGACCTGCTGCGGTTCCTCATCGAGGCGGCCGAGCGCGGCGAGACGGTGGTCGGCTACGGCGCCCCGGGCAAGGGCAACACCCTGCTCAACCACTGCGGCATCCGGCCCGACCTGCTCC
The DNA here is from genome assembly GCF_008905045.1 of Streptomyces albicerus. GTDB lineage: Bacteria > Actinomycetota > Actinomycetes > Streptomycetales > Streptomycetaceae > Streptomyces > Streptomyces albicerus. The sequence continues at coordinate 68,707 of NZ_VWMY01000051.1, forward strand.
CGTACACGGTCGACCGCAACCCCTACAAGCACGGCAGGTTCACCCCGGGCACCCGCATCCCGATCCTGTCGCCCGAGCAGATATCCGCCGACAGACCGGACTACGTCCTCATCCTCCCGTGGAACCTGCGGGCCGAGCTGGTCGAGCAGCTGTCCTTCGTGCACGACTGGGGCGGCCGGCTGGTCTTTCCCATACCGGAACTGAGCATTGTCGAGGTCAAGCCATGAAGGTCGTTCTGTTCTGCGGCGGTTATGGGCTGCGTATGCGCAGCGGAGCCTCCGACGACATGCCCAAGCCGATGGCGATGGTCGGTCCGCGGCCGCTGATCTGGCACGTCATGCGCTACTACGCGTACTACGGGCACACGGAGTTCATCCTGTGTCTCGGGTACGGGGCTCACCACATCAAGGACTTCTTCCTCAACTACGAGGAGACGGTGTCCAACGACTTCGTGCTGCGGGGCGGGCGGACCGAGCTGCTGTCCACCGACATCGCCGACTGGACCATCACGTTCGCGCAGACCGGCATCGAGTCACCGATCGGGGAGCGGCTGCGCCGGGTGCGGCATCACCTGGACGGCGACGAGATGTTCCTCGCCAACTACGCCGACGTGCTCACCGACGCCCCGCTGCCGGAGATGATCGACCGGTTCGCCCGGCGCGACGCCGGTGCGTCGATGATGGTGGTGCCGCCGCAATCGTCGTTCCACTGCGTGGAGTTGGGCGAGGACGGCCTGGTGGGGGGCATCACCGCGGTGAGCGAACTGCCGCTGTGGGAGAACGGCGGCTACTTCGTGCTCCGCCAGGAGGTCTTCGACCACATCCCGGAGAACGGGGACCTGGTCGCCGACGGATGCGCCCAACTCGCCAAGGGCGGCCGGTTGGTGGCGCACCAGCACCGGGGCTTCTGGAAGCCGACCGACACCGTGAAGGAGCGGGCCGCGCTCGACGACGCCTACGCCCGGGGCGACCGCCCGTGGGCCGTATGGGAACGGGACGGCGCGGGGGCGAGCACCGGAGTGGGGACCGCATGATCCAGCTCAGCGCCGGGCGTTTGGACCGTATCGTCGCGGTGGGCGCGCACTGCGACGACATCGCCATCGGCGCCGGCGGCACGCTGCTGACGCTGTGCCTCGCGCACCCGGGTATCCGCGTCGACGCACTGGTGCTCTCCGGCGGTGGCAGCGAGCGCGAGCAGGAGGAGCAGGCCGCGCTCGCCGCCTTCTGTCCGGGCGCCGACCTGCGGCTGACCGTGCTCAAGCTGCCGGACGGCCGACTGCCCGCGCACTGGGAAGAAGCCAAGGCCGCAATCGAGGAGCTGCGCGGGCAGACCGAGCCGGATCTCGTGCTGGCCCCGCGCACCGATGACGCGCACCAGGATCACCGCGGCCTGGCGAAGCTGATACCCACCGCATTCCGGGACCACCTCGTGCTCGGCTACGAGATCGTCAAGTGGGACGGCGATCTCGGCCGTCCGGCGGCGTACCAGCCGCTGTCGCCGGAGATCGCCGAACAGAAGGTGCGGCTGCTGCAGGAGCACTACCCCTCGCAGCGGCACCGGCCCTGGTACGACCGGGAGGCCTTCCTCGGCCTTGCACGAATCCGCGGCATCGAAAGCCACGCGCACTACGCCGAGGCGTTCGCCGTCACCAAACTCACGCTCAATCTGGGGGGATGAACCTTGCGCGTACTGCTGACCGGACACCAGGGCTACCTGGGCACCGTGATGGTCCCGGTCCTCGCGGCCGCCGGGCACGAAGTCGTCGGCCTTGACGCCGGCCTGTTCGCCGACTGCGTACTGGGCGAGCCGCCCGCGGACCCGCCGGGACAGCGGGTGGACCTGCGCGACGTCACGGCCGAACACGTGGCCGGGGTGGATGCCGTGATCCACCTGGCCGCGCTGTCCAACGACCCGCTGGGATCGCTGGCGCCGGACCTCACCTACGACATCAACCACCACGCGTCCGTACGCCTTGCCCGGCTGGCCCGCGACGCCGGAGTGCGGCGCTTCCTGTACGCGTCGACCTGCTCGGTCTACGGCGCCGCCGGCGGCGACGACCTGGTGGGCGAGGACGCCCCGCTGCGCCCGGTGACGCCGTACGCGGAGTCCAAGGTGCGGGTGGAGGACGACCTGCACGCCCTGGCCGACGGCGACTTCAGCCCGGTGTTCATGCGCAACGCCACCGCCTTCGGCTACTCACCCCGGCTGCGCGCCGACATCGTGCTGAACAACCTAGTGGGCCACGCGCTCCTGTCCGGCGAGGTCCTTGTGCTCTCCGACGGCACCCCCTGGCGCCCGCTGGTGCACGCCGCCGACATCGCACGGGCCTTCACGGCCGCGCTGACCGCGCCGCGCGAAGCGGTGCACGACCGGGCGTTCAACATCGGCAGCGAGATCAACAACGTCACGGTCGCCGAGATCGCCGAACAGGTCGCCGAGGCGGTGTCCGGCTCGAAGGTGGTGATCACCGGGGAGAACGGTGCCGATCCCCGGTCGTACCGGGTGGACTTCTCCCGGTTCCGCGCCGCGATACCCGGCTTCGACTGCGAGTGGACGGTGAAGCAGGGCGCGCTCGAACTCGCCGACGCCTACCGGAAGTTCGCGTTGACCCGGGAGGACTTCGAGCGGCGCTTCACCCGCCTTGCCGTGCTGCGCGCGGCGACCGACGCCGGCACCGTCGACGACACCCTGCGGTGGCGCCGATGACCGCGGTCGGCGAACAGCCGATGACCATCGCCGGCGAAGAGATGTACGCGCTGGTGGAGCGGCTGTACCCGCTGTGCCGGAGCATCACGGGCGACGGTGTGCGCGCCACCCTGGACATCGTCGGGGAGTACATCCCGCTGCAGGTGCACGAGGTCCCGACCGGGACCCAGGTACTCGACTGGACGGTGCCACAGGAGTGGAACATCCGGGACGCGTACATCGCCGACACCGCCGGCCACCGGGTCGTCGACTTCGCCGCGTCCAGCCTGCACGTACTCGGCTACAGCGTGCCGGTGTCGCAGACCCTGCCGCTGGCCGAGCTGCGTGAACACCTGCACACCCTGCCGGAGCACCCGAGTTGGGTGCCGTACCGCACCAGTTACTACAAGCCGGAATGGGGGTTCTGCCTGGCCCAGGAGACGCTGGACGCGATGCCGGACGGCGAGTACGAGGTACGCATCGACTCCACCCTCGCCGACGGACACCTCACCTACGCCGAGCACGTGGTCCCGGGACAGGTCCCCGATGAGGTGATCGTCTCCTGCCACGTCTGCCACCCGTCACTGGCCAACGACAACCTGGCCGGCATCGCGGTGGCGACGTTCCTGGCCCGGGCGCTGGCCCAGCAGACGCCGTACTACACCTACCGGTTCATCTTCGCGCCCGGCACCATCGGGGCGATCACCTGGCTGGCCCGCAACCAGGAGCGGGTGGAGCGCGTCAAGCACGGCCTGGTGCTGGCCTGCGCCGGCGACCCGGGCCAACTGACGTACAAGCAGAGCAGACGCGGCGACGCGGAGATCGACCGGGTGATGCGGCACGTGCTGGCCGCCTCCGAACGCCCGCACCACGTCACCGAGTTCACTCCGTACGGCTACGACGAGCGGCAGTTCTGCTCGCCCGGGTTCAATCTCGGCGTGGGCTCGCTCACCCGCACCCCGTACACCGGCTACCCCGAGTACCACACCTCGGCGGACAACCTGGACTTCGTCTCCCCGGAGGCGATGGCGGACACCCTTGCCGTCTGCCGCGAGGCGTCCGCCGTCCTCGACCGCAACCGGCAGTACGTCAACCTCAGCCCCTACGGCGAACCACAGCTGGGCAGACGCGGGTTGTACGACGCGCTCGGCGGCCGCAGCGACACCAAGCAGGCCCAGATGGCCATGCTCTGGGTGCTCAACCTGTCCGACGGCGAGCACAGTCTGCTGGACGTCGCCGAGCGGTCCGGTCTGCCGTTCGACACCGTCGCCGCCGCGGCCGACGCCCTGCACGGCGCCGGGCTGATCAAGGCATGACGCCAATGACCGCCGAAGGGGAGAAGACGACGAGACCGGCCGGATCCGCCCGGCGGGCCCTCGCCGGCCGGCTGTCCTGGGGACTGGCCGACCAGGCGGCCTCCAGCATGACCAACTTCGCGGTGGGGATCTACGTGGCGCGCTCGCTGGGGCTGACCGCGTTCGGCGTGTTCAGCCTGGCCTGGGTGACCTACGGCGTGGTGCTCAATGTCTCCCGCGGACTGGCCACAGACCCGCTCGTGGTGCGCTTCAGCGGCGTGTCGGCCGCGTCCTGGCGCACGGCGGTGGCCTGGTCGTCGGGTACCGCGCTCGGCGTCGGTGCCGCCCTGGGCGCGGCGTCTCTGGTGGTCGGCCTTGCTCTCGGCGGCAGTGTGGGGCCCGCGTTCGTCTGCCTCGGTGTCGTACTCCCGGGGCTGCTGCTGCAGGACGCATGGCGGTTCGCGTTCTTCGCCGCCGGCACCGGGCGGAAGGCGTTCGTCAACGACCTCGTGTGGGGTGTCGCGCTCGTCCCGGCCATGGTGGTGGCAGCCCGCGTGGGCAGCGTGGCCGCTTTCGTGCTCGCCTGGGGCACGTCCGCCACGGTGGCGGCGGGCTACGGCTACATCCAGTCCGGCATCCGGCCCCGGGTGACCAGGGCGCGCGGGTGGCTTCGCGAGCACCGCGATCTCGGCTACCGGTACCTGGCCGAGAACGTCAGCAACAGCGGCGCGGGCCAGCTGCGGGCGTACGGGCTCGGCGCGATCGTCGGGGTCGGCGCGGTGGGTGCGGTGCGGGGCGCCGAGCTCCTGCTCGGCCCGTTCCTCGCCGTGCTGATGGGTCTTTCGCTGGTCACAGTCCCGGAGGCGGCACGGGTGCTGCGGCGGGCTCCACACCGCCTTGGCTCGTTCTGTCTCCTGCTGGGCGGCGGGCAGGCCGCCGCCGCGCTGCTCTGGGGCGGGGCGCTGCTGCTGATGCCCGACCGGCTCGGCGAGTTCGTGCTCGGCGACGTCTGGCACTCCGCCGCACAGCTCATCGTGCCGGTCACCCTCGGCGTCGCGGGCGCCGGCCTCGGCACCGGCGCGGCGGCCGGGCTGCGCGCGCTCGGCGCGGCCCGGCACAGCCTGCGCTCCCAGCTGTTCGCCTCTGCCTGCTATGTCAGCGGCGGGCTCGGCGGGGCGGCCGTCGCCGGCACGGTCGGCTCGGCGTGGGGCGTCGCCGCCGCGACCATCAGCGGCTCGGCCGTGTGGTGGCTGCAGCTGCGGTCCGCCCGGCGCGAGCGCCACCGGAACCCCATCCCCGAAGTGAGGACCTCATGACCGCCCTTCCCAGGCTGAGCATCGGCCTGCCCGTGTACAACGGCGAGGAATACCTTGCCGAGGCGCTCGACGCCCTGCTCGGCCAGACCTACGAGGACTTCGAGCTGGTCATCTCCGACAACGCCTCGGTCGACGGGACCCAGGACATCTGCCGCAAGTACGCCGCGCGGGACTCGCGTGTCCGGTACATAAGGCTGTCCCGGAACATCGGTGCCGCACCGAACCACAACTACGTGTTCACCGAGTGCCGCGGCGAGCTGTTCAAGTGGGCCTCGCACGACGACCTTTACGCTCGCGACCTGCTGCGGCGCTGCGTTCAGGCGCTGGACGAGCGGCCGGACGTGATCCTTGCGCACTCCGGCCAGGCCGTCATCGACGGCGACGGCCAGGTGAAGGTTCCGTACGAGTACGGGCTCGCCACCGACTCGCCGCACGCGCCGGAGCGCTTCCGGAGTCTGCTGTTCGAGCCCGGCGGTGACGACTTCTACGGGGTGATGCGGGCCGACGTGCTGCGCCGGGTGAAGCCGCACGACAGCTACCACCACGCGGATCGCACGTTCGTCGCCGAGATCACCCTGCACGGGCCCTTCCACCAGGTGCCCGAGCTGCTGTACTTCCGCCGCGACCACCCCACACGCGCGGAGCGGGCGAACCCGAGCAAGCGCTCCCGGTGCGTCAACCTGGACCCGCGCCGGGCCGGCCCGCTGCACCCGACTCCCCGGCTGCTCGCCGAGTACGTCTGGGGCTTCGTCACGGCGATCCGGCGGGCGCCGCTGTCCCCGGCCGACCGGCGCGCGTGCTACCGCCACCTGGCCACATGGATGACCAGCCGGGTCCGGCCGGGCGCCGGCGAGCGGGTCGAGGACCGCGCCCCGGTCGACCCGGGCGGGCTCAATGTCTCCGTCGACGCCCTCGTCGCCGGGCGTGAGGGGAGGCAGGCATGACGTCCGGACACGAAACTCCGGTGCGCGTCGGGGTGTTCGGCCTGCTCGGCTCCGGCAACCTCGGCAACGACGGGTCGCTCCAGGCCGTGCTCGGGTACCTCCGCGCCGAGCACCCGGAGGCGGTCGTGGACGCGCTGTGCGGCGGACCCGAGGTCGTCGCGGCCCGGTACGGGATCCCCGCGACACGGCTGCACTGGTACCGCGGGGAGTACCGGACCGCGTCCCGTGCGAGCGCGATCGCGGCGAAGGGTCTGGGCAAACTCGTCGACGCCTTCCGCACCGCCGCCTGGGTGCGCCGGCACGACGTGGTGATCGTGCCGGGCATGGGCGTCCTGGAGGCCACGCTGCCGCTGCGGCCGTGGGGCTTCCCGTATGCGCTGTTCCTGCTCTGCGCATCCGGCCGGCTGCTTCGCACCCGGGTCGCGCTGGTCGGCGTCGGCGCTGACGCGATCAGCGACCGGCCGACCCGGGCCCTGGTGCGCTGGTCGGCGCGGCTGGCCACGTACCGCTCGTACCGGGACGCGCTGTCCCGCGACGCGATGCGGGCGATGGGTGTGGACACCGCGCGCGACGAGGTCTACCCGGACCTCGCCTTCGCCCTGCCGACGCCGCCGGCGAGCGCGCCATCGGGCCCGCCGGGCCCGGTCTGCGTCGGCGTCATGGCCTTCCACGGCGGCAACGACGACCGCGCCCGGGCCGAGGAGATCCACCGGCACTACCTCGACGGGACGACCCGCTTCGTCCGCGCGCTGGTCGAGGACGGCAGGACGGTCCGGCTGCTCACTGGCGACGAGTGCGATGCGCCGGTGGTCGCCGCGATCCTCGACGCGGTGGACTCGCCGATGGTCACCGCTGCCGAAGCGTCCTCGCTGGCCGACCTGATGAAGGAGACGGCGGCCGCTGACACCGTGGTGGCGACCCGCTACCACAACCTGATCTGCGCGCTGAAGGTCGGCACGCCGACGCTCGCACTCAGCTATGCGGCGAAGAGCGACGCGCTCATGGATCGGATGGGCCTTGCCGCCTACTGCCACCCGGCTCGCGACGTCGACGCCGACCGGCTGCTCGATCAGTTCCGGGCGCTGGAGAAGCGATCGGCGGAGCTGCGGCGGACCCTCTCCGAGCGGAACCTGGTCGCCGCCCGACAACTCGAGGACCAGTTCACCGCCTTGACCGCGGCTCTGTTCCCGGCGACCGACCACACCCACGCCCACACCATGCGGAAGGCTCCATGAAAGCGACCGAAGTCCCGGAGATCGCCGGCGCGTACCTGTTCCAGCCGACGCCGTACGCCGACGAGCGCGGCTTCTTCTGCCGCACCTTCGACGCCGACGTGGTCCGCGCGGTGGGCCTCGACCCGGACGCCTTCATCCAGGACAGCCTGTCCCGCTCGATCCGGGGCGTGCTGCGCGGCCTGCACCTGCGCTCCGGCGCCGGCGAGTCCAAGCTGGTGCGTTGCTCGTACGGGAGGATCTTCGACGTCGTCGTGGACCTGCGGACGGACTCGCCGACCTACCGCAACCGGGCCTTCTTCGAGCTGTCCGACGAGACGCAGATGACCCTGTACATCCCGGCGGGGTGCGCGCACGGTTTCCAGGCGTTGACCGAAACCGCCGACACCTCGTACCGGATCGACCGCCCGCACGATCCGGCCGAGGACGTGACGATTGCCTTCGACGACCCGGAGCTCGCCATTCCCTGGCCGCTGCCGGTCACATCGATGTCCCAGCGGGACCGGGAGGCGCCGAGCCTCGCCGAGGTCCTGAAGCGAAGAGAGAAGTGAGGGTCGGCGTGGACACCGAACACACCGAAGAAACCGAGGAGTTCCTCCTGCCCCGGTCGCGGACGGCGAATGAGCGGCTGCACGCCATGATCCCCGGGGGCGCGCACACCTACGCCAAGGGCGACGACCAGTACCCCGAGAACCTGGCCCCGGTCATCAGCCACGGCCACGGTGCCCACGTGTGGGACATCGACGGCAACCGCTACATCGAGTACGGCTCCGGCCTGCGGTCGGTCAGCCTCGGCCACGCCCACCCACGCGTGATCGAGGCGGTGCGGCGAGAACTCGACCGCGGCAGCAACTTCGTCCGGCCGTCCATCGTGGAGGTCGAGGCGGCGGAACGCTTCCTGGCCACCGTGCCGACCGCCGAAATGGTGAAGTTCGCGAAGAACGGCTCCGACGCCACCACCGCCGCGGTGCGCCTCGCCCGCGCCGCCACCGGGCGCCCGCGGGTGGCCCTCTGCGCCGACCATCCGTTCTTCTCCACCGACGACTGGTTCATCGGCACCACGCCGATGTCCGCCGGCATTCCGGCGGCGACCAACGAGCTGACCGTGGCATTCCCCTACGGGGACCTGGCCGCCACGGAGGAACTGCTCACCCGGTACCAGGACGAGGTCGCCTGTCTGATCCTCGAACCCGCCACCCACACCGAGCCGCTACCCGGATACCTCGCCGGCCTGCGCGAGCTGGCCGACCGGCACGGCTGCATACTGATCTTCGACGAGATGATCACCGGCTTCCGCTGGTCCGAGGCCGGGGCCCAGGACCTGTACGGCGTCGTCCCCGACCTCTCCACGTTCGGAAAGGCGCTGGGCAACGGGTTCGCCGTCTCCGCACTGGCCGGGCGCCGTGATCTGATGGAGCTGGGCGGACTGCGTCACTCCGGCGAACGGGTGTTCCTGCTGTCGACCACGCACGGTGCCGAAACACACTCGCTCGCCGCCGCGATGGCCGTGCAGACCACCTACGTCGAGGAGGGCATCACCGCGCGGCTGCACACCCTCGGCGAGCGGTTGGCCGCCGGTGTCCGCGACGCGGCGGCCACCATGGGCGTCGGCGACCACATCGTCGTCCGGGGCCGGGCCAGCAACCTGGTCTTCGCCACCCTCGACGAGAACCACCAGCCGTCGCAGCAGTACCGCACCCTGTTCCTGCGCCAACTCCTCGCGGGCGGGGTGCTGGCCCCGTCGTTCGTGGTGAGCAGCGCGCTCAGCGACGCCGACATCGACCGCACCGTCGACGTGGTGACCCAGGCATGTGGGGTGTACCGGAAAGCACTGGACGCCTCCGACCCCACCCCCTGGCTGGCCGGGCGACCGGTGAAGCCCGTATTCCGCCGCTTGGCGTGACGTGACGTCAGCGGCGGTCCCACCGACCGGCGTCGGCCATCCGGTCGACCAGCCACGCGGTCGCCGGCATCACCGCCAGCGCGGTGCACCAGCCGCCGAGGACGTCGGTCGGGTAGTGCGCGCCCAAGGCAACCTGCGCCCACCCCATCGCGGCGCCGGCAACCAACGCCGCGGCGAGCACGAGCAACGTGCCCGCTGTCCTACCGAGGCCGAGCCAGCCGGTCGCGAGCAGCGCCACCATGAGGGCGAGCGCGGTGACGAAGGCGGTGTGCCCGCTCGGATAGGACAGGTTGCCATCGCCGTGGATGGTGCGTCCCACCAGCGACTTGAGCAGCGTCGTCGTCGCCACGGCCATGCCGGCACCGGCAACGACGAGCACCGCCGCGCGAGGCCACCGAAGCAGCAGGCAGCCCGTCACGGAGGCCACGACCAGCATCGCCGCTCCGGCGGGCTCCCCCAGGAAGTCCGTGGCCAGAGCGACGCGCCGCCACGGCGGCCGCACACTGTCCGCCGTCGGCTGGATGATCCACCTGTCCATCCTGCCGGGCTCGCTGTGGCCGGCGTACACGGCCCCGAGCACCACGACCACCAGCGCGGCGAGGGCCGCGATCAGCCCGAGCCACGCGCGCACCGATGGGTGCAGCACGGCGGGCGCCGACCGGCCGGTCACACGCCCACCGCGTCCGGTCGACCTGCGGTACTTTGCCCTGATCGGTAGATGATGTTCCGGACCTTGACTTCTTGAGGCAGGGTGACGGTGCGCCCCTTCATCCGACCCGTGGGCAGCCATAAATCAGCAGCTTCCTGTTTCCCCCGCTCCAGGCCCTCTTGAAGACTGCCCGGCCTGCTTTCGGTGACCTTCTTGTCTGCCATGCGCAGCAGTGGTTCATGTCCCGGTCCCTGTGGGACCACGAGCCGGTCACCGACCGGTGGACCGACCTGCTGATGCCCGCGTCGGCGATCGCGCCTCACGACGCGGGGGCGTTGTTTCCGGACGACTCCGGTGACTGTAAGTCCGGGCACGCCGCGGCCTATAGGTCCCGCCAGTACCTCGGCTCCCGCGGACAGGTCGGAAACGGCATCGTCGCGGCCACCACCGCCCAGGCCTATGAGCGCGTGCATTGTCCCCCGCAAACTGTTCGTCACCAGTCGGCTCCCACCCTGCTGCAAGAGCCCGCCGATCCGGCGATTCGCACCAAAGGCCAACCAGCCGCCCACCTGGTGGTCCGGGCACGCGCCGCGTGCATCGCGTTTCGGGCTCTGGTCGCCGACGGCCCCTGCAACCCCGGCGGATGACCGCACTTCATCGCCGAACTCGACCGCGCCACGACCCCCTGCTCGGTGGCGGTCGAGCCGAACAGCCCGCTCATGACCGAGACCGGGAAAAGCCCGCGCACCGTCGCAAACCATCCGACAGATGTGATGCACCTCCCCCTCCCGTCGAGGCCTACGCCATGTCACCCGCCGCCACCGCGATACCGCGCCCCGAGAACTGCCCACTGCCGCCCGCCGAGATCGCCGGGACTGTCAGATGTACGGGCTGCGCGCGACTGGACCGAGCAGGATTGCAAACACGTCAAGCGCGAACCGGGCCGGGCCGATTTCCGGGCCCGCTTCGACTGCGCGATCCAACGCCACTGATGCTGGTCGACGTGGTCTTCGGCTTCTGCCCGCGCCAACTTCCCACCCACAGCCCCCCATTGTGTCTGACTTGGCCCGCGCGGGAGCCGTCAGTCCGTGCAGCCCCGAACTCGCCGTCCTGTCCATCACTCTGGTCAAGGCATCAAAATCAGTCTCTACTTGCCACCCTAACCAACGAGGCGGTCGCGGTGAACCGCCGTTGGAAAGTCCGCGGGTCAACACTCCGCGAATTCTGGTTCTGGATCGCTTTCCCATGCCGGAGCCACGATATGTCAGCACGCCCGCCTCCCTGCAATTGACGTCCGCTCAGTACGGCGTCATCCGTGCGTCAAGTGGCCCAGTGGCGCCGGCAAGCAGCCAAACCGCAGTTCAGGCTGCCTGTCGGACTGGCTCGAGAATGGCGACGCACTCCATGTGCGAGGACATCGGAAAGATGTCATGGACAGTGGGGCCGAAATGATTCTTGACCCTTCGGGCCGACTGTCGGGCCTCAAAGCGCCAAACGGGCCTTACGACCCAGGCATGCGCCGGCCTCTGGGTGGGCGCGAACTGCCGCCGACGGCGGGAGGTATCGGGTTGTTCGTCGGCTCGTGCTCGCTGATGGAGGTGGCTGGTGCCGTCGGCACGGCGACTGCCGGAGGCGGGGAGAAGAGGGGCTGCGGGGAAGTCGCGCGGCTGCGAAGGAAGCCGAGGCGCCGGCCGAGACTCGCGTGCCGGCCACCAAGGATCGACCAGCAGCCTTACCGGGAAGGAGCAGTCGGGCGTGAGAGCCCGGCGCCGTGGACCGGCCCTCGACTGCCGCGTAGCGAAGTTCGCCGTTCCTCTGCGCGTCCGCGTCCGTGATCCTATGCTTTGGGTACCGAGGGGTGGAAACGAGCGGGGGCATGCCTGGTGAGCCCAGCAGTGCGGGGAACGTCAGCATTGAAGTCGGGGGTCAAGCGGCTCTTGGGACGTGCGGGATTCGACATCGTGCGCACCAACAACAACCGGGGTGGAGTGGACGACTTCATCCCCTTCGAGGCAACGATGCGGGCTGCACGGGCGGCCGGCTTGTCGGTCGGTGACTACATCGACGAGGTCATGAACGGGACGCCTGGCGCCACCCGGTTCACCATCGATGAACTACGCGCTCTCGGCGTCTTCACTGCCAACCCGGACACGGTGCTGGAGATCGGCCCCGGGTCCGGACGGTACCTGGAGAAGACGCTGAAGGAGTGTTCACCAGGCCGCTACGAGATCTACGAGACGGCAGCGCCCTGGTCCAACTACCTGGTGGACACATTCGGCGTGGTCGCCCAACCGACCGCAGGATGCAGTCTCGCCTCGACACCCGACGGCAGCATCGACCTCGTTCAGGCCCACAAGGTCTTCAACACCGTGACCTTCCTCTGCGCCTCCCGCTACTTCTTCGAGATGGCACGTGTCACGCGACCCGGTGGTCGGATCGTCTTAGACGTAATGACGGAGACCTGCCTGGACCCGGCCACGGTGCGTGCCTGGGCAACGAAGGGCGGCGCCGGGCACGGCTCCTACCCAGCCGCCATGCCTCGCCAGACATGCGTGGACCTCTTCGCGACCCTCGGCTGCAGCCTGGAGGCCAGCTTCCTGGCCCCCATGGGCGTCGCCTCCACCGAGGTGCTTGTCTTCGGAAAGGGGGCTTGACCCTTACGGCTACGGCGTAGTGCGCGATTGAGGTCGGGGTCTTGTGCCCTGGGAGGTTGGCTGGTGGGTGACTACCGCAGGACTGCGTGGTCGGAGACCGATCCGGCGACAGCCTGGTGGGTCTCGTCGCAGTACTCGCGGCGCCCGATGTTGCGCTGGAGGGATGATCGATTCCGAGGGATCGATCACCTCTTGACCTCAACCGTGCTTGTGCCAGCACCGTGGTTCACATGACCACGGAATTCGCGACACACGCCGCAGACATCGAAGCCATCGAGCAGGTCGTTGCCACCGTCGAGCACTCACAGGGCACCGACGAGCTCCTCCCTTCCGCCTACCGGCACATCCTCGCCCTGTTCGAAGGCACCGAAGACGGCTTGCGCGCCCGAGAGGTCCGCCAGGCGCTGGGAACCGGCACCGAGAACCGCCACGTCGAAAACACCCGGGCCAAGCTCAAACGCCTGGTCAGCCGCGGCATTCTCACCGAACCCGAGCCCGGGTTGTTCACGCTGCCACGCCCGATGCCACCCACGTCAAAGCAGAACCTGGCGAATCCTCACAGAACACCCACTTAGTGGGCATTTAGAGATGCTCTATGGCGGTAAGTGACTTTCACGGCCGTCAGGTTTGAGGTATTTGCTCCATATGTGCACCCTCGCGTCCATCGAGCTGTGGATTTGGCCGCCCGTTTGCTCCGGTTCTCGTGTACGAAGTCCGTCTGGTTTGAAGATCAGACAGAAACGCCCAGCGGCAGCGAAACAGCACCATCCGCCGCATCCATGATCACGCTACGGCGTGAGCCAGCGGAAGCCGTACCCCAGCGACCTGTCCGACGCCCGATGGGCCTTAATCGAGCCGACGTTGACAGCCTGGAGAAAGGCTCGGCTCGACCGCAGGCCCACCGGGCAGCCGGCCAAGGTCGACCTGCGCGACGTATTCAACGCACTCCCCTACATCAACCGCACCGGAATCCCCTGGAAATACCTCCCGCACGACTTCCCCAACCACGGCACCGTCTACGCCTACTACGCCGCCTGGCGCGACGAGGGAATCCTCACCCAGCTCAACTACGACCTCACCGGCCTGGCCCGCGTAAAGGAAGGACGCAAGCCCGAACCGACCGCTTCCGTGATCGACACCCAGAGCGTGAAGACCTCCACCAATGTGCCTCTGACCAGCCAGGGAACCGACGCCGCCAAGAAGATCGTCGGCAGGAAGCGGGGCATCATCACCGACACACTCGGTCTACTCCTCGCCGTGACCGTCACCGCCGCAAGCCTGTCCGAGAACGCCGTCGGAATCCAGCTCCTCGACCAGGCCAAGAAGACCTACCCCAGCATCTCCAAGAGCTGGGTCGACACCGGCTTCAAGAACGCCGTCATCGAGCACGGCGCCAGCCTCGGAATCGACGTCGAAGTCGTCAACAGAAACCCAGGAGTCCGCGGCTTCCACGTTGTCAAAAGGCGCTGGGTTGTCGAACGAAGTATTGGCTGGATCATGTTGCACCGGCGCCTCGCCCGAGACTACGAGACCCTGCCCGCCAGCTCCGAGGCCATGATCCACGTCGCCTCGATCGACAACCTCACCAAGCGCATAACGGACGAGACGACACCCACCTGGCGAGGAACTTACTAGGAGATAAAGGGCAATCCACCTAGATCAAACGCCCTCTAAGAGCCTGTGTCTGAGCTTGCAATGACATAGGAATGGGCATCTGGCCTGGGCAGTTGTCGAAGGCTCCTGATTGGTGCTGAGCTCTCGTCGGACACTTGGGAGGTCGCGGAGCCGGTCTTGTCTTCTGCTGGCAGCGATCAGCGTGCTGAGGAGCTGTTCTGATCGGCCTGCTCTTGCCAGGGTGAGGGGCATGACGGTGGGTTTCAGTGGTGAGGTTGCCGAGTACTACGCGAAGTACCGTCGCGGCTACCCGTCTCCGGTCATCGAGGCTCTGCAAGCAGCCTTCGCACTGGATGCTGATGACGTCGTGCTGGACCTCGGATGCGGCACCGGCCAGCTCGCTCTCCCGCTCGCTAGCCGGGTCCGTTCCGTTATCGGGATGGACCCGGAACCGGACATGCTCCGGCTCGCCGGGGAAACGGCCACGGGGCAGGGCGTGCGCAACGTGACATGGGTGCTGGGCGCCGACAGTGATGTTCCCGCGGTGGGGGCGCTGTTGGGGCAGAAGTCCGTGGCGATGACGGTGATTGGGCAGGCACTGCATTGGATGCGGCACGAGGAGCTTTTCCGCGCATTGGTGCCTTTGTTTCGCGCGGGAGGGGGTGTCGCCGTGGTGGCCAACGGCACACCGTTGTGGTTGCAGGACTGTGCCTGGTCGCGTGCTCTGCGGGCCTGTCTGGAGGATCACTTCGGCACGAGGCTGGAGGCGACCTGTGGGACCAGCGCGCAGGACCGGCGTCGATACGCGGAAGCGCTCCAGGCCGCAGGGTTCGCAGGTGTGCGGGAAACGCTGATCGACTACAGCGATGAGCTGAGCTTCGACGAGCTCATCGGCGGCGTCTACTCC
The DNA here is from genome assembly GCF_008905045.1 of Streptomyces albicerus. Taxonomy (GTDB): domain Bacteria; phylum Actinomycetota; class Actinomycetes; order Streptomycetales; family Streptomycetaceae; genus Streptomyces; species Streptomyces albicerus. The sequence continues at coordinate 83,906 of NZ_VWMY01000051.1, forward strand.
GCGATCCCCGCAGACGAACTTCCCGGACGGGACGATCGGCCGGCGTTTGCCGAGCGGATTCACCAGTCGCTTCCGTCGGGCCCGTATCTCGAAAGGGTCCAGGTCTCCGTGCTCATGGGCCGGGTGACGTGATCGGTCCCGTGTCTGCCAAGGCGACCGTTCGTATGGGGGCGGCATGGTCAGGGACGGCGTTCCCCGGCTGCGGCTGGTCGGGGTCACGGACGACGACACCGGGCCGCGGCTGTGCCGTGGGTGCGGCGGTCCGCTGACGCTGGCGGCGAAGGCGGCTGACCGGCGACCCTGTTGCCCCTGCCCGGGTACTTCCACTATGAGATCACGAATCTTGGCGCGTCATCCGCACATCTTGGAATTTTTCATATTATCTTTCGTAACTGTACGAAGTCGATCTCTTGCGGATCGCAACCACCTCACTCCACCGGAGATGACATGCACAAGCTTCGCAAGGCTGCCGTCCTGGTCGCCGCCATCGGCAGCGTCGGACTCCTGAGCGCCGGCACCGCCAACGCCCAGGGTGGCGGCGACGGCGGTCACGGCGGCAAGGACGGGGGCAAGTCCGTCCTGCAGAGCTCCAACTGCAAGTCGCACGACCTGAACGTCGATGTCCTCGGCCAGGTCGGCGTGCTCAACGGCGTGCTGGGCAATGCGCTCAACGGCGAGGGCAACTCGGGCGGGCAGGACACTCACCTGGGGGCGTCCATGGGCTGCGGCAACAGCGTCCACTAGGCCGTGGTTTAGAGCGTATTGGTCTGCTGGGTTGGCCGCCCGCCGCTGAATGCATGGGCGGCCAACCAGGCGATGGGGTCGTTGACGATCCGGCAGATGCCGCCGTCCGTGGTGGCCTCGTGTTCGCGTTGGGGTTGTTGCCCCCTCCGCTGATCGGAATGAACGGGGCGTTCTCGGGCGGGTCGTCGAGTGGCGCCCGTTCTCACTGGCGGTGCAGCAGTTGGGTTGCCGCCATGATCCGGTATTCCCCTAGGCACTGTTTCTCGGATCTCCTGATGTGAGTGGGGTGTTGGGGTCAGGCTGGCGGTATGGGCCGTGGGGATTTAACGAATGCGGAGTGGGATC
>NZ_VWMY01000052.1 GCF_008905045.1 Streptomyces albicerus
AAGCTTCGGGCCCCGACGAGGAACTGACGCACCAGCAGCAGAAGTCACGCAACTACTAACGATCAACTACTGGCGCAGGACACTAGGCACTGTTGCGGCCTTCGACGTGGGAACGGCGCGACCGGCCCGGCAGACCCGCGAAACCGTCGAGACCGTGGCCGGCTACGCGCTGTGCCGCTGCGGAGGCTCAGGCTCGAAGGCGGTCTGCGGGGCGACTGAGCATGGCCATAGCCTGGCGCCGGCCTCGTCCGACGGCGACCTACGCGGCCTCCTGGCGGCGGGCGCCGATGTGCGCGCTCTGCTCGCGCACTATCGCGGGCAGCCGTGGCCCTCGTGGACGTCTCCACGCGCCGCGGTACGGCCGAACCGCTGCTCCGCATTCACGGCGCGCCGACGACGGCCTTGCTGCGCATCAGGAAGTCCGACAGGTAGCTGTCGTGAGGCACACCCGGCGCCATCCAGTAGGTGGGGTGATCGCCCATGTACAGATTGGCGATGGTGGGCTCCGCGAGCAGCGCGTCCAGCAGGGCGCCGTCGTGTGTCAGTGCCGACAGGACGAGGGTGTCGCGCAACGGAACGATGCCGTCCGCCCGGCTCCAGGGCGCCACCCACACACAGGGGAAGGGGAGTTCCGTCCGCAGTGACTCCGCGCCGGGACTGTCGACCTGGTGGACGGCGGGGCGCAGCACGGCACTGCCGTCGCCGAGATCGTCGACGACCCCGTCGCCGCCGAGCCAGGCCCGCGCCCCCGCTGCCACCTTTCGCAGATGGGCGCTGATGGTGACGGCCCGGTCCAGTGGACACACGGGCAGGACCGCCCGCTCATCCTGCGGTGGCAGGCTGGGCAGGACGGACAGGCATTCCGCGATCGCCTCGGCGACGGGCGCGGGATCACCCTCGACGAGGACGGCGGTGGCGTTGACGCACGCGGTGCCCGCCTCGTCACTTATGGAGCCGACGATCGTGTCCAGGTGAGCACGCCAGTCCGTGTCCGCGGTGATGAGGATCTTCGTGCGGCCCGGCCCCTGCGGCAGCACCCGGGAGTCATGCGCGTACCGAGCGACCACGTCGTCGCCGCCGTACACCACGGCTCGGTCGGCGTCGCGCACCACCGTGTCGGCGGCCCGGTGGTCGGTGGGCAGCAGCATCAACTGGTCCTCGCGCACACCGGCCTGGCGCAGTGCGCCGACCAGCCGGTAGGGGGTGAACGGTTCACGCCTCGATGGGCGGACCGCGACGCGGTAACCCAAAGCCAGCGCCTCCAACCACAGTCGGTGAACGCCGGGATGGTTGCCGGAGGCGTTGACGGCGAACACCTCGCCGCGCCGCGCCCAGACGGCATGACCTCGGCGTACGGCCTCGTCCCGCAGGCCTGAGGCCGCACCCTGCGGCCTGCCTCGCTCGGCGGAGACGCGGGCCAGGGCGACGAACCGTGCTGTGCCCTGTGTGGCGGCCCGCACGACCGTGAGGGGGGTGCCCGAGACCCGGCTCACCAGGTGCTCGTACTCCCGCACGCCCAGTCCGCCGATCGTGCCGGAGGCGAACGCCTCCCCGGCCGCCGTCAACAGCGCGTCGAGCCCGGCCGTATCGAGCGGCTCGGCCTTCCGCAAGGCGGCCATCGCCCTCGTGACGTACACCGGCGGAACAAGGCTCAGTCGCGCCACTTCGGCGCCGGCCACGTCCGTCACCGGTGTCGGGGCCAGCGTCCGGTAAGGCCCTCGCGGACCCAGCGCGTCCAGGTACACCGGGCCCTCCGTCCGGGTGGCGGTCATCAGTAGACGCCCTCGATCACGGTTTCGCCCTGGACGGTGGGCACCGGCGCGACGTCCCCGACGGCGTCGCCGGCGTGACCGGCGGCCGGTGGGACGCGCAGGGCGGTATCGCGTTCGGCGTTGTTGGGGATCAGCATGGACTTGCTGACGTGGCTGACCACCACCTGGCCTCGCTCGCCGACCTTCACGCTCTCCGCGGTACCGGGGTGCACGACGGACAGGAAGACGTGGGGGGAGACAGGGTCGAACACACACGGCTCGGACGCGGTGAGACCGACGCGCTCCAGGAGCGCGGTGAGCATCATGGTGTTGCCGTACATACCGATGAGTGGCACGTCGGGGAAGACGTCGGTGCTCAACAGGTGCCGCGTGTCGGGATCCATGTGGGTACCGCCCCAGATGATGGCCTTGACCTTGCCGTTGATCGTCTCCAGGAGGTCTTCCTCCCGTGTGAAGCGCTCCAGGAGCGGGGTGGTGGCGGCGAGGACGCCGATGTCCTGGGTGAGCAGAATGCGCCGGCACTGCTCGACGAGATGATCGGTGTAGGCCGCGACCTCGTCGGTCTTCCCCGCGGCGATCAACTTCTTCACCCACCGGGGGTCCATGTCGATGCTCAGGCCGGCGCCGCCGAGAGAGGCAGCCGCCCGTTGCAGCACGTCGCCCACGAGATGCGGACCGGTGGGAGCGACGGTCAGCCACTGGGCTCCGACGGGCACTCGATGTGCCCTGAGACTCCGGTCCACCTGTTCAGTGCTGCGCCACATCCAGTCGTCGAGCTGGACGACGTGCTTGGGCGCGCCGGTCGTGCCGCCGCTGTCGAAGACGTTCAACAGCCTGACCCGGGATCCGTATCCCCGGGGGATGAGGTCGGCCACCCGCACCTCCCTCAACTCGTCCGTCACGTCGGGGAAGAGCGCGAGGTCTGCCACCCCCTTGACCTCCTGCCGGGGGTCGAAGCCGAGCCGCGCGGCCCGGTCGAGCCAGAACCGGGAACCGGTCGTGGGGGCGAAGTGCCACTGCATGGCCGCTCTGACGAACTCGTCCGGATCCACACCGTCCGACGGGCCGGCATCCAGAACGGTCAAAGACTCGTGCGGCAAGGCATGTCCCTTCTCGAAGCTGCGCGGCCGGAACGGGCCCGAGGGGCGTCGACTGACGCTGCGCATCACCTAAGACCGGATCGGCACCTGGTCTGTGACAGCGGCGCGCATGAGCCCCCGTCGAACGAGGCCGACGAGGACAACCGAGGGTCACCGTGCGCCCGGCGTCGCAGGCAGCCCCTCCCGGTTCGGTCATCGGCTGAACAGCCCGAAAACGGCGGACGGCTCCCCACCGAACCGTTCGGAGGGGGCCGTTCAGGACCGCGGCATCGGGAGGGCGTACACCTTGTCGAAGTGCTGGGCGATCAGCGGTCCGTCGCTGTCGCAGGAGAGCTGCCAGTCGTTGATGCCCGTGTTCCGGCCATCGGTGAAGTTCCAGAGCAGCTCGCCCTTTTGGCCATCGATCGCGTAGAACCCGTCCTTGTTGTGCGCGGCCGTGACGAACACCGCGCCGCCGCCCGCGACGAGGGCGTTCTCCAGGTCCAGCCGAGGGGTCTCGCGGAACCAGCGCCGGGAGCCGTCGGCGGCGTCGAACGCCTCGACGCCGTGCGGGTTTCTGGTGGTGCAGTACACCGTGCCGGCCGCGGCGGTGACGGACGCGAATCCGCCCTTCTCCTCCTTCACCCGCCAGCGCAGCGAACCGGACTGCAGGTCCACGGCGATGAGCTCGCTGTCGACGGCGAAGACGGTTCCGTCGAGCACCACGGGGGCCGACCGGGTGTCCGAGTCGGAGTTCATGGGCTGGCGCCACAGGGCGTCGCCGCGGGCGTTGGTGCCACGGGCCGTGAGGCGGTGCAGCCCGTCCATGTAGATGAAGCGGCGGGATTCGAGGGCCGGCTTGAGATCGAGACCGATGTCCTCCGCGCTGATGGGGATGACATTGGCCACGCGGGTCTGGAGATCCGTATTGAGGACGACGTTCGTGGAGGTGGCCGACCCCTTCGACCCGTCCGGGCGGTCCTGCCGGTTGAACCGCAGACCGGCGATGGTGACCCTGTGGTCGTCGAACCTGCCGAGCAGCGTGTCGAACCGGAAGTCCGTTCCGAAGTCCAGCGAGAACCGCTCGGTGCCCGTGGCCGGGTCGACGCCGAGCACGGTCGCCCCGGTGCCGAGCGCGACGATGTCGCCCGAGACGAGGATGGGAGGGGTCGGGGACTGGCTGATGCCCTGGTAGGTCCACCGGGGACGGGTGCCGTCGGCGAGGCCGAGGCAGAGCAACGCGCCCGACTGCGTCTTCAGTAGCGCCGTTCCGTTGTAGACGGCCGCCGGTGCCTGGACGAGCGGGCCGCTCTGGTACGTCCAGAGCGGCTTCGGTGCCGGACCGGTCGGCTGTGCTGCCGACCGTGCCCCGCCCTTGGACCCGCCGAGCAGTGCGGCGACGCCGGAGCCCAGGGTGGCGGTGCCGAGCGCGGCGGCGATGAGGACCGTACGGCGGGAAGGGCGCGGCCGGGGCCGCCGCCGTGAGCGGTGAGTGACCGGCTCGGGCGGCTTCTCGCGCGTCGGCCCGGGCGCCGGGCCGGGCGTCCGCCCTTCGGGGAAGACGACGCGGTTTGGGCTCGGGCGCTCCGTGACGAGCTGCTGAACGGCCACGCGCGGGTCGGTGCGGACGCCGCCGGCGACAGCGAGGCCGGTGGCTGCGGCGCCGGCGGGCTCCCGTTCGACGGTGTCCGCCTTCGACTCGAGCCCGAGGTCCAGGTCCATGAGGGCGGCAGCCTGCCGGCTGACCGAGGAGGCCACGGCTTCCGGCAGCCAGCCGTCCCAGTCCAGCATGTCGGCACCACCGGGCGCGCACGCCGCCGACACCCGGTCCGGACTGGGCCTGGCCGTCGGGGACTTGTCGAGACAGAGCTCGATGATCGTGTCCAGTGGATCCGGGACCCCCGTCAGATCCGGCGTGCCGTGCACCACCTGGTACAGCAGGGTGGCCGCGGACGAGCCGTCGAAGGGCGCGTTCCCGGTGGCGGCGAAGGCCAGGACCGAACCGAGACAGAACACGTCTCCCTCCGGGCCCATCGGGTCACCCGTGGCGTGCTCGGGGCACATGTACCGCGGGGAGCCGAGCAGCACACCGGACAGGGTGAGTTCGTAGCCGTCGGTGGCGCGGACGATGCCGAAGTCGATGACCCGCGGGCCCTCGGGGGACAACAGCACATTGGACGGTTTGAGATCGCGGTGCACCAGTCCCGCGGAGTGCACGGCGATCAGCGCCTCGGCGAGTCCGGCCCCGAGCGCGAGCACCGACTTCGGCGGCAGCGGCCCGTACTCCTCGACGGCGTCGGCCAGCGTCGGGCCGAGGATGTGCGCGGTGGCCAGCCAGGGGACGGGGCCGTCCGGGTCGGCGTCCACGACGGTCGCCGTGTATCTGCCGCTCACCGCCCGCGCCGCGTCCACCTCGCGCCGGAAACGGATCCGGAAGTCCTTGCTCGCGGCCAGTTCCGGCCGTATGACCTTGACGGCCACGGTCCGCTGCTGGTCGTCCCTGGCGAGAAATACCTCTCCCATCCCGCCGGCGCCGAGCCGCGCGACAGGACGGTACGGCCCCAAGTGCTCCGGATCCGTGGGACGAAGTGGCTCCATTGCCCTCAGCTCGCCTGTTCCTCGTCGAATGGACTTGGAGGGAGAGTAGGTGCTGCAGGGACAGTTGGGGTACGCAAACGAGCAACCTATGGCCATTACTTGACGTTTCAGATAGATACCGGCCGGACGGTCTCGGAGGCCTTCGGGGGGCGAATCCGGCATGTCGTATTCCGTATCGCCTGTCTCGCCCGCGGCGCGGATCACAGCGAGTCGTCGGGCCTGGGGATGCCGGACAGTGCCTGCTCGGCCCAGATCGTCTTGCCCGGAGGCGTGTAGCGGGTGCCCCAGGCCTGTGCCAGCTGCGCGGTGATGAACAGGCCGCGCCCGCCTTCGTCGACCGTGGCGGCGTGGCGCAGGTGCGGTGCGGCCGAACCGGCGTCCCGCACCTCGCAGGTCAGGGAGCGGTCATGGATCAGGCGGAGTTCGAGCGGTGGGCTGCCGTACCTGACGGCGTTGGTGACGAGTTCGCTGACGATGAGCTGGGTGTTGAAGGCGGTCTCGTCGTCCACGTCCCACGCGGCGAGTTGCCCGCGGGTACGGCGCCGGGCGACGGCCACGGCCGCGGGGTCGGGGTCGAGCGGCCAAGCGGTGAACCGGTCGCGGGGGAAGGACCGGGTGCGGGCGACGATCATCGCGGCGTCCCCGGCTCCCAGACCCGCCGGGAATGCGTAGACGAGGGCGTCGCAGAGGTCCTGGAGCGGGCGGTCACGGTAGTCCGGCGCCGACAGCGACGGCAACGGCAACGACCCTGATGATTCGGCGAGATAGGAGGTGAGGAGCGGATCACTGGCGAACACAAGGACGCTGCCGTCCGGCACCTCGACGTCGACGGCCGCGAAGGGCGCGCCCTCCGTGGTGCCCAGCTGTGGCCCGGCCGGTGCGCCGGGAACGGTGACGGTGCCGTCGGGGCGCACGACGAGCGGGGTCAGGTGGCCGGCTGCCGTCATCGCGCAGGTGCCCGTCAGGGGGTCGTGCACCGCGAACACGCAGTCGGCGGTGAGCGTTTCGCGGCGCAGCGGATCGCCGAGCGGGAGATGTGCCCGTTCGGCGGCGAGCTGGCCCGCCGTGTCGTGCAGGCGGGCGAGGATCTCGTCGGGGGCGAGGTCGAACGCCGACAGCGAGCGTACGGCCGTGCGCAACTGACCCATGGTCGCGGCCGCGTTGAGACCGCGTCCCGACACCTTGCCGACGACCAGGGCGGTGCGGGCGCTGGACAGGGGGATGGTGTCGTACCAGGCGCCGGGATCGGCACCGCTGACGGAGAGATAGGCGGTCTCCAGCGACGCGTGGGTCTCCGGCCGCCGGGGCAGCAGTTGGCGCTGGACGGTGGCGGCGACGGTGTGCTCCCGGGTGTAGCGCCGGGCGTTGTCGATGCACAGCGCCGTGTGCGCGGCCAGTTCGACCGCGAGCTCCTGGTCGCCTTCGTCGAAGGGAGGCGAGTGTCCCGTGCGGTACAGACTCACGATGCCGAGGGCGGCGTCGCGCAACGCCAGGGGAACCACGAGGAGAGAATGCGCCCCCGACGCGCGGAGCGCCTCCGCGCCAAGGGGATCGACGGAGAGCCACGGGGCGGCCTGACGCAGCGAGACCACGCGTGGACGCAGGTCGGCCAGGACTTGGGTGAAGGGGGTGGGAGCAGGCAGGCGGCGGACCTCGCCCACCATGTGGGCCTGCGACTGCCGCCAAGGTTCGCCCCGGACAGCGGTGCGCATCACGGGCGTGCCCGTGGGCAGCGGGGCCGGCGGCGGGTCGTCGCCGCGTATCACCGCCTCCACCACTTCGACGATCGCGACATCGGCGAACGCGGGGACCACGGTCGCGACGAGTTCCTCGCCGGTCACGGCAGGATCCAGGGTGTGTCCCACCTGCCCGCGTACGGCGTCGAGCACCCTGGTGCGGGCGCGGGCCCGCTCCCGCTCGGTGACGTCGATCGCGGTGACAGCCACTCCGAGCACCGACCCGTGCGGGCTCTCCAGGCGCAGCGCGCTGATCTCGAATTGCCGATCCTGCGGCGGGTTCCCGCTGACCCGCGCCCGGACGATGCGCTGCAGCAGGGGGACTCCGGTATCCAGCACCTCGCGCAGGAGCGCCTCCACGTCGCTGTCTTCGACGATGTCGTAGACATCGCGTACCGGGCGCCCTTTCAGTTCGTCCAGGGGTACGCCCCGCATGGCGGGGGTGGCGGTGTTGACGCGCACCACCCGCAGACCGGTGTCCAGCAGGTGGAGCCCGATCGGTGACTGTGTGAACAGCGCCTCCAGCATCGAGGCCGTCATCTCGTCCACTCGCCCACCGGGATCGGTGTGCGCCACGGGGACCACCTCCGAGCTCCGTCCCGCGCGTGCTCCGGCGCACGGTTGCCCCGTATCCGGGCGTGCTTCCAGCGTGCTCCGCGGTCGGCACCACCGCATCCGCAGACGACCGGCCACGTTCACGAGGAGTGCGGGACGCGCTCTGCGGCGCCGCGCCGTCCGGCAACTCACCCATGGCGGAGAGGCCCGGCGCGGCGAGGGTGGCAGAGGCGGGGCGTGACACGCGCCCGGGACGCTCGGGTGCCCGGGGCCGCTCCGGCCGGAAGGAGCACCGACCATGCGACGCTATCCCGCGATCGCGGACCATGGGCTGGTCGGAGATCTGCAGACCGCCGCACTGGTCTCCTCCGACGGCACGGTCGACTGGCTGTGCGCGCCCAGGTTCGACTTGCCCAGCGTGTTCGCCTCGCTCCTCGACCACGACCGCGGTGGCCACTTCACCGTCTCCGCCGACACCCAACGCCCCCCGGTGCAGCTGTACTTGCAGGACACGGCGGTCTTGGTGACCCGTTTTCTGACGGAGGCGGGAGTGGGCGAGGTGGTCGACTTCATGCCGGTGGAACACCCCGAGAGCCCCGCGGCGCGGCACCGGCTGGTCAGGATCCTGCGGGTGACCCGCGGCCGGGTCCGCTTCTCGCTGGAGTGCCGGCCCCGCTTCGACTACGGCCGTGCCGGGCACCGCATCGACGTGGGCGAGGACTCCATCCATCTCGACGCTCCCGGCGCCCGGGCCGTGCTGCAGACGGTCGGCCCGGTGGCGTGGAGCAGGGACGGCGACGATGTCCGCGGCGAACTGACCCTGGACCAGGACGAGTTCGCAACCGTCGTACTGACGATGGGCGACACGGACGACGCGCCCGTGCCTCCGCTCACGCAGGCGGCCGTCACGACGCTGTACGAGGAGACCCGGGACTTCTGGCACGCGTGGGTGGGCCGCAGCCGGTACCGCGGACGCTGGCAGGACATGGTGAACAGGGCGGCCATCACCCTGAAACTGCTCACGTACGCGCCGACCGGAGCGCCCGTCGCGGCGCCCACCATGGGGCTGCCCGAGCAGATCGGCGGCGGACGCAACTGGGACTACCGCTACACATGGGTGCGTGACGGCTCGATGTCGGTCGGCGCCCTGTTGGGACTTGGCTATACCGAGGAGGCCGACGCGTTCCGCAGGTGGCTCGGCGACCGGCTCAGGGCGGGCCGCACCACGACCGGCGAGCCCCTGCAGATCATGTACCGCATCGACGGCGACCCCGAACTGCCGGAAGAAGTCCTCGACCACTTCGAGGGCTACTGCGGATCGACGCCGGTACTGGTGGGCAACGGCGCCGCGGGCCAACTCCAGCTCGACATCTACGGAGAGGCGGTGCTCGCCCTGTCCCAGGCGGTGGAGGACGTCGGCGAGGTGCCGCCCTACGACGGCTGGCAGGCCCTTTCCGGAGTGCTCGACTGGCTGGTGAAGGCATGGGACCGGCCCGACGAGGGGATCTGGGAGACCCGCGGCGGACAGAAGGACTTCACCTACAGCCGCCTCATGTGCTGGGCCGCTTTCGACCGAGGCATCCGGATGGCCCGTGACTTCGCCCGCCCCGCGGACATCGTGGAATGGAGCACTGCACGGGACGACATCCTGCGCCAGGTCATGGAGCGCGGCTGGAGTACGCGGCGCCGGGCGTTCGTTCAGCGGTACGAGGACACCACCCTCGACGCCTCCCTTCTGCTCATGCCCTCCGTCGGGTTCGTCTCGCCAACGGATCCGCGCTGGCTGTCCACCCTCGAGGCGATGGAGGACGAACTCGTCTCCGACAGCCTCGTCCACCGCTACGACCCGGCGGCGTCACCGGACGGACTGCGCGGCAGCGAGGGCACGTTCTCCCTGTGCAGCTTCTTCTACGTCGACGCACTCGTGCAGGCGGGACAGCTCGGTCCGGCGAGGTACGCCTTCGTCAAGATGCTCACCTATGCCAACTATGCGGGTCTGTTCGCGGAGGAAGTCGGCCCGACGGGGGAGCAGCTCGGAAACTTCCCGCAGGCCTTCACGCACCTGGCCCTGATCACGGCCGCCCTCTCGCTGGATCACCAGATGGACGCGGTCGGCTGAGCGCGGCCCTTTCGGGGCCCGCGGAAGTCGCGCGGCCGGTGCCATTCGCCCCTCCACCGGGACCGCCGGCCCCTATGTGGCGCGCGCATGCGCGGGAACACTGGGATGCTGAACGGAGAGCGCTGCCCATGACCTGACGAACAGTGGTGGTGAGCGCCATGGCTGGGTTGGAGGAGAGCGGCCCGGAAGCGAGCAGTCCGCGCGCCGATCCTCAGGGAGACCCGTTCTTGCGCACGCGGTTCGCCGTACCGACGCGCCCCGCGACGTTCCTGCGGCGGGAGCGATTGGTCAACCATCTCGACCAGGCACTTCTGACGCCGTTGACCATGGTCAACGGCGCCGCGGGTGCGGGCAAGACCCTGCTGGTCGCCGACTGGGCCGCGGGGCGGGACCGGCCGGTCGCCTGGCTCACCACCGACGCGGCGGACCAGGGATGCGGCATGTTCTGGGCGTACCTGCTCCAGGCCCTGCGCTCCTCCGGTGTGCCGCTGCCCGCCGAGATCGGCTTCCCCGCGGACGCGAGCCGCGTGGACCACACTCTGCTGGCGCGACTCGCCGCCGACCTGAGCGCTCGGGACCGGCCCGTGATCGTGGTGCTCGACGAATACGACCGTGTGACCGACCCGGAGATCGCGGAGCAGCTGGAGTTCGTCCTGCACCACGCGGGACGGGGCATGCGCCTGATCCTCGTCACCCGCACCGAACCGCTGCTGCCGCTGCACCGTTACCGCGCTGCCGGCGACATGACGGAGATCAGAGCAGCGGAGCTGGCCTTCACCTCCGAGGAAGCGGCCGCGCTGCTGGAGCTGCACGGGCTGCGCGTTCCGGTGCCGGCCGCGCGTGCACTCGTGGAGCGCACCCGGGGATGGGCCGCCGGCCTACGGCTGTGCGCCCTGGCCGCGCAGGAGAGCCCGGATCCGGAGACGTATCTCAAGGAGTTCGAGGCCGACCGCACCACCGTCGCGGACTTCCTGCTGGCGGAGGTGCTCAAGCGGCAGACTCCCGAGACGCAGGACCTCCTCCTGCGGGTCAGCGTCCTCGAGCGCTTCTGTCCCGAGCTGGCGAACGCGCTGACGGAGCGCACCGATGCCGAGCCGATCCTGGCCGGGCTGCACCGCGGGAACGCGTTCGTCGAGCACCTCGGGCACGCCTGGTACCGGCTGCACCCGCTGTTCGGGGAGATCCTCCACGCCCATCTGCGGGTGCGGTCCCCTCTCCTGGAGCCCGAGCTCCACCGGCGGGCAGCGGAATGGCTGCGGCGCTGCGGATCACTCGTGGAGACGCTGGGCCACGGTGTCGCCGCGGGCGACTGGGAGTTCACCGCCGGTGCCCTCGTCGACGACCTCGCCATCGGTCAGCTGTTCACCGGCCTTCGCTCCGACGACCTGGCCGAACTGTTCTCACGGATGGGGCCCGAGGCCAAGAGCCCCGCCACGGACCTCGTCCGCGCGGCGCGTGAGCTGTCCCGGTGCAGACTCGACCGTGGCCTGACCCACCTGCGGCGCGCCGAGCAGAGCCTGGCGGAGGAGAGGCCGACGGCGGACGGCGCACCCGGCCTGGCGGCGGCCCAGTTGAGCTGTGCCCTGTTGGAAGCCCTGGCGGCCCGGCTGGCCGGTTCGCCGGGAAGGGCGAAGACGGCCGCGCAGACGGCCGAGAAACTCCAGGAGGAGGTGCCCACCCACCTCCTGGACGAGCATCCCGAACTCACCGCCCTCCTGATGACCCATCTGGGCTCGACGTGGCTGTGGGCCGGGCGCTTCGAGGACGCACGCGCCGCCCTGACCACGGCGGCCGGCTGCTCCGGGGGAGCTTCGACAGCACTGCCGCGCGAGGAGTCCCTGGGCCACCTGGCCCTGATCGACTACCTGAACGGCTGGCTCGGCAGGGCGGAGCGCAAGGCACTGGCGGCGATGACCGAGACGGCGCGGTTCGGCCTGCCACGGGCGTCCGGCTCCGGAATCTGGCTGCTGGTCCTGGCCGCCGTGGCCGTCGACCGCAACGAACTGGGTCAGGCCCAGACCCTCCTCGACGCGGCGGCCGACTCGCACGGCGCGATGCGGGACCCGGTGGCGGCAGCGGGGCGGGCCATTGCCACCGGACGTCTGCTGCTCGCCCGTGGCAAGACGCGTGCTGCGCTCGAAGCGGCGGAACCGGCCGTCGCCGCCGACGTGGTCTCACCGTGGGCGGAGGGACACACCGCCTTGGTCGCCTCCGCCGCACACCTGGCCGAAGGGCGGCCGGAGACGGCCGCCAAGCTGCTGCAAGCGGTACCCGACGACCAGGTGGCGTGTGCCGTGGAGGCCGCGCGGGCCCAGCTCGCCGCGGGCAGGCCCGTCGCGGCGATCGACCTGCTCGACAGCGCGCGCCCCGTGGGCCGCACCGGCCCCGCCGTGACCGTCCGGGCCTCGCTGGTCAGGGCAGAGGCCGCGGACCGCTCGGGAGACTCCGCCACCTCGCGCAGGCTCGTGGCCCAGGCTCTTCACGAGGCACGGCGCGAGCGGCTGCGGCGCCCCTTCCTCGAAGCCGGACCGTGGATCCGGCCTCTGCTGAGTACGGGGCCACTGCGCGGGCTGGCCGCGGGCTGGCTCACCCCCGTTCCGTCGCCGCACGGGGGGCCGCCACGGCTCGAGGACCAGCTTCCGGCGCCGGTCGTGGAGGAGCTGAGCGGACGCGAGCGCGATGTGCTGCAACGGCTGGCCCAGATGATGTCGACGGAAGAGATCGCCGCCGATCTGTATGTCTCGGTGAACACCGTCAAGACCCACCTCAAGAGCGTGTACCGGAAGCTTGCGGTGAACCGGCGCCACGACGCGGTGCGCCGGGCGCGCGAGCTGCGGCTGCTGTGACCACGTGGTCGTGAGGGGGGCCGCGCGGCTCGCCCGTGGTGGGTGAGGCGCGGGGGAAACGCTTCGGATGCCATAGGGGTGGCGGCAGGGCACGCGCCGGCCGCTGCCCGGTGGACTCCGCCGGGCCCCGGCCGACTCGGCGAGGTGGGCACCGTGACGCACTGGCGGGCTCTGATGGTGCTGGGCACGGCCCAGTTCCTGATGGTCCTGGACACCTCCGTCATGAATGTGTCCATCAGCCAACTGGTCGAGGACTTCGACACCGAGGTCACCGCGATTCAGGCCGTCATCACGCTGTACGCGCTGGTCATGGCCGCGTTCATGATCATCGGCGGCAGGTTGGGGGATCTCTTCGGACGCCGTCGCCTGTTCCTGTCCGGCCTCGTCGTCTACGCGACGGGCTCGGCCCTGACCGCCGCGGCTCCCACCCTCTGGGTCCTCGCGCTGGGCTGGTCGGTCATCGAAGGACTCGGTGCCGCGATGGTGCTGCCGGCCATGGCGGCCCTCGTTGCCGAGTCCTACCGCGGGCGGGACCGGGCCGTCGCCTACGGCGTCATCGGCGGACTCGCCGGGGCCGGCATCGCGGTCGGCCCGCTGCTGGGCGGCTGGGTGACGACCTACCTCACCTGGCGGCTGGTGTTCGCCGGTGAGGTCGTGGTCGTTCTGGCCGTCCTGTGCTTCCGCCGGGTGATCACGGAATCCCCCAGGACCGGCCCGCGCCCCCGGCTGGACGGGGTGGGCGCCGCACTCTCGGCAGCCGGTCTGGGTATTGGCGTGCTCGGGGTGCTGCAGAGCGGCTCCTGGGGATGGGTGCAGCCGCGCAACCCGCCCTTCACCGTCCTGGGCTTCGCGCCGACGCTGTTCGTGATCGGCGCCGGGGTGGCCGTGCTGGCCGTCTTCCTGCACTGGGAGAGGCGGCGGGACAGCCGCGGTGCCGAGCCCTTGGTGCATCTGGCCCTGCTGCACAAGCCCGCGCTGCGCTCCGGCCTGATGTCACTGCTGAGCCAGAACCTCATCCTGCTGGGACTGTTCTTCACCATCCCGCTGTACCTGCAGGTGGTTCAGGGGTTCGACGCCTTCGAGACGGGTCTGCGGCTGCTCCCGGTGTCCGTCACCATGCTCGCGGCCTCCATGGTCGCCGCCCGGCTGGGGCGGGTGGCCGGACCGCGCCGGGTGGTCCGGCTCGCCCTGGCGACCCTGGCCGCCGCCATCGTGTGGCTGCTGGCCACCATCGACCCGGTCATCGACGACGCGCAGTTCGCCGGAGCCATGGCCCTGCTCGGCGTGGGCATGGGCCTGCTCGCCTCGCAGCTGGGCAACGTCGTCCAGTCCAGTGTCGGCGAGGAGGAACGCAGCGAGGTCGGCGGGCTGCAGTTCACCGCCCAGAACCTGGGCTCCGCGCTGGGCACCGCGCTCATCGGATCGCTGCTCATCGGCGCCCTGGCCCACGCCATGACCACGCAGGTGGACGACAACCCGAGCCTGTCGGAGGAGGCCCGCCGGCAGACCGGTGTCGCCCTCCAGGCCGGGATCAGCTTCGTACCCACCGAGCAGGTGCGCTCGGCGGCCGAACGCGCCGGCCTGCCGCCGTCCGAGGTCGACGCCCTCGTGGACTCGTACGCCTCGGCGCAGCTCGACGGCCTGAAGGCGGCGATCCTCGCCACTGGGGGAATCACGCTCGTCAGTTTCCTGGTCACGCAGCATCTGCCGACCCGGCGGGCCGCCGCCCGACCGCAGCAACCCGACACGGGCGCTCCGGCCGGCACGACCGGCTCGGCTCGCTGACCTCGAGGGAGGCCGCGATGTCCAAGGCCGAGCACGTCACGGCCCGAGGTCGCACAGACGAGCGCCGGGCTCACGCCGACTACACCGGTGGCGTCTACGGATCCATGCTTGCCGCCTCTGTGGTCGTCGGCGCCGGCACCCTGGGCTCGTTCCCTCGCCTGGAACTGGTGCTGCTGTTGTTGCTCACCGGCGTGGCGTTCTGGATCGCGCATGTGCACGCCCAGCTGTTCGGGGCGCGTCTGGTGGAGCGGAGCCTGGACCGCCGGACCGTGCTGCACGTGTGCCGCGACGAGTGGCCGATAGTCAAGGCCGCCCTCCCACCGTCCCTCGCCGTGGCCGTCAGTCCCCTCCTGGGCCTCGACGTGGACGGGGCCCTGTGGCTGGCGCTCGCGGTGGCCGTGGCGGGGCAGATGGGCTGGTCGGCGGCCGCGGCACGACGTGCCGGCGCCTCGTGGCGGATGGTGACCGCCACCGCCTCGGTGAATCTGCTGCTCGGTCTGCTGATCATCTCGTTCAAGCTCTTCCTGCATCATTGACGCAGGTGGAGCGTGCCGGGCGACGTGTCACCTCTACGGGGTGAGGCCGAGCGGTGTGCCGAGGCGGACGATCGCAGGGAAGGGGCGCAGCCCGCCTGTCCCAGGCCACCCGGGGGAGAGCAGTTCATGCGCTACGAGATCCGCGTCGAAGGACACATGTCGGAGACGCTGACCAGAGCCTTCCCGGAACTGGACCACGTGGTGATGTCCGGTCAGACGGTCCTGTACGGCTCCGTCGTCGACGAGGCGCACCTGTACGGGCTGCTGGCCCGCTGCCAGTCGCTGGGACTACGGGTCATGGAGATGCGCCAGCTGCCGGAGTGAGGCGTCCGCACGACGATCCGTACGGCGAAGGGTCAAACGACGATCCGTAGTCCATAGGGCGAATGGTCGGACGAGCGGTCGGACGAGTGGTCACAGGCTCTCGGCGTGGATCCTGCCGGAGCGGGCGGCGGCGCCCAGCGCCTCGAAGTCCCGCTCGTTCTGATCGGCGTAGGCCTGGGCGAATCCGGTGAGCGCCCGGTCGAAGCGATCGCTCCCGCCCAGGTAGGCGGCGATGGCGATGGGGTCGCCGGAGCGGGCGTGGGCCCGGGCCAGACTGGCCCCGCACAGCTGGGCGAACAGGCGGAGCAGGCCAGGGCCCATGGTGTCCGGCCGCGCGATGCCCTTCCAGTCCCGTAGTTGTCGTACGTAGAAGTCCCGTTCCTGCCCGTCGAGGCCCACGACGTGGGTCCAGCCCAGGAAGATGTCACTGGTCGTCTGGATCAGCCGCTGTCCCGCCACCACACGGCGGCCCTGGTTGTCGTAGCCGTGGCCGCCCGTGTGGGCGGCGAGGACCGACTCCTGCGCCTCCTTGGCCTGCAGCAACAGGGGGTCGGTGTCGTCCCTGCCGAGCAGGAGCAGGATCCAGCAGCGCGTTCCGACGCTGCCGACGCCCACCACCTTCCGGGCCATGTCGACCAGTCGGTAGTGGCGCAGCAGATGCCGGCGCTCGGACGACAGGGTCCGCGCGTACCCGTCCAGGAGGGTCTGGAGCTCCTTCTCCTGCCCGTCCTCGGAGGGGTCCGTCAGCAGATCCCGGAGTGGAGTGATCAGCGGCGGGTCCGGTGCGATCCGCCGGCCCTCGGCCGTGACCCGGGTGAGTTTCGCGAAGGCCTGCAGATGGGTGCGCGTTCGGGCCCGCGCCGTCGCCTCGGCGGTACGGCGCCTGGCCTCCTTGTCCATCGAGGAGGCCAGCAGTTCCCGCATCCGGTCGGCGTCGTCCTGCGCGTACCAGATGTCCAGGGTCGGCATGCCGGCGAACTCCCGCATCCGCTCGCGGTAGGCCTGCACGCAGGCCCGCACCGCGCCGCTCTGCTCCTTGAGCGAGAAGCCGTTGGCCCGGCCCGCTATCGCAAAGCTGGCCGCCAGCCGCTTGACGTCCCATTCGAACGGCCCGGCCAGGGTCTCGTCGAAGTCGTTGATGTCGAAGACCAGATGACGCTCGGGCGAGGCCAGCAGCCGGAAGTTGAGCAGGTGGGCGTCCCCGCAGAGCTGCACCGTCAGGCCGGTGTTCGGGAGAGGCCCGAGGTCCGTCGCCATGATCGCCGCCGCGCCTCGGTAGAAGCGGAACGGGGACTCCAGCATGCGGCCGTAGCGGATCGGCACCAACTCGGGTAGTCGCGTGGCTGATTGACGCTCTATCACCTCAATGGGGCCGGGCCGTTCCGGCGCCGCCTCGAACCAGCCGTGGCACGAACGTGAGGCGCGGGTGCGCGCGTTCCGTCCGTACGCCGCTCTCTCGGCCGGTGACAGGAACGCCGTGAATTCGCTCGATACGGCCATGACTCAAAACCTCCTGGACCACTGTCCTTGTGCCGAGGAGCCCTATTCGGGCGGCGGCTCCCGGCCCTGCCGCCGCAGCCCCGCCCGGACCGCGCCCGCGAGCACCCGTGCGGCGACCCCCACGAGCAGCAGCCCGCCGGTCATCTGAAGCATCGTCACCACCCGCCCCGTCTGGGAACGGGCGGTGATGTCGCCGAACCCGACGGTGGTGAACGTGGTCAGCGTGAAGTACAGGGCGTCCGTCCTGGTCAGCGGCTCGCTGAAGGAACCGGGGGTGGAACGGTCCAGCAGGTAGTAGGCCCCGGCGAAGAGCACCAGATACAACACCAGCGTGGCGGCCAGGGCTTCGACCGCCTTCAGACGGGGATGGGGCGAGCGCACGATGGCCCGCACCTCCCACACGAAGACCACGACGACCGCCAGCAGACCGCATGCGAGCAGGGCCGAAGTGCCGGCCGTGCCGCGCCCGTCCAAGGGCAGCAGGTAGTACGCGATGACGAGACCCGCCGCGACCGACGCCGCTCGCGCGACGGCCACGGCCGCCGCCCGCCGCCGCGGACCCGGGCGGATCCGATACGGAGCCCGCCCGGACCGGGCGGGCTCCGTCCGGGCAGCCCCTGGATCGTTCATCTCGTGTCTCTTCAGTCCGTTCCGCCGCACATCGGCGCATGTCTCTCGGCTCCACCCTCATCGCTCCTGCGGTGCGCACGGATCACCCGCCGGGGGTGACCCGGCCGCCGACGACGGGCGGGAAGCTGGCCCGGTGAGGTCCCCGCACGCCGCCCGCCGGCGGTCCGGGAGCGAACCGCTCGATCACGCGAGGAGGAGCCATGACCGTTTCGCGTGGTCCGGCACCGCGCACCGGACCAGGACACATGGCCGACGGTGCGGCCACCGGGCCGGCGGGCGCCCCCGCCGAGGTGATGGCGGGACTCGGTCGTTCTTGGACATGGATCCTGGGTTCCGCGGTCGCCACGCTCGTGCCGGGCGTCCTGGTGCTGGTCTGGCCGGACGAGACCCTGCATGTCCTGGCCGTCCTCGTCGGCCTGTACCTGCTCATGAGCGCGGCGTTCCGGTTCGTTGAAGTCTTCGCCCGGGACGAGCTCGGCGAACGGCTGCCCGGGCTCCTCCTCGCGGTGCTGTACGTCCTGGGCGGCGTGCTGTGCCTGAGGAATCCGCTGCAGACCGTCGCCGCACTCTCGCTGATCGTCGGGGTCGTCTGGCTGGTGTCCGGCATCCTCACTCTTTACACGGCCATCGCCGCCGAGGACCTGCCCCACCGCGGCTTCGTCCTCGGTGCCGCGGTGATCGGCATCGTCGCCGGAATCGTGGTGCTGGCCCTGCCGGCCGAGTCGGCCCGGGCGCTGACCCGGCTGCTCGGCCTGTGGCTCGTCCTGCTCGGCCTGGCCGAGGCGGCGGTCGCCCTCGCATGGAGAGCCGCACTCCACAGGTCCTCCACGACAGGCCCGCCCGGCCCCGACGGGACAGCCTGATCCGCTCCGAGGCCACGGCCGACCCTTCAGGGCGAGCCGGACAGCGGTGCCGCAGCCTTCGTCACCCGAAGGCGGTGTGCCGACCGTTTCCGACGGCGGCACACCCGACCGAGGAGGAGCCATGGTCTCGGGCAAGGCCTCCGTACCGCCCCATTCCGACGGAACCGCGAGATCCGGTCACGACCTGACCGCGGCGGAACACGCGGAGTACGAGCGGCTGCGCCGGGCCGCGCGCGTACGCCACCGGCGAGCGCGTCGGGCGGGTGCCTCGGTCCTGCTCGTGCTGACCGTCCTGCTCGCACCCCTGGCCGTCGTCGCGGCCTGGGTTGACGACCAAGTCTCGGACACCGACCGATACGTGCAGACGGTCGCGCCGCTGGCGTCGGATCCGGCCGTCCAGAAGGTCGTGACCGACCGGTTGACCGACCGCGTGGTGGACAACGTGGACGTCGAGGCGGTGACGGCCTCGCTCACCAAGGCGCTCGCGGACACCGGGGCACCACCGCGCGTGGTGGAAAGGGCCGAGGCCCTCGCCGGTCCCCTGCGCTCCGCGGTGCGGACCGTCGTGCACCGCAACGTCAGCCGCGTGGTCACAAGCGACGCTTTCCAGCAGGCTTGGGAGGGCTCCAACCGACGGGCTCACGCCGCGGTGCTGAACATGGTCACCGGAGAGCGGGAGGGCGCGCTTCGTGCCACGGGCGACACCGTCGAACTGGACATCGGAGCCGTGGTCGACCAGGTACGGCAGCGCCTCGTCGACGAGGGCTTCGGCAAGGCCGCCGCCATCCCGGACACCGACCGCTCGGTCACGTTGTTCCGGACCGACCAACTGGGCAGGGCGCAGGACGCGATGCGGCTGCTGGACATCGTCGGCGTCTGGCTGCCCGTGCTGACCGTCGCCCTCGCCGCCCTCGCCGTGTGGACCGCTCCCGGACACCGCGTCATGCTGCTGGTCACCGCCCTTGGCATCGGCGTGATGATGGTGCTGCTGCTCGTCGCGCTGGCCCTCGTACGACGGGCCTACCTGGACTCGGTCCCACCGGCGGCACTGCCGTCCGACGCCGCCGCGGCGGTCTTCGACACCTTTCTCCGCTTCCTGCGCGACAGCACGCGCACGCTCCTCGTCGTTTCCCTGATCACGGCGCTGACGGCCTGTCTGTACGGTCCCGGGCGGGCTGCCCGCGCCGTCCGGACCGTGGCGCAGCGGGGCGCCACGGCCGCCGGGCAGGCGCTGACCCGCGCCGGAGTGCGCACCGGGCCCGTAGGGCGCCGGCTGGCCGCCCACCACTCGTGGTTCACCGGCATCGCCATCGGAGCGGGCGTGCTGGCACTAGTTCTCTGGAACCACCCCACGGTCGGTGCGGTGGTGCTCGTCCTCGCCCTGGTCCTGGCCGTGCTGACCGTCGCGGCGGTGCTTGCCGCCGCCGCGGGTCCCGCCCCGGCCCCGGCCCCGGCCGCCGACGAACCGGGGCACGCGGTCCTGTGAACCATGGTCAGGAAGCCCGCCGCGGCTCCACCCTCGCACCGGCCGGGAAGATCGCCGGCCCGTCCGCTCACCCGTCCCGGGTGAGGCCGCCGGGTCCTTGCCGTGGGCACGCTGAAGACGGCAGAGAACGGCTGCCGGGCGAACGCCCGGGACGGAGGAGAGACATGAGTGGGCAGATGTTCCTCGCGTACGACTATCCGCTGTTGAGCGTCTTCTGGTCCATGCTGTGGTTCTTCCTGTGGATCATGTGGTTCATCCTGCTCTTCCGGATCGTCGTCGACATCTTCCGCGACGACACCCTGAGCGGCTGGGCCAAGGCCGGCTGGCTGGTGTTCGTGATCGTCCTGCCCTTCCTGGGCATCTTCGTCTACGTGATCGCCCGCGGCAGGAACATGGGCCGCCGTGAGGTGGCTCAGGCGCGCGCACAGCAGGAGGCCTTCGACACATACGTCCGGGAGACCGCGAGGGGCGGCGACGGCGGACCGAGCAGCGTCGACGAACTCACACGGCTGTCCGAGATCCGCGCCCGCGGCCACATCACGGACGAGGAGTTCAGCCGGGCGAAGGAGCTGGTCCTGAGCGGCCACGGCCCGTCGGAACGGACGGGCGCCGGAACCTCCACCTCCAGTCGCTGAGCGGACCGCGCGAGACTGAAACGAGGCAACAGGATGACCGCGACACACACCACGCACGCGCACCCGGCCAAGCAGCACTGGGCCGAAGGCCTGACGGTTTTCGCAGCCGTCATGCTCATGATCGCAGGCATGCTCGACATCTTCCGGGGCGTCATGGCGATCGCCGAGGACGACATCTTCGTCACGACACGCAACTACGTCTTCGAGTTCGACCTCGCCGGCTGGGGCTGGATCCACCTCATCCTGGGCGCCGTCGCCGTGCTCGTCAGTTTCGGTCTCTTCCAGGCGTCGATGTGGGCCCGCGTCGCCGGAGTGGCCATCGCCGGACTCATCGTCATCGCCAACTTCCTGTCCCTGCCGTACTACCCGGTCTGGTCGATCGTGATGATCGCCTTCTCGGGGTTCATCATCTGGGCCCTGTGCGTGGTCCGGCAGGACGAGTCCGACCGGATCGAGCGCTGACCGCACACCCTGTGAGCGAGACCCGGCACAGACCTTGAACCGGCGGCGAGAAACCCGGCGCAGGCCTTGAAGAACCGGCGGAGTGATCCGACCGGCGCGGTGCATGGTCGGGCACCGTGACGGAAACCGCGCCCGCCGCGAGCCGGTCCCGTGCTGATGGAGAGCGCCGGCGTCGCCGCCGCCTTCGGTCGCCGCCGCTGTCAGGCCGGCGGCGGATCGGCCGGCGTGGCTGCGCAGAACGCGTCCCGGTCCCGCGTCGAACGCCGCGACGTCCTGCTGTCTCCGTCACGTTCCCCACCCCCGGACAAACCGTATGTCGACATCCGCGCCGTCACTTCACAGAACGCACACAGAAGTTAAGTAATCTTTTAGGTTTCAAGCGTTACCCTCGCCGACAGTCGAGTGGTCGACGCCGACCCCAATCACGGCGACACTCGCTCCCCCCACCAGGCACAGGAGACCCGGCGTGCGTGACAGCGACGTAGTAGTGATCGGCGGCGGCTATGCAGGTGTCCGGCTGGCGAAACGGCTGGACGGAACGGCGCGGGTCACGATGGTGGATCGCAAGGAGGTCTTCTTCCACCGCATCGCCTCCCTGCGTGCCGGCGTGCGCCCCGACTGGACGGTGATGCCGTTCATTCCGTACGACCGGCTGCTGCGCAACGGCCGTGTGGCGGTGGGCAAGGCGGTCCGCATCGACACCGCCGAGCGGCAGGTGCTGCTGGCCACGGGCGAACGGCTCCCGTACGACGTGGTGGTGATCGCCACCGGTGCCGACTATCCCGAACCGGCCCGCTTCACCGGCACCACCGTCGACGAGGCGGCCAAGTCGTTCGTCGGACACCAGCAGAACATCGCCACCGCGGAACATGTCCTCGTCGTCGGCGGCGGGCCCTCCGGCGTCGAGCTCAGCGCCGAGATCCGGCTGACCCGGCCGGACGCCCGGGTCACGCTCGCCCACTCCGGGTCGGCGCTGCTCCATGCCACGCACAGCGAGCGGGCCGGGCGCAAGGCCCGCGCCTGGCTGGAGTCGCACGACGTGGAGGTGCGGCTCGACTCCTTCATGTCCCCGGGCCACGACTTCGGCGCCTACCGCGATGCCCACGGGAACGTCATCGAGGCCGACCTCTCCTTCTGGGCGACGGGCACCACCCCCAACACGCTCTGGCTGCGCCTGGCCGGACACGGTGACTGGCTGAACGCGACCGGGCATGTGAAGGTCGACCGGATGCTCCGGGCCGAGGGGTGGCTGGACGTGTTCGCCGTCGGCGACGTGAACGACGTCAGCGAGTTCAAGATCACTCCTGCCGCGCTCGCCCAGGCGGACCTCGCCGCCCACAACATCCGCGCCTACCTGCACAGTTCCGGCAGGCATCGCAAGCAGCCCCGCTCCTACCGGCCGATCCACCGCACCCCGCTCATCGTGCCGTTCGGTCCGGGCGACGGAGTGACCATGCTGCCCGTGCCGGGCGGCGAGACCGCGGTACTCGGCAGCCGCACCAGCACCCTTGCCAAGGCCAAGACCCTCATGACCCCCTACATGAGGCGCCAACTCGGGTACACCGCGGCCTGAGACACAGCACGCGGACATCACGTGCCCGACCGTGGACTCGGGGCCTCGGGCCCCCCGTTGCTCGCCCGCAGCTGCGGCCTGGGGTAGGGTCCCCACCGTTTCCAGCTACCGACTGGTACGTCGGTACGGGGAGTGTCGGAGGGGCGGCAAGACGATGGAATCCCAGTTGGGCGACGGCGGATCCGTGGACCTGGACGACACCCGGTTGGAGGCGATGACTCCGGAACCGCTGCTGACTCGGGACTACGAGACGCGCCCCTCACTCGTGTACGAGCGGCTCAGGCAGCGGCACGGCCCGGTCGCGCCGGTCGACCTGCTGGGGGTACCTGCCTGGCTGGTCCTGGGCTACCGGGAGGCACTTCAGGTCCTCCAGGACGACGACGGGTGGCCGAAGGGGCTGGAAAACTGGCGGGCCCGCTCGGAGGGCAGAGTGCCGGCCGACTGGCCGCTCGGGCCGTCCCTCGAGGTCAACCATGTGCTGATCCAAGGCGGCCCCGGATACCGGCCGTTGCGGACGGCGTGGGACGCGGCTCTCAAACCGTTCCAGGACCCGCGCCACCCCCAGGCGAAACGGCTGAAGACGGCCGTCACCGCCTACGCCGACGAACTGATCACCTTGGTGGGGCAGGGCGGCAGCACGGGCGTGGCGGACCTGTCCGCCCAGTTCTCCCGGCCACTGCCCCTGATGGTGGCCAGTCATCTGCTCGGCTTCCCCGGTTCACAGGGCGACGACGCGCTGATGGACATGTGGCGGGTGCTGGACGCGGGTCCGGACGCGGAGCCCGCACTGGAGCGGCTGCTGGCGACGCTGGCGGAACTGGCGGCGATGAAGCTCAAGACGCCGGGGGACGACTTCCCCTCGTACCTGCTGGCCGCACACCCCGATCTCTCGCTCGACGAGCTGGCCCGTGAGCTGTTCATGCTGCTGGGCATGACGTCCGACCACGTCGGCATCCTGATATCCAACACCGTGGTCGAGGTCATCTCGGGTGAGGGCAGCGTGCGCGCCAGCCTGTCCGCCGGGATGGTCAGGGAGGCCATGAACCGAGTGGTCATGCGCAAGCCGCCGCTGGTGAACTTCGTACCGCGATTCGCGGCCGAGGACACCCCGCTCGGGAACTACACGATCCGGGCGGGCGACCCGGTGTGGGTCTCCTCCGCCGCAGCGCACGCCGACCCGCTCTTCGCCGACAGCGTGGCTCCGGGCACCACGATCAGCACCCGGGCGCACCTGTCCTGGGGCGCGGGCCGCCGCCAGTGCCCGGCGCGCGAGCTCGCGTCGACGGTCGCAGCGGTCGGTGTGGGCCGCCTGTTCGAACGGTTCTCCCACCTCGACCTCGCACTCCCCGCCGACCAACTGCCGTGGCGCTCCTCGCCCTTCATGCGGGGCCTGCGCTCGCTGCCCGTACGGTACGAACTTGCCTCGGCGCCCGAGCAACCGTCGGCGCCCGACCCGGCACCGTCGGCGTACGACCCGGCATCAGAGCCGGCCGAGACCGTGCTGCCGGACCAGTCCGCCCGGCAGCGCTCCTCGCTGTGGCGCTACCTGACAGGCCTGATCCGCGCTGGCCGCTGACCCGGGGACACGCTTCGGGCGCGCCGAGGCGTTTCGGAGGTCGCCCTGCCCTGTCAGGAACTCAGGAGCTGGAAGCGGAGGTTGGGGGCCTCCTGGTGCCGGTTACCGGGGCCGGTGGCTGCTGGTGATCTTCGGCTTCACGCAGTGCACTGCGGTATGCCCGCGGGCGCTGTACATCACGGTGGACCCGGACCGGGACACTCCGGCCGCGCTCCGGGAGTTCCCACGAACCACGATCTCGACACCAGGAGCCCGTACACGCCTCCGAACAGCGCAGTGGGCTGCGCCAGGCAGTTCCACACCGCATGGCTGGTCATCGCGTGGGGGCCAGGAGCTGGGTGGCCGTCAGCTGTGCGTACAGCCGGTCGTGGGCCACCAGTTCCTCGTGGGTGCCCACGGCCCGTACTCGTCCGGCGTCCATGACGATGATCCGGTCGGCGTCTGTCACCGTCGACAGGCGGTGGGCCACCACCAGCACGGTGGTCTCGCGGGCCAGCTCCGCGATGACGTCCCGCAGCGCCAGTTCGTTGACGGCGTCGAGTTGCGAGGTCGCCTCGTCCAACAGCAGCAGCCGGGGCCGCCGCAGCAGGGCGCGGGCGATGGCGATGCGCTGCCGCTCGCCGCCGACAGCTTCGAGCCGCGGTGTCCGAGCGAGGTGTCCAGGCCGTGGGGCAGGCGCTCGACGACGGTGTCGAGCCTCGTCCGGGCCAGGACGTCGCGGATGTCGTCGTCCGTCGCGCGGGGCGCCGCGAAGACCAGGTTCTCGCGCAGCGTGCCGGCCAACACAGGAGCGTCCTGCTCCACGTACCCGATGGCAGACCGCAGCTCGGACAGGGACCAGTCCTGTACGTCCTTGCCGTCGACCAGGACCCGGCCGCCGGTGGCCTCGTAGAACCGCTCGATGAGCGCGAAGACCGTCGACTTGCCCGCGCCGGAGGGGCCCACGAAGGCCGTCATCCCGGTGCCCGGTACCTCGAAACTCACCTGCTGGTGGATGTACGGCAGGCCCGGACGGTAGCGGAAGGACACGTCCTCGAAGCGGACCGACGCCGGACCCGACACCGCTGCCCGCTGTCTGGGCACGGTGCCCGTCTGCCGGGCGGGCGGCTCCGTCGAGAGGCGTTCCACGTGCGCGATCCTGGAGATCGCGGCCGCCCCCTCCTGATAGTGGGTCACGGCGTCGACCAGCTTGGACACCGGTTCGATCAGGTAGAAGAGGTACAGCAGGAAGGCAATGAGGGTGGATACGGGGATCTCCCCGGACGCCACCCGCGCCCCGCCGACCGCGAGCACCGCGAGGAAGGCCAGCTGTACGGCGAGTTCGTCCGCCGAGCCTGCCACGGACTCCCACTTCGCGCTCTTCACGCCGTGCCGCCACGCCCGCCGTGCCGCCGCCTCCACCCGGGCGGTCTCCCGCTCCTCGGCACCGGACGCCTTCACCGTGCGGAACGCCCCGAAGACCCGCTCCAGCGCGATGGAGATCTCCCCGACCGCCTCCTGCGAACGTTCGGTGGCGCGGGCGATTCTCGGCATCACCAGCGCGGCGGCCCCGCCGACCAGCACGACCACGCCGAGCGTCACACCCAGCAGCACGACGTCCAGGAACGCCATCATCGCGATCGCCGCCACGAACGCCACCGCGCCGGTGGCCGCGGAGACGACCGCCTGGGTGCTGACCGCCCGCAGCAGCGTGGTGTCCGAGGTGACCCGGGACATCAGGTCGCCCGGCGGGATCCGCTCCCACTCCGCGATCCGCAGCCGCAGCAACCGCCCCACAAGGGTGCGCCGCGCGGCCAGGACCACCGACTCCGCCGTCCGCTCCAGCACATACGCGCCGAACGCCTCGACGGCCGTGCCCAGCACCACCAGCGCGGTGAGCGCGATCAAGATCCCGGCGATGGTCTCACCTGTCGCCAGCCGGTCCACCAGTGTCTTCGTGGCCAGCGGCTGCAGCAGTCCCCCGGCGGCCCCGACCAGGGAGCACAGCAGGCCGAGTGCGACGGCCCACCGGTGCGGGCGGACATACGCGTACAGCGCCTTGACCGTCTCTCGGGCGGACAGGGACGTTTCATCCGTCGTCGGGGCGGATGCGGTGTTCACGGAATTCCTTTCTTCTGCGGTCTGACGGGCACCGCATCAGCGGTCCGGTGCATCAGTGCGTGAGCATGCGCCGGCTCAGGGGACGAATGCGGCCGCCCTCGTGGCGTGGGCGTGCACCAGCACTTCGGAGACCGAAGGACACACGACGAACAGGACGAAGGCGCCCGCCGCCAGCGTCACGCCGAGGAATTCCAGAAACGCGCCCCCGCCAGGCATGACCTCCCGGCCCGGTACGTCGGCCGATGACCCGAGGGAAGTGTCGGGCTCCTTGTATCGCGCACGGTGTGTCATGCCTCCAGCCTGGAAGCCCGGCCGACCCGCGCCCATCCGGCAACTGTCGGGTCCACCCCCGCCGAGTGGCTGGAAAAGACCGCCGTCCGGTCGCGCCGGACCGGTCGGGACGTG
Source organism: Streptomyces albicerus (assembly GCF_008905045.1). Classification (GTDB taxonomy): domain Bacteria; phylum Actinomycetota; class Actinomycetes; order Streptomycetales; family Streptomycetaceae; genus Streptomyces; species Streptomyces albicerus. The sequence continues at coordinate 26,581 of NZ_VWMY01000052.1, forward strand.
ACTCCGCCGGTCGGCGGGGCGGTATCCGCCGACCGGCGGGGCCGTTACCGAAGCCTGCCGGATGGTCCGCCCTCGGACGTCCAACGCGACATTCTGTGCATGACACAGACACAGTCACCGCAGGACACATCAGCCCCGCGGGAGACCTCGCCTCCGCAGTCCCGAACCCCGCCCGAGTCCGCCGCGTCGGCCCCGCCAGGCCCTTCGATGGGGCGCCTCGTCGGGGTGGACCTGGCCCGTGCGCTGGCGGTGTTCGGCATGTATGTCGTGCACATCGGTCCTGCGCTGTCGGCCACGGACGGCGTCGGCAGCTGGGTCCGGTACATGTCGGACGGTCACTCGTCGGTCCTGTTCGCCACCCTCGCCGGGTTCTCACTGATGCTGCTCGCCGGCCGCCGGGAGCCGAAGACCGGCCTGGCCGGCCGGCAGGCGAAGGCCCGGATCGCGATCCGCGCCGTGGTCCTGCCGGCGCTGGGTACCGCGATGGCGATGGAATACGGGGGAGTGGTCATCCTCGGCTTCTACGGGGTCTACTTCCTGCTGGCCCTGCCCCTGCTGCGCCTGCGCGCCAAGACACTCGCGATCATCGCGGCCGCCCTCGCCCTTGTCACACCACAGCTGTCGTTCGCCCTGTACTCGGTGCTGACCGAGTCGGTCCGGCAGAGCATCAACGCCTACGACCCGCTCCACCGGCTCAGTGACGTGGGAGTGCTCGATCTGCTGTTCACCGGCTTCTACCCGACGATCACATGGATTCCGTTCGTGATCGCCGGTATGGCGCTGGCCCGCTTCGACCTGTCCGCGACCGCCGTCCAGCGGCGCCTAGCCGCGCTCGGCGCCGCCCTCACCGTGGCCGCGTACGGCATGTCCTTGCTGCTGGCCGGCAAGGACGCGTTGAGGAGCACGGCGGAAGACGGGCCGTCGTCCGGCGGCTCCGGGTCGATGCCCCTCGACAGCGGGTCGCTCGAGTCCCAGGCATCGTCGCTCTTGACGGCCGGGCCGCACAGCGGCACCACGTTCGACATCATCGGCAGCGTGGGAGTCGCGATCCTCGTGATCGTGGGCGCGACGGTGGCGATGGACCGCCTCCCGCGACTGCGCCGCCTGGCCAAACCGGTCATCGCCGTGGGCACCATGTCCCTGACCGCCTACGTCGGCCACTTCGTCATACAGGGCTGGCTGCCTTCGTTCGGCGCGACCAACGATGAGGAGTCCTGGGCGACGCTGCTCATGTTCGTCCTCGGGGCGATCGTGTTCGCCGCGATCTGGTCCCGCTTCTTCCGCCGCGGACCCCTGGAGTACCTGCTCAACGCCGCCACCAAACCGGCCAAGCACATCCGATGAGGCCAGGCCGGGGTGGCTCGGCCTCCACTTCGTCCTGGATCGTGCTCGGGCGTACGGCCGCTGGCCCTCGTGGGTGCACCCGGGGTCGGCTCCTGGTCGGTCAGGGTCGTACAAAGCGCCGGAACGTGGTTCCTGAGGCGAGGGAACGGTGCTCGACCAGGCGCAGCCGCAGTCCTTCTCTCACGGGAAGGTACGGCTTGCCGCCCCCGACGATCACGGGGAACGCGTACACCCAGAACTCGTCGATCAGGTCCAGCAGGGAGGCGGCGAGCTCGGGGCCGCCGAGCTGGAGCGTGCCGTCGATCTCCTGCTTGAGGCGCGTCACCTCGGACACGGCGTCCTTGCGACGGACGATCGTAAGTCCTTCGGGGACGGTCTGGAGAGTGTCGGAGAAGACGTACCGCGGTGTCTCCTTATAGAGCTGGGCGAACTCCCGCTCGACGGCCGGGGCGCCTTCCTTGCCGAGGTCCTGCGTCCAGGGCTTTTCCATCGCCTCGTACAGCCGCCGCCCGAACAGGAACGCCGCGGTCCGGCGGACATGGTCGTTCGCCGCCTGCTGAAAGTCCTCGGCCGGGTCCATAAAGTCCAGGCGACCGTCGGGATCCTCGATGTAGCCGTCGATCGAGGTGTTCATCCAGTAGATGACCTTGCCCATGAAACTCCTCCTTGGTCGTAGAGGTCGTCCAGCGTGGAGACCCGATGGAGCGCCGGAACTCATCGCAGGCAGGGCGGCCAAACGCAGCGACCGGTAGGCCTGTCCGGAGCCCCACGGGCGGAGGAGCCGGCACAACCTGGTGGCCGCTCAGCAACAGACGTGCTCATGGCCAATGGCTGCTCATTGGTCTTCACCGCCTCACGCGTCCGCGTACCTCGCCGCCATCCTGTGGAAGACCTCCCTCGGCTCCCAGCGTGCATCGTCGAGCATGCGGACCACGCCGTACGAGCTGATGTCGTGCTCAGCCGTCTTGCCGTAGCCGGCGAAGGTGAACCACAACGCGGTGTCGACACCCTCCTCCTCGAAGATGTCCAGCAACTCGGTGAGGTAGCGCACCTGTTCGCTCTCGTCGGGCACCGCACCCGGTGGTACCTGCCAGGCCATACCGCCGCGTTCGCCCGCTCCCCGGTAGGCGCAGGTGCCGTACTCGATCACCGCGACCGGCTTGCCGTGGGTGATGTGCGCGCGCACTTCGGACCGGAACGTGTCGGCGTTGTAGGCGGCTCGATAGGCGTCGACGCCGACGAGGTCGAACGGCCGCCAGTCGACGGCCTCCCAGGGGCCGGAGGCGTACGTGATCCGGCCGCCGAAACGATCTCGGACGACCTCTGCGGCCTCGGCGAGAAAACCGCTGAGCCGCTCCTGCACGGGACCGAGCGACGTCCACCACTCCATGTCGGCGGTGGCCATGGTCTGCAGACGGTCGCCGTAGGTCTCACCGGGGATGAAGCCATGACAGAAGACACTCATCTCGCATCCGACCACGAACACGACCTCCGCCCCGCCCTGTCGTGCGGCTTCGGCGCGTTCCGCGCAATCGGCGAAGAAAGGGAGCAGCTCCTTGGGGGAGAGGTCGACGGGGAAGGGCGCGAACCAGATCTCGAGGCCGGCGGCGGCCGCGTATCGGGCGGCGGTGCTCAGCCGTTCGGGGATCCGGCCGGACAGCCGTACGGCATCGCAGTGCAGCTCCTCGGCGATCACCGTGATGTCGTGCCGGACGGTCTCGGGGGCGAAGGCCTTGCGGGAGATGCTCTTTCCGGGGAGGAAGCCGGTGTCGTAGTTGATCCCTCGTGCGCGCATGTCACTGCCCTTCGATTGGTTGAGACCGTTCCAGCAGGTCGATGTGCGCGGCCGGCGTGCGGGCCACGTCCTGCGGTGACGCACCGTCCGCGAGCCGGTGGCAGTAGGACTCTTGAAGGGTGGGGAGCGACGCGGCGATCTGGGCCGCCATCCGTGCGGCTGCCGTTTCGCCGTGCTCCTCGGCCGGCACGCGTGCCGGCGACCGGCGCTGCCGGTGGAGCTGGCCGCTGGCGGCGCTGCTGAGTGCGGGCGTCTCGAAGATCACGCCGATTCGCTGGATCAGTGCATCTCTGTCCAATGAGGGCAGGCGCTCGTCGGTCGCCGCATGGCAGTGCGCTCGGAGGGCGTCCAGCGGGGACTCGCCCCGCTGCCTGGTCCGTTCCTTCTTGCGCTCACGGAGCCCTGCCACGGCGTCAGAGTATCCATACCTGGTTCACATTCGTACCGAGTTCAGAAGCCGTCGGGCGCTTGTCGGCCGGCCTTGGCCTTGGCGGTCCGCTGCTCCGGATGGGCGCACACCTCCTCCCTTGCGGTGAAGTCGTCCGGGTGTCTGAGCGTCGCGGCGCATGCCGGAAGCGAGCCCGCGCAGTGCGGTGGCCGGTGAACGCCGCTTCCGGAACTGCCCGTTGCGCGGCCGGAACTCCGCGATCTCCGCTCTGCACCTCTGAAGCGTGCGCGGTAATTTATCCGTGTTTTTACTGACCTCCACCTTCCGCTCCCGCGCCCCCGCGTAGCGGAAGAGCCCCGCAGCTCATGGGGATGAAGGGTGGACGATGGCCAAGACCTTGAACGTCCCGCTCGCCGGAGCCGAGCGACGCGGCCCGATGCGAGCGCTCCGCGGTGTACGACGCGGCGGAGGCCAGGTCTGGCCGGCTGCGGTGGCGGCCGGCTTCACGCTGGCCCAACTGGTGCTCGTACGGCCGTGGATGGGTCTCGGCTGGGACGAGACGGTGTACGTCAGTCAGGTCAGCGGCCACGCCCCGGCGGCGTTCTTCAGCGCTCCGCGCGCCCGCGGCGTCTCGCTGCTGGTCGCGCCGATCGCCTCGTGGTCGTCGTCCACGTCGCTGCTGAGGGTCTATCTGGCCCTGCTGGCCGGGCTCGGCCTCTTCTTGGCGTTGCGCGCCTGGCGAGGCCTCTTCCCGGCACGCGTGGTGGGCGCCGGGGGTGCCTTGTTCGCGACGCTGTGGGTGACCGTGTTCTACGGCCCGCAGGCCATGCCCAACTACTGGGTGGCGATCGGCGCCCTGGCGGGCGTGGGCTACTTCCTGCGCGCCCAGGCCGACCGCCGTGACCGGGCGGCACTGTGGGGCCTGGGCGCGAGCGCGGCGCTGCTGGCGTTGATGCGGCCCACCGACGCCGTCTGGGTCACCCTCCCGCTGCTCGTTGTGCTGGTGTGCGTCCGACGCCGGCGGCGACTTGACCTGCTGGCGGTGCTCGTCGTCGGGCTGGCGGCCGGAGCGGGAGAGTGGATCGTCGAGGCGTACGTCAGCCACGGCGGCCTGGGCGCCCGGCTCGCCGATGCCTCCCGGATCCAGGGCGGACTGGGCTGGAACATCGCCATCGGTGATCAGCTGCGCAGCCTGAGCGGGCGCACCCTGTGCCGTCCGTGCACCGGTTCGCTACCGGCCGCGCCGGTGATCGTGTGGTGGTTGGCGCTGCCGCTGCTCGCCGCCCTCGGGCTGGCCGTCGCGATCAGGGCCCGGCGCACCGCGCGCACACTTCTGCCCCTGGCCTGCGCCACGACAGCGGGCATCCCGTACCTGTTCATGATCGGATATGCCGCGCCGCGCTTCCTGCTGCCCGTCTACGCCCTGCTGGCCATCCCGGTCGCCGACGCGCTCATCCATCTGGTCACCGTCTCGAGCCGGAAACGACGGCCGGTGGCGGCGGCACTGGTGACCCTGGGTCTCGCCTGCCACCTGGCCGTCCAGTACGTGGTCCTGGACCGCACCGCGGACCGCACCACCGCCGGCCACCGCGAGTGGACCCGCACCGCGGCCGAACTGCACCGCCTCGGTGTACGGCCGCCCTGTCTGCTGACCGGACACCTGGCCATCCCGATCGCCTTCTACGCCGAGTGCCGCTCCGTCCACACGCACGGGCACAACGCCAACACCACCCAGGCGGAGATCCTGCGGGCCGCCCAGCGGTTGCCGGTCGCCGTCCTCACCATGCCGGACGGGCAACCGCCCGCGTACGCCCGCGACTGGGAACAGCACCTCGCCGGTGGCCTGCGCCTCTATGTCGCGCCGAGCCCGGACGAGGCCCGCAACCGATGACCTTCGGCCGGGCTGTGGCGTACTTGTGCGGCCTCCTGTCCGGTCAGGTCCGATCACGAGATATCTTGATGTCGAGCAATGTTGCAGACGTGGAGCGGAGCACCCGGTGACTGACTCGACCATCATCTATACGCACACTGACGAGGCCCCGGCCCTGGCGACATATTCGTTCTTGCCGGTGGTCCAGGCGTACGCGTCGCAGGCCGGTGTCACTGTGGAAACCCGTGACATCTCGCTGGCCGGGCGGATCATCGCCCTCTTCCCCGAGTTCCTGGAGGAGGGCCGGCGCGTCCCCGACGCCCTCGCCGAGCTCGGTGACCTGGCCAAGACGCCCGAGGCCAACATCATCAAGCTGCCGAACGTCTCGGCCTCGATCCCGCAGCTGAAGGCCGCGATCGTCGAGCTGCAGGCGCAGGGCTACGCACTCCCGGCCTACCCGGACGACCCGAAGACCGACGAGGAGCGCGACATCCGCGCCCGTTACGACAAGGTCAAGGGCAGCGCCGTGAACCCGGTGCTGCGCGAGGGGAACTCCGACCGCCGCGCCCCCGCCTCGGTCAAGAACTACGCGAAGAACCACCCGCACCGCATGGGTGCCTGGACCCCCGAGTCGAAGACGAACGTCGCGACCATGGGCGTCGACGACTTCCGTTCCACGGAGAAGTCCGCGGTGATCTCCGAGGCCGGCGCCCTGCGCATCGAGCTGGCGGGCGACGACGGCTCCACCACGGTCCTGCGTGAGTCCGTACCCGTCCTCGCGGGCGAGGTCGTGGACGCGTCCGTCATGCACGTCGCCGCGCTGCGCGAGTTCCTCACGGCGCAGATCGCCCGCGCCAAGGCCGAGGGCGTGCTGTTCTCCGTGCACCTCAAGGCCACGATGATGAAGGTCTCCGACCCGATCATCTTCGGTCACGTCGTGCGCGCCTTCTTCCCGAAGACGTTCGCGAAGTACGGAGAGAAGCTCGCCGCCGCCGGTCTGACCCCGAACGACGGCCTGGGCGGCCTCTACAAGGGCCTGGAGTCCCTGCCCGAGGGCGCCGAGATCAAGGCGTCCTTCGACGCCGAGCTCGCCGAGGGCCCGGAGCTCGCCATGGTCGACTCCGACAAGGGCATCGGCAACCTGCACGTCCCGTCCGACGTCATCGTCGACGCCTCCATGCCGGCGATGATCCGCACCTCCGGCCACATGTGGGGCCCGGACGGTCAGGAGGCCGACACCCTCGCGGTCCTCCCGGACAGCAGCTACTCCGGCGTCTACCAGGTCGTCATCGACGACTGCCGCGCGAACGGCGCCTTCGACCCGTCGACGATGGGCTCGGTGCCGAACGTCGGTCTGATGGCGCAGAAGGCCGAGGAGTACGGCAGCCACGACAAGACCTTCGAGATCCCGACCACCGGTACGGTCCGTCTCGTGGACCAGGCCGGGAACGTCGTCCTGCAGCAGACCGTCTCCGCCGGCGACATCTTCCGCGCCTGCCAGACCAAGGACGACCCGATCAGGGACTGGGTCAAGCTGGCCGTCACCCGTGCCCGCGCGACCGGCGACCCGGCCGTGTTCTGGCTGGACGAGGACCGCGCCCACGACGCCGTGCTCATCGAGAAGGTCAAGCAGTACCTTCCGGAGCACGACACCGAGGGCCTGGACATCCGCATCCTGTCCCCGGTCGAGGCGACCAAGCTGTCCGTGGAGCGCATCCGCCGCGGCGAGAACACGATCTCGGTCACCGGCAACGTCCTGCGTGACTACCTGACCGACCTGTTCCCGATCCTGGAGCTGGGCACCAGCGCCAAGATGCTCTCGGTCGTCCCGCTGATGAACGGCGGCGGCCTCTTCGAGACGGGCGCCGGCGGCTCCGCGCCGAAGCACGTGCAGCAGCTGGTCAAGGAGAACTACCTGCGCTGGGACAGCCTGGGCGAGTTCCTCGCGCTGGCCTCCAGCTTCGAGCACCTCGCGCAGACCACGGACAACGCACGCGCCCAGGTCCTCGCGGACACCCTCGACCGCGCGACCGCTCTGTTCCTGGAGAACGACAAGTCGCCGAGCCGTCGCCTCGGTGGCATCGACAACCGCGGCAGCCACTTCTACCTCGCGCTCTACTGGGCGCGGGAGCTGGCGAAGCAGACCGACGACGCGGCGCTCGCCAAGGTGTTCGCCCCGCTCGCCGAGACGCTGACCGCGCAGGAGCAGACGATCGTCGACGAACTGCTCGCGGTGCAGGGCTCGCCGGCCGACATCGGCGGCTACTACCAGCCCGACCCGGCCAAGGCCTCGACCGTGATGCGCCCGTCGGCCACCTTCAACCAGGCGATCGCGACGCTCGCCTGACGCCAACGGCGCCTGTTTCCGCCCCGGCTGACAACCCGTCAGCCGGGGCGGTCCCATTCCCGGGACCCGGACCCCGGGCTGCGACGCGCGACGGCTCCGCTCATGAGCGTCCTTGACGCCCTCCACCTGCGCACGGCCTCGACGTGATCGGCGACGCCGAGCGCAAGGGCACGCCACGCACGCTGTTCCGGCCCTGATCCGGCGTCACCGTCTCGCGCTGCTGGAGGACTTGGTTGCGGTATCGCTGATGCCATCGCACAGGGCGGGGGATCCTCGCGGCGCCGCTCCTGGAGAGGGAACTCAGCGCCGTCCTGGTGCACGGCCCGCGGTCCGGTCGCTTCGGGAACGGCCGGTTTGCGGAGCAGAAGCAGCGCCGCATCGTCGTGCAGTCGGCCGCCCACATGCGCCAGCAGTTCGTCATGGAGCGCCGTGAGGGTGCGCGCCGGCTCGTCGGACACGTGGCGCGCCAGCCCTTCGGCGAGCGGATAGAACTCACGGCCGTGATCGCGGGCCTCGGTGACCCCGTCGGTGTAGAGCAGCAGTTGATCCCCGTCGGCGAACGGCAGTACCTGGAGGCTGGGGGTCTCGCCCGTGAGGGCGCGCAGCCCGAGGGGCGGGGCCGGACGGGCGGGCTCCACCGCCACGACGCCTCCGGACGGGCGTACCAGCAGCGGAGGCGCGTGTCCGCAGTTGACCACTTCCAGCTGCCCTGCCCGCGGGTATCCGGCGACCACGGCGGTGACGAAGTCGTCGCTCCCGAGGTTGCGCGCCAGGCTCCGCTCGATCCTGCCGACGACGGCGAGGAGATCGGGCTCGTCGTAAGCGGCCTCACGGAAGACACCGAGCACCAGGGCGGCGGTCCCCACGGCGGGCAGCCCCTTGCCGCGCACATCGCCGACGATCAGCCTGACCCCGTACGGGGTGGGCACCAGCGCGTAGAGATCCCCGCCGATCCGGGCCTCCGCCGCCGCGGCGCTGTAGCGGACGGCCACCTGGAACGGGCCGACCGTCGCCGGTACGGGCTTGAGCAGCGCGTGCTGGGCGGCCTCCGCGACCGAGCGGACGGCCGCGAGCACCCGCTCACGACGCCCGCGCAACGCGCTGGCCAGGCCACTCGCCAGAGTGACGGCCGCCAGGGCGGACAGTACGACCGCCAGCTCGTGGCCCGGAACATCGTCCCTGATTCCGAGCGTCACGCCCAGCACTCCGGCGAGAAGACCGACACAGAGGACTCCGCGCGGCCCGCTGGTGGTGGCGGCCAGCGCGGGCCCGGCCGCGAGCAGGGGCAGCGAGATCATCCCCGCGCCGCCGACGAGGTCGACGAGCACGACGGCCGAGACGATCAGCACGGGCAGGAGGGGTGTACCGGCGGCCAACCGCGCGGCGGCGCGCTTCCTGGCCGACGCCCCTGGACCGGCCACTAGGTTCCTGAACGGCCGTATCGGCCAGTGATCGCCACCATGGTCTCGGGCCTGACTCATGTCTTGTCCGCAGTCCTCACGTATGCGCGGAATGCGCTCCTGGAATGTCTGTTTCATCCAGGAAAGAGGCTCGGCTCGGGCGCCACAAGGAGAGGGTTTTCAGATAGTGAGCGACAGGCCCCTGGTCACGCGACTCGCGGTCGGGAGCAGCCTCGCCCGGATCTCCTCGAGCCGGGACAGCCGGTCGACCGGCAGCGAGACGCCGAGCGAGCCGAGTGTGTCCCCGCTGTAGACGGGCACCGCGACGCAGACCGTGCCCAGGGCGTACTCCTCCAGGTCCGTGACGGCCGGGGCCACGGGTGAGGAATCGAGCCGCCGCAGCAGCTCCGGAAGGCTGGTGATGGTCCGAGGCGTGAGGTCGGCGAGGCGGTGCCGGGAGAGGTAGTCCTTGCGGGAGTCGTCGTCCAGTTCGCGCAGCACGGACTTGCCGAGCGCGGTGGCGTGCCCCGCGTCCTCGAATCCCACCCAGAGGTCGACCCGGGGCGCCCGGGGGCTGTCGACGATCTCGGCGACCCGGATCTCGCCCTCTTCGTAGAAGGTGAGGTAGGCGGCGGTGGCAAGCTCGTCCCGCAGGGCGGCGAGCGTGGGACGGACTCGGCTGAGCAGCGCCTGCCCGCGGCCCGCGGTGTGCAGCGTCTGCAGCTTGTCGCCCAGGATGAACCCGCCGTCGTCCAGCTTCCGTACGTATCCGTCGTGGACCAGCGTCCGCAGCAGGTGATACGCGGTGGCCAGGGGCAGCTCCGTCTCACGAGCCAGCTGCTTCGCCGGGGCGCCGTTCTCGTGCGTGCTGACCGCCTCCAGCAGACGGAAGGCCCGCTGAACGGAGCTGATGAGCGTAGGGCCGTCGCCTCTAGCCATACGACCAGCGTGCGCCCAGCGCACGAGACAGGCAAGATTCGCGCCCCGTAAGGGGCGCGGGGAACTGCACGACCAGCCACGACGGACCAGCAGCCGAGACACATACCTCTCGAGGGGGGCCTGGGGGCGCAGCACCCAGCCTCGGGAAGGGGTGGGCTTGGGGAAAAGAACCCCCACGCCCACCCACCTGCGGCAGCTACCGTGACGCAACCGCCTCCTCGGTGTCCTTGCGGCGGGCCCGCTCCCGCACCAACGAGATCGCGATCACCACCGCGGCAACGAGCACCGAGAGCAGCACCTGGCTCCGCCCGCCGCCCTCCTTGTCGTCGGTGAGCATGTAGACCAGCACGAACGAGATCATCGCGATCGTCGCCCACGTCAGATACGGGAACAGCCACATCCGGACGACGAGCTTCTCCGGGCTCTCGCGCAGGATGATCCCCCGCATCCGCAGTTGCGAGAAGCAGATGACCAGCCATACGAAGAGCGCGACCGCGCCCGATGAGTTCAGCAGGAACTGGAACACCGTGTCCGGCCACAGGTAGTTGAAGCCGACGGCCACGAAGCCGAAGGCCACGGAGGCCAGGATCGCCGCCTGCGGGACACCTCGCGCGTTCGTCCGTGCGAAGGACCGCGGGGCGTCGTCGCGCTGCCCGAGGGAGAAGGCCATCCGGGAGGCGGTGTAGAGGCCGGAGTTGAGACAGGACAGTACGGCGGTCAGCACGATGAAGTTCATGATCTCGCCGGCATGCGGGATGCCGATCGAGTCCAGGGCCGCGACGTACGAGCCCTTCTTCTCGATCGAGGGGTCGTTCCACGGCAGCAGGGAGACCACGACGAGGATCGAACCGACGTAGAAGACGCCGACCCGCCAGATCACGCTCCTGGTGGCCTTGGCGACCGCTTGTCGTGCGTTCGGGGCCTCACCGGCGGCAAGGGTGACGATCTCGCTGCCCATGAAGGAGAAGACGACCAGCAGGATGCCGGTGAGGATCGTGCCGGGCCCGTTCGGCAGGAAGCCGCCGTGCTCGGTGAGGTTGCTGAAGCCCGTCGCTGCGTGGTCGGAGCCGGGCAGCACACCGAAGATCGCCAGGCCGCCGAGGAGGATGAAGCCCGAGATGGCGACGACCTTGATGCCGGCGAACCAGAATTCGAACTCGCCGAAGGAGCCGACCGAGATCAGGTTCGTGGCGGTGAGGACGACCATCACGATCAGTGCCCATGCCCACTGCGGTACGGCCGGCACCCACCCTTCCAGGATCACGGCACCCGCGGTCGCCTCCACGGCGAGTACGACGACCCAGAAGAACCAGTACAGCCAGCCGATCGAGAACCCGGCCCAGCGGCCCAGCGCCCGGTCCGCGTAGGCGGAGAAGGAGCCGGAGGTCGGGTTGGCCGCGGCCATCTCGCCGAGCATCCGCATCACGAAGACGACGAGGGCGCCGACCAGTGCGTACGACAGCAGGATGGCGGGCCCGGCGGCGGCGATTCCGGAGGCGGAGCCCACGAAGAGGCCGGCGCCGATCACGCCGCCGATGGCGATCATGGACAGATGGCGGTTCTTGAGACCGGCCCGCAGACCTTCCTGCTCCGGCGGCAGACCAGCGGTGGGTGGAGCGGCGGCAGGGGCCGGAGAATCAGGGGGACGTGTAGTCATGTCGACATCCATTGAGTGGTTGGGAGGGCGGGCCGTGCGGGGGGTGGCTGCCCGGATCGCCGGGCACCGCATCGCGGGTCACCGGTTCACTGATCGCCGGATCCCCGGATCGCCTCGGTGGACGGGGACAAGCAGGCCGGGTACGCAGGGGAGCGGCCATGGCCCTGAAGATTTCCGAAAGTGTTCACAGCGTGGGGCGCGGTATCCGGATGCCGTGCAGGTGATGGGGTCGTCACCGCACGTCCGCGCTGGGTCCGCCTCCTTGTGAGAGGCGGTCTGCGTCACTGGCGGAAATAGATTTGCGCAAGCGTATGGGGCGTCATGGGGCGAGGTGTTTGTGCGCGACGACAAACTCGTCGTTGACGGTTGTACGACCGGCCAATGCGGGAGCGGGTTCAGGTGGTGGGCGGCAGCCGCAGCTGGAGCATGGCAAGCAGACGCTGGTCGGGTCGGCTCAGCTCGAGACCGGTCAGCTCCTCGGCCCGGCGGAGGCGGTAGCGCAGCGTGTTGGGGTGCACATGCAGCTGGGCGGCGGCAGCCCGTACGTCACCGAAACAGTTCAGGTAGGTCAGAAGGGACTCGGCCAGGCGGCCCTGGTGCCGGCTGTCGTGCGAGACGAGGGCGGTCAGCCGTGGGTCCCGTATCTCGGGATGCGCGGACAGCAGCGTCAGCACTTCGCTGACCAGTACTTCCGCCTGGATGTCCGGCAGCGCGGCGACCGCGGTGGTCACGTCGGCCCCCACCATCGCGTCGAGAATGCGGTCGGCCTCCCGGCGTGACTCGGGGACGTCCCCGAGCCGGGACACCAGGCAACCGACCGAGCCACGCAGGGGCAGGCCCAGGTGGCGGCGGGCGGCGTCGGTGATCTCCTGGCCCCAGCCGCGCAGTGTGTCCACGTCGAAACTGCGGGGCAGCTGGGGCAGGAGCACGTAGATACGGGGATCGACCTGGGTGACCAGTGCGCTGCGGTGCCGGGCGGCGATGTGTACGGAGACGAGATTGGTGACCTCGGTGTGGGTCAGCTCCGGTGCGGCGGTGAGCTGGGTCGGCTCCGGGGCGCCGACGACCTCCGCGGTCCCGTACGAGAAGCCCAGGACAGCGGCCGGGCGGGTCGCGTCGAATCCCAGGTGGGTGGCCAGCGGCTGCGACCCGGTGCTCCCCTCCAGAAGGCCGACCAGTAGGGTCCGGGTGAGCGTCAGGTCCTCCGAGAGCTCCCGGCGGCGGCGCACCAGGTGGAGCGCGGCGACCCGGGCGGCACCCAGCAGTGCCTGGCCCGAGCGTTCGGACAGCGGCGTAGAGCCCTCCTGCACCCAGATGGTGCCCAGCTGCCGGTCCCCGGACCGGATGGCCACCGCGAGCCGCCGGCGGATGCCCAGCTCGGGGTGGCTGTCGATACTGATCACCTCGTCGCTGGAGTGCAGGTGCTGGAACACTCCCCACTCGCGCAGCTTGGCCAGATACGCCTCCGGTCCCTGCCAGCCGAGGATGGAGCGCCGCCGCAGGTCGTCGATCTCGTCGGAGTCGGTGGAGCGGGAGTACGCCAGCACCCGGTTGGCAGCGTCCTCGATGCTGACGATGCCGCTGGTGAGGATGGCGGTGGTCTGGGCGAGCGAGAACAGGTCGCCCTCCTCGGTCCCTTCGCCGGGGTGGCCCGGTGGCGCGTCGTCGAGGGCGGCGCGCGCCAGCGCGTTCACCTGTTCCCAACGTGCTTCGCTGCGCAGCGAGAGCAGGGCGACCCCGGCCTCGGCGGCGGTCTCGCTGAGGGCCGCGGCCTGGCCAGGACCGTCGAGTTTGACCACGACCGCCGCGGCCCCGTCGCGCCCGGCGGCCCGCAGTGCTGGATGAGCGGCTCTGCCACGGGCACCGATGGCGAGGACCAGCTCGCCCGGCTGGGCGGTCGGCGGGTCCTCGGGGTCGAGCAGGGCGACGCCGCGGATGTCGACGTCCAGTCCCGCGGGAGCGGCCTGCACCTCTACCAGCGAATCACCCAGGGCCATCAGCAACTGACGCAGGCTGATGCCCGCTGCGGGCGGAGGCACCGCGGCCGGATCCATGATCGTCGCCTCTGCTGGGAGCCATGCCGGAGCCCTGATGCTATCCGTCCGCGCGACGCGGACCGCACCGGCACCGACGAGACCACGGTCGGCGCAGCAGACAGGAGCGGGCCCGCCGGCTCGGGCCCGCCGGCTCGGGCCGGCCTGCGACGACAGCTGCAGAGGCTCCGTCCCCGACTACCGGGAACGGAGCCTCTGCGCGCCGAAAGGGCAATCGGCGCTGCGGGTGGATTCAAACCGTCAGGGTTGGACGGGCTTGCCGCGTCCCCAGCCCCAGGCGAGGCGGTCGGCGCCGGACTGGTTGGTGGTGGCCAGCCAGGGCCTGGCGGGGTCGCCGATCAGGGTCTGCATGGAGTAGGTGTCGCCGGTGCGCAGGCCGGGCCAGTAGACGGACCCCATCTTGAGCTCGCGGAAGGTGTCGGTGACGGCCTGCATGAAGTTGATGAAGTTGTTGTCGGGAGTCGCCTTGTTGTAGTCGAAACCGGTGGTCATATGGGCGCCGAACTCGTCGGCGACGGTCCGGTTGGCGCAGTCACCGATGCGCTCCTTGAGGTCGGCCACCCACTGGTCGTAGGTGGCGTACTCCTTCCAGAACCCGTAGTGGTGCAGCGACAGGTAGGTGCCCTTCAGACGGGGGTCGGCGCAGACGGAGGTGACGTGGTCGTTGTAGCCGGCGCCGCTGACGAACACCTGGTTGCGCGGGACCGAGGGGTAGGTGGCCAGCCACTTCGCGGCGATGTCGGCCCACTCGGTGTCGGTGTAGCCGTGGGGCTCGTTCATCGGCTCGAAGTAGACCCGCTTGTCGGCCTTGTACGCCTTGACCACGGTGTTCCACATGGGCCAGTAGGTGGCGGGGTCGTCGATGAAGCCGTCCTTGCGCGGGCCCGTCCCCTCCCAGTAGGAGAGGATGACTTTGAAGCCCTTGTCCGATGCCGCGTCGATGACCCCGCGGTACGACTTCCAGTAGCGGCCGTTGACGGTGTACGGGTTGATGGGCAGCCGGACGGTGTTGGCACCGAGGTTCGCGCGGAACGCCGAGATCACCCGGCTCGCCTTGGCGTACGTCTGGGCGTAGCTGTCGGAGGTCGACAGACCGGACAGCACGACGGGGTCGTCGGCGAAGTTGTCGCGGGGGTCGGCCCAGTTCACGCCCTTGAACTGGGTGGTGTCTCTGCTGAGTTGGGCCGTGTCTCCGCTCGGCGCGGCTTCGGCGGGGCCGCCGGCGATGGTTGTGCCGCTGATCGCGGCTACCGCGATCGCCACGAAGGCGCCGCGCAGCCGGGAGGTGAAGCGGGTGCTGGTGGTGGTTTTGCGCATCAGCTTGCCCTTTCAGAAGATTGCGACTTGGAAGATGGCGACTCAGTGCATGGCGGAGCCTGCGCGTGGCTGAGCGGGCGGCGGATCGGCTGCGTGGTAGTGACTGCGAAGGTGCCGCCTTCGCCACGTGTCCGCGCGCCGACGTCGAGGTTGGCGTACTCAAGGAAGGTGCAAAGCGAGGTACTTGTCGGTGCCGGCCCCTGGGGCGGCCGGCGAGCTTCCCCCGCGAAACGCCCGGTCGATCCACGATTGGCGTCTCTGGAGCGAGGGCTTCCAGGTGCCGCGAACCCTCGCCTGCGGTGCAGACACCATCGTTCCGCTCCTCCTCGCTCCACCAACGGCAACTTGGTGTTTACGCAAACATGGCGTCGCGCGAAGGGTGACCTGATCTCGCGACAGAGGCTGGTCCGTGGGGATGTTTACGTAAACATGCTCGGCGCCGGAATCGTGGCACCCGGCACAGCGATCGTCAAGGTTTCCCACGCGTAACATCCGTTGCCTGCGTGGCAGATGCCCGGAGCCCGGATCGAGGGAGGCGGGCCAGGTAGTCACTGTGACCGAGGTGCTCGCCGGGCAACGCGTGAGCTCCACGGGCCTCACCGGACAGGACGTACAATACCGGGTGGGGTATATACCAAGGGAGCGCTCCGTATGGAACTGCAGATGGCGGCTGATGAGCTGAAGTCCGTGATCAATCGGCTCAAGAGGGCCCAGGGGCAGATCGCGGGCGTGATCAACATGATCGAGCAGGGGCGTTCCTGTGACGAGGTGGTGACCCAACTGGCAGCGGCGTCACGGGCGTTGGACCGGGCCGGGTTCGCCATCATCGCGACCGGGCTCGAGCGCTGCATGACCGACGAGGGCGGCGAGCAGGAACTGGACCGCGACCAGATGCGGGCCCGCCTGGAGAAGCTCTTCCTCTCCCTCGCCTGACCGCCGTCACCTTCCTCCGAAACGACTTCGGAGCGACTCCACAACGCCTTCAGAGCGCCTTCAGAACCGCTGCAGACCGGCGGGCCATCGGCCCGTCGGTCTTCTTCGTCTTGGAAAAATACCCCCGGGGGTATTATCGTCACTCGCGAGCATTACCCCCAGGGGTATCCAGAGCGAGGAGCAGACCGTGACCACCACGACTTCCGCCCAGGCGCCGAAGCGCGCGCCGGACGTGCCGCCGCCGGGCAGGACCGGACCGCTGGGCCGGCTCGGCGCCTGGACCGCCGGGCACTTCAAGCACGTACTGATCGGCTGGCTGCTCGTGGTGGCCGTGCTCGGCGCCTTCGCCCCGCAGGTCACCTCGGCGCTCTCGGGGGCCGGCTGGCAGAGCAACGGCTCGGAGTCGGTGCGGGTGCGGGAACTGGCTCAGGAGCACTTCGGCGGGAACGCCTCGTCGGCGATCCAGGTAGTCGTGAGCTCCAAGGGCCAGGAGGTCACGGACCCGGCCGTGCGGGCGGTGATCGCCGAGGTCACCCGCGAGCTGACGGCCGACGACCGGATCGCCGAGGTCGTACTCCCGCAGCTGGGCGTCAGCATCAGCCGGGACGGACGGACCGCCGTCGTCCTCGGCGGAGCCGACGCCGACCCGGACGACATGGTGCGTGCCGCCGAGGACCTCAAGGAACCCCTGCGGGAGCTGTCCACCGATGACGTCACCGTGCGCGCCACCGGCGCCTCGGTCATGTGGAGCGACTTCAACACCGCCAACCTCGAGGCGATGATCCAGGCCGAGATCCTGTCCTGGCCGGTCACCCTGATCGTGCTGGTGCTCGCCTTCGGGTCCCTTGTGGCGGCGGGTCTGCCGCTCCTCCTCACGATGGCGGGCCTGGCCGCCTCCATCGGCTCGCTCGTGCTGCTCAGCCACCTCACGCCCATCTCCATCTGGGCGATGGACTTCGCCCTGATGTTCGCCCTCGCGCTGGGCATCGACTACGCGCTCTTCCTGGTCATCCGCTTCCGGGCCGCCCTCGCGGCGACAGGTGACCGGCGCCGCGCGGTGGTCGAGACGATGGACACGGCCGGCAAGGCGGTCCTCCTGTCGGGGCTGACCGTGCTCGTCAGCCTCTCCGCCGTGATGCTGGTGCCCGCACCCGCCGTCCGCACCATGGCGATCGGCATCATGCTCTCGGTCGTCTTCGTCCTGGCCGCGACGCTCACCCTGCTGCCGGCCGTTCTCGGCAAACTCGGCCCGAACGTCAACAAGTTCGCCCTGCCGCGGACACGTACCGACCGAACCGTCTCACCCCGCTTCGGCGCCTGGGGCGAACGGTTGTGGCGGCAGCCCCTGCGTTTCGGCGCGCTCGCCCTCGTCGCGCTGATAGCGCTGGCCGTGCCCGTCCTCGGCCTGAAGACAGCGATGCCGTCCATCAAGGTCGTACCGGAGAACGACAGTTCACGGCAGGGGTACGAGCTCGTGCAGGCATCCCTCGGACAGGGCGCTCCCGGCATGCTCCAGGTCGTGGTGCCGTCCGCTCAAGTGGACGACACCACAAGGTCGTTGAAGGCCGCCGACGGCATCGCCGCCGTCACCCCGGCCCAACCGGCCGCCGACGGTTCGGACTTGACCATGATCCAGGCCATGCCGTCCGTCGACCCCTCCGACGCGCAACTCGCCCGAACCGTAGACGAGTTGCGGAGCGAACTCCCGTCCGACGCCCTGGTCGGCGGCGCGGCCGTGGAGAACCTCGACCTCAAGCAGGCCCTCGACGACAAGGCGCCACTGGTCGTCGGAGTCATCCTGGCCCTCGGCTTCGTACTCCTCCTCGTCGCCCTCCAAGCGCCCTTGATCTCCGCCCTCGCGGTCCTGACGAACCTCCTCGCCACCGCTGCCGCCTTCGGAATCGCCAAGCTGATCTTCCAGGACGGACACCTCTCCGGCCTGCTCGGCTTCGAATCGCAGGGCTTCCTCGACGGCTGGGGTCCCGTCTTCTTCTTCGCCATGATCTTCGCGATCGCGATGGACTACACCGTCTTCCTGCTCTCCTCCGCCAAGGAGTACTACGAGCGCACTGGCGACCCCAAGCAGGCGGTGATCGGCGCGCTCTCCCACTCCGGGCGCGTCATCTTCGCGGCCGCCGCGGTGATGGTCGCCGTGTTCTTCACCTTCGCGCTGGCCGACCCGCTGCCGCCCAAGGAGATGGGCATCGTGCTCGGCGTGGCCGTCCTGCTCGACGCGTTCCTGATCCGGCTGGTGTTGCTGCCGGTCCTGCTCCGACTCGCCGGGCATGCCGCGTGGTGGGCGCCGGGGTGGCTGCGCAAGGTGCTGCCCGAGGTGCGTTTCTCCCACGACTGAGCACGCCTGAGCACCGCTGAGGGCGGGGCGTGTACGGCGAAGGGGCCCGGAGATTCCGGGCCCCTTCTTCGCGTTCGTACACGGATCGTGCGTCAGGCCAGCGACGCGAGCGCCGCCTCCAGCCGGGCGGTCGCCTCGTCCGCGACGTCCTTGATCTGCTCCAGACCGGTCAGCTCGACCATCGCCTGCGGATCCATCGCCTGGACGACCGTCCGCCCTCCCTCGGTCCGCACGACGACATTGCACGGCAGCAGCAGCCCGATCGACCGGTCCGCCTCCAGCGCGCGGTGCGCGAGCGGCGGATTGCAGGCGCCGAGGATCAGGTAGTCCTCCATCTCCTCGCCCAGCTTGGCCCGCAGAGTCGCCTGCACATCGATCTCGGTGAGCACTCCGAAGCCCTGCTCGGCCAGGGACGCGCGCACCCGCTCCACGGTTTCGCCGAACGGCGCGTCCACTTCGGTCCGCAGTCGGTCGTACGCCATGTCTGTCATCTCCTAGCCGTCAAAAATACCCATGGGGGTATCCACTCTCGATACTGAGTCTATACCCCCATGGGTATACGCGGCTCATCGGCGGTCAGAGACGTCCCGCGCCCGTATAGAGGTCGAGCTCCCCTTCGAGCTCGACGGCGAGCACCGTCGCCTGATCGTCCAGGTCGGCCGCGGCGGGCGCGTCGATCCAGGTGACGCCGGGGACCGCGTCGAGGCCGCCGGTGACGTGGTGGCCCAGTTCGGTGCCCGTGCCCAGGACGGTGGCGCGCCGGACGGGGTTGCGCAGGCCGCGGATCGAGACGGAGTCGCGCGGGGTGTCGAAGCACACCAGGTAGAGCGTGCGCCGGTCGGCGGACAGGGTGCTGGGGCCGTAGTGGTGCCCGGCGGGCAGGCCGGCGACCGTGCCGTACACGGCGTCGGAGTGCCGTGCGATCCATGCGCCGAGGCCCTCCAGGCGTTCGATCTGCTCCTCGGGGATGGTCCCGTCCTCGCGGGGGCCGGCGCCGAGCAGCAGATTGCCGCCCATGCCGATGGTCTCGGTGAAGTACCGCACCAGCTGGCGCACCGACTTGAAGTCGCGGTCCTGCGGCCGGTAACTCCACGAGTCGTTGATCGTGAGACACAGTTCCCACGGACCGTCCGGGGCCTGGAGCGGCGCTCCCTGCTCCGGCGTGGCGTAGTCGCCGTAGCTCAGCATGCGGCCGTTGAGGATGGTGTCCGGGTTGCCCGCGAGGATCAGTTCGGCGAGCTCGCGCATCCGCCACTGCTCCTCGGCGCGCTCCCACTCCCCGTCGAACCAGAGGATGTCGGGGTGGAAGCGCTCGACGAGCTCGCTGACCTGGCCGTCGCGGTACGCGAGATAGCGTGCCCAGGCCTCAGGGTCCTCCTTGCCCGGCTCGGCGTGCGAGTAGCCGTTGGGAGGCACGATGTGCGGCCCGGGGTGCCGTTCGCTCGCGTAGTCCGGGTGGTTCCAGTCGGAGTGCGAGTAGTAGAGGCCGACCTTGAGGTCCCGTGCGCGCAGGGCGTCGACGAATCCGGTGACGAGGTCGCGGCCGGCGGGCGTGTCCCGGACGACGTCGAGATTGCGGTGATCGGTGTCCCAGAGAGCGACGCCGTCGTGGTGCCGGGCGGTGAGCACCGCGTACCGCGCGCCGACCCGGGCGAACAACTCGGCCCAGGCGTCCGGGTCGTAGCGCGACGCGGTGAAGCCGTCGAGCTGTTTCATGTACTGCTCGTGCGTCATCTCGCCCGTGTAGAAGGACCAGGACTCGGCGGCGCCGCCCACGGCGTAGATGCCGTAGTGGATGAAGACGCCCAGCTTGGCGTCGGGAAACCAGGGTTGCATCGGCATACGCCCACGCTAGGCGCGCGCCCCCGTCCGACGCGTGGGCGCCGGTCACCACTACTGGTCGGTTTTCACCCTGCCAACGTCAGGGCGGCCCCGTATCGGTCTGCCGAAGGCGATCGGCACGCATTGGTCCCCCACCCTCGAAAGGGTCGGGGACCACCTACGTGTTCAGGTGTTCAGATGCGGTCCGCGGCGATCAGCAGGTAGTGGAAGCTGCCCTCTTTGTACGCGGTCAGGAACGGCTCCTCGATCCCGGTCGCGACCGAGGACTTGGCCCGCAGCTCCCAGTACGGGATGGTCTGCGCGGTCAGGTCCACCACGTTGATGGGTACGAGACCACTGGCGGCCATCGCCTTGAAGTACTCGCTCCTTGGGTGGATGTTGCACGTGTAGTGCTCGTCGATACGGCTGACGGCCTTGGAACGCAGGCCCGTGACGTCGTTGGAGCAGCCGGTGATGCACACGTACCGGCCGCCGTACCCGAGCAGCCGGGCGAACTCCCCGTACAGCTCGAAGAGATCGACGTACATCGTCGTCTCGTTGGTCCAGATGCCGCGCCGCGAGCCGGTCTCGAAGCCCGTGTCCAGCATGTTCCTGAAGTGGAAGCGGACCCGGTCGGTCACGCCCCGCTCCTCCGCCTGCCGGTTGGCGAAGGCCACCTGCTCCTCGGAGATCGAGACACCGTCGACTGAGCAGCCGAAGCGCTGGTTGGCCATGAAGCTGGTGCCGCCGCGGCCGGAACCTGCGTCCATCAGGCGGTCGCCGCGGCCGATCGCGCCCAAGTGGTCGAGAAGCACCTCGGCCTGGGCGGTCTCCAGACGGTGCAGTTCCTCGATGATCCGCTGGTCGCGGTTCTCGGCTGGGCCCTCAAGGACCGACGGGTCGTAGTCGCCGAGGCCGTAGTGGTGGTGGTAGAGGCCGTCGACCTCGCCGAGCCGGATGTTGACCGGGTCCTTCTCGGCGTTCCAGTAGTCGGCCACGGACTTCTGGTAACTGGTGCGGAGGACTGCGGTGGCGGGATCGGTTGCGGAGGTGGTCATGGTCGTACTCCTTGATCAGTTCTGGTGGTAGCGGGCACTGCTCGCGTGCCATTCGCGGCTGCCGCCCACCCAGTTCCACACCCCGGCCAGGAAGCGGCCCAGCTGCGGTGATCCGGTGGCTGCGAGGGCGGCGGCCTCGGTTTCGTAGGTGTGCATCAGCTCGTCATGGACGAGGACGGAACGCTCGACGGCTTCCTCCAGCGAGCAGTTCTCCTCGGCTGCGATCACCCGGGGCAGGCTGAGGTCCGTGGGGTCCTCCTTGCCCATCGAGTACAGGTCGTTGACGATGACGCTGGCCGTGCCCGCCATGGTGAGCGCGCGGCGCACCCGTACGTCGGCGAACTCGTCGGCCGGCAGCTCGTAGCCCCCGACCACGTCCGTCAGCACGATGCAGGGCACGAAGCTGTTCTCGTGCCGGTGCATCAGGAACTCCCAGACAGGCGGGGTCTGCCCGGTCGTGTGCCAGACCGCCTCCTGGCCGTACGCGACGAACATGATCGCCAACTCGTGCCGGAGGCGGCGGACCTGGGTGGTCGTGGCGTACTTGCCCAGGTTGTCCAGACCGGAGCGGAGGGCGACCGCGACGGGGTCCTTCCGCACGACCTCCTCCAACTCCGGTGCGTAGCGCAGCGGGAGATGGGCCTGGTCGATCACCGAGTGGGCGATCGCCAGGCGCTGGCCCAGCAGGTCGTGCCGGGCCTCCTCCACCTCTCCGTCGACGTAGTGGTCGTCGACCGACCACTCGGACAGCGCGCACTTCGCCGCCGCGAGCAGCACGTCGGGGTCGTCCGAGTCCGGATGCGCGAGCATGATCAGCCGCCCGAAGTCGCAGGACCGGACCCGGTCGAGCTGTCCTGGATAGATCCCGCACTCCTCCGCCCACTCCACGAGCCGTTCGTTGACCTCCGCGCCGAGCGCGGGGTCGTCGCGGACGGCGGGCGGGCAGTAGATCACCGGTCCGTCCTGTGCCGCGCTGGGCTTCGACGGTTCGGACGGTGTCCGGAGCGGACGGTTCGCGGAGGTGCCGAGGCCGGTCGGGCCCGAGGGGAGCCGGGGGAGTGGAGGGAGTGGGGCCGAGGCTGCCGGGATCGTCGGCACGGTGGGTGGCGTC
This sequence comes from Streptomyces albicerus, assembly GCF_008905045.1. GTDB lineage: Bacteria > Actinomycetota > Actinomycetes > Streptomycetales > Streptomycetaceae > Streptomyces > Streptomyces albicerus. Next base: position 48,968 of record NZ_VWMY01000052.1, read on the forward strand.
GGCCGGGCGGGCACGGGGATCCGTACGGCCGAAGTGCCAAGTCCCGTCGGCCCGTTGGGGAGCCGCGGTGGTGTGCCTCCGGCGTCGGGCCTGACCCGTGCGAGGATGTCCCGCTTTCCGGGGCGCCTCGGATCCTGGAGCAGCCCGACCGCCATCCCCGCCACGTCATGGGCGGCCGCGGGCGCGAAGGCCCGCGAGATCAACGACACCGCGGTCAGCCCCCGTTCGTGCGGGCGACCTCGACGTTCTCCAGGATGCCCAGCGCGTCCGGCACCAGCACGGCCGCCGAGTAGTAGGTGCTGACCAGGTAGGAGATGATCGCCTTCTCGTCGATGCCCATGAACCGCACGTTCAGACCCGGCTCGACCTCGTCCGGGATCCCCGTCTGGTACAGGCCGATCACGCCCTGGTCGCTCTCGCCCGTACGCATCGCGATGATCGACGAGGAGCCCGCCTTGCTGACGGGGATCTTGCCGCACGGCAGCAGCGGAACACCCCGCCAGGCCGGCAGCTGATGGCCGTTCAGCTCCACGCCGCTGAAGTAGATGCCGCGCTTGTTGCACTCCCGGCCGAAGGCGGCGATGGCCCGCGGGTGGGCGAACATACAGCGGGTGCCGCGCCGCATGCTCAGCAGCTCGTCCAGGTCGTCGGGGGTGGGCGGGCCGGAGAAGGTGGAGATCCGCTGGTCGTAGTCGGCGTTGTGCAGCATGCCGAAGTCGCGGTTGTTGACCAGCTCGTACTCCTGCCGCTCCCGCAGGGCCTCGATGGTCAGGCGCAGCTGCTGCTGCGTCTGGTTCATCGGCTCGTTGTAGAGGTCGGCGACCCGGCTGTGCACCCGCAGCACGGTCTGCGCCACGCTCAACTCGTACTCGCGCGGCGACAGTTCGTAGTCCGCGAAGGCGCCAGGCAGCGCGGCCTCACCTTCGTGGCCCGAGCTCATCGCGATGTCGGCCTCGCCGGACTTGTTGCGCGGCATGTGCCCGTTCGAGCTGAGCGCGTGCACGTGCATGCGCAGCTTGTCGTGCCGGTCGGCCACCGTCTTGTACGCCGAGTGCGGCAGCGCGAGCACCGTGGTGGCCGTCGCCGCACGGGCCGTGAACTCCCACTTGCCACTGGCTCCCGCCAGCACCTGCCCGCCGAAGGTGTCCCCGTCGGCCATCAGGCCCGTGACCACCTCGTCGCCGTACTTGCCCTCGCCGAGCTTCTCGACCTTGCCGTGCGCGATCAGAAAGACGTGGTCGGCCTTGCGGCCCTCCTGGACGATGACCTGGCCCGGCTCGAACTCCTTCTGCACGAACTTCTCGGCCAGCGCACCCAGCGCGTCACCGTCCGCGAAGCCCTGCAGCAGCGGCAGTTCGCCGAGCTCGGCCGGGACGACCTTGACCTTAGCGCCGGTCTTCACGAACGACACACGGCCGTCGCCGACCGCGTACGAGAGCCGCCGGTTGACCCGGTAGGTGGCACCCGGCACGTTCACCCACGGCAGCATGCGGGTCAGCCAGCGTGAACTGATGCCCTGCATCTGGGGTTCGGACTTGGTGGTCGTCGCGAGGTTCCGCGCGGCGGCGGTGCCGAGGCTCTGCTGCTCCCGCTCCTGCTCATCGGCGCTCGTGGCCGGGGCCGTACTCGTCTGGACCGACATCGTCTCCTCTTTCTTTCGCATGACTCGTCACACGACGTGTCGCTCGACCCGTCGCATGGCTGACGGCGTGACGCATCCGGATGTCGTCACGCTCCGTAGATAGATCTAGTGCATATCGCTCACCGTTGGTTACTCATAGTGAGGGCGCGCGGCAGCATGTTCCGAGACGGAGCGCCTCTTCCGCGCTTCCGGATCACCCTCGGGTCGACCTAGTTGGCGGTATCCGGTGGGTACAGGAGGCACCGGTCGCGTGTTCAATCACGGGTATCGCGTCACGTATGGACGGCCCCACACGTCAGGAGGCACCGTGATCGCCGCTCCCGAACCCGGACTGACCGAACGCGCACTGATCGACCGGGCCGTCGCTCTGCGGCCCGCGCTGCTCGAACGTCAACCGGAGACCGAGCGGTTGACGCGCTATCCGAAAGACACGCATGACGATCTTCTGCGCGCCGGCTTCTACCGGATCCTGCAGCCACGCCGCTACGGCGGATACGAGTTCGGCCTGCCGACCTTCTACCGCGTGGTCACCGAGATCGCCCGCGGCTGCCCCTCCACCGGCTGGGCGTTGTCCCTGACGGCCGCCCATGTCCTCCAAGTCGCCGCGCAGTTCGAGGAGCGGGCGCAGGACGAGATCTTCGGCGACGACGGCGACTTCCGCGCCGCGTCCACGGTCGCGCCCGTCGGCGTGGCCCAGCCGGACGGCGACGGGCATGTCGTCCTCGACGGCATCTGGCCGTACTCCTCCGGCTCGCCGTACTCCACGCACTATGTCGGCCAGACCCTGCGCGCGCCCGAGAAGCCGGGCGACCCGCCCGGGCCGCCGGTGCTGTTCGTCGCGCCGCGTGCCGTGTGGACGCTGCTCGACGACTGGCACGGCGTCCTCGGCCTGCGCGGCAGCGGGTCCAACAGCATCCGTATGGAACAGGCCCGTATCCCCGAGTACCTCACCCGCGAGGTGAGCCTGCTCGACCTGCCGGTGGAGGGCGGCACGCCCGGTTCGAAGCTGCACGGCAACCCCCTGTACGCGGGGCGCGCGCCCAGCTTCTTCCACGGAGAGCTGGCCGCCATCATGGTCGGCACCGCGTACGCGGCCGCCGATGAGTACGCCCGGATCGTCGTCGAGCGGCCGCTGACCCTGGAACCCGACCGCACCCGAGCCGAACTCCACGACTACCAGCGTCACTTGGGCGAGGCGCTGGGCGCGATCCACACCGCGGAGGCGGCCCTTCGGCACAACGCCGAGGACTACATGGAGACCTGCCGCCGCAATGTCTCGGGCGAGGCGCACTTCACCATCGCCGACGACAACCGCCTCGCGATCGTCTTCCTCAACGCCGGCCGCATGGCCTGGGACGCCATGCAGGGCATCCTCTTCCGCACGGCGGGCTCCCGCTACGCCCGCGACGGGGAACGGATGCAGCGCTACTTCCGGGACGCCGCCACCTACTGGTCGCACATCGGGCCGAGCATGGCCGAGCCGCTCGCCCGGCGTGTCGGCTGTGACCGGCTCGGACTGCCCTCGCACGACATCCCCCTCATTCCGTGAGCGTTCCGTGATGCGTGGGGCAGGCATGGCACACCTCTCGGCGGGTACGCGAGCAACCGCGCCCGGGTCGGAACCCGTCCCGGGCGGCCTGTTTTCGCCACTACGTCGGGATGTGCCATGGAGATTCCCTCGAACGACAACGCCATGCCGGAGGCCGAGCTGGCCCTGACCGCGCTGGCCGAGAACACCGAGGACGTCGACGCGCTCGACACCCTGGCCGGCACCGACGTGCTGGTCCCGGTGCCGGACGACGCCGACGACGAGACGGCCGGCGATCCCACCGTCGTGGCGCTGCCCGTCCTCGAACGGCCGGGTGAGGAGCCGCTGGTGCCGGTGTTCACGTCGGAGCTGCGGATGGCCGAACTGCTGCCGTATGTGTCGCGCTACCGCCTGGTGCCCCTGGGGACGCTCGCCGCCCAGTGGCCCAGCAGCGATATCTCCCTGAGCATCGACGCCAGCTCGCCGCACGGACTGACGCTCGACTCCCAGGGGGTACGCACCCTGCTGGCGCGGCCCTCGGGCTGAGACCGGCGCGTTGTGCCGGCGAGTCCGGGCCCGGCCGCGATGCCGGAGGGGAGCGGCCGGGCCTTGGGGCGTGGGCGGCCTCGCGCTCCCGCGCCCTGCTCCACATCGTGAAGGGATGAACGGCGCCGACACCGCTCATCCCCGGCGCACGGGCGCCGTGATCAACGGTAGGACGACGGCGCGCCGTATGCGCTCCGCAATGCGCGGCCACTGTCCGGAATACGCGGTGGCCAGCGTCAACCGGAATACGCGGTGGCCAGCGTCAACCGGACCGCAGCGTCTGCGAGGGCGACTCGCCGAACCGGGCCCGGTAGCGCTGCGCGAAGCGCCCGAGGTGGGCGAACCCCCACCGGTACGCCACGTCCGTGACCGTGGTCGAGGCGGGATCCGCGGCGAGCAACTGCCCCCGCACCCGCTGCAGCCGCACCTCGGTGACGTACGCCGTGGGCGACATCCCGACGTGCTTGCGGAACGCGTCCTGGAGGGCCCGCACACCGACCTGGGCGATGGCGGCCAGCCGCGCCGCGTCATAGGGCTCGGCGGGCCGCTCCTGGATGACGTCCATGACCCGCTTGACCGTCGCCAGCCGCAGCGCGGGCGCGGGCGACTCCAGCGCCTCGCGGTAGGAGTGGCCGGCGGCGAGCAACACGCCTTCCAACAGGGTCTGTTCGAGCCGCGCACGGATGAGGGGCTGATGCAGGAGACCGCGCGAGACGTCCTTCTCGAGCAGGCTCCACAACGCGAGATTCGCCCAACTGCGCCCGGGCCCCTGGGAGATGTCGATACAGGGATCGAACCGCGGCAGACGCCGCAGCGGCCTCCCGAGCAGCGTCTCCAGTCGCTCGTGCACGGCCGCCATGTCGATCTTCACGGTGAGGGCGTGGCAGTCGTCCGACCAGTCGTCCACGTGGATCCCGTGCTCCGGCTGAAGGAACAGGGCGCGCTCGGGGGTGGCGTACGTCGTCGCCTCGCGCCCCTGCCGGATGCTGAAGCGGCCGGTGAGCGGCACGGTGACGTGATACGCGCCCGGCTGGGCGAAGTCCATCGCCACCTCCGTGCCGAAGCTGACGTCGCCGACGGTCAGATGGCCGGGTTCGACCACACTGAGGCTTGTGACGAAGTCCTGGGCGCTGCCCGTGATGTCGAGGCGAACGTCGTAGTAGTGCTCCGCGATGGCTTCGAGAGTCTCGTCGACGGAACATGTGACGTACCTGCTGAACTCGGCTGCCCCAGCCTCTTCCCCAGCCACCGTGATGCCCCCTGAAACGGATTGCGCCGCCCCGCGCGCTGCGCTCCCCGATCATGATGGCACCGGCGCCGCCGCGACGGCCCCGCCCGGTCAGCCCCTGTTCACAGGCACTTTCCGGGATTGAGAATTCCCCGCGGATCGAACGTCTCCTTCAGCCTCCGCTGCAACGCGTGTGCCGCGGGCCCCAGTTCGTCCGCGACCCACTGCCGCTTCAGCAGTCCGACCCCGTGCTCACCTGTGAGCGTGCCGCCCAGGCGCAGCGCCAGTGCGAAGATCTCGCCCGCCGCCTCCCAGGCGGCGTCCGGAAGCCGGTCCAGGGCCGGGTCCACGACGATGATGGGATGGAGATTCCCGTCGGCCGCGTGCGCGATGGTGAAGACCGGTACGTCATGGCGGACGGAGATGGCGCGGATCTCGCGGGCCGCCTCCGCCAGCCGCGAGCGGGGCACCGCGATGTCCTCGATCAGTGGACGGCCCAGCCGTTCGAGGGCGGGCAGGGCCAGGCGGCGGGCGGCCAGCAACGATTCGGCCTCGGCGGGATCGTCGGTCGTCTCGACCGTCGTCGCCGACGGGGCGAGCAGCCGTGCGATCGCCTCCGCCTCGGCGGCCGCGCCCGCGCCGTCGCACTGTACGACGAGCAACGCCGCGCCACGCCGGCGCAGTTGGGGGTCGATGGCGTGCAGCACCGGCCCGTCCACCAGCTCCGCGAGTGCCGGTTCGACCCCCGCCCGGCCGATCGCGTACGACGCCTCGGCGGCCGCCTCGAAGGACGGGAAGTACGCGGCGAGCGTGGCTGTCGCCACGGGGACGGGCCGGAGCCGCAGCGTCGCCGAGGTGATCACCGCGAGGGTGCCCTCGGAGCCGGTGAGCAGGGCGGTCAGGTCGTAGCCGGTGACACCCTTCACCGTCCGGCGGCCGGTCCTGATCACCGTGCCGTCGGCCAGGACCGCCTCCAGGCCGAGCACGCTGTCGCGCGTCACGCCGTACTTGGCACAGCGCAGGCCGCCCGCGTTGGTCGCGATGTTCCCGCCGATCGTGGACAGGGCGGCGCTCGCCGGGTCGGGCGCGTACCGCAGACCGTGCGCACCGGCCGCCCGGTCCAGATCTGCGGTGATCACGCCCGGTTCGACGACCGCGAGCTGGTCGTCCGGTGACAGTTCTAGTACGCGGTTCATCCCGGACAGGTCGAGGACGAGAACGCCCTCGCCCGCCGTCGCGCCGCCCGACAGACCGGTGCCCGCGCCACGCGGCACGACCGGCACCCGCAGGGCATGCGCGTGCCGGAGGGTGACGGTCACGTCCTCGGTGCGCCGGGCGTGGACGACCGCGAGGGGACTGCCGTCGGAGCGGGCTCCGGAGCGGTCGGTGGCGTGCGCGGCCAGCGAGCGCGGATCGGTGGCCAGCCGGTCGGGGGAGAGGTCGCGGGCCAGCAGCCCGAGCAGCTCGGCGGCCTTCGCGGGCTCAGGAGCGGACGGGGGGACGGTCACAGGTGCGGTCACAGGCCGAGTGCTTTCGTTCCGATGGCGAGCAGGGAGACGTCCTCCTGGGGCGCGTGCACGGGCGCGCACTGGATGTCGCGGAAGTGCCGCTCCAGAGGGTTGCCGCGGGCCAGCCCCGGATTGCCGAGCAGCCGCACGGCCAGCTCCACGGCCTGTACGGCGTGCCGGTCGGCCAGCACCCGCGCGCCGAGAGCCTGCTCCGGCGTGTACGAGGAGTCGTCGGCGTCGACCCGCTCCGCCCCGTCGAAGATCAGCTGCTCAGCGGCGGCAAGGAGCAACTCGATCTCCCCGGCCGTCCGCCGGAACCGTTCCGTACGGGCCACCGGGTGTCCGAGATTGGCGGGCACACGCTGGTGCGCGAAGGTGTGGAAGAAGCCCTGCGCCGCGCGTGCGACCCCCAAGTAGAGCGCGGCGAGCGGGAGATGGAGGGCCGCGCCCGCCCGGTTGTCCTGCTCGCTCGCGGGACCGTGCGGACCGAGTCCGCTGACATGCTCGTAGGGGATCTCCACGTCACGGAACGCCACGTCGTGGCTGCCGCTGGCCCGCAGCCCCAGCTGGTCCCACCGGTCGGTGATCTCGACGCCGGACGTGCCGCCGGGGACCAGAAACGTGCCCACGCGCGCGTGTGGCTCGTCGGTGGTCGACCACACCAGGAACCAGTCCAGGCCCTCCGCCCCCGTCACGAACCGTTTGTCCCCGCTGATCGACCAGCCGCCCGGGGCGCGCCGCGCGACCGTGGCGGGCAGTCCGCCCCGCGCGGGGGAGCCCAGATCGGGCTCCACGCGCGCGTGGTTGATGAGTACGGGCCGCTCGCGGGACTCCTTGAGCACTCGGGCGTACAGCTCCTCGGGCCACAGCGGTTGTACCGCCTCGCGGGCGTGGGTGTTGAGTGTCATGGCCGCGATCAGGGCCACGGACGGATCGCCCCGGCCGAGCGTGTGCAGGATCCGCGCGGTCTGCTCGACACGGGCGCCCCGGCCGCCGTACCGCTCTGCGACGGTCGCGGTGAGCAGCCCCGCCTCGTGCACCACCTGGATCGACTCGGCGGGAAAGGCGCCCGACTGGTCGTAGGGCACGGCCAGTTCGGCGAGGCGCGCGGTCACGTCCGAGTTCATGCCCGAGGTCACGTCTGCGTTCTCGTCCGAGGTCACAGGGCTTTCTCCAGGTCGGTGTCGAGTGCGCGGCTCCAGAAGGACTTCACGTCCAGCTTCCCCTTCAGGGCGCCCAGTTCCGTGAAGACGTCGGCGACGTTCTGCTGCGAGGCGATGGTGTCGGCGCCGACGGTCCTGGCCTGCGTCGGGCGCTGCGCCTGCGCGTCGCGGAAGTCCTTCTCGGCCTGCGCCACGGGCTGGTGGGTGGCCTTGGCGACGACCTCGGCGAACTCGTGCTCGCGGCCGTCCCGGATGTACGCGTACGCCTTGGTGATCCGGGCGATCAGATCGGCCGCGGCGGCCCGCTGGGCGGGGCTCTTGAGCACGCTGTCGCGGGCCGACCAGAGGAAGTTGCCGGACAGGATGTCCTTGCCCGAGCCGACCGCGACGGCGCCCTGCTGGTGGGCGGTGACGACCGACGTGCCGTAGGAGGCGAAGGCGTCGATGCCGCCACCGTTCAGGGCCGCGAGCCCGTCGCCCGGCAGAAGTGGCTTGGCGTCGATGTCCGTCCACTTCAGCCCTGCCTGCTTCAGCAGCTCGTACAGGAAGTAGTGGGCGGTGGTGTTCTGGACGTAGCCGACCTTCTTGCCCTTCAGGCCCGCGATGTCCGTCACCTTCGAGCCCTTGCGGACGACGACCTCCTGGTTGAGGGTCGTGCCGCGCTGCACGGCGACGACCTTGAAGTTGGGGCTGCCGTCGGCCGCGGCGAAGAGCGGGGGGATCTCGCTGGAGGAGGCCAGGTCGAGCGCTCCGGCTCTGATGGCCTGGAGCTGCTGGTCACCGCTCTGGAACAGGCTCCACTTGACCTTGTACGGGGTGTCGTCGAGGTGGGCGAACTGGAGCACGGCCTCCTCGTTCTTCCATCCGGTGGCGCCGACGGCCAGCGTCACCGAGGAGAGGTCGGACGAGGACGAGGATCCGGCCTCCGCGTCGCCCCCGCAGGCCGTGGCGAAGGGCAGCAGCAGGGTGAGCGCGGCGGTGGACGTGAGCAGGGTGCGACGGAACGTGCGACGGAACACGGAGTCTCCATGAGAGGAATCAATCAGCCAGGGGACGGAACGGAGGGGTCAGGCGGCCCGGTCGGCGGCGGCGCGGTGGGCGAGTTCCTGCCGGACCAGCGGCAGGACGTAACGGGCGTAGTCGATGGCGTCGTTGAGCGGGTCGTAGCCGCGGATCGACAGCAGGTCGCAGCTGATGTCCACGTAGTCGAGCAGTGCCTTGGCGACCGTCTCGGGGGAGCCGACCAGCGCGGTCGAGGCGCCTGCCGCGTTGGTGGCGACCGCCGGGGCCGTCCACAGGCAGCGGTCGTGCACCTCGCCCCGCTCGGCGATGTCGAGCAGCCGCTGTGAGCCGACGTTGGCGGGGCGCCCGGTGGTGCGGTAGTGGCGCAGCAGCTCGGTGTCGGCCGCCTGGTTCTTCAGCACGCCGAGCGTGCGGTGAGCCTTCTCCCAGGCGAGTTCGTCGGTGGGCGCGATGATCGGGCGGAACGACACCCAGATACGGGGACGGGGCCGCCCGGCGGCGTCCGCGACAGCGTTGACGGCGGCGATCTGCTCGGCCGTCTCCTTCAGCGGCTCGCCCCACAGCCCGAAGATGTCGCCCTGCTGCCCGCCCACCCGGTACGCGTCCTGCGACGACCCGCCCACGGACACCGGGACCAGGCCGTTCACCGGCTTCACGTCCGAGTAGTAGCCCTCGAACCTGAAGTACTTGCCCTCGTGGGACACGGGCCCGTCCGCCTGCCACACCTTTCGCAGGATCTGGATGTACTCGTCGGACCGCTCGTACCGCTCCCTCTTGTCGAGGTAGTCGCCCTCACGGTGCTGCTCCTCGTCGCTGCCGCCGGAGATGATGTGCAGCGTCAGCCGGCCGTCGCTGATCCGGTCGAGCGTGGCGAGGGCGCGGGCCGCGTGCGTGGGGAAGACGACGCCCGGCCGGTGCGCGAGGATCGGGCGGACGCGTTCGGTGTGCGTGGCGACGAACTGGGCCACCTGAAAGGCGTCCGGCGACGCCGAGTGATAGGCGACGAGGGTGTGGTCGAAACCGCCGTCGTCGAGAGCGCGGGCGTACTTGCGCAGGTGGTCGGGATCGAATCCGGTGCGGCTCGCCGCGGCCGGCCCCGACGCCCCCGAGTCGGTGTGCACGGCGCTGATGAACTCGACAGGCATGGTGAACTCCCTTGCTAGGTCAGCCGGTTGAGGGTGCGGTGACGGCTATTTGAGGACGGACGCGTCGGCGGACTTCGCCACGTCGACGTTCGGGTCGAGGACACCGATGCCGTGCATCAGGTCGGCCACGTCCTGGACGGTCCCGTTCACCTCGGGCGTGACCGGCAGCACCTCGCTGTACGCGGCCGAGGCGAGGGTCTTCGCGATGGCGGGGTCGGCGCCGTTGCGCCGCACGATGGTGTCGGCGTACGCGTCCTGGTGGGTGCCGGTCCACTTCAGGGCCGTACCGAGCCGCTTCAGGAAGTCGCCGAGCGCCGCCTTCTTCGCCGTGTCCGCGAGGGTCTTCTCGGACGCCCCGATGAACCCGTAGCCGCTGATCCGCCCGTCGGCGCCGTCGACGAGCAGCCTGCCGCCCTGCTGGAGGCCCACCGCCTGGTAGACCCCGAAGGTCGCCCAGATCTCGACCTTCCCGGAGGAGAAGGCGGCCTGTGCGTCGGTCGGCAGCAGGTACTGGACCTTCACGTCGGAGTACTCCAGGCCGTTCTGCCGCAGCACGTTGGCGAGCAGGTACTCGGCGATGCTGCCCTTCGCGGAGGACACCACCACCTTCTTGCCCTTGAGGTCCTTGACGCTCTTCACGTCCGAGTCCTTGCGGACGACGATCCCGGTGTGCCGGCCGTCGTTCTTCAGCGCGGCGACGTTCTTGAACCTGACTCCGCCGCTGAGCGCCTGGAGCGCGGGCAGGTCCGCGGAGTACGTGGTGTCGGCGGCGCCCGCCTGTACGGCCTGGAAGAGCGGGGCCGCGCCCTCGAACTCCGCCCACTTCACCTTGTAGTCGGCGCCCTTGAGGGCACCGGACCCGGCGAATATCGTCTGCAGGGTCTTGGCCTGGTCGCCGATGGTCAGCGTGACGTCCGAGGAGCCGCCTGCCGTATCCGCGGCGGAGTCCCCTCCGCAGCTGGTCACCGTCAGCAGCGCGCTCAGGCCGAGGGCGGCGGCGAGGACGCGGAACGTGGTGCGCTTCACGAGGAATTCCCTTCAGGGGTACGGGGGCCGGGGGCATCGGAGATGCCGGTGTGGGTGACGCCGAGCCAGCCGAGCAGGCGGGCGCGCAGGGTCACGAACTCGGGTGCGGTCAGATCGCGGGGGCGGGGCAGCTCGACGGCGACCTCGTGGGCGATGCGCCCCTCGTCCATCACCAGGACCCGGTCGGCGAGCAGCAGCGCCTCCTCCACGTCATGCGTGACCAGGAGGATCGCGCAGCCGTGCCGCTCCCACAGCTCGGCGACGAGTTGCTGCACCCTGCCGCGGGTCAGTGCATCGAGGGCACCGAACGGCTCGTCCAGGAGCAGGAGTTCGGGCTCACGGACGAGGGCGCGGGCCAGCGAGACGCGCTGGGCCTGGCCGCCGGAGAGCGTCTTGGGCCAGACGTCGGCCCGCTCGGCGATGCCGACCTCGTCCAGTGCCCGCCGGGCCAGCGCCCGGTCGGGCCGCCCCGGCAGCCCCAGGACGACATTGCGCCACACCTTCAGCCAGGGCAGCAGCCGCGGCGACTGGAACGCGGCGCTGCGCCGGGCGGGCACCGTCACCTCGCCGCCGATCTCGTCGTCGAGCCCGGCCAGGACGCGCAGCAGGGTCGACTTGCCGCAGCCGCTGTGGCCGAGCAGAGCCACGAACTCGCCCTCGCGGATGTCGAGATCGAGATCGTGCAGCACGGTGTTCCCGTCGAAGGCGCGGGACAGCCCGCGGATCTCGACACTGTTCGGCGCCGTCGTCACGGTCGTGGTCACGGTGTTCACCGTCATGATCACGCCTCGCCTTCGAAGGAGGCCCGCCAGCTCAGCAGCCGGCGCGAGAGGACCCGTACGGCGAAGTCGCAGGCGAGGCCGAGCAGCGCGTACACGGCGAGGCACAGCACGATGACGTCCGTACGGAAGTACTGCTGGGCGTTGCTCATCAGATGGCCGAGCCCGGCGTCGGCGTTGATCTGCTCGGCGAAGACGAGGGCGAGCCAGGCGGTGGAGAGGGCGTACCGGAGTCCCACGAGCGCCCCGGGCAGCGCGCTCGGCAGGATGACGTACCGGATCAGTCCGAGCCTGCCGAGCCCCATCATCCGTGCCGCCTCGACGAGCTGGGCGTCGGCGGAGCGGATGCCTCCATAGATGTTGAAGTACAGCGGGTAGGTCACGCCGAGGGCCACCAGCGCGATCTTCGGGGTCTCCTCGATGCCGAACCAGACGATGAACAGCGGGATCAGGCCGACCCAGGGGATCGCCCGGAACATGCCCATGGAGGAGTCGATGACGTCCTCCCCGAGCCGGAACAGACCGGCGAGCAGGGACAGCGACAGCGCGACCGTCGCTCCGATGAGGAAGCCGGTGGCCGCCCGGCGCCCGGACGCGGCGATGGCATCGGGCAGTTCGCCGGTTTTCGTCAGCTCGACGGCCTGACGTACGACGTCCACGGGCGAGGCGAGTACCGATTCCGGGAGCACGCCGGTGGTGGAGCCCAGGAACCACAGGAGGACCAGACCCACCGGTCCCACGGTCCGGCGTACGGAACGGGGGACGGACAGGCGGCGGGGCAGATGCGCGGTGCCGCGGATGGTGATGCGGGCGGGCGTGGGCGCGGCGGGCGGGTCGGGCTTGTCCAGTACCGGCGCGCGAGCACCGAGTTGTTTCGTGGTCATGCGGGATTCCTCTCGGGACGGCTCAGGACGGCAGGGGGCCGGTCGCGGCGGGGCGGGCGGGATCGGCGGACCAGGCGGACCAGGAGCCGGGGAAGAGCACCGCGTCGAAACCGGCGATCGCGAGGACGGCGATCTGGTGGGCCGCGGTGACACCGGAGCCGCAGTACACGCCGATCCCGGTCGCGGCACCGGCACCCCGGTCCTCGAACCGCTTGCGCAGCACCTCGGGCGGCAGGAACGTCCCGTCTCCTGCGAGGTTCTCGCCGGTCGGAGCGGAGACCGCCCCCGGAATGTGGCCCGAGCGAGGGTCCACCGGCTCCTGCTCACCGCGATAGCGCTCTCCGGCGCGGGCGTCCAACAGGAGCCCGGTGGCCGCCAGTTGGGCCGCACCGTCCGCGTCCGTCACCGGCAGTCCGCCCGGTTGGAGGACGACGTCACCCGGCTCCGGCGTCTCCGTACCCGAGTCCAGTGGCAGCCCGGCCGACCGCCAGGCGCCCAACGCCCCGTCGAGCATGGTCACTTCGGGCACTCCGGCCCACCGGAGCAGCCACCAGGCGCGGGCCGCGGCCGTGTTCCCCAGGTCGTCGTACACGACGACCGGCCGCCCGTCGGACAGGCCCCAACCGCGCGCCGCCGCCTGCAGATCCGCGAGGTCCGGCAGCGGGTGACGGCCGCCCGCCGGGCTCGGCGGACCGGCGAGCTCACGGTCCAGGTCGACGTACACCGCTCCCGGAATGTGCGCGGCCGTGTAGTGGTCCCGGCCGTGTGGGTCACCCAGCGCCCAGCGCACGTCGAGCAGCACGGGCGGTCGTCCCGAGGCGAGCAGCTCGCGCAGTTCTTCGACCGTCGTCGTCACCCGGGCGCTCATGCGAGGCCCTCCGCGATCGCGGGCAGTTCGGGGGAGAGGCGCAGCCGTTCGAGGAAGAGCACGACCGTGGCGGCGGCGGTGCGGTGCAGCGCGTCGTTGAGCACGTCGTGCCGGCCGCCGTTGAAGGTCACGGTCCGTACGCCGGGATGTCCCGCGTAAGCGATCAGGGCACGGTCGAGCGGACTCACCGGGTCCGCCGCGCCGTGCAGGGCCAGCACGGGGACCCGTACGAGATCCAGCCGCAGTTCCGGCAGCTCGGGGGCCTCGTCCAGTGCCCCGCGCCGGAACGCCGGGTCGTTCGTGAGGCGGCCCTGATGGGTGGGACAAGCTGTGCGCGCCTCGACCTCGGCCTCCCAACTCCCGGACACCCAGGTCCCGGTGGGGAGGCCGGCCAGGATCAGCGCGTCGATCCCCGGGGTCCGCTCGGCGGCGAGTCGGACGGCGTACCGGGCACCCGTGTCCGAACCGACCACCACCTTCGGGCCGGGCAGGGACTCGTCGGCGAGGAGTTTGGCCGCCTCGTCGAGGACGGACGGATCGGCGGTGGGATCACCGAGGGCCCGTACGGGGTAGGCGTCGAAGGCGAGACGGCGGCCGAACCGCTCGTACACGCCGCCGTGTTCGCCCCGGCCGGCCAGCACGATCAGCGTGCCGCGCGCGGCGAGGCCTTCGGGTTCGTCCCACGAGAGCAAACGGGACAGCGAGGAGGGCATGAGGAAGCAGCTCCCTTGTTCAGGGCAGGGGAAAGGACGAGCGGGGAGGAGAGCGACAGCCAGCCGGCACGCGTCGGAGCAGCTCAGACGTGATCAGCGGAGGCCTGAGCGGTCTCGGGGAAGTGAGGCACGCCCCCGCGCCGCCCGGCACGGCACCTCGCCCCACTGCCGCATCACCCAAGTACGTCCAGTACGAGGGCGATGCACAGCACGCCGATGCACCGCACCGGACGACGCGGGAACGCACCCCACTTCCCCGAGACCGCTAGCGGAAACGCCGGTGAACGGCGGGGAATCAACGACAGCGCGCGCTGCACGCCACGCCGAAGTCGATGACTCGGCGCTGCGTCAGAAGGGCAGCGGAAGCGGTCGTGGGAACCATGCGTTCATCATGACCGGCCACGGCGGACGGCGTCCAACGACGATTCCGCATCGAAACCGATCAGCAATCGCGATCGATGCCCGGGGCGGGCTACGGTCGCCGTATGTCCCAACCTGTCCTCGACATCGTGGCCCTGCGCAGCCTGACCGCGATAGCCGACTGCGGCGGTTTCCATCGCGCGGCCCACTCCCTCGCCCTCAGCCAGTCCGCGGTGAGCCAGCATGTGCGCAGGCTGGAGAAGACGCTGGGGCATCCGGTCGTCGAACGTGCGGGCCGGGGCACCCGGTTCACCCCGGCGGGCCGCCTGCTCGTGGAGCAGGCGCGCCGCATTCTCGCCGTCCACGACGAGGCCGTACGGGTCCTGCTGGACACCGAGGGCGACACCGTCACCATCGGGTCCACCGAACACGCCGCCGACCAGTTCCTGCCCCGGCTGACCGCGGCCGTCCAAGAGGTGCGGCCGGGCTGCCGGGTGCGCTTTCGCATCGACCGCTCGGCACGCCTGGTCGAGGCCGTGGAGCGCGGCAGCGTCGATGTCGCGGTGTATGTGACGGAAGCGGCCGCCACCGAGGGCACTCCGGTCGGCGGCCTCCCGCTGACGTGGCACGCCACCCCCGGCTGGGCACCGCCGCCCGCGCCCGCACCGGTGCCGCTGGTCGCCATCGAGGACCCGTGCGCGATCCGCCGCCGGGCCATCGCGACCCTCGCCGCGCAGGGCGTCGCGGCCACGGTGGTCGGCGACGCCGGCTACCTCGCGGGGGTCCTCGACGTGGCGCGCACGGGCGTGGGCGTCGCTCTCCTCGCCGCGGTGGGGCCCGCCCCGGATGGGCTGACCCCGTACGACGGGCTGCCGTCGGTCACGCCGATTCCGATGAGCGCGCTGGCCCGGCCCGGCGCGGACCCGGCGACGGTCGCCGCGGCGTTCGAGGCCGTACGGGATCTGCTGCGCCCGGCGGGGTGACTCAGCCGTCGGTCAGCATGCGGGCCAGGACCGCGCGCTGCAGAGGGCGTACCTCGGTGTGCAGGTCGCGGCCCTTCTCGGTGAGCGCCACCCAGACGCCGCGGCGGTCCTCCTGGCAGACGCTCCGCTCCACCAGGCCCTCCTTCTCGAGGCGGCCGATGAGGCGGGACAGGGCGCTCTGGCTCAGATGGACCCGGTCGGCGATCTCCTGCACCCGGCACTGCTCGTCCGAGCTTGAGCCCGCGGGCGTGCTCGACGCGAGGATGTCGAGCACCTCGAAGTCGCTGGCGCCCAGACCGTGCGGGTGCAGCTCGCGGTCGATCGCACACATGGTGCGCGCGTGCACCGACAGGATGTCCCGCCACTGGTCCTCGAGCCGGAGGGCGGTCTTCTCTGCTGCCATATCCGCAAGGTAACAGAGAAAAGACCTTTTGTTTAGCATGCAACTAGTGCAGTTGCATGTAGTTCGTCACGTTGGTCAGGCCGGCGCCTGGACGAGCCCGATGAGATTCCCGTCCGCGTCCTTCACGGACGCGATGAGCTTGCCGCCGCCGACGTCCCTGATGTCCTGGAGCACCTCGGCGCCCGCGCCGACGAGACCGGCCAGGCTCGCCTTGATGTCGGCGACGCGCCAGTAGGGGACGGGGCCCGTCAGGGCTTTGGCGTGGCCGTTGGGGTCGAGGCCCACCTCGGGCCCGCCGGCCCGTACGAGTGATTCCACCGGCGGTTCTCGCCGGTGGAATCACGCTATGACCAGGTGGCGGGAGCCCGCTTCTTCAATCCTGACCAGCTGCCGCTGCGGGCGGACCGTCAGCCGGTGAAGATCTCCACGACCGACCAGACGGCGAGCCCGAGCATGCACAGCCCGCCGATCCGCTGAACGGTCTTCAGCGGCACGCGCTTGGCGATGAAACGCCCGGCCAGCAGCGCGAGCGCGGAGACCGACATGAGAGCGGCCGCGGAACCGATGGCCACGGACGCGACCCCGTTGGTGGCCGCGAGATTGGCGGTCGTGATCTGGGTCAGATCACCCCACTCGCTGATGAAGACCGCCATGAACGCGGTCGTGTAGACGGGCCAGAAGCCTGAGACGGTCCGGCCGCCGGAGTCCTCCTCGTCGTCCCCGCCGCCGCGCAGGAGCATGAAGGCGCCGAACGCGAAGAGCGCGGCCGAGACCGTCTTGACGGTCCAGTCGGGCAGCAGACCGATGAGGCTTCCGGCGCCGACGGCGATCGCGACATGGACGGCGAACGCGGTGGACGTACCGAACCAGACGTACAGCGGCCGCATACGGGTGCCCATGGCCAGCGACGCGAACATCGTCTTGTCGGGAAGTTCGGCGAGGAAGATCAGCCCGAAGGCGGTGAGGATCGCCAGAGGGTCGAGGTGCATTCCGGGTGGCTTTCTGTAGGGGCCGGGCCCCCGGATCTTCGCGAAGCGCCCTCGGCTGGGGCGACGGGAGAACCGATCGGCCCGGCATGACGGGTGCACCGCAGGAGTTGCGGGCACATCAATGCCTGGCCGAAGGTCTCGCCCACCCGTGTGATCACGCGGGCCCGGCCACCGGGAACCCGAAGGCTCCAGTGTGTCGACGACCGGTTCGCAGAGCTACTCCCCTTCGCAGTCACTCAGTGTACAGGGCATCTGTACGGACCTCGCATGGGTGTGCGGGGGAGGGGTACGCGAAGGGAGCACCACGCGGAGCGGGTGGACGGCAGTCCCGCCGTAGTGTCCCGCTCCCGAGGCACGAGCCGCGAACGAAACGCACCCCATGACCAGCCCTCCCGACGAAGAGACCACCGAAGACACGTCAGCCGTGATCCTGGGCGCCCTGGGCGTCCTGGCCCACGACGGCCGGGACAGAGACGCACGGACGCTGCTGGCCGACAGCCTGGTGCTGGTGCCGGCCGGTGACTCGGAGACACTGAAGCTCACCCTCCCGGTCACCGACCACACGGTGTTCGTCTTCACCTCGGAGGCACGCATGGCGCGGTTCCTGCCGGACGTCCAGTGCTACCACCTCGTCCCGCTGGGCATGCTTCCGGCCCACTGGCCCGAGGGCGGCCGCTCGCTCACCATCGACCCCGGTTCACCGGACACCCTGACGCTGTCGGCGGAGGGCGTGCGGGTGCTTCTCGGCCGGCCCTGAAAGCCTGCCGAGAAGGCCTCAGGTGGACTGACGCTTCACCAGCTCCGTCGGCAGGATCACCGCCGCCGGATCCTCCCCGCCGATCTGCGCGAGCAGCACCCGCACCATCTCGGAGCTGATGCGGTCGTAGGGCTGGCGGATCGTGGTGAGCTCGGGGCTCGACGCGAGCGCCGCGGAGGAGTCGTCGAAACCGCCCACCGCGACGTCCTCGGGAATGCTCCGGCCCGCTCGGTGCAGCGCGCTCAACACGCCCTGCGCCATCAGGTCGGAGGCGACGAACACGGCGTCCATGTCCGGGGCCCGCTCCAGCAGCAGCTCGGCGCCCGCCTCACCGCTGGCGCGGCTGTAGTCGCCGGAGACGACGAGCCGCTCGTCGAGCTCGATGCCGGCCTCGGTGAGCACCTCCTGGTAGCCCGCGAGCCGTTCGACACCGCCCGGCGCGTCCAGCGCACCGGTCACCATGCCGATCCGGCGTCGGCCCAGCGACAGCAGATGGCGCACCATGTCCCGGGCGCCGTCCCGGTCGTCCGCGGCGACGTAACTCACCTTGGAGCCGACACCGATGGGCTTGCCGCACATGACCAGCGGTACTCCCGCGTCCCGCAACTGCTCGGCGACCGGGTCGCCGGAGTGGCTGGAGACCAGCAGCACGCCGTCGACATGGCCCGCGGTGATGTACCGGGTGAGACGGCGTCGCTCATCCTGGGTGCCGGCCAGCATCAGCAGCAGCGGGATGTCGTGCGCCGCCAGTGCCTGCGTACAGCCGCGCAGCAGGACATTGAAGTTGGGGTCCTCGAAGAACCTCTCCTGCGGCTCGGTGAGCAGGAAGCCGATCGAGTCGGAGCGGCCGGTGATCAGGGAGCGGGCGTGCCGGTTCACGACGTAACCCGTCCTGCGGATGGCGGCGTTGACCGCCTCCGCGGCGGCGGGGCTCACGTAGTGCCCGCCGTTGAGCACGCGCGACACGGTTCCCCGTGAGACACCCGCCTCACGCGCGACATCGTGAATCGTCGGCGGTTTGCGCCGGCCCCCCGATTGGCTCATGGTCACGACTTTACGGCTCCCGACAGCAGATCGAGGCTCCAGAACCGCTGGATGACCAGGAAGAGCGCGATGAGCGGAATGACCGCGAGCAGCGCGCCGGTGATCACCAGCGTGTAGAGGGCCGGAGTGTTGGATCCCTGCTCGAGCAGGGTGAACAGGCCGAGGGTGATCGGGAACTTCTCGTCGTCGCTGAGCATGATGTACGGCAGCAGGAAGTTGTTCCACACCGCCACGAACTGGAACAGGAAGACCGTCACCAGTCCGGGCACCATCATCGGCAGCGCGATCCGCGTGAAGATCCGCAGCTCGCTCGCCCCGTCCATCCGCCCCGCCTCGACCACGTCCGCGGGCACGGCCGCGGCGGCGTAGATCCGCGCGAGATACACGCCGTAGGGGGACAGGATCAGCGGCAGCAGGACGGACGCGTACGAGTCCGTGAGGTCGGCCTCGGCCATGAGGAGATACTGCGGGATCGCGAGGATCACCGGCGGCATCAGCACGCCCGCCATCAGGATGTTGAAGATGGTTTCGCGGCCGCGGAAGCGGTAGATCGCGAGGGCGTAACCGCTGATCGCCGAGACGGCCGTCGACAGGAGGGCGCCCAGGCCCGCGTAGAGGGCGGAGTTGCCCATCCACTTCCAGTACACGCCGTCGCGATAGGCGTTCAGATCCTTGAGGTTCTCGCCGAAACCGGTGCCCGGCAGGAACGTGAACGTCGAGAACAGCTCGCGGCCCGACTTGGTCGCGGCGATCACCACCCACGCCACGGGCAGCAGACAGTAGATCGCGCCGAGCAGCAGAGTCGCCGTCGGGACGAGGGCGATCCGGCGGCGCAGCGGCGGACCCTGGGCGGTGCCGGGCGTGGTGCCGGCGGCCGGGGCCGCCTTGCGGACGGCAAGAGAACTCATCGTGCTTCCTCCTGCTTGTTACGGGAGTTCGCGGCCCGCAGGAAGCCGAAGGACATGAGCAGTGTGACGAGGGCGATGATCACCGCGGTCGCGGCAGCCGAGTAGATGTCACCTGTGCGGAAGGCGTCCTGGTACACCTTCATCAGTGGACTCCAGGTCGTGGAGACGGAGTTGGTGAGCGGCTTGAGGGTCGTCGGCTCGCTGAACACCTGCAGGGTCGCGATGATCGAGAAGAAGAAGGTGAGCACCAGCGAGGGCGCCACCATCGGGATCTTGATCCGCAGAGCGGTCTGCAGCGGGGTGGCGCCGTCGAGCTTCGCCGCCTCGTACACCTCGGTCGGGATGGCCCGCAGCGAGGTGTAGATGACGATCATGTTGAAGCCGGTGCCGCCCCACACCGCGATGTTGGACAGCGCGAGGTACAGCGGCCCGCCGTCCAGCAGGTCCGGCTGCGGCATGCCCAGCTTGTCGAGGATGAAGTAGAAGGGGCTGACGTCCGGCAGAT
This sequence comes from Streptomyces albicerus, assembly GCF_008905045.1. Taxonomy (GTDB): domain Bacteria; phylum Actinomycetota; class Actinomycetes; order Streptomycetales; family Streptomycetaceae; genus Streptomyces; species Streptomyces albicerus. The sequence continues at coordinate 68,970 of NZ_VWMY01000052.1, forward strand.
ACAGAAAGCCCCACAGCATCGCCGCGACGACGCCGGGAATGGCGTACGGCAGGAAGATCGCGAGCCGTGTGAACGGAGCGAGGCGGACCCGGTCGGTGTCGAGCATCAGCGCGAAGAGCAGCGCAAGCCCGAGCATCACCGGGATCACGATGGCGCCGTACCCGAGCACGCGCAGCGCTCCGTGGAGCAGCTCGGAGTCGGTGAGGGAGTCGGTGTAGTTCTCCAGGCCCGCCCAGACCTCCTTCCGGGCGCCCGCGCCCAGGCCCAGGCCCTTGACCTGGACCTTGTGCAGGCTGAGCCACAGCGCGTAGCCGATGGGCAGCGCGAAGAAGAGAGCGAAGAGAACGGCTGCGGGGAGGAGGAAGGCATACGGGGCCCCCTTGACCCCGTACGACTTCCGGCGTGCGCTTGTCACTCCGCGACCTCGAAGCCCTGCTTCTTGAGGTCGGCGACCGTGTCGTCCTGCATCGTCTTCAGGGCGGCACCGAAGTCCGACTTGTTCTTGGCGGCCGAGCCGAAGGCGTCGTTGAAGGTGGTGTACGCGACGTTCACGTTCGGGCCCCACGCGGAGGGCGCGGTGGTCTTCGCGATCTCGGAGGCCTTGGTGTAGAAGTCCGGCTGGTTGGAGAAGAAGGCCGGCGGTTCGGTGAACGCGCCACTGGTCTGCGCGGTCGTGGTGGCGGGGTAGATGCCGCCTTCCTTCGCGAGCGCGGTCAGCGCCTCCGGGTCCGTGTTCAGCCAGGTCGCGAACTTCGCGGCGGCCGACTTGTTCTTGGAGTCCGTGGTGACGGCCGTGGAGGAACCGCCCCAGCTGCCGGTCACGTTCTCGCTGCCCGACCACTGGGGGAGCGGAGCCATGGCCCACTTGCCCTTGGTGTCGGGCGCGGCGGTCGTCAGGGTGCCGGGCGCCCACACCGCGCTGACCCAGGCGATCTGCTTGCCGGTGTTGAGCGCCTTGTTCCAGGCCGGCGTGTACATCGGCTGGTTGTCGACGGCGCCCTCCTTGACGAGACCGCCCCAGAAGTCGGCTACCTTCTGCGAGGCAGCGTCGTCGATGCCGACCTTCCACTGGTCGCCCTCGGTGGTCCACCACTTGGCGCCCGCTTGCTGCGCGAGACCGGCGAAGAGCCCGGAGTCGTTGGCCGAGAAGGTGGTGAGGTCCGTGTCCGGGGACTTCTTCTTCAGAGCGCGGGCGGTCTCCGCGAACTCGTCCCAGGTCTGCGGGACTTCGAGGTCGTACTTCTTGAAGAGGTCCTCGCGGTAGTAGAACATCATCGGCCCGGAGTCCTGCGGGATCGCGTACACCGCGTCCGAGCCCAGCGTCGTCTGCTGCCAGACACCCTCGGCGAACTTGTCCTTCACGCCGTCCACCTCGCCGGCTATGTCGGCGAGCGCGTCATTGCTGACCAGCGTGGGCAGGGCCTGGTACTCGGCCTGGACCAGGTCCGGGGCCTTCTTGGCCTTGTGCGCGGTAAGGATCTTGGTGACCAGCGTGTCGCCGGACGCCTGCTTCTTGACCGTGACCGTGATCTGGTCCTTCTTGCCCTGCCCCTTGTTCCACAGGTCGGCGACCTTGTCCATGCCCGGCGTCCAGGACCAGTACGTCAGCGAGACCGGCCCCGAGTCGGCCTCGCTGTCGCTGTCGTCCGAGGAGCCGCAGGCGGCAAGAGCGGTGGCGCCGAGCGTGACGGCGACCGAGATGGTCACGAGGCGACGCAGCTTCGTGTGTGGCATGGATCTATCTCCCTGACCGTGGTCTCCGCCTGCTGCGGAGGCCTGCCCCTGTTTTCTTGCGCGGCTCGCCTCCGGGGCCCTTCAGCCGATGTCGAGGGCACGACCGTGCTCGGCCCTTGGGCCGCCGCGCGCTCGCATCCTCGACACCGGCGCGCCCCCTCGGCTCGCCCGTGCTGCTTCTGTGAGCGTTCACAGTAGAGAAACATCCAGGACACTTGTCAATGGTTGTTGCTGTGCGATTATGTTGGCCTCGCGCCGTCGGCGATGTCTGTGCACGTTCCCAAATGATCGATCGACCGGGAGAAAATCCATGCCGGAGACCACCCCCAAGGGCCTCACCAGGCTCGCCTTCGGTGGGGACTACAACCCCGAGCAGTGGCCGGAATCCGTCTGGCACGAGGACGTCCGGCTGATGCGCGAGGCCGGCGTCACGATGGTCAGCGTCGGAATCTTCTCCTGGGCGCTCCTGGAGCCCACGCCGGGGATCTATGACTTCGGCTGGCTCGACCGGCTGCTCGACCTGCTGCACGAGAACGGGATACGCGCCGACCTCGGTACCCCGACCGTGGCACCGCCCGCCTGGTTCTACCGCGAGCACCCCGAAGCGCTGCCCGTGACCGCCGACGGCACCCGCTACGAGTTCGGCTCCCGCGGCGCCATCTGCCACAGCAACACGCACTACCGGACGGCCGCCGCGACCATCACCACGCGGCTCGCCACCCGCTACGCCGACCACCCGGCCCTCGCCATGTGGCACGTCCACAACGAGTACGGGGTCCCGGTCTCGGCCTGCTACTGCGAGAGCTGCGCCGCCCACTTCCGCCGCTGGCTCGCGCAGACGTACGGGACGGTCGACGCGGTCAACGAGGCCTGGGGCACGGCCTTCTGGGGCCAGCGGTACGCAGACCTCGACCAGATCAACCCGCCGCGGGTGACGCCCACGGTCGGCAACCCGGCCCAGGCCCTCGACTACAAGCGGTTCGCCGACGCCACCATGCGCGAGAACTTCGTCGCCGAGCGGGACATCCTGCACCGCCTCGCACCCGGCATCCCGGTCACCACCAACTTCATGACCGCCCTCAGCCAGTGCGACTCCGTCGACTACTGGGCCTGGGGCCGCGAGGTCGACCTCGTCACCAACGACCACTACCTGATCACCGACGGCCGCCGTACGCATGTGAACCTCGCCATGGCCGCCGACCTCACCCGTTCCGTGGCGGGCGGCGCCCCCTGGCTGCTGCTCGAACACTCCACGTCGGGCATCAACTGGCAGACCCGCAACCCCGCCAAGGCGCCCGGCCAGATGGCCCGCAACTCGCTGGCCCATGTGGCCCGCGGCTCCGACGGCGCGATGTTCTTCCAGTGGCGGCAGTCACGGCGCGGCGCGGAGAAGTTCCACTCGGCGATGCTGCCGCACGCGGGCACGGACTCGCGGGTGTGGCGCGAGGTGGTCGAACTCGGCGCGTCCGTCGACTCGTTGAGCGCGGTGAAGGGCACCCGGACGCAGGCCGACGTGGCGCTGCTGTGGGACTGGCACTCCTGGTGGGCGCAGAACCTGGCGTGGCGCCCGAGCGAGGACCACGACGCGCGCGAGCGGGCCGACGCGTTCTACGAAGCTCTCTACGACCGCCACCTCACGGTCGACTTCGCCCACCCGGAAGCCGACTTGTCGGCGTATCCCCTTGTCGTCGTGCCCGCGCTCTACCTGATGACCGAGGCCGCGGGGAACAACCTGCGTGAGTACGTCGAGAACGGCGGCACCCTCGTCGTCTCGTACTTCTCCGGGATCGTCGACGAGCACGACGCCGTGCACGACGGCGCCTACCCGGGGGCGCTGCGGGACGTACTCGGCCTGACGGTCGAGGAGTTCTCGCCGCTGCTCGTGGGCGACCAGGTCCGCATCACCGGGCCCGACGGCTCCGAACTCTCCGGTGACGTCTGGACCGAGTTCGTGGTGCCGCGCGGCGCCGAGACCGTGTGGACGTACGCCGACGGTCTCACCGCCGGCCACCCGGCCGTCACCCGGCACCGTCTCGGCGAGGGCTCGGCCTGGTATGTGTCCACGCGCCTGGCGGCGCAAGGCCTCGACGCACTGGTCGGCTGGGCGGTCGACGACGCGCGGATCGCACCGCGTGCCGATCTTCCGCGTGACGTCGAAGTGGTGCGGCGGGCGGGCGAGTCGGGCATGTTCCTCTTCGCGATCAACCATTCCGCCGCCGATGCGAAGGTGTCGCTCGACGCGCACGGTACCGAGTTGCTCGCCGGTGAACGGGTCGCGGGGCGCCTGGCGGTGCCCGCGGGGGCCGTACGGGTCGTACGCCTCGACGGCTGAGCCGGTTTGTTGGTTTCGCCCCCGCCGCCCCTACCCGTCCCATCCCTGGGGGCTGTGCCCCCAGACCCCCGCCATCGGCCTGAACGGCCTCGTCCTCAAACGCCGGACGGGCTGAAGATCAGCCCCCGAGGACGGGACGGGTAGGGGCGGCGGGAGCGAAGAACCCCCTCCCCAAGCCCCACCCCGGGGCATGCATCCATCACGTCGAAGGGACGACGGACGACGATGTTCCATCCCAGACGCATAATCAAGGCTCTGCTGCTGCCGCTGGCGGCCGGGCTCGCCCTCACCGCGCTGCCCGCGCAGAGCGCCACCGCGGCGAGCACTCTCACCAACGGCGGCTTCGAGTCGAACGGCACCGGCACGGCGACCCCGTCCGGCTGGTCGACGTACTCCGCCGGCGGCCAGAACGCGGCCTCCTTCACGGAGTCCGGTGGCCGCAGCGGGAGTTACCGGCTGACGCACTACTCGGCCTCCGCCTACAAGGTGGAGACGTACCAGTACCTCTCGGGCCTCACCAACGGCAACTACAAGCTCACCGCCTGGGTGCGCTCGGGCGGCGGCCAGAACTCCGCGTACATCGCTCTGAAGAACTGCGGAGGTTCGGAACAGCGCACCGATCTGCCGGTCTCGTCGAGCGGCTGGATCCGGATCGTCACCCCCGTCGCGGTGACGAACAACCAGTGCACGATCAGCATCAACTCCGATGCCAAGGCGGGCAACTGGATCAACGTCGACGACCTGACCTTCACCTCGGGCACGGCGGGCCTGTCCATCAAGGGCTCCGACGTCTCGTCACTCGCCAAGAGCGAGGCCAAGGGCGGCGTCTACAAGAACAGCTCCGGCACGACCGGTGACGCGCTCGGCATCCTCAAGTCCGCCGGGCAGAACTACGCGCGCCTCAAGGTGTGGGTGAATCCGGCCGACGGCTACAACAACAAGACGCGCGTCCTCGCGATGGCCAAGCGCGTCAAGGCGCAGGGCATGAAGCTCCTCGTCGACTTCCACTACTCGGACACCTGGGCGGACCCGGGTGCCCAGTCCAAGCCCGCCGCCTGGGCCGGACACTCGTACAGCCAGCTCAGGACCGACGTCTACAACCACACGTACGACGTCCTCAACGCGCTGAAGGCGCAGGGCACCACGGCCGACATGGTCCAGGTCGGCAACGAGATCAACGGCGGCATGCTGTGGAACGAGGGCTCGACCTCCAACTGGTCGCAGCTCGCCGGTCTGCTCAACTCCGGCTACGACGCGGTCAAGGCGGTCAACTCCGGTACGACCGTGGCGCTGCACCTCGCCAAGGGCGGCGACATGGCGGGCACCCGCTGGTGGTTCGACAGCGCGGTCTCGGGCGGGGTGAAGTTCGACGCCATCGGCCTGTCGTACTACGGCTACTGGCACGGTTCGCTCGCCGACTTCCAGACGACCCTGGACGACGCGGCGTCGCGCTACGGCAAGCCGGTCTTCCTCGCCGAGACGGCCTACCCCTTCCGTCTGGACAGCGAGGACTCGCACGAGAACATCATCGACACGACCGGTGAGCTCGTGTCCGGCTACGCGGCCTCGACGGCCGGCCAGACGCAGTGGATGAAGGACGTGGCGAGCGTCGTGGAGGCCGTTCCGAACGGCCGCGGCCTCGGCATCTTCTACTGGGAGTCCACCTGGACGGCGGTCTCCGGCAACGGCTGGGACCCGACCGACGCCTCCTCCGGCAACGGCTGGGAGAACCAGGCCCTGTTCGGCTACGACGACAGGGCGCTGCCGGCGATGGCGTGGTTCAGCCACCGATGACACCCTGACCGCCAGTGCGGTGCCCGCCCACGGAGATCCATCCCGTGGGCGGGCCTCCGCCGTCACGACCCGGCGTCACGGCCGGCCTCCGCCGTCACGGCCCTGCGTCAGCTGCCGCCGTCCGTCCAGAACGGCTCGCGCAGTTTGAACTTCTGCAGCTTCCCGGTCGCCGTACGCGGCAGCGACTCCACGAAGTCGACGCGCTTGGGCGTCTTGAAACCGGCGAGCCGCGTACGGCAGTGCGCGATCAACTCCTCGGCGGTGACGCCCGATCCGTCCGTCACGACCAGCGCGGTCACCAGCTCGCCCCACTTGGCGTCCGGAATCCCGATCACCGCGACCTCGCGTACGGCCGGATGCGAGGTGATCACGTCCTCCACCTCGATCGACGAGACGTTCTCGCCGCCGGAGATGATGACGTCCTTCTTGCGGTCGGAGATCACCAAGTAGCCCTCGTCGTCGACGTATCCGCCGTCTCCGGTGTGGAACCAGCCGCCCTCCTGCGCCTTCGCGGTCTCCTCGGGCTGGTCCCAGTAGCCGTCCAGGTTGTGGTTCGAGGCGGTGAGCACCTCGCCGTCCACGTCCACGTCGACCCGTACGCCGAGTGCGGGCACTCCCGCCCGCCCGAGCCGGCGAGCACGCTCGGTGGCGTCCAGGTCGTCCCACTCGGCGCGGCCACGGTTGACCGTGACGAGCGGTGAGGTCTCGGTGAGCCCGTAGATCTGGATGAACTCCCAGCCCAGTTCGCCCATCACACGCTCGATCGTGCGGGTCGGCGGCGGCGCGCCCGCGCAGACGATACGCACCCGGTCGCGGCCCGGGATCTCGCCGTCCCAGTCGGCCGCTGCGTCGAGCACGGCGTTCAGGACGGCGGGCGCCGCGCACAACAGGGTGACGCCGTGCCGCTCGACGCGGCGCAGGATCTCGGCGCCGTCGATCTGCCGGAGCACGATGTGCCGGCCGCCGACCCCCGTGACACCGAACGGCATGCCCCAGCCGTTGGCGTGGAACATCGGCAGCGTGTGCAGATAGACGTCACGGTCGCTGATCGTGGTGTGCAGACCGAACACGGTCGCGTTCAGCCACAGATTGCGGTGCGTGAGCTGAACTCCCTTGGGGCGGGCGGTCGTTCCGGACGTGTAGTTGATGCTGGCCGTCGCGGTCTCGTCGGGCTCGGCCCACTCCCGCGGTTCGGTGCCGTGCAGGAACAGCTCCTCGTCGTTGTCACCGAGGACGAACTTGTGCTTGACGTCGAGCGTGTCGAGCACGTCGGCGCAGGACGCGTCCGCGTAGACGACCGAAGCGCCCGAGTGCCGGACGATGTAGTCGATCTCCGGCTGCGTGAGCCGGAAGTTCACCGGAACCAGGACGCGCCCCCAGCCGGAGACCCCGAAGAACGAGGTCAGCAGCCGCGCCGAGTTCTGCGAGACCACGGCGACCCGGCCGCCCACAGGGATGTCCAGCTGATCGAGCTTGGCGGCCTGCGCGCGGGCGAGCGCCGCCAGGTCCCGGTAGCTGAGCTCGCCGAGGCTGGGCCCCGGCTGCTCCGGTTCGTCGACGACGGCCACGCGGTCCGGATACACCTGGGCCGCGCGGTCGAGGAAGTCACGGACGGTCAGCGGGTAGTACACGACAGCTCCTCCGGGTCGGGTGATCCCTACGTACCTACCCGGGCGTTGCGGAATGCCACGCGCGGCGAGTACTGTCCCACACACCTAATCAACTAATTGCATAAGAGGTGGATGATGGTGCACCCCTTCCGCAAGGCGGTCGAGGACGGCGACCACGCGGCCCTGGTCGACCTGCTCGCCGAGGACGTCGTGTTCACCAGCCCGGTGGTCTTCAAGCCGTACGCCGGAAAGCCGATCACCGCCGCGATCCTGGGCGCCGTCATGCACGTGTTCGAGGACTTCCGGTACATCCGCGAGATCGCGGACCCCGACGGCCGTGACCTCGCCCTCGTCTTCGAGGCACGCGTGGGGGGCCGCGAACTCCAGGGCTGCGACCTCCTGCACTTCGACGAGGACGGCCGCGTCGCCGACCTCACGGTCATGGTCCGCCCCCTGTCGGCCGCGCAGGCGCTCCAGGCGGCGATGGCGGCCCGCTTCGCGACCGTCGAACAGGAGGCGTCGGGCGCGTCCTGACCCCCCGGAGGTAGCCTGATCTCCTGCCACGACCAGGAGACCTACACACATGACCACCCCCCACTCCGAGACGGTGGACGAACCCGCGGAACTCCGTGCGCCCGCCCGGCAGCCCTCGGTGTGGCGGGGGCAGGGGCCGGTCGTGGCGGTGGTCTCGGCGGGCGGCGCGCTCGGTGCTTCGGCGCGCTACGGGGCCTCGCTGCTCTGGCCCGCGCAGGTGGGCGGCTTCCCGTGGACCACGTTCTGGGTCAATGTCACCGGGTGCTTCGTGATCGGCGTCTTCATGGTCGTGATCACCGATGTGTGGGCGGCCCACCGGCTGGTACGCCCGTTCTTCGGCACCGGAGTGCTCGGCGGCTTCACCACCTTCTCGACGTACGCCGTCGACATCCAGAAACTGGTCGACACGGGCCATCCCCGCACCGGCCTCGCCTATCTCGCCGCCACCCTCCTGGCGGCACTCGCGGCGGTCTGGCTCGCGGTGACGGCGGCGCGCCGTGTCCTGGCGTGGAGGCGGCGATGACGCGTACCGGCATGGAGGCGGCGATGACGAGGCTGACGGGCGACGCCCTGCGGGTGACGGTCTTCATCGGCGAGCACGACACCTGGCACCACAAGCCGCTCTACTCGCAGATCGTGCACCGGGCCCGCGCGGCGGGCCTCGCGGGCGCGAGCGTGTTCCGGGGCATCGAGGGCTTCGGCGCGTCCTCGCTGATCCACACCTCACGGCTGCTGTCACTGAGTGAGGACCTGCCGGTGGCCGTCGTCATCGTGGACACGGAGGAGCGCGTACGCGCCTTTCTGCCGGAGCTCGACGAACTGGTGGGGGAGGGGCTGGTGATCCTCGACGACTGCGAGGTCATCAGATACGTGGGCCGGGAGGAAGCCGGTCCCGACACCGGCGGGAAAGGCCGCGACACGGGTGGGAAAGGCCGCGACACGGGCGGGAAAGGTAAGAGGCCGTTGTGAACTGGGTGTTGGTGATCGCCGGCGGCATGGTCGGCGCGCCCCTGCGCTACCTCACCGACCGCGCGGTGCAGTCCCGGCACGACACGGTCTTCCCCTGGGGCACCTTCACCGTGAACGTCGTCGGCTGCCTGATCCTGGGCACTCTCACCGGCGCGGCCGCGGCCGGAGCGGCCTCCTCGCACCTCCAGCTGCTGCTCGGCACCGGCCTGTGCGGAGCACTCACCACCTACTCGACGTTCTCGTACGAGACGCTGCGACTGGCCGAGGACGGGGCCCGTTTCTACGCCGCCGTCAATGTGATCGCGAGCGTGGTCGCGGGACTGGGTGCGGCATTTGTCGGGGTTTCCGTGGCCCAGGCCCTGTGGGCGTAGCGGCGCGTGGCCCACGAGGGCACACCCGGGCGTAGTAGGACTGAGTCGGCCGCAGTCGACGTACGGCTGTCCGCGTCATCACAGCCGCCCTTGTGACTGTCCGCGCCACAGCCACCCTCGCCCGCCCACCAGAACTGGATCCCATGAGCGCCATCTCCGTCGGTCAGGCCGTCGTCCTCGGAGCCGTCGAGGGGGTGACAGAGTTCCTCCCCGTCTCCTCCACCGGCCACCTCAAGATCACCGAGGGGCTCATGGGTATCCCGGTCGACGACAACGCCGTCATCGGCTTCTCCGCCGTCATCCAGGTCGGCGCCATCGCCGCGGTGCTCGTCTACTTCTTCAAGGACATCGTGCGGATCCTCTCCGCCTGGTTCCGCGGGCTGCGGAACCCCGAGGAGCGCTATCACCACGACTACAAGTTCGCCTGGTGGGTGATCTGCGCGACGATCCCGATCGTGGCCGTCGGCCTGGTCGCCAAGCCGCTCATCGAAGGCCCCCTCGCCTCGCTGTGGGTGGTCGCGGGCTCCCTGATCGTCGGCAGCGGTGTGATGTGGGCGGCCGACCGGATGGGCCGGCACAAGCGGGGCGAGGACGACACCTCGTTCAAGGACGCGATGCTGGTGGGCAGTTCGCAGATCCTGGCCCTGCTCTTCCCCGGTTTTTCCCGCTCCGGCGCCACCATGTCCACCGCCCTCATCCTCCACCTCGACCGCGTCGCGGCCACCCGACTCTCCTTCTTCATCGGCATCCCGGCCCTCACCGGCGCGGGCCTGTACGAGCTGAAGGACGCCCTGGGTACGGGCGCCGGCGCCCTTCCGCTGGCCGTGGGGACGGCCGTGTCGTTCGTGGTGGCGTACGCCTCCATCGCCTGGTTGCTGAGGTTCGTGGCGAAGCACTCCTTCAACGCGTTCGTGATCTACCGGATCGTGATCGGGCTGCTGCTGTTCGGGCTGCTGGGCGCCGGAGTGCTCTGACGGGGAGGGGTCGGAGTGCTCTGACCGGCAGACGGTGTGGGGTCCGCGGACGGGTCTCACACCCCGGGCCCGCCCTTGACAGCCACCTCCCGTTCCCCCCAGGATCACCCCCGTGAACCTGTCAGACAGCCAGACAGCTGGCTCGGTGCCGAGGCGCATCAGCGCCATGGAAGCGGTGCTCGGGCATCTTCGTGGTGCCATCGAGCGCGGTGAGTACGCCGTGGGGGACAAGCTGCCCTCGGAGGCGGAACTGTGCCGGCGGCTCGAGGTCAGCCGGCCCGTGCTGCGGGAGGCGTTGCGCGCCCTGCAGACGATGGGGCTGACCGTGTCCCGGACCGGCAAGGGCACGTTCGTCTTGTCCAACGGGCCCGTCGAAGACCCCACCTTCGGCGACTACGCGGCCAGTGACCTGCTGGAAGTCCGGCGGCACGTCGAGATCCCCGTGGCGGGCTACGCCGCCGCGCGCCGGACGCCCGAGGACCTCGACCACCTGGCTCACCTCCTTGAGCGGATGGAGCGCGAGACCGACACCACCGCGTGGGTGGCGATGGACACGCTCTTCCATCTCGCAGTGGCGCAGGCCGCCCAGAACCCGGTCTTCCGCCGTGTGATCGAGGAGATCCGGGACGCGCTGGCCCGCCAGTCGGCGTTCCTCAACGAGCTCGGCGGCCGCCGCGAGCAGTCCAACCGCGAGCACCGCGCCATCGTCGAGGCCCTCATCGACGGCAGCGAACACGACGCGACCGAGGCCATGGCGCACCACCTCGACCGCGTCGAGACGACCCTCACCGCGATCGTGCGCCCCGAGCACACGGACAGCGCGGACACCCCCACGGAAGGCGAACCCCAGGCGTGAGCGAGCAGTCCCTCGAAAAAGAGACAGGGCAGATACGGACAGCGGGCGCTCACGTCGACGCCGGTGACGCGGGATACAGCAAGTCCCTGAAGCACCGGCACGTCAACATGATCGCCATCGGCGGCGCCATCGGCACCGGTCTCTTCCTCGGCGCCGGAGGCCGTCTCGCCGAAGCCGGTCCCTCGCTCTTCATCGCCTACGCCGTCTGCGGTGTCTTCGCCTTCCTGGTCGTGAGGGCGCTCGGCGAACTCGTCCTGTACCGGCCCTCGTCCGGCGCCTTCGTGTCGTACGCCCGGGAGTTCCTCGGCGAGAAGGGCGCCTACACCGCCGGCTGGATGTACTTCCTGAACTGGGCGACCACCGGCATCGCCGACATCACCGCGGTCGCCACCTACACCCACTACTGGGGCATGTTCTCCGACATCCCGCAGTGGGTGATCGCCCTCATCGCGCTCGCCGTCGTGCTCACCGTGAACCTCATCTCCGTGAAGATCTTCGGAGAGCTGGAGTTCTGGTTCGCCATCATCAAGGTCAGTGCGCTCGTCCTCTTCATGCTCATCGGGATCTTCCTGCTGGTCACCCAGCAGCCCGTCGACGGCACCACCCCCGGCCCGTCCCTGATCACCGACAACGGCGGCCTCTTCCCCAACGGCCTGCTCCCGATGCTGCTGATCGTCCAGGGTGTCGTCTTCGCCTACGCCTCCGTCGAGCTGGTGGGCGTCGCGGCCGGCGAGACCGAGAACCCCGAGAAGATCATGCCGAAGGCCATCAACTCGATCATGTGGCGCGTCGGCCTCTTCTACGTCGGCTCGGTGGTGCTGCTGTCGATGCTGCTGCCCTGGAACAAGTACACCGCCGGGGAGAGCCCGTTCGTCACCGTGCTCTCCAACATCGGCATCCCGGCCGCGGGCGGCGTGATGAACCTGGTCGTGATGACGGCCGCCATGTCCAGCCTCAACTCCGGGCTCTACTCCACCGGCCGCATTCTGCGCTCCATGGCGATGTCCGGCTCGGCGCCGAAGTTCACCTGCGTGATGAGCCGCAGCCAGGTCCCGTACGGCGGCATCCTGCTCACCAGCGGTATCTGTGTACTCGGCGTCGGGCTCAACTTCGTCGTCCCCGCCGACGCGTTCGAGATCGTGCTGAACTTCGCCGCGATCGGCATCCTCGCCACCTGGGGCATGATCATGATCTGTCACCTGCAGTTCTGGCGGAAGACGGAGGAGGGTGAGCTGGAGCGCCCGAGCTACCGTCTGCCGGGCTCGCCCTGGACCGAGCTGGTGACCCTCTTCTTCCTCGCCTCCGTGCTGGTCCTGATGTACGCCGACGGGGGAGCGGGCCGTACGACGGTGCTGTGTCTGCCGCTGATCGTGGCGGCGCTGGTCGCGGGGTGGTACGGCGTACGCGGCCGGGTCTCGTCCGTACGGAAGTCCGGGGTGGACGCATGAGCCCGGACGCCCTTACCGGGTACGGGAGTTCGCTCGCCGCGGCACCCTCCGTCCGGGAGCCGCTGCACGCGCCCGTCGCCCATCTCGTACGCGGAGGCGTCATCGAAGGCATCCACTACGGGTCGGTGGTCGTGCTGGCCGCCGACGGGAGCGTGGAACTGCAGATCGGTGACATCGAGGCGGCCTTCTATCCGCGCTCGGCGCTCAAGCCGGTGCAGGCCGTGGCGATGCTGCGGGCCGGGCTGACGCTCGACGGCGACCTGCTCTCGCTGGCCGCCGCCAGCCACTCCGGCGAGGAACGCCATCTCGCCGGCACCCGGCGGATCCTGGAGCTCGCCGCACTCACGGAAGACAATCTGCGCAACGTCACCGACCTGCCCTTCGACCCGGTTGTCCGGGAGGACTGGATCCGTGCCGGGCGACTGCCGTCCCGGCTCGCGCAGAACTGCTCGGGCAAGCACGCGGCGATGCTCTACACGGCCCAGCTGAACGGCTGGTCGCTCGACGACTACCTCGATCCCGCGCATCCGCTCCAGCAGGCGATCGCGGAGATCGTCGAGGACCTGACCGGGCAGGCCATCGCCCAGGTCACCGTCGACGGCTGCGGCGCCCCGCTGTTCGCCATCTCGCTGCACGGCCTCGCGCGCGCCGCCGCCCGGATCACGACGGCCCCGCCCGGCACCCCCGAGGCACGGGTCGCCGACGCGATGCGCGAGCACGCCGAGATGGCGTCCGGCTCAGGCCGCGACGTCGCCGCGCTGATGCGGGCCGTACCCGGACTGCTCACCAAGGACGGCTTCGAGGGTGTGCAGGTCGCGGCGCTTCCGGACGGTCGGGCCGTCGCCGTGAAGATCGCGGACGGAGCGGACCGGGCGCGCGTCCCGGTCACCGCGGCGGCGCTCGCACGCGCCGGCGTCGACTCGGCCGCGCTCGCCGAGTTCGCCGGGGCGCCGCTGCTCGGGGGCGGGGCGGTGGTCGGGAGCATCCGGCCGGCGCGGGCTCTCGAGCCGCTGGCGGAGACTCCGGCGTCCTGTGGGACCTACGCCTGACTCGCTCGCTCGAACCCGTACGTCCGACTCGCCCTCTCCAGAAGGAAGACCCGCACCGACATGACCGTCCGCAGTGAGCACGACCTGCTCGGCCACCGTGACGTCCCCGCCGAGGCGTACTGGGGTGTCCATTCCCTGCGCGCCAAGGAGAACTTCCCCATCACGGGGATGCCGATCTCCGCCTACCCGCACCTGATCGAGGCGCTCGCCGCGGTCAAGGAGGCCGCCGCCCGCGCCAACGAGGAGCTCGGTCTGCTGGAGCCCCGGAAGGCCGCCGCCATCGTCGAGGCCTGCCGGGAGATCCGGGAGGGGAAGCTGCACGACCAGTTCGTCGTCGACGTCATCCAGGGCGGGGCCGGCACGTCGACCAACATGAACGCCAACGAGGTCGTCGCCAACCGGGCGTTGGAGCTGCTCGGGCACGCCAAGGGCGAGTACGGGTTCCTGCACCCGAACGAGGACGTCAACCTCGGCCAGTCGACCAACGACGTCTACCCGACGGCCGTCAAGGTCGCCACGGTCTTCGCGGTGCGCGGGCTCCTCCAGGCGATGGTGGTGCTGCAGGACGCCTTCGCGGCCAAGGCGGTGGAGTTCCGCGACGTGCTGAAGATGGGGCGTACGCAGTTGCAGGACGCCGTGCCGATGACCCTCGGGCAGGAGTTCTCGGCGTACGCGGTGATGCTGGACGAGGACCGCAGCCGGCTCGCCGAGGCCGTCGAGCTGATCCACGAGATCAACCTGGGCGCGACGGCGATCGGCACCGGACTCAACGCGCCCGCGGGGTACGCCGAGGCGGCGCGTCGGCACCTCGCGGACATCACCGGGCTGCCGCTGGTCACCGCCGCGAACCTGGTCGAGGCCACGCAGGACTGCGGTGCCTTCGTCCAGATGTCCGGGGTGCTCAAGCGGATCGCGGTGAAGCTCTCCAAGAGCTGCAACGATCTGCGACTGCTGTCCTCCGGGCCGCGGGCCGGTCTGAACGAGATCAACCTGCCGCCGGTGCAGGCCGGTTCGTCGATCATGCCGGGCAAGGTGAATCCGGTGATCCCCGAAGTCGTCAACCAGGTCGCCTTCGAGGTGATCGGCAACGACGTCACCATCACCATGGCGGCGGAGGCCGGGCAGCTCCAGCTGAACGCCTTCGAGCCGATCATTCTGCACGCGCTGTCCGAGAGCATCACGCATCTGCGGGCCGCGTGCCTGACGCTTGCCGAGCGGTGTGTCGCGGGGATCACGGCCAACGTGGATGTGCTGCGGGCGGCGGTGGAGAACTCGATCGGGCTGGTGACGGCTCTCAACCCGCACATCGGGTACTCGGCCGCCACCGATATCGCGAAGGAAGCCCTCGCCACGGGGCGCGGCGTTGCCGAACTCGTCTTGGAGAAGGGGCTGTTGCCTGCGGATCGCCTGGCGGCGCTGCTGCGGCCGGAGGTTGTGGCGGGTTCGCAGACCGGCTGAGGGGAGGGGTGGTTG
This sequence comes from Streptomyces albicerus, assembly GCF_008905045.1. GTDB lineage: Bacteria > Actinomycetota > Actinomycetes > Streptomycetales > Streptomycetaceae > Streptomyces > Streptomyces albicerus. The sequence continues at coordinate 84,114 of NZ_VWMY01000052.1, forward strand.
GGGTGTTTGTTCGGCTGCGGGTGGGTGGGGGCTGGTCGCGCAGTTCCCCGCGCCCCTGACGGGGCGCCCCTGTCACCCGGG
>NZ_VWMY01000053.1 GCF_008905045.1 Streptomyces albicerus
CTCCCACAGCCCGTCCGGAACAATCCAACTCCACGTACCCCGCCCCATGAACAGACCAACGTCCGCCTCACCACGTAGGACACGGTCTTAGGGGGCTGCCATGCGCCGCATCCGCACCTTCGCCGCGGCTGCTGCGGCCATCTGTCTGCCGCTTACCGCCCGCGGCAGCGGCTCCGACCCGAAACCGGCCGCCGAGCCAGCCGACAAGCCGTCCGCGAGCCGCACCGTCGACTGCAGCGACGAGACCCTCAGCCAGGAAGTCTGGATCGACAACTGCATGCCCGAGCCGCCGAACACGGACCTGAAGCTCGGCGAGTCGTACACGTGGCTCGACGGCGTGAAGACCTCCGTCACGAAGATCGAGCGGATCACTGGCCCCTACCAGCAGGGCGATACCCGGCCCGACACCGACGAGACGCTGTTCCGCGTCCACATCGCGTTCTCCAACGGTGCCGACATCCCCGTGAAGCTCGACGAGTTCAGCACGTTCATCGACGGCGCCACGAACGGCGGCGAGGCCGCAATCGGCTCGTACCAGGCCGGTGAGGAGCCCATCGTCGGGCGTCTCGCACCCGGCGGCAATGTCACGAAGACCGCCGAGTACATCATCGACGACAAGTACGGGACCAAGGTCGTCGTCACCGTGCAGCGCGGCAAGGAGGCCAGCGAACCGGGCGGCTACCCGGAGTTCACGGGCACCATCAGCTGACCCACGGGTTACGGCCCCGGTAGAAAACCGCTGGCGCCGTCGGCCACCATGACGTTGCGAGGCATCAGCACCGCCCTAACACCCCGCCCCGGCCGCCCTCGCTGGCCGACTCGTGCCAACTGGGACCTGATCCGCTGTTCCCACATCATGCAAGCCCACCCGGTGGCCGTGGTGACTCGACTCGAAGGGCTGGCGCTGCAAGCGCTGCCCCCGCTGCCGCACGCTCTGCGTATGGGGTGGGCTTGGCACGAGGCCGGCTACGTGGACCAAGATCTGGCGCTGGAAGAGTGGGGCGCCGTGCTGGCTGAACTTGATCCGTACGTCCGCCGCTTCATCTCGGCTCGCGCCGTGAACAGCCAGGAGCCGTGGCCCCACTACAGTCGTTTGACTGAGGAAGCTGTCGTTTGGGCGAGGCGCCGCGGCCAGTAGGCGGCCGGTGCTGGGTGTCAGCGGGCCCGGTCCTCGTACGTCCGACGCCACAAATTGTGCGCGCCGGCCGACGCGTAGCCGGTACTTGTGGTCGTGGCAGCGCGGGCACCGCTTCACCTTCCGCCGGCACTCCAACTCGCCCGCCTCTTTGAGCCGCCACGGGGACGAGCCTTCATTGTTTGCGCTCAGATCCATAACAGAACCGATCCAAACTCTTCACAGATCACCTACATCCGATAACGTCCCCCATCTCACGAAACACCGCACCAAGGGGGGACCATGCGCACCCGCGCCCGCATCCACACCATCACCGCACTCACCGCCGCTGGCCTGCTCGCACTCACCGCGTGCAGCACCGGCGAGGACACGGTGACCACCACGCCGAAGAAGACCTCCTCGAAGAAGGCTGCCGCCAAGACGGAGGAGAAGGCCGACGCCAAGCCGGCCGAGAAGAAGACGGCGGCCGTCGGCGACACCCTCACGCTGAAGGGCCTGGAGGAGGGCGAGCAGCTCGACGTCACGCTGAAGAAGTGGTTGCCCACCGCCGAGGGGGCGGACGAGTTCAACGTGCCGCAGGATGGGAAGCGTTGGGCGGCGGCTCAGTTCGAGTTGGTGAACACGGGCAGCAAGGTGTACGCCGACAGTCCGGCGAACGGGGCGAAGGCCGCCGACAGTGAGGGGCAGCGGTTCGACTCATGGTTCGGGGAGATCGCGGCCGGTCCGGAGATGTCGTCGGACGTGAACTTGCCGAAGGGTGAGAAGGCCCTGGGCTGGGTCGTGTTCGAGGTGCCGAAGACGTCGAAGCTGGTGTCGGTGCAGTTCGGGATGAACTCGGGGTTCGCGGAGCAGACAGGGCAGTGGTCGGTGAAGTAGGCCAGCGGTGTGGGGCCCGGTCGCACGAGGCGGCCGGGCGCTCGCGTTTCTCCGGGAGATCCCCCAGCCGGGCCACAATTCAACCCATGACCGCCTACCCGGCGCGCTGCCCCCCTGTCGTGATTGCGAGGGAGGCGGGTCAGGGGAGGCTGAACCGCCCGTTCCCGTTTCCCTGAGACCCGCCTCCCTGCCCTCCTTGGCCTCCCTGAGTCACCTTTCCGCAGGCCAGACCAGGGAGGCAGATCAGGGAGCCGCTCAGGGAGAACCGTGAGAACGCCGCGGCGAACCGCTTCGCGGTGGCGGGGTCGAGGCCACGGCCGATGAGATGAGTCTTGGCCGTCTGAGGGGCGCCGGTGGCCAGAGTGCGGCGAGCCTTGTCGGCAGCGTGGTAGGTGTGGCCCGGCGGCGGAGGGTGGCGCGAAGCGCGCGACGCTCTCGGCGGATGGCCAGGGTACGTTCTTGCATTAGGTCTGGCTCCTTGATCACGAAGGTGCTGGATCAAGGCCCCGTGCTGGTGATGGCGTCACCGGTCCGGGGCCGACGCCGTCTCACAGACGTCTCGCGGGCTGTGCGTGAGAGGGCGGACTCGGAGCCTCTGACCTGGACGTTCTCGGAATGTGTAGACGGTGACGGGCCACCCAGGAGGGTGGGTAAACTCCATCCACGTGACTGCTGCGCCTGCAAAGCCCCGTATCCCGAACGTCCTCGCCGGCCGCTATGCCTCGGCCGAGCTCGCCACCCTGTGGTCCCCCGAGCAGAAGGTGAAGCTGGAGCGTCAGCTCTGGCTCGCCGTGCTGCGGGCTCAGAAGGACCTCGGCATCGAGGTGCCGGACGCCGCCCTCGCCGACTACGGGCGGGTTCTCGACCAGGTCGACCTGGCCTCGATCGCCGAGCGCGAGAAGGTCACGCGGCACGACGTGAAGGCGCGGATCGAGGAGTTCAACGACCTCGCCGGGCACGAGCACGTGCACAAGGGCATGACCTCGCGTGATCTCACCGAGAACGTGGAGCAGCTGCAGATCCGGCTCTCCCTTGAGCTGATGCGCGACCGCACGGTCGCCGTCCTGGCACGCCTGGGCAAGCTCGCCGGCGAGTACGGCGAGCTGGTCATGGCCGGCCGCTCGCACAACGTGGCGGCGCAGGCGACCACCCTCGGCAAGCGTTTCGCGACCGCCGCCGACGAGCTGCTCGTCGCGTACGGCCGGGTCGAGGAGCTGCTCGGCCGCTATCCGCTGCGTGGCATCAAGGGCCCGGTGGGCACGGCGCAGGACATGCTCGACCTGCTGGGCGGGGATGCGGCGAAGCTCGCGGATCTCGAGCAGCGCATCGCGCGGCACCTGGGCTTCTCGCAGGCGTTCACGTCCGTCGGCCAGGTCTATCCGCGCTCGCTCGACTACGAGGTCGTGACCGCGCTGGTGCAGCTGGCGGCCGCGCCGTCGTCGCTGGCGAAGACGATCCGACTGATGGCCGGGCACGAGCTGGTCACCGAGGGCTTCAAGCCGGGCCAGGTCGGCTCCTCCGCGATGCCGCACAAGATGAACACCCGCTCCTGCGAGCGCGTGAACGGCCTGATGGTGATCCTGCGCGGCTATGCCTCGATGACGGGCGAACTGGCGGGCGACCAGTGGAACGAGGGCGACGTGTCCTGCTCGGTGGTGCGCCGGGTCGCGCTGCCTGACGCGTTCTTCGCCCTTGACGGTCTGCTGGAGACGTTCCTGACCGTCCTCGACGAGTTCGGCGCGTTCCCCGCGGTCGTCGCGCGCGAGCTGGACCGCTATCTGCCGTTCCTCGCCACGACCAAGGTCCTGATGGGCGCCGTACGGGCGGGCGTCGGCCGTGAGGTCGCGCACGAGGCCATCAAGGAGAACGCCGTCGCCTCCGCCCTCGCCATGCGCGAGCAGGGCGCCGAGCGCAACGAACTGCTGGACAAGCTCGCCGCCGACGAGCGCATCCCGCTGGACCGGGCTGGGCTCGACGCGCTGATGGCCGACAAGCTGTCCTTTACGGGCGCCGCCGCCGACCAGGTGGCCGCGGTCGTCGGGCGGATCGAGGAGCTCGTGAAGCAGCACCCGGAGGCCGCGGGCTACACGCCGGGGGCGATCCTCTGACGCGGTTCACCGCCGCCGACCTGGAGGCCGCCCGCGACCGCCTCGTGCCGGATGTCGTCGCGGACGGTCTCCATGTGCTGTTCTGCGGCATCAACCCGGGGCTCATGACGGCCGCGACGGGCCATCATTTCGCCCGTCCCGGCAACCGCTTCTGGCCGGTGCTGCACCTGTCCGGCTTCACGCCCCGGCTGCTCGAGCCGTCGGAACAGGGCGAGTTGCCCTCGTACGGGCTCGGCATCACCAACGTGGTCGCGCGGGCGACCGCCCGGGCCGACGAGCTCAGCGCGGACGAGTACCGGGAGGGCGGGCGGCTGCTCGTCACCAAGGTGGAGCGGCTGCGGCCGCGATGGCTCGCGGTGGTCGGCGTGACCGCGTACAGGGTGGCCTTTGACGACCGCAAGGCGGCCGTCGGACCGCAGGAGCGGACGATCGGCTCGACGCGGGTGTGGGTGCTGCCGAATCCCAGTGGGCTGAACGCACATTGGACGGCGGCGACGATGGCGGAGGAGTTCGGGAGATTGAGGGACGCGGCGGGGGCCTGAGGGGTCACGGTGGGTCTATGTCCGTGACCACGGCGAGCAGTTTGACCTCGTCCGCCTCGTCCCGGTCGGCAATGCCCACGGCAACCCAGCGGCGACGCTCCTTGACCTCCCACAGGTACATGTCGTCCACACGCTGGCTGAAGGAGAGCCAGGGCTCGGGTATCACCTCGTCGTACATCGCGGGACGCAGGCGGATGGTCTGCGTCCCGAGGTGCTCACCGACTCCCCAGAGCAGGGTCAGGAGCCGCGCGATGTCGTCCCTTTCCTCCATGAACTGCGCCGCAGTCTCCGCCCGTTGGCAACCGTCCCCCGCGCAAGGACCGTCGCCGCCCGCTGACTCGGCCATGAAATAGCCGGGTCCCCCCATGCCGACGACGTCCGTCGTGCCCTGCTCCGCGGGAAGATCGCGGGAGCACAGCGCAGCGATCGCGGCTACGAACTCCTCACTGGTCATGAAGTCCAGTAAACCGGCCACCACTGACAATTGGCGATGCATCAGGTGGCCGAGAGGCCCCTGTTCACGCATCCCGGCGGCGAACGCTCCACGCTCCCGCCAGCAACGCGGCCCCCGTCCACACCGCCGTCACCGCGAGGCCGGTCCACGGCCCGAGCGCCCCGTCCGCGGTCTCGTGCAGGACCACTTGGCCCGCCCTGTCGGGCAGGAAGTCGGCAGCGCTCCCGGACAGATCCCCGACCACGAAGGAGACGATGAGCAGGAACGGGACAAGGATGCTCAGCGTGGCGACGCCGCTGCGCAGCAGCGCGGCCAGCCCGGCCGCGAACAGGGCCATCAGCGCGAGGTAGACCCCGCAGCCGATCACTCCCCGCAGCCCCTCGCCCCAGCTCAGCCCGCTCCCCCGGTCACCGAGGACGGCCTTGCCCACGAGCAGGCTCACACCTCCGGTGAGGAGACCGACGGCCAGGGCGGGTACGCCGATGGCCATCGCCTTCGCCGCGAACCACCGGCCCCGGTCGGGTACGGCGGCCAGGGAGACCCGCAACGCACCGCCCTGGAACTCGGACGAGACCGCCTGCGCGCCGAACGTGATCGCCGCGATCTGCCCGAAGTTGACCCCGAAGAATGCCGAGAACAGGGGGTCGAAGTCAGCGTCTGCCGCCTCGTCGAGCCCGGCGAGCGCGGAGAACGCCGCGGTGACGAGGACGACGGCGACCAGCCCCGCGACGAGCGACCGAAGCGTACGGATCTTGAGCCACTCCGAGTGGAGTACGGGTGCGAACGGCACGGTCAGGCCTCCTGCGGCTGAGTCGGGGACTGGGCGGCGAACTCGGCCTCCGTGGCCGTCAGATCGAGATAGGCCTGCTCCAACGTGCCCTCCTCCGCCGTGAGTTCGAGGATGGGCACGCCCGAGCCCGAGGTGAGGCGGCCGATGTCGTCCACGCGCGCGTGGTGCACGATCCACCGTTCGCCCTCGCCCTCCACGGCGTCGTATCCATGCCGCGCGAGCAGGTCGCGGAGTGCCGCACCGTCGGTGGTGCGCACCCGTACGCGGGGCTCCACGCGCGCGTGGATGAACTCCCGCATCGGCGTGTCGGCGAGCAGCCGGCCGCGCCCCAGGACGACGAGGTGGTCTGCGAACGACGCGGTCTCGTTCATCAGGTGGCTGGAGACGAGCACCGTGCGACCCTCGCGGGCGAGCCGGCGCATCAGCTCACGGATCCAGATGATGCCTTCCGGGTCGAGCCCGTTCGACGGCTCGTCGAGCAGGACCACCGGCGGGTCTCCCAGGAGCGCGGCGGCGATGCCCAGGCGCTGACGCATGCCCAGGGAGTACGTCCTGACGCGGCGCCGGGCGACCGAGGCGAGGCCCGCCTCCGCCAGGACCTCGTCCACGCGGCGCTCCGGGATGCGGTTGCTCGCGGCGAGGACGCGCAGGTGGTCGCGCGCGGTGCGCGAGCCGTGTGCGGCCTGCGCTTCGAGCAGCGCGCCGACGTGACGCAGCGGCTCGTCGAGCGTCGCGTACGCGCGGCCTCCGAGCGTGGCGGTGCCGGCGGTCGGCCGGTCCAGGCCGAGCACGAGCCGCAGGGTGGTGGACTTCCCTGCGCCGTTGGGGCCGAGGAAACCGGTGACGCGGCCCGGTACAACGCTGAAGGTCAACTGGTCCACGGCCCGCGTGGTCCCGTACTCCTTGGTGAGGTCTTGGACGTCGATGCTGGTCATGGCCCAAGGCTGGCTGTCGTGAGGGGTGTTGGGCCTCCCCCGCCCGGGGAGAGCGTCTCCCTCGCTCGGGGGAGGCTCGTTGTCAGTGCCGACTGGCACGATGACGGAATGGCCCGCCTGCTGCGCCCGTTCATCCGGGCTGTCACCTACACACGATGGCTGCATCTGTTCATGGCCGTCGTGTGGCCGGCCATGTGGTACTACATCTTCGACGACATGTGGGCGTGGATCACGGCGGCCGGGCTGCTCGTCCTCGCCGGGCTCGTGCCCCAGATGCGAACCGTGGAAGGCTTGCAGGCCAGGCTGCTGCTGATGGGACATCGGCACGACAGCAAGAGCATGGAGATAGTCGTCGCGCCGTCCGCCACCTGGGGCGACCGCGGGCGGACCATCGTGTGGTTGGAGGCCCGGCTGTTCCTGGGCTGTCTCGTCTCGATGCTCACCGTCCAACTGCCCATCACGTCCGTGAACCTGGTGACGACGGCGCGTGGCGGGACCCCGGACGACGGCGCGATTCTTCACATCACGGGTCAGCACTGGTGGCACGTGCCTCTCGCGCCCCTGCCGCTGATCCTGCTGGCCGCAGTCGTGGTCGGCTCCGGCGAGCTGATCACCCTCATCGCGCGCCGCCTCCTCGGCGCGTCCCCCGCCGAGCGGCTTGCCGCCCTGGAGGAGCGCACGGAACAGCTCCTGGAGCGCACACGTATCGCGCGCGAACTGCACGACTCGATCGGCCACGCGCTGACTGTCGCCGTGGTGCAGGCGGGCGCGGCGCGGGCGGCGGGCGATCCCGCGTTCACCGACCGGGCGCTGGATGCCATCGAGGAGACGGGCCGGGCCGCGCTGGAGGATCTGGAGCGGGTACTCGGCGTGCTGCGCGAGACGGAGCGTCCGGTGAGCAGCCGCCCGACACTGGTGGAGGCCGACCGGCTCCTGGAGTCGGCGCGCGCTTCGGGCGCCAAGGTCGACGCCGAGGTGACGGGCTCCTTGGAGACGGTGCCCGGCCCGGTTTCGCGCGAGGGCTACCGCATCCTCCAGGAGTCGCTCACCAATGTGCTGCGGCACGCGGGATCCGTTCCCGTCCGGGTCCGTATCGCCGTCGAGGACCGGGCCCTCTCCCTGGAGGTGCGCAATCCGCTGACGGCGGAGATACCGGGACCCGGCCGGGGCAGCGGCCTGCGGGGCATACGGGAGCGGGCCGCGCTGCTCGGCGGCCGCGCGCGGACCGGACCGGACGACGGGGACTGGCAGGTGCACGCCGAGCTGCCGCTGCGCTGATCTACGCTGGCCGGATGCCGGTCACCGTTCTGCTCGTCGACGACGAACCCCTCGTACGCGCCGGTCTGCGCGCCGTCCTGGAGGCGCAGCCGGACATCGAGGTCGTCGGGGAGGCCGCCGACGGTGCGGCGGTGATCCCGCTGGTGAGGCAGCTGCGGCCGGACGTGGTGGCGATGGACGTCCGCATGCCGCTCCTGGACGGCATCGAGGCCACGCGCGCGGTGCTGCGGACGGTCGACAGCCCGCCGAAGATCCTCGTGGTGACGACCTTCGAGAACGACGAGTACGTGTACGAGGCGCTGCGCGCGGGTGCCGACGGCTTTCTGCTGAAGCGGGCCCGGCCGGCCGAGATCGTGCACGCGGTGCGGCTGGTCGCCGAGGGCGAGTCGCTGCTGTTCCCGGCCTCGGTGCGGCAGTTGGCCGCCGAGTACGGGGAGGGCGGCGGGAATCCAGCGGCCAGGGCCGCGCTGGACCGGGCGGCCCTGACCGAGCGTGAGGCGGAGGTGCTGCGGCTGATGACCCGGGGCCTGTCGAACGCGGAGATCGCCGCGCTGCTGGTCGTCGGCACCGAGACGGTGAAGTCCCACGTCAGCGCCGTACTGGCGAAGCTGGGGGCGCGGGACCGTACGCAGGCGGTGATCACGGCGTACGAGTCGGGGTTCGTGGCGCCCGGCTGATCCGGGCCGCGGGCAAGGAGGTGGTGCCCGGCACTCGCCGAGACCGGTCGCGCCGAGTACGATCCGCCCAACCAACACGCGCACGAGCTGGGAGGACGGACGTTGGGGCGGTTGACCGGCGGGGATCCCTCTTTGCTGCGGAGGATCAATTCCGCGGTGGTGTTGCACGCGCTGCGGGCCACGGATTTCGCGACTCTCACCGAGATCACCCGGGTGACCGGGCTGTCCAGGCCCACGGTCGAGGGTGTCGTCGAGGGGCTCATCGAGGGCGGGCTCGTCGTGGAGACGGCGGCCGAGGAGGGCGCTGCCCGGCGCCAGGGGCGTCCGGCGCGCCGGTTCCGCTTCCGGGCCGAGGCGGGCCATCTGCTGGGCCTGGAGATCGGCCCGCACCGCGTGGCCGTGCTCCTCGCGGACCTGGACGGCCGGATCCTCGGCTCGCTCGCCAAGGACGTCTGTGAGACGGCGTCGGCGGACGAGCGGCTCGACCGGCTGCGTACCGCCGTCGCCGAGCTGCTGCGCCGCGCCGGCGTCGCGCGCGGCTCCCTGCGCGCCGTCGGGGTGGCCACGCCCGGCATCGTCGAGGCCGACGGCACCGTACGTCTCGGTACGGCGCTTCCGGAGTGGACGGGCCTGCACCTGGGCGAGCGGCTGCGGCGTTCCTTCAAGTGCCCGGTGCTCGTGGAGAACGACGCCAACGCGGCGGCGGTCGCCGAGCACTGGAAGGGCGCGGCCACCGAGTCCGACGACATGGTGTTCGTGCTGGCCGGACTGAGCCCGGGCGCCGGATCCCTCATCGGCGGACGGCTGCACCGCGGCTACGGAGGGGCGGCCGGGGAGATCGGCGCGCTGCATCTGCTGGGCCGTGAGGTGACTCCGGAGACGCTGCTGTCGACGACCGGCGAGCCGCTGCACCCGCTCGACGAACAGGCGGTGGCGGAGGTCTTCACGCACGCCCGCGCGGGCGACGAACAGGCCCTGGCGGCTGTCGACCGCTTCATCCAGCGGCTGGTGCACGACGTGGCCGCGCTCGTCCTGGCCCTCGACCCCGAGCTCGTCGTGATCGGCGGCTGGGCGGCGGGCATCGACGGCGTACTGGAGCCGCTGCGCAAGGAGTTGGCCCGCTACTGTCTGCGGCCGCCCCGGGTGACCCTGTCGCTCCTTGGCGAGGCAGCTGTGGCGACGGGCGCGCTGCGGCTGGCCCTCGACCACGTGGAGGAACAGCTCTTCGCGGTGGAAGGCACCGTGACGGCGCGCCGCTGAACGGCCCTCGGGAGCAAGCCGCTGAACGGCCCTTGGGAGCAAGCCGCCGAACGGCCCCTGGGAGCAGAAAAGCGTCGCGCCCCGGAGGTCCGGGGCGCGAGGCGTACGAGAGCGGGGTTCAGGAGGCCCGGCGCTCCGGGTCGTGGTGGATCTCCACGCCGCCGGTGTCGCCGAAGGTCAGCCGGCAGGTGTCGGCGCGGTAGGTGGCGACGGAGACCGCCGCGGTGCACCCCCCGGCGAAGAAGCGGGTCGTGACGACGAGGACGGGTGCGCCGGGGAGCCGGTCGAGTTCCTTGGCGTCGTCGGCGCGGGCCGAGCCGAGTTCCACGGCGCGGTCCTGGCCCTCCAGTTCCTGGCGCTGGAGTTCCCGCAGCACGGCACGCGCGCGTGCCGTGCCCGAGGGTGCGTCGATGCCGGACAGGTCGGGCACCGACGAGGCCGGGATGTAGAGCAGTTCGGCGGCGACCGGCTGGCCGTGCGTCGTCCGGGAGCGGCGCACGATGTGTACCTGCTCGTCGCGGCCGGTCTCCAGGGCGCGGGCCACCGCCGCGGGCGGGACCGCCAGGGTGCAGTCCGCGGGCTGCCAGGCGTCGCCGACCGCGCCCGGCCACGCGTGCTGCTCCGATCCGACGGCCACGCCCATGCGCGGCGGCGCCACGGTCGTGCCGACGCCGCGGCGGCGCTGGAGCCGGCCTTCGAGTTCGAGCTGCTCCAGGGCCTGGCGGAGCGTGGCCCTGGCCACGCCGAACCGGGCCGCGAGATCACGCTCGTTGGGCAGGATCTCACCCACCGAGAACTCGGAATCCAGTGCTTCGCTGAGCACGGTCTTGAGGTGCCAGTACTTGGGCTCCGGCACCGTATCCAACTGCGTGGTCCCCACCCTGTCCTCCGCAATCGCCGTGACCCGGCGGCTTTTAACGCCCTTGTTTATTAAAGGTTCCTGCACTATCTCTGCGACCATATGGCCGCCCCCACCCTTGGTCAAGACCAATCCTCGATCCGTTACAGCTCGCACAGGCGTGTTGCCGCAGAGCGTTCACACGGTGTTCGCAATACGCCGCATTCGTGACACAACGGCGAAGCCCCCGTCTCCTGGACGAGGGCTCGGGCCGCGCTGGGGCTGTGTCATTCGACGGGGAGGGACAGCAGCTTCTCCGGGTTGCGGATGATGTAGACGCACTGGATCCGGCCGTCGGCGACGTCCAGCTGGTAGACGCTGTCGGGCTTGCCGCCGGACAGCATGAGGAGCGCCGGACCGCCGTTGACCTCCAGGAAGCGGAACGCCACGTCCGGAACACTCGCCAGGCCCTTGCGCGCGGCGCCGGAGATGAAGCGGCCCACCTTGTCGGCCGACTCGATGACCCGCAGCGGCGCCTGGGCCCGGCCGCCGGCGTCGCCCACCAGCCGCACGTCCGGGGCGAGCAGGGACATCAGCCCTTCCAGGTCGCCGTCCGCCGCCGCGGCGAGGAACCGCTCGGTGAGATCGCGCCGTTCGGCGGGGTCGACCTCGTAGCGCGGCCGTTTCTCCTCGACGTGCCGGCGGGCCCGCCCGGCGAGCTGCCGCACCGCGGACTCACTGCGGTCGAGGGTGACGGCGATGTCCGCGTACGGATAGCCGAAGGCCTCCCGCAGCACGAACACCGCGCGCTCCAGCGGCGACAAGGACTCCAGGACGACGAGGACGGCCAGCGAGACGGAGTCGGCGAGCACGGCCTGCTCCGCCGTGTCCGGGACGGTGTCCCCGAAGTCGGTGACGTACGGCTCGGGCAGCCACGGCCCTACGTAGGCCTCGTTACGGGACTGGACCTGCCGCAGCCGGTCGATGGCGAGCCGTGTGGTGATGCGCACCAGATAGGCCCGCGGTTCGCGCACGTCGGAGCGGTCGGCGCCGGACCAGCGCAGCCACCCCTCCTGGACCACGTCCTCGGCGTCGGCCACCCGGCCGAGCATGCGGTAGGCGACGCCCATCAGGACGGGACGGTGCTCTTCGAAGACCTCGGTCGCGATGTCGGTAGCCACGACACCATCCCAACCCGACGCGCGGGGTCGTGTCCAGGCGAAATCGGGGGTCCCGGGCACTGCGGCCGGGCAGCGGGGTTCAACCCGTGGGCGGGCGGGACGCATTGAAGGGCCTACGGACCAGGAGGTTGGCGGCAACCGGGGGCTACCCGCGGGTAGTAATTGCTGACAAGCTGTCTAGGAGTCAGCCGGTCCCCAGTCGAGGAGCAGCTCCATGTCCGCCACGGTCTCCTTCAGCGTCCCCTCTCCGTACGGCCCGCGGACCGTGACCCTCGCGTACGCGCGCGTGGGCAGCGGCGACCCGCTTCTGCTGCTGCACGGGATAGGCCACCACCGGCAGGCCTGGGACCCGGTCGTCGAAATCCTGGCGACCGAGCGCGACGTGATCGCGGTGGACCTGCCCGGCTTCGGCGAGTCCCCCGCGCTGCCCGACGGACTCCCCCACGACCTGTCGACCATGAACGCCGCGCTCACCGCCCTCTGCGAGGAGCTGGAGCTCGAACGGCCGCATGTGGCGGGCAACTCCCTGGGCGGACTGCTCGCCCTGGAGCTGGGCCGCGAGAAGCTCGTACGGTCCGTCACGGCGCTGTCGCCGGCCGGGTTCTGGTCGCCGGTCGAGCGGCGGTACGCGTTCGGTCTGCTGCTGGCCATGCGGGCGGCCGCGCGGAGCATGCCGCTGCCGGTGATCGAGCGGCTGTCGCGGTCGGCGGCCGGGCGCACCGTGCTGACGAGCAGCATCTACGCGCGGCCGGGCCGCCGTTCACCGGAGGCGGTCGTCGCCGAGACCCTCGCGCTGGCCAACGCGCAGGGATTCGCCGAGACCCTCAGGGCCGGCGGCTCCGTGCAGTTCACCGACGACATCCCCGGGCTTCCCGTCACCGTGGCCTGGGGGACCCGGGACCGGCTCCTGGTGCGCCGTCAGGGGATCCGGGCCAAGCACATCATTCCCCGGGCCCGGCTGGTGCGGCTGCCCGGCTGTGGGCACGTCCCGATGAACGACGACCCGGCGCTGGTCGCGCGGGTCATCCTGGACGGCAGCCGCTGAGCCGCGCGCCCGCCTGGTCAACGCGCCTGATCCCAGGGCGACTCCGGCGCCGACCAGGGCGCTGCCCGCGGCCTGTGCCGCCCCGTACGAGCCCGTTCCGACGAGCGGGGCCGTGCAGGCCGCCGCGACGGGGATGAGGCCGGAGAAGAGCGTGGCGCGCTCCGCGCCGATGCGCTGCATGCCCATGTACCAGCAGACGAAGCCGATGACCGTGACGATCGCCGCCTGCCACAGCAGCGCGGCGGCCTCGGTCGTGTCCGGCGTCCGCAGCCAGCCGCGGCCGTCGACGATGATCCCGGCCACCGCCGACTCGACCGCCGCGATGCCGCACACGGTGGCGGACAGCAACCGCGGACCGAGCGGCCGCAGCACGGGCACCGCCAGCACCGCGAAGCCGATCTCTCCGACGAGCGCACACACGGAGAAGGCGATTCCCGCGCCGTCGGTACGGCCCCACCCCTGAACGGTGAAGGCACCTGCGGCAACGAGCAACGCTCCGTAGAGGACGAGTCGTTGGGGCCGGCGGCCCTCCAGGAGGGGCACGAGAACGGCCACGGCGACCGGGGCACAGCCTACGAAGACACCCGGTACCGCGGGTTCCGCCGTGCGTTCGGCGGCGATCACGGCGAGGTTGAAGCCGACCATGCCGACGGCCGCGAGGAGCGCGAGCCGTATCCACTGACGCGGCACCAGTCCGCGCAGGGGCGCCGCGCCGCCCCGTCCGACCAGGGGCAGGAGCAGCAGACACGCGAGGCCGTAGCGCAGGAACTGACCACCCGCGTACGGATAGTCGCCCAGGACGCTGTTGGCGGTGAAGGAGCCTCCGACGAGGATGCCGGCGAAGGCGGCGAGCAGGGATCCGCGGGTGGTGGCGTTCATGGCTGTGACGCTATGAAGGGCGGCGGCCCGGATTAAGGTCCACTTCCATGACGCCATCGGGGACCAATCCGCGTACGCCCGGGTCGGCGGAGTGGGCCGCCGCCTGGGAGCTGCTCCTGCCGGCCGCCGCGGCACCGGCACGCGCGCGTGGCCGCTCCCTGCAGGCCGCGCTGCGCGAGGCGGTCCGCTCGGGGCGGCTCACGCCCGGCACCCGGCTGCCGTCCAGCCGTGAACTCGCCGCCGATCTGGGGGTGTCCCGGGGGCTGGTCACCGAGGCGTACGAGCAGTTGACCGCCGAGGGCTATCTGCGCAGCGGCCGGGGCGCCGGAACATGGGTCGGCGGGGCCGTCCGAGCGGCCCGCCCACGCGCGCGGGACCTCGCTCCCCGCTCCCCCGGCGCCCGCGCCGACTTCCTGCCCGGCACGCCGGACCTGTCGCTCTTCCCGCGGGCGGCGTGGTCGGCCGCGCAGCGCGGGGTGCTCGCCGAACTGCCGCACCACACGCTGGGCTACCCGGATCCGCGCGGGCTGCCCCGGCTGCGTACGGCCCTCGCGGAGCTGCTGGCCCGGCGCAGGGGCGTGGTCGCGGATCCGGAGCGGGTGGTGGTCGTCTCCGGCGTGGCGCAGGCGATGACGCTGCTCGGATTCGTGCTCCACGCACGCGGGGTGCGCACCGTCGGAGTGGAGGATCCCGCGAGCCCGGAACACGGCACCCTGTACGCGTCGGCCGGCATCCGCACCGTATCGCTGCCCCTGGACGACGAGGGGCTGGCCACCGGGCCTCTGCGGGCGTCCGGCGTTCGGGCGGTGGCGACGACGCCCGCCCACCAGTTCCCGTCGGGGATCGCGTACTCCGCGCGGCGCCGCACCGAACTCCTCGACTGGGCGCGGTCGGTGGACGGACTCGTCGTCGAGGACGACTACGACGGCGACTTCCGCTATGACCGGGCACCGGTGGGTGCCCTCCAGGGACTCGATCCGGAGCATGTCGCGTACACAGGGTCGGTCAGCAAGTCCCTGGCCCCGGGGCTGCGGCTCGGCTGGCTGCTGGTGCCGGAGTCGCTCGCGGAGGAAGTCGTCGAACGCAAGCGCACGATGGACCTCGGCAACCCGGTCGTCGACCAGGCCCTGCTGGCCCGCTTCGTCGAACGGGGCGACTACGACCGCCAACTCCGCCGCTGCCAGCGCGCGTACAAGGAGCGCCGCGACACCCTCGTCACGGCCCTGGAGGACCAATTTCCCGGAACCGAGGTCTCCGGCATCGCCGCCGGCCTCCATGTCATCGCCGCACTGCCCGCCGGCTACGGGCCGCCGGAACACTTCCTGGAGCGCACGGCCGCGGCAGGCGTCGCGGTACGCCCCCTCACGGACTACACGCAGACTCCGCCCGAGGACGACGTGGTGCGGCTGGTCCTGGGCTACGCCCATGTGTCTCCGACACGCATCCGAGAGGGGGTGCGGTTGATGGCGGAGGCGGTGCGGCCCGGCTAGAACCCCTGCTGTGCACGCCCCTTCAGGGGCGCGGGGCTGTATCGATGTGCGGCTCCGCCGCGTGGGCGCGCTCAACCCACGACAACCCGCACATGCCCACGAACCCCGCCCCCCAAGGGGCGCGGGGAACTGCGCGACCAGCCCCCACCGGCCCGCAGATACCCACCGGCCCCACCAACCAGCCCAACCCAGCGGAGCGTGTTGTTCACTTGTGGTTTGCGTGTGCGCTGCGGCGCACCAGTAGTTGTGGCCGTGCACACTGGTCGGACCCGTCCCAGGAGGCGTTCCATGTCACACCGTCCGCCGCACCCGTTGCCCGGTCGCCGCAGCGTTCTGCGCGGCTCGCTCGCCGCGTCGGCGGCGCTCGCACTGCCCGCCACCGTCGGCACGGCTCCGTCATTCGCCCTGTCGGGAAGACCGAAGGCGGAATGGGGTGTTCAGGCCGGAGACGTGACCACACACTCCGGCCTGGTGTGGGTGCGCTCCGACCGGCCCGCACGCATGATCGTGGAAACCTCCGCGACCGAGTCGTTCCGCAAACCGAGGAGATGGCACGGCCCGCTCCTGGGCGCGGACACGGACTTCACCGGGACGGTTCCGCTGCGCGGCCTTCCGGCGGGCGAGCAGATCCACTACCGGGTGACACTGGCCGACCCGGACGACTACCGCCGCACCGGCGAACCCGTACTGGGCACCTTCCGGACCGCACCCGCCAAGCGGCGCGAGGGAGTCCGGTTCCTCTGGTCGGGCGACGTCGTGGGCCAGGGCTGGGGCATCAACCCGGACGTCGGCGGCCTCTACGCGTACGAGGAGATGCGCCGCCTGGACCCGGACTTCTTCCTGTGCAGCGGCGACTCGATCTACGCGGACGGTCCGCTGTCGGCGTCCGTGACGCTGCCCGACGGCCGTGTCTGGCGGAACGTCACCACCCAGGAGAAGGCCAAGGTCGCGGAGACCCTGGCGGAGTACCGGGGCAACTTCCGCTACCCGCTGCTCGACGAGAACGTACGCCGGTTCAACGCACAGGTGCCGACGATCACGCAGTGGGACGACCACGAGGTCGTCAACAACTGGTACCCCGGCGAGATCCTCACCGACGCCCGCTACACGGTGAAGGACGTCGACACGCTGGCCTCCCGCGCCCGCAAGGCGTTCAGCGAGTACTTCCCGATCTCCACGCTGCCGTCCACCGGCGAGGACGGCCGGGTGCACCGCGTCGTGCACCACGGTCCGATGCTGGACGTGTTCGTGCTCGACATGCGTACGTACCGCAACGCCAACTCGCCGGGCCGGCAGACCGATGACACCACCGGCATTCTCGGCGCGGAGCAGCTGATCTGGCTGAAGCGGGAGCTGGCGCGGTCGCGTGCGGTGTGGAAGGTCATAGCCGCCGACATGCCGCTCGGCCTGGTCGTGCCGGACGGCGCGACGGACATCGAGGCCGTCGCACAGGGCGACCCGGGCGCGCCGCTCGGCCGCGAGCTGCAGATCGCGGAACTGCTGCGGTTCATCAAGCACCGCCGGATCACCGGCACGGTGTGGCTGACGGCGGACGTGCACTACACCTCGGCGCAGCACTACGACCCGTCGCGTGCGGCCTTCAAGGACTTCGCGCCGTTCTGGGAGTTCGTCTCCGGACCATTGGCGGCTGGCGGCTTCCCGGCGAACGCGCTGGACGGCACCTTCGGTCCCGACCGGGTCTTCCTCAAGGCGCCGACGACGGCGAACGTCTCGCCGATGGAGTCCCCGCAGTACTTCGGCGAGGTCGACATCGACGGCGACAGCGGCGAACTGACGGTCCGGCTGCGGGCGACCGGAGGTTCGGTGCTGTTCACGAAGGTGCTGCAGCCGGGACGCGTGGGGCAGTAGTTCCCGCACTCGTGAGGCTCACGGGGCTGGTGGTGCAGTAGTTCCCGTACCCTCGAACCTCGTGCCGCGTACCGGCGTCATCCCCCGGTGCGCGGCACGTTCGTTTGCCTCGGTCCTTATGTTTCCGCAGGTCAGGACCGGTTGTCAGTGGTCGCCTCTACGGTTTTTCCCATGACGCGATCTTTGCAGGCCGTGGCCTACACCCGACCCTCCGCGCTGGAGTCCGCACCGGGCGGACGGCGCCTGGGACTTGAGACCTCGCGGGGTGCGACGCCCCGCGGTGTCGAGGACCATCCCCGTTTCTTCACGGGCTTCCTGACGTCGCCTCAGGTGGCGTCGGCGGGTCTGCTCGCGGTGGCGGACGTAGCGGGCGCGCGCTACTACCAGCGGCAACTGCGGGCGTCCCTGGACCCGGTGGTCACGGGCAACGGCGACCGGCTGCGCTTCGAGTCCTTCTCCGGCTGCGGTGGGGTGTACGCGCGTCTGGACGTGCTGGACGCGGGCCTGGACGGCGGCGAGGTGGGCCACGGCACGACGAACGTCGACGTCAACAACCCGCTGCGGGAAGCGCTGTCGAGGATCGGCTCCGACGATCCGCTGCATCTTCGCGTCGGCCCGGACGAACTGGCCGTGACCACCCTGGACGGACCGGTCGTGGAGAAGAAGGTGCCGCTGCCGGACCGCTGGCTGCGCGGTTTCGCCGAGGCCCAGGTGATAGCGGCCGGCTTCGATCTGCGGGCCGAGCTGCCCGCGCCGGAGGCCGTGCGGTTCCTGCGCTCGCTGCCCCGTTCCACCGCGCGCAGCGCTTCCCGGGGCGCACGGTGGGTCGTGCCGGCGGGGCGCGGTCTGCGGCCCACGACCCGGCCGGTGCCCGGAGCGGTGTGTCTGCCGGGCCCGGAGCGGCTGATCGCGCTCCAAAGGGTGCTTCGTCATGCGACGGCCCTGCGGGTGTACGGTCCCTCGCTCGCCGGGGACGCCGCGGCGGCCAGTGCCTGGGAGGTCGTACTGCCCGGGATGCGGCTCACTCTGACGCTGTCCCCGGAGGCTTCGCGCGGCTTCTCCGGTGAGGGCGGCGTCCTGGACGCACTGGCCACCGACGAGGCGGCCGAGGACGCGGAGCTGATCGCGGTACTCCTGGCCTGGGAGCCCCGGATCGACGTCGGGGATCTGTCCGCCGCCTCGGGACTGCCGGCCGAGCGGGTGCGGGCCGCCCTGGTGCGCCTGGGCACATCGGGGCGCGTGGGGTACGACACGGCGGAGGCGGCCTACTTCCACCGCGAACTGCCGTATGACGCCGAGCGCGTGGAGCGGCACAACCCGCGCCTGCGGGCGGCCCGGGCTCTCGTCGCGGAGGGCGCGGTGGCCCTGGACGGCGCTCTCGGCACGGTGACGGCGCAGGACGGGCATGTGCACCGGGTGCGCGACGACGCGGGGGTGCTGAGCTGCAGCTGCCTGTGGTGGGCCAAGTACCGGGGCGGGCGAGGGCCGTGCAAGCACGCGCTCGCGGTGCGGATGGCCCGCCGGGCAGCGGTCGGTGGACGGACGGAGATTCTGGTCGACGGGGGTGTGCGATGAGTGGTGCGGTGCCGGTGAGTGAAGCGTTGCTGATGGCCGTGCGGGCGGGGCGGACGGGTGAGGCCGCGGGGCTGCTGGACGGGATGACGGATGCCGAACGACGGGCCTGTCTGCCCGCGTTGAAGGATCTCCGCAAGGAGCTGCGCACCGCGCCCTGGGACGCCGTGTCCCGCAAGGCGTATCCCACCCTGCACGCGGCCGGTGCGGCATGCCACACGGGAGCGGCCGGGGCGGCGGCCTGGCTCACCGCCGCCGACATGCGCTGGTCCCAGGCGTCTCCCGGAGTGCTTCTCCATGTACTGGGCGATCGGGAGCGTGACTGGCTGGGCGATGTCGCGCAGCGGCTCGCCCAACGCCCGGAGACCGCCCAGGTGCCCTACGAGCTGATGTCGGGCCTCGTCCGGCTGTCCGGCTGCGCGGTGCCGACGACGGAGACCTACGTACTGGGCTGGGTCGAGCAGGTCGGCAGTCTGTGGCAGCGCGGTGACACCATCCTGCAGCGGCTTCGCCAGGACCCGTACACGGCCGAGCTGGTCACCGCGCTCTTCGAGATCCCCGACATCGGCGGCCGCCTGAGCTGGCTGTTCGGTGACGGTCCGGACAGCTGGCCCCACGCGCTCGCGCAGCTCACTCGGGAGGGCACTCTCGGCCGGAAGGCCATGGTCGACGCCTGCGTGGCCCGGCTGCTGCGCGGCGGTGCCCCGGCCGAACACCGGGTGTTCCTGCGACTGTTGACCGCCCTGGAGCTGACCAGCGAGGAGGAGCGGGAGCGCGCCGCGGACTGGCTGGTGCTCGCCGCCGGTGCGGTGGCCACCGTGGCGTCGCACGCCCAGTCGGTGCTCGGCGCCCTGGCGCTGGCCGGTGAGTTGACGCCCCGGCAGCTCGCCGAGATGTCCGAAGGCGTGCTGTTCCGCACGGAGAAGAAGCTGGTGCGGGCCCAGCTCGTGCTCCTCGGGAAGGTGCTCCGGCGCGACCGGTCGAGCGTGGCCGAGCTGCTGCCCGCGGTGGCGCAGGCCTTCGGACACGAGGACACGGACGTGCAGCAGCGCGCACTGAAGCTGGTCGAGCGGCACCTCGACATGGCGCCGTTGGAGGCGCGGGGCGAAGTGGCCGACGCGGCCGGGCAGTTGAGCCCTGGGCTCCGCGCGCGGGCCACGGAACTGCTGGGTCTGGACGAGACCGACCTGGCGCCTGAGCCCTACGTGGAGTTGCTGCCGCCCGTGCCGGAGCCGAAGCGGCTCGCGGCCGCGCCGGACTCGATGGCCGAGCTGGCCGAGGAGGTCGGGGTCCTGCTCGTGTCCGGCGGCGACGTGGCGACGTTCGAGCGGGCCCTGGACGGCCTCGTGCGGCACGCCTACCGGGACCGGGATGCGTTGGCCGAGGCCCTGAAGCCAGTGGTGGCCCGGCGCTGGTGGATCGACGCCGATCCCCAGTACGTCTCGACGGACGCGTACTTCCACGAGAGTCCGCACGGTCTGGAGGTCGTCCTCGCGACCCTGCTGGGCCGGGTCCGTACGGCCACGCTCCACAGGGCCGTTCAGCACGGGCTCTTGGCGGACCCCTGCGTGCACAGCGCGCTGTCCGCCGCCCTCAACGCCCGCTTGTGGGAGGCGGCCCACCGGGTGCGCACCGATCCGCTGCCGTTCCTGCTGGCCACGCCCACCTGGGGTTCGGGGCTCCTGGAGCCGGACGAGCTGGTGGCCCGCCTCGACCAGTACCGCCGGCTCGGCGCCCGGCCCGGCGCGGCCGACTTCACACAGGCACTGCTGCGGGTGCGGCGCGACGACCGTGCAGCGGCCGCTGCCGCCGCCGAGCGGGCCGGTGCGCTCGGCACGGCGGAGGGAGACCGCCTGGCCCGGTGGCTCACGGCCGCCGGCCCGTCCTTGCCCATGAGTGGACGGCGGACCTCGGGGGTGCGCATCCTGGTCGAGCTCAGCGAGCTCGACGGGTTGCCGGAGGACCTCCCGCCCACGTTCCGTCGGCTAGGGCAGCCCGTGTCCGTGTTCATGGTCCGCAAGTACTGCCCCCACTACTGGAACCAGGCCGACCGGCAGCACTGGCTGGCCGTCGTGCCCGGGCGGCGGGAGTTGATGGCCGCGCGGGTGCTGCGCGAGCTCTCCACTGTCGCCGTGGAAGGCACGCGGGGCGATGCCGCCGTGCTGCCGCTGATCGCCGAGGCGGAGGGCGAGGCGGGTGAAGCCGTGCACCTCTGTGTTGCGTACGGGCTGGGCGCGCGCCACCCGGAGGACCGGCTCAGCGCAGTGGACGCCCTGCTGGTCCTGGCCGCGCGGGGACAGCTGGACGCCGAGCGGCTCGGTGCGGATCTGGGGCAGCTGGTCCGGCGCGGGGCGGTGAAGCCACTGCGGCTCGCCGAGTCCGTACGGACCGCGGCGACGACCGGCGCGTACGCCACCGTCTGGGCGATACTCCGGGCCGCGCTGCCCGTGCTGCTCGCGGACCTCGCCACGGATGGCGCCGCACCGTCCGCCCGCGGGTTCGGGGAGCTGCTGGCCGTCGCCGCCGAGTGCGCCGAACGGACCGGGGCGCGCGGCGGTCTGGCACACCTCGCGCAGACGGCGGACCGGCGCGGTTCGTCCCGGCTCGTCACCCAGGCCCGCCGGCTGCGTGCGACGCTGGATCAGGCGGCGGCCGCCTGACGCCAGAGCCCAACGCCCGTGCCCGGTCAGACCGTTCAGGCCGTTCAGGCCGTTCAGGCCGTTCAGGCCGTTCAGGCCGTTCAGGCCGTTCACCTGAGCGTTCAGTTCGCACCAAAGACTCGTAAAAAATGCAGCAAAGGGGGCAGAAGCATACTTAACCGATCAGTCACAAAGCGTTCGTGATCACGCAACACCCGTCCTGCACAGTGGCTGTATGACTCAAGACATGTCTGATGTGACGCGTGCGAAAAACGGCAGGCCGGTCCACCACTGGCGCCGGGATCTCGTCGAACTGGCCGCGCTGTTCACGGCGGTGGCGGTCGCCGACGCCGTGGCGAACCTGATCGGGCACGGCCCCGACGGCCCCACCCTGCTCGCGATCTCGGCGGTCGTGCTGGTCGCCACGGCCGGATTCCACACATGGTGGGCACGACGCCACGGCCACGCCCCGCCGACGCGCGATACCGGCACCCGGCCGACCGCAGCAGTGCGGAAGGCCGGGGCATCCGCGGCGGACCCGGCCACGCCGGAGGCCGTCGCCGGGGCGACCGTGCTCTGGCGGATGCGGACCACCGTGCGGGACGAGCCGGGATCACTGGCCGCGCTGTGCACGGCGCTGGCGGGACGGCAGGTCGACATCCTGAGCCTGCAGACGCATCCGCTGGCCGAGGGCACCGTGGACGAGTTCCTGCTGCGGGCTCCCGCTCAGGTGGCGGCCTCCGAAGTCACCCGGGCCGTGTCGCAGGCGGGCGGCGCCGGCACCTGGATCGAGCGGGCCGACGCGCACGACCTGGTGGACGCTCCCACGCGCGTCCTCGGCCTGGCGACGCGCACGGCGTTGGATGCGGCGGAACTGCCTTTGGCGCTACGGCAGTTGCTGGGGCGGTGCACGATCCGGTCGCTGCCCGCCGCGTCCGTGCGTGGTGACCGCGCGGACGAAGCGGCGCCCGTCGAGGGGGCGCTCGAGGACACCGTGATGCGGCTGCGCGCACCGGAAGGCGGAGTGATCACTGTGGAGCGGCCGTATCTGCCGTTCACGCCCACCGAGTTCGCGCGGGCCCGGGCCCTGGTCGAGCTGGACGCCCGGCTCGGTCCGCGCGTCCCCCGCAGCAAGGACGTACTGACCCTGTCCCAGGGCAACGCCATCACGGTGCGCCGCGCCGACGCCGGTGACGTCGACGCCGCGAAGGCCATGCACGAGCGGTGCTCGCCGCGCACGCTGAGCATGCGCTACCACGGGCCGATCGGCGACGCCGACAAGTACCTCAACCACCTTCTCAGCCCCCGCTTCGGGCGCACGCTCGCCGCGCAGACCGCCTCCGGGCGCCTCGTCGCGCTCGGCCATCTCCTCTGGGACGGCGACGAGACGGAGATCGCGCTTCTCGTCGAGGACGACTGGCAGCGGCGCGGTATCGGCAGCGAGCTGCTCGGCCGCCTGGTGACGATGGCCGTCGAGGCCGGCTGCGAGAGCGTGTACGTCGTCACGCAGTCGTCCAACACCGGCATGGTCGCCGCGATGCGCGGTCTCGACCTCCCTCTCGACTACCAGATCGAGGAAGGCACGCTCGTGATCACGGCCCGCCTGGACGCGACGCCGGTGAAGTCGCGGCTGCCGTACGACGAGGTCCAGGAGCACGAGCCCGAGCACGAGCACTCCGTGCGGGACTGACTGAGAGGCTGAGAGGCTGAGAGGACGAGCGAACTGCTCGTCCCGCGACGGCGGCAGGCCCCGGCGAACCACGCCGGGGCCTGCCGCGGTACCGATCTTCTCCGTACTGGTCTTCTCCGTACCGGACTTCTCCGTACCGTTCTCCCCCCGGGCCGCCTTCGGCGAGGCGGCGGGTGCGTCAGCGCAAGGCGGGCTTCCGCAAGCCACCGCTCCCCCGCCCCGCCCCCAATGCCCCATCCAGATCCCGCCAAAGATCCTCCACGTCCTCCAGCCCCACCGACAGCCGCAACAGCCGGTCGCTGACCCCACTCCCCCGCCGGTCCTCCGCGTCGACGATGCGATGACTGATCGAGGCCGGATGCTGGATCAGTGTGTCGACGCTGCCGAGGCTCACCGCCGGAGTGATGAGGCGAACGGAGGCGATCACCTCGTGGGGATCGCCATGGATCTCGAAGGCGATCATGGCGCCGCCGAGCCGCGGATAGTGGACGCGGGCGACGCGCGGGTCGGCGGCGAGACGGCGGGCCAGTTCCGCGGCGTTCGAGGAGGCGGCCCGGACGCGTACGGGCAGCGTCGACAGCCCGCGCAGCAGCAGATAACCGGCGAGCGGATGCAGCACACCTCCCGTGGCGAACCTGACCTGCCGCAGCCGCCCGGCGAACTCCTCGTCACAGGCCACCACGCCGGCCATCACGTCACCATGCCCGCCCAGGTACTTGGTGGCGCTGTGCAGCACGAGCCGCGCACCCGACTCGACAGGCCGTTGCAGCACCGGCGTGGCGAAGGTGTTGTCGGCGAGCAGCGGAACGCTCCCGCAGGCGTGGGCGATCGCCCGCAGATCCAGTTCGGCGAGCGTCGGATTGGCGGGTGACTCGACGAGGACCAGACCGGTGTCCGGCCGCAGGGCGTCCTCGATGCCCGCCGGATCGACCCATGTCACCTCGGACCCGAGCAGCCCGGCCGTCAACAGGTGGTCGCTGCATCCGTACAGGGGCCGGACGGCCACGACATGGCGCAGGCCCATGGCGTTCCGTACGAGCAGCACGGCGCTCAGCGCGGCCATGCCGCTCGCGAACGCGACCGCGCTCTCGGTGCCCTCCAGCCGCGCGAGAGCGGTCTCGAACCGGGCGACGGTCGGGTTGCCCAGCCGGCCGTAGACCGGCGGCCCCTCCGGCTCGGCCCCGTCCGTGGCGAAGGCGTCGATACGAGCTGCCTCGCCCCGACTGTCGTACGACGGATACGTCGTGGACAGGTCGATCGGCGGGGCGTGCAGCCCCTGCCGGGCGAGGTCGTCCCGCCCGGCATGCACGGCTTCGGTGGCCAGGGCGCGCGCACCGGTCCCCATCGCCTTGGCCGTCGCCTGGCCCGTTTCCTCTACGTCATCACACGCGTCGCGCACATCAATGCTGCCGAAGTCCATACCCAGCAGCCTGAACACTCAACGGACTATGAGCACGGAATCCCGTGTTACGTTCGATCCATGGCCGAATCTGTCGTACTGGACCCGGTGGATCTCCATCTTCTGCGGTTGCTGCAGAACGACGCCCGGACCACCTACCGCGATCTCGCCGCACAGGTCGGCGTCGCGCCCTCGACCTGCCTGGACCGGGTGACCCGGCTGCGCCGCTCGGGCGTGATCCTCGGCCATCAGCTGCGGCTCGATCCGGCCAAGCTGGGGCGGGGTCTCGAGGCACTGCTGTCCGTGCAGGTCAGGCCGCATCGGAGGGAGTTGGTCGGGCCGTTCGTGGAGCGGATCAGGGCGCTGCCGGAGTCCCGTACCGTCTTCCACCTCACCGGGCCCGACGACTATCTCGTGCATGTCGCGGTCGCGGACATGGCGGATCTGCAGCGGCTGGTCCTCGACGAGTTCACCGCGCACCGCGAGGTGGCCCGCGTGGAGACCCGGCTGATCTTCCAGCAGTGGGACTGCGGCCCTCTGCTGCCGCCCGGCCCGCGCACCGGCACCGGCACCGGCACCGGCACCGGCACGAGCGCAGGCACGGGCACGGGCCCGAGCGCAGGAGTAGGAACAGGAACGGGCACGCCGGAATCCGGCTGACGCGCACGACCTCTCCGTATGAGGATGGCCGCATGTCAGAGACGAAGAACCCGCTGCCCCGCGAAGTCGCCGACGCCTATGTCGACGAACTCATCGCCCTCGACCCGGTCACCGGCACGTATCTCGGCGTGAAGGAGAGTTCGAGCAAGTTGCCCGACACCTCGCCCGCCGGCCAGGAGGCGCTCGCCGAGCTGGCGCGGGCGACGCTGGCGCGGCTCGACGAGGCGGAGCGGCAGCCGGGCGCGGACAGTGACATCGAGCGCCGCTGCGGACGTCTGCTGCGCGAGCGGCTCTCCGCCGAACTCGCCGTGCACGAGGCCGAGGAGGGACTGCGATCCGTCGGCAACATGGCCACGGCCGCTCACTCGGTGCGGGAAGTGTTCACCGTGACGCCGACGGAGACGGACGAGGACTGGGCCGCGATCGCCGAGCGGCTGCGCGCGGTGCCCACGGCCCTCGACGGCTACCGCGAGTCCCTCGCTCTCGGCCTGGAGCGCAAGCTGTACGCGGGTCCGCGCCCCACCGCGACGTTCATCGAGCAGCTCACCGAGTGGTCGGACACGGACGGTTCGGGCCGCGGCTGGTTCGAGGACTTCGCGTCGGCCGGTCCCGAGACCCTGCGCGCGGAACTCGACGAGGCCGCCCGCGCGGCGACCGCCTCCGTGGTCGCACTGCGCGACTGGATGCGCGACGTGTACGCGCCGGCGATCGAGGGCGCGCCGGACACGGTGGGCCGCGAGCGGTACGCGCGCTGGTCACGCTACTTCAACGGTACGGATCTCGACCTGGACGAGGCGTACGCGTACGGCTGGGCCGAGTACCACCGGCTCCTCGCCGAGATGAAGAAGGAGGCCGAGAAGATCCTGCCTGGCGCCGAGACCCCGTGGGTGGCGCTCGCGTATCTGGACGAGCACGGCCGGCACATCGAGGGCGTCGACGAGGTCCGGGCGTGGCTGCAGGGCCTGATGGACCAGGCGATCGAGGAACTGGACGGCACGCACTTCGAACTCGCCGAGCGGGTACGGAAGGTGGAGTCCCGCATCGCCCCGCCGGGCAGCGCGGCAGCCCCGTACTACACGGCGCCGTCGGAGGACTTCTCACGCCCCGGCCGTACGTGGCTGCCGACGATGGGGCTGACCCGCTTCCCGGTGTACGACCTGGTGTCGACCTGGTACCACGAGGGCGTCCCCGGCCATCACCTCCAGCTCGCTCAGTGGGCGCACGTCGCGGAGAACCTCTCCCGCTACCAGGCGACCATCGGCGGCGTCAGCGCCAACTGCGAGGGCTGGGCGCTGTACGCGGAGCGGCTCATGGACGAACTCGGCTACCTCAAGGACGCGGAGGAGCGGCTCGGCTACCTGGACGCCCAGATGATGCGCGCGACCCGCGTCATCGTCGACATCGGCATGCATCTGGAACTGGAGATTCCGGCAGGCTCCCCCTTCCACCCGGGCGAGCGCTGGACCCCCGAGCTGGCGCAGGAGTTCTTCGGCGCGCACAGCAGCCGCCCGGCGGACTTCGTGGAGAGCGAGCTGACCCGCTATCTCTCCATCCCCGGCCAGGCCATCGGCTACAAGCTCGGCGAGCGCGCGTGGCTGCTCGGCCGTGAGAACGCCAAGAAGCGCCACGGCGACGCGTTCGACGCGAAGGCCTGGCACATGGCTGCGCTCTCCCAGGGTTCGCTGGGCCTGGACGACCTGGTGGACGAGCTGTCCCGGCTCTGATCCGGTACGGGGGTCCGGTGGCCGGGCTCAGCGCGCAGGAGCCCGGCCACCGGACCGTACGGACAGCGGCCTCAGCGTCGGAACCCGCCCTCCGAGTCGATCACCTGCCCGGTGACCCACTCGGCCTCGTCCGTCGCGAGCCACGCGATCAGCCGCGCGGGGTCGTCCGGCATCCCCCAACGCCCCGCCGGGAACATCGCGGCGATCGTCGCGTACGCGCCGCCTGTCATGTAGTCCGTGTCGACCGGGCCGGGGTTCACGGTGTTCACGGTGACCGCGTGCTCGGCGAGCGTGGTCGCCAGGGAACGGGTGACCGAGGCGAGGGCACCCTTCTGGAGGGCGTACGCGATCTCGCCCGGCATGCCGCCCGCGATGTCCTGGCCGGACGTCATCATCACCACGCGCCCGCCCGGCGTACGCGGGGGCAGGGTGGCACGCAGCCGTGCGTAGGCCTGGACGAGGAGGATCACGGACCGGGTGTCGACGGCCCAGTGCGCATCGAGCATCGCGGCGTCGATCGTGTCGAGCGGGCCGTCCGAGCCGCTGAGCGCGTGGTTGGCGACGAGGATGTCGATCCGTCCGTCGAGCGCGTCCGCGGCCGCGGCGATCAGCTCGGCCGGGGCCGCCGGGTCGGAGAGGTCGCCCGGCCCGTCGAGGACCCGCGCCTCGGGATCGGCGAGCGCCTCCCGCACCCCGGCGACCACCTCCTCGGGGCGGTCCGCACCCCAGGGCATCTCGGCGTCGTGCGGCACATGGTGGTGCACATACACACTCGCTCCGTACGCGGCCAGCCGCCGGGCCACGGCATAACCGATCCCGCCACGCCGGCTGGCACCGGTGACGAGGGCGGTACGTCCGCGCAGCGGCAGGGGGTCGCGGCGCAGGGCTTCGGGGGTGGGGGAAGGGAGTTGGGGCATGGCGGACCATGATGGGGCGCGCCGACGCGCGTCGCATGTCATTTTCCGGGGCTGGGGCTGCGCCGCCCCAGCGCCGGCCGCAGCCGCAGCCGAAACTCCGTCCCAGCCCCAGAAGCTCCGTCCCAGCAGCCCGAGTTACGGGGCCTCGCCCTCAATCACCGGCCAAGCCGCCTCAGTTGTACAAGGCCCATCCACGTCTCGGGCCCCGGCTTCACATGCGCCGCCCGCACCGCGTACCGCCCCGGATCCAGCGCGATCCGCAGATGCCCCGTCTTCGTCGACTCCTCCCCCGGCCAGGCCGCGTCGAACAGCATCACGGTCCCGGGGACCTCCCAGCTCACCTCCCGCTCCCACGCCGCGGTGTCGAGGGCGGCCGGCACCCCTGCCAGCAGCTCGCGCTCGGACTCCCCGGCGCACCACCGTACGAACGTGCCGTGCTCCGGCAGATACGCGGTCGCGGCGGGATCGTCGCCGAGGACGAGGGCCGTGGTGTTGCCGACGGGCAGCAGGCCGATGAACCCCTCCACCTCGCACGCCCTGTCGTAGTCGGAGGCCAGCTCGTCGCCGTCGGCCCCCGTCCAGAACGGCAGCACCACTTCCGGTATTGCTATGAGGGGTCCACCGCCCGACTCCACCCACTCGACCGAACTGGGATTCGCGTCTCTCGCCATGCCCAGAAACTACATGCCCGGCCAGGCCGGAATTGACGATTCCTTTGCCTTCAGCCGAGGTGATATGCGACTGAGTCCGTACAGCTGTCGTCCTCCCGTACTCCCCTCCTACGGCTGTCAGCAGCCGCAGTCCTCCGCGTCCACGGGCGCCGTCAACGGGTCGGCGGCGCGCAGCTCGCGCCCCTCCCAGGTCTCGAACTCGAAGCCCTCGCGCACCCAGTACTCGAAGCCGCCGAGCATCTCCTTGACCTGGAAGCCGAGTTCGGCGAGGGCGAGGGCGGCACGGGTCGCGCCGTTGCAGCCCGGGCCCCAGCAGTAGGTGACGACCGGCACGGTCCTGTCGAGGAGTTGCTCCGCCTGCTCGGGGATGAGCGCGGTGGGCAGGTGGATCGCGCCGGGCACATGGCCCTGGTCCCAGGACTCCGTGGAGCGGGAGTCGAGGACGACGAAGCCGGGGTCACCGTCGGCCGCCAACGCGGCGGCGACGTCGGACACATCGGCATGGAAGGCGAGGCTCGCACCGAAGTAGGCGGCGGCTGCGGCGGGCGACGCCGGGGCGACACGCAGAACGGCATTCACGGAGGTGCTGGTGTTGGTGTCGGTGTCGGTGTCGGTGTCGGTGTCGGTCACGATCATGTCTGTTGGCCTTCTCTCCCCGGTCCCGCGGCGTCGGCGCCACTTCGGCAGCCGAGCCGGTACCGTCCTGGCACCGGGCCGGTGACTCTCCTCCGCACCGGCCGCGCGGAACTCCCTGGTCAGAAATCTATGGCCGGCAGCCCCCTTCCTGAAGAAGCGATCCACGGCCCTGCTCTTGATCGACCGGGGATTCCCCTGCTATTCCTCGAGCATGACCGCGTATTCACCGGACGCCACCGACTGGCGCATCCTCGACGTCCTCCAGCGTGAGGGCCGGGCCACCTTCGCCGAGCTGGCCCGTGCCGTCTCCATGTCCGCGAGCGCGGTCACCGAACGGGTGCGCCGCCTGGAGCAGGCGGGCGTCATCCAGGGATACGCGGCTGTCGTGGACCCGGAGAGCCTGGGCCTGCCGATCCTGGCGTTCGTGCGGCTGCGCTACCCGAACGGCAACTACAAGCCGTTCCACGACCTCGTCGCCGCGACCCCCGAGATCCTGGAGGCGCACCACGTCACGGGCGACGACTGCTTCGTCATCAAGGTCGCGGTCCGCTCAATGGGTCACCTGGAGGAGGTGTCGGGCAAGATCGGCACCCTCGGCTCGGTGACGACGAGCGTCGTGTACTCGTCGCCCTTGCCGCGCCGCCCCATCGGCCACTGAAGGCTGCGGCCTCTCACGGGGGCGTTCACCATCGAGAGGGACGGTCGCTGAAAGGGGCCCCCTCAGCCCCCACCCCGCTGTCGTACGACCGACCCCGACCGGCCCTTAACGACCTCCAACTGTGCATGGATCCGGCGCCGCAGATCGGCGACGTGGCTGACGATACCGACGCTGCGGTCCCGCTCCCGCAGCGAGTCGAGGACGTCGAGGACCTCGTCGAGTGTCTGGTCGTCGAGGCTGCCGAACCCCTCGTCGATGAAGAGCGTGTCGAGGCGCACGCCCCCGGCCTCGTCGGTGACCACGTCCGCGAGCCCCAGCGCGAGCGCGAGGGAGGCGAAGAACGTCTCGCCGCCGGAGAGGGTCGCCGTGTCGCGCTCGCGCCCCGTCCAGGCGTCGACCACGTGCAGGCCGAGGCCGCTGCGGCCGCGCCCGGCGCGGTCGTCGGAGTGGACGAGCGTGTAGCGCCCGGAGGACATGCGCTGGAGGCGCGCGGTCGCGGCCGCCGCGACCTGTTCCAGACGGGCGGCGAGGACGTAGGACTCCAGGCGCATCTTGCGTTCGTTGTCCGCGGAGGTGCCCGCCGCGAGCGTGGCGAGGCGGGCCACGCGGTCGTACTCCTCACGCAGCGGGCCGAGTCGGCGCACCGAGGCCGCCGCCCGGTGGGTCAGCCGGTCGAGTTCCGTGCAGCGGCGGGCGGCCGCGTCGCGCGCTGAGGCCGCCTCTCGCACTCGTCGGCCGGCGACGGACGCGGTCTGTTCCGCCGCGACGAGGTCGGCGGGCGGCTGCTGTGCGGCGGCCGCCGTCTCGGCCTCGGCGAGCACGGCGCGGACGGCCGCCTCCTCCTGCTGCCAGGCGTCGAGCCGCCGTTGTAGCTCGCGGTGGGCTTCGTCGTCGAGGAGGGCGGCCGCCGCGGCCTGCGGTGTGTCGAACCCGGCGCGGAACGCCGCGTCGGCGAGTCGCGCGTCGGCGTCCTTGAGCCGCTGCGCGGTGTCGGCCGCGACGCGCGCGGCGTCCGCGGCCTCGGTGAGCAGCGCGACCTGCCGCTCCAGCTGAGCGGCGCGTGCCGCCACGCTGCCCGCGGCTCCCCGGGCCTGCGTCAACTCCTCTTCCAGGGCGGTCTTCTCCCGGTCCAGCGTTTCCCGCCGGCCCACACGGGACGCGACACTGACCGCTGCCTGCTGCTGGGCGGCGGCTCGCCGCTCGCGTTCCTGCTCGCCCCGTCTCAGCTCTTCGTTCGCGGCGTGCAGCCCGGACGCGCTCCGCCGCGCCGCCCCGTACTGGCGTTCCAACTCCTCGACCTGCTCGGCCAGTTGGACAGTGGGGGTGTCACCCGCCTCGGCGGTGGCGGCGGCCAGCGCCTCGCGTACGACGCCGAGCCGGCGTTCGTCCTCGGCGCGCTGCTTGTCGGCGCGCTGGTAGGCGGCCAGGGCCCGCTCCTCCGCCGCACGGTCGACGTGGCCGTCGACCTTCCGCGCGGGGGCGGGATGTTC
Organism: Streptomyces albicerus; assembly: GCF_008905045.1. GTDB lineage: Bacteria > Actinomycetota > Actinomycetes > Streptomycetales > Streptomycetaceae > Streptomyces > Streptomyces albicerus. The sequence goes on from NZ_VWMY01000053.1 coordinate 31,414, forward strand.
GGTGGCTCCACAGACGGCGCAGGGTTCGCCTTCGGTCAGACTCGCGGCCAGCTCGGCCGCGATCCCGTTCAGGCGCTGTTCCTTGACGTCGAGCCAGTGGGCGCGTGCCTGCAACGCCCGTTCAGCCGAGGCAAGTACCTGCCGCTGTGTCTCATCCGTGTCGTCGGCGAACTGATCGCGCATCCGGGAGGCCGTGAGCCGCTTCTGGGCGGGCTCGCGCTGGACGGCCAGCTGCTCGGCGCGGGTGGCGGCCTCCTGGGCCGATTCGATGCGGGTCTGAAGGCCTGCCCGGGTCGCCTCCCACTCGGAGAGCCAGAGCTCGGCTTCCTGCAGCACGTCGTCGTCGGCGCGCTCCTGGCGGTCCAACGCGTCGTGCTCGGTGGCGAGTTCGGCAAGCCGGTGCTCGGCACGGCGGGCCGACTCGAGCCCGCCCAGCTCCTCGGCGGCCTTGCGCGCGGCGGCCGCGAGGCCCGTCGCCCCGGCGTCGGCGAAGGTCTCCGGCAGCAGGGCACGCGCGCGTGCCTCGGCGTCGGCAGCCCGCCGATGCTCGGCCTCCGTCGCGTCCCGCAGTCCGAGCGCGGGCGCCACCGCCTCGGCCTTGCGGGCGCGCTCCATCCGCGCCTGGGCCTCCCGGTGCGCACCGGAGCGCTCCTCCAGCAGTACGGCCCGCTCCCGCGCCTCGGCGAACCTGCGCTGGAGGCGCGCCACTTCCCGTACGTCCTCCAGTACGCGGTCCGCGGCGGCCTGGGCCGACTCGGCGGCGGTCTGGGCGCAGTGGGCGACCGTGAACCGCTCGCGGGCCGTGCTCCTGGCGATCGCCGCCCACTCCAGGACGGACTCGGCGACGCCCGGGTCGCCGGGGGCCAGGTCGGGCAGCGGCAGTTCCACGATGTCACCGGCCGCCTGCTGCATGCGGTGCGCGTCGGCGAGCAACTCCGCGTCCCCGGCGCGCACTTGGGTCTCGGCGGCGCGTCGGCGCTCGGCCAGGCACTGCTCGACGGCGGCGAAGCGCTGGGTGTCGAAGAGGCGGCCGAGGAGCTTGCCGCGGGCCTCCGCGTCGGCTCGCAGGAAGCGCGCGAAGTCGCCCTGGGGCAGCAGCACGACCTGGCAGAACTGCTCGCGGCTCATGCCGAGCAGCTGGGTGATCTCCTCGCCGATCTCCTGGTGGGAGCGGCTGAGGTCCTTCCAGGAGCCCGCCGTGGCGTCGTACTCGCGCAGCCAGCTCTGCGCCTTCTCCGTCGTGGTGCCCGTGCCGCGCTTCTTGGGGCGCTCCCAGGGCGGCTGCCGGGTGAGCTCCAACCGGCGTCCGGCCACGGTGAGTTCGAGTGTCACCTCCGTACGCGTACCGGCCAGTGCGTGGTCGCTGCGCAGGGAACCGCCCTGACGGGCGCCCGGCACCGATCCGTACAGCGCGAAGCAGACGGCGTCCAGGACGGAGGTCTTGCCGGCGCCCGTAGGTCCGTGCAGGAGGAAGACCCCGGCGGCCGACAGGTCGTCGAAGTCGACCTCCTGGGCACCGCCGAACGGCCCGAAGGCGGTGATGTGCAGCCGGTGCAGCCTCATCGGGCGCCCACCCCCTCGATGTCCAGGTCGTACGGCTTCACCGGGCGACCTCGCGGACGGTGTTGTCGGCGCGGACGGCGTCGAACGCGTCCTGGAGCACGGCCTGTTCGCGTGTGTCGGGTCCGGCGCCGCGCACATGGGCCACGAAGTCCTCCGCGATCTGCTGGTCGCTGCGGCCCGCGAGACGCCGGGCGTACGAGACGTCGGGGTCGTCGGGTGTCCGCTCGGGGTCGAAGACGAGACTGAGCGTGTGCGGGAAGCGCTCGCTGAGGCGCGCCATGGGGTCGGCGGGGCGCACCGGGTCGGTGAGGGTCGCCTCGACCCAGGCCTCCTCGTGGCGCGCGAGCGCCGGGTCGGCGAGCAGGTCCTCCAACTGCCCCCGGACGCGGGCGAGTGCGCGCGGCACCGGGCAGTCGATCCGCTCGGCGTCCACAGAACCGTCGGCCCCCAGGTCGACCAGCCACATGCTCTTGCGGTGGTCCGTCTCCGAGAAGGAGTACGGCAGCGGCGATCCCGAGTAGCGGACGCGCTCGGTGATGGTCTGGCTGCCGTGCAGATGCCCGAGCGCGGTGTAGTCGACGCCGTCGAAGACGCCGGCCGGCACGGAAGCTACCCCGCCCACCGTGATGTCCCGCTCGCTGTCGCTGGCCTCGCCGCCGGTGACGAAGGCATGGGCGAGGACGACGGAACGGGTGCCACGCGCGCGCGTGGCGAGGTCGGCACGCACCCGGTCCATGGCGGCGGCGAGCACGGCCTCATGCCCGGCCTTCTCGACCCCGAACTCGTCCTTCACGAGCGCCGGTTCGAGATACGGCAGTCCGTAGAAGGCCACCTCGCCGAACGCGTCCTCCAGCACCACCGGTGTGCCGCACGCCGAGGGCTCGGTCCGCAGGTGGATGCCCGCGCGGTCGATGAGCCCGGCGCCGACGCCGAGGCGGCGCGCCGAGTCGTGGTTTCCGGAGATCATCACCGTGGGCACACCGAGGTCGGCGAGCCGGTGCAGGGCGTCGTCGAAGAGCTCGACCGCGGACAGTGGGGGCACCGCCCGGTCGTACACGTCCCCCGACACGGCCACCGCGTCCACGTCGCGCTCGCGCACGGTCGTGACGAGGTGGCCGATGAACTCGGCCTGGGCGCCGAGCATGTTCACCCGGTGGAACGCCCGGCCCAGATGCCAGTCGGAAGTGTGCAGAAGCCTCATGATCCCCGAGACTAACGGCCGGGTCGGACATCACGGGCGGCTACTCCCGTATCGGCCCGTTATGCGGCCCCTTGGTCTCTATGCGTCCCCGTATGCCTCTCCGCCCAGTTCGAACCCGGCTGTCCCCGCCGTAATGTCTGCGAGCCATCCCCGGAAGGCCTCGACATCCGTGTCCGGCAGCCCGATCTCCATCGTGACGACCTCCCCGTACCGCACGTCACGCACCTCGCGTCCGGTCGACCGCAGATCGTTCTGCACCTTGCCCGCGCGCTGGTGGTCGACGGTCACCGTCGCCAGGCGAAAGCGTTTACGTGTGATCGTGCCGAGAGTGTCCAGGGCCTCGCCCACCGCTCCGCCGTAGGCCCGGATCAGCCCGCCCGCGCCGAGTTTGACGCCTCCGTAGTAGCGGGTGACGACGGCGACGACGTATCGCATGTCGCGCCGCAGCAGCATCTGCAGCATCGGGACGCCCGCGGTGCCGCCCGGTTCGCCGTCGTCGCTCGCCTTCTGGACGGCGGCGTCGGCGCCGATGACGTACGCGAAGCAGTTGTGCGTCGCGTCCGCGTGCTCCTTGCGGACGGCCGCGACGAAGTCCTGGGCCTCCCGCTCGGTGGCCGCCGGCGCCAGTGCGCAGAGGAAGCGGGAGCGGTTGATCTCGGTCTCGTGCTCGCCTGCGCGGGCCACCGTGCGGTACTCGTCCTGCATCGGGCCAGCGTATGCGCTGCACGCGCGCGTGCGGACGCCCCGGAGCCGCCCGGTGCGCTTCGTGATCTTCGGCGACGGCGGAAGCGCGCCCGTGCCCCGCGAGGTGCTGCGCCGTGTCGAGCCGAACCTCGAGCGGCGGCCGCGCGCCCCTGTGGGCCGATGTCAGCCCATCTTCTCGTCGCCCTTCTTCTCGTCGCCCTTCTTCTTCCCCCGCGGCACGATCATGTCCGTGAGCAGCGCCGTGCCGGGGCCGAGGGACTCCCAGCCGCCGCCGTGCCAGGCGAGGATCGCGATCGCCGACGTGGGGAACTTCGTCCGTACGTCGTCCAGCGCGTCGTCGAGGCTGTCTCCGGCCAGGGTGAGCACCAGGTCCTCCAGGCCGGGGTTGTGCCCGATCAGCAGCAGCGTCTTGGCTTCGGCGGGCGCCGCACGGACCACTTCCAGCAGCTCCGGTACGTCTGCCGCGTACAGCCGCGGATCGTGGCGTACGGGCGGGGGCGTGCCCCACTGTGCGGCGGCCAGCTCCCAGGTCTGCCGGGCGCGTACGGCGGTGGAGCAGAGCGCGAGGTCGGGCAGGCAGTCGGCGGCGGCGAGCGCCCGGCCGGCGGCCGGGGCGTCACGGCGCCCGCGCGGTGCGAGCGGCCGCTCATGGTCGGCGACGCCGTCCGGCCAGGCCGACTTGGCGTGCCGCAGGACGACCAAGCGGCGCAGCGGGCCCGCCCCGGCGCGCGTGATCACGACGGGGTCCCGCGGCCGATGTCACGGGTGAGCTCGAGCCCGAGGAGCCGGTCCGCGTAGGCGTACGTCTCGAAGCGGGCGCCGTCCGGGACGGTCCCCGACGTCTCCACCTTCCGCAGCACGCCGAGTACGGCGGGCACGTCCAAGTCGTCCTCCCAGGCGGCGCGCAGTTGTTGGCGTACGGGATCGGGGATGGGGCCGGACGGCCGGGTGGCCCACGTGGCGACGGCTCCCCGCCAGCGCCTCAGGTTCTCCTCGGCGTCCGCGAGCTCGGCCGCGCCGAGCCGGAGGGGCTCGCGGCGGGGCCGGGCGAGCAGGGCGAGACGCAGGGCCGTGGGATCGGCCGGGTCGCCCTGGTCGCTCTCGAAGCCGGCCGGGCCACTCGCGTCCTCGACCGGGGCGACCTCGACGCGCAGGCCGTCCGCCGCCTCGGCGTCCGGGCCGAGCACATGCAGTACCTGGGCCTCGCCGAGCCCGGATCCGCTGTCCCGTTCGTCCTCGAAGGGCCGGATGCCGAGCGCCGTGGCGGCGGCCCGGAGTTCCGCGCGCCCCTCTGTGCCGGTCAGCACGGTCCAGACGGGTGTCCCGCTGATCTCCAGGGCGCGAACGAGGACGTCGGCGACCAGGAGCACGCGCAGGCCGGTGGTGTCGGGGCGCGGTACGTGCGCCACGACGCGGGTCAGGCCCCGGCGGGCGGGGGTGGCGTCGGTGGGCTCGCCGGTTCGGGCGTCGGTGATACGCAGCACGGGGTGAGCGTAGGCGCGTGAGCCGCCGGGCGCAGGGAGGCTGACGTCATTCCGGACACGTGTTCGCGACTCGCTCGCGCGCGGATCAGCGCACGGTGCCCAGGAAACGCACGTGGGGCCGGTCGTCGGAGCCGTTCCGCGTGACGGAGGCGCGGACTCCGTACACCTCGGCGATGAGTTCCTCCGTGAGGATGTCGCCCGGACTGCCGCAGGCCACCACGCGACCCTCGCGCAGGACGACGAGTCGGTCGCAGTACATCGCCGCGAGGTTGAGGTCGTGCAGCGCGACGACGCTGGTGACGGGGAGCGAGGTGACGAGGGCCAGCAGGTCGAGCTGGTGCTGGATGTCGAGGTGGTTGGTCGGTTCGTCCAGGAGGAGTTCGCGGGGCTCCTGAGCGAGCGCGCGGGCGATCTGCACGCGTTGGCGCTCGCCGCCGGAGAGCGTGTGCCAGGACTGGTGGGCGCGGTCGGTGAGGCCCGTGTGGTCGAGAGCGCCGCGTACGACTTCCTCGTCGGTCGCGGACGCGGGGGTCCAGGCGCGGCGATGGGGGATGCGGCCGAGGCGTACGACGTCCAGGACGGTCAACTCAACCTGGGTGTCCGCCTGTTGCTCGACCACGGCGATACGGCGGGCGATGTCGCGGTGGCCCAGTTCGGCGAGGGGGCTGCCGTCGAGGGTGACGACGCCCGAGGCGGGGGTGAGGACGCCGGCGAGCAGACGCAGGAGGGTGGACTTGCCGGAGCCGTTCGGGCCGAGGAGGCCGACGGTGGTGCCGGGGGCGGGGGTGATGCTGACGCCGTCGAGGATGAGGCGGCCGTCGGCGGTGCGGGTGACACGGTCGGCGCGGAGGCCCTCGTTCGGCTCGTGCCGCGTATGCGTCGCGCCCTCGGTTTTCATCGCGTCCTCCGCGTCCGGTACAGCACCAGTACGAACACCGGCACTCCGATCAGCGAGGTCACCACGCCCACCGGCACCTCCTGGGGATCGAGGACAGTACGGGCCAGGGTGTCCACCCACACCAGGAACACCGCGCCGGCGAGGGCGGCGACCGGCAGCAGCCGGGCGTGCCCGGAACCCACCAACGCCCGGGCGGCGTGCGGCAGGACGAGGCCGACGAAGCCGATCGCGCCCGCCGAGCTGACCAGCGCGGCGGTCAGCAGCGCCGTGGCGCAGAGCAGCACCAGGCGCGTACGCGCCACGGAGACCCCGAGGGTCGCGGCGGCTTCCTGGCCGAAGGCGAAAGCGTCGAGCGTGCGCGCGTACCCGAGGCACACCAGCAGCGTGACTGTGAGCACCGCCAGGCAGACCCAGACGTCGGTCCAGCCGACCCCGCCGAGTGAGCCGAGCAGCCAGAACAGCACTCCGCGGGTGGTCTCGGCGTCGGCGGCGGTCATCACGACGAAGGAGGTGAGGGCGGAGAAGAGCTGCATCGCGGCGACTCCGCTCAGCACCACGCGGTCCGTCGTGCCGCCGAGGGTGTGACTGAGCAGCAGGACCAGCCCGAACGAGACGAGCGCGCCGAGGAACGCGCCCGCGGAGACCGACACCAGACCGCCGCCGGCTCCGAGGACGACCACGGCGACCGCGCCCGTCGAGGCGCCCGAGGACACGCCGAGGACGAACGGGTCCGCGAGCGGGTTGCGCAGCAGGGACTGCATCACCGCGCCGCACACGGCGAGTCCGGCCCCGCAGACGGCGGCGAGGAGCGTCCGCGGCAGTCGCAGCTGCCAGACGATCCCGTCCCGTATCGGGGTCAACTCCGAGCTCCCCCAGCCGAGATGGGACGCGACCACGGACCAGACGTCACCGACCCGGATGTCCGCCGGACCGATGGTGATCGCGACGGCGACCGACGCGCAGAGCAGTGCGACACCGGCCGCGGAGAGCAGTGACAGGCGCAGCCGCGTCACCCCGTGAGCCCGAACTCCCGTAGGGCCGAGGCGACTTGCTCGACGCCCTCGACCGTGCGGATGGTCGGGTTCATGGCCTGACCGCTGAGCAGGACGTACCGCTTCTTCTTGACGGCCGTCATGTTCCTGGTGACCGGGTCCGACTCCAGGAACTCGATCTTCTTCTCGGCGGACTCGGCGGTCTGCGACTTTCGGGTCAGGTCGCCGATGACGAGGACGTCGGGGTCGCGGTCGGCGACCGTCTCCCAGTTGATCTGGGGCCACTCCTCGTGCGTGTCGTCGAAGACGTTCTTCGCGCCGAGGGCCCGGGTGATGACGCCTGGCGCGCCGCAACAGCCCGCCATGTAGGGCGAGTCGGAGTTGGCGAACCAGTACAGGAGGGTGACGTCCGACGCGTCGATCCCCGAAGTGGCCTTCCGCATACGCTGCTCGAGCTCGGCGACGAGCTTCTCGCCCCTCTCCTCCACGCCGAACACCTCGGCGAGGTCGCGTACTTCGCCGTAGATGGCGTCGATGTCGAGGGCGGTCTTCCGCGCTCCGTCGCCGTCTCCGGAGTTGTCCTTGCCGGCACAGTCGGAGGGTGAGACGTACGCGGGCACGCCGAGCTTCTCGAACTGCTCCCGGGTGGCGACGCCGCCCTTGCCGAGCGTGGACACGAACGAGGCGGCCACGAAGTCGGGGTCGGCGTCCAGGACCCGTTCGAAGGAGGGGTTGTTGTCGGCGATCCGCTCCACCTTCGCGTTCGCCTTCTCCAGGCCCTTCATCACCGGGTCGGTCCAGGTGGCGGTGCCTGCCATACGGTCGACGAGGCCCAGCGAGAGCATGATCTCGGTGGTGCCCTGGTTGAGCGAGACGGCCCGCCGGGGCGGGGACTCGACGCGTACGGTGCGGCCGCAGTTGTCGAGGCTGACAGCGGCTCCGGAGTCCGACTCGGACGAGCCTGTCGAACCGCAGCCGGCCAACAGGAGAGCCCCGGAAAGGAGCAGGGCGGCAGGGCGGGCAAGACGTGCGATGGGCACGGGAGTTCCTCGGGCGTCGAGGGCTCGAACGCGGAGCCCGGTCGTACGGTGCTCCCCCGCCGCGCGTGACCGCGGGGGCCGCCAGCAGGTCTTCGGACTCGGGTTCACCCGGACGAGGCGCCTTCCCGGACCGTCGTGTCGGTCCAGTGGCCGATGCCCCGCCCGTCACCCTCACCGCTGCGCGTCAGCTCCGGATTCCCACCGGATTCCCTGACCCACGTACATGGGTTCGACTGGCCTCGGCAAGCTATCACGTACCGGATCACGGCCGTCGCGGGCCGTCCCCGCGGGACACGGCCCCGCTCCCTCCGGTCCGCCTCCGGGAATCACCGTGCGCCGCCCGCTGTTGCCCGGCTGAACACCTCTTGCAGCCACTCCAAGGAGGCCGACCGTGTACGGCGACCCGGCAACGATCCGCAAGATCCTGACCGAGCTCGGCGACACCTGGGCGATCGTCGGCCTGTCGTCGAATGAGCGGCGTGCCGCGTACGGCGTCGCCGGCGTCCTCCAGCGCTTCGGCAAGCGCATCGTGCCCGTGCACCCGAAGGCCGAGACGGTCCACGGCGAAAAGGGATACGCCTCTCTGGAAGAGATCCCCTTCGAAGTCGACGTCGTCGATGTCTTCGTCAACAGCGACCTCGCCGGGCCCGTCGCCGACGAGGCCGTCACCATCGGCGCCAAGGCCGTCTGGTTCCAGCTCGGCGTCATCGACGAGGCGGCGTACGAGCGCACCCGCGCGGCCGGCCTCGACATGGTCATGGACCGCTGCCCGGCGATCGAGATCAACTCTCTGCGTTAGGGCCTGTCCGGCGTATCAGGTCGGAGACGCGGGGTCTGGCGCGCATGCGTCAGAGACGCCGGGTCCGGCACGCATATGTACGGGCGGAGAACCGTGGTGTGATGACGCTGTGAGCCGTGCTGCCGAAGAGACCAACCGCCGCATGCTTCGGGCGCGGGACGCGATGGACCGCTCCTACGCGAAGCCGCTGGACGTCCCGGCCCTGGCCCGGATCGCCCATGTGTCGCAGGCGCACTTCACGCGCACCTTCCGGGCCACGTTCGGCGAGACACCGCACCGCTATCTGCAGCGCCGCCGGGTCGAGCGTGCGATGTTCCTGCTGCGGGAGACCGACCGCAGCGTGACGGCCATCTGCTTCGAAGTCGGCTTCGGCAGCCCGGGAACCTTCAGTCGCACGTTCCATGACATCGTCGGCCGCTCACCCAGGACGTACCGCAAGGAAGCCCGGCAGGCCGCGGCCACGAACGTACCGACGTGCTTCACGATGGCGTGGATGCGGCCGAGCGCCTGACCGTCCGCGCTGCCTGGAGCGTCCGTCGACTGAGCAGTTTTGGATAAGTTTTTCGTCCGGCCGGCTCGGTAGCGTGATGCACATGTTCACCGCTATCACGCACTCGCAGATTTATGTCCTCGACCAGGACGAGGCTCTCGACTTCTACGTCGGCAAGCTCGGCCTGGAGGTCAACTCCGACGCCGACCTGGGCTTCATGCGCTGGCTGACCGTCAGCGTCCCCGGTCACCCGGAGCGCCAGATCCTGCTGGAGAAGCCCGGGCCTCCGGCGATGTCCGAGGAAACGGCCCAGCAGGTCCGCGAGCTGCTCACCAAGGGCGCCACGGGTGGCCATCTCATCTTCAGCACCGACGACTGCCGCAAGACGTACGAGACGCTGCGCGGCAAGGGCGTCGAGTTCACCGAGGAGCCCACCGAGCGCCCGTACGGCATCGACTGCGGCCTCCGCGACCCCTTCGGCAACAGCATCCGCTTCACCCAGCCGAAGGACTAAGGACTAAGGACTCAGGACTGTTCGAAGATCTTGAGCTGATTGATCGTTCGCTCGAACTCAATCCTGCGGGATCCAGTAGGCCTCCCGCGCCCTGTCGAAGTCAGTGGGCCGACCGCTTTGGCTGCTATGCCGCCTGCGGTCGGCCCACTGGTGCCCGCGCCCGGGAACGGCGCCCGGGATTCGTGTGCCGGATCGGCCTCCGCCGCAGGCCACGGTGATTGCGGACGTGAACATCGCCTCGGTGATCTCGACCATCGGCACGCTCCGCGCAGGCGGCGTCACCGACCGCGCCCATCGCCACATGACCACCGACGGTGACCACCGACGGTGACCACCGACCAGTGCCTCCGCGGATGATCCGCGCCAGCCGTCGGCCCTGTTCATCACCGATCTGGCGTATGCGTACGCGTGCTGCCACCGAGGCAGCCTGACCGTGACACACGCCCGGATCCCCGTCAGCACTGGCCGCCACGCCACGACGAGGCAGACGTCGACGACACGGCACCAGACTTTAACCGTTCCTTTTCTTGAACCATTCGCGTTTATGGCTGTAGGTTCTGCGCCATGACTGCACCCCAGACCCCGACCACCGCCGAGGAGCTGCGCGGTGCCGGCCTGCGGGTGACGGCCGCTCGCGTCGCGCTGCTCGAGACCGTCCGGAACGGTGATCACCTCGGCGTCGAGGCGATCGCCTCCGGGGTGCGCGAGCGCGTGGGCCACATCTCCCTCCAGGCCGTGTATGAGGCCCTTCACGCACTCACCACGGCGGGACTCGTACGCCGCCTCGAACCGCCCGGCAGCCCGGCCCGGTTCGAAGGACGCGTCGGGGACAACCACCACCACCTCGTGTGCCGGTCGTGCGGCGCCCTCGCCGACGTCGACTGCGCGGTCGGCCATGCCCCGTGCCTGACCGCGTCCGACGACCGCGGCTTCTCGGTCGACGAGGCCGAGGTCATCTATTGGGGCCTGTGCCCCGACTGTTCCACCGCCCGCAGTTCCTGAGCACGTGATCCACCCAGTTCGGAAGGATTCCCCATGACTGAGAACCATGATGCGATCGTCACAGACCCGAAGCCGGAGGAGGCGGGTGGCTGCCCGGTCGCGCACGGCCGCGCCGCCCACCCGACCCAGGGCGGCGGAAACCGCCAGTGGTGGCCGGAGCGGCTCAACCTGAAGATCCTTGCCAAGAACCCCGCCGTGGCCAACCCCCTCGGCGAGGAGTTCGACTACGCCGAGGCGTTCAAGAACCTCGACCTGGCGGCCGTGAAACAGGACATCGCCGAGGTACTGGCCACCTCGCAGGACTGGTGGCCGGCCGACTTCGGCAACTACGGCCCGCTGATGATCCGTATGGCCTGGCACAGCGCCGGCACCTACCGCGTAAGCGACGGCCGCGGCGGCGCCGGAGCCGGGCAGCAGCGTTTCGCCCCCCTCAACAGCTGGCCGGACAACGGCAACCTGGACAAGGCGCGCCGCCTGCTGTGGCCGGTCAAGAAGAAGTACGGCCAGAGCATCTCCTGGGCCGACCTCATGATCCTCACGGGCAACGTCGCCCTGGAGCAGATGGGCTTCGAGACCTTCGGCTTCGGCGGTGGCCGTGAGGACGTCTGGGAGCCGGAGGAGGACGTCTACTGGGGTCCCGAGACCACCTGGCTCGACGACCAGCGCTACACCGGCGACCGCGAGCTGGAGAACCCCCTCGGCGCCGTCCAGATGGGTCTCATCTACGTCAACCCGGAGGGCCCGAACGGCAACCCGGACCCGATCGCCGCGGCCCGCGACATCCGTGAGACGTTCCGCCGGATGGCGATGAACGACGAGGAGACGGTCGCCCTGATCGCGGGCGGCCACACCTTCGGCAAGACCCACGGCGCGGGCCCGGCGGAGAACGTCGGCAACGACCCCGAGGCCGCTTCGATGGAGGAGCAGGGCCTCGGCTGGAAGAACTCCTTCGGCACCGGCAAGGGTGCGGACGCCATCACCTCCGGGCTGGAGGTCATCTGGACCACCACGCCCACCCAGTGGAGCAACGGGTTCTTCAAGAACCTCTTCGAGTACGAGTACGAGCTCACCCAGAGCCCGGCCGGTGCGAACCAGTGGGTGGCGAAGAACGCCGAGGAGATCATCCCCGACGCGCACGACCCGTCTAAGAAGCGCCTCCCGACGATGCTCACCACCGACCTGTCGCTGCGCTTCGACCCGATCTACGAGCCGATCGCCCGCCGCTTCTACGAGAACCCCGACCAGTTCGCGGACGCCTTCGCCCGCGCCTGGTACAAGCTGACCCACCGCGACATGGGCCCGAAGTCGCTGTACCTCGGCCCGGAGGTCCCGGAGGAGACCCTGCTGTGGCAGGACCCGCTGCCTCAGGCCGAGGGCGAGGTCATCGACGCCGGTGACGTCGCGGCCCTCAAGGCCAAGCTCCTCGACTCGGGCCTGACCGTCTCCCAGCTGGTGTCCACCGCGTGGGCGTCGGCCTCGACCTACCGCGGCAGCGACAAGCGCGGCGGCGCCAATGGCGCACGCATCCGCCTCGAGCCGCAGCGCGGCTGGGAGGCCAACGACCCCGACCAGCTCGGGCAGGTCCTGCGCGTCCTGGAGGGCGTCCAGCAGGAGTTCAGCTCCGGCGCCAAGAAGGTGTCCCTGGCCGACCTGATCGTGCTCGGCGGCGCGGCGGCCGTGGAGAAGGCCGCCAAGGACGCCGGGTACGACGTCGAGGTGCCCTTCACCCCGGGCCGCGTCGACGCGACCGAGGAGCACACCGACGCGGAGTCCTTCGCCGCGCTGGAGCCCACCGCCGACGGCTTCCGCAACTACCAGGGCAAGGGCAACCGCCTGCCGGCCGAGTACCTGCTGCTCGACAAGGCGAACCTGCTGACCCTCAGCGCCCCCGAGCTGACGGCCCTCGTCGGTGGCCTGCGTGTCCTGGGCGCGAACCACCAGCAGTCGTCGCACGGCGTCCTCACCGACACCCCCGGGACGCTGACCAATGACTTCTTCGTCAACCTGCTCGACCTGGGCACGACGTGGAAGTCGACGTCCTCGGACCAGAACACCTTCGAGGGTCGCGACGCCGCCACGGGCGAGGTCAAGTGGACCGGCACCCGTGCCGACCTCGTCTTCGGCTCGAACTCCGAGCTGCGCGCGCTCGCGGAGGTCTACGCGAGCGATGACGCGAAGGAGAAGTTCGTGAAGGACTTCGTCGCGGCGTGGGACAAGGTCATGAACCTGGACCGGTTCGACCTCGTCTGACTCGTCGGACTCGTCTGATCATGACGTCCAGGTCGGTCGGCTCGCGCCGGTCGACCTGGACGTACCGCCCCGGCTGGACTCTCCCGTCCAGCCGGGGCGTGTCGTTTCCAGTACGGGTTTCAGGTACGGGTTTCAGGTACGGGTTTTCAGAAGCTGCGCAGTCAGCAGCCACAGGGTCAGGGCGAGGGCCGCGGCACAGCCCCACAAGGCCCAGCCGTAATCGCCGTCGACCAGGCGGTCCAGCCCATAGCCCGCGAACAGCACGCCGGTCAGCGCGAGATATGTGCCGTCGCGTGTCCACCAGGCCCGCCCGCCGGCCTGCTCGGCCAGCTCCAGGGCGTAGACCTCCACCGGACCGAACTCCTCGGCCGGGGCAGCCCCGGTCGCGGCGAGGTGGAGCCGGGCATCGGTGACCAGTTGCCGCACCCGATTGCGGGGAAGGCCGTGCCTGCCGGACAGCAGGCCACCGAGGTGGCCGAGCCACTGATCGGTATCCGACGCGTCGGCCTCCACAGAGACCGCGGAGTCCGTGCCGTCCGCCTTCTGGACCGGCGCGGTCGCGGCTTTCCGCCGCGTGCGGGCCGAGGACTCCAGCCACCGGCCGAGGAGAGCGAGCAGAACCCCGCCCGCGGCGAACGCCCACGCCGGCAGCCGCCCCACAGGGTCGCGCGGCAGTCCGAGGAAGGCAATGGCACCCGCCACGACCAGGACCAGCGTGCCGACTGCTGCGGCGGCCGCGGCCCTGGCCCGTCCGGCGGCACGCAGCGCGAGGACCGTGCCGGTCGCCACCATCGCGGCCATGACCAGAACGGACCCGGCGACGCTCGCGAAGGTGAGCTCCACCCACCACTCGCCGCGGACCAGCGCCAGCCCCGACCCGACGACCAGCAGGACGACAACGCCGTACACACCTGCGCGCAGATGGTCGGCCGGACGAAGGCCGGCCCAGTCCCGCCCGGCCCGCTCACCGACCGGATCACGCTCACGAGCAACCCGCACGGCGTATTCGTCCGGATCCCCGAAAGCCTCCCGCGGGTGCTCGCCCGTCTCCGCGCAGTACTCGGCGGTCTCTTGGATCACGTCCTCCACCGCGGCCCGGTCCATACCCGGCTGCAGAGCCAGCCGCAGCTCCAGACTCGCCGCCCACTTCTCATGCGTCTCACTGTGCTGTGCGGTCATTCCGTCCCCCTCGTCGATCGGTCCGTCCCCAGCAGGCCGTCCATCAGGACCGAGAACCGGGCCCACTGCGCCCGCTGCTCCCGAAACCTGTCGTGTCCCGCCTCGGTGAGCGCGTAGACCTTGCGCCCCGGACCGCCCTCGCCCGGTTCCCAGGTGGCACTCACCACCCCGTCGCGCTCCATCCGCCCCAGCACCGGATACAGAGCGCCTCCCCGCACCCGTCCGAAGCCCTGCTCGGCCAGGCGCTGCGCCAGCGCGTACCCATGTCCGGGCCCCTCGGCCAGGACCGCGGCGAGAGCGAGTTCGAGAGCTCCCCGCAGCCATCCGGTCTGCCAGTCGGCCGACGCGTCCACCGTCCCACCCCCTAAACAGGATCCGCGAGTACCACGGAACTCGTACTAGTACGAGAATAGACTAGTCCTGTCCGAGAGGGCCGCGCAGCTGTCTCACCGTCACCGCCTCCACAACCTCTACGCATGAGGACTTCTGATGCAGGCTCCGGGTAGACCCTGCGCACTGATCGCCACACACAGTAAGTTCGGTATCACGCGCGCCACACCATTGCCGCGCGCATCGTGGAACCCGGGTGAGGGGGGAACTGTGCGTTCCGGAGAGGAATTCGCCGGCCGCTATGTCCTCAAGGAGGTCATCGGCACAGGGCGAGGCGGCGATGTGTGGCTGGCCCACGACACGGTGGTGGGGCAGGACGTCGCACTGAAACCGGAGCGGATGGAGGGCGATCGTGAGACCGAGGTGCGACGGCTGCTGGGCGAGCCGCGTGCCATGGCCAAGTTCCGCGACCATCCCCACGTCGTGACCCTGTTCGACGTCGTGACCGTGCCGCGGGACGGGGACGCGGCGGAGACGTACTGGTTCATCATGGAGTACGTGTCCGGCGGCGGCCTGGACCGGCAGCCGCAGATGTCTCCCGTGCGGGCGGCCCGCATCGGGGCCCAACTCGCCGACGCGCTCGCCTCCTTGCACGAGGCGGGCATCGTCCACTGCGACGTCAAGCCCGCCAACATCGGCCTCACGCGGCGGGGTTCCGCGAAGCTGCTGGACTTCGGCGCCGCATACCGGGTCGGCGGCACCGAGACCATCACGGCCAACGGCCCGTTCAGTTTCACTCCGGACTACGCCGCCCCCGAGCTGGCCAAGGGGAACGTCCCTCGGCCGGCCTCGGACGTGTTCTGCCTGGCCACCACCCTCTACGCGCTGGTCACCGGCTCGCCGCCGCGCGGCGGCGGGCCCGAGGACGACGAGGACCACAGCGAGCACGGGGACGGGAAGGACACCGAGCGGCTGAGGTACTGGAAGGCCGAGCAGGGCGTCGTCGAGATGGACGCCGCCGCAGTGGGACCGCTGTACCCCGTGCTGACCGCCATGCTGCAGCGCGATCCTCGGCAACGCCCCGACGCCGCCGAGGTGAAGCGGCTCCTGGAGGCCGTCGCCGGACCCGAGTCGGATGGCCCGGGCACCACGGTGAACCAGTCCGCCTGGCGCCCGCGGCGGCGCCGGTCGCTGCTCGCCGCGGTCCTCGGTATCAGCGCCTTACTGGCCTTGGGGCTCGTCGTCATCCCCGATGGCGGCGATGACGGGAAGGCCTCCAACGAATCCGACCGCAGCCGGATCGAGGAGAACGCCTCGAAGGGCAAACCGCGGGCCCTGATCGGCAATCCGCGTACCGCCGACCTGTGCGCCCTGGCCGATCCCGCCGCTCTCGACCGGTTCGGCGACGCCGAAGTGGACGTGGACTACGGGAACTTCGACCGCTGCGACGTGCTGGTCCGCCCCGACGACAAGACCCGGATCGACGTGTCGATCCAGCTCCGCCCGGGCTCGCGGCCCGAGACGTCGGAGTCCGTCAGGACCATCGGGAAGATCGGCATCGTGGAGGAGCAGCCGGAGGACGACGAGTGCGGGCTGCTGCTGGCGCCTGACGGCGGCGCCGACGGCATGGTCGTCGGGATCCGCGTCAACGAGGGCGACGGCTCTGTGGTCGGCGGCAGCGCGGCACTGTGCACGGTCGCCGACTCGGCCGCCCGGAGCGCGGCCGAGGTCCTGAACCGGGGTCCGATCCCCCGTCGTTCCCCGGCCTACCCGGACAACTCGCTGGCCTGGGCGAACGCCTGCAAGCTGCTCGACACCAAAGCGCTGTCCGTCGTTCCCGGCCTCAAGGCCGACGACCCTGACGTCGGCGTCGCGAACTGGAGCTGCGAGTGGTCGAGCGACGTCGACGAACTGGAGACGGAGGTGGGCTTCTTCCGCGATCAGCCCAAGTCCGCGGCGGACGGCACCCCCATCACACTCAGCGGATACGACGCCCTGGTCGAACCGGAGGGCAACGGCGACGAGACCTGCACGGTCTTCGTCGAATACCGCGAGTACGGCGGCCAGAACGCCGAGACCGCCGCCGAGATGCTGCGCCTGCACGTCGGCGGAAAACGGCCCACCGACGAACTCTGCGAGATGGCCACGGAACTCACGACCTCCGCCGCCGCCGAACTGCGCGCGCAGTAGATCCGCGCACAGTAGAGAGGGCGGTGCAGAGAGGGCGGTGGAGCCGTCCTCTCAGTGCTCGGGGGCCGGCCAGGCGGTGTCGTCCTCCATCAGGTCCAGGTCCGGCGGTACGAGCGTCGTGGACTCCACCAGTCCCTTGAGCAGGTTGTGCAGCAGGCTGTTGTCGTTGGGGCGGCCCTGCGACTTGTCGTGCATCAGCGCGTACCTGAAGCCGGTGCGGTCCAGGCGGCGGCGTACGGCCTCGATCCGGTGCTCGACCTTGCGCTCGGTCCAGCCCGCGTCCGGGCGGAGGTAGGTGAGCTGCTTGACGGTCATGGCGTACGTCAAGGGGCGCGGATCCTCCTCGTACAGCAGGTACCGCTGGCCGAGGACCACCAGCAGCAGCCGTTCGTCGTCGTCGAGCGCCCAGGTCTCCGGCCGCACGGTCTCGGCGCGCCTCCGTGACACCGGCCCCTGGTCGTCGTGGCCCGCCACATACAGCTCGACCAGGTGCTCCCGGTAGCCCGAGCCCTTCACGAACAGCGGGGTGTAGCCGGTGGCGAGCGGGATCGGCTCGGTGCTGATGTGCACCATCCGGCCGCGCGGCAGCCGGACGAGCTGCTGCCCGGTGTTGCGCAGCCACCACTGCCCCGCGCGGTACGTCAGCTCGCCGTGCCGCCGGCTCACCCGAAGGTCGTCCACGCCGACACCAAGGTCCACATCCGGCTTCTCGCCGCGCCCGAAACAGACCGTCAGCCCCGACCGGGGCGGGGCGCTGAGATCGCCGGTGACCGTGCGGGCGTGCAGGGTGCCGGGCAGGGCGGGCGCGACACCGCGCGCGAGGCTGGCGGAGAGGGGCATTGCTGGTCTCCTCGGTTCGTGACTTTCTCGGCACTCCTACGGGTGCACTCACCAGGGTGCCCACCCGCTCCGGGACCCCTCCCCAAAGCGGGCGCGTATAAAAGGGGGTGCCCCATCAACGGGGCTCAACGGCGTTGGTAAGCCTACGAGTTGAGGGGTTGCCCGATGAGCACGGACAGGGGCCGGGCCAGCGGCGGCGCCGTGGCGCTGGCGCTGGCGCTGGCGCTGATGGTGGTTCTCACCGGCTGCGGCGGGAGCGGCGGCCAGGACGACGGCTCCGCGGAGGGGGCGGAGCCGTCGTCCACGAGTACGCCGTCGAGGGCGAGCGGCGCGGGAACACCGGCGAAGACGGAGCAGCCGTCCTCGTCGGCGGCTTCCTCGCCCTCTCCCTCGCTCTCTCCCACGAGTGGACGGGCCGCGGCCGACGGCAGCGATGTCGGCGCCTGCTTCGACGGACGCTGCGACATCGCCTTGTCGAAGCCCACGTCCATCAAGGTCGACAGCCGGTTCGGCGTCAGCGTCCTCCGGGTCACGAAGATCACGGCCGATTCCGTGGTGCTGCAGTCCTCGGGCGCCGGCACCTTCCTGAGCGCCTCGGTCGGCGAGGGCGGCACCGGTGGCCTGAATGGCCTCGGCTTCCGTGTGAAGTCCCTCGACGGTGGTACGGCGGTGCTGGAGTTCTTCCCCAAGGGCTGACTCGCCGGCAGGGGCATCCATGGGCAGGTGTTCGAGTGTCACGGACCCTTCTCCGTCGCTCCGGATCACCTCGGCCGAACCTACTGGCCGAGCGGAACCTCGTACGGCGCCTTCACGGGATGTTCGCGGGTCAGTACGCCGGCTTCAACGCTCCTCCAGGAAGTTTCTTGCCGTCCTCCCGTGCCACGCTGCACAGCACCTGGCGGAACCCGGCGTCCCACTCGTCGTCGTTGGTCTGCCAGCCCCACATCTCGTGTCCCTGGCCGCGGGCCCAGTTGATCCCGTACTTCTCCTCGCAGAGCCCTGCCGTGTCCACGCTGTCGCTCGAGCCCTCGCCCGAGGCCCAGGCCCAGCCGACCATCTGCTCGTCGTGCGGCTTGTCGCAGCTCACCAGGGTCTTGGTGTACGTGCCGTCCTCGTCCTCTTCGGCGTTGACGCAGTCACCCGGGCCCAGCTGCGTCGTGTACACCTCGTCGCCGAGCTTGCGGAACTCGCCGAGCGGGCCGCCGAGGGTGGCGTTCTTCAGGAAGAGCAGGCAGGCCGAGGCCGGCGGCTCGCTCTGCCCGGTCTCGGGCGTGAGGACGTACAGCACCGGGTCGGCCATGGTCTTGCGCAGCTCCGCGGTGCGCCGGGTGCACTCGCCGCGTACGGCCTCCGCGTCGGATGCCGGTACGGCGCTGTCGGCCGCCACGGTCGCGATGACCTGACCCTCGGGGTCGTCTTCGATGCAGTCGAGGAGCTTCAGGCCGGGCCGCCCCTTGAACTCCCCGGCCTTCCAGTCGGCCTCGACGCACTGCCCCGGCGTGAGCCCCTCGCGCAGCCCCACCTGCTTGCCGTACGGGTACGCGCTGCGGGTCACGGTCGGGGAGGGAGTCGCGACGGCCTTCACCCTGGCCTCCGGGCTCTTCGCCTCGCCCCCCGCGTCGCGGAACGTGGCAGCGCCCAGCGCGAACCCGCCGCCCCCGACCAGCACGGCGGCGATCGCCAGCAGCACGGGCGTACGCCAGCCCGGCACCCGACGGACGCCGTCCGAAGTGCGCCGAGTGGGGGTGACTGGCTCCTTCCCGGAAGGCACGGAGTGGCCGGGGCCTGTCGCGGTGCCGAGGCCGCCGGAGTCCGCCTCGGATCCGGACTCGGTCCCGGACCCGGGTTCGGTCCCGGCGCCGGGCTCGGTCCCGGCGCCGGGCTCGGTCCCGGACCCGGGCTCGGTCCCGGACCCGGGCTCGGTCCCGGACCCGGGCTCGGTCCCGGACCCGGCGCCGGACCCGGACTCGGCCGGGCCGTCGGAGCGCTCGGAGCCGCCCGGCTTGGGCTCCCCGGAGCCATTGGACCGCCCCGACCCGGAGCCGTCGCTCGCCGAGCCGTCCCCCGATTCGTCCAGCGCGACGTCTGCCCCGGCCGAGCGGGCAGCCGAGGCGGCGACCGAGGCCACGGCCGGAGGCGACACCAGCGCCGGAGCGGACTCCGGTGCCGGCTCCCGGGCAGGGCCCGGCAGCACGGGCAGCGGCGCCCCAGGGGTGCCGGTCACCGCGGCCTCGTCGAGCAGTTCGCCCGCCTGCGTCGCCCGCATACGGTCCGACGGGTCCTTCGCCAGCAGGCCCATGATCACGCGGCTGAGCGGGTCGCTCGCGCGCCGCGGCACGGAAGGCACCGTGTTCAGCGCCGCCAGCAGGGTGGCGTCGAGCGTGTCCCGCTCGAACGGGGCGGTGCCCTCGACGGCGTAGTAGAGCGTGACGCCGAGCGAGAACAGGTCGGATGCGGAAGTCGCCTCGCCGCCGGACAGCCGCTCCGGCGCCACATAGCCCGGGGTGCCGACCACCATGCCGCTCTGGGTGATCCGGGTTTCACGGAGCCGCAGCGAGATGCCGTAGTCCGTGAGCAGGACCCGGCGGTCGGCGGCGCCGGAATGGTCCGGCGCCAGCAGGATGTTGGAGGGCTTCACGTCCCGGTGGATGATGCCGACCCGGTGCCCGGCGGAGAGCGCGTCGAGGGCGGCCGCCCCGATCCTGGCCACCTCGTCGCTCGCCAGCGACCCGCGCTCCTTCACCACGGCGCGCAGATCCCGCGTACCCGGCAGGAACTCCATCACGATCCACGCGCGGTCGTCGTCCTCCACCACGTCGTACACCGTGATCACGTTCGGATGCTCGCGCAGCTGCGCCGCCTTCAGGGCCTCCTTGCGTCCCCGGCCGAAGGGGTCGCCGACGGCTCCGTCCGCTTCGTGCGGTACGTCGATCTCCTTGACCGCGACCTGCGCCCGGAGCTCCTCGTCCTCGGCCAGCCAGACGTTCCCCCCGCCGCCGGAACCCAGCAGCCGCCGCAGCCGGTACCGTCCGGCGATGGCCCGTTCCCGCTCCCCTGCCACCAGCGTTCTCTCCCTCGGCCGCGCTTTCCCGACCAGCCGCCGGTAGCGTTCGCTTCCGGCGACCGAGGACCTCATGCTCACCCAGCCCGCTCGGGAGCCCTCCCGAACCGCGGGCGGACTGGGGGCTCTTCGCCACAGCCGATGCGCTCGCCGATTCGCCTGTCCATGTCGCCGCTCACCGGACGACCAGCGACCGGAACGCATTTCGCACGTCGGACTTGGACTCCGTGACGTACCTGTTCGACGGCGGGGTGTCGGAGTCGCCGTAGGAGAAGTACGAGATGACCGCGGGGCAACTCGAGCCGCTGATCTGGATCGTGCGCTTGGCGACGAGCTTGCCGGTGCGCAACTCGTAGACCTTCACCGGGATCGCGATCTTGTGGAAGCTCACGTACGTCAGGGCACTGGAGTCCCTGTCCCGGTACGGACACGTCTCGACGGAGGTTCCGAAGTCCTCCAGTCCCATGCAGACCACCAGGACGGCGTCGGCGGGGTCCTTGGCCTTCCAGGAGCCGGGGAGCTTGCCGGTGTAGTCGTCGCCGTACGCGTCGTTGTCGCCGTAGAACAGCGCGCGGTTGGTGCCTTTGCCCATGGGCTTGGCGCCGCTGTACTTCGCCGGCTTGGAGCAGTACTCGGGCTGGGTGCCGGTCCCGCCCGCGAGCAGGTCGCGGACATTGGCCAGCTCGATGCTCAGCGTGGCCTTCCTGGCTCCCTTCCGGGCCTTGCCCGCGAGGTCGTCGTCGCCGGGGTACTGGTCGAGCAGCCGCTCGTAGTGCGTCCGGGCCTCCTGCCAGCTGCTGTCCGCCAAGAGGTCGTCACCGCATTCGACGAGCGCGGCGGGCGCGGTCCGCTCGACCGTGTCGGCGGACCGGTCCAGCCCGTCGTGGCTCCGCTTGCGGTCGCGGAGCCAGTCGGTGACGGTGACGGTGTCGCAGGGGTCCTTGGCGGGCAGGCGGCCGAGGAATCCGTTCAAGGTCGCTTCGACCGTCTTCTCGTTGCCGGGTTCCGCGAGGACCGAGGCGAGGGTGTCGAAGCCCTCCTCCAGGGCATCGGTGTTTCCGGTCAGCGCGGTGGTCAGCTCGGTCCGGGCCGTCTTCAGCCGGTTGCACGCCTGTACGGTCTCGTCGCCGCGGGCGGCCAGCGGGGCGTCGGCGATGCGGTGCCCGAACCACACCCTGTCCTGGGCGCTCAACACCTGTGGGCAGTCGCCGCTTTCGCGGGCCTCGGTGACGCTCTGCCCGATCCTGGAGGCGTCGAACCGCAGGAGCCCCACGGCCAGCAGCACCGGCAGCGTGATGCCGAGCGCGAGCAGGCGCTGACCGCGCAGCGCGACCCGGTCGGCACCTCTGCGCGCCAGGAACCACCCGTGGGCGACGACGGCCGCCCACCACAGGAGCAGGGCGACTTCGTACGACGACGAGGCGGTCGACAGCAGCCTGGAGACGAGCACGACGGTGACGGCTACCGCGGCGATGGCGAGCCTGCGCCGCCGCAGCATCAGGTAGCCGGCCCCGAGCAGGGAGGCGTTGCCCAGGGCGACGGCCAGCGGGTCGTGCGCCCTGGCCTCGGGAGGCGCGAATTCCGGCATGGCGGGCACGGCATGCGTCGGGTCACTCATCCTGATCTCCCCCGGTGGCAGAACGGGTCTGACTGCCCGCATTGTTCGGCCCTGCCTCCGGGACCCCTCCCGAGCTTCCTCGGGGTCGCTCAGATCACCAGTTGCGCGGTGCCGATGCGCCCTGCCCGTACGTACGCCGGCCGGCGTCGGACGGCGCCTGGAACAGGGATTCGGGCTCTGCCGGCGGGCTCGCCTGCGGGGCGGCGGCGCGACGGCGGGCCGCAGGTCGGCTCCAGTCGCCGTCCCCCAGCACCAGCAGCGGATCGAACATCACCACCACACCCGCGAGCAGCAGGAAGATGACCGGGCCGATGAGCATGGGGAGCAGGAGCGAGTAGGCGGAGCCGCCCGCCCCGGGTGTGCCGGTCGCGTCGTGCAGGTGCACGCTGACGGCCGCCATGCCCGTGTAGTGCATGCCGGAGACGGCGACGCCCATGACGAGGCTCGCTCCCAGGCTCGTCAGGAAGCCGCGGATCGCGACCGCGGCCCAGAGCGCGGCGGTGGCGGCGACGACGGCGATCACGACGGAGAGGACGACCGTGCGGACGTCGTACTGCAGCTGACCGTTCACGCGAATGGCCGCCATGCCTATGTAGTGCATGGCCGCGACTCCGAGGCCGGTGAAGGTGCCGGCCATGAGCAGTGTCGTCGTGCTCGCGCCGCGATAACCGACGGCGAAGACGCCGAGGCCGACCACGACGATCGCCACGCCGAGGCTGAGAATCGTCAGCCCGACGTCATACCGAATGCGGCTTTCCTCGACCTGGAATCCGATCATGGCGATGAAATGCATCGTCCATATGCCGCAGCCGATCGACGCCGCTCCCAGCGCGAGCCAACCCGGCTTCCACGACTGGTCGTTGCGTAGCGACCTGGTGATGCAGCGCAGTCCCAGAGCGGCTCCGAGGCACGCCATGACGTAGGCCGTCACCGGCGTGACCGCTCCATAACTGAATCCGTCGACCGTTCCTTGCATGTGCCAACATCCCCCCGGAACACGATTGTTGCAGGGGACAGGTGTACGTGCCGTGACCGGACGGGAGCAAGCGGTTTCGGTCGATTCGCAGATAACTGCGTGGCCCATCAACCAATTCAGGTCATCGATAGGATTCTTTCAGCCGGAGTGAACCATTCTGGTGGCGCGATCTCACCGCCGCTTCTCCGACGTCACCGTGAACTGCGCCCCGTCGGGATCCCGAAGCACCGCCTCGACCGAGGACGCGCCTTCCTGGACCGTGCCCCCGTGGGCCAGCGCGGCGCGGACGCAGGCCTCGACGTCGGTGACCGCGAAGTGGACCTGCCAGTGCGGTCGGATCGTGGGATCGGGGGCGGCCTCCACCGCGCCGGAATGGATACGGGCCACCACGTCGCCGTCGCTGCGCAGCACGACGTCGTCCCCGTCGTAGTGGACCTCGCAGCAGCCGGGCTCCGCGGTGGCCCACTCCAGGACCTCGCCGTAGAACATGGCGGCGTCGAAGGCGTCGCGTGTGTGCAGCCGTACGAAGGCGGGGGCGGCCCGGCGCCAGGTCTCCCAGCCGGTGACGAGCTGACCCTCCCAGATGCCGAAGACGGCTCCGTCGCGGTCGGCCAGCAGGGCGGCGCGGCCCGGCGGAAAGGCGATGGGCCCCACCGCTGTCGTACCGCCGCGCTCCTGGCCCCGGGCGACCGCCTCGTCCGCGCTGGCCACGGCGAAGTACGGGGTCCAGGCGACGGCCATCTGCCACATGGAGGCCACGGCGGCGATACCGGCGACCGGCACCCCTTCCGCGTACGCGACCCGGAACCGGTCCATCAGCTTGACCGTCCGGAACCGCCAGCCAAGCACCGCCTGGTAGAAGCCCTCGGCGGCGTCCTGGTCGCGCGCCGTCAGGCTGACCCAGCACGGGGCGCCGACCACCGCATGACTGGAGATGACGTCGCTTCGGAGTGTTGCGTCGCGGTTCATGGCAGTACCGTCCTGAATCGTGCCGACCGGCGTGCTCGGACGTCCGACAGCGTCGGAAGCATCCTCGGGGCCGTGGTTCCATCACCTCCAGCATCGCCCGCATCGGCGTCCCGCGCTCCGCACGCCGCACCCGAGCCGCGCCTGATGACGGGCCGCACCTCGTGCCCCGAGTACCCGGGGGCCGCGGCCGAAACAAGCCGCCAGGGCGGCACGGGCCGCCTCAGTCGTGCGCGGGGCGGTCGCTCAGCCGGTGGTCGGCCAGATTCAGCGCCTCGTCCACGACCCGGCGCAGATGTCCGTCCCGCAGGGAGTAGATCACCCGGCGGCCCTCCTTACGAGTGTTGACGAGCCCCGCGAGACGCAGCCGGGCCAGATGCTGACTGACGGCCGGACGGGCGGCGCCGCACCGCTCCGTCAGCGTCGAGACGTCGGCCTCGTCGTCGGCCAGGGCATGCAGCAGGGCAAGGCGGGTGCGATCCCCCAGAAGGGCGAGCAGCTCCGCGGCGAGGGCGAACTGCTCCTCGCCCGGGGTGCGCGGATGCTCATCGTTCGCAGGTGATAGGTGCATGCGTGCGCTCATACGCACATAATGGCTTCGTGGGCGTCGCCGCGTCCACCGAGCACACCGAGCACACCGGAAACGGGAAACCGGAAAGGGGACCCCTGTGAGCGCCGAGCACGACGGGCACACCCATCAGCACGGGCACGGGCACGGGCACGGGCACGGGCACGGGCACGGGCACGGGCATCATGAGGAAGGGCACGGGAAGGCGCACGGCCGCCGCCTCTCCCACCGCCTCGGCCACCTCTTCACCCCCCACTCCCACGTGACCACCGACAAGGTCGACCCCGCCCTGGAGTCCTCGGCCCGAGGCATCCGCACCCTCTGGATCTCCCTGGCCGCACTCGGCGCGACCGCCGCGGCCCAGGCGGTCGTCGTCGCGGTCTCCGGTTCGGTCGCGCTGCTCGGCGACACCGTGCACAACGCGGCGGACGCACTCACCGCCGTACCGCTCGGCATCGCCTTCGTTCTGGGCAGACGAGCGGCGACGCGCCGGTTCACATACGGCTACGGCCGGGCCGAGGACCTGGCGGGCCTGGTGATCGTGCTGACGATCGCAGCGTCCGCGGTCTTCGCGGGCTGGACCGCGATCGACCGGCTGTTCGCGCCACGCCCCGTCGAGCACATCCCGGTCGTCGCCGCGGCGGCCGTCATCGGCTTCGCGGGCAACGAGTGGGTGGCCCGCTACCGCATCCGCGTCGGCCGCGAGATCGGCTCGGCCGCGCTCGTCGCGGACGGACTGCACGCGCGCACCGACGGGTTCACCTCGCTCGCCGTGCTCCTCGGCGCGGGCGGCGCGGCGCTCGGGTGGCAACTCGCCGACCCGGTGGTCGGGTTGGCGATCACGGCGGCCCTGCTGCTGGTGCTGCGCGACGCCGCGCGCGAGGTCTTCCGCCGGGTCATGGACGCGATCGACCCGGCGCTGGTCGACACGGCCGAGCGGGCGCTGCGCGAGGTGCCGGGCGTGCAGGGGGTCGGCGAGCTGCGGCTGCGCTGGATCGGCCACCGGCTGCGGGCCGAGGTGGCGGTGGTCGTCGACGGCGAGGCGAGCGTGCGGCAGGCCCATGGCATCGCGGTCGAGGCCGAACACGCCTTGCTGCACGCCGTCCCCGGCCTCACCGCCGCCCTGGTCCACGCGGACCCGTCACCCGCGCCGGGCGAGACCGACCCTCATCAGGCTCTGGCCCACCACGCGACGGTCTGAGATTCGGGATCAGGCAACCCCGAGTCCCTCCAGCACCACGGCATTCGGCAGCTCCGCGAACGCCTTCCCCGGAACGAGCAGCTTGCCCCGGCGGCGGCCGCTGCCGACGAGCACGTACGGAAGGTCGACCACAGCCGAGTCCACCAACACCGGCCAGTCCGCGGGAAGTCCGATCGGCGTGATCCCGCCGTACTCCATGCCGGTCTCGCCGGTCGCCGTGTCCATCGAGGCGAACGACGCCTTGCGCGCGCCGAGTTGGCGGCGCACCGCGCCGTTCACGTCGACCCGGGTGGCGGACAGGACGACGCACGCGGCGAGCGTGGCTTCCCCGCCGCGCTTGCCCGCGACGACCACGCAGTTCGCGGACTGGTCGAGGAGTTCCGGACCGTAGTGCTCGAGGAACGTGGCGGTGTCTGCCCACTCCGGCTCGGTGTCGACGTACACGATCTGGTCGGCGGGGACGCTGCCGCGCCAGTGGCGTACGGCATCGGCGACCGGGCGGATCAGCGTGTCGAGGCAGTCGGGAGCGGGCGTGGCGTTGTCGAAGTGTCCGATGGGTGCGCGCATGACGGCACGCTAACAGCCGTACGAACAGCCCCGGACGAAGCCCCGGGCGATGGTCTCCGGGGGGTCTCAGTGGACGCCCGGGACCGACACGGTCATGATCATTTCCAGTGGCGCGTCACCCGAATTGGCATACGTGTGGGGGGTGTTGGCCTCGAAGGAGGCGCTCGCGCCTGCCGGTACCCGGTACTCCGTGCCGTCGACGGTGAGCGTCAGCTCGCCCTTCGTGACGTGGAGGAGCTCGACCGTGCCGGCGGGGTGTGGGTCCGAAGGGCTGCCCTCGCCCGGCATCAGCAGCCAGTCCCACATCTCCAGCGGGCCGGGCGCCTCGGTGCCCGCGAGAAGCCGGTTGTAGCTGCCCGCGTCGGTGTGCCAGAGCCGCACGGCCTGCTCGGCCGGGACGATCCGGACCTTCGGGCCCTGCTCGTAGTCGAGCAGCGTGGTGATGCTGATGCCGAGCGCGTCGCCGATCTTGACGACGGTACCCAGGCTGGGGTTGGTGCGGGCCTGCTCGATCTGGATGAGCATGCCGCGGCTGACCCCGGCACGGGCGGCGAGCGTCTCCAGGGTGAAGCCGCGCTCGCTCCGCCAGCGCTTGACGTTGCGCGCCAGGGACTGGGTCAGCAGGTCGAGGTCCGACACATTCCGTCCAATATTCTGGATGACAGAGTTCAATGCATTGAACTACGGTGTGGTGCACCGGATCGTTCACCGAACTGTACTGCGAGGCGTCCCATGACAGCACTCTTCGCCCTGGCCACAAGCCTCCTGTGGGGGCTGGCCGACTTCGGCGGCGGGTTGCTGACACGGCGTACGTCCGCGCTGACGGTGGTGGTCGTCTCGCAGTCGATCGCCGCGGCCGTGCTCGGCGCGATCGTCCTCGCGACGGGCGCCTGGAGCGAGGCGAGCCCGCAGCTGTGGTTCGCGGTGGCGGCGGGCCTCGTCGGCCCCGTCGCGATGCTGGCCTTCTACAAGGCGCTCGCCCTGGGCCCGATGGGCGTCGTCTCACCGCTGGGCTCCCTCGGAGTCGCCGTCCCGGTGGGGGTCGGGCTCGTCCTCGGCGAGCGTCCGGGCCTGCTGCAGTTCGCGGGCATCGCGGTCGCCGTCGCGGGCGTCGTACTCGCGGGCGGCCCGCAGTTCAGGGGCGCCCCCGTACAGCGCCAGGCCGTGCTGCTCACCCTGATCGCGGCCTTCGGCTTCGGCGCGGTGATGGCCCTGATCGCCGAGGCCTCGACGACGCTCACCGGTCTCTTCCTCGCCCTGTTCGTCCAGCGCGTCACGAACGTCCTCGCGGGCGGCACGGCCCTGTACGTCTCCGTCCGGCGCGGCACCGAGGCTCCTCCGAAGGTCGCGTGGGGGTCCCTGCCTGCCCTGGCGTTCGTCGGCCTCGCGGACGTGGCCGCCAACGGCACGTACTCGCTGGCCGCCCAGCGCGGCCCGGTCACCGTGGCCGCCGTCCTCGCCTCGCTCTACCCGATGGAAATAGGGGCCGCGCGGGTGCCATCGTCGCCCCGTCGGTGCCAGTCCTGGCCGCCTACCCACCGCGACCCTGTGACAGGGAACACACGCTCCTGTAAACGGCCTGGTCAGAGCAGGGTTGCGGGGCTAACCCGCGTGTCCGTGACTCTGGCGCAGCCTGTCCGGAAGTCCTGGTCGGTGGCCCCGGAATGATCAAGGCTGCTGCGCGCCGACCCTGCTGCCAAGAACTGCTTACCCGATCCGAGGGGGGAACCAATTATGTCCACGCTTGCGCTGCTGGTCGTCCTGCTGCTGGTGCTGGTCGTCTTGCTGATCGCCGGCGCCGTCTTCTGCGTCGTGCTCCGCCGCCCGTCGCTGAGCAGCCCGGTCACGGCCGGGCTCGCCACGGTCGGCGCGCTGGCCGCGGTGGTCGCCATCGTCGTCAGCGTCGGCGGCCGGTGAAGCCCGCCGACTGGCGGCGCGTAACGCCCGGTCGGCCTAGCGGCCAAGCCAGCGCTGCAGCGCCTCGAGCGCGTTGTTCGGATGCGTGTTGAAGCTCAACCGGATGCCCGGCTGGAGGTCGATGAGCACGTTGACGATCCGCTCGAACAGGACGGTGTTCTCCGGGACGTTCCGAATGCCGCCGCCGATGAGCGCCACTCCGAACGACTGCCCGTCGAACTTCCGGCGCAGCTCGGCCTCGGCCTCGTCGACGTCCAGGCCGATTCCGCACACCTCGCCGTCGATGCCTGCGGCCTGGAGATCCGCCCAGCCGCGATCGAGCGCGGCGGCCAGCTCCTCGAGCGTCGAAAACTGCGGCGGCAAAGTGTCCTGCGTAAACGCGTCAGCGCGGATGCCGATGGCCAGCACGCGCTCATTGAGCGGAGGCTTCACTTGAGAGTTCTTGTGGGACATGGGGTCGCTCCTCCACGGCAATATGGCCCCCTCTGGTGGTGCACCCATGGCTCCTCAGTTCTGTGGGGGAGCTCACGAGTAAGTTGACACATCAACGATTGACGTGTCAACGTTCGATTCCTTCGCCGTTCACCAGGTGCGAGAACAGCGCTCTTGTGAGTGTTGCGAGCGTGCTACAGCCCGATCCAGTCCGCCGGATGCGGTCATCCGCCGGGCCGGTCGGCAGGACATGGGCCGCCTTGCTGTCGAACGCCAAGGGCGCCACAGCCCGTGGATCGCCGGTGAGGTCGAGGGCCTTCCGGGTGGGCGAGCCGGTGCCCGCCGGACTGCCGTCGCCCGCCGTCGGGCCTGCGGTGCACGAGGCCAACAGAGCCACTGCAGCCAGGGCGATGGCGCTTTCACGTACCGGACTTCTCATCCGACTCTCCGCGTTCCGTGACCTGCACTCTTGATGTCGGCAGATTCGGCCACGGGCGGAACGGGACGGGTCCCGTCCCTCGAGTCAGGGCGTCGCTGTCCGCACCGGCGGCCCAGGAGCCCCGGGGAGTGGGCTGAACGGTATGGGTGAGGTGGGCGGGACCCGTCCCGTCACAGGACTGACACAGTACCTCCGCATTCGGAGCACCGCCTCAGGTGCGCCACCTCACGGTTTTTGACCACAACCGTCCGGCCCCGGACCAGCCGTCTCGGTCGCCCGGGGCTGTCAATCGAAGCGAGGCCCTATGAGACGCATGTTTCATGCGCTGTTAGTGGGTGCGGTCGCCGTCGGAGTCTCGGGTGTGTTCCACCCGGTCGCGTCGGCCGCCGACACTTCTCAGCTGGAGGTCAAGAGCGTCACGGCGAGTCCCGATGACGGCAACGTTCCCGCCAACACCCTGGACAACAACCTGAGTACCCGCTGGTCGTCCGAGGGCGACGGGGCGTGGATCCGCTACGACCTCGGCTCGGCGCAGACCGTCGGGTCGGTGTCGGTCGCCTGGCACCAGGGGAACAGCAGGAAGAACACCTTCGACGTCCAGCTGTCCGCCGATGGATCGTCGTGGACCACGGTCCTGAACCGGAAAGCCAGCAGCGGTACCACACTTGAGCAGCAGAACCACGACTTCGCCGACGCCTCGGCACGCTACGTGCGGATCGTCGGCCATGGCAACACGGTCAACGACTGGACCAGCATCACCGAGACCGACATCAACGGGGCCGACGGCGGCGGTGGCGGCGGCTCCTGTGCGTACCCGGCCGACGTGCTGGACCTGACGAACTGGTACATCGGGCTGCCCGTGGGCAAGGAGGAGTCCCCCACCAACGTCTACCAGCCGGAACTCGCCACATACGCGAACGACCCCTGGTTCACCACGGCCGACGACTGCGCGACCGTCCGGTTCCGGGCCCCGGTCAACGGAGTCACCACCAGCGGCTCCAAGTACCCCCGCTCTGAGCTGCGGGAGATGACGGACTCGGGGGAGACCAAGGCGAGTTGGTCGTCCACGTCCGGCACCCACACGATGGTGATCGACCAGGCCATCACGGATCTCCCCAAGAAGACCCCGAACGTCGTCGCCGGGCAGATCCACGGCGGCTCCGACGACCTCAGCGTCTTCCGCCTGGAAGGCACGAAGCTCTACGTCACCGACGGCGACGAAAAGCATCACAAGCTGGTGACGGAGAACTACCAGCTGGGGACGAGGTTCCAGGCGAAGTTCGTGGTCAGCGACGGCAAGATCAAGGCGTACTACAACGGCGTGTTGCAGACCACGCTGTCGAAGAACTTCTCCGGCGCCTACTTCAAGGCGGGCGCGTACACGCAGGCCAACTGCGACAACTCGGATCCGTGCAGCGCTGACAACTACGGCCAGGTGAAGATCTACGGGCTGAACGTCACGCACGGCAACGGCAACGGCGGGGGTGACGGGGGCGACGGTGGCAGCGGCGGCGACGGGGACTCGACCGAGGCCGCCAAGCGCCACGGCTGGGGCACCCCGCTGCCGATATCCGACGAGTTCGACTACACCGGCCCGGTCAACCCCGCGAAGTGGGACGTACCGTCGGGCAGCGTCGGCGGCACGGCCCAATGCTGGGAGGGCCACGGCAAGAACGGCCGCCGGTGCGGGAAGAACAGCACCGTCGCGGACGGCATGATGACCATGCGGGGTGAGGCGAACGGCGACACGGGGTGGATCAGGCAGCACGAGGCCACCCAGTACGGCCGGTGGGAAATCCGGTCCCGCTCACGGAACACCGGCTCGGAGGGCGGGCTTTACCACCCACTGCACCTGATCTGGCCCACCGACGGCAACCGGCTCGAAAACGGGGAGTACGACTGGGTCGAGAATTCCGACCCCGAATCGCAGTGCCTCGCCGCATTCCTGCACTACCCGAAGAGCCCGTCGGACGAGAAGGAACACCCCGAGCTCTGCCCCATGGACATGACGCAGTGGCACAACTTCGCCTTCGAGTGGACGCCCAAGGCGCTGGTCGGCTACGTCGACGGTGTCGAATGGTTCCGGCGGGCGGACGGCGCGAACGCCGACCGGGGGAACATCCAGGACATGCCCCTGGGGAACCTCGTCATCCAGCTGGACAACTTCACCGGCGACAGTGGCCTGCGCCCGGCCGTGTTCGAGGTCGACTGGGTCCGGACCTACGACATCGAGCCGGCGGGCGAGGACCCCACCGATCCCACCGATCCCGGCGGGGACTCTCCGGTCCAGGTCACGGGCGTCACGGCGAGTCCCGATGACGGCAACGTTCCCGCCAACACCCTGGACAACAACCTGAGCACCCGCTGGTCGTCGCAGGGCGACGGGGCGTGGATCCGCTACGACCTCGGCTCGGCGCAGACCGTCGGGTCGACGTCGGTCGCCTGGCACCAGGGGAACAGCAGAAAGAACACCTTCGACGTCCAGCTCTCCGACGACGGATCGTCATGGAAGACCGTGCTGGCCCGGAAGACCAGCAGCGGCAGCACACTTGAGCAGCAGAAGTACGACTTCGCCGATACCTCGGCCCGCTACGTGCGGATCGTCGGTCACGGCACCACGGTCAACGACTGGACCAGCATCACCGAGACCGACATCTACGGAGCCGACGAGGGCGGTGACGGCGGCGGGGATCCGACAGATCCGACGGATCCAACGGATCCGCCCCCCGTCCGCACGGTCCGTGTCGCCGACTCGACCGCGTTGAAGAGCGCGTTCGGGGACGCGCGGCCCGGGGACCGCATCGTGCTCGCGGACGGCACGTACTCGATCGGCAAGATGACCGGCAAGAACGGAACGGCCGCCCAGCCCATCACTGTCGTCGCGGAGAACCGCGGCAAGGCGGTGATCGGCGACGGACAACTGGAGGTGGCGAACTCCTCCTACGTCACCTTCCAGGGGCTGAAGTTCACCAACAGCAACACACTGAAGATCACCAGCTCGAACAACGTACGGCTGACCCGCAACCACTTCCGGCTGACCGAGGAGTCCTCGCTGAAGTGGGTGATCATCCAGGGTGAGAACAGCCACCACAACCGGATCGATCACAACCTGTTCGAGGAGAAGCACCAAACCGGGAACTTCATCACCATCGACGGATTCGAGAAGCAGCAGTCACAGCACGACCGCATCGACCACAACCACTTCCGCGACATCGGCCCCCGCGCGGAGAACGAGATGGAAGCCGTCCGGGTCGGCTGGAGCGGAATGTCCCAGTCGAGCGGATTCACCGTCGTCGAGTCGAACCTCTTCGAGAGGTGCGACGGCGATCCGGAGATCGTCTCCGTCAAGAGCAACGACAACATCGTCCGCCACAACACCTTCCGCGCCTCGCAGGGCGTCCTGTCCCAACGGCACGGAAACCGCGGCGAGTTCTACGGCAACTTCTTCTTCGGGGAGGGCAAGGCGGGAACCGGCGGGATCCGCATCTACGGCCAGGACCACAAGGTCTACAACAACTACTTCGAGGGCCTGACCGGCACCGGCTACGACGCCGCGCTGCAGATCGACGGCGGCGACGTGGACACCTCGGGCGCGCTGAACGCGCACTGGCGTGTCTACCGGGCGACCGTCGTGAACAACACCTTCGTGAACAACGTGTCGAACATCGAGATCGGCGCCAACTACAACCTCGCCCCGGTCGACTCGGTGATCGCCGACAACGTCGTCACGGGCAGCCGGGGCAAGCTGCTCAACGAGGTCAAGAAGCCCGTGAACATGGCCTACGCCGGGAACATCGCATGGCCGACCGGATCGGCGACCGTCGGCGTGTCCGTGCCCTCCGGCTCCGTCAGGGCGGTCGACCCGCTGCTCGCCTCCGACGGATCGCTGTACCGGATCGGTGCGGGAAGCCCGGCGATCGACACCGGCACCGGCGGCCACGCCTTCGTCACCGACGACATGGACGGCCAGGCTCGCGCCGACGGCGTCGACGCCGGCGCCGACGAGCGGTCGTCGTCCACGGTCACGCGGGCTCCGCTCAGCGCGACGGACGTCGGCCCCGGCGCCGTGTAGGACGCCCCGCGCGAAAGGACCGGTGGCGGGCCAGCCCCGCCACCGGTCGTACGTACGCGCTCACTTGGCGAAGTGGACCTCTATGCCGTTGTCGGTGTAGACCAGCGCGGCATAGGCGTTGACGCGATCAGGCACGATTCCCACGTCTGCGCTGACCGTTCGTCCGGTACGCCCATCGACGACGAATGCTCCGTCCTTGCCCTTGGCGTAGAACAGATCCTTGAACTCGGCTTCCACAGTGGCGTTCCAGTCGCCCGGGCCGTCACCCGCCGCCCGGCGCCACAAGATCTTGCCGGTTTTGTCCACCGCGAGCGCCCCGTCCTGCTTCGAGGCGCACAGCAGGACGGTGCCGCCCTCGCCGTGTTCGCAGTTCATGCGGCTGGTCGGGCCGGCTCGCCTGGACAGGACGAAGTCGCCGGTCGCGATCTCGATCAGCTGCGCCTGCTCGCCGGCGTCGACGAGTTTGGCCAATGGTGTGCCGTTCCCTTTGACCCCCCAGGTGGCTCCGGCGGGCACCTCCTTGGCCCACAGGTCACGGCCGTTGGACGCGGCGACACCGGCCAGCGAGAATTCCTCGTCCGGCTCATAGCGGAACCCCAGAAGGGCGTCGCCGGATCGGCCGACCATCCCGAAGCCCGCACGCTGCCACAGCATGCGGGGCTCGTCGTCAAGGGAGAACGCGAAGGTGCCTCCCATGAACGTGGAGTCATTCTCCGTCCAGGTGACGGTCACCAAACCGTCCCCGGGCTCAACCAGTTGCGCGCCGAGCTTGCCCTCCGGGTCTCCGTAGATGTCCACGGGAAGCCGCCAGATCAGCTTGCCGTTGTCCGCCCGGGCCGCGATCACCTCGAGCCCGGCCTGGGCCGAACCTTTGCCGTTCTTGGCGAGCTGGACCGGCACGACGGCGACCACGGCCGGTACTCCGCCGATCTGCACCGACACAGGGAACGACACGCGGCTTCGTACCATCTCGGCCTGTTTCTTGCTCAGATCGCGTGGCGCCGGCACATCGTACGTGGGCGTGTTCTGGGTCTTGATGGTGGTGACGGCCTTGCCCGTGGCCAGGTTGTACATCGTCACGCCGGACGCGTGCGTGAGCCAGGCCGCACGCCCGTGCAAATTGATAGGAGGGAAGCCCTTCGGGCCGGTCGGCAGGACATGGGCCGCCTTGCTGTCGAACGCCAAGGGCGCCGCAGCCCGTGGATCGCCGCTGAGGTCGAGGGCCTTCCGGGTGGGCGAGCCGGAGGCGGCCGGACCGTCGCCTTCCCCGGCCGGGCCTCCGGTGCACGAGGCCAACAGAGCAACTGCAGCCAGGGCGATGACAACTTCACGTACCGGACTTCTCATCCGACTCTCCGCGTTCCGTGACCTGCGAGGCCGCCCCCGGTCGGTGACCAGGCGGGCACCCCTGACACCAGCACATGCGACCACTGGTGGGCCGGGACCGGTCCCGACCTCGAATCGGGTGGAGCCCTCTGTCGCGAGGGGATGATGACAGCTGGCATCGATCTCGCCGCGGAGGCCGTCGGGATGGTCGAGCAGGATGTGATCGCACAGCCAATGGGCCAGCCACAGGCCGTAGCCGCATTCAGGGCCTCAGCCCAACACAATCGAACACCGCGGTCGCCCTCCGCGACCGCTCCCCAAGATCTGTGCCAGCGCCCAGAATTCACAGACATCGACCTCCGCAGAGAAACACCAGGGCCTGGCCTGGAATCAGCCACCATCACTGGGAATTCTGGAAGCGGGCGTCTCGGCGTCCTGACGAGGCCCAGCTCGACAAGCACCTCCCTCGCCATGATCGATGAGATGCGTGCGCGACGCTGGCTGCGCCTCGCCCGTCGTGAGTCGCATTCAACCTGTCACCCCACAGGTCAACGGCCCCACATCTGCAAGATCTAATGAGGCGTGACAGCTCGTGAGACAGCGCAGGTCAGCTGATCGTCGCCCTCGGTCGGCCTGAGGATTTGGACACGGCCGTGAGACTGGACGGTTTGGCCACGGCCCGAGACACCGCAAGAAGCCCGAGGTCACACCCCCGCCGTAGGCCACGAGCCGAGGCCCTGGCCATCGACCTCACCCGCAAATCCACACCCGCCGAGGGCGGCTTTTGCACCTTCCAGCCCGTCGTCAACGGTGACGCATGTCCATGGGGTCTGAACTGCCACAGCTGCCAGGAGTTCGTGATGTCCGGAGCGGACCTCGTCTACTGGCACCGCAAGCGCGAGCAGTGGCGGATGCTCGCCGAGCGAGCGCCGGACAGCGCGACCGCGACTACCTGCACGAGGTATTCGAACCCACGGCCCGGGCGATCGCCGGCTTGGAGAAGGCCCTGGAGAGCTTCGGCCTCCTTGAAGAGGCGCTCTCGCTCGACCTCCGCCGCCCGCAGGACTACTTCGGGCGCGTCTGGAGCACGTCGTTCCGGGCGCGTGAGCTCGCGGAACTCGACACGGAGGGTGAGGCTGCATGAATCCTCATGCCACTACGGCGGCGATCGAAGCACGCCGCCGCCAGGCCACGCAGAAGCTCGAGCAGGTCGAGAAAGCCATCGGTCAGCTTCGCCGCGAACGCGGTCGCCTGACCGTCCGGGCCGTCGCAGAACGAGCTGGCGTGTCCGTCACGTTCCTCTACGAGAACTCCAAGGCCCGCACGCTCGTGAGCGACGCGGTCGACGCCAGCCGCACTCGCCAAGTCCGAGCAGCCCAGGCCGAGCACGAGCAGATCGAAGCGTCCTGGCGCGAACGCGCGCTGAACGCTGAGGCCGAACTCGGCCGCACGCAGAAGGAGGTCTTCGCGCAACGGCAGCAGATCGGCGAGCTGACGGGAAAGCTCCGCGACCTCGACCAGATGGTCCCGGGGGAGTCGGTTCAGGCTCTGACCTCCGAGAACATCACGCTCAAGCGCCGCGTCCAACAACTCACCCGGGAACACCGCACCTTGCAAGAACGCCTTGAGACCTGTGCAACATGAAGTACGCAGGTCACGGGTCTGGTGTGCGGGGTACTCGCGCTGGTCGTCGGCGGGTGTCCATGGTGAAGATCGTCTGACCTGTCGCCAGGGCCGTTGTCGGGTTCTGCTGCGCCGAACGCCACGCTCGCTCGTGTCCGCTCTCGATCGGTCAGCGTGCGGCCGAGTATGCCGGCACACATGGCAGGGGCCGATGTGGCGAAGTGATGTCGGACAGTGTCGAAATCGACTGGCTGCGCGCCTAAGGATGGAGGGCTTTTCGTTGGCCTGTGGCGGCGGACCGTACGATCGCGTCAAGGAGTCGGTGGCGCTTGACGGCGTGGGTGAAGTCCGGGGCGACAGCCGTTCCGTGGACGAGGTCGTCCCGAATCGCGGCGTAGGCGTGCACCAGC
Source organism: Streptomyces albicerus (assembly GCF_008905045.1). Taxonomy (GTDB): domain Bacteria; phylum Actinomycetota; class Actinomycetes; order Streptomycetales; family Streptomycetaceae; genus Streptomyces; species Streptomyces albicerus. The sequence continues at coordinate 68,067 of NZ_VWMY01000053.1, forward strand.
GTGTGGATCACTGTTCCGGCCAGGCCGGGATAGTCGTCGTAGCCGCTGGGCAGCGTGACCTTCGTAGGCCGACCGCCGCTGCGTGTGCCACGCACCGTGACCGGACCGACGTGCGGGAACTCGGCGGCGGTAATCTCAAGTCTCCCCTCCGTGCCGTCGATGATCAGAGAGAACCCTGCACTCGATGCCGCGCCTCCACGGTGGTGGACGGACAGGATCGCCCCGCCCGCCACGGTGCCCGAGATCGCGATCTGGTCCTCGGCGGTCATCGGAACGACCTGCCCGGTGCGCCCGAGGGGAACCTGGCGGCGCCGGGTCGCGGTCGTAGCGACCACTTCCTGAAGCTCGCCGACGACCATCGACACCAGGTCGATCGCGTGTCCGAACGCGATGGTCAGCATCGTGGCCCCGAGCTTGCGGTCGAGCGTGTAGACCATGTTCGGAGACACCGGAGTGCCCCATTCGGTCGAAGACGCCACGACGGTGGCGGAGAGCACTTCCCCCACGAATCCTTCGGACACGAGGTCGGCCAGCCAGCGGAAGGTAGGCGAGGAGCGTCCCTGAAGACCGACGAAGGTGCGCGTCGTCCCGGCGGCACGCTCCATCTCCTCGGCCTCGCGCAGGTCGACGGCGAGCGGCCACTCGGAGAGCACCGGCACTCCCGCCTTCAGCACGGGCAACACGAGTTCCCGATGCTGGGGCACTTTGACGGCGACAACAACGAGGTCGACGTTCTCGTCGCCGGCGAGCTGCTCGACCGACGTGTACGCGGGTACGCCATACGCCGCTCCCGCGGCCTGGGCCGAGGCTTCGGAGCTCGCCGCCAGCGCGCGAAGCTCGATCCCGTCGACGGCTCTCAGCGCGGGCAGGTGAGCCCCGGCCGCCCAGCCTCCCGTGGCGCTCAGGCCGACGATGCCGACGCCGATCGGCTTACGGGGGTCAGGCACCGAGCTGCCGCCTCAGGGTCTCGGCGTCGTGCAGGGCCGTCATGTGCACGAACCGCCCGTCACGAACGTGATAGATGGCGTACTCGACGATCTCGAACGAGGCGCCCGGTGGGAGCCACGCCGAGCCACTGCTTGGCGGGCGTGCCCGTGTTGGTCAGACGGGCGGCCAGGCGATCACCACCGCCCGCGATCTCCCGGGGCTCCCAGTGGAAGTCCGGGACCGCGTCGATGTCGCCGTTCAGCACAGCGATGACCTGGCCCCGAGTGCCCGGCTCGCCGTTCAGGGTGGTCTCGTCGTTGATGAACTCGTCCATGCGGTAGATCTCGTGGGCGTTGAGCGCCCCGATGTAGCGCAGGTAGAACTCGCGCAGGTCGGTGTCGGACATGATCTCCTTCTTCGGCCCCCGGAGCGGAGGTCATGCTCGGTGTTTTCGCGACGGCCCTTGACGGTTTCGTCGCGTTGATCGTCGGCAGGGGGAGGAACCACTGCTCGAAACTTCTGTCCCGGACGGTACCGAAGTTTTGCCGCACCGTCACGGCCCTCACGTGCGGAGAATGTCTCACCGGGGCGAGCACAGGGGTGCGGCCGCTACGCAGGCCAGCCGAGCAACGCCGTGTCGACGATCTCATCGAGCTCAGCAGGACCAAGGCCGTTGGCGGCCTGCACCGCGATGCCGAAACCCATCGTCATGATGAACCGGGCAAGGCGCCGAGGGTCGGCGTTGCGCGGAAGATCACCCTCGTTGACGGCGCGCCGGAAGCGCTCCTCGAGACGGACCCCCGCGTCGTTGCGCCAGTCGACAAGCAGGTCGTGGACGGCCCGGCTCTCGTCGCTCGACGCCAGCGCACCCTGCACGGTCAGGCACCCGGAGGGGCCGCCGGGAGGGGTCGTGGTGCAGACCGCTCCGCGGAGGAACGCCAAGGCCACAGCCCGTGCGGTGGGCTCCTCCAGGGCGCGCGTGGCGTAGGCGGCCGGCCCCGCGCCGTAGCGCTGGAGGGCCTTGCGGAACAACTGCTCCTTGTTGCCGAAGGCCGCATACATGCTCGTCTTGGTGATCCCCATGGCGCCGGTCAGTTCAGCGAGGCTTGCACCTTCGTACCCTCGCGCCCAGAACACCCGCATCGCCCGTTCCAGCGCCTGGTCGATGTCGAATCCTCGAGGCCGACCCATGACGGCCCTACGGGAGTCACTCATGCCGCAAGCGTACCCCTCGGTACAGATCTACGCTGACCGGCAGTTTCATCCTGCCAAGGTGGCGAACGCTGTTCAGTACCGATCGGTCTTGATGTGCTACGGTTCTGCACCGACCGGTACTTAAGTGATGGGAAGGGAAGTCCGCGCCATGAAAAGCATTTCGCTCGGCAGCCTCAAGGTCTCGCGCATCGGTCTCGGAGCCATGGGAATGTCGGCGTTCTACACCGGCGCCGGCCAGTTCGACGACGAGTCGATCCGCACGATCCACCGCGCTCTGGACCTCGGGGTCACCCATATCGACACCGCTGAGGGGTACGGCCCCTTCATCAACGAGGGGTTGGTCGGCCGGGCCGTGCAGGGGCACCGAGACGAGGTCGTGCTGGCGACCAAGTTCGGACTGATCTCCCACACCGGTGGCTCGGCTCCGGACAGCACCCCGGCCAACATCCGCCTGGCCGTGGAGGGATCACTGAAGCGCCTGGGTACCGACTACATCGACCTCTACTACCAGCACCGGGTGGACCCCAGCACGCCCATCGAAGAGACCGTTGGCGCGCTGGCCGAACTGGTGGCCGAAGGCAAGATCCGCCACATCGGCCTGTCGGAGGCCGGCCCCGCCACGATCCGCCGCGCTCACGCCGTGCATCCGGTCACCGCGGTCCAGTCCGAATACTCCCTGTGGACCCGCGACCCGGAGGCCGAGATCCTGCCCGTCCTGCGTGAACTGGGTATCGGCTTCGTGCCGTACTCCCCGCTTGGCCGCGGCTTCCTCACCGGCAGCATCCGCTCCCTGAACGATCTTGACGCCGACGACTGGCGCCGTACCAACCACCGCTTCGCCGACGGCAACCTGGAACGCAACCTGCGAATCGTCGACGAGGTCCGGGCCGTAGCCGCCGAGGTCGACACCACGCCCGCACAGGTCTCCTTGGCCTGGCTGCTCGCCCAGGGTGACGACATCGCGCCCATCCCCGGCACCAAGCGAGTCGCCCGGTTGGAGGAGAACGCCGCCGCCGACCACATCGAGCTCACTGCCAGCCACGTCGCCCGCCTGAACGACCTGCCCCAGGCCTCCGGCGAGCGCTACGACGCGGACACCATGGCCGCCATCGACCGCTGATCGAAGACGTACCAACACGCACGCCGCGGGTCGGCATCCGGGCGAAGAGTGCCGCATTCCCAATGAGACTGTGCAACATGAAGTACGCAGGTCACGGGTCTGGTGTGCGGGGTACTCGCGCTGGTCGTCGGCGGGTGTCCATGGTGAAGATCGTCTGACCTGTCGCCAGGGCCGTTGTCGGGTTCTGCTGCGCCGACCGCCGTGCCCCTCCTACGATCCCTGACCGGGCCGGTGCTGGGAGAGCGCGGGGAGGGCGTGGGGATGCTGGAGCTGGAGCGGATCACGGCTCGCCGTAATGAACTGGACACGCTCGCCGAGGAGTTGGCCAAGCAGCTGGCGGAGGTCCAGGCCGAGCGGGAGGAGTTGGTGATCGCCGAGCGGGTCCTGCACCGGCTGGCCGAACAGGACCGGGCTGTGCAGGAGGCCGCCGCGGCCGTCGCCCCGACGGCGGCCCGGGTGGCGGGACGGGCGGTTTTGCTGATCCCGCACCGCGGCGGGACGGGCGATGAGGCCGCGCTGCCTGCTGACTAGCGCAAGATCCTGGCGATCGTGCGGGCTGCCGACGGCCCGGTGCAGGTCAGGGCCGTCGGCGAGGAGCTGGGCCTTGAGGTGACGGTGCGCGGGAAGCTGGAACCGTTGCGGGCGAAGATGACCAAGCTCGCCGACCGCGGCTGGCTGCACAAGCGTCCTGACGGCAGGTTCGCCGCACGCTCCCAGGCGTAGGGAGGCGGGCGCCGACGGGGCGTAACTGGCGGGCCCCCGGCGGCAGTTGAGTTTGGTGTGAAGAAAAACAACCATCCCGTCGAGGGCCCTGACGGCCTTGTCTACACTGCCCGCCTGCCGCTGTCGAGTGCCATCCTGAACTGGCGCGCCGGCCTGATCCGCGGCCACTTGAAGAAGATCAGGTCACGGTGGCGGGCCCTGCCTCCGGGACGGATCGCCGCCCTCGTGCTGGCCGTACTGCGTTGTGACCAGCGGCCGGGTGATCTGGCCGGTGGCAACGGGATACACCGCACCACTGTGACCCGGTGGGTCAGGGAAGTCGTCGGCCTGCTGGCCGCCCGCGCCCCGCGCCTGGACCGCGCCCTCAAAAGGATCGCCCGCAAGGGTGGCGGGATGGTGCTGCTGGACGGCACGCTGATCCGCACCCGCCGGCGCTCCGGCAAAGAGAACCGGAAGAACTACTCCGGCGAGAGCAAATGCCAGGGCCTGCTCGTGATCGCGCTCACCGACGATGGCGGCCGGCTGCTCTGGGTCTCGGCGGCCCGGCCCGGACGGACCTCGGAGATCACCGCCTGTCGACACGACCAGCTCACCGCCAAGCTGCGGGCGGCCGGTCTCGGGGCGATCGCCGACCTGGGCTTCGTCGGGCTCGACGACAGCGGCCCCGACACCGGCCCCGCAGTGATCACCGGTTACAAGGCCGCCCGGAACCGGCCCCTGACACGAGGACAGAAGCTGTCGAACACCGCACTGGCAGCGGTCCGGGCACCGGTGGAGCACGGCTTCGCCCATCTCAACAACTGGCGCGTGCTCGGCAAAGTCCGCACCGACCCGACCTGGGCGACCGCCCTGGTCAGGGCCCTGCTCGTCCTCACGAACCGCGAAGTGTCCCGGTGACCGACGATCTTCACCGAAGTCATCCACCCACGACCAGCACGAGCATCCCGAACCCCGCGCACGCCAGACCCGTGACCAGCAACTTCACGATGCACAGTGCTCAATCGGCGAACAGCGAGCACACATCAAAAGTACGAGCCCTGTTCGAGGGCCTCAGGCAGGTGCTGGATGATCGGGCCACGACCATGCCCCGGGAGCCTTTCGGCAACGTCCCGTTGACCACGCTCTTCCCGCACCTCTCAGCAGCCGACGTGGAATCCTTGAGGCGCACGGCCCGCACGGTCGACGCGGCTCGTATGGCCGGTGGTCCGGCAGAGTGGGAATGGGCACCGGACCATGCAGTCTTCCCCGGTTCACGGCCGTGGACGCACGTCGTCCTCGGCCTGGGGGTCATCGAGCAGTCAGCTGAAGGAGATGGACTGGAGTTCCATCTGGACGTGGAGTGGACGAACGAGGGCCTGCTGGCAGTAGATGCGGCAGTGAACGTGGCCTGCTGGTGCGACACCGATCACGCCACTCACAATGTCGAGGCCCTCCGCCTTGTGGTCGGTGAAGAAGCCTCGCTGCCCCAGGCATTCGCGACCTGCGCTGAGCGGATGGCCGGATGGCTAAGCGATCCACAGGACGCGGACTACTGGCGCGACCGCGCGACTCTGCCACCCCGCCAGCCTTGCTAAGGCTGGCCGAGTCCATGACTCTGCGTGACGCCCGAAGATAAAGCACAAGCTCAGTAGGTGTTTTTGATCCCTGGCCGTGAGGTGCGTGCGTCTGGATGATCTGAGGTGTGGGGGTTGGCGGGACGGCTCGGCGGTACGGCCGGGAGTGCGGTGATCCGCTGCCGCAGACTATGGCGGCGGAGGCGGTGTTCTGCTCGGGTCGGTGCAGGTCACGGCAGTGGCGGAGGCTTCAGCGGACCCGGCAGCGGGTGGCCGCGATGAAGCGGGGAGAGCGGGCGGAGTGCCCGGTGTGCGAGCGGTCGTGGACGGTGGGGGTGGAGCGATCGAAGGCGGCGGTGTACTGCCCGGACCGTTGCCGGGTGCGGGCCTGCCGTCAGCGGCGGGCGTCACGGAACTGCGTTACGGAAACGCCATGCCGAATGTCTCGAAAAACACCTCGAACACCCCAAGTTTTGCAGGGGAGTTGGGATCGATTGTCGAGGACTTCGAGCGCCCCTGGCTCACGCCCTGCCCCGGCGTGTCGCGCGCGTCACGGCGGACGGTGACCGGGGCCGGCGCCCCTTTGACCGGTCACGTCGTCGCCGGAGAGGGCGCCGGGTCCAAGCGGGCCAAGGCCGAAGACCTCGGCATCCGTCTGGCAACACCGGACGAACTTGCCGCGCTCGTCGGCGACTTCCTCGACTGACCCGTGCGCGTCGATGACGTGCCCGAGGGCAGGCCGGTCGCGGCGGTGTTCCGGTACGCGTTCTGAACCCGCTGTCGTTTCCGTCCAAGACGGCCGCCGCAGCCGCGATCTAACGTGGGCCCAGCAGCTCGCCCGATCATGAGGAGACAACACCATGCGTGACCTGGTCTACACCGGTTTCATGTCGCTCGACGGCGTCGTGGACTCGCCCGGCGGCGGGCCGGGGGAGGAGCACCGCAGCGGCGGCTGGGTGTTCAAGGATCTCGAGTTCGTCCCGGAAGCCTGGTCGCTGAAGGGCGAGGAGCTCGCCGACACGACGGCACTGATGTTCGGCCGCCGCAGTTACGAGGCGTTCGCGCGGGTCTGGCCCGGCTCGGAGGACCACGCCGACTACAAGGAGCTGCCCAAGTATGTGGTGTCGACCACGCTGTCCGACGATGCCCTCGTCGACGGGTGGGGGCCGACGACAATCCTGCGCTCGACCGAGGACGTCGCCGCGCTCAAGGAGGGCGAGGGCGGCGCGATCTTCATCCACGGGAGCGCGGAGCTGGCCCGGCGACTGTCGGACGCGGGCCTGATCGACCAGTACAACCTGCTCGTCTTCCCCGTGCTGCTCGGCGCCGGGAAGAGCGTGTTCGGCCGGGCCGACCGCGACAAGCAGGTGCTGGCGCTGCGGGAATCGGAGAGCTACTCGAACGGGATCCTGAAGCTGGTCTACGACGTCAAACGCTGATCCAGGTCGAGGGCGATCGCGCCGCCGGCGCCCTCGCGCAGCTGCCTGGCGGTGCGTCCGACATAGGAGCGCAGTGCCCGGGCCAGGTGCGGCTCGTCGAAGTAGTCGAGCTTGGCGACGACGTCGGCGGCCGGGTCGCCGGCCGCCAGCAGCTCCGCCGCCGTGCGGGCCCGCTCGATCTGCCGGACGGCACCCCGCGTCAGCCCGGTCGCGGCACGGAACCGGCGTTCGACCGTGCGCCCCGAGACGGCCGGGCGGTGACCCCGCAGCACCTCGGCGACGAGCGGGTCACGGACCACAATCCCGGCCCGGACGAGACGCTCGACCAGGGCCTCGGCGTCGTCGGGGCTGGGCGTCTCCCAGCGGGCGCCGTCCAGCCGGAACGTCCGGCGCATGGTGTCGGGGAGCTCGACGCCGCCGTCGACCAGCGCCGCCGTGGGCACGGCCCGTAACGAGGTGCCCACGGCGAACTCGATGCCCGTGAAGGTCGCGCCCTCCGGCACCGGCGCCGTGCCGGTCCGGGTCTCGGGACCGGTGATGCCCGCGTACGCCCGGCTGTCCTGCTCCCAGAACACCAGGCCCCAGCGCACCCCTGCGACGGACGTCATCGCCGTGACGTGCTCGCTCGTGCAGGTCCACACAGTGTCAACCCACGGCGAGTCAGACGGGCGCGTCTCGAAGCACAGTTCCACGGGCGAAGGATACGTCGCGTCGGGCAACCGCGTCGTGGCCGACGAACCCACCGGATAGATCGTGAAACCAGGCTGGAGTACTAGAACTGCCGAGCATCGACAAGAGGAAAGGCATGAGCACCGAACTCCCGGCCTTGACCGGCACAAAAGCCCCTCACTCGATGCCGGCCACGACGTCGTCCGCATGGCCGACGCGCTCCGCGGCCGCCCGCCTATCCGCTTCGTCGCCGACACTGAACCGGCGACGAAGCGGTCTGGTTCACCGACGCAAGCGATGTCGGCTTCGCCCTGTCCCTGGCTACGTGCGAGTGGGTCAAGAAAGGACACCGTGGGTTGCGCTGAGCGGGACCGGACCGATGAGTTGAGCACGTACATCCGGTCTTCCTTCAGCGACGGCCGCAAGCCCCGTGGCCCTACCGAAGGAGACCTTGTGACGTACTCGGTGAACGACGACGCGCGCCCCCAGCTCAAAGCCCTCGACGTGCTCGTCGGAACATGGAAGTTGAGCGGCGAAGCGGAGGGCGAGACGACGTACTCGTGGATGCGCGGCGGGCACTTCCTGATCCAGCGAGCGAGTCTGACCCAAGGCGGTGAGACGCACCACGTGACCGAGGTCATCGGCTATGAGAAGCCATTCATGGCCGAGCAGGCCGCCGAGACCATCTCTTCACGGGCCTACACCGACAGCGGGGACACTCTTGACTACACCTGGGAGCTGGAAGGCGAGGTGCTGACCATCTGGGGCGGCCAGAAGGGGTCACCCGCGTTCGCGCGAGCGACATTCAGCGCCGATCGCAACGTAATGACTGGCGCCTGGCAGTGGCCTGGCGGCGGATACGAGTTCAGCGCGACCCGGGTGGTGTCCAGGGCCGGCTCGTAAGCACGGCGGAGTCGGGGGGCACATGCTCTGCCGCAGCACGATGGGGAATGTGGCCAGTCCAGGATGCGGTTTGCATTCCGGCGGGTGAATCCAGCGCCGTGGGGGAGAGGATGGAGGGCCTTCGGGGTGATTGATGCGCGAGTGGCGGGCTTGATGCTGTGGCGTGGGTGCGGGCGGGATGGATGTTTCGCGCTCTGGGGCGGACTTCGCCCGGGGCTGCCCGGGCCCGTGTGCCGATCTCCAGGCGGCCACGGAGACTTGTCGGGCGGCATCTCAGCCGAGGAGGGACAGGAGTTGGAGCCCGGTGTGGCTCTCCGTGCCCGGTACCGCGGTGTAGACCAGGAGCCGTTGAGACTGGTCGGGGTCGATGAGTGTCTGGCAGTGCAATTCCAGCGTTCCGACCTGCGGGTGCTGAAAGCGCGTGGCCGCGCAGTAGGGGCCCAGCACGGGGTGTTCGCGCCACAGCGCGGCGAACTCGGGGCTGGCCTTGCACAGCGCGTCGACGAGTTCGGCGGCACGCGAGTCGCCGCCGTCGCGGGTGTAGGCGCCGTAGAGGTCCGCCACCAGCAGCCGGCTCTGCTCCGGGTGGTCGCTGAGGGGAACCAGGCGGGAGGCGGGATCGGTGAACCACCGGTAGTGCGCACTGCGGGCCCATCCGGTGTAGGCAGTCTGGTCGCCCAGGAGTGCGACGGCCAGCCGGGTCTGCTTCAGGGCCTCGCCCAGATGGTTGACCACCAGGGCGGGCGTGTCGTCGGCCAGGTGATCCAGGATGCGCATCATCCCCGGGTTGATGTGGTCGCCGCGCCGTGCCCTGCGTGGCAGGGCGTGCCCGGCGAGCTGGAACAGGTGATCGCGCTCCTCGAGCGAGAGGCGCAGGCCGCTGGCGATCGCGGTGAGCATCTGCTCCGAGGGGTGGGGTCCGCGCGGCTGTTCGAGCTGGCTGTAGTAGTCGAAGGACATGTCGCACAGCGCCGCTACCTCCTCCCGGCGCAGCCCGCCGGTACGCCGGCGACGCCCACGGGGCAGCCCGACGTCTTCCGGCTGTAAGGCCTCACGGCGTGTCCGGAGGAAGGCCGCAAGTCCGGTTCGGTCCGCCATATCTCGTCCTGCTTCTCTCGGCTTTTTGATGTTTCCCTCACGGGAGTCGGTGGTCCGTGGCTGCTCCCCGCAGTTGCTGTTCAAGCGATCGCTCACTGTGCCCGGTGCGTGGAGCGGTTTGTGAGTACGCGCCACGCAGCATGTGAGCCCTCCGGTATCAGGTCCGTAGGTCCCTTGCGGGCCGGTCCCGTGACGCGTAACAACTGCTTCTTCTGTCCTCGCGGGCGTGGAGCGGCGCTGGTGGGCCCGGGATGAGCAAAAGCCTCCGTGCCGATGTCCCCGAGGGATGTGTTGTCTCGGTCGTGCCTGTCACGCGTCCACTTCGGACACTGCCCCCCGCGAGACACTCCCTGACCGACTTCGTCGGGCGACGGGAATGCAGAGGGCGACCACCGCGGACACCAGCGCCGCGGCGCCCGTGATCATCAGGGTGTGTCGGAATCCGCTTTCCAGCGGAAGGCCCCGGCTTTCGGCCGACACGGCCCCGGCGAGTACGGCACCGACCACTGCGGCCGACACCGAGCTACCGATGGAACGCATCAGTGTGTTGAGGCTGTTCGCTGAGCCGGTCGCCGTGTTCGGTACCAACCCGATGATCAGCGCGGGCAGCGCGCCGTAGGCCAGCCCTGTACCCGCCCCGCCGATGCTGGTGGCGATCAAAAGGCCCCACGGCGAACTCAGCCACATCAGGGAGATGCCGTAGCCCAGTGCCAGGACGAGACTGCCCGCGGCAAGAGTGGTCTTGGGGCCGCGCGCGTCCGACAGTCGGGCCCCCAAGGGCGCGACAGCCATCATGACCAGGCCAGAGGGTGCCATCCAGAGCCCCATGGCCAGCATGGACTGGCCCAGCCCGTATCCGGTGGAGGTGGGCAGCTGCAGCAACTGCGGCACGATCAACGTCTGACCGTACATGGCACACCCGATGACCAGGGAGGAAGCATGGGTCAGCAGCACGGGTGTGCGGCGGGCCAGGCGCACGTCGACCAGGGGGTGGGGGACCCGCAGTTCCCACCAGCCCCAGCCGACCAGCACGACGACGGCGAAGGCGAGCAACGTGAGGATGGTCGGCTCTGTCCAGCCCCAGGCCGCTCCCTTGGAGAGCACTACGAGCAACAGGGTCAGGCCGGTACTCAGGCCCAGCGCTCCGACCAGGTCGAACCGGCCCGGAGAGCGGGCAGGGGTGTCGGGCAGGAATCGGCGTACGAGAACCGCGACGAGCAGGCCCAGCGCACCGGCTCCCCAGAACAGGACGCGCCAGCTGGTGGTCTGCGCGATCGCCGCGGACAGCGGTAGTCCCAGTGCGCCTCCGATGCCCAGGGAGGAGCCGATCAGCGCGATCGCGGAGCTCAGTTCCCGCGGGGGCATGACGTCGCGCAGGGCGCTGATACCGAGGGATATGACTGCCATGCTCATGCCCTGCAGCCCGCGCCCGATGAGCATCGGTGTCAGAGAATCGGCCACGGCACACAGGAAGGAACCCGCGACAAGGGGTGCCAGGAGAACGAGGATCACGCGACGCTTTCCGTGCAGGTCCCCGAGCCGTCCGGCCACCGGGGTGGTGACCGCGGCCGTCAGCAAAGTGATCGTGACCAGCCAGGAGGCATTGCCGGGGTCGGTGTGCAGCAGACGCGGCAGATCGGTGAGCAGCGGCACCACCAGGGTCTGGGTCAGTGCGGCGGTGACCCCGGCGAGCGCCAGCACGCCGGCCGTCACACGGGGTCTGGGGGCAACGGAGCTCTTCATACGACGTCTCTTCGTGTTCATGGTGAACGACGGGGGCGGCCGCAGATGATGTGGTGGTCACCTGCGGCCGCCCTGCCCGGGAAGGGCGGATCACCTTCCGGGGAGTTGTGGTGGTGCGGTGGCGATCAGCGGGTGATCGCCTTGGTCTCGAGGAACTCCTCGATCCCGGCGCGGCCCATCTCCCGTCCGTTGCCGGACTGCTTGTAACCACCGAAGGGGGCCTGGAAGTTGATGGCTCCGCCATTGATGTCGACCTGGCCGACGCGCAGGCGCCGGGCGATCGCCATGGCGTGGTCCTGCTCACCGGTGACGGCACCGTTGAGGCCGTAGATGGTGCTGTTGGCGATCTCGACGGCCTGGTCGTCGTCGGTGTAGGGGATCACGACCAGGACGGGGCCGAAGATCTCCTCCTGTGCGATGACGGAGTTGGGGTCGACGTCGGAGAAGATGGTGGGCTTGACGTAGGCACCGGTCTCGAAGCCCTCCGGGCGTCCGGGCCCGCCGACCACCAGGGTGGCGCCGTCGGCGATCCCTCGCTTGATATAGCCCTCCACGCGCTCGCGCTGCGTCTCCGAGGCGAGCGGGCCCATCCGGGTGGCCTCGTCCTGGGGGTCGCCCACCGCGTACTCGGCGGCGGCGGCCTTCAGCTTCTCCACCACCTCGTCCTGCTGGTCGGCGGGAACGAGCATGCGTACGTAGGCACCGCAGGCCTGACCGGCGTTGCCCCAGGCGAAGGCCAGACCGCGGATGACGGCCTCGTCGAGGTCGGCGTCGGGGAGGATGATGTGGGCGGCCTTGCCACCCAGTTCGAGCGCGACCCGCTTGACCGTCTCCGACGCGGCCACGGAGACACGCTTGCCCGCCGCGGTGGACCCGGTGAAGGAGATCATGTCGATCTTCGGGTGCCGGGAGATCGCTTCGCCGACGACGGGGCCCGTACCGTGCACGACGTTCAGGACGCCGGCCGGAAGTCCGGCGTCGGTGGCGATCTCGGCGAAGATCCGAGCACTGACAGGTGACATCTCGGACGGCTTGAGGACGACCGTGTTGCCGGCCAGCAGCGCCGGCACGACCTTCGTCACCAGCTGCTGCAGCGGGAAGTTCCACGGAGTGATGGCACCCACCACGCCGATCGGCTCCCGCACGATCAGCGAGTTCTCCACCTGCTCCGTCCACGGGAACTGCTCGGCCGCGGTGATCGCGGCGGAGGTCGACGCCACCGGGAATCCGGCCTGCGCCGCACGTGAGAAGGAGATCGGGGCGCCCATCTCGGCGGTGATCGTGGACGCGATCTCGTCGGAGCGCAGCTGCATCCCCTCGACCACACGCTTCAGCACGCCCACCCGGTCCGCGGGCGAGGTCGCGGACCAGCCGGGGAACGCCGCGGTCGCGGCGTCGACCGCCCTGTCGACATCCTCGGCGGTGCCCCGGGGCACCGAAGCGAATACGGCGCCGGTAGCGGGGTTCACCACGTCGATCAGCGGCCCGGATGCCGGGACGGCACGACCATCGATCCAGTGCGAAGGGGCGGGAAAATGAAGTTCAGCGGATTCGTTCATGCCGCCCAGGAAACATCGGTTTTCAGGCGGTATCCATGCTCAGTCATGCCCATGATCTGAGTCACTGCTCCGTTTCTCCTTCCGCCGGTCGGTGCGCGTCGTGTCGCACCGACCGGCCCGCGGCAGGTGTGCCTGTCACCGCATGCACCCGCCGTCGCACATGCGGCGACGCGGCTCACTCGCCCAGAACGCGGTCCGCGCCGCCCGCACCGCGCACGCCGCCTCGCGGGACGACCCATGCCGCGACCTCTGCGGCGGCCGCGCACGCCGGCGAACACAACCACAGCCACGACCAGGCGGCCTCGCACGCCGTCGACCATCAGGACCGGGCCGCCGCCCTCACTCCGGCGCAGCGGGCCGCCGCCGTCCACGCCCACCAGCAGGCCACGATGACGGAGCAACTGGAGGGCCGGACGACGGACCCTGCGACGTGGCTGAGCACGCCCGAGAACCTCACCGCCTCACCGCCTCGCCGCCTTCAGGCGGGAAGTCGGCGCCTGCCGCCGCGCCATCCAAACAGCAGCAGGAGGAGCAGCACTAGGCGGTGTTTCTCGGATCTCCTGATGTGAGTGGGGTGTTGGGGTCAGGCTGGCGGTATGGGCCGTGGGGATTTAACGAATGCGG
>NZ_VWMY01000054.1:0-2313 GCF_008905045.1 Streptomyces albicerus
GGCGCCGCCCGCAACGCGGCGCCGCCGGTGGCGCCCGCTAACGGTCCAGCCGCACCGGGTCGCCTGGTGCGCTGCGGCGGACGAGCCAGGCTTCGGTGATGTGGGTGAACATCGCCTCGGCCGCACCGCTCGGGTCGTGGGCGGCGATGTGCTCGTACACGCGGCGATGGCCGCGATTGGACGCGACGCACATGGCGCGCTCGGGCCGGCCCATGTACCGCGCGGTATTGACGACCTGGCTCTCCAGTGCGCGTACCACCCCACGGGCGATGCGGTTTCCCGACGCCTGCATGATGACGTCGTGGAAGGCGCGGTCGTTCTCCGCGTACGTGACGTAGTCGTCCACGAGTTCGTCCATCCGGTCCACCAGTGTGCGCAGCCGATCAACGACGTCCTGAGTGGCCAGCCGGGCGGCGACGTGCGCCATGTCGGACTCCAACAGCCGCCGTGTGACCACGAGGTCGTCGAGGAGCTGCAGACTCTCGTCCTGGTCGATGCTCGCCGCCAGGACGTGCTCGTCGAGCATGTTCCACTTCGCCGGGGCGGTCACCATGGTGCCGGCACCCTGGCGGACCTGCACCAGTCCCTTCTCCTGCAGGATCTTCACGGCTTCCCGGATGACGGTCCGGCTCACCGCGAAGGCCTCGCAGAGAGCGGGCTCGGGCGGGAGCGGCGTCCCCGGCCGGTGCTCCCCGCGAACGATGCGCCCCACCAACTCGGCTGTGACCGCCTTCGCAAGGTTGGTCGGCCGTCGTGCCCAGGCGGGAGGCGCCGAACTGCTCTCTGCTGCTGGCTGCGTTGCCGTCATGGCTTCCTCCGGTGGTCCCGCGACCACGCGGGCGACTCGAGGCGCCATCATACGCGACAGCCATTGACGTCATACGTCATACGAGTTACGTTTCCGGGTCATCGGCGGGCGGTGGGTCCCCGCAAGGTAACGGAGAGTGACCGGCATGAAGCGGCGAGCACTGTGGGCGGCCGTCCTGGTCGCGGCGATGACGCTGCCCGGCTGCGGCAGCGCGGGATCCGGCTCCTCTTCCGACAACGCGGACGACAAGCTCGTGGTCTGGGACTGGAAGTCCGGCGAGGAGTCGGCCGCCTCCTACATCAAGCAGGCGAAAGCCGACTTCGCCGAGAAGCACCCCGATGTGAAGGTGGAGTTCGTCGCCCAGCCGTTCGACCAGTACTACACGTTGCTGGGCACGGCCATTCAGTCCGGCAAGGGCCCCGACGTCATGCTCTTCAACGGCGGCGGTGAGATACGCGACCGTACGGACGCTCTCCTGCCCCTGGACGACTATGTGGCCAAGGACAGGAAGCGGCTGGCGGGTTGGGACGCCTTCACCGCGCAGGGCAAGGTCTATGCCGCGCCGGTGACGTTGCAGGGGCATCCGATCTACTACAACAAGGCGCTCTACAAGGACGCCGGTCTCGACCCCGAACGCCCGGCGACGACGTGGCCGGAGTTCCTGGACGACTGCAAGGCCATCGCCGAGAAGACCAAGGCCAGTTGTCTCTCCCTCGGAAACAAGGAGGGCATCGGTATCCAGTTCTTCCTCTCGGGACTGGGGTCGGGCGTCCTCACACCGCAGGAGTACGACGACTGGATTGCCGGGAAGCGGGACTGGAACTCTCCCCGTGTGCGGCAGATCTTCGAGCTCTGGAAGGAGACCGAGGACGCCGGCCTGAACAACGACGGCGCCAACTCGACCGCGCTGTTCAACGACGCCTTCGCCCGCTTCCAGTCCGGCAAGGCAGCCCACATCGTCGGGCTGATGTCGGACGTGGGCCACTGGAAGGACTTCAGCGAGTTCCTGGACCCGGACGACATCGGCGTGATGCAGGCCCCGCTCGTCAACTCCGGAGCCCGCCCCGGCCTTCCGTACGACGGCGGTATCGGCTACGGGGTCGCCGAGTGGACGAAGAAGCCGAAACTGGCCGCAGACCTGGTGCGCTCCTTGACGTCGAAGGACGCTCTCAAGGCGTTCTACGCCGACGCCGGCGCGGTCGCGTCCGACAGCACCCTCGACGTGTCGGGCGGCGGCCAAGCCCTCGCCACGATCGTGTCGGAGATCGAAACCGGCAAGCCCGCACTGCACGTCGCACTGTCCTCGAAGACGCTGGATCTGATGGGGAGGCTGTCCCAGCAGATCCTGAGCGGATCGACCAGCGTCGACGACGCCCTGCAGAAGCTGGCCGACTCCGACCAGAAGGGCTGAACCCGTGCCGCTCCGGGGTGCGCCCCCGTCGGTCCGCCCGGCTGATGCCGGGCGGACCGACGAGACGAAGGCCGGGCAGCGCACGCGCCGTACG
>NZ_VWMY01000054.1:2423-13511 GCF_008905045.1 Streptomyces albicerus
CATCAGTGGGCAGCGTGCCGAACGCCTCGCGCCCTACATCCTGCTGGCCCCGGCCATTGTGATCGTCGTGGCGTTCCGCCTGGTCCCGCTGCTCATGGGCGTCAACTTCTCCTTCACCGGCGACGGCGAGCGCGACGGGACCACGGTTGGCCTGGACAACTACGCGGAACTGTTCCGGGACCCGCTCTTTCGCACAGCCCTGCAGAACGTCGGACTGCTCGTGCTGCTGCTTCCGGTGGCGGTGGCGATTCCCGGCCTGCTCGCGACGTTCATCTATCTGCGCGTGCCCGGGCACCGGATCCACCGCAGCGTCTACTTCTTTCCGGCCGTGCTCTCTCCGGTGCTCGTCGGTGCGATCTTCAACCTGCTGCTGGCCTTCGACGGCCCGCTCAACGCGGCTCTCGGGAACACCGGCATCGACCCCGTCGACTGGCTCGGCGATCCGGACATCGCCATGTTCACGGTTGTCGGCGTTCACGTCTGGGCGACGTTCGGGATGGCCCTGGTGGTCTTCCTCGCCGGGTTCTCCACCCTGGACGCCACACTCCTCGACGCCGCCCGGGTCGACGGCGCGTCGCTGCCCCAGGTCATCTGGCACGTGATCGTCCCGGGCCTGTCCCGCACCATTCAGTTCGTCTTCGTCACCACCATGATCGGGATGCTGACGTCCATGTTCGGCCTGCTCTACGTGATGACCAGCGGCGGCCCGGAGGGGTCCACCTATCTGCCCGAGTACTACATCTGGATCCAGCAGGGGGAGATGAACCGGCCGGCGCTCGCCTCGGCCGCCTCGACGGTTCTCTTTCTCCTGATGCTCGTGGTGGGGCTCGCGCAGATCGCGCTGCTCCGTCGCGCGGGGAGGGAGCACTGATGCGCCGCGTGCGCCTGCGTGTGTGGGTGGTCGCCGTCCCGATGGCCGCCCTGGCAGTGGCGACGATCTACCCTCTGGTGTTCACCGCCAACGTCGCCATGAAGACCCGGCACGACTACATCCTCGACCGTTTCTCCCTGACGAGTTCCTTGTCCTGGGACAACATCGCCACGGCATGGACGAGTGTCGGCCTGGGGCGGTACTTCGCCAACTCCGTCATCGTGGTGGCGTCCGCTGTCGCCCTCCTTCTGCTGATCGGCTCGATGGCCGGCTTCGCGCTGAGCCACCTGCGGTTCCGGGGCTCACGGGCCCTGTTCCTGTGCTTTCTCGCGGCGCTGTTCATCCCGTTCCAGGTGATCATGGTCCCGCTTGCGCGGGTCATGGCGGACAGCGGCCTCATGGACACCTATCCCGGGCTGATCCTCGCCTACGTCGCGCAGTTCCTCCCGTTCACGATCTTCCTGATGACGAGCTACTACTCCGTGATCCCGGGCGAGATCATGGACGCGGCCAGGATCGACGGGAACACGACGTACGGCGTCTACTGGCGGGTCATGCTGCCGATCGGCCGCCCGGCTCTGCTGTCGGTCGGCATCCTCAACGCCCTGTTCTGCTGGAACGACGTGCTCATCTCCCTGCTGATGATGCCGTCCCCCGAACACCGCACCCTCATGGTCGGAGTCACGTCACTGCGCGGGCAGTACTCCGACGACATCCCCACCTTCGCCTCCGGGGTGCTGATCGCCGCACTGCCGGTCCTCGTGCTCTACCTCTTCTTCCAGCGCCAGATCGCCGACGGGATCACCGCCGGTGCCACGAAGGGCTGACATGCGGATAACCGGGTTTCGCACCCTCACGACCGTCCACGAATGGGGCCGGCCCATCGGTGACGCCAACGGCGTCTACGTCGACGGGGTCACTCCGGTGCCGATCATCCTGGTGGACACCGACGCGGGCATCACCGGCGTCGGACTGGGACCTCACATAGAAGTGGACGCCGTCTTCTCCGCCATCGACGGAGAGGACCCGCGGTGCGTGACCGCGCTCTACGACCGCATGCTGCGGCACACCTTCAAGGCCGGACACGCCGGAGCCCTCTTCGGGACCATCGGTGCCCTCGACACCGCCCTGTGGGACATCAAGGCGAAGGCGGCGGGCGAACCGCTGTGGCGCCTTCTCGGGGGAGGCGACCGGAGGGTCCCCGCCTACGCATCGGCCCTGGACATCGCCCTGAGCGACGACGAACTGGCCCACGTCTACCAGACCTACGCCGAGCACGGCCTGCGGGCGGCCAAGCTCAAGGGCGGCCTGGACGTCGAGCGGGACCGCGACCGGCTGACCCTCGTACGAGAGGTACTGACCGAGGCCGGACGGGGCGCGCGGCCGGCCCTGATGCTCGACGCGAACGAGACCTGGACCCGCAAGCAGGCGGTCCGTCACGTCTCGGAACTGGAACGCACGCTTGACCTCACCTGGGTCGAGGAACCCGTCCGGCGCTGGGACGCCGAAGGCATGGCTGCCGTCGGACGGGGAATCCGGGCTTCGGTCGCCAGCGGGGAGAACCTCAGCGGCCTTGAGCAGTACCGGCCGCTGCTGGCCCGGGGCGCAGTCGACATCGTCCAGACGGCGGCGGTCTGGGGCGTGACCCACTTTCTTCGGGTCGCCGCCCTGGCTCACGCCCACGACCTGCCCGTCAGCCCGATCGGCGACACGCCCGTGGCGCTCCTGCACGCCGCGACGTCCGTGCCCAACCTCATCGCCGCCGAGCTGCAGAACCTCCAGCCGCCCCTGGGCCTCTCCCTCGACCTGCACGTCGAGGACGGTGCCTTCGTCCTCGGTCACTCTCCGGGTCTGGGCATCGAGGTCGACGAGGAAGCGATAACGGCGTCAGGGCGACAGCACACCGCTGCACCCGAAGGTCCCGGCATCCGGCCCGATCACGCAGGACGACGACTGCTCACAGCGGCCGGTCGCCACGCCGGCACGCAGCAGCACCACCCCGGTCCTCCCCGGTTCCTCGTACCGCATCCCGTCAACGAAGTGCCGCGCACCGCTGGGCCCTGACCGGCCCGGACCACCCCGACCGCGAAGAAGGGACGTAGCCATGCACTCGCTCCTCGCACGGCACACAAGAACGTTCGTCGTGGCGACCGCCGCGACCCTGGCCGCCGGACTGCACGCCGCCCTGCCCTCCGACGCACACGCCGCTCCCCAGGGGCACAGACTCGTCGTCGCTCCCACCGGCGCTCCGCGCGCCGACGACCACGGGCCAGGCACCTTCAGCCGGCCGTTGAAGACCCTGGCGGAGGCGCAGCGCCGGGCACAGGTCCTCGCGGCCCGAGGCGACGGCGACGTCACCGTGAACCTCCTCGGCGGGACCCACCGGCTCACCTCGCCGCTGCGCTTCGGCGCAGCCGACTCCGGCCGCGACGGGCACAGGGTGACCTGGCAGGCCGTGCCCGGAGCGAAGCCCGTGGTGAGCGGCGCGGACCCGGTCACCGACTGGGAACTCGACGACCCGGACAAGGGCATCTACAAGGCACATGTCGGCACCGGCTTCGATACCCGTCAGCTCTACGTCGACGGCGTCCCGGCACAGCGCGCGCGCCTCGCGCTGAACCGGTCCGACATCTCGCTCAACCCGACCGGCTTCACCCTCGACAACCCGGACCTGGATCACCTGGCCACGCTGCCCGACCAGAAGCGGATCGAACTCCAGGCGAAGCTGTCGTTCACCAACCGCTTCGCGCCCGTGGAGAGCATCTCCGGCTCCAGGGTCGTGATGCAGCAACCCGCCTGGGACAACAACACCTACGGATACGACACCATCCAGTCCCCGTTCCGGACGCCGACGTTCTGGCTGCTGAACTCCAAGAGCTTCCTCGACGAGCCCGGAGAGTGGTACCTGGACACGACGGCCGGCACGCTGTACTACAAGCCGCTCGAGGGGCAGGACCTGGAGAGCGCACAGGTCGAGCTGCCGCGCATGGAAACGCTGCTCGAGGTCGGCGGCACCTACGACGAGCCGGCCCATGACCTCCGGTTCCAGAAAATGACCTTCACCGGCACCACGTGGCTGCACCCCAGCTCGCCCAACGGATACGCCAACCAGCAGACGGGCGCGTTCATCACCGGCGTGCAGCCGCACCGGCCCGCCGATGCCTTCACGTCGTGTGCGGTCGGCTGCCGGGGATTTGAGGGAGCACGCAACAACTGGGCACAGGCGCCCGCGGCCGTGCAGGTGTCGGCGGCGGACGGCATCACCTTCGCCGACAACCGCTTCGTCAACCTCGGCTCGGTCGGGCTCGGCATCGGCAACGACGCCAACGCACACGCCACCGGCGTCGGATTGGGCGCGCAGAACATTTCCGTCACCGGCAACACGTTCACCGCGAGCGCCGGCGGCGGCATCGTGGCCGGCGGAGTGCGTCCCGACGCACACCACCCGTCCGACGAGCGCATGACCAACAGCGACATCCTGATCGGCAACAACCGCATCTTCTCCACGGCGCTGGAGTACCTCGACCAGGACGGCATCTTCGCCAGCTACGCCACCCGGCTGACCATCGAGCACAACGACGTCTCCGACATGCCGTACACCGGCATCGGGATCGGCTACGGATGGGGTGCCAACGACCCGGGCGGCAGCCCTGAGTACATCGCCCGCGGACTGTACGACTTCCAGCCGATCTACGACACGCCCACGACCCTGACGGACCTCCACGTGGTGGGCAACCACGTGAGCGACGTCGTACACACGCTGTTCGACGCCGGCTGCATCTACACGCTCTCCGCCAACCCCAACGGCACCATCAAGGAGAACTTCTGCGAGAACAGCGGGCAGCTCGGCCTGTACTTCGACGAGGGATCCCGCTACATGACCGCGAACCGCAACGTCTTCCTCGACACCGCCGGCCAGTGGGCGCACGCCAACAACCAGAACAGCAACCTCACCGGCGATCAGACCCTGATCGGAAACTACGCGACCAACCCCAACATCACCGGCCTCGTCGACGGCGAGCGCGGCAACGTCGTACGGGACAACACCATCTTCACCAGCGACAACATCCCCGCAGAGGCCAGAGAGATCATGTCCAACGCGGGCGCGGCCGACACGAAGCGCGGCCGCACCGAAGAGTGAGGGTGCCGACGACCATGTCGACGTGGTGACCTGACCGTCACCGTCACCGTCACCGTCACCGTCACAGGCGGACGACACCCGGCCGCGCCCTCGCCGCACCCGCGCATGCAGCGGGACGAGTGGGCGCAGCCGGGTCTTCGCCCAGGCCCTTGCGGATCGGGTGGGGCGCGATCGGATCGCGGACTACGTGGACCCGTGGGCGGATGCGCGGGCCTGCCGCTCCTGACTGGCCCTGGCGGCGCGGCCGACCGCCGCTGGACAACCTGTCCGCCCACAGGGGCGCCGACATCCGCCGCTGGGCGACGAAGCGCAGGGGCGGGTTGTGCTTCACCCCGACCTACGCGTCCTGGGCGAACCCGATCGAGGCGCACTTCGGACCGCTCAGGCAGTTCACCTCGCCAATTCGAACCACCCCAACCACACGATGCAGACCCGCCCCCTGGAAGGTACCCCCGCCCTGGCCGACGGGCCGTGCCGCGCGGAGGCCGGTGGACGCGCTCGCCCACCGTCGGCCAGGGCGCTGTCAGCCGTTCACGGGGTGTGATGGGTGCGGCGGAGGACCGGGCGCAGGACCTCGATGACGCCGGGGTCGTCGACCGTGGACGGGATGGGTTCGTCGTGGCCGTCGGCGATGCCGCGCATGGTCTTGCGGAGGATCTTGCCCGAGCGGGTCTTGGGTAGGGCGGCGACGACCGTGACGTCCTTGAGTGAGGCGACGGCGCCGATGCGTTCGCGTACGAGCTGGACGAGTTCGGCCTCGACCTCGCTCGGTTCGCGGTTGCTGCCTGCCTTCAGGACGACGAGGCCGCGCGGGATCTGTCCCTTGAGTTCGTCGGCGACGCCGATGACGGCGCATTCGGCGACGTCGGGGTGGGCGGCCAGGGCCTCTTCCATGCTGCCGGTGGACAGCCGGTGTCCGGCGACGTTGATGACGTCGTCGGTGCGGCCCATGACGAAGACGTAGCCGTCGTCGTCGATGTGGCCGCTGTCGCCGGTGAGGTAGTAGCCGTCGTAGGCGGAGAGGTAGGAGGCGACGTAGCGGTCGTCGTCGTTCCAGAGCGTGGGGAGTGCGCCGGGTGGCAGGGGGAGCTTCACGACGATCGCGCCATCGACGCCCGCGGGCGTCGGCTCGCCCGAGGGGTCGAGGACGCGGACGTCCCAGCCCGGCAGCGGGCGGGTCGGGGAGCCGGGCTTGAGGGGAGCGGCTTCGATGCCGACCGGGTTGGCGACGATGGGCCAGCCGGTCTCGGTCTGCCACCAGTGGTCGATCACCGGGACGTCCAGGAGGGCGCTCGCCCAGTGATACGTCTCGGGGTCGAGGCGCTCGCCGGCGAGGAAGAGGTAGCGCAGGTGGGAGAGGTCGTAGCCGGCGGTGAGCGCCCCCTTCGGGTCCTCCTTCCTGATCGCCCGGAAGGCGGTGGGCGCCGTGAACATGGTCTTGACCCGGTACTCGGCGGCGACGCGCCAGAACTGGCCCGCGTCCGGCGTGCCGACCGGCTTGCCCTCGTACAGGACCGTCGTCGCGCCGGCCAGCAGGGGCGCGTAGACGATGTACGAGTGCCCGACGACCCAGCCCACGTCGGAGCCGGTGAACATCGTCTCGCCCGGGCCCACGTCGTACACGGCGCCCATCGACCAGTGCAGGGCGACCGCGTAGCCGCCGCTGTCACGTACGACTCCCTTGGGCTTTCCGGTCGTTCCGGACGTGTAGAGGATGTACAGGGGATCGGTGGCGGCGACGGGAACGCAGTCGGCCGGCGGCGCGGCGGCGACCAGGTCGGCCCAGTCGAGATCGTCCGGCCCCAGCGCGGCTGTTTCCTGCGGGCGTTGCAGGATCACGCTCTTCTCCGGCTTGTGGACGGCGAGTTCGATGGCCCGGTCGAGCAGGGGCTTGTACGCGATGACACGCTTGCCCTCGATGCCGCAGGAGGCGGAGACGACCACCTTGGGGGCGGCGTCGTCGATGCGGAGGGCGAGTTCGTGCGGGGCGAACCCGCCGAAGACGACCGAGTGGACCGCGCCGATGCGCGCACAGGCCAGCATCGCGACGGCGGCCTCGGGGACCATCGGCATGTAGATCACCACGCGGTCGCCGTGTCCCACGCCGAGCTGCGCGAGTGCTCCGGCGAAGGCTGCCACCTCGTCCCTCAACTGCGCGTAGCTGTAGGTGCGTTGGGTGTCGGTCACGGGGGAGTCGTAGATGAGCGCGGGTTGTTCGCCGCGGCCGGCTTCGACGTGGCGGTCGAGCGCGTTGAAACAGACGTTGAGCCGCCCGTCGGGAAACCAGCGGTAGAACGGTGAGCCCGAGGAGTCCAGGGCGCGTTGCGGAGTGACATCCCAGTCGATGCCCTCTGCCGCCTTCAGCCAGAAGCTCTCCGGGTCCGCGGTACTGGCGCGGAAGACATCCTCGTACGTTCCCATCGCGCACTCCTTTGTGGCATCGCGGGACGGTGGTGGGGCTTTGCTGCGTGCGGAACGGTGTCGGACACAAGTACCGCATGCCGGCCGGCATGGTCGAGCAGGCTGCCCGGAGAGCGGCGGACCGAGCGCCGGCATCGCGGTGGTGCGGCAGCCTGGCCTTCAGGCCCCCGCCCCGCCGTTCAGGTGCGGCTGCCGCTCACGCGCCGAGGTGGCGGCGGAGCCACTGCCCCATCTGCTGGATCGCCTGGTCCACCTCGGGTGCCCGCCCGGCGCCCAGGACGAACGAGTGCTGCCCTTCGGGCATCGGGTGGACCTCGGAGGTGACCTTGAAGTCCGCGAGGCGGCGGCCGAGTTGGGCGCCGTCGTCGGCGAGGGTCTCGTACTCGCCGTAGTGGACGGTCGTGGGGGGCAGGCCGGTCAGATCGGCGTTCGCGATGCTGATCTGGGGGTCGGTGAAGTCCACCGCGGGGTCCTGCAGCCAGGCTCCCCGGAAGAGTGCGAGGGTGTTCCGGCTGAGCATCTTGTCGTTGTCTTCGTTCGCGTCCACCGACGGGTTCTGGATGGTGAGGTCGGTCCACGGCGAGACGCTGACGATCGCGCCGGGGGTGGCCTCGCCCTTGGCGAGCAGGCGCAGCGGCAGCATCACCGCGAGGGTGCCGCCGATCGAGTGGCCGGTGCTGCCGATGTTGCGCGGCTCGTAGCCCTGGGAGAGCAGCCACCGGTAGGCCGTCTCGGCGTCGTCGAGCTGGGCGGGGTAGGGGTGTTCGGGTGCCAGGCGGAAGTCCACGACGAGCGAGCGGGCTCCGGCCGCCTTCGCGATGTGGCCGGCGGCCTTGCGGTCGGAATGCATGGAGGCGGTGACGGATCCGCCGAAGTGGAAGTGGAGCAGCGCCCGGTCGGGGTCGGCGCCCTCGGGGATGGCCCACAGCGCGGGGACGCCGTCCGCGTCGACCTCGGCGTAGGTGACGCCTTCCGGCTCGGCCGACGCCTTGTGGTTCGAGTCGACGATGTCGCGGACGACGGCCAGATCGAGGCCGGGTGTCGACGACTTCGCGCTCACACTCGCGAGGAACTCCGCGAACTCGTGTGCCTCTGGGCTTACTCCCATGGTGGTGCTCCTTCTCGGACGGGTGCCGTGCCGGGGTCTCCTGCGGCGGGCGGGCGGGTCGATGTGCTGGTCATGACGCTACTCGCTGAGTATATGAAAGTAAACTCAGGTGAGTTGGAATCACTCAATGGATGCGAGGAGGCTCTTCCGGGGCATCGTGGGCGCGATGTGGGCGATCCTGCTCCTGCGCCAGGTCTGGTGCGGCTCGTCCCGCCGAGAGTGCTTGCGGAGACTGCATCTGCGGGCGGCCCGTCCAGCGCGGGCCGCCGGCGTACTGCGCTGCGTCCGCCGTGCTTGTGAGGGTGCGCAGACCGTCACTTTGCCGAAGCGGCCTGACCGCCCCGTGAATCCTGCTCAGCGCATCAGAAGGGCAGGCCCCGCAGGTCCACGCTGATGGTGGGATGAGGGAGGCCGGCCAGGTCGTAGATCATGGTGGTCAGTGGCGATGTCCGCGCCCCGTCGGGCTGCTGGACGGTGACGGGCACGGAGAGCCGACTCCATCCCAGCTGCGTGTAGAACGGGACCAGGTCCGGGCGGCAGAGCAGAATCATCGTCTCGGCGCCGGCCGCTCGTGCGTGCTCCACCGCCACGCTGATCACTGTCCGGGCGATGCCCTGGCCTCGATGGGCGGGGTGCACCAGCACACCGCCCAGCCCTGCGGCGCGGCGAGGCAATCCGTCGAAGGCCATGTCTCGCAGCAGCCATCCCGTGGAAGCCACCGGCCGGCCTTCGGAGACAGCGGTGAGGGTGTGCTGCTTGTCAGCCCACACCAGACCGAGCCCATTCACCCCGGATGGGTCGGACAGGCCATCGCGGAGTGCGGCTTTGTCCTCCGGAGAACCGGGGCCCAACGCATGCATCAGCTGAAGGTCCGCACAACCGTCGTCCACCACATGCTCCGCAGCTGCCGTGGCGGCGGGGTCGAACCGGTAGCGCAGACAATGCCGGCCACTGGACTGGACAGTCCCGTCCGCCTGGGCGCCCAGGCGGCGCAGTACCGCGATCGAGGCCGCATTGCCGGGCAGGACGAACGCGAAAACGGCGGGGAGCGAGAGGCGGTGAACCGCCAGGTCCAGGCAGGCACGGCCCGCCTCGCCGGCGATCCCGCGGCCTTGGGCCCGTGGGTGCACGGCGAAACCGAGGTCAACCCCGTACTGGGCCCGATTACGCAATCCCACCCGGCCGAGAAACGCGTGCGTTGCAGCGTCCCTGACCGCAAAGTCGCCGTAGCCGTGTCTGGTCCAGTGGGCGACGTGGTCGTCGCACATGGCCTCGGCCGCAGATCGACTGTCCGCCCGGCCGGTCGCCAGCCATCGCATGACACTGTCCTGACCGACCACTGCCTCAAAGAGATCGTCGCTGTCCCCGCGGCGGATCGGCTCCATCACAAGCCTCTGGGTGCGCAGAACGGGTCCGCTTAACCGGGCCACTCAGCAACTCCTCTCGTCCAAAGACTGAAGGAGCGTATCTGGCGACTCTTTGGAGCGACCGGAGGCGACCCGGGGACCCATCCGGTCACGGCACCAGGTTGTCGCGGACGCGGAAGGCGCTATTAGCCAGTCATGCGTCCGTCATGAGCGTCGAGAGCTGCCAGCCGGCCGAGAGCCACATGGCCGTGCTGTGTCTCGAGCCATATGGCGGGCGGAATGGCACCGAGACGCCTGCAGCGGCGGCCTTTCAGCCACCGTCAGCGGCGGTCCTCCGCCACCGTAGTCGCCATTGGATCGCCGACGGCGTCGTCGCCCCTCCGACGACCGTGCCGGGCGGAGGGTCTGTGGCCGGCACGGTCTCAGTCGGTGTCGGGCGCCATCGAGACCACGACCTTGCCGGCCTTTGTGCGGCCCTGCTCGACGTGTGCCATTGCCTCGAGCGTCTGGTCGAACGGGAAGGTGCTGTCGATGACCGGGCGGAGCTTCCCGCTCTCGTAGAGGGCGCCTAGTTTGCGCAGCTGGGAGCCGTTGGCCTGCATGAAGAAGAACTCGTAGCGCACGCCCAGTGCCTTGGCCTGCTTGCGGATCTTGCGACTGAGGGTGTTCATGACCAGGCCCAGGAAGGAGGGGGCGCCGAGCTGCTTGGCGAAGCCGGCGTCCGGCGGGCCGACGACACTGATGGCCAGGCCGCCGGGCTTCAGCACCGTCAGTGACTTCTCGAGGTTCGCCCCGCCCAGGGAGTCCAGCACCAGGTCATAGCCGGACAGTACCTTCGAGAAGTCTTCCTTGGTGTAGTCGACGACGACGTCGGCGCCGAGGTCCCTGACCAGCTTCTCGGTGTCGGTGTTCGTGGTCGTCGCCACGGTGGCGCCGAGGTGCTTGGCGAGCTGGATGACCGTCGAGCCGAGGCCGCCGGCGCCGGCGTGGATGAGTACCTTCTGTCCCGGCTTCACGTGGGCGCGGTCGACGAGGATCTGCCAGGCGGCCAGGGCCACCAGCGGTACTGCGGCTGCCTCGTGGAGGGTGAGGGAGGCCGGCTTGGGCGCGACATCGTCCATGTCGATCGCGATGAACTCCGCGAAGCCTCCGATCCGCAGGTCGCGTGGACGGGCGTAGA
>NZ_VWMY01000054.1:13656-23359 GCF_008905045.1 Streptomyces albicerus
GGTCGTGGCCGAGCACGAACGGAAGCTTGTACTTCAGAAGCTGCTTGAACTCCCCGTTGCGGACCATTTTGTCCAGCGGGTTGATGCTGGCGGCGCTCACTCTGACCAGGACGTCGCGGTCTCCGACGGTGGGCTCGGGTACCTCTGCGGCGCGCACGCCGTCCTTGCCGTATTTCTCGACGACGAATGCCTTCACGCCGGCCGCCTTTCCAAGTGGGTTTCCGGTGGTTGATGTGATTCTTCGCGCAGGTCCCCCTGCGCGCCCGTTTCTCGCGTGCGGCCGGGTTGATGTGCTGGCTACGACGTTAGCTCCTGAGTATAGAAAAGTAAACTCAGGTAAGGTTAGGGCCACCCCATGGATGCGAGGACCGAGGCTCTTCAGGGCGCCGGCATGGACCCCCGTCTCGACCGGGACGCGTCCAACTGCTCGATTGCCCGGACCTTTGAGGTCGTAGGTGAGAGGTGGACGATCCTGATCCTGCGCGAGGTCTGGTGCGGCTCGTCCCGCTTCAGCGACTTCGAACGCGTCCTCGGCTGCCCACGCAACCTCCTCGCGGCGCGGCTCCGGATGTCGGTGGAGGAAGGGATCCTGGCCGCCGAGACCTACAAGGAGCCGGGCTCGCGGAGCCGGCCGAAGTACGTGATCACACCCAAGGGCATGGAGCACCAGCGGCGGGGCTCCTCAAGATCGGTTACGGGAAGTGCGTCCTTGCCGACGCATGGAACGCAACCCCCTGACGGGCCCAACAACCGCTTAACCGCGTGGAGTTGGGCCTCAGCCGCCTAGCCGGTGTCCGGGATTCCGGGTCAGGGCCCGTCGGGTGCAGTCAGGGCCTTGTGGGTCGACTCCAGGATCTTCTCCGACAGTTCTGTGCCCGCCGTGGCTCGGGCGAGCAGGATCGCGCCGACCAGAGTGGCCACCATGGGAAGGCCGTCTTCGGTGTCGGTGGACATCCACGCGGCGAATGCCTCGACTCCGGCTGCGTACGTTTCGCGCACCCCTCCAGCTGTGGGCTCGCGAGCCGTGTCCCCTGCGAATCCCGCGGTGGGACAGCCGGTGCCGGGCTGGTCACGGTGCTCGGCCGACAGGTAGAAGTCGACGAGGGCGCCGCGCGCGCTGTCGTGGTCGCCGTGGGCCGTGTCGAACGACGCCAGGAGTAGGTCAAGGTCCCCGAAAGCGGCTTGAGCCGCCTCGGCTACCAGGGCCTCCTTGGAGGGGAACTGCTTGTAGAAGCCCCCCGTGGTCAGCCCGATGGACTTCATCAGATCGGCGACGCTGATGCCGTTCACACCGCGCTCTCGGAAGAGCTGGGCGGCCGCGGCGACCGCGCGCCTGCGGTTCTCGAGCGCTTGGGCTTGCGAAACCCGACTCATCAGTCACCTGCCCACGTTAGATAGTAAAGCGCATCTATCATATGCGAAGTGCCGGGCGGGCGGCCGCAGCGCCCTCTTTTCGTCTTTCCGTACGGCAGGGGCTGCCGAGCCCGGTACCGCGCTGCTCGCCCCCCGGGTAGTCGGGGGTGATCCGACGCCGGTTGGAGGCGGCTCGCGTTGGGTTCGGCGTGTGTGCGGCGTGCAGGTCTCTGCAGGGGAGTCGTTCGCCGTGCCTGCGCGCTCGTCGTGAGGGCAGTGCACGAAACCGTCCACAGCGGCCATGCGTCCGGGGAGTCTCCATCCGAACCTGATCGGCCGCCGACCCTGTAACCCCGCGTGCACGTCGAGCAGTCTCTGGCTGCGGGCGGTGACTGGCTGGTGTCGGGGCCGTTGACTGGACGGCGTTAGATACCTACCGTAATCTAAAGCGGGGCCGACGCTTTGGCCCCTACTCATCCGCCAGCCCAGAAATGAGATCCACCCATGACCACGCAGAACGAGACCGCTGTCGTCACCGGTGCGTCCGCCGGCCTGGGTGCCGCCTACGCGCAGCGGCTTGCCGCTCGGGGCTACGACCTGATCCTGGTGGCCCGGAACGCTGCGCGGCTGGAAACGCTGGCGGCGGACATCCGCAGCCGCACCGGCCGCGCGGTGGAAGTCGTCACCGCCGACCTCACCGATGCGGCGCAGATCTCCGTGGTCGAGGAGCGTCTACGGACCGACGAGAGCATCGCGGTGCTGATCAACAACGCCGGCGGGTCGCTGTTCACCCCGCTGGCAAGCTCCGACGCCGCGGCCTCCGAGGCACTGATCAACCTCAACGTGACCTCGCTGACCAGGCTGACCACCGCGGTCCTGCCGGGCCTGACGGCCCGCGGGCACGGCACCGTGGTGAACATCTCCTCTGCCCTGGCTCTCAACATCCTGCCCGTCAGCGCCGTCTACAGCGGCACCAAGAGCTACGTGCTGACGTTCACCCAGGCCCTGCAGCAGGAACTCGCCGAGAGCCCCGTCGTGGTGCAGGCCGTTCTGCCGGGCGCCGTCCGCACGGAGTTCTGGGACGGCTCCGGCCTCGACCTCGCGGCGTTCCCCGACGAGTGGATCATGAGTGCGGACGACGCCGTCGACGCGGCGCTCGCCGGCCTCGACGCCGGGGAGCCCGTCACCATCCCGTCACTGCCCCAGATCAGCGACTGGGAGTCGTTCGAGAAGGCGCGTCAGACGCTCGTCCCGAACCTGTCGCAGCGGGTGCCGGCCGATCGCTACCGCGGCTGACCGCCGGCTCCGACTCTGGCGGCTGACAGCCGCTCCAACTCCGGTGCGGGAGGCGTCCCTGTGTGACGACGGCACGGCCGCTGCTGCACACGACCGATGCGTCCTCCGGCGTGGGCCGGGGGAAGACCGACGCGCTCGGCCTCCGCCGTTGCTTGCTGCCCCTCCACGCAGTCCGCCTTCCACGGTGGAAGGTCACCCGGCCCGTCCGGCCGCTCACCGCCTACGCGCTCCCCGTGGGGCAGGCAGCCCGCCACCCCGCAGCTCCCTCTCACCCTTATTTGAGGAAACATCCATGTTGAATGCCCTGTGGAACCCGATCGTCGCCGGGGAGATCTCCCTGCCGCACCGGCTTGCGATGGCCCCCATGACGCGGGACCGGTCCACCCCGGAAGGCATACCCACCGAGCTGAACGCCGAGTACTACGCCCAGCGCGCCTCGCACGCCCTCATCATCACCGAGGGCACCCAGCCCAACGCCGACGGACAGGGCTACCCGCTCACCCCGGGCATCTACTCCGAGGAGCACATCGCCGGGTGGCGCAAGGTCACCGACGCCGTGCACGGTGTCGATGGACGCGTCGTCATCCAGCTCATGCACGTCGGACGGATGTCCCACCCCGACAACACCCTCCACCACCGGCAGCCGGTCGCCCCCTCCCCGGTCCAGCCGGCGGGCGCCATGTTCACCCCGTCC
This sequence comes from Streptomyces albicerus, assembly GCF_008905045.1. GTDB lineage: Bacteria > Actinomycetota > Actinomycetes > Streptomycetales > Streptomycetaceae > Streptomyces > Streptomyces albicerus. The sequence continues at coordinate 17,000 of NZ_VWMY01000054.1, forward strand.
GGCCCTCAGGAGATGCCGGTACCGCGCGAGTTGTCCACCCAGGAGGTCGCCGCGACGGTCGAGGACTTCCGGCGCGCCGCGGCGGCCGCCATCGCGGCGGGCGCCGACGGCGTCGAGATCCACGGCGCCAACGGCTACCTGCTGCACCAGTTCTTCGTCGGCAACACCAACCAGCGCACCGACCAGTACGGCGGCTCCATCGACAACCGCATCCGCTTCGCGGTCGAGGTCGCCACCGCGGTGGCGGACGAGATCGGCGCCGGCCGCACCGGCTTGCGGATCTCTCCCGGCAACCCGTTCAACGACATCGCGGAGAGTGACACCCACGAGCTGTACCCGGCACTCGTGCGCGCCCTCGCCCCGCTCGACCTCGCCTACCTGCACATCGGCAACTGCGGCGACGACGAACTCCTGCACACCCTCCGCAAGCTGTGGCCGAACACCCTGGTGCTCAACCGGGCCGGCACCGACATCGCCACCCGCGCGAAGGACATCGAGGACGGCCTGGCCGACATCGTCACCGTCGGCACCATGGCCCTCGCCAACCCCGACCTCGTCGAGCGCGTACGCACCGGCGCACCCCTGAACACCCCCGACCCCGCCACCTTCTACGGCGGCGACGAGGCCGGCTACACCGACTACCCCACGCTCACCGCCTGACAAACCCCGGCCGGGCGCTTCGCCTCTGCGAGAAGAAGCAGCCGCTGCCCGGCGCCATCGCCAGACCCTGCTCGTCCAACCCGCCAGTTCGACCCGATTCCACTGTCCGTCACCGGGGCGGAGCCGCTCCGTCCATCCACATTGGAGAAGCACATGTCTTCCTCGAACATCGAAACCCAACCGTCCACCGCCGACTTGCACCGACTTGCCGATGAGTACGTCAAGCTCGTCAACCTGCGTGACCTCGACGCCCTGTTCGCCCTGTACGCGCCGGACTTCCGCAACCACGCCGCCGACGGCACCGCCACCGGCCTCGAGGAGACCCGCGCGGTGCTGGCGTCGTTCCTCGACGCGGTCCCCGACTTCGCCGCCACGCCGGTCCGTGTCGTCGCCGAGGACGATTGGTTCGCGATCACCTTCATCCTCACCGGCACGAACACCGGGCCCTTCAACGGCACTCCCGCCACCGGCCGATCGATCAAGGTGCTGGAGCTCCGCATGTTCAAGGTGGCCGACGGGAAGCTCACAGAGCACTGGGGCCTCATCGACCTGGCGACGCTCTTCGCCCAGTTGCAGTCCTGAGAGGGCTACGTGAGTTGATGTCCGTTTCACCATTTCGGGAGTGACATCGGACCGGCCGCAGCTTTGCCGGGCCGGCCGCCGCGGCTGGGTGAAGAAGCCCTGCTCGTCTTGACCAGGGTTCCGCGCTCGGTCAGCCGCTTGAGATTCAGGCGGGTGTTGTTGATGTTGTTGGGCGCAATCTTCATGTCCGTCGCCTCGCACACCCGCCGCGCCCGCAGCGGCGTGTCGGCCGCGGCGAACAGCGCCATGACCTGCCGGTAGGCCGGTTGGTCCGGCAGTTTCGGGGCCGGCACCGGGCCCAAGGGCGGCAAGGACATCGAGAAGGTTGTCGCCACCACTTCCTGGGACACGCTGCGCGCCACCTTGACCCGGTTGGACCCCAAGCAGTTCCTGTCCTTCAACCGCGACTCCGTCGGCATGCATGACCGCCGGGGCCGGTGGCCACTCGACCGGGTCATGTCCGGGCCCGCGCGGCCGAAGCGATCTGAGAGCGGCGGAGTACGCGGCACTGATCGGATCGGTGGTATCAGAGCGATCCGCCAAGCAACCGTGCCCCGGCATGCCCGACCGCCCCCGCACCATCGGCACGCGCATCCCGCCACGGAGCACCTGTCCCGGGTCCGCCACCGCATGCCGTCGATCAACTGCCGACGCGTCCGTACCGGCGGCCGCCCCGGCTTCTGGCCAGCGGTAGCAACGGTTCAAGCAGCCCACTGGCTACTCGTCAGAGCACATGCCTCACAGGGCAACAGGGCAACGGCGGCGGAGTACACGGCACTCAGCAGATGTCTCACCGCTGTCCGGCCCGCGACCGCGAGGTCGATGGCTCACGACCGGAGGCGGGCGCCTGTGGCCAGCCGGGCGGTGACTTCACGGGGAGTGAGGGTGGAGTGCTCCGCGGAGCACTCGACGACGACACGGACCGGGGCGTCGCACTCGGTGTGGCGGACGTCCAGTACAGGACCCTCGGAACCGAGGGTGTATGCCTCGCCCCACTGGCTGAGCGCCATCAGGACGGGCCATAGGTCCCAGCCCTTGCGGGTCAGGCGGTATTCGTTGCGGGAGCGGCTGCCGGGCTCCCGGTAGGGGACCGTCTTCAGGATGCCGGACGAGGTCAGCTTGCGGAGGCGGTCGCTGAGGACGGCCTCCGACAGGCCGATGTGGCGATGGAAGTCGTCGAAGCGGCGGACGCCGTTGACGGCGTCACGCAGGATCAGCAGCGTCCATTTCTCCCCGATCACGTCGAGCGTGCACTGGACGGGGCAGTTCTCCGTGCTCGCCTCAAGCCACTCCATCCCGCAATCGTAAGGGTCTGGCTTCGTCATTGACAGTCAGGCGAACAAAAGTCTAGCTTCACTTGAAAAAGTCAGCTGACAGTCAGAGGGAAGGGCGCTGGACCGTGGGGCGAACGCGTACGTACAAACGGGAAGATCCCGCGATCCTGGCGGAGGCCGCCGGGCGCATGGCCGGCATCGACTTCCTGCGCGAGCTGCAGGCGGGGCGACTGCCGGGGCCGCCCATCAACTACACCGTCGACTTCGCCCTGGACGAGGTGGAACCCGGCAGGGCGGTCTTCTCGCTGACACCGGGGGAGGAGCACTACAACCCGATCGGCAGCGTGCACGGTGGCATCTTCGCCACCCTGCTCGACTCGGCGGCGGGCTGCGCCGTCCAGTCCACCCTCCCGCAAGGCATGGCGTACACCTCGCTCGACCTGACCGTGAAGTTCCTGCGACGGATCACGGTGGACACGGGCCCGGTGCGCGCCATCGGCACGGTCGTCAGCAAGGGCCGCCAAACCGCCCTCGCCCAGGCCCAGTTGGTCGACGCGAAGGACCGCCTCCTCGCCCACGCCACCAGCAGCTGCATGCTCTTCCCGGTGCCCGCCCCCCAGGTGTGACTCCGCAGGCAGGGCCCTCGGGCCTCGGGCGCCGAGTGCTCTGGGCGGGGCGACCGGCTCGAAGCTGAAACTGAGGTACGCCGCGTCACGCGGCGCGGTTGCTTCGCCTGTCGCGCCTGGTAAGGCGACCTTGGTGCGATTGCCACGGCGGGACATGGAGCACCACCGGCGGTTGCGGGCGGAGGAGCGGTCCGAGAAGCGCAGGGCGCAGCGGCCCGCTCCGCAGACGCGTACGCGTACGCGTCGGATCTCGGCGGCGGACAGGGGCGGGTCGACGGCGTCCTGGGCGATGAGTGCCAGCGCGCTTGTGGGGTGGCGGGCGAGGCTCATGGTGACGGCCGGCCGACGCCATGAGCCCCGCAGACGAGGGCGAGTTCAGGCGCCGGGTACGTGGCTGCCCTCACAGATGAAGCCCGACGCTCGCCCGTCGTCCTTGTCGCAGAGGGCACCGGCGACGAGGCGGCCGCCCGTCGCCGCTGTCGACTCTTTGGATTACGTTCGCAATACCATAGACTGTGAAGTCGGTGAAGGGCAACCGGTCCTTCCGGCCGGCGAAGGAGCGTGTGCTGTGGTGCGGTACGGAAAAGAGCACAAGTTGGAGACGAGGCGGCGGATCATCGAGACGGCGGGCCGCCGGTTCAAGCAAGACGGTATCGACGGCTCCGGGGTCTCGACGCTCATGAAGGACGCGGGGCTGACCAACGGGGCCTTCTACGCTCACTTCGAATCCAAGGATGACCTCGTCACCACGGCAATCGCCGAGCAGTTGAAGGTGCAGGCCGAGGATGTCGTCGCGCGGGCTGCGCCTGGCCGTGCCGGACTCGAGCAGATTGTGCGGGGGTACCTGTCGCCCCAGCACCGCGACAGTCTTGGTGACGGCTGCCCCAACGCCGCTCTGCTCGACGAGATCGGGCGCTGCACCGACACAACCAGGCAGGCTTACACCGACGGCGTGCTGGTCCTCATCGAGGGCATTGCCGCCCGCATGGCGCCCGAGGACCCCTCCTCCGCACGCGTGAAGGCGCTCAGCCTCCTCGGCCTGATGGCCGGGACGCTGCAGCTTGCCCGCGCCTTGACCGACAGTCAACTCGCCCATGAGCTCCTCGATCAGGGGGTAAACAACGCCCTCGCCCTGCTGGACGCCGAGCAGCGCGTCTGACGCACCACGTCCCCAGCCCCAGGCTGTGGCTCTCGGGGAACGGCCCGACGTCGGGATGGCCGACTGGGTCGGCCATCCCGACGTCGTCGCTGCTTCGTCGCTGCTTCGCCGGTGCCGCCGCCATGGGCGCCGTATGGGTCATCAACTCCATCTCCCGCGCCACCGGCAGCGCCATCGGCAGCGCGATGATCACCACCGTGCCGGCCTCCAAGAGCGTCGGGCACCTCCCCGTCGGCTCCCCGGTACTGCCCGCCGAATCGCAGTTCACCCTCAGCTTCGTCCTCGCCGGGGCGGCCTTCGCGCTGATCGCGCTGGTCGCCTGGTTCGGCCTGCGGTACATCCAGGTGGCACAGCACCATGCCGCCGAAGCGGCGGCGGACCGCGTTGCCGTGACCGAGTCCGAGGTGCTGCCCGGAAGCAGGTAGGAGGCCCGTACGGAGCCCTGGCGCGGCGACGTCAGAACAGAGCTTTTGCCTCTGACGCCGCCTCTGACGCCGCCTCTGGCGTCGCTGCCGACCGTTCTGGCCTGGCTGGCCGATCCCCGTGCACCGCCGAGGCGGACCGGCCCTTGCGATCGGAGCCCGGCGCACCAGGGCGCCGTCACGACCGGTGCCACCTGGCCTCCGTTTCGCGTTGGGTCAGCTGACCCGGCCAAGTCATGCCTCGTCCGGCCCCTCATGCGACGTGACCTCCAGTTGAGGAGACCGTTCGTGGCAGGGCCGTGAGATGGGCGAAGGCGTCCGCCTGCTCATGCCGCCGCGGCCAGATGGGCGGGGTGAGTTGGGCGAGGGCGTGACCCGGGCCGACTGCGTGCGGGGGTCGGTAGCGGAGTCTCCCCCGTTTCGCGGCAGCCCTGTTCCCATGCCGCTGCAGGTGGCACGTGGAGGGGTATCGGTGGAGACGCCGCGGGAAGGGGTGCCGCCCGGGCCGGTGGCCTCGCAGCAGCGGAGGCGGTTGTCGCACCGGGCGCGTGCGCCGTGGTGAATCTGCACCCCCGCCACCTATGTGAGTACGGTCATAATCCAAAGTCCGGTCAGACCCTTGCCCGCGGATCGGCTCACTGCTTATTGTCGTATGGTCGTAATGCGAAAGCCTCGACGAGCGTGCGAGCGCAGCGTCCTGCGAATCCGCCGGCCAAAGGGGCCAGCCACTCTCAGCCGAAAGGGACTCCCCATGAAGTCGCTGGTCTTGCCGAAGGCGATGCCTGGGGCAGCGGACGAGGCGCTGGGTGCGGAGCGGACGGACGTCGATGCGGCCGCGGCGCGACAGAGCCCGGGTGCCCCCGGTCCACTCGGCTCCTTCGCCCGGTTCGTCCTGTTCGGCGGCGGTGTCGGGGTCGCGTCCAGCACTGCCGTGGCCGGGCTCGGCGGAGTGATGCCCTGGGCTGTGGCGAATGCTCTGATCACCGTCGCCTCGACTCTCCTCAGTACGGAGCTCCACGCACGCTTCACCTTCGGGGCAGGGCATGCCGGATGGCGCCAGCACTGGCAGTCCGCGGGGTCGGCCACGGCCGCCTACGTGGTGACCTCCATCGCGGTGCTCGTCCTGCACCTCGTACAGCCATCGGCCGGAGTGCTCTACGAGCAGGTCGTCTACCTCTCCGCCGCCGGGCTCGCCGGTATCGGGCGTTTCCTGGTGCTGCGTGTGTTCGTCTTTGCCAGTGGCCGGACCCGGACCACGGTGCGGGCCATGAACCCGGCGCCGGCACGGGAAACGGGCGCCAAGGTGTCCCTGCTTTTCCCGGTACCGGCGCTGTGAGCAAACCGTCCGGCAGCGTCTCCCTCGCCGACGACCGTGGCCTAGCCGATGACCGCCGACTCCAGTGGGGCCTGGAGGGCCGGCGGCCGAACGTTCTCAACCGGTAAGACGAGGTGGGCACCGAGTCGGGGAACCAGGGCGTCCATCACCTGCGCACTGCGGTGTCGGTCGGGCGCGACGGCTGGGCGCCGGCCCGACCGAGGGGCCCGCGGCGCCTCCTTCTTGGGGCACCTGCCGGCCGGCACACCGGTGAACAACGGGTCGGGGAGCGCGTCGGCCCGCGCTCGGAGGCGCGGGCCGA
>NZ_VWMY01000054.1:23475-81231 GCF_008905045.1 Streptomyces albicerus
TACTGCCACCGGCAGGTGATCCACACGATCCGGTGTCTGTCCGGTCCGGCACAGCCCTGTTCGTTGGCGGCGGTCTGGATGCCCTCGACGATGCGGGCGGACAAGGCGCGTTGGGTGGCGCGAGGCTCAGATGGCGGCTGGGGCGCCGGCCGGAGTATCCCCTGGGGCGAGGTCGGCAACTGGGCCACCGGTCTTGCGCCGGCTGGGGATAAGGAACGTCAGTGCCGCCGCCACGCTGAGCGCACCGGTAGCGAACCAGAGCGCCGGGATCAGTCCGTCCACGAACAGCGAGGCGGACTCGTAGCCGCCCTGGGCGGAGAAGATGGCCGCCAGGGACGCGACACCGATGGCGCCGCCGACCTCTCGGATGGCGTTGTTGGCGCCGGAGGCGATGCCCTCTTCCTCCGGGCGGACCGTGCTCATGACGAGGTTGGCGGTGGGGGCGTAGAACATGCCCGTGCCGATCCCGCAGAGGATCAGCGCGGGCAGCAGGTCGGGGTAGTGCACCTGCGGCTCGACGGCCAGCGCCCAGAGCCCCAGGCCCACGGCCTGTAGGGCAAGCCCCACCGCGACGACCGGTCCGCCGCCGATGCGGTCGGAGAGGGCTCCTGCGAGCGGTCCGGCGATCATGGGCATCGCGGTCCAGGGCAGCATCCGTATGCCTGCTTCCATCGGCGAGTAGCCGCCGATGTCCTGGAAGTACTGGGTGAGCAGGAAGACCGCTCCGAATGTGCCGAGTATCATCAGCAGGCTGGCGGCGTTGATGGCGCTGAAGGAGGGGTGACGGAACAGGTGCATCGGCAGCATCGGGTGCTTGGCGCGCTGTTCCCAGGCGACGAAGGCGACCAGCAGGAGGGCGCCGCCGATCAGGCCGCCCAGTACCGGGGTGCTGGTCCAGCCGTCGGCGTTGCCGCGGACCAGGGCGTAGACGATGCCGAACAGACCGCCGCTGGCCAGCACGGTTCCGGTCAGGTCCAGGCTCGGGTTGGGGCCTTGGCTCTCGCTCAGGCGCAGCAGGGCCAGAGGAATCAGCGCCAGGCCGATCGGGACGTTCACCCAGAAGATCCACTGCCAGGAGACGTACTCGGTGAGCGCGCCGCCGATGAGCGGTCCCATGGCGACGGCGAGGCCGCTGGCCGCGCCCCAGATGCCGAAGGCGACACCGCGCCGCTCGGCGGGGACGGCGGCCGACAGCAGGGTCAGGGTGAGCGGGGTGATGATCGCGGCGCCGAAGCCCTGCACCGCGCGGGCGGCGATCAGTTCGTTCATGCCCGGAGCGAGTGCGGCCGCGGCGGACGCGGCGGTGAAGATGCCAAGACCGAGGACGAACAGCCGTCGGCGGCCGAAACGGTCACCCAGGGAAGCGCCGAACATCATCAGCACGGCGAAGGTGAGCGTGTAGGCGCTCACCGTCCACTCGAGATCTTCCAGGCCGCCGCCGAGGTCATCGCGGATGGAGGGCAGAGCGGTGGTGACGATCAGGTTGTCGAGCGCGGTGATGAATCCCGCCGTGCTGGTGATGAACACGGCCCACACGGTGCTGCTGCGCCGGGCCGCTTGCTTGCTTTGCTGTTCCATGACTTCCCTTGACGGACTGGGTTGGTAATTGATCATTTGGATGACGCTGCCGGTGCTCGGTGTGAAGCCGGGCCCCGTCAGCGGCAGGCTGCGTGCGGATCCCCGCGTGAGGGAGTGAGGGAACCTCAGCCGGTCGCGGGCAGAGCGTCAGGACCTCTGCGGCCGGCGCTGACTGCGTGCGGTGGTGCTGGTCGTGCGGGTCTGACCAGTCCGGTGTCGTAGGCGAAGATCACGGCCTGGACGCGGTCGCGGGCGCCGATCTTGGCGAGGATGTGGCTGACGTGGGTCTTCACGGTGGATTCGGCCAACGACAACCGTTGGCCGATCTCGAGGTTGCTCCAGCCGGAGGCAATGGCGGTCAGCACCTCGCGCTCGCGCTGGGTCAGGGATTCGTGTTCGCGCTGGGTCAGGACGGCGAGCTGCCTCTTTTGGCCTGGGGCGCGGCCGGGCAGCCGGTCGGAGAAGACGTCGATGAGCTCGCGAGTCAGGCCGGGGGCGATGACCATGTCCCCGGCGGCCACGGACCGGATACCGGCGACGAGTGCGTCGGGCAGGGCGTCCTTCAGCAGAAACCCCCTGGCACCGGCGCGCAGGGCGTCGTACGCGTGCTCGTCGATGTCGAAGGTGGTCAGGACCAGGACGTGGGAACGGCCTCCGGACTCGACGATGCGGCGAGTGGCCTCGATGCCGTCCATGCCGGGCATCCGTACGTCCATGAGTACGACGTCGGGGCGCAGTTCGGCTGTTTTGCGGACGGCTTCGGTTCCGTGGGCGGCCTCGCCCACCACGGTCAGATCGGGGTGCTGTTCCAGAAGCATCCGGAAGCCGAAGCGCTGCAGGGCGTGGTCGTCGACGATGAGAACGGTGGTCATGCCAAGTCTCCGTGTGGGCGGTGGTGGGGGTGGTGGGGACGAGAAGGGCACGGACGGTCCGGTCGCCGCGGGCGTCGGGGCCCGCGGCGACTCCACTTGGCAGAGGGCGGCCCGCTCACGTATGCCGAAAGGCCTCTGGTCACCGCCGTCACGGCCGTCCACCCGTGGGTGCACGACGGTCCGGTGTCCTCGGCGGTGACGTCTACCGCGTCGAGGGCGGGGGTGACGATGACGCGTGCCGCGGTGTGCGGGGCGGCGTACTTCTCCTTGCTGCCGTTGCTTTGAGATCTTGGTGGTTGCTTCACGGTCGACGGTCGGCCGGCCGGTTGAGTGTGCGGAGTTGTCTGTCGAAGGCCCGTGCGGGAACGACATGGCGGAGCGTGTTGATGCCTCCGGTGGTCGGGCCGACGGTGCAGCGCAGTTTCGCGAATGCGCTGATCACGTCTCCGACGCTACTGACGAAGGGGTGGCAGCGGATCCGTCACCGTATCCGTCATGGAACTGCCAAATCTGGTTGAACGCGGGTACCGGGAGTGGCTCCGGGCGACAGCAGCCCCTTAAGCTTTCAACAAATGGACCTATACGGACGGCGCCAGGAGCAGGCAGCCCTCGACCGGATCCTTGACGGTGCTCGGCAGGGCGACGGGGCAACGCTGGTGTTGTGGGGTGACCCCGGCATCGGCAAGACCGCCCTGCTGGAATACGTGGCCGAGTCCGCGGCTGCGGACTTCACCGTCTTGCGATGCGGGGGCACTCGCCTGGAGTCGGGGCTGACGTTCGCCGCACTGCACGAATTGCTGTGGCCGGTGAAGGAGCGGATCAGTACGCTCCCGGAGCCGCAGGCCAACGCCTTGAACGGGGCGCTCGGTACCAGCAACGACGTGGCGGACCGGTTCCTGATCGGCGTGGCCGTACTGACGCTCGTCGGCGAGCTGGCCGAAGAACGGCCGGTGCTGATCATCGCCGACGACGCCCAATGGCTCGACGAGCCATCCGCACAGTGCCTGGCCTTCGCCGCGCGCCGACTGCGCAACGGGCCCGTGGTCATGCTCCTCACCGGACACGACGACCCCGTCGACGGCCCCTGGGAGAAACTGGCGGCCATGGAGGTCCGGGAGCTGGGCGACGAGGACGCCCGGCTCCTCGCCAGTGCCGTCGCTCCGCACGCGGACGAGTCAGTGATCCGCCGCACGATCCGCGCGGCAGCCGGAAATCCCCTCGCACTCCAGGAGCTGACCACGTCCGTGGCGGCCGGCGACATCTCGGCGCACCCTCTTGCCGATGAGCGGATCGCCGTCGGGCCACGCCTGCGCCGTGCCTTCCGAGCACGGATCGAGAGGTTGTCCGCGCCTGCCCGCACCGCGCTCCTTCTCGCCGCCGCCGATGACCGTAGTGATCGCAACACCGTGTACCAGGCCGGTGTCGTGCTCGGCCTCGACGCAGTCGCGTGGGACGAGGCGCTGCACTCGGGCCTGCTCACCATGCGCTCGGACGGGCGGATCCGCTTCCGCCACCAACTGATGGAGGCGGTGGTCTACGAGGAGGCGCCGCCCGCCAACCGCCAGGCCGTACATCATGCGCTCGCCTCCGTACTGACTGGTGAGAACGCCGACGAGTTGCGCCCGTGGCACCTCGCCGCGGCTTCGGAGGCCGTGGGCCGACCTGACGAGGAGGTGGCCCGGCTGCTGGAAGAGTCGGCCCACCGGTCCTGGGCACGCGGTGGCTGTGCCACGGCGGCTCGTGCCCTGCGGCGTGCGGCGAAGCTGTCCCCCTCCACGGACGACGCGGCCAGACGACTGGCTCACGGAGCGAGGGCGGCCTGGGAGGCCGGCCACGTCGACGTGGCGCGGGGAATGCTGGAGCGGGCCGAAGGGGTCTCCTCCGCATCCACGGTCGCGGATCTCAGCGAGGGGTTGCGCGGGCTGATCGAGTTCGCGCACGGCGATCTGGAAACCGCCTGCCGTCAGCTGACCCGGGACATGGAGCGGGTGGCCGATCCCGGGCAGGCGTTCAGGCTCGGCAGCATGGCGCTGCGGGCTGCGTGGGCGGCCAGTCGTGGCGCACTTCAGCGCGAGGCGCTCCAGCGGCTCGAGCGGCGGCTCCCGCAAGGGGGCTTCTCGAACGCCGAGCTGCTGCCGTTGCTGCGCCAATGGTGGACGGAGGACGGGGGCGGCGGCGCCGATGACCGCGACCAGGGCGTGGCCCCCGTCGCTGACATCCTCACCCGGCTCAGCGGCAGTTCCTGGCTCCTGATGCCACCGGCACCGCTGGCGGTGGCCTGGGGCATCGAGTCCGCCCTCCAGGAGGCGCTCCGCCGTGAAATCGACACGCTGCGGCACACGGACCAGGTCACTGCCCTGACCCAGGCGCTGGCCCAGACCGTGGCGCCCGACATCGCGCAAGGCTCCTGGACCTCGGCCAAGGCGAACGCCCTTGAGGGGCTCCAAGTGGCCCAGGGGACCGGCGACGACCACTTGGCGGGGCAGTGCCGCACCGGTCTCGGATGGCTGGCAGCCGCGCAAGGCGATGAGCGGACCGTCAGGGACGTCGCCGACCGGACCATCGAGGTTTGGGTGCCGCGTGGGGTGCGCGTCTTCAGCGCCTGCGCGGAGTGGAACCTCGGTATGTCGGCGCTCTTCGCCGGCCGGGCCGAGGAGGCGCTGGACCGCCTGGTCCGGCTGGGCGAGGACGGACACCACGCGGCGAACGCCACCGTCGCGCTGCTCGCCGCGCCGGACACCGCCGAGGCCGCGGTCCAGGCCGGGCAGCGGGCGACGGCCGAGGAACAGGCGCGGTTGCTGCGGCGGTGGGCCGAGCGGACCAACGCGGCGTGGGTGATCTCCGCGACGCACCTGGTCCATGCACTGCTGGCGTCGGGGGCGGATGCGGAGAAGCAGTTCCGGCTTGCACTGGATGTCCCCGGAGCCGCGTCTCGGCCCTTCAACTACGCCCGCACGCGCCTGCTGTACGGCGAGTGGCTGCGGCGGGCCCGCCGTCGTACCGACGCCCGGATACAGCTGGCCGAAGCCGCGGAAACCTTCCAGCGACTCGACGCGGCTCCGTTGCTCGCCCGCACCCGGGCCGAACAGGAGCTGACCGGGCAGCAACCGCAACGGGACTCCGCGCGGGCACGGGCACAGGACACCCCAACGACCCTCACGGCGCAGGAGTTGAGAGTCGTACGGCTGGCCGCGGAGGGACTCACCAACCGGGAGATCGGAGCACAGCTGCTGATCAGTCCCCGCACGGTGGGTCATCACCTGGCCAACGTGTTCCCCAAGCTCGGCATCGTCTCGCGCGCCGACCTCGCGCGCGTCGACTTCGAGGACGGACTGCGTTTGATGGGGTGACCGGCGGTATCCCGGGGCTGCCCGAGTGGCTCGCCGATGCTGCCAGGATTCGGACGAAGGGAACCCGGTACGGCGGGACTATGGCGAACGCCATTCCTCCGGCCGTGGCGGTGCACCGATGCGGCCGGTTCGTCATCGCGTTCGCAGAGCGGTAGGTGCGGTGGTGCTCAGTGGGTGGGGGACAGAGCGCCGCGGAAGGTGCGCCGGTAGGCGAGCGGTGAGACGCCGATGGCGGCATGCAGGTGTTCTCGTAGCGATGTGCCGCCGGCGAAGCCGACTTGGCCGGCGATCTCGTCCACCGGCTGGTCGGTGGTTTCCAGGAGGTGTCGTGCCCGGTCGACGCGCTGCTGGATCAGCCAGCGTCCCGGGCTCATGCCCACCTCTTCGGTGAAGCGGCGGGCGAAGGTGCGCAGGCTCATGTGGGAGTGCTCGGCGAGGTCCGTCAGAGTCATGGGTTCGTGGAGGTTCTCCAGCGCCCACTGGCGGGCGGTGGCCGTTCCGCTGGCCGTGGCCTCGGGCACCGGGTGCTGGATGTACTGCGCCTGTCCTCCGTCGCGCCACGGGGGGACGATGCACATGCGGGCCACCTGGTTGGCGACTTCACTGCCGTGGTCCTTGCGGATGATGTGCAGGCAGACGTCGAGACCGGAGGCGGCGCCGGCCGAGGTCAGCACATCTCCGTCGTCGATGAAAAGGACGTCGGGATCCAGTGCGACCTGTGGGAACCATGCGCGGAAGAGGTCCGCGACCATCCAGTGGGTGGTGGCCGGCCGGCCGTCGAGGAGACCGGCTGCGGCGAGGACGAAGGCGCCGGTGCAGATCGATACCAGGCGGGTGCCTGGAGCCACGGACGCGAGCGCCTGGACCACGGCTTGCGGCACTTCCCGGGGGGCGGCGCTGGGGACGAAAGGCGGGATGACGACGGTGTCGGCGGTGCGCAGCGCCTCCGGGCCGTGCTCGACGGTGATCGAGAAGTCGGAGTTGGTGCGTACCGGGCGGCCGTCGACGCTACAGGTCAGGACCTCGTAGCGGCCGTCCGCCGCCTCGAAGACCCGGCTTGGGATGCCCAGTTCAAAGGGGTACACACCGTCTACGGCCAGAACGACGACTCGGTGAATGGGTGTCATGGCGTGATCCCGTCGAAGATTGGAATTCATGCCACGATATCGGACGGTGACGGCAACACGCTGGACGCATGACGCGCAGGGTCACCTTGCGCGCCACAACTCCATGTTCTGACGACGAGATGTCAGGGTTCCGGCGACAGGCGCCGGAACCCTGAGTACTACGTTTCACGCGTCGACTCCCTCCAGCGCGGCGAGTCTGGGTGTGGCCGACGCAATGAATCGTCGAACGTACGCCATGGCGTGATCCCGTTGAAAGTTGGCATTCATGCCATGGCGCCTGGGAGTCGCAGGCCGCAACGCTGGACGCATGACGAACTCCAATACCGCCACCATGCGCGCCATCCGCCAGGAGACCCACGGTTCCCCCGAGGTGCTCAAAGAGGTCGAAGTTCCCAGGCCCGAACCGGGGTTGAGTGAGATCCTGATCGCCGTCCGCGCGGCCGGCGTCAACCCGACCGACTGGTGGAACCGCGCCCAGCCCATGACCGCCAACGGCCTGCCCCTCATCCTTGGCTGGGACGTCTCCGGAGTCGTCGAGGCCGTCGGCACCGGCGTCACCCTGTTCAAGCCGGGCGACGAGGTCTTCGGCATGCTGCCCTACCCCCACGGGGTCGGCGCCCACGCCGAGTACGTGACCGCCCCCGCCCGTGCCTTCGCGTACAAGCCCGCCGGCATCGACCACGTCCAGGCCGGCGCGCTCCCGCTCGCGGCCCTGACCGCATACCAGGCACTCGTCGACACCGCCGATGTCCAGCCCGGGCAGCGCGTCCTCATCCACGCGGCCGCCGGCGGCGTCGGCCATCTCGCCGTCCAGATCGCCAAGTCCCGCGGCGCGTACGTCATCGGCACCGCCAGCGCCGCCAAGCACGACTTCCTGCGTTCCCTGGGAGTCGACGAGGCCATCGACTACCACACGGTCGACTTCACCGAGGCCGCCAAGGACATCGATGTGGTCCTCGACCCGATCTCCTTGGACACCGTCGCCCGCGCCCGCTCCCTCGCCGTGCTGCGCCCGGGCGGCACCCTCGTCTCGATCCTGCCGGTACCCATCGACCCCGACGAACTGGCGGACATCGCCGAGCGGGGCATCCGCTACGAGGCCCTCCTCGTCGAGGCCGACCGCGCCGGCATGCAAGCCATCGCCGACCTCGTCGAAACCGGCGCCCTGCGCGCCCACATCGAGGCCACCTTCCCGCTCGCCGAGGCCGCCAAGGCCCACACCCTGGGCGAGACCGGCCGCACCACAGGCAAGATCGTGCTGACCGTGGAGGGGACGGTGAAGACGCAGATCGCCCAATCCCTCACGACCGTGTTCGAGGGGGGCGACACGACCGTCATCGACCGCCACGTACGGCCGGACTACATCCAGCACAACCCGCTCGCCGCCGACGGCCCCGAGGCCATGAAGGCCTTCGGCGCCGGCATGCGACAGCAGTTCCCGGACGCCAAGTACAACGTGTTGCGGGTCCTGTCCGAGGGCGACCTGGTGCTCCTGCACTCCAACGTCGTCCTCGTTCCCGGCACTCCCGGGATGGCCGTCTTCGACATCTTCCGCTTCCAGGACGGGAAAATCGCCGAGCACTGGGACATCCTCCAGGAGGTGCCGGCGACCACGGCCAACGGCAACGACATGTTCTCCACCCTCAGCGGGCCGCAGACCGAGGCACCGGAGCAGCGGTGGTTCACCGCGTACAACAGGAAGTTGGTCACCGCGTTCGTCGACCAGCTCATGGTCCGCAAGGATCTCGCCGCCATCGACACCTACGTGGCCCCCGAGTACCGTCAGCACAACCCGAACATCCCCGACGGCGCGGCAGGCGTGAAGGCCGGACTGGGCGCGTACATCGAGCAGTTCCCGCAGCTGAGCGTGGAGCCGAAGCGGGTCATCGCCGAGGGCGACCTGGTGGCCGTCCACAGCCACTACATCGACACACCGGGCGAGCGCGGCCGGGCGGTCCTCGACCTCTTCCGGGTCAGGGACGGAAAGATCGTCGAGCACTGGGACGCCGTGCAGGACGTGCCGGAGACCTCCGCCAACGACAACACCATGTTCTGACGACGATGCTCTGACGGCCGCCGGGTCGTAGCGGCCGCGCTACGACCCTGGGCAGCGCCCGCAACTGATCTTCACCCTCCAGCGCCCTGAGCCTTCCCGGGGTCCGTCTCGGTGACGTAGCGTCATCTGGAGCCGTGGCCGACGTTCAAGTTGGGGTTATCGGAGCGGCCCTTGCTCGTCGACGAACACGGTGGGCGTGGACAGGAACACCTCGGCGTTCACCGGGCCGTAGGCGATGTTGAACGTGTCCAGCCAGTACGACCAGTCCTGCATCCCCGCCGTGCTGCTGAAGCGATAGTTGAGCTGCCAGCGAACCCACTGGCCGGGCGCGAGGCGCACTGCCGGGGGCCTGGGCGGCAGGGCGAACAAGGGCTGCACTCGAGGAAAGACCCGCAGCCGTCCGTCGGTTTCACGCAGCTGGACATCGATTCTTCCGCGGTCTTCCTGGGTGTCGTACGGTTTGAAGCCGTCTCGCTCATGCATGCGAATCACGTGCGCGGAAGCGGTCTCGGCAGACGGGAGAGCGAAGCCGATTGGCGCTGCGTTCCTGCGCGAGGCAGCCTCCCCGCCCCGGGACCGCTTCGTCCAGGACGTCCGTATCCATTGGACGGTGATCTCCATGGCGTCGCTGGTCGGTGCTTTTGAGATCAGAGTTCGGTTGTCCAGATTCCGACAGGGTGCTCACTCGGTGGCAGCCACAACTGAGGCTGCGACTTCCGATGTTTCTCCTCGGCCTGTTCTTCCCAGTGAAAGCGGTCATCCGCGTCGGGCCACGCAACCTGCAGCACAGGGAAAGGGGGCCGACGGTAGAACCCGATGGCCCACCCGAAGAAGGTCCGGTACCAGCGGAGATCGACCTGCTTGAGTGCGACTTGGTGGCCGTCGACAACGTCATGATGCATCTGACCGCCAGCCAGTACAGCGCCCGCCGCGGACTTCCCGCCGAGCCTGTTGAGAATGCGGTGCATGACGTGGATATCGAGCCCGAACATGGCGAGTTCAGGTGCGCCGTGAGAGTGCGCCAGTCCGATCGTATAGGCGAATCCAGGACCGGCCTCGTCCTCGGGAACCATGACGACATGCCATCCGTGCTGCTGCACATTCTCGATCATCGCCAGATCAGCCCGGTCCGCTTCGTCCCGGTCGCCGTAGTCATGGCAAAGGACGCAGCGGCACTGGAACGGATCATCAGTCATATGCGGAGGCTACGAGGTAGGCGTTTGAGCCGGGCATCCGGGGTTCGTGATCTTCCCTTGCCATCGAAGGACAATGTCACCCTCCGCGACCGCTCCCCAAGATCTGTGCCAGAACCGAGTTTTGATGTCACAGCTCGTGGCGGGAGGTCTGGACGAGGCGTCCTCCGGTGAAGCGAGCGTCATCGGTCACCTCTGCCACGCACTCGGCAGGGGGCACGAAGGACTGTGCCTCTTCGTCGGTGCTGAACTCGGCCTTTGCGAGCACCAGGCCCTGCGCAGCACTCGGGCCGGAGTCGTAGCCGTCCCTCGATCTGTGAGCTGGAGAGGTCAACGTGCACACCGGATGACAGGGCGAGGCTGTTCAGGTTGGGAGTTTCGCCGTATAGATCCATTCGGGACCGTCGTATCCGATTGTGTCGAGGTGCACCGCCCGAGTCAGGCCGGCCCGGATTGCCACGCGCTGGGAAGCCATGTTGGCCGGTCGAACCCTGGCGATCAGGGGGAGATCGGGAACGCGGCGGGACACCCAGGCCGTGACCTCGCTGGCGGCGTCGCCCGCGAAACCCTGACCCGATGCCGAGGTGGCGAAGCGGTAGAAGAGGTTGAGGAAAGGATTGTGCACGCAGGTCCCGGGATCACTATGGATCTCAAAGATCGCGTCGATATCAGCTTCGCTTGACGCCGCAGCGACAGCCGGGCGGTCTGCAACTCCTCAGCTGCCAGGCTCCAGTCACGCATATGAAGATCCCGGATCTCGTCTTCGGTTCAACACGGACTCGCCTCGCTCACCTTCAACAACAGCAATGATCAAGGGTGTTGGATCAAGGGTGTTGGAACCCAGGTGCCAATCGTCAGGCCGGCTCACGGATCTTGATCACTGCCCTGGAAGATCCGGTTGAGGTGGTGCTCCAGCACCGCGACGGCGGATCGCGGGCTGCGCTGGTTGACCAGGACGCTGGTGCCAAGTCCCGCGGACATGGCCAACAGGCTGGCCGCTTCCAACTGGACGTCCACACCGGGCGCAACGAGATCCGCCTCTTGTGCCTGCCGGAGGAGTCCTGCCAGGACGTCCTCGGCGGCATCAGGGTTCCGGATGAATGGCTGGGCGGCGAGCGCCGGGTCGGTCACGGCCAGAACGGCGTACGAGGTATAGACGAGGTGGAAGGCCCGGCTCTCCTCGTCGGTCGGCAGCGACGCCATCAGAAGCGCCTCGATCATCGCGCGCGGGCCTGGGTTGTCCCCGACGGTCCGGGACCGGGCCGCGACGCGTTCCCCGAACCTTTCCGCCAGATGCTGCAGCCCGTAGAGCAGCAACTTCTCCTTGGTCTCGAAGTAGTACTGCACCAGCCGCAGCGACACTCCGGCCTCCGCCGCCACGTCGCGCATCCCCACGGCGTGCAGGCCGCGTCGCCCCGCCACCCGGACGAGTGCCTTGGCGATCTCTGTACGCCGTTCTGCGTGGTCCACGCGCTTGGGCATCGGCCGCCTCTCTGCTCGTCCGTTGCGCCGGTTGCCCTGGTCGGGGCGCCGCCAATTCATGATGATACAGCCGTACCACCATCGTGGTACGTTCGTATCACGAAGAATCGAGATCCCGGAGGTGGCAGTGTCCGAGACCACGACCCGCAGCCAGGCCAATGTCGGCCGCTACGTGAGCGATGCCTTGCGTCACCGCTACTTCGCAGCGTGCGACGCGGTATACGCACTAGGGGCGCCCGCGCTCGCGGAGGAGGACGTGGAGACCTCCTTCGGCACCACACACGTCTATCGGTACGGCCCCGCGGACCCGACCGCCCGGTCCCGCACCCCCGTCGTCCTGGTGCACGGGGCGGGCTCCTGCTCTGCCATGTGGTATCCGAACACCCCGGCCCTCAGCGCCGACCGTCCCGTCTATGCGATCGACACCCCAGGTGATCCGGGACGCAGTGTGCAGCGCGAACCCATCCACCAACCCGAACGTGCCGCGCAGTGGCTGGACGAGACACTTGCCGGGCTCGGGCTCGACCGGGTGCACCTTGTCGGTTCCTCCTACGGCGGATGGCTCACCCTCAACCAGGCGCACCGCAGGCCCGACCGCCTCGCCTCGGTCACGCTGCTCGACCCCGGCGGCCTGGAGAAGGTGGGGCTGCGCTTCTTCGTCTGGCTCTTCGCCAGCCTCTTCGCGACGTTCGCGCCCAAGGCGCTACGCCCACGACTGGCAGCCTGGCTGGAGCAGCCGGTCCTCGCCGTACCGGAGTTGCGCACGATGATCAGACTGGGCGTCCGTGCATACCGCATACGCCGCCCGGCTCCCCCGCCCCTGTCCGAGGACGAACTGTCCACCATCCACACCCCGCTCTACCTGGTACTCGGCAAGCGAAGCCTCCTCGTGCACCCACACCGGCAAGTGGAGCGCATCCCGCGCCTGATACCCGGCGCCCGCGCCGAAATCGTCTCCCACACCGGCCACGGACCACAGATTGACCACGCAGAGGAGGTCAACCGCCGAATGCTGAGTTTCATGGACTCCGTCACCTGACCGCCGCCAAAGCTGACGGGCCGAGGCGCCACTCACCCTCCACGCGGCCAAGACCTGAGCAATTACGTGCCCTCAGCGATGGGGAATGTCATGGCCGTCCACCTGGGCGAACCGACTGACCTTCAACCCCACCTCCGTGGGTTCGCGAATTGTGAAGAAGGCTCGAAACGAACCCACGGCCAACTGACGGAATTCGCTGACCTGCTGAAACGCGAACTCCGAGCCGTGGGCGTCCCGTGAAGAAGTGCGTAGCTTCCCGGTGAACCGCGGTACGCCGGTGTGTGACTGAGTACGTTGGTTGGTTCTGACCGCGCTTCCGTGACGACCACGCCAGAAAGACGGTCCGCGTCCAGGCCAGCCAGCCAGCGTGCAACCACCTGGGCGGCGCGGAACTCTGTCGCCGAAAGCACTCGGGGCCGCCGGCAGGCTGGGCCTTCACGGAAGATCGGTCACCACCTTCGAATTGGCCGGTGAGCGCGCTATGCGGCCGGTCTGGGCACGGACAACACGAAGTCCGCCGCTGATCCTTGCGTCCGAGGGATCGCCAGCGGACTGAGCAGGACTAGGTCCTCAGCGGAGCACACCTGGGGACAAGGCAGTCGACCGGGCTTTCTCACTCATCTTCGGCGACGCGGATGATCGTCTTGCCGGGAGTGCGCTTGTCCGGGGCGAACGCGGCTGCCGTCTCGGCGAGCGGCCGGACCGCGCCGACGAGCGGCTTGAGGCGTCCGTCTCGCAGCCGCTGAGCGAGGTCGGCAAGGCGGGCCCGGTCGGGTTCGACGACGAAGAAGACGGCCCGCCCGTCACGGGGGTGGACAGTGACCGGCTCGGCGATGGTGACCAGGGTGCCGCCGGGGCGGACCAGTCTGGTGGAGTGCTCCAGGATCTCGCCGCCGATGACGTCGAACACCACGTCGACCTCGTCGATGTCCTCCAGGCTCTCGGCCTGGAGATCGACGAAGGCATCCGCGCCCAGGCCGAGAGCGGTGTCGCGGTCTTCTGCCCGGCCGGTGCCGATCACCCGGGCGCCCACCCCGCGGGCCAGCTGCACAGCGATGGAGCCGACACCGCCCGCGGCGCCGTGGATGAGCACGCTCTGGCCGGTGGTCAGGTGGGCGTGGGCGAACAGGGCCTGCCAGGCGGTGAGCCCGGAGATCGGCAGCGCGGCGGCCGTGACGTGGTCGACATCGGCCGCGAGCGGGGCGAGGTTGCGGGCCTCGACCGCGACATACTGGGCCAGCGAGCCGTTGCGGGTCCAGTCGGTCAGCCCGAACACCCGCTGCCCGACCGTCAGACCGGTGGTGCCGTAGCCCAGTTCGGTGACCACGCCGGACAGCTCGTGGCCGGGCACGCTCGGAGTCCGGTCGCGTCCAGCCCGATCGGTCCAGGTGCCGGGCCAGGCCAGCTCGCCCGGGGTGAACCCGGCGGCGTGGACCTGCACGATCACGTCGTTCTCGGCAGCGTGCGGATGGGGCAACTCGGTGAGGGTCAGGCCGCTGACGCCGGCGTCACGGTCCTGGACGGTGATGGCTCGCATGAAGGGTTCCTCTGAGAAGAGACGTTCAGGAGACGGACATCGCGCCTTGTGGGCGCAGGCATCGCTCCCTCAGGAGGCCGACTGCCCGCCTTGACCCAACCCAGCCCCGCCCGCCCATGCCCGCCACCGCACACAGTCGCGAACAAGAAGGGCCGGCAGGCTCCGCCGTGGTCACGCTTACGACCCTAAGAGCAAAGCGGCCCACATTCTTGGGCCAATTGCATGGCCTTCCAGTGGGCCATCTCCCAGCCCCTCCGTCACCCGCCGGATCCGTTGATCAGCAGGACGAGTCGTTCCTTCTTGCCCCGGCCTGGCTGCCCTTGCCCTCCAGGTCGTAGAGGTAGTACTGCCGACCGCTGCAGCTGTACGTGTCGGCCCAGGCCACCGGTGCGACACCGGCAAGTGTGGCGGTGAGCGCGACGATCGGTCCGGCCGGCGCGAGGCGTCGGCGCGTCCGTGTCAGAGATGCCGCGCCAGGAGTGGTCTTGGGACGCATGCGCTCCCCAAGACACCCACGCAGCGGCAGCGCCTCAAACCACCGGTCCGTCGTCCACGGCACCAGCCGGGACTGCACCACCGGCTGTACCCGGTGGCGCCCCCTGGGCCACCAGCTGTGATCCCGAACCGTTCGCTCGCCGTCTCGGGTGATGCGAGGACCGGCCGTCTCGGTCAACTGCTCGTCGTCCGCTCGTGGTCCTTCCCCTACCGCACCCCACGTTTCCCGGATCTTTCTCGGATCGCCGGACGTGACCACTTGCCATTCGACCGACGACCACTCTATGGTCGTACGAACGTAAGACGTACGACCGTAAGTCAAAACCAAAGGAGATCGTGATGGCGACAACTCGGCCGGTGGCGCTCGTGACAGGTGCCTCATCGGGGATCGGCAAGGAGACGGCCCGCGCCTTCGTCGCGGCGGGTTTCGAGGTGATCGGAACCGGTCGCAAGACCTCCGGACTCACCCCGCCCGACGGTGTGACGTACCTCGATCTCGACGTGGGCAGTGACGACTCGGCCACCGCCGCAGTCGCAGAGGTTATCGACCGGTTCGGACGCATCGACGTCCTGGTCAACAACGCAGGCGTCGGTTCGGCGGGCGCCGTCGAGGAGAACTCCGTCGCCCAGGCCCAGAGTGTCCTGAACATCAACGTCCTGGGTGTCATCCGGATGACGAAGGCCGTCCTGCCGCACATGCGCGCCCAGGGCGGCGGACGCGTCATCAACATCTCGTCCGTCCTCGGGGTCGCCCCCCAGCCCTTCATGGCCCTCTACGTCGCGTCGAAGCACGCCATCGAGGGCTACTCCGAGTCGCTGGACCACGAGGTCCGCGAGCACGGCGTCCGGGTCCTGATCGTCCAGCCCGCCTACACCAAGACCAGCTTCGACACCAACGCCGCGCAGCCCGACACCCCGCTGCCGCTGTACGCGGAGCGACGGCGCGACTTCGACGAGATGATCGCGGATGCGATGGAGAAGGGCGACGCCCCCGCCGTCGTCGCCAAGGTGATCGTCACCGCGGCCACCGACAAGAAGCCGAAGCTGCGCTACACCGCCGGCCCGCTGGCCTCACGCGTCACCACGGCGCGCCGCCTCGTCCCCGCCGGAACGTTCGACAAGCAGATCCGCAAGAACAACCGCCTGCCCGGCTGACCTCCCGGTCCGGGTTTCAAGGGCGCCGATTCCGCCCGGATGTCTCCGCTGTGCCCGACATCGCTGATGTCGCCGAAAGTCCTTTGATCAGTCACTCGTTGATTTACCGAGGAGAGTCATGCAGCAGCAACGCCAGCACACGGCCCGGCGCAGTTCATCGAGCGCAAAGCGTTTCCTGAAGAAGAACGTCGGCATCGCGCTGGCGGTCACCGCGACGGCGGCCGTCCTGGGGTCGGCGCCGTCCGCGTCCGCAGGGACGGGACACTCGGGACCCTCGTATCGCGGATCCGTTGTCACTGACGTACGGACCGTGGCGACGTTCGACTACGCCGCCGGCGAGATCCCCGAGAACATCACCGCCAACCCCGACGGCTCGGTGACCCTGTCCATGCTCGGCAGTTGCGCGGTGTGCGAGCGCACCCATGGGCCGCAGCTGATGCGTATCTCTGCGTCCGGAGAGCGCACCGTGCTCGTCACCGGGCAGGTGGGTGAGGCGATCAGCGGCAACACCCGTGGCAGTGACGGCACCGTCTACTACAGCGTGTGGGCCCCGGGCGACGCGGCCAGGAACGGCGTGTACTCGCTGCGTGGGGACGGTACCCCTGAGCGCATCGCCGCTCTGCCCGCCGACTCGGGCCCCAATGGGCTGGCCATCGACGCGGCCGGACGCACCCTCTACATCGCGGACAGCCTGAAGGGCATCATCTGGGCCGTTCCCGTCTCGGGCGGATCGGCGACCCCGTGGCTGACCGATGCCGCTCTCGCGCCGGTGCCGACCGAAGCCCTGCCGATCGGCGCCAACGGGCTCAGGTTCCACAACGGCGCCTTGTGGGTCAGCAACTTCAACCAGGGAACACTGCTGCGGGTACCGGTCACCGGTACCGGCGCGGCCGGTCCCATCCGCCCTGTCGCGGCCGGCCTGCCCAACATCGACGATTTCAGCTTCCTGACCCCCCGGTCCGATGTGGTGTTCGCGGCGCAGAACGGCTCCTCCTCGCAGAACGGTCCGGACAGGGTCGTGGTGGTCTACCCGAATGGCACCTACAAGGCCGTTCTGACCAGCGCGGACGGTCTCGCCTCACCCTCCGCGACCGCAGTTCGCGGCGACCGGTTGTACATCACCGACGGCGGGGTCCCCGAGCCCCACGACGCGAAACTGCAGACCGCCAGGATCAACTTCCCGGCTCTCCTTGCAGGCGCGGCACACTGACCTGACCAGGGCGGCAGCCGGGGCGCAAGCCCCGGCTGCCGCGATGGAGGAACGCATAGTGCGGTACACGAAAGAACACAAGCAGCAGACAAGGCAGCGGATCATCGCGACGGCCGGTCGCCGGCTCAAGCGCAACGGTATCGACGGCTCCGGAGTCGCGACGCTCATGAAGGACGCGGGCCTGACCAGCGGCACCTTCTACGCCTACTTCGCGTCCAAGGACGAACTCGTCGCCACTGCGGTCGCCGACCAGATGCGCGCACAGCACGCGAACATCGTCGCGCAGGCGCCGCCCGGCCGTGCCGGACTCGAGCAGATCGTGCGCTGGTACTTCTCCACCGAGCAGCGCGACAGCGTCGAGGACGGCTGCCCCAACGCCGCCCTGCTCGACGAGATCGGACGCGCCACGGATCCCACCAGGCAGGCGTACACCGACGGCGCACTGGTCCTCATCGACGACTTCGCCGCCCGCCTGGCACCCCACGATCCGCCGTCGGCGCGCCTGAAAGCACTCAGCCTCCTCGGCATGATGGCCGGGACGCTGCAGCTCTCCCGTGCCCTGACCGACCGGCAGCTCGCCGACCAACTCCTCGAACAGGGCGTCCGCACCGCCCTCGCACTGCTGGACGCCGAGCAGCACAACTGAGACGCCATCCGCGTATCGATCACGGGGTGTCGATCACGGGGCTGGTCTGGTCGAACGGGGTTCCTGATCGGGTGATCGCGCGTGAGTCGACGCATGACAGCGGGGCCTGTTGGCAGTTCGGGGGTGCGAACCGAACCGATCACCAGGAGGCCCGTTGCCGCGGTCTTTCGCGCTCGCGTGCGTGGGGTCCAACTCGCCGGGCGGAGCAGGCTCACCGCGGCCGCCCAGCTCCTGGCGTCCCGGTGCGGTGAGGTGCAGGCGGAACTTGACCTGGGGCCCGGCTGGCAGGCGGTGCGCCTCGGTGACGTGGCCTCGTGCGCCGCCGTGACATCGAGAGCCTGCTCCACGGGGGAGGGGGTGGACTTCCGGCGGAGTCGATTCGCTGTCGCGGCCTCACCGTCATCGTGTGCGGCGTACCTCTTGCGGCCGCATTGGATTACGGTCATACTTTAATGGTCGACGTGATGCTGAGGGACTCAACCGAACGGGGTTCCGACTCCTGCGGACCTTCTGCCGTCGACCGAACTGACTGCAGCCGCAGTCCAGAACCCCCATGCAGAAGGGCACGGCCGTGAACGACGCACAAGGAGTACGAGGCGACGCGGTGACGTCGTACAAGAAGGCACCCACCCGCACCCTCACCGCCGGGGGAGTGACCTTCGCCTACCGCGACCTCGGGCCGAAGACCGGCGTCCCGGTGGTCTTCATCACCCACCTTGCCGCGGTCCTCGACAACTGGGACCCCCGGGTCGTCGACGGCATCGCCGCCAGGCATCGCGTCATCACCTTCGACAACAGGGGCGTCGGCGCTTCCAGCGGCTCGACACCGAAGACCATCGAGGAGATGGCGAAGGATGCCGTCACCTTCATCCGGGGACTCGGGCTGGAGTATGTCGACATTCACGGCTTCTCGATGGGCGGCATGATCGCCCAGGTGATCGCGCAGGACGAACCGCAGCTCGTCCGCAAGCTGATCCTCACGGGCACCGGCCCCGCGGGCGGCGAGGGCATCAAGAACGTGAGCCGACTGTCCCATCTCGACACCGTCCGGGCCTTGTTCACCCTCCAGGACCCGAAGCAGTTCCTCTTCTTCACCCGCACCGCGGGCGGGCGTCGAGCCGGAAAGCAGTTCCTGGCCCGTCTCAAGGAGCGCACCCACGACCGGGACAAGGCGATCTCCCTCACGTCGTACTTCGCCCAACTCAAGGCCATCCACCGCTGGGGGCTCGCGCAGCCCCAGGACCTGTCCGTCATCCATCAGCCCGTGCTCGTCGCCAACGGCGCGAGTGACAGGATGGTGCCGACGAAGAACTCGTTCGACCTGGCCCGGCGACTGCCGAACGCCGACGTGGTCGTCTACCCCGACGCCGGCCACGGAGGCATCTTCCAGTTCCACGAGCAGTTCGTGGCGGAAGCGCTCGACTTCCTTGAGCGGTAGTGGCTGTCAGGGACGGGTGACGGGCGCCCTGATCGAGGACCTCGTCGGCGAACTTGCGGTCGGCGAGGGCGCGGGACAGTTGCAGCGTCCCCACCATCGTGGTGAAGGGCCCGATGGCCCTGCCGCGAGCGGACTGCGGATCCGCAGGCGCCAGTCGGGCGGCGATCTCTTCCACGATGGCTGTCGCGCCCTCGGTGTATGCCTGCTTGGTGACGTCCGTGCAGCGGCCGGTCTCGTCGAGCAGTGCGGCGGAGGGGCATCCGGCGCTGGGTTGGTCACGGTGCTCGGCGGACAGATAGCGACCCCAGGTGGGCCGTGGCGGCGGATGCTTCTCGTGCGCGGCTGGATCGAGTGGCCGATCGCGGCACCAATGGCTGAGTATCTATAAGTAAACTCAAACTCGGTTAGAATCACTCCCATGGATGCGTGGACCGAAGTTCTTCAAGACACCGGCATGGACCACCGACTCGATCGGGACACGTCCAACTGCTCGATCGCGCGGACTCTTGAGATCGTGGGCGAGAAGTGGACGATCCTGATCCTGCGTGAGGTGTGGTACGGCTCGTCCCGGTTCGGTGACTTCGAACGTGTCCTGGGCTGTCCTCGCAACCTTCTGGCGGCGCGGCTTCGGATGCTGGTGGAGGAAGGGATCCTGGCGACCGAGACGTACAAGGAGCCCGGTTCGCGGAGTCGGCCGAAGTATGTGATCACCCCTAAGGGCATGGATCTGGTGCCGGCCGTGATGGGGCTGCTGCAGTGGGGTGACCGTTACCGCGCCGACCCGGAGGGGCCGGCGGTACTGGCTCGACACCGCGAGTGCGGCGCGCATGTCGACGTCCAGATTCGTTGCGAACGGGGCCACGCCGTGCAGGCGGAAGACATCGAGAGCGTTCCCGGCCCGGCATTTCGTATGAGGTCGCCCGAGTGAGCTGAGGACTCCTCCGTCAGCTTTCCGTGATCCGGCCGCTCTGTCGTGTACGCGCCTGATGGAGGCGGACCTTGGTGCGGTTTCCGCAGCGGGACATGGAGCACCAGCGGCGGTTGCGGGCCGGGGAGCGGTCCAGGAAGCGCAGTGCGCAGCGGTCCGCGACGCAGACGCGTACGCGCCGGATCTCGGCGGACAGGAGCAAGTCGACGGCGTCCTGGGCGATGAGCGCCAGCGCGAGTGTGGGGTCGGCGGCGAGGGTCGTGGTGCCGGCGGGCTCCAGGCGGTCGTGGATGATGGCGAGTTGCAGGGCGGGTCTGGGGGCCGCCGCTGCCGATCGGTTGAGCAGCGTCACGTCGCCGGATGTGGGCAGTCGGCCGTCGGCGACCGCCAGTACGGCCCGGTCGACGCTCTCGCGCAGCCGTCGGGCGGACATGACAACGGCTGACGTGGCGGGATCGGTGGTCTCCGGTGCGAGCAGAAGGGCCTCCCGGAGCCAGCCCATCAGGTCGTCCGGTCCCCGGAGTGTCTCCTCCGGAGTGGTTTTCCACCGGCTTCGGAGGGTGTTGGCGAAGTCCAGGCAGACCCGTCCGCCATCCCAGATCCACATGTCGTCCGTTGCCATGTCTCCATTCTGCCCGCTAGCTTAACCGTCTAAGACGGTTAGCTCGTGTCAGGGAGGCGCATCCATGGGACAGCCGACAGCGACGACCGGAGTGACGCAGGTGGACGGGGTCCGCCTGCACTACGTCCGAGCCGGGTCCGGACCTCTGCTCGTCCTGCTCCACGGCTGGCCGCAGACCTCCGACTGCTGGCGGCCGGTACTGGCGGATCTCGCCGCCGAGTACACGGTTGTGGCGCCGGACCTGCGCGGATACGGCCTGAGTGACAAGCCCACCACTGGTTACGACAAGCGACGTATGGCCGCCGACATGGCAGGCCTCGTCGAGGCGCTCGGCTTCGAGCGGGCCATGGTCGTGGGCCACGACCGCGGCGCTCGCGTGGGGCACCGCTGGGCGCTGGACCGCCCGGACCAGGTGGAGCGGTTGGCCGTGCTCGACATCGTTCCCACCCGCGAGATGTTCCGCCGCCTGGACGCCTCGCTCGCCTCCGGATACTGGCACTGGCTGTTCCACATGCAGCCCGATCTGCCCGAACGCTTGGTGGGGCACGACATCCGCGGGTATCTCGAGTACTTCTTCGAGCGGTGGAGCTACAACCGCCACGGACTCACAGCCGACGCGGTCGACGGCTACGTCCGTGCGTTCTCCCGCCCGGGCGCCCTGCGTGCGAGCCTCGACGACTACCGCGCCATGGAGGAGGACACCGCGCTCGACGACATCGACGCCGCCGAAGGCCGCCGCCTCACCATGCCGCTGCTGGCGCTGTGGGGTTCCGTGGGGCTGCCTGCCCGCCTGCCGACACTGGAGATCTGGCGTGGCTACGCGGACGATGTAACCGGTGCCGAGATCCCGGAGTGCGGCCACTTCATCCCGGAGGAGCAACCGGAGGCGCTGTTGGCGCATCTGCGGCCTTTCCTGGCCGGCAAGACGAGTCGGTGAGCCGGTGAGCCGATGAGCCCCCCACGGTGACGGAAACGGTGCCCCTCGGTCGGTCGAGCGTCGGCCCGAGGGGCGCGCTGTTCGGGGGGGCGCCGTCCGAGAGGCCATCGACCACGGTGTGATGACCCCGCGCGGCGAACGAGCCTGGAAGGCAGGACATGCTGCTGAGGGGCGGCCCTGCCGTAACCGGCTGGGCCGCCCCTCGGTCCGGGTCTCAGATGCGGATTCCTGGGCGGTCGGCCCTCAGGGGAGCTGCGGGTAGAGCACGGAGACGCCTCCGGCCAGTGCGGCCTGCGCCTGGCGGGCGGCGTTGTCCGCGAGGATCTCGTAGGCGTCGGCGGCGATGCCGTCGATGGCGATCCGCGCGATGTCGGCGGGGTCGGACTTGGCCGCGTCGACGGCCCGGACCATGTCGGTGTCCATGAAGCCGACGTGCAGGCCGGCCACTCGGATGCCCTGGTCGGCGAGTTGCAGGCGCAGGGCGTTGGTCAGCGACCACTCCGCGGACTTGGCGGCGGAGTAGGCGCCGAATTCCGGGAAGCTGACCCAGGACAGGCCGGACAGGACGTTCAGGATCGCCCCGCCGCCGTTGGCCGCGATCTGGGGTGCGAAGGCGCGGGCCACCGAGAGGGTGCCGAAGTAGTGGGTGTCCATCTCCAGGCGGACGTCGTCCAGGTCGGCGGCCAAGAGGTCGGCGCCGGTGGATGACCCCGCGTTGTTGACCAGGAGCGTCACGTCGCCCGTGGCCTTGGCTGCGGCCGCGACGGAGGCGGGATCGGTGATGTCGAGCGCGATCGGCCTGACGCCGGGCAGGTCGATCTGGTCGGGGTTGCGGGCGCCGGCGTAGACGGTGGCGCCGCGGCTGAGCAGCTCGGCGGCGAGGGCCCGGCCGAAGCCCCGATTGGCTCCGGTGACAAGGGCGGTGCTGGCAGTGAGGTCCATGGGGGGTCCTGGTGAAGTGGATTATTGAATTACGGTCGTAATTCTAAACAGGAAGAGTCGATGAGCGCAAGCGCACTGTGCGGAGAGGGTGCGCCCGCCCCAGGCGCGGCGACCGTGCCCACGACCAACGCGAAAGGGCCTGCCGTATGCACGGCAGACCCCTTTCGCGGTCCATCGGGTGCTGTCGAGGCCCTCCCTCACCGTTTCGCGGTAGCGGCGCTTGCCCCCGGCGAGGGCGCTTGTAGCCGGTAAGGCTGCGCGGGTACGCCGATCACGGCGGCCTCGAGCACCGACGGGTCGCCCGCGAGAACGTCCTCGATCTCCTTGGGGTAGATGTTCTCCCCGCCACGGATGATCATGTCCTTCGAGCGCCCGATCGGGGTCGGACAGCCCTCGGCGTCGAGGTGGCCCGCATCGCCTGTTCACGCCTGGACGAACCTATGCTGGCTGTCATGAGGCGGACATCCTTTGCTCAGTGGCCCTGCTCGATCGCGCGGACCATGGACCTGCTCGGGGACTGGTGGACGCCGTTGGTGCTGCGTGAGGCGTTCTACGGGATCCGGCGGTTCGACGCGTTCCAGGAGTCGCTGGGGATCGCCCGCAACACCCTGACCGACCGGCTGCGCCGGCTGGTGGACGAGGGGCTGCTGGAGAAGCGGCCGTACCAGACGGAGCCGGTTCGGTACGACTACGTGCTCACCGAGAAGGGGCGCGACTTCTACGACGTACTGCTGGTCATGAACCGGTGGGGGGACCGCTGGCTCGCAGGTGAAGCGGGCCCGCCGGTGGCCATGCACCACGACACGTGCGGGCAGGAGACCCATGCCGAGGTGGTGTGCGCCGCCTGCGGCGAGCCGATGACGGCGGACAACACCCGCCCCCGGGTGGGTCCCGGCTATCCGCCGCATTTGGCCGAACGGCCGGATGTGCGGGAGCGATTCGCGGGCTGACCCGGTAGTTCCGCGGGGCCTGTGTCTGTTCCCTTGACAGGAGAGTCTATCTACGCAACTTTACTGGTCGGGTGCCGGATTGAGGTTCTCGGACGGGTAGGGAGGCCACAGGATCGTGGAGTGGACGGGTGCGCGCTATGCGGACAAGCCGACGGTTGAGGTCCACACCTGGATTGCCGCCCCGCCGACACAAGTGTGGACGCTGGTGGCCGACATCGAGCTGATGCCGCGTCTGAGCGCCGAGCTGCAGTCGGTGGAATGGCTGGATGGCGCGAGCTCCCCTGCACTGGGGGCCCGGTTCATCGGTCGGAGCAAGCACGAGTCGTTCGGGGAATGGGCCACCACATCTCACATCGTGGAGTGCGAGCCGCCGAGGGTGTTCGCCTGGGCGGTCGAGGACCCCGAACACCCCACGGCCGTCTGGCGGTTCACTCTCGAGCCGCAGGACGGCGGCACTCTGCTGCGGGAATGGATGCAGATGGGGCCGGCCCGCTCGGGCCTCTCCTTCGCCATCGATCGCATGCCGGAGAAGGAGCAGAAGATCGTCTTCGTACGCATGCGGGAGTTCGAGGCCAACATGACCGTCACCCTCGAAGAGATCAAGAAACTGGCCGAGAGGTCCCGGACCTCGGGCGAGGCGAGTCTCTGATGCGTACCTCCACCACGATCGAAGCCTCCGGGGGCGACTGGCGGGAGATCGTCGACTACGTCACCGAGGCGGAGAAACTCGGCCTGGACATCTGCTGGGTCGCGGAGGCCTGGGGCTCGGAGGCACCGTCACCGTTGGGCTATCTCGCCGCGAAGACCGAGCGCATGCTGCTCGGCTCCGGGATCATCCAGCTCGGCACCCGCACCGCCATGGCCATCGCCCGCGCCGCGATCACGCTGTCGCAGATTTCCGAGGGGCGCTTCCTTCTGGGGCTCGGCCCCTCCGGACCGCAGGTGATCGAGGGGCTGCACGGTGTGCCGTTCTCCCGGCCGTTGTCGCGGATGCGCGAGACCGTCGACATCGTGCGACAGGCCGCCACGGGGGAGAAGGTCTCCTACACCGGGCGGGAGTTCCAGCTCCCGCTGCCGGGCGGGGAGGCGAAGCCCATGCGCCTGTCCATGCGCGCCGAGTACGACATCCCCGTATACCTGGCCACCCTTTCGCCGAAGATGCTGCACCTGACCGGCGAGATCGCCGACGGTTGGCTGGGTACCAGCTTCGTTCCGGAGGGCGCCAAGGAGGCGTACTTCGACCACCTGGACCAGGGGTTGGCCGCCGCCGGTCGGAAGCGCGCAGACTTGGACATCTGTCAGGGCGCCGAGGTCGCCTTCGCCGACGACGAGGACGCGCTGCGCGCGATGGTGGCCGGGCGCAAGAAGGAGCTGGCCTTCAGCCTGGGCGGCATGGGCTCCGCGACCACTAACTTCTACAACAACGCCTACAGTCGCCAGGGTTGGGCCGAGGTGGCGGCCGAGGTCCGGACCCGCTGGCAGGCCGGGGACCGGGATGGCGCGGCCGGCCTGGTCACCGACGAGATGGTGCTGGCGACCACGCTGATCGGAACCGAGGACATGGTGCGCGAGCGGCTGCGCGTGTGGCGCGATGCCGGTGTCGACACCGTTCGTCTCTATCCCGCCGGCGAGACCCTCGATGCCCGACTCGCCACCCTGGGCCGGGCCATCGAGCTGGTCCGCGACATCGAGGAAGAGGCTGCACGGTAGCGACAGGTCGTGGCGGCCGAGGCACGTCGCCATGTGCCGACGCCGGACGCCGGGCCCCGGTCCAGGTCGACCGGGCGCTGACGCCGTCGGCCGCCAGGCCCGACATCAGCAGGGTGATCGCATGGAACGTCCGGGTCAGGGCGTCCTTCCGGTCCGCCGCGGCGGCGATGATCTGGTTGCCCTCGCACAGGCCGGCCAACAGCAACCAGGCGACAGTGGCGACGGGGACGTCCGGTCGCAGTTCACCGCGTTCGGCCAGAACGGTCAGCAGCCGTTCGATCGGAGGCTGGGCGACGGTGTCGTTGATGTGCCGGTACTGCGCTCCCAGGACCGAGGGTGCCTGGGCCATCAGCTGTCAGCGCAGGGGGTCGTCGATGGTTCGCCCGGGGCCCGATGGCCGTTGCCTGGTGTCAGCCGGATGCGTCCGCAAGCCCGGTGCGCACGGCCCGGTTGCCGCCTTCGGCCCCGGCACCCTCAGGCTCGGTGCCGCCGAGGCCGGAGTACACGAAGTCGACGGGGCGTCGGCCCGCCGTCGATGATGGCTGAGCGGGCATAGATCACGGCGCCGGGGCGCTGAAGCGGACGTCCGGGGAACCGGGCCGAGGTGGTGAACCATATGGGCGCCTCCCTCGTCCTCCACCGGCTCCCTTGCGGCGGGCGGTGGCGGATGCCGCCGCTGTCGAGTTGATGAACAGGTTGTTCGATCGGGAGCGAGCCGGTCCCTCGCGGGAGCCGGCCGCCCCAGTGGAAAGGAAGCAGTCCATGGACGAGCAGGGTGAGCGCTTCGACGTCGTCGTACTCGGCGCGGGCCCCGGCGGATACGTTGCCGCCATCCGGGCCGCCCAACTGGGCAAGCGCGTCGCGGTCGTCGAGGAGAAGTACTGGGGCGGCGTCTGCCTGAACGTGGGATGTATCCCCACCAAGGCCCTGCTGCGCAACGCCGAGCTCGCGCACATCTTCACGCGCGAGGCGAAGACCTTCGGCATCAAGGTCGACGGGCAGGTCTCCTTCGACTACGGGGAGGCCTTCCGCCGCAGCCGGAAGGTCGCGGACGGCCGGGTCAAGGGCGTCCACTACCTGATGAAGAAGAACAAGATCACGGAAGTCAGCGGCCGCGGCACGTTCCTGGACCCGCACACGATCGAGGTGGCCGACTACGACGGCAACACCCGCACCATCGGCTTCGACCACTGCGTCATCGCCACCGGTGCGACTCCCAAGCTGCTGCCGGGCACCCGCCGCACTTCCCGCGTGGTGACGTTCGAGGAGCAGATCCTCGCCGAGGACCTGCCGCAGTCGATCGTGATCGCCGGCGCCGGGGCCATCGGCGTCGAGTTCGCCTACGTGCTGCACAACTACGGCGTGAAGGTCACCGTCGTCGAGTTCCTGGACCGCGTCGCCCCGCTGGAGGACGCCGAGGTCTCCGCCGAACTGGCCAAGCAGTACCGGAAGTTGGGCATCGACGTGCTCACCTCGACCCGCGTCGAGTCGATCGACGAGTCCGGCCCGCAGGTCCGTGTCACGGTCACCGGCAAGGACGGCGCGCAGCAGGTCCTGGAGGCCGACAAGGTGCTTCAGGCGATCGGCTTCGCGCCGAACGTCGCCGGTTACGGCCTGGAGAAGACCGGCGTACGCGTCACTGAGCGCGGCGCGATCGACGTGGACGGCCGCTGCCGCACCTCGGTCCCGCACATCTACGCCATCGGGGACGTCACCGCGAAACTGATGCTCGCGCACGCCGCCGAGGCGATGGGCGTGGTCGCCGCCGAGACGATCGCGGACGCGGAGACCATGGAGCTGGACTACGTGATGATCCCGCGCGCCACGTTCTGCCAGCCGCAGATCGCCAGCTTCGGCTACACCGAGGCGCAGGCGCGGGAGAAGGGCTTCGACGTCCAGGTCGCCACGTTCCCGTTCACCGCGAACGCCAAGGCCCACGGCCTGGGCGACGCGAGCGGCTTCGTGAAGCTGATCAGCGACGCCAAGTACGGCGAGCTCCTCGGAGGCCACCTCATCGGCCCCGACGTCACCGAGCTGCTCCCCGAGCTGACCCTGGCCCAGCAGTGGGACCTCACGGTCCACGAGGTCGCCCGCAACGTCCACGCCCACCCCACCCTGGGCGAGGCGGTCAAGGAAGCCGTCCACGGCCTCGCAGGCCACATGATCAACATGTAGCGGGGCGCTCGGCGCAGCGGCAACAGGGCCCGTTGGTGCTCGGATCGGTTTCGCGACCTCGAGCTGCCAAGGGGCCCTGATCCCTTGTTGGGGAGATCCGAGGCAGGGGTGGTTCCCGGGGGTGTTCGAGAAGCCCAACTCCCGTTGCCGTTTCAGCCATTCGCAAACGCGTCTGCTGGGGAAGGCCGGGCACCGTCATTCGTAGGGACCTCGGCGCACAGGTGTCGTTCGATCCTTCTCAGGGCCTGCTGCGTGCCCCTTCCAGGGCCGTACGAATCTCCTTGGCGTCGGCCGGCTTTCCCGGGTCGCGAGGCCAGGGCAGTCGGGGATCCGACAGGTAGGGGAGGACGTAGGCGGGGCTGCCCTCCTGGACGCGCCAGCTCTCGGTCGTGGCGCCGGCGTCGACCGTGTCGTAGCCGAGGCGGCCGGTGAGACCTCGCAGGGTCTCGGGACCGCGCGAGTTGCTGAGCACCACGTCGATCCCCGCGTCGACGGCCAGGCGCGCCACCGCGCCGCCGATGTTGCCGCTTCCGATGATGCCGAGCGTGTGGTTCATTGCTTTTCCTTGTGGTGATGGTCTTCGTCTTTGGGCGTACCCGTCGGCGCCCGCAGACCGTGGCGGGTGTGTAACTGCGGTCTGCGGGCGCGGAAGTGTTCCGGTGCGGACGGCTGTCCGGGGTGTGGGCTGCGCGGGGCGGTCAGTGCCCGGATTCGAGTCGTTCTTTGAGGGCCCTGCCGTAGCTCGCGGAGCCCTCCTCCAACTTGGCCCGGTTGGGCTCCACGGTTTCCACGGCGGCCGGGCCGGTGAACTCCTCGGATTCCGTGTATCGCGTTCCGCCGTCGCGTGGGTCGAGGAGGAAGGAATGTTCCCCCGTGACGACGCCGGGAATGCCGCCCTCCCAGGCAAGCCGTCGCGGTGCCTCGTAGTGGAGGACCGTGAAGTCGTACTCCCCGTCGATCTCGGATCCGTTCGACAGACGGGCCCGCAGCCGGGTTCCGGGCAGGATTTAGGTGGGGACATCGACGAAGCTCAGGTCGGGGTGCCACTGCGCGTATCCGGCGAAGTCGGTCAGGACCCTCCACACCTCCTCGGGGGGAGAGGCGATGTCGGTGACCGCGCTGATGACTGGGTTGTGCTGCATGTTTCTCAGGCCTCCCTGCGGTTTTCCAGGATGATCTTGCCCCGGGCGTGGCCGCCGGCCAGCAGCTGCTGGGCCTGTGCCGCCTGGGATCATCGCCGTCGAGGTGGAGGAAGACGTCAATGGTCCCTTCGTACTCGGTGGTGGACCGTGTGATGGAAGCGACCCGCGCCCCGAGGACGGCGACTGCTTGTGTCGTGGCCAGGGAGCCACGCCCCGCGGTGTCGAGGACCGCGTCGACCCCGTCCGGGGCGATCTTCCGCACCTGCTCGACGAGCTCGTCGCCGTACCGCACCGGCGTCGCTCCCAGGGACTCGATGAACGCCTGGCTGGCCTCGGAACCCGTCCCGATCACGCGTGCGCCTCGCGCTATGGCGATCTGGACGGCGAGGTGTCCGACGCCACCCGCCGCCCCGTGCACCAGGACGGTGTCGCCGGCGGTCACCTGGAGGCTGTGCACGATCGCCTGGGCGGGCCACCCTGTTCGCCGGCGTTCCGCAGATGCACGCCGCCCTCCTGGCACACCCCGGCTTCGACTCCTACGACCTCCAGGCCCTCGACATCCTGGTGTCCGGCGGCGACTTGGTCCCGCCAGAGCTCATAGCGGAGGCCGAGCGCAGGTTCGGAGCACGGACGAACGCGGCTATGTGACCATCACCGGCCGCCTCAGGGACCTGATCATTCGCGGCGGCGAGAACATCTACCCCGCGGAGATCGAGACCGTACTGGCAGCCCATCCCCTCGTCCGGCAGGCGGCAGTG
This sequence comes from Streptomyces albicerus, assembly GCF_008905045.1. Taxonomy (GTDB): domain Bacteria; phylum Actinomycetota; class Actinomycetes; order Streptomycetales; family Streptomycetaceae; genus Streptomyces; species Streptomyces albicerus. Next base: position 52,818 of record NZ_VWMY01000054.1, read on the forward strand.
CTCGGCGTCCCCGACCCCGGGTGGGGCGAACAGATCGCCGCCGTGATCAGCCCCGCCGATCCCCGCCACCCGCCCACCGCCGCCGAACTCCACGACCACCTGCGCAACGTCCTGGCCCTCCCCACAAGACGCCACGCCAGTGGTACGTGGCGGGCGACATCCCCGCCAACGCCATGGGGAAAACCCAGAAGTTTGTCCTGCGCCACCGCATCATCGACGGCGATCTGACCGCACTCGAAGAGGAGAGGCAGTGACGTCGCCTGCGGCACGTCCGTGGCAACGCGGCCGCGTCCCAGGCGATCGTTGTCGATGCGGAGCCGCTGAATCGCTGAATCGCGGTGGTGGCGAAGTCGAGCCGCTCGGCCAGGTCTCGGTCGGCGGACCGCAGGCGGTTGTTGTCGGCCGTCAGCTTGTCGTCGTGACAGCCACAGCGACAGGCGCCGCCCCCACCGCCTGATCGTGGAACACGACCTCGTCCGGCGAGAGTTGGGGGAGTGCGGCCTGTGGGGCTTCGAGGTGCTGGGCCTTTCACGGGGCCGATCCCTTCGCCGCACAGGCGGCGGATGGGGGATCGGGTTCGACCATGACTCGCCCGGGGACAGGGCCACGTCCCTGCCGCAGTGCACCGCTGCGCTCCACGATGCCGGCGCCAGTCACAGCGAAAGCATGCACCAGCTGGCACCCAGACCTTCATCTCCGGCATAGCCGTTCAGTCGGCGATGTCGACCCCGTATCCGCGTGCGAGGGCGTCGAGACCGTGGTCGTAGCCTTGGCCGATGGTGCGCAGGCGCCAGACCGGACCTCTGCGGTAGATCTCCGCAAGCAGCATGGTGCGTTCGGTGGTGGCGGCGTCCAGGGTCGCCCGGGCGACGGGTGCTCCGCTGCTACCCGGGGCCGCACCGATCTGGATCGCGCCGACCGTCCCGAAGGTGGCGGCACCGTCGATGGCCGCGGCGACGACGACCTTGCGGGTCGAGGGCGGCAGGGATGCGAGGTCGACGGCGAGGGTCTGTTCGGCGGGGCCGCCGGTGAGGAGCCGCACGGTGCCGGCGGGGCTTTCCGGGGCGCCGTAGAAGATGAACTCCTCGTCGAAGGTGACCTGTTCGTCCTCGTCGAGGAGGAACGCGACGACGTCGATCTCGCAGCCGGTCTGCGGAGCCCAGCTGGCCGTGACGTACCACTCGGGCGCGGGTGCGCCGTGTGGCATGGGCAGGTCGATGACGCCGCCCCTGGGCATCACCTGTGGCTCTTGTGCCCGGACGGCCGCCGTGCCCTGGTCGGCGGCTGTCGGCGCGGTGAGCCAATGCTCGTCGTGCACGGGGAGTTCAAGGGCGGTGATGCGGTTCATGCGGCGGTCGTTCTGGCCGCCGGTGAGCAGGACGACGTCGGTGACGCTGGCCGACAGGTTGATCGCCGCAGATCCGCCCAACTCGACGACACGGGTACGGGCCGCGGCGGCAACGGCATGGACACCACCGAGCACCAGTACCCGGTGACCCGTCAGCGGCTGGTCCAAGAGGCCGGCCGAGTCGCCGACTTGGCGCGGGGCGGGAATGGATACGCCAGGGGAGGGCGGCGGCAGGACAGGCACGTCCGGGACCAGCGCCGTGGTGGATTCGGGCTCGGTGACCTGGATTCGTGCCGTCGCCGGTGCCGCCACGGGCGCAATCGGCACGGCGGAAGCGGCCGTCGCCTCATGCGCTGTCCCGGTTCGTACGTCGGCCAGCAGCCGCAGGAAGGTGTGCTCGTCGATGACGGGCACGCCTTCGGCGACTGCTCGTCGGGCCTTCGCCGAATCGGACGCCGGCTCGTTGGTGACCAGCACGCTGGTGTGCCGACTCACGGAGGTCATCATGTTCAGCCCGGCGGCAACCGCCCGCCCGACCAGCTCCGCCCGGGCGTGGGCGGTTTCACCGGTGATCGCGATCTTCATCCCCTGCTGGAGCGGCCCGCCGGGAGCCAGATGTCCCGGATTCCGGTACGCGCACGGCGTCTTGGGCGGCTTAGGCGTGAACTGGGACTCGGCCCGGGGCGGGCAGGCGACGAGTGGCAACGGCAGATCGAGCCGCGCCGCCTCGCGCAGCGACGCCTGCAGGATCCCGGCCAGCACCCGGGTGTCGTCCAGAGCATCGTGCGCCTGCTGCTGGCGGACGCCGTAATGAGCGGCGAGGGTGCCCAGCTTCATGTCGTCCGTCGGCGGATCCACCTGACGATTCAGGGCCAGGGTGCACAACCGCTGTGACACCGGCAGCCACATCCGCGCGCGGGCGAACTCGTAGGCCAGGAAGTCGTAGTCGAACTGGGCGTTGTGGGCGACCAGGACCCGGTCCTGGAGCATCGCCCCGATCCGGCCGGCTACCTGGTCGAAGGTCGGCGCACCCTGCAGCCGCTCGGCGGTCAGCCCGTGCACCTCCACCGGCCCCGGGGCGCAGCCCGGATTGAGCAGGGTCGAGAACTCCCCGGTCTGCTCGCCGTCCGGACCGATGGTCAGCACCGCGACCGACAGCACCCGGTCCCGCCGGGCCATGAGCCCCGAGGTTTCCACATCGACCAAGGCCCAGTCGTGGGCGTAGTCGCCCGTAGCGGGCACGTTGAATGAGGTGGAGGCGAGACTCATGGCGCCAAGGATGATCGGCTATTCACCACTCCTTCAACCCGTATGCCGTTTTACCCTGGTTTGGAGGGCTGTCACGGGCCCGTCGTGTTGTGCCCGGCCAGGTTCACCCCGAGCACCGCGGCGGCGGGTTGCGACCGGTCGCCTTCCCGTTGCCAGGCTGGTCGAGCAGTGGTGGGATGGACGTGCTCTTGCGTCGGAACGCGAGAGGAGGTGAGCATCAGGCGATGGGTGCCGAGTGCGACTCCACAGTCGGCCAACCCGGCGATTGGGATCGTGGTTTCGGCGAGGCCCGCCCCCTCACTCCTTCCTTTTAGTGCGCGATCGGCCCGGAGCTGGTCTGCCGGTCTCAGGGGCTGTCGCACCCGTTCCCGGAGAGACAGATGAACACCTATCGAGTCGCGCAGGTGGCGACCGCCGGCGGGCCGTTCGAGATCGTTGAGCGTGAGGTGCCGCAGCCGGGCCCCGGCCATGTACGGATGGCCGTGGAGGCCTGCGGGATCTGCCACAGCGACGACTTTTTCGTGAATGCCGGAATGCCCGGCGTCCGATTTCCGCTGGTTCCCGGGCACGAGGTCGCCGGGCGCATCGAGGAACTCGGCGAAGGAACCCAGGACAGAGGCTGGCAGGTGGGCGACCGCGTGACGGTGGGCTGGTTCGGAGGCAGCTGCGGTCACTGCGAGCCCTGCAGGCAGGGCGACTTCATCGTGTGCGAGAGCCTCAAGATCCCCGGGTGGGCATACGACGGTGGCTTCGCCGAGGTGATGATCGCGCCGACCGACGCCCTGGCCAGGATTCCCGACGCGCTGTCGGCGACCGACGCGGGGCCCATGGCCTGCGCGGGTGTGACCACGTACAACGGGCTGCGGCGTAGTTCCGCCCGGCCGGGCGATCTGGTCGCCGTTCTCGGCATCGGCGGCCTGGGACACTTGGGAGTGAAGTATGCGGTCGCCATGGGCTTCGAGACAGTGGCGATCGCCCGGGGAGCCGACAAGGCCGACTTCGCCAAGCAACTCGGCGCTCACCACTACATAGACAGCACGGCACCGACCGCCGTCGCGGAAGCCCTGCAATCTCTCGGCGGTGCCAAGGTCGTACTGGCCACCGCCGGCAGCTCCGACGCCATCACGGCGACCGTGGACGGGATGTCCCACCGCGGCGAGCTTGTGGTCATCGGGGCGACTCCCGACCCGATGGGGATCAGCCCGTTCCAGCTGATCCTGAGCGGCAGGATCGTCCGCGGTCACCCGTCCGGCACCGCGCAGGATGTGCGGGACACCATGGAGTTCAGCGTCCTTCATGGCATCCGCCCGACGGTCGAGACCGTGCCGCTGAGCCAGGCCGGCGAGGCCTATCAGAAGATGCTCTCCGGCGCTGCCCGCTTCCGAATGGTGCTCACCACCCGCTGACGTACGCGCCCCTCGTCCGCCACCCGCGAGACGCCTGGCAGTTCCTCATGCACACTGCCCGGCGTCAGGAGGGGCCGCAGCAGAGTACTTGCCGGCGCCTGATCCCATCGTTGAACTTCCGCCGACTCCCTCGGGTTTGGGTAAGCGAGGCACAGAACCCAGGAGCAGCGGACTCATAATCCGTCGACCGTGGGTTCGAGTCCCACCCGCCCCACTTGTGCAGGTTGATGACCTGCGGAAACGTTCCTCGTGAGGTGTCGGACCGTCAACTCCCGCTCAGCGGACTGAATCCGCTGCTCGCGAGTTCGACGCCAGGTTGGTCTGTGTCAGCTGATGTTGCTCTGACCTGCACGTATGCGCCCGGGAACGTAGCTGGTGAGGCGTGTTCTGGTCGGCTCTGCTGCGGCGAGGCCGACCGCGTCGGGGCCGAGTTGGCTGCGGCCGAGCGGGAGTGGCAGGAGTGGGTGATCGCCCGCAGGTGGGTCGATACGGTGCTGGTTCCGGACGGCGGCAACACCTGGTCGCGCGGGGTTGGCTGGCCGAGCCGGCGCCAGGCCGGTTCATGCTCGCCCGCGGTGTGGCCGGGCCAGGCGGCGGGTCATGAGCCCGGTCATCGACCAGTAGACCATCGCCTCGGGGCTGGTGGTGCGGCGTTCGAAGTCGCTGACCAGGCGACGGGTACGCATCAGGTGGGCGAAGAGGCGCTCGATGATCTACCGCTTGGGCAGCAGCACGAACCCCTTCTGGTCGTCGCTGCGCTTGACGATCGCCAGCACCAGCACCAGCACCAGCACCAGCACCAGCACCAGCACTAGCGCGAGCGTGGCCAGGCAGTGCTCGGCGAGGCTGCCGGTGTAGCCGCCATCAGCCCAGACCAGGGCCAGCCGGTGATGCGCATCGGCGACCTGCTCAAGCAGAACCTGGGCGGCGGTGCGGTCGCCGACATCCGCGCTCGTGACCATCACCCCCCCAGCAGCAGGCCGAGCGTGTCGACCACGACATGCCGCTTGAGCCCGTTGACCAGCTTGGCGCCGTCGAAGCCACGGCTGTCCGATCCGACGACGGCATCCGCCTTGACGGACTGCGAGTCAATCACTGCGGCCGTCGGCTCCGCATCCCGGCCCAGCTTCTCGCGGACCTGTCCGCGCAGCCGGTCGGGGAAGTCCCTGACCAGACCATGGTCACGCCAGCGGCGGAAGAACGCATAGACCCGCTCCCACGGCGGGAAGTCCCCGGGCATCGACCGCCACTTGATCCCGTTGTCCACGAGGCACGGTCGCCGCTTGAACCGCAAAACGACGTGGAGCAGCGGGCGGGGCGCGATCTTCCTGCCGAACATCGGTGACAAGCAGCGGCGCTGCAAGACGAGGACGCCGGACGGCCGGTGGCTGTCCAATGCTCAGCTTGAGGCCTGCAACGACGCCCAGGGCAACGTCGTACGGGCGCCCGAGTACCTCGCGCCGCTGCGCACGGTCCCGGTCGGCAACGTCTCGGACGCCGGCACCGGCAGCCTCCAGCTGGTCGGCGCGGGCAAGTCCAAGGTCCGGCTGTTCCTCAAGCGCGGCGACACCTGGACCTACGTCACCACCGGCACCCGCGTCACCGCCGCCGAACTGCGCGCCGGGCTCCGGCTCGGCCTGGACGGGCGGGACGTCATACGGGAGGACTGGGACGGCCGGATCACCGTCAAGTTCACCGTCACCGACGGCGACCGCACCTCCACGGACGAGGTGATGCTGCGCGCCGCCCCGCTCCTGACCCAGCACCACCTGCAGCGCGCGGAGCAGGCGCTGGTCGTGGACGGAAGCCGCCAGGACCCCAACCAGCGGAAGTTCGCGCGAGAGTTCGCCAAGGAGGTGCGCAAGGCCGGCATCACCAAGCCGACGTACCGGTTCAAGGACGGCTCCGACATCTGGACGCAGGACTTCGTCGAGCCCGGTTACGTCAGCATGCCCGGCCCGGGCGGCAAGCCGCGCGTCCTGCGGGTGATGATGCGGTCGGCGCAGATGGACCGCGCGGCCGGCCGGCAGGTCTTCGAGCTGCGCGGCCCCGGTGTCGGCGTCGTGCAGGTCAACAAGGGGAAGTACGACCAGATCAACTCCACGGGCAACCTGGAGACCATCCCGCCGTACACCCACAAGGGCAAGTCCTACCCGGCGGGCCGGATCATCACCGGCGGGCACGGCTCGCAGCGGCCGGCGCACACGGGTTTCGTCAAGGCCCAGGGCGCCCAGGACCCGCTGCTGCTGGAAACCGGCTGGCTCGCCATCGGTCACGTGGACGAGTTCGTGCAGTTCCTGCCCGCCGACACCCCGCGCGGCTGGAAGATCGGCATCGCCGACCCGGAGGGCACGCTCGCCCTGCTGCGCAAGGCGCAGCACGACGGGCACGGCCACACGAAGGCGTTCTCCATCCCGCGCTCCTACGCCGATGGCCGTACCCCCACGATCGACCAGGCCCTGTCCAACAAGAAGCTGCTCAAGGACAACGCCTACGCCGGCCGGAAGATCAAGGAGAACCTGGGGCTGCTGAAGCGCGAGACCGGCGTCACGGACGACGAGATCGTGAAGATCCCGGCGATGTTCGAGCGCTTCGCAGGCTTCCCCGGACAGCGTGAGCCGTCGGACGGGGCCCCCAAGCTCGCCGCCTACTACCCCGGAGCCATCAACGGGGGTCGTACTCGCCCCTCACAAGTACCTCGCCCCCAAGCAGTGGGGCCCGATCGTGGCCGGCAAGGACATCCTCGCTGAGGCGGTGACCAAGGCGTACGCCAAGGTCGGCACGCGGGTGCGCTACCTGGACGACTGGCGCACCCACCACGTCTTCGGCGGCGAGGTGCACTGCGGCACCAACACGATCCGCGCCGCCGGCACCGCCTGGTGGAACTCCCCCGTAAGTGATGAGGAAACGGCCCCGAGAGAAAGCGACCTCGCAGGGGGCCCTCGAAGGTTGTCGAGCGCGGTCGAGGCCGAGTCTCGTTGAGGCGTGCTGACAGCCGCGAGGGACGGCGGTCGGACGTCCACGGTCGCACGGCGACCTGCGCCCCGGCGTGCCGAGGTCAGCGGCTGTTCCGCCCCGGTGTCCCATTCGGTCTGCGGCGGCGGGCTCCGCGACATCTCCCCGCGGGTAGGCTTTGCCTGACCAGGCAAAGTCGGCGGGGACGAGGCATGAGCGGGGTCGAGAAGACGCGGGGTGGCGGGGCTGAGCGGGCGACCTCGCGGGATGTCGCCCGGCTTGCCGGGGTGTCGCACACTGCCGTGTCCTTCGTCTTCAACGGGCGTGCCCAGGGCAACCTCTCCGCCGAGACGCAGGAGAAGATCCGCAAGGCGGCCGAACAGCTCGGCTACCGGCCGAACGCGGTCGCCCGCGGCCTGCGCCGGAGTCGTACCGCCGTGATCGGTCTGGTCACGGACGAGATCGCCACCTCGCCGTTCGCCGGGCGGCTGCTGCGCGGGGCCATGGACATGGCGTGGCGCAGTGAGCACCTGGTGCTCACCGTCGACTCCGGGCAGGACCCGGTCGCCGAGGACGCGGCTGTCGCCGAACTGCTCGACCGGAGGGTCGACGGGATCATCTACGCCGCGCTGTCGTTGCGCCGCGCCCGAGTCCCGGAAGGGCTGCACCGCACGTTCGCCGTGTTCGCCAACTGTCTTCCCGAGGACGGCTCCCTCCCGGCCGTCATCCCCGCCGAGCGGGCCGGTGGCCGCAGCGCCGCACGCGTCCTTCTCGACGCGGGCCACCGCCGTGTCGCCCTGGTGGGCGGTCTGGACGACATCGCGACCGCGGAACGGCTGCGCGGCTTCCGGGACGCGCTGCGGACGGTGGGGCTGACCGCCGAGAAGGACTGGATTATGCGGACGGGAGGGGAGATCGCCGCCGGGTACCAGGGCGCGCTGCGGCTGCTGGACGGTGTTCCCGCCCACCGGCGGCCCACGGGGATCGTCTGTTACAACGACCGGGTCGCCGCGGGCGTCCTCCACGCCGCCGCGCGCCTGGGCCTCGACGTGCCCGCCGAGCTGTCCGTCGTCGGCTATGACGACCAGGAACACATGGCGGCTTTCCTCAGCCCGCCCCTCACCACGGTCGCTCTGCCCCATCGCGCGATGGGAGAGACGGCCGTCCGCCTGCTCCTGGACGCTATCGACAGCGGGACCGCGCCGCCGGTCACCACCCGGCGGCTGGAGTGTCCCGTCGTCACGCGGGGTTCGGTGGGACCAGCTCCCAGCCCGTGACCTCGACGTCCGTCCCCGTCACGGTCAGCTCCGCGATGTCGTCGTCCCGTCGGTACACCCGTTCCGTGGCCGTCGCCCGATCACCCGCGAACAGTTCCAGCAGGGAGCCGTCCACGAGGATCCGTACGGTGAGGGTCTCGCCCGGCGGGGTCGGCAGGACCAGGGGGGCCGTGCCGTCCGGGCGGGAGCGTGGCCAGGCCGTGCGGTCCAGGGTCACCGTGCCGGACGCCGGATCGAGTCGCACGGTCAGTTCGGCCCCGGACGTGGCCCGCAGCAGACTCACGGTCGCCGCTGAACGGGCAGTCACCAGCAGGTCGTACGCGAGGGGGAGTGGCCGGTGCGGTCCTGGTGCGGCCGTGAACGGGACGGCCGCTCGCAGTAGTTCGAGCTCCGGAGCCGGTACGACCCGTAGCGTGCCGTCGTCGTGGGTGTCCATCACGCGGGGTGCCGTGAGGACTCCGGACCAGCCCGCGCGGTCCACCTCCTCGGGTGGGCGTGACTCCCAGGACCAGCCCCAGAGCAGGGCGCGGCCGGACTCCGTGTCCTGGAGGACGGAGGGAGCGTAGAAGTCACGGCCGAGGTCCAGCGGGCCGCCGCCCGTACCGGCCGCGAACCTCGGTGCACCGTCCGTCTGCTCCACCAGACGGCCCGTGACGTACGCCGTGCTCAGCGGGTCGCCGTCCCACAGGGCCACCGCCAGCACCCAGTCGCCCCCGGGGGGCGCCCACAACTGCGGGCACTCCCAGCCGATCGCCCGCTTGCCGAAGGCGCGGGCCGCCGCCGGGTCCCGGCCGTCCAGCAGGACCCCGGCGAACCGCCAGTCGTGCAGGTCCTCACAGTCGTACACCAGGACGGACGGGGTGCCGTCGGCGTGGCCGGCGCCCATCAGCGCCCAGCGGCGTCCGGCGAAGCGGAAGACGAAAGGGTCCCGGAACATCGTCACGTCCAGGCCGGGTGGTGGGCCGGCGACCACCGGCACCGGCAGTTGCTTCCACTTCTGGAGGCCGTCGTCCTCGGCCACGGCGAGACAGATCACGCTCAGGCCCTGGTGGTCGTGGTCGATCCCGGAGTACACCGCTGTCGGTACACCACCGTCGTCCACCACGCAGCCGGACCAGCAGCCCGCCTCGTCCGGGCCGTCGGGCGTGGGGCGCAGGGCGATCCCGTGGTCGTCCCAGTGGGCGAGGTCGGGGCTGGAGGCGTGGCCCCAGTGGACGTTCGTGTGCACGGGGGCGTCGGGGTTGTGCTGGTAGAAGAGGTGGTATCGATCGCCCCAGCGGAACGGGCCGTTCGGGTCGTTCATCCAGTTGGCCGGCGGGCGGACCCTGAAACGCGGGCTGTTGGCGTCGGTCGACCGGCTCACGGAACTCAACGATTGACTCCTGCTGATGTGATGCCCTCGCGCAGAGGGCGCTGGCCGACGACGAACACGACGACGGCGGGGATCATGGAGAGGACGACTCCGGCGAGGACGACGGAGATCGAGCCGGTGCCGAGGTTGCCCTGGAGGGAGACCAGGCCCAGGGGCAGCGTGAGGTTCTCGGTGGAGGTTTCGAGGATCAGCGGCCGGAAGAACTCGTTCCAGTGGTAGTTGAAGGCCAGCACGCCGACGATGGCGAGACCGGGGGCCGCCAAGGGGGCGTACACCGACCGGAAGACGCGCCACGGACCCGCGCCGTCGATCATCGCCGCCTCGCCCAGGTCCTTCGGCATGCCCAGGAAGTACTGGCGCATCAGGAAGGTGCCGAAGGCCGTCGGGAAGGCCGGGACGATGAGGCCGAGCAGGGTGTCGGTCAGACCCATCGTCTTCAGTTCCAGGAAGACCGGGACCATCGTGACCTGCAACGGCACCATCATCGTGGCCAGGACCAGCGCGAACAGCGGCTTCTTGAAGCGGAATTCGAGGCGGGCGAAGGCATAGCCCGCCAGGCCCGCGGTGATCATCTGGCCGGCCGCGATCAGCGCGGTCACCAGGGTGGAGTTCAGTGCGTACAGCCAGACGTCGATCTGGTCGAAGACCCCGCGGTAGGCGTCGACGGTGGGGTTCGTGGGGATGATCTCCGGCGGCAGGTCGAAGGACTCCGCCGGCGTGCGCAGTGACGTCGACACCGTCCAGATGACCGGGCCGAGCGTCAACAGGGCGCACAGTGCCAGGCCTGCGATCCGGCCCCAGGGCGCCAGGCCGTGCCGTACGCGTGACGCGGTGGGGCTCGTGCGGGGACCCGGCATCGAACCCGATGCCGAACTCGGTGCCGGACTTGAGAGGGAACTCGTACTCATCTGACTCACCCGGCTCACTGGTAGTGGACGTAACGCCGGCTGAGCCGGAACTGGAGTGCGGTGACCGCCATGATCAGGGCGAAGAGCAGGACGCCCACGGCGGACGCCTCGCCGAAGCGGAGCTGCTCGAAGGCCGTCTCGTAGATGACCATCACGACCGTGCGCGTCGAGTCGCCGGGACCGCCCGCCGTGAGGACGTACGGCTGCTCGAAGACCTGGAGGGCGTTGATGATGCCGACCACGGACGCCACCAGGAGCGTGGGCGACAGCAGCGGCAGGGTGATGGCGAGGTGTTTGCGCACCCCGCTCGCGCCGTCCAGCGAAGCCGCCTCGTGCACCTCTTTCGGGATGTTGTTCAGGCCGCCGACGAACAGCAGGAACGAGAAGCCGAACTGCTGCCAGACGTACGCCAGGACCACGGCCGCCATCGCCCCGTTCTCCGAGGTCAGCCACGGGACCGAGGGGATACCGACCGTGCCGAGGAGCCAGTTCACGGGGCCGAAGTCCTGGTTGAACAGGTACTTCATCACCACCGAGATGGACGCGGCGGACAGCACCAGCGGGAAGAAGAACGCCGAACGGAACACGGACCGCAGCCACTTGGGCATCCGGCCGTTCACCGCGATCGCCAGCACGAGCGCGATCAGCAACTGGAGTGCGACCGCGAGCACCATGAAGACGAGCGTGTTGCGGAAGGAGACGAGGACCGTCGAATCGGTCAGGATCTCCCGGTAGTTGGCCGCTCCGGCCCACCGCGGGTCGTCGATCACGTCCCACTGGAAGAGGCTGAGGACGACCGAGCCGACGATCGGTACGACCGTGAAGACGACGATGCCGACGACGGTGGGCGCGAGGAACAGTACGGCGAGGAGGCGGGTGCCCCGGGTGCGGATGGTGGTGGCGGCCGTGGACTCGGATGCCTTACGGGTCTGACCGGTCCTGCGGTTCCTGCGGCTCTTGCGGGTGCGGGCGGGCTCCGGCCCCACGGGCCTGATCTCGGTGTTCGTCACACTTCACGCTCCATGGCCTGCTCCAGGTCCCCCTGCAGCCGGCGCAGCGCGGGACGTACCACGCCGGGGCTCGCGAGGGCGGTTCCGGTGTGCTTGATCAGCAGCTGCTCGACCTCGTTGACCTGCGGCGGGGCCGGGATCGGGCCGGTGGTGGGGATCTTGTCGAGGGTGTCGTAGAAGACCTGCCAGTGGGCCGGGCCGGTCTCCCGGTAGCGGGCCTCGTCGACCATGGAGCGGCGGGCCGGAGTGGTCTGGTTGGCCGCGAAGAGCTGGGTCATCACGTCCTTGCGGGCGGTGTACTTGATGAACTCCCAGGCCTCGTCCCGCATCGTCGACGTGCGCAGCATCGCGTACCCGGCGGCGCCGAACTGGTGACGCCGGGTGCGCCAGCGCGGGAAGTACCGCACGTCGTAGTCGGCCGGTTTCATGCCCGCCTCATGCAGGCCGCCCGCCCAGAAGCCGCCCGCGGGCGTGACACCGACACGGCCGGTCGAGAAGACGCCGACGAGGTTGCGGCCGTCGCCGCCCTCGGGCCGGGTGCACAGGTCCTCCTGGACGAGGGAGGAGAGGTAGTCGTAGACCTCCGCGACGCGGTCGGAGTCGGCCAGGGGTGTCGTCCACCGGTAGCCGCCGCCCCGGCCGCGCCGCTGCGCCTCGGGATAGAAGGAGTTCCAGAGCCAGTCGCCGCCGGGGGCCTTGGACTCGGTGAGGAGGTTGGTGTCGTTGGCGAAGAGCCAGGGGACCACTCCGCCCCACAGCCGGTTGGTCCAGAAGTACGGCGTGAACCGGTCGCCGTTGCTGCGTTTCATCGCTCGCAGCAGCGTGGTGAAGTCGTCGTGGGTCCAGTCGTCGTCGGGGAGGTCGGCACCCGCGCGTTCGAGGACCCGGCTGTTGACGTACATGTCGGCCGCGTTGAACTCGACCGGCAGCTGGTAGAGGCTCCCCTCGTACATCATCGACTCGACCAGCGAGGGATGGACGTCGGCGAAGTACGTGCGCAGCTCGGCCGCGTCCCGCTTCGCCCACCTGTCCAGCGGTACACCGAGCCGCTGGGCGAAGAGCTGCACGCCCTCGGTGGCGACGTACACGAGGTCGGGTGCCGTGCCCGCGGCGATCTGGGTGAGGATCTTGGAGAAGAAGTCCGACCAGTCGTAGGCCTGTACGGGGTTGATGCGGATCCTGATGTCGGGGTGGACCTCGCGGAATCCGTCGCGCAGGGCGCGCTGCGCCTCGGGGTTGAAGGCGGAGCCCAGGGTGGCGATGACGAGCGAGCCGTCGTCGCGGCCGGGGATGTCGGCGGCGGTGAGGCGGTCCCAGCCGGCCGCGACACCGGCGAGAGCGGCGGCTCCGGCGCCGTATGCGCCGTAGCGCATCAGGGCCCGTCGGGAGAGGAGCGAGTCGGTCATCGGCGAGCCTAACTCGTGTTAGCCGAAGTTTGATTTCATGATGATGGGAACCCAGCTGCGGCTCTGTCAAGGGATGCGCGGATGGGAAGTTGGGGGGACGGCCGGTGCGCGAGGGCTTGACCTTTAACGAGTTAGGTATACGGTTCCGGTCCCATGAGCCGTGTCCCGACGACGACGTCGGGGAAGGGAGCCGCACGATGCGTGGCATGAAGAGGAGTTCGCTCGGCCCAGAGGAGACCGTGTCCAGGCGGTCGCTGCTGACGGCCTCGGCCGTCGGCGCCGCCGGTGTTCTGCTGCCGGACCTCGTGAGACCGGCGGTGGCGGTGCCCCGCGGGGCGACGGCCGCGTGCACGGGCAGCTACCGTGCCGAGTACCACTTCACGGTCCCCGACCAGTGGATGAACGACCCGCAGCGCCCGATCTGGATCGACGGCGAGTACCACTACTACTACCTCTACAACCCCGACTACTCGACGGGCGGCACGACGGCCGGCACCGCCTGGCGCCTGGCCACCAGCACCGACCTCGTCTCCTTCACCGACCGGGGCGTCGCCGTGCCGAAGGACACGACGCCCAACGGCGATGTCTGGTCCGGCTCGGCGGTGGTCGACACGGACGACACGGCGGGCTTCGGCGCGGGTGCGGTGATCGTCATCGCCACCATGGCGCCCGACGATGTCACCCAGGCCCAGTACCTGTACTACTCGACGGACGCCGGCCGCACCTTCACGAACCACGGCACCGCCCCGGTCCTCCCCAACCCCGGCGTACGGGACTTCCGCGACCCCAAGGTGATCCGCGACGAGGAGCGCGGGCGGTGGGTGATGCTGCTCGCCGAGAACGACAAAGTCGGCTTCTACCACTCCGCCGACCTCAAGGCGTGGACGTACGTCGGCGGCTTCGTCAAGGGAGGCATCGGCGTCCTGGAGTGCCCCGACCTGTTCCGGATCAGGGCGGACGACGGGACCTGGAAGTGGGTGCTGGGCGTCAGCGCCAACGGCAAGGGCTCCGGGCTGCCGAGCACGTTCGCGTACTGGACGGGTTCCTTCGACGGTACGACCTTCACCGCCGACGCGTCCGATCCCCAGTGGCTGGACCACGGCTGGGACTGGTACGCGGCGGTCACCTTCGACAAACGTGACGCGAGCGGGGTCCTGGACCCTGACGCGCGGTATGCGATCGGCTGGATGAACCACTGGGACTACGCGAACACCACGCCCACGATCGAGTGCGACGGCTTCAACGGCACCGACTCGATCGTCCGCGAGGTACGGCTGAAGCACGCGTCGGGTACGTATTACCTGGCGTCCCAGCCGGTGGCGGCCCTGGACGACCATGTGTTGCGCACGGTGGACCTCGGCGACATCGCGGTCGACGGCACACGACCGCTCGACTACACGGGTACCGCGTACGAGCTGACCTGTGAGATCACCTGGGACCAACTGGTGGGCGCCGGCCTCCAGTTGCGGCGGTCGTCGGACGGTGGGCGGCACATCGACGCGGGGGTCTACGGCGACTACGCCTTCGTCAACCGCGGTTACACCGTGAGCCCCGACACCTCCGGCCGCTGGCAGGAGAGCCGCACGCCGTTCGACCTGTCCGCCGGCACGGTCCGCCTGCGGATCCTCGTCGACCGCACGTCCGTCGAGATGTTCGTCGGCGACGGCCGGTACGTGCACTCGACCGAGGCCTTCCCCGACCCGTCCGACACCGCACTGGCGCTGTTCACGATCGACGGGCAGGCGGTGTTCCGGAACGTGGTGATCCGGGAGTTCACAGTCTGATCCGACGGGGAGGTGGCCGGGGAGGGCCGAGAGGCTGCCGACGACCGGCGCGCCAGGGCTGTCTATACCGAGGCAGGCTAGATATCGGCACCGCGGAAACGGGCACGAGATTCCACGCCCGCACATGTGATGGAGCCTCGCCCGTCGGCAGGGGAATCCGCCGCGTGCGAGTTCGAGAGGTCCTGTCCAGCTGGCGAGATCACTCTCGACGCCGTCGGTCTTGCCCCTTGCGGCCTCATTGAGGCCGCGTTGAGGCCGCAAGGACAGGAACAGACCGACAAGTGTTGACGAGCACCGACACCACTCACCTCGCCTGAGCTGCTGAAACGTCATGGATGAGCGCTGATCGGCAAGAGCCGCCAAGATCCCGAATGGACTCATAATCCGTCGGCGGTGGGTTCGAGTCCCACCCGCCCCACTGTGGGGCGAGGGCAACCCTCTCTGGCCTGCGGAAAACGGCGATCGAGTGGCTTCGGTGAGGGGCTGAAGCCGCTCGGATCGTGAAGTGTGAGTCCGAGCCAGTTGCCTTCGGCGCTCTATAAAACTGCCGGACCTGATTCGGTCCGAGTGATTGACCGTGTCCCGTCAGATTGCGATTCTGAAGCAGAAGGCTGAACACGAGGCACTCTTATGAACGTCGTGTCCGGTCTGTCCAGGTGCACCAGTAATGATCTGTTCGGTCCTGAACCCCACGCAGGAAGGCAGGAACAGACATGCAGGAGATCCGGGAACCTCGGGAGAGCCGGAAGATCCAGGAGACGCCGGACCAGCCGGTGGTCACCGTCACCGGCGGGACGAGCTGGCAGTCACCCGAGTACGAGGTCGTCGACACGGCGCTCGAAGTGACGGCGTACGCGCTGGCCACGCGGTAACCCCGCCGCGTGCTGCTGCAGGTGCTCGGCACCGCGGCGGGCGGCGGACTGCCCCAGTGGAACTGCGCGTGTCCCGGCTGCGCCGGGGCACGCGCCCATCCGGAGCGGCGCCGCCGCCACGCGTCCCTCGCCGTGCGAGCGGACGCCGGTCGCTGGTACATCGTCAACGCCACCCCCGACATCGGGGACCAGATCGAGGACACCCCCGCGCTGCACCCCGGCCCCGGCGCCCGACAGACCCCGGTCGCGGGCGTCGTCCTCACCGACGCCGAGCTCGACCACACCCTCGGCGTGGCGCGGCTGCGCGAGGCGGACGGCGTGGAGCTGGTCGCCACCGCCCAAGTGCGCGAGGCGCTGCTCACCGGCCCGCGCCTCGGAGCCGTACTCGGGCCGTACACGGAGCTGCGCTGGCGGGAGTTGGGCACGGCTCCGCTGCCACTCGGGCCGGAACTGGAGGCACTCGCCGTGCCCATCGCAGCCAAACGCCCCCGGTACGCGGCGGGCACGGGCGACGACGACCAGCGCTGGGTGGTCGCCCTCGTGCTCCGCGAACCGGTCACCGGGAAGTCCCTCGTCTACGCCCCGGCTCTCGCCGCGTGGCCGGACGCCTTGCAGGAGGCCGCCGAGGCCGCCGACTGCGTCATCGTCGACGGCACCTTCTGGGACCAGGACGAGCCCGTGCGCACCGGGATCTCCAGCAGAACCGCAAGCGGCATGGGACATCTGCCGATCGACGGGCCGGCCGGCACCGCGCACCGCCTGACCGGGCTGGGCGCCCGCTGCCTGTACACGCATCTCAACAACACCAACCCCCTCACCGACCCGGACGACGACCGGCACAAACAGCTGGCCGACCGGGGACTCGAGGTCGCCGCCGACGGAATGGTCATCGAGCTGTGACGACAACAACCCCCGTGCGGGGCAACCCGGTTGACGATCCGTGGAGCCCCGCCGAATTCGAGGAGCGGCTGCGTGCCGTCGCCGCCACCCGCTACCACGACCGCCACCCCTTCAACGTACGGATGCACGAAGGGGACCTGTCCCCGGCCGAGCTGCGCCGCTGGATCACCAACCGCTTCCACTACCAGCGGCACATCCCCGTCAAGGACGCCCTGATCCTCGCCAAGTTCGAGGACCCGGCACTGCGCCGCATGTGGCTGCGCAGGATCGTCGACCACGACGGCACACGGGAGGGGGAGGGCGGCATCGAGCGATGGCTGCGGCTCGGCGAGGCCGCCGGACTCGACCGGAAGCTGCTGTGGTCGGCCGAGGACGTGCTGCCGGGAGTGCGGCTCGCGGTCGACGGCTACGTCAACTTCTGCCGGCTCAGGTCCCCGCTGGAGGCCGTCGCCGCCTCCCTCACCGAGTTGTCAGCCCCCGGGCTGATGCGCACCCGCATCGCCGCCTTCGAGCACCACTACCCGTGGATCGAGGCCGAGGGGCTCGTCTACTTCCGCACCCGCGTCGGGCAGGGCGGCCGGGACAGTGCCGAGGCGCTCGACCTGGTCAAGCAGTGGGCGCGCAGCCGCGAGGAGCAGGAACGGGCCGTTGCCGCGCTCACCTTCAAGTGCGAGGTGCTGTGGTCGCTGCTCGATGCCGTGGACGGAGCGGGGGAGCGGCCATGAAACCCATGAGGGAGGCACCCCCCGGTGGCTGCGTCTTGACCGCGAACGACGGCGAAGGGACCGTGACCGCCGCCGGGGACAGCGTGACTGACGCCGGGGACACCGTGACTGACGTCGGGGACTGGAGCCCGGTGCTGAGCCGCTCCGTCATGCTCCGGCACGACCGGGTGCGCGGCACCGACCTGCTGGTCATGCCGGAACGCGTGGTCGTGCTGCGCGGCAGCGCGGGCGCCGTCCTGAGGCTCTGCGACGGCGAACACGCGGTCGGCGCGATCGTCGCCGAGCTGGCCGAGTGCTTTCCCGGCGCGCCCGTCGCCACCGAGGTCCCGGAGTTCCTGGGACGGCTGCGCGAGGAGGGCTGGATCCGGTGACCGAGGCCCCCGTCGCGTCCGTCGCCCCTCCCTGGGCGCTGCTCGCGGAACTCACCCACGGCTGCCCGCTGCACTGCGCCTACTGCTCCAACCCCGTGGAACTGGTCCGCAGATCCGCCGAACTGCGTACCGACGAGTGGGCCGACGTCATGCGCCAGGCCGGGGAGCTGGGCGTCGTCCACACGCACCTCTCCGGCGGTGAACCGCTGCTGCGGCGCGACCTGCCCGAGATCGTCGGCGCCGCCGACGCGGCGGGCATCTACACCCAACTCGTCACGAGCGGTGTCGGCCTGACCAGGGAACGGCTCACCGCCC
The DNA here is from genome assembly GCF_008905045.1 of Streptomyces albicerus. Lineage (GTDB taxonomy): Bacteria > Actinomycetota > Actinomycetes > Streptomycetales > Streptomycetaceae > Streptomyces > Streptomyces albicerus. The sequence continues at coordinate 70,736 of NZ_VWMY01000054.1, forward strand.
TCACCGACCGCGGGCTGCGCAGCGTCCAACTGTCCGTGCAGCATGCCGAGCCCGCCGCCTCCGACCGGATCGCCGGGCACCGCTCCTTCGCCGCCAAGCGGAAGGCCGCGGCCCTGGTCCGGGAGGCGGGACTGCCGCTCGGCCTGAACGTCGTACTGCACCGGGACAACCTGGACGCGCTCGACGCCCTCCTCGATCTGGCCCTTGACTGGGGAGCCGAGCGGATCGAGCTGGCGAACACCCAGTTCTACGGCTGGGCGCTGGTCAACCGGGACCGGCTGCTGCCCGGCCGGGAGCAGATCGACCGGGCGCGGGCCGTCGTCGAGGCCCGGCGGGAGCGGCTGGCCGGACGCATGGACGTGGTGTGGGTGGTGCCCGACTACGTCGACGGGACCGCCAAACCCTGCATGGGCGGCTGGGGCGCCGTCTCACTGACCGTGGCCCCCGACGGCACGGTGCTGCCCTGCCCGGCCGCCGCCACACTGCCGGGGCTGGACGCCCCGAACGTCAAGGACCGCTCCCTGGAGTGGACCTGGCACCACTCGCCCGCGTTCCACCGCTACCGGGGCACCGACTGGATGGCCGACCCCTGTCGCTCCTGTCCCCAGCGGGACACCGATCTCGGCGGCTGCCGCTGCCAGGCGTACGCGCTGACCGGTGACGCCTCCCGCACCGATCCCGTGTGCCGACTGGCCCCCGATCACGGTCTGGTCCGGACGCTCGTCGATGGGCCTGTATCGCGGTCCGCCCTTCCGACGATCCCCCGTTCCTATCCTCCGCGAGGTGCCCCGCAGGGCGCTTCGCAGGGCCCTCGGCGCCCGTGACCCGTACCAGCTCCCTTCCAACCCCCCACTTGGAGGACCGATGCGACCGACCAGCAAACGCAGGACCCGTAGAGCGCTGACCACGAGCACGGCCCTGTCCCTGACCGGGCTGTTGCTCGCGGGCCTCACCGGACCCGGATCCGCCCAGGCCGACACCGCCACCCCCGCGGCACCCGAGGGCGTACCGACATCCGTCACCACCCTCACCACCGGGCTGACCATCCCTTGGGGCCTCGACTGGCTGCCCGACGGCTCACACGCCCTGGTCACCGAGCGCGACGACTTCCGGGTCTGGAAGGTCGCCCCCGACGGTGCCAAGACGCAGGTCGGGACCGTCCCCAACAGCCAGACCACCAACGGCGAGGGCGGACTCATGGGTGTCGCCATCGACCCCAAGTGGGCCACCAACCACTACGTGTACTTCATGCACACCGCCGCCGAAGGCAACCGGATCGCCCGCATGACGTACGACGGCACCTCGCTCAGCGGCTACACGGTGATCCTCCAAGGCATCAGCAAGGCCCGCTACCACAACGGCGGACGGCTCGCGTTCGGCCCCGACGGCTATCTGTACGCCACGACCGGCGACGCACAGAACACCGCCCTCGCCCAGGACCGGAACTCCCTCAACGGCAAGATCCTGCGCCTGACCACCTCCGGGGAGCCGGCCCCCGGCAACCCCTTCGGCAACCATGTCTACAGCCTCGGCCACCGCAATCCGCAGGGCATCGCCTTCGACCGCAACGGGCGGCTGTGGGAGGCCGAGTTCGGCAACACCCGATTCGACGAACTGAACCTGATCAAGCCCGGCGCCAACTACGGCTGGCCCACCTGCGAGGGCACCTGCTCGGTCGACGGGATGACCAACCCGAAGAAGACCTGGACCACCGGCGAGGCCTCGCCCAGCGCCATCGCCATCGCCGACAACGTCGTCTACATGGCCGCGCTGCGCGGCGAGCGACTCTGGCGCATCCCCATCGAGGGCGACACCGAGAACGTGGGCACGGCGGCGGCGTACTACGTCGGTACGTACGGCCGGCTCCGTACGGTGGTCAAGGTGCCCGGCGTCGAACAGCTGTGGCTGACGACCACCAACGCCGACGCCAACGGAGGCGAGCCGGACGGCGCGGACCGCGTCCTGCGGGTAACCCTCGGCTGACCATCTCACCATCGAGGTCCGCCTGGAGCTGTACGTCGCTCTCAACCGCCGAGGTACCAGCGGCCGATCCGCTCCCCGAATCCCATGCGGTGGTCCGTCCGCTGTGCGGGCGAGACGGTGCGGGCTCGGCCGCTGTCGCCTGTCACATCCGTCGGCGTCGTCCGGTCTAACTGGCGTCGGCTACGAGGTGAGGGAATCATGCGTGAGATTGTGATCGTGGGCGGTGGTTACGCGGGCTTCTACACCGCATGGGGTCTGGAGAAGTCGCTGCGTGCGGGGGAGGCGCGGGTCACGGTGGTCGACCCGCGTCCTTACATGACCTACCAGCCGTTCCTGCCGGAGGTGACGGCTGGTTCGATCGAGGCGCGTCATGCTGCCGTGTCGTTGCGGCGGCATCTGCGCAGCACCCGGCTGATCGCCGGCACCGTGACCGAGATCCGCCATGCGGACCGGACGATCACTGTGCGGCCTGTCGGCGGAGCCGACTACGACCTTGGCTACGACACTCTTGTGGTCACTGCCGGGGCCGTGACGCGCACCTTCCCCATACCCGGGCTCGCCGAGCAGGCGATCGGCCTGAAGCACGTGGAGGAGGCGGTGGCCATCCGCGACCGGCTGATGACCGCCTTCGATCAGGCGGCGTCACTGCCGCCGGGTGTCGAGCGGCGCAAGCTGCTCACGGTCACGTTCGTGGGCGGCGGGTTCTCCGGTGTGGAGGGCTTTGGTGAGCTGCTGTCGCTGGCGACCGCGATGTTGAAGTCCTATCCGGAACTGAGTCTGGACGACCTGTCCTTCCATCTGGTCGAGGCCCGAGGACGCATCCTGCCCGAGGTGGGCGACGAGCCCGGTGCCTGGGTGGTGCGTTCTTTGGAGCGCCGCGGCGCGCGCGTCCACCTCAACACGCAGCTGGTCTCCGCGGTGGACGGGCATGTGGTGCTCTCCAGCGGGGAGGAGTTCGACTCGGCACTGATCGTCTGGACCGCCGGCAACGCCTCGAACCCGGTGGTGCACAATCACACGGATCTGCCGGTCGACGAGCGGGGCCTGCTCGTGGTCCGTCCCGATCTTCGTATGGGCACCGACAGCGAGCCGGTGGCGGACGTGTGGGCGGCCGGAGACGACGCGGCCGTTCCCGACCTGGCTTTGCCCGGCCCGGGAGCGCGCACGGTGCCGAACGCCCAGCACGCCGTGCGGCAGGGCAAGCGCCTCGCGAAGAACATCGCAGCCGACCTGCACGGCGGGAGAATCCGCAACTACCGCCACAGCAGTCTGGGAGTGGTGGCGACGCTGGGCCTGGGGCGGGGCATCTTTCAGTACAAGAGCCTTGTCATCAAGGGACTTCCCGCCTGGCTGATGCACCGGGGTTACCACGTGTTGGCGGTGCCGACCTGGGAGCGCAAGATCCGCGTTCTGACCGTGTGGCTCACTGCCGCCCTGTTCGGCCGGGATCTGGTCTCCCTCGCCTCGGTTCAGCACCCGCGGGACGCGTTCGTCGCGAGCAGCGACATGCAGGGCTCCGGCGGGAGCCGGGCGAGCGACCGCCCGGCAGCGTGAGCACGCCGGAAGCGCTCAGCGGCTGACGGCCGGCATCAGGGCACGGGCCAAGTCTCCGGGGCGAAGGCTGAGGAGGTAGTGCCCTGCCGTCTGCTCATGGAGGTGGTGTCGACGGCTCTGGTCCTCAACGGTGTATGTCACAGATGGGCGTGCTGTCCCGTCTATGTGATGTGAAGGCCGCATTGCGACGGTGCAGTGGTTGATGTCCTTGCGGCTTCCCGGAGCAGGCTCCGCATGAGGGGAAGGTTTATCGATGAAGGACGTTGTGATCGACGACGGTGGACTCACGGCCGTCGAGACGACTCCCGAACTTCCCTACTGCGGCGCCGGCCTGTGGCGCGGCGACCTTCTTGCCGGTGAACAGGCGACGTTGTGCCGGCGGTGCGCCGCGCAACTCAGTGCGCCGGGACCCGCTGTGCGTGCGTCCCGGCACTTGACCCGCCCAGATCCGGCATCGCCACAACTGGGCTTCTTGCTTTCCCTCTGGAGCACACCATGGACGCAAGCGAGGAGGCCGCGCGCGGCCTGACCGACATCGAGACATTCCTGTACCGGGAGGCTCATCTGCAAGCGGCACATCAGCGCGTGGCCGACTTCACCGCACGGGCGCCGGGGCTGACCCCGGAACAGAAGATGGATATCGAGCGGTGGTATCTCAAGGAGCAGATATACGTTGCCCGCATGGTGACGGAGCACATCGCCGACAGCATCAGTGTGGTGGAGAAGCAGCATCACGTCCGCTTCGGGCGATGGCTGAGAGGCACGCTGGCGGCGATGGTTCTGATCACTGTGGTGATGATCGGGTGCGTGGCTGTGATTCTGGGAACGTCGGGCTGAACCACCGGCACCGGTCACCTCATATCTGTTCTGCAGCGATGCCGTGGCCCGCTGCCGGGCCATCGCTGCATTGCTGCGTCAGCTCAATCAGCTCACTCAGCTCTCGGCGTGCTCGCGCGTCGAGGCGAGGAAGGTGACCACGGCCGTGGTGAATTCCTCTGGGCGCTCGACGTGCCCCAGGTGGCCGGTTCCGTCCAGGACCACGAGCTGGGCCCCGGGGATCGCCTCGTGGATCATTCGTGCCCAGTGCGGCCCGCAGATGAAGTCGGCCTCTCCGACCAGGACCAGCGTGGGCGAGGTAACGTCGGGCAGCTCCTCGCGGACGTCGAAAGGCGGGCCCTCGCCGCGTGAGGGAGCGGCATACATGCGCAGCGCCGCGCGCGCGGGGCCGAACTCCTCCTCGCGTCCCCAGTAGTCGAAGAAGTAGGCGGGAGAGATGGAGCGCAGTACCGCGGTCGCATCGTCGTCGGTCAGCTGGTCGATCCGTGTGGTGAGACCGGCGACATAGGTGGCCGCCTCGGGGTGTTCGACGACATGGCGCTGCGCGAACCGCTCCATGTTGGCGACCGCGACGGACCAGAAATCCTCGCCTGTCACCGGCGAGGTGTCGTACAGGACCAAAGAGACGACACGCTCGGGATGATCGAGTGCGTACCGCTGAGCGACGAACCCTCCGTGCGAATGGCCGAGCAGGGCGACCTCGGGTAGTGCGAGGTGCTCGATCACCGCATGCAGGAAGTGGGTGTACGTGGCCAGGTTGTACGCGCGTGGGTCGGGCAACCGGCCGGACGCGCCGGTGCCGACAGGCTCGATGTAGACCATGGTCAGGTGCTGCTCGAGCAGGGGCATACGCAGATAGTCCCAGCCGATCCCGGGCCCTCCGGAGTGGGCGATGCACACGGGACCCGTGCCGGCGACGTGGTAGCGCTGCTCGGTGAGGGAGGATCCATGGCGGACTGCCACTGTGTGAGTGCCGGGAGATAGGGGTGATGCGAGGTCTGCGGCGGGGGAGGGAAGGGGCGTTGGCTCAGAAGAGGCGTTCACTTCCCAGATGCTGCGCCAACGAACGAGAACTCTCAAGATGTTGTGAAGCTTGTCATAACACTGATTGGGCGATCCACTGACGAGTGCACTCGCGTCCATGCCAGTGCGGTGATTTGCCTCGTTTCGAGCTGTTCATCATGCCGATAAATGGGGCCAAAGTAGCCAAATCATCGATCCGTCCACGCCAACACTGTCTTCGCGTCACCGTCGGCTCGGTTCAGCCAAAAAGCAAACCTTTGGTACGCTGATCACAGCGTTCCGGATGCCGCAGAACACCCCCGTGAAGAGGCGTCCGGAACGCGACACCTGCGACTAGAGCCCGCAGGTGCAGCGCCCGGGCGCCACGCGGTCCCCCGATGGGTGGCGCCCGGGACCATTCGCCGCCACCGGGCCGGCAGCCGTTCGACGGCGACGGGTTCGCCGGTAGGCCGACACTGCCGCAGGACACCGGTCAATGATGTTCATCAGGAACGCTTGGCGGCGCGGTAGAGACCCCGGCCGGTCCGCCGGACACGGGAGGCACCGACAAGGCGGTCGAGCGTACTGCGGACGCCGTTGATGCTCCCGCTGTCGGTGTCACGGCCGAGAGCCGCGGCGACATCACGGGCCCGGACGTCGACGTCACCGACGCTGGCGAAGTACTCCATGATCTGCTCGGTGAGCTTGCCGTACTGCTTCTGCCCGTCCATGTCGGTGCCGACGGCAACAGGACGTTCCGCGTCCTTGCCACTCTGCGGCTTCCGAGGCGGCTGCGGCGCGGCCTTCGTTGTGGTGTCCGCAGGCTCGGCGGAGGCACTGTCGGTCTGCGGTTCGGCGGTCGCCACAGTGGCCTGGCCCCGCTGCGCACCTGTAGCACCGGCCGTAGCCGTCGAGGCCGCGGCAGCCGGGTCGAGCATCAGGGTCTCGAGGGCGCTGAGGGCCCGCTGCACCGAGCCGAGATGCGCCACAACCGCGGCCAGCTCCCTTTCCAGCGCCTGTTTCTGGATCTGCAGGCGGGCCAGTTCCTCTTGAAGGCTCTCGGCGGTGATCTCAATGTTGTGTGCCGCGCGGGTTGCAGAGACCATGTGTTCCTCTCATCCTTAAGCCCTCCTGCCGCGCCCCGGCTCACGTGCGGTGTCGCTCGGTCTGAACGCGGGGAATGGGTTCCCTCGACATCATATGCAGTGCCCCCATTCGGACTGTGGATGCACCCGACGGGTCCCAGGCGTTCCCAAGAGACTCACCCCACTGATGACGGGGCACGAAACAGGGCAGGTCACCGTGGCGCCGGAAGGCTGTTACCGAGGCGGCGGGAACGGCCGAACCACCGGAGGATGTTGAGGACAGTTCGGCACACAGCGAACAGTATCGCACCAATTATTGCCACTGTTCGCGGCAGAAGCAACGGGTAGGAAAACACGCGGCTGTCCGTAATCTGATGGTTCCTGCCGCGGTCCGCTCAGTGTGGCCGCGAACCGGTGGACGAACCACGCCGCCCGCCCGGCTGTGCGGGCCGACTCTGCTACCAGCCTGTTCCGACTCGTCGCGGTCAGCAGGGCATGGAACGCTTCGACGCCTCCCGGCAGGCGTCGTCGGTGGAACCGTCGGCATCCTTGCGGCCGGATGAGCCGCAGTGATTCTCACTGTCCGCACCTTCGGCGGAGGCGGACGATGTGCGGCGCAGCAGGTGCAGTGTGTCGGAGACTGTCTTGATGCGTGCGTCGACAGTGTCGATTGCCTCTTGAAGCAGGCGGAGGCGGGCCTCGAGCAGGGCGGCCTCGGCTGCCAGAGACACACTGGCGGCTGCAGGGTCGGAGTGCTTGTCGGGGTCTCGTGGCATTACGCGTCTTTCTGCGGCTCAAGCTGGTAGTCGTACGAAACCGGAGTGTGTGCGGACGGGCAGCAGAGCATTGGCAGGCCCGGGAGGCCCGGCAGCACGGTGCCGAGGCGCTCAGCGGCCGGTTCTTCCTGAGGCCACGCGTGCTTCCTTCCTCGCTGCGAGGACTGGTGCGAGCGGCGCGCGAGGCGCCCTCCGCATTGACCGGACAGCTGAGGGAGGTGTGACAGCCGAGCGATGGACGCTGCTTGCCGTGTGGGCCGGCCCGGCGCGGGCGCAGAACGCCCTCGCCGGGAGAGCGCCGTGGCGGACTGTCGGCCGCCACGGCGCCGGGCGGAGGTGAGTCGGTGTCGATCAGCCGCGTGCCCCTGGCGCAGTGCGCCGGTACTGCCCTGGAGCAGGACTACTCGAAGTCACAGCCCGGGTTGGCGGCGTCGCGGGAGAAGGGCGCGCCGTGCGGTAGGACGTAGAGAACCTCCAGGACGACGTCCGTTGTGCCGAGGTTCTGGCCGATGTGCACGTGGTCGGCGCCGGAGGGCTCCTTGAGGAAACTCTCCTTGGGGTACACCCCGTCGGACGAGCACGTGGAATCGAAATGGCTGAGGGTCCCCTGTTTGACATACGCGTACAGAGGGCCGTCGTGGAAGTGCCAGCCGGTCGCCTGGCCCGGCGGAATGGTCACTTCCCGCAGGATGTAGTCGGTCCCGCCGATGGTGGACCGGGCGATGACGGTGCCCGTCACACCGGGACCCCCTGGGGTGGCGTACGCGACCCCAGGAAGGGACAGACCGACGAGGAGAGCGCCAACGGCTCCTAAACGTGACAGATTGCGCATAATTGTTCCATCTCGTGGTGAGTGGGGGTGAATGTCGGGCCCCTGCAGATCGCTGCCCGCTCAATGACGTCACACGGTGTTCTCCGGAGTTGAGCGGCCGGCCCGGCCCTCACCTTAGGCCACGACCGCATACATGGTTGAACCGTTCACCATGTCAACACAGCAGAGTGTGAGATAGTGTTATTCCTGCTGGTCCACAACGGGCGCAACCCGTCGGTCCCGTCAGGGGTGTGCTCGGCAGACGGGCATACTCAGCCGCGCTGACTTCCGATACGCCCGCGCGAGCAGCATCACGCACGGACAGGCGCTCTTCTGTCCGGCGCTTCCCGTTCTCCCGCAGGCGCAGCGCCTCACCCATCTCAGTCCCGGCACAGGTGCCGCCTCGGGAACCTCTTCCACCGTGAGGGAAAGGTGTTTCCCATGGCCGAGCTGTTCTACGACGACGACGCCGACCTGTCCATCATCCAGGGCCGCAAGGTCGCGGTCATCGGTTACGGCAGTCAGGGCCACGCCCATGCGCTGTCGCTGCGTGACTCGGGTGTCGATGTCCGGGTCGGTCTGCACGAGGGTTCCAAGTCCAAGGCGAAGGCCGAGGAGCAGGGGCTGCGTGTGGTGAGTCCGGCGGAGGCGGCCGCCGAGGCGGACGTCATCATGATCCTGGTGCCGGACCCGATCCAGGCGCAGGTGTACGAGGAGCACATCGCGCCGAACCTGAGCGACGGGGACGCGCTGTTCTTCGGCCATGGTCTGAACATCCGGTTCGGGTTCATCAAGCCGCCGGCCGGCATCGACGTGTGCATGGTCGCGCCGAAGGGTCCGGGCCACCTGGTGCGCCGGCAGTACGAGGAGGGCCGCGGCGTGCCGTGTATCGCGGCCGTGGAGCAGGACGCGACCGGCAACGGCTTCGCGCTGGCGCTGTCGTACGCCAAGGGCATCGGCGGCACCCGGGCCGGGGTCATCAAGACGACGTTCACCGAGGAGACCGAGACCGATCTGTTCGGTGAGCAGGCGGTGCTCTGCGGTGGTACGGCGGCGCTGGTGAAGGCCGGGTTCGAGACGCTGACCGAGGCGGGCTACCAGCCGGAGATCGCGTACTTCGAGTGCCTGCACGAGCTGAAGCTGATCGTGGACCTGATGTATGAGGGCGGCCTGGAGAAGATGCGCTGGTCGGTCTCGGAGACCGCCGAGTGGGGCGACTACGTGACCGGTCCGCGGATCATCACGGACGCCACCAAGGCCGAGATGCGGAAGGTCCTGGCCGAGATCCAGGACGGCACGTTCGCCCAGGCCTGGATGGACGAGTACCACGGCGGTCTGAAGAAGTACAACGAGTACAAGACCCAGGACGAGAACTCCCTCCTGGAGACCACCGGCAAGGAGCTGCGCAAGCTCATGAGCTGGGTCGACGGGGAAGCGTAGAGCCTCATGGCCGACAGCCCTTCCGGCACCCTTCCCGCCGCAGGCGGCGCTGCCTTCGCCGAACTGCTCCTGAGCAGTCATCTGGCCCTCACCGGGCGCCCCTTGTGCCCACCGCGCTGGGCATCGCCGCTCGAAGCGGCGCATTGGCTCTACGCCGACGCGCCCTTTGGCCTGCTGGCCCACGGCACGGGCCCCGACCCGACGTTCTTCTACGCCAACCGCACGGCCCAGCAGTGTTTCGGTTACCCGTGGGAAGAGTTCACCGGCATGCCGTCCCGCTTGTCCGCCTCCGCCCGCCGCCAGGAAGACCGAGACACTTTCGTCCGGTCCGTCAACGAACACGGCTTCGCCGATGGTTACAACGGGCTGCGCAGGACCAGGAGCGGCGATGAATTCTGGATCAAGGACGTGACGATGTGGGACCTTCTCGATCCCGAGGGGAACAGACAAGGGCAGGCCGCAGTCTTCCGTGACTGGTCCCCGCCCCAGAAACCAAGATGATGGAGCCCTGACAGGCGAGGCCTGGCGGACCCGTCACCTGGATCACTGTGCGGTGGCCGTGCGGCAGCGTGGTGTCGTGCGAGAGGGAGGATGCGGTATGGAGCACGCGGACGCGGTGCCGATCGCGGAGTTGCTGGAGGAGCGTCGGTATCTGCTGGATGTCGCCTACTGGATGCTGGGCAGTCCGGATGAGGCGGAGAGCGTGGTCGATGAGGCCTACCGCCGCTGGTACGGGCTGTCCGAGGAGGCGCGCGAGGAGATCGCGGTGCCCCGGTCCTGGCTTGCGAAGACCGCGGGCGCGATCTGCCTGAGCCGACTCGCCGGATCCGGCCGGGCTGACGACGCCACGAGCGGAGCAAGGGCCGCTGAGGACTCCCAGGCGGCCGAGCGTCCTGCTGCCCCGCCGGAGGAAGACGCGCAGGTGAGTCGGGTGTTGCTGAATGCGCTGGACTCCCTGGCACCGGCCGAGCGGGCGGCGTTCGTACTCAACGACGTCTTCGGGCTGAC
>NZ_VWMY01000055.1:0-39074 GCF_008905045.1 Streptomyces albicerus
GGCGGGCCGCGGTGTCAGACCCGGCGGGCCCGCCCGGTGCGCCGCGTCGAGTGCGAGGCGCCGCCGAACAGCCGGGCCAGGGCCCGGAACGGCAGCGTCACCACGGTGGCGACGGCCCCGCCGATCTGCCGCAACACGTCTGCGATGGCACGGAACACTTGCTTCCCCTTTCGTCTCCCCGCCGTACTGACCGGAAGGCGTACGGGTACCGCGGCGCGGCGTTCCGAATCACGGCCGGGACGGGTGGCCGGGCACGGCCCGAGTGCCACGCGCGCGTGCGCGACGCGAGGCACTCGGGCAGCTCCGTCGCGATGCCGTCGCTCTCGCTCACGCGGGCAGGTGAGGCGTGCCCCTGTGGCGGCCTCGTCGGCGATGCCCCGACGTCCACGCGCACGCGTGCACGGCGGGACGTGAGGAGCCGGCGGAGCCGGGCCACCAAAGCACCCCTTCGACCGCCGGGCACGCCATGCCGCGCCGACGTCCACGCGTGCGCGTGCCCGAGGACAGGCCGATCCGCCGGGGGCTCTCGCTCAGTTCTTGCCGATCATGTCCTCGGGGAACGCCCCCGCGGCCAGCGCCGTCATGAGCAGTCCCGTGGCCAGCTCGGTGAGACGCTCGACGCCCGTGGCGCCCAGGTGCTCGTACGGAGCCGCGTCGAGGCGGTCCGTCTGTATCTCGATCTCCTTGCGCAGAGCGACGCCCGCCTCCGTCAACTCGCTCTCGGCGTCCAGCAGTCCACGCTCCCGGAGCCGGCCCGTCGCCGCGTCCCAGTGCTCGCGAGTCCAGCCGCGCGTGGTGATGGCCCACTTCGGAGCCATGCCCTTGCCGGTCGCGGCGTGGCTCACCAGCGCCTCGACCGGATCGAGTTCCGCGCCGAGCAGCACCGCGAGATGTCCGTCGCCGCGGTGCTCGCGCAGCAGCGTCGCCGCGTGCCAGAGCGCGAGGTGCGGCTCGTCGGGCACCGGCAGGTCCGCGTGGGCGGAGTAGAGCGGTCGGGCGGTCCTGCTGGACGCCTCGGCCGCCCGCAGCGCGAGCTCCGCCGCCTCGGCGACCTCCTTGGACGCGAGCACCTCGTCCCCGAGCAGCCGCCGCAGCGTCGCGTCCACGGCACGCGCGCGTGCCGCGAGCACGACCTCCGGGGACGCGGCCCGCCACACCTCGGGCACGTGCCGCTCCACCAGCTCATGGCGGAAGTTGTAGAAGGTCGCCGTCACCGTGCCCGCGCCCACGGGCCCCATGGCCGCGGCGCGCACCGCGAAGTACGCGGCGTTGCGGTCCGTGACACCGACCGCAGCCAGCTCCGTGCCGAGATCGGGCGAGAAGTAGTGGGTCGAGTGCAAGGGGTTGAGGACGTTGTGGCATCGGCGTCCGGCGCGCTCCGGCAGGGCTGTCGTCATGAAGCGCAGGTTACCGACTGGTCGGTACGTGGGGAATGGTGGGGGCAGAGATCCGGGCTCGTCGTGTGCCTTCCATGGCAGGAAAGGTGGGGTACTCGTCATTGCGGCCATCCAGCGGCCCGCGAAGAATCGAGCACATGGCGCACCGAACCGTCCTCGTCGTCCTCTTCGACGGCGTCCAGAGCCTCGACGTCGCGGGCCCCGTGGAGGTCTTCGCGGGCGCCGACACCTATGCCGGCCACTCCGGAGGGACGTACCGCATCCACACCGCCTCCCTGGACGGCGCCCCGGTCCGCGCATCCAGCGGTCTGACCCTCGTCCCGGACCATGCCCTGGCCGACGCCCCGGCCCCGCACACCCTGCTCGTCCCGGGCGGCCAGGGCACGCGCCGCCCCGCTCCGCGCGTGATCGACTGGCTTCGCGAGCACGGCCCGCGCGCCGACCGCCTGGTCTCCGTCTGCACCGGCGCCATCCTGCTCGCGGAGGCGGGCCTCCTGGACGGTCGCCGCGTGACGACCCACTGGGCGTACTGCGAGCGGCTCGCCCGCGACCACCCGGCCATCGAGGTCGACCCGGACCCCATCTACGTACGCGACGGCCAGGTCGCCACCTCGGCCGGCGTCACCGCCGGGATCGACCTCGCCCTGGCGCTCGTCGAGGAGGACCTCGGCCGGGAGGCGGCTCTCACCATCGCCCGCCACCTCGTCGTGTTCCTGCGACGCCCGGGAAACCAGGCCCAGTTCAGCGCCCAGTTGTCCGCACAGACAGCCCGGCGCGAACCGCTGCGCGAGGTCCAGCAGTGGATCACCGAGCACCCGGGCGACGACCTGTGCGTCGACTCCCTCGCCGCCCGCGCCCGCCTGTCGCCCCGCCACTTCGCCCGTGCCTTCCAGGCGGAGACGGGTATGACCCCCGGCCGCTACGTCGACGCCGTCCGTCTCGAACACGCCCGCCGTCTCCTGGAGGACACCACGGACGGCATCGAACAGATCGCAAGAGCCAGCGGCTACGGCACCCCGGAATCCATGCGCCGAGCCTTCGTCAAGGCCCTGGGCGCCGCCCCGGCGGAATACCGGCGCCGCTTCCGTCCAGCGCCGGCCGTGTGATTCGCGCTCCGACCCGCCCCCCGAACCCCCTGACCGAAAGGCCCTCCATGCACATCGCCATCGTGCTCTTCGACCGCTTCACAGCCCTCGACGCAGTCGGCCCCTACGAGACACTCGGCCGCCTCCCCGACTCGGAAACGGTCTTCGTCGCCGAGCAGACGGGACCCATTCGCACCGACACCGGCAACCTCGCCCTCACCGCCGACAAGACGCTCGCGGAGGTCACGAACCCGGACATCGTCGTGGTCCCCGGCGGCCCCGGCCAGACCCCGCAGATGGAGAACGAGACACTCCTCGACTGGCTGCGCGCAGCCGACGCCACGAGCACCTGGACGACATCCGTGTGCACCGGCTCGCTCCTCCTCGCCGCCGCGGGACTGCTGGAGGGCCGTCGTGCGACCTCCCACTGGCTGGCCCTCGACTATCTCAAGCGCTTCGGTGTCGAGCCGACCGGCGAGCGGGTCGTGACCGACGGCAAGTACGTCACGGCGGCCGGCGTCTCGGCGGGCATCGACATGGGACTCACCCTGCTCGGCAGGATCGCCGGCGACGAACACGCCCAGGCGGTACAGCTGTGGACCGAGTACGACCCGCAGCCGCCCTACGACGCGGGCTCCCCGCAGAAGGCACCGGCCCATCTCGTCGAGGAGTTCCGCTCGAAGAGCCGCTTCATCACGAGGTAGAGGACGTGGAGGAGGGGGACCTGGATGCGGACGTGGTCCAGGTGAAGTCCGGCTGCCGGCGCTCCAGGAAGGCGGCGACCCCCTCCGCGGTGTCGCCGCCGTCGCGCGCCTGCTGCGCCCAGTAGGCGTCCCGGTCCGTACGCCCGTCGGCGAACTCCTTCGCCGACGCCTGCGTCAACTGCGAACGCGAGACAAGGATCCGGCTGAACTCGGCGACCCGCTTGCCCAGTTCATCGCCGGACAGCACCTCGTCCACCAGACCGGTACGCAGTGCACGCCCCGTGTCGATCAACTCGCCTGAGAACAGCAGGTACTTGGCGGTGGCAGGCCCCACGAGGGACACCAACCGCCGGGTGGAGGAGGCCGCGTAGACGATCCCCAGCTTCGCCGGAGTGATCCCGAACGACGCCTCCTCGTCCGCGAACCGCAGATCGCATGCCGCCGCGAGCTGGCACCCTCCGCCAACGCAGTAACCGCGCACGGCCGCGAGCGTCGGCTTCGGAAACGCGGCGAGCGCCTCCTCGGCCCGCACGGCAAGACCCTGCGCCTCGCCGGACGAGCCCCGCAGCGAGGAGATGTCGGCCCCGGCACAGAACGTGCCGCCCTCGCCGGTGAGCACGAGCACCCGTACGCGAGGGTCGGCGGCCAATGTGTCGAGCAGGGGCGGGAGCGCCCGCCACATGTCCGCCGTCATGGCGTTGCGCTTGGCCGGGTGGTGGATGACGACGGTCGCGACCCCGTCGGCGACGCTGTGCAGCAGCTGCGGCTCCATGGGCCGGATGCTATCCGCACCCCTCGAACGTACGATCAAAAGGGGCGCGGGGCGCGAGGCGCGAGGAGGCGCTGATGGCCGGGCGCAGGACCGTCAGGCCCAAGGACGAGACCGCGAAGCTCAGCCGCAGCTTCGGCCGGCTCGCCGCGCTCGGAGTTGTCCTGGTGCTCGCGGGGCTCGTCGGACTCGTCTACACCGGCGTCGCCACGCTGACCTCGATGCTGCTGTTCGGCTGGCTCCTGCTGATCGGGGGCGCGGTCGGCCTGCTGCACGCGGTCCAGGCCCGCGACTCCAAATTCTTCTGGCTCGGTGCCGTGGTCGCGGCCCTGAACCTCGCGGCCGGCGTGGTGGTCATCTCCAAGCCGGAGGCGGCCGCCGAGGCGCTGACCATGTTCGCCGCGCTGCTGTTCCTGACCGGCGGCGTCTTCCGCCTGGCCGGCAGCCTGGTGGTGCGCGGCCCCTAGGTCCTGTCTCCCCGAGACAGGACCTAGTTCGGCTGGACCCATGTGCAGGGCGCCTTCGGCCTGCTCCTCGGCATCCTGGTGCTCGCGGCGTGGCCCAGCAGCAGCAAGTACGTCATCGGAACCTTCGTCTCGCTCGCCCTGCTCTTCGACGGGCTGAGCCTGGTGGCGACCGGGTACGGCGGGCGGCGCGTCGTAAGTCTCGTCTCGCACCAAACCCGTACAACCCGAAGAGTTCCGGATTCGGCACAAGGCGGACAGGAGCAGTCGCACAACTGACGGTGTCATACGCCACCGATCAGAAACCGTCGATACCCGCTGACTTCTGTTCAGTCATCCGGTGGGGACCAGTGCGTTACCAACACTCGACATGTGGTGACAATCGAGCGCGAGGGTGGCGACCGGACGATGGACGACCATGGGCGGGGCTCCGGCCCACGCCCTGAAGGCGGCGGGGAGATGCCCCCCGACGAGAGATCGCCCGGCCCGCTGCCGTACGAAGGAGTCTGGCGGTTCACCGCTCCCGCCGTCGACGCCTCGGTACCGCAGGCGCGGCACGCCGTCCGTGACCTGCTGGTCCGCCAGGGCGTACCCGTCTCGGACGACCTCATCCAGGGACTGCTCCTGATCGTCTCCGAACTGGTCACCAACGCGGTCCGGCACGCGGCGCTGCTCTCCCCGATGCTCGCCGTGGAGGTCGCCGTCGGCGCCGAGTGGGTACGGGTCTCCGTCGAGGACAACCACCCCTACCGCCCGACCGCCCTGGAGGCCGACCACGGCCAGACCGGCGGCCGAGGCCTCCTCCTGGTCACCGAGATCACGAAGGAAGCGGGCGGTGTCTGCGACGTCGAACACACGGCAAGCGGCGGCAAGGTGATCTGGTCGGCGCTCCCCCTCAAACCCGCGCGAGCAATCTAAGAGGTCTCAGGGAGTGGGCTGCGGGCCCCGCGCCCCTTTGGGGGCGCGGGGCTGTGTCAATATGCGGCTCCGCCGCGTGGGCGCGACCAGCCACGGACGGTCCGCACTGTGAGTACTGCCCCTCCCGCGGAGCGACCGTCACCAATCAGCAGACGGCCCCGTCAACTCCCTGATCGCCGGCCGGGCGGCATCCAGCACCGTCATGAACCACGCCGAGAACGGATCCTTCGCATGGCGCTCCGCCAGCTCGGCCGCGGTCACGAAGGCGGTCGTACCGACCTCCGCGGGATCCGGCCGGACAGGCGCCTGCACCATTCCGACGAAGAGATGGTTGAACTCCTGCTCCACGAGCCCCGACTCCGGGTCGGGGTGGTTGTACCGCACCGTGCCCGCCTCCGCGAGCAGCGACGGCGACACCCCCAGCTCCTCGTACGTCCGCCGGGCGGCCGCCGCGAAGGGCGCCTCACCGGGGTACGGATGACCACAGCACGTGTTGGACCAGACACCGGGGGAGTGGTACTTGCCGAGCGCGCGCTGCTGGAGAAGCAGCCGGCCCCGCTCGTCGAAGAGGAAGACCGAGAAGGCCCGGTGCAACTGCCCCGGCGGCTGATGGGCCGTGAGCTTCTCCGCGGTGCCGATCGTGTTGCCGTCCTCGTCGACCAGTTCCAGCAAGATGGCTTCGGCGGTGCCGTTCGACGAACTGTGCGTCGCGGTGGCAGGTGTGATCGGCATACCCATCCTTCGCATCGGTCTTCGAGCCCCAAGTCTGCCGTACGAAACCGGCACTCCCGGCACCACGCGGGGTCCTGCATGTCCGGTTCCGCCGCGCGGCCGAACCGGACATCACCCCCGCCCACCCCTCGGGCGCCGAAAGCGGCCGGAACCCTGATCGTGCCCGCCGCGACCGGCACGGAACCGTCCGGAACGGGAGTCGCCACCCCGTCATCCGGTACCCGGAAACCGGGCCGAACCGGGCCTGATGCTGTAGCCCGAAATCGGTACGCCGCACTCCCCGACCGCCCGCGCGTGCGCGTGCCACCTCCGCCACCACGCGTACGCCGCCCCACGCCCGGCAGACACGCGCAGCCCCTCAATGACAGAGCCGCGCCTCATGCTCGGCGTGTCCGCCGGGCTCCAGCTGGAAGGTGCGGTGCTCCACGTCGAAGCGGTGCTCCACGTCGAAGTGGTCAGCGCATCGAGCAGACCAACCGGCAGCTCATCGGGAGTGGTGCAGCCGCCAGCCCTGCCAGGCCGACTCGACCATCTCGCGCACCCCGCGCCGAGCGCTCCAGCCCAGTTCCTCGGCGGC
This sequence comes from Streptomyces albicerus, assembly GCF_008905045.1. Classification (GTDB taxonomy): domain Bacteria; phylum Actinomycetota; class Actinomycetes; order Streptomycetales; family Streptomycetaceae; genus Streptomyces; species Streptomyces albicerus. The sequence continues at coordinate 6,647 of NZ_VWMY01000055.1, forward strand.
CAGCGCGGCCGAGGCGACCGCGCGCGGCGCGTCGCCCGGGCGACGCGGCTCCACGAGTGCGGGCCGGGAGTCGCCGGTGACCTCGCTGATCAACGTCACGAGCTCGCGCACCGAAACCCCCTCGCCGCGGCCGATGTTCACGGTCAGGTCGCCCGAGACGCCCGGCGAGGCCAGCCGCCGGGCCGCCGTGAGATGCGCCTCGGCAAGGTCGGCGACGTGGATGTAGTCGCGTACACAGGTGCCGTCCGGCGTCGGATAGTCGTCGCCGAAGATCCGCGGGGCCTCGTCACGCGTAAGCCGGTCGAAGACCATCGGGACCACGTTGAAGACACCGGTGTCCGCCAGTTCGGGCGCGGCCGCGCCCGCCACGTTGAAGTAGCGCAGGCACACGGTCGCGATGCCGTGCGCGCGGCCCGCGGCCCGCACCAGCCACTCACCGGCGAGCTTCGTCTCGCCGTACGGGCTCATCGGGGCGCACGGGGTGTCCTCCGTGATGAGATCCACATCCGGGTTGCCGTAGACGGCCGCGGACGAGGAGAAGAGGAAGCGCTCGATGCCCGCCCCGGCGACCGCGTCGAGGAGCGTCGCGAGTCCTCCGACGTTCTCCTGGTAGTAGCGCGTGGGCTGGGCCACGGATTCGCCGACCTGCTTGCGCGCGGCGAGGTGCACCACCCCCGTCACCGCCTGCTCGGCGAAGACCCGCTTCAGCAACTCCCCGTCCAGCGACGAGCCCTGAATGAGCGGGATGTCGTCGGGCAGTCGCGAGGGGACCCCGGCCGAGAGATCGTCGAGGGCGACCACGCGCTCCCCGGCCCCGGCCATGGCCCGCGCCACGTGTGCCCCGATGTATCCAGCCCCACCTGTGATCAGCCATGTCATGGGCGCCCACCCTATGCCGGACCGCTCGCTTCGGAGCGGCACAGGAACTATGCCGGGTATTGCGGCGGAATAGGCCGTGGTTTGTGGCACGGGGCCCGAATCCACGATGATGATCGTGGCGGACGCGGCAAGCAGACCATGTTGATCGGGCCGTGAACAGCCGGTGAACGGCTGCTTCTCATCATCCGATAGCCTCTGCCGACATGCCGCCCGGCCGTCCTTGGCCTGGGGCGCCCCCACACGCACATGCCCGGCGTCGACGTACGCCGGAACCCAGAGGAGTGAGTTCGTCTGTCGACCGCCATCCTCACCGGTCAGCCGGCCCCCGGGTCGTCGCTCGAGGGCGATCTGCGGTCGCTCGGCTTCGAGGTGCGGGTCGCCACCGACGCGGCCGACGCCGAGACACTCCTCGCCGCTGTGCCCGCCGAAGAGCGGGTCGCCGTCGTCGACGCCCGCTTCGTGGGGCACGTCCACGCGCTGCGGCTCGGCCTGACCGACCCCCGCTTCGACGCCGCCGCGATCCCCGGCGCCGTCACCGCCCGGCCCGCGGCCCGTCCGGCGCTGACCCGCGCGCTGCGCACCGCCTCAGATGACGCCTCGAACGGTTCCGTGGTGGTCGGCATCCTCGCCGACCGCATCGCGGAGGTGCTCGACTCCGACCTGCACCGCCCCGAGCTCGGCGAGCTCGTCGCCGAGGTGCCGAGGGACCCGCAGGCCCGCAACGAGGCCCGGCAGGCCGTCTCCCTGGTCGACGACGAGGCGATCCGGCTGCGGACGGCCGTGAAGTCCCGCGACGGCTTCTTCACGACGTACTGCATCAGCCCGTACTCCCGCTACATCGCCCGCTGGTGTGCCCGCCGCGGCCTGACCCCGAACCAGGTCACCACGGCCTCGCTGCTCACCGCGCTCATCGCGGCGGGCTGCGCGGCGACCGGCACCCGCGCCGGCTTCGTCGCCGCGGGCCTCCTGCTCCTCTTCTCCTTCGTCCTGGACTGCACGGACGGCCAGCTGGCCCGCTATTCGCTGCAGTACTCGACGCTCGGCGCCTGGCTCGACGCGACCTTCGACCGCGCCAAGGAGTACGCCTACTACGCGGGCCTCGCGCTCGGCGCGGCCCGCGGCGGAGACGACGTATGGGCCCTCGCCCTCGGCGCGATGGTCCTGCAGACCTGCCGGCACGTCGTCGACTTCTCCTTCAACGAGGCGAATCACGACGCCGCCGCCAACACCAGCCCCACGGCCGCCCTCTCCGACAAGCTCGACAGCGTCGGCTGGACGGTCTGGGTACGCCGGATGATCGTCCTGCCGATCGGTGAGCGCTGGGCGATGATCGCCGTGCTCACGGCATTCACGACGCCCCGTATCACCTTCTACGCGCTGCTCATCGGGTGTGCCTTCGCGGCGACGTACACGACGGCGGGCCGGGTGCTGCGCTCGCTGACCCGCAAGGCACAGCGCACGGACCGTGCCGCCCAGGCCCTGGCCGACCTGACCGACTCGGGTCCGTTCGCCGAGTTCCTGGCGCGCCCGGCGCGCGGTGTGCGCATCGGTGGCCCGGCCGTCATGGCCCTGGTCGCCGGCGCCCTCGTCGTAGGCGCCTCCTGGCTTGCCCCGTACGGCAGTTGGTGGCCCGTGCTGGGCGCCGCCGCGTACGTACTCCTGTCGCCCGTGGCCCTGCGGCGGCCCCTCAAGGGGGCACTGGACTGGCTGGTTCCGCCGCTGTTCCGGGCGGCCGAATACGGCACCGTTCTGGTACTGGCAGCCAAAGCCGATGTAAACGGAGCCCTTCCAGCGGCTTTCGGGCTGGTGGCGGCTGTCGCCTACCATCACTACGACACGGTGTACCGCATCCGCGGAAACGCCGGCGCGCCGCCGCACTGGCTGGTGCGGGCGATCGGCGGGCACGAAGGCAGGACGCTGCTGGTCACCGTTCTGGCCGCGCTGCTCGCCGCCACAGATTTCAAGCTCGCGCTCACGGCTCTGGCCGTGGCCGTGGCACTGGTGGTGCTCGTCGAGAGCATCCGCTTCTGGGTGACCGCGCACAAACTCGGCGCACCCGCCGTACACGATGAAGGAGAACCCGCATGATCGGCCTCGTGCTGGCGGCCGGCGCCGGACGGCGTCTGCGCCCCTATACCGACACCCTGCCCAAGGCACTGGTGCCGGTGGGACCCGAAGGCAACGAGGACAGCATCACCGTGCTCGACCTCACCCTCGGCAACTTCGCCGAGATCGGCCTGACCGAGGTCGCGATCATCGTCGGGTACCGCAAGGAAGCCGTCTACGAGCGCCGCGAGGCGCTGGAGCAGAAGTACGGCGTCAAGATCACCTTGATCGACAACGACAAGGCCGAGGAGTGGAACAACGCCTACTCCCTGTGGTGCGGCCGTGACGCCATCAAGCACTCGGTGATCCTCGCCAACGGCGACACCGTGCACCCGGTCTCCGTCGAGAAGACCCTGCTCGCCGCGCGCGGCGACGGCAAGAAGATCATCCTCGCCCTGGACACGGTGAAGTCCCTCGCCGACGAGGAGATGAAGGTCGTCGTCGGCCCCGAGGGCGGCATGACGAAGATCACTAAGCTGATGGACCCGGCCGAGGCGACCGGTGAGTACATCGGCGTCACCCTTATCGAGGGCGAGGCCGCCGACGAGCTCGCCGACGCGCTGAAGACGGTCTTCGAGACGGACCCGCAGCAGTTCTACGAGCACGGCTACCAGGAGCTCGTGAACCGCGGCTTCCGCATCGACGTCGCCCCCATCGGCGACGTCAAGTGGGTCGAGATCGACAACCACGACGACCTGGCCAAGGGACGTGAAATCGCGTGCCAGTACTGACGAGGCTCATCCCCTCGCCGGTCGTCGTCGACATCCGTCCGGGGGCCCTGGACGACCTGGCGAGCGTCCTCGCCGACCAGCGCATCTCGCACTCCGGCAAGCTGGCCGTCGCGATCAGCGGCGGTTCGGGCGCCAAGCTGCGCGACCGGCTGGCTCCGGCGATGCCCGGCGCGACCTGGTTCGAGGTCGGCGGTGGCACCCTCGATGACGCGATCAAGCTCGCCGACGTCATGAAGAAGGGGCACTACGACGCGGTCGTCGGTCTCGGCGGCGGCAAGATCATCGACTGTGCGAAGTTCGCCGCGGCACGCATCGGCCTCCCGCTGGTCGCCGTCGCCACGAACCTCTCGCACGACGGTCTGTGCTCGCCGGTCGCGACCCTCGACAACGACGCGGGCCGCGGCTCCTACGGTGTGCCGAACCCGATCGCGGTCATCATCGACCTCGATGTGATCCGCGAGGCCCCCGTCCGCTTCGTGCGCTCGGGCATCGGCGACGCCCTGTCCAACATCTCCGCGGTCGCGGACTGGGAGCTCGCCAACCGCGAGAAGGGCGAGGCGATCGACGGCCTGGCCGCCGCGATGGCCCGCCAGGCCGGCGAGGCCGTGCTGCGGCACCCGGGCGGCGTCGGCGACGACGCCTTCCTGCAGGTGCTCGCCGAGGGCCTGGTCCTCACCGGCATCTCCATGTCGGTCGCGGGCGATTCCCGCCCCGCCTCCGGCGCCTGCCACGAGATCAACCACGCCTTCGACCTGCTCTTCCCGAAGCGCGCGGCCAGCCACGGCGAGCAGTGCGGCCTGGGCGCGGCCTTCGCGATGCACCTGCGCGGGGCACGCGAGGAGTCCGCGTACATGGCCGAGGTCCTGCACCGCCACGGCCTGCCCGTGCTCCCGGAGGAGATCGGCTTCACGGTGGACGAGTTCGTGCAGGTCGTGGAGTTCGCTCCGTCGACCCGACCGGGCCGCTACACGATCCTCGAACACCTCGACCTGTCCACCGACCAGATCAGGGACGCATACGCCGACTATGCAAAAGCCATCGGTAGCTGAGCTCCGCCCGGTCGTTCACCCCCCGGGTGTGAAGGACCGGCGGAGCGGCGAGCACTGGGCCGGCCGGCTCTACATGCGCGAGCTCTCGCTGCGCATCGACCGGCACCTGGTGAACACGAAGGTCACGCCCAACCAGCTGACCTACCTCATGACCGTCTTCGGCGTCCTCGCCGCCCCGGCCCTGCTGGTGCCGGGGATCCCGGGCGCCGTGCTCGGCGTGCTGATGGTGCAGCTGTACCTGCTGTTCGACTGCGTCGACGGCGAGCTCGCCCGCTGGCGCAAGCAGTACTCGATGGCCGGGGTCTACGTGGACCGCGTAGGTGCCTATCTGTGCGACGCCGCGGTTCTCGTCGGCTTCGGCCTGCGCGCCGCCGACCTGTGGGGCTCGGGGCGGATCGACTGGCTGTGGGCCTTCCTCGGCACCCTGGCCGCCCTCGGCGCGATCCTGATCAAGGCCGAGACCGACCTCGTCGGTGTCGCCCGGCACCAGACCGGCAAGCCGCCGGTCCAGGAGTCGGCCTCCGAGCCGCGCTCCTCCGGCATGGCGCTGGCGCGCAAGGCCGCCGCGGCGCTGAAGTTCCACCGGCTCGTCCTCGGCGTCGAGGCGTCCCTGCTGATCCTGGTCCTGGCGGTCCTGGACACGGTCAGGGACGACCTGTTCTTCTCGCGGCTCGGCGTCGCCGTGCTGGCCGGCATCGCGATCCTGCAGACCCTGCTGCACCTGGTGTCCATCCTCGCGTCGAGCAGGCTGAAGTGAGCACGTCCATGAAGGTCGGCGCGGTGATCATCACCATGGGCAACCGCCCCGACGAACTCCGCGCCCTCCTCGACTCGGTCGCCAAGCAGGACGGCGACCCGGTCGAGGTGGTCGTGGTCGGCAACGGCTCGCCCGTACCGGACGTCACGGGGTCCGCACCGGGTCTCCGCACGGTCGAGCTGCCCGAGAACCTCGGCATCCCCGGCGGCCGCAACGTCGGCATCGAGGCGTTCGGCCCCGGCGGCACCGACGTGGACGTCCTCCTCTTCCTGGACGACGACGGCCTGCTCGCGAACCACGACACCGCCGAGCTGTGCCGCCAGGCCTTCGAGGCGGACCCGGAGCTCGGCATCATCAGCTTCCGCATCGCCGACCCGGAGACCGGCGAGACCCAGCGCCGCCACGTGCCGCGCCTGCGCGCCGCCGACCCGATGCGCAACTCGCGCGTCACGACCTTCCTCGGCGGCGCCAACGCCGTCCGTACGAAGGTGCTCGCCGAGGTCGGCGGACTGCCCGACGAGTTCTTCTACGCCCACGAGGAGACCGACCTCGCCTGGCGTGCCCTCGACGCGGGCTGGATGATCGACTACCGGTCGGACATGGTCCTGAACCACCCCACGACCGCTCCCTCGCGGCACGCGGTCTACCACCGGATGGTCGCCCGCAACCGCGTCTGGCTGGCCCGCCGCAACCTGCCCGCCCCGCTGGTCCCCATATACCTCGGCGTGTGGATGCTGCTGACCCTCGCCCGCCGCCCCTCCCGCCCCGCGCTGAGGGCCTGGTTCGGCGGTTTCCGAGAGGGCTGGATCACTTCGTGCGGCCCCCGGCGCCCCATGAAGTGGCGTACGGTATGGCGCCTGACCCGACTGGGCCGGCCTCCCGTCATCTGACAAGCTCGATATCTGAGAGCATTCGGGCCGTACCCCGGTCCCTGGCTTTGGCCTACGCCCGACCAGGCTGCGTATCTTGAGGACGAAAGTTTCCACTTGTGAGTGAGACAACGCATGACGGCGGTGTCGCGGTGAGCGCCCCTCCGTCCCCCGATGAAGGGCTCTCCGCGGCGGACCTCGCCGCCAAGTACGGGCTTGCCGTGAGCGGCGCCCGGCCCGGACTCGTCGAGTACGTCCGCCAGCTCTGGGGACGGCGTCACTTCATTCTCGCCTTCTCGCAGGCGAAGCTCACCGCCCAGTACAGCCAGGCGAAGCTCGGCCAGCTGTGGCAGGTGGCCACACCGCTGCTGAACGCGCTCGTGTACTTCCTGATCTTCGGCCTGATCCTGGGGGCCGACCGGGGCATGCCCCAGGAGGTCTACATCCCGTTCCTGGTGACGGGTGTCTTCGTCTTCACCTTCACGCAGAGCTCGGTGATGGCGGGCGTACGCGCGATCGCCGGAAACCTCGGCCTGGTCCGGGCGCTGCACTTCCCGCGCGCCGCGCTGCCCATCTCGTTCTCGCTGCAGCAGCTCCAGCAGCTGCTCTTCTCGATGATCGTGCTGTTCGTCGTGGCGGTGAGCTTCGGCAGCTACCCCAGGCTGTCCTGGGTGCTGATCGTCCCGGTACTGGTCCTGCAGTTCCTCTTCAACACCGGCCTTGCGATGATCATGGCCAGGATGGGCGCCAAGACCCCGGACCTCGCCCAGCTCATGCCGTTCGTGATGCGTACGTGGATGTACGGATCAGGTGTGATGTTCTCCATCCCGGTGATGCTGGAGGACAAGCCCGCGTGGATCGCCGACGTCCTCCAGTGGAACCCGGCCGCCATCTACATGGACCTGATGCGCTTCGCGCTGATCGACGGCTACGGCTCCGAGAACCTGCCGCCGCACGTCTGGGCGGTCGCGGGCGGCTGGGCCGTCCTCGTCGCCGTCGGCGGATTCGTGTACTTCTGGAAGGCTGAGGAGCGTTACGGCCGTGGCTGAGCAGATCACCGATTCCTTGATCCCGACCGTCATCGCGGACGAACTGCACATCGTCTACCGCGTCAACGGCGCCAAGACCGGCAAGGGCAGCGCCACCGCCGCCCTCAGTCGCATACTCAAGCGCGGCGAGGAGCGCGGCGTCCGCAAGGTACACGCGGTCCGGGGCGTCTCCTTCATCGCCTACCGCGGCGAGGCCATCGGCCTGATCGGCTCGAACGGCTCCGGCAAGTCCACCCTGCTGCGGGCCATCGCCGGACTGCTCCCCGCCGAGCAGGGCCACGTCTACACCGACGGCCAGCCCTCGCTCCTCGGCGTCAACGCGGCCCTGATGAACGACCTCACGGGCGAGCGGAACGTCATCCTCGGCGGACTTGCGATGGGCATGTCCCGCGAGCAGATCAGGGAACGCTACCAGGACATCGTCGACTTCTCGGGCATCAACGAGAAGGGCGACTTCATCACCCTGCCCATGCGCACCTACTCCTCCGGCATGGCCGCCCGCCTGCGCTTCTCCATCGCGGCCGCCAAGGACCACGACGTCCTGATGATCGACGAGGCCCTGGCGACCGGCGACCGCTCCTTCCAGAAGCGCTCCGAGGCCCGCATCCGCGAGCTGCGCAAGCACGCGGGCACGGTGTTTCTCGTCAGTCACAACAACAAGTCGATCCGCGACACCTGCGACCGCGTCCTGTGGCTGGAGCGCGGCGAGCTGCGCCTGGACGGCCCGACCGACGAGGTCCTCAAGGAGTACGAGAAGTTCACGGGCAAGTAGAGCCCGGTCACACATCCCGGACCCCGCCGGAACGCCTCCGGCGGGGTCCTGCCGTGCAACCGGAACGGCCTCGACGGTGTCCTGTCGGGCAAGGGACGCGCCAAAGAGAGATCAACTGGGCAAAGAAGAGCCCAACTCTGCTTTTCCTTAGGAATCTTGACGCCAATCGGTGTGTTGTTGTGATGTGCAGGACACCCCGACGAGGCATGGCGGGTTGTACAACGTAAGCTGTACCGGTGCTGATTCGCGGCAAGTAGGGCGATAATGCGCGACACCCGGCATAGGGTCTGCCGCGCGGACGGCCGGGCGGCGTGTCCGAAATAGTCTGTATTGGGTCGGCAGTGTAGAACGGGAGATGTGACGGCAATGGCTACGGAAACTCTCCAGCTCCGCTGTGCGTGTGCCGTCCCCGGTCCGGGCAGCGAGCGGTGACGCCACCCGGGACGGCGCGCGCCGGCGACCCGGAGCGCACCACCCTCGACAAGGCCACGGACGAGAACTTCCCCGTGGCACCGTTTTTCCTGCCCAAGGCATGGCGCGCCGACCTCATGGCCGTGTACGGCTTCGCCCGCCTCGTCGATGACATCGGCGACGGCGACCTGGCCCCCGGCGGCGCCGACGCCCGGCTCCTCGGTGTGTCCCCCGACGAGGCCGAGGACCGTCTCGTCCTCCTCGACGCCTTCGAGGCCGACCTCCGCAAGGTCTTCGACTCGACCCCGCGCCACCCGCTCCTGCGCCGCCTCCAGCCGACGGTCCGCCGCGCCGGACTCACCCCCGGACCCTTCCTCGGCCTGATCGCGGCGAACCGCCAGGACCAGCTCGTCAAGCGGTACGAGACCTACGACGACCTCCTCGCCTACTGCGAGCTGTCCGCCAATCCCGTCGGCCGTCTCGTCCTCTCGGTCACCGGCACCTCGACCCCCGAGCGGGTCCGCCACTCCGACGCCGTCTGCACGGCACTGCAGATCGTCGAGCACCTCCAGGACGTCGCCGAGGACCTCGGCCGCGACCGCATCTATCTGCCCGCCGAGGACATGAAGCGCTTTCACGTCCAAGAGGCGGCTCTTGCCACGACCACAGCAGGCGCATCGGTGCGCGCACTGGTTGCATACGAAGCAGAACGCGCCCGCAGCCTCCTGAATGAAGGCACCCCTCTCGTGGGTAGCGTCCACGGCAGGCTGAAGCTGCTGCTCGCGGGGTTCGTGGCAGGAGGAAGGGCGGCAATCCAGGCGATTGCCGCCGCCGAATACGACGTACTTCCAGGCCCGCCCAAGCCCGGCAAGATCCAGTTGCTGCGCGAGGTGGGAGTGACTCTGCGAGGAGAGGGGTGATCCGGACCGTGGAGTCTCCACCACACACGTCCGCACCGGTACTCGCCGCTTACAGCTACTGCGAGGCGATCACCGGGCAGCAGGCCCGCAACTTCGCGTACGGCATCAGACTGCTGCCGACGCCCAAGCGCCGCGCCATGTCGGCGCTCTACGCGTTCTCGCGGCGCGTCGACGACATCGGCGACGGCGCGCTGAAGCCCGACGTCAAGGCCACGCGGCTCGAGGACACCCGGGCGCTGCTCGCCCGGATCCGCGACCGCTCCGTGGAGGAGGACGACACCGACCCGGTCGCCGTTGCCCTCAGCCACACGGCGGAGCATTTCCCGGTCCCGCTCGACGGCCTCGACGAACTCATCGACGGCGTCCTGATGGACGTCCGCGGCGAGACCTACGAGACCTGGGACGACCTGAAGGTCTACTGCCGCTGTGTGGCGGGGGCCATTGGCCGGCTCTCGCTCGGGGTGTTCGGTACGGAACCGGGGGCGCGCGGAGCCGAGCGGGCGCCCGAGTACGCCGACACGCTCGGGCTCGCGCTCCAACTCACCAACATCCTCAGGGATGTTCGCGAGGACGCCGAGGACGGGCGGACCTATCTGCCCGGGGACGACCTCGCGAAGTTCGGCTGCTCGGCCGGGTTCAGCGGGCCGAATCCACCCGAGGGCTCCGACTTCGCGGGCCTCGTGCACTTCGAAGTGCGACGGGCCCGCGCGCTTTTCGCGGAGGGTTACCGGCTGCTGCCGATGCTGGACCGCCGCAGCGGCGCCTGCGTCGCCGCCATGGCCGGCATCTACCGCCGTCTCCTCGACCGCATCGAGCGCGACCCGGAGGCCGTCCTGCGCGGCCGCGTCTCGCTGCCGGGACGCGAGAAGGCGTACGTCGCCGTGCGGGGCCTTTCCGGTCTCGACGCCCGGCACGTCTCCCGCCGAACCATCAGGAGGCGCGCTTGATGGACACTTTGGGCCAAGATGACGCAAGTCCCGGGAAACGGCGCGCAACCCTCCGGTCGGGGACCGCGTCCCTGACTTCAACGGCCTGCCGTGCATCGTTCAATCAGCGCGGCGGGGCCTCGGGGGAGGGTGCACGATGAACGACACCACGCAGGCAGAGGAGCTCGACGCGGACCCGCTTCGTCGCGCGGCGACGGCCGTAGTGGTCGGCGGGGGGCTCGCCGGCATCACGACGGCGCTCGCGCTCGCCGACGCCGGAGTGCGGGTGACGCTGCTCGAAGGCAGGCCGCGCCTGGGCGGGCTCGCCTTCTCCTTCCAGCGCGGCGGGCTCACCGTGGACAACGGCCAGCATGTGTATCTGCGCTGCTGCACCGCGTACCGCTGGTTCCTCGACCGCGTCGACGGAGCCGAGCTCGCGCCCCTGCAGGATCGTCTCGATGTGCCCGTTCTCGACGCCGAGGGCAAACCGGGACGGCGGCTCGGCAGAATCGGCCGTACCGCACTGCCCGTACCACTGCATCTGGCGCGCAGCCTCGCCACATATCCGCATCTGTCGCTCGCCGAGCGTGCCAAGGTCGGGCGTGCCGCTCTGGCGCTCAAGGGGCTCGACCTCGCCGATCCGGCGCTCGACGCGCAGAACTTCGGCAGCTGGCTGGCCGCGCACGGTCAGTCGGAGCGTGCCGTCGAGGCACTGTGGGACCTCGTGGGGGTCGCCACCCTCAACGCGGTGGCCGGCGACGCGTCGCTCGGGCTCGCCGCGATGGTGTTCAAGACCGGTCTGCTGTCCGACCCGGGCGCGGCCGACATCGGCTGGGCACGCGTCCCGCTGGGTGAACTGCACGACCGGCTGGCCCGCAAGGCGCTCGACTCCGCGGGCGTCCGTACCGAACTCCGGACACGGGTCACCTCCATCTCCCCTGACGGGAACGGGCGTTGGAGCGTTCAGGTTCCCGGTGAGACGCTCGACGCCGACGCGGTCGTGCTGGCCGTACCGCAGCGCGAGGCCCACGATCTGCTGCCCGACGGCGCGCTCGACGCTCCTGAGCAGCTGCTTCGGATCGGTACCGCGCCGATCCTCAACATCCACGTCGTGTACGACCGGAAGGTGCTCAGCCGGCCGTTCTTCGCGGCGCTCGGCTCCCCGGTGCAGTGGGTCTTCGACCGGACCGAGGCGTCCGGGCTCGCGGAGGGCCAGTACCTCGCGCTGTCGCAGTCGGCGGCGCAGGACGAGATCGACGAGCCCGTCTCCGCGCTGCGCGAGCGGTATCTGCCGGAGTTGGAGCGGCTGCTGCCCGGCACCCGCGGCGCCGAGGTCCGGGACTTCTTCGTGACCAGGGAGCGTACGGCGACGTTCGCTCCGACCCCCGGCGTCGGACGGCTGCGGCCCGGCGCCCGTACCAAGGCACCCGGCCTCTACCTGGCCGGAGCGTGGACCGCCACAGGGTGGCCCGCGACCATGGAGAGTGCGGTCCGCAGTGGCGTGAGTGCGGCGGACGCCGCGCTGAGCGCCCTGGGCCGGCCCCGCGATCACCTCTTCGAGCTCTTCGAGGAGGCGGCGTGACGCTCGAGCTGAGCGCGGCAGGCTCCCGCACCCCCCGTATCGCAAATAGAGGAGAGACTGTGCCCACTGTGCCCCCGGCATCGAAGGCTGCCGACGCGGTGGACGTGACCGCGCTCCTGGAGCGCGGCCGGACCCTGGCCACACCGGTACTGAGGGCGGCCATCGACCGCCTCGCACCTCCTATGGACACTGTCGCCGCCTACCACTTCGGCTGGATCGACGCCGAGGGCAACCCCGCCGAGGGCGACGGCGGCAAGGCCGTTCGTCCCGCCCTCGCCATCCTGTCCGCACAGGCCGCCGGTGCCGCCCCCGAGGTGGGCGTGCCGGGCGCGGTCGCCGTTGAACTGGTCCACAACTTCTCACTGCTGCACGACGACCTGATGGACGGCGACGAGCAGCGCCGCCACCGTGACACCGTCTGGAAGGTGCACGGTCCCGCCCAGGCGATCCTTGTCGGCGACGCCCTGTTCGCGCTGGCCAACGAGATCCTGCTGGAGCTCGGCACGGTCGAGGCGGGCCGTGCCACGCGCCGCCTCACCACCGCCACGCGCGCCCTGATCGACGGCCAGGCGCAGGACATCTCCTACGAGCACCGCGACCGGGTCAGCGTCGAGGAGTGCCTGGAGATGGAGGGCAACAAGACGGGCGCCCTGCTCGCCTGCGCCTGCTCCATCGGCGCGGTCCTCGGCGGCGCCGACGACCGCACGGCCGACACGCTGGAGAAGTACGGCTACCACCTCGGCCTCGCCTTCCAGGCCGTCGACGACCTGCTCGGCATCTGGGGCGACCCGGAGGCCACCGGCAAGCAGACCTGGAGTGATCTGCGCCAGCGCAAGAAGTCCCTGCCGGTCGTGGCCGCGCTCGCGGCGGACGGCCCGGCCTCCGAGCGCCTCGGTGAACTGCTCGCCGCGGACGCCAAGAGCAGCGACTTCGAGAACTTCTCCGAGGAGGAGTTCGCCGCGCGCGCCGCGCTCATCGAACAGGCGGGCGGCCGCGAGTGGACCGCCCAGGAGGCGCGCCGCCAGCACACCATCGCCATCGAGGCGCTCGACACGATCCATATGCCGGACCAGGTGCGCGCTCAGTTCGTGGAGCTCGCCGACTTCGTCGTCGTACGAAAGAGATGATCACTATCGGTCGAATGAACCTCGCGTAGTCGCCGGCCGGTGCCGCGGGAGAACGAGCACCGGCCGACGGCGGACCCACAGCAGCAGACATGCCACTGCACGAAGGGGAAGCCATGACAGCGACGACCGACGGAAGCACCGGGGCCCTGCCGCCCCGCGCTGCCTCGGCCAGCGAAACCCGCACGACGACTCCCGTGTCGGCCGGGAGTGCCGATACCCGAGACGCCGCCACGCGCGCGATACAGCGCGCCACCGACTTCCTGCTCTCCACGCAGGACGCCCAGGGCTGGTGGAAGGGCGACCTCGAGACGAACGTCACGATGGACGCCGAAGACCTGCTGCTCCGCCAGTTCCTGGGCATCCGCGACGAGAAGACCACCCAAGCCGCCGCACTGTTCATCCGCGGCGAGCAGCGCGAGGACGGCACCTGGGCCACCTTCTACGGCGGACCGGGCGAACTCTCCACCACCGTCGAGGCGTACGTCGCTCTGCGGCTGGCCGGGGACGCGCCTGACGAGCCGCACATGGCGAAGGCGTCCGCGTGGATCCGCGAGCGCGGCGGCATCGCGGCAGCCCGCGTCTTCACCCGGATCTGGCTCGCCCTGTTCGGCTGGTGGAAGTGGGACGACCTGCCGGAACTCCCGCCGGAGCTCATCTACTTCCCGAAGTGGGTGCCGCTCAACATCTACGACTTCGGATGCTGGGCCCGGCAGACCATAGTGCCGCTCACCGTCGTCTCGGCGAAGCGACCGGTCCGGCCCGCGCCGTTCCCGCTCGACGAGCTGCACTCCGACGCCCGTGACCCCAACCCGGTCAAACCCCTTGCCCCGGTGGCGAGTTGGGACGGGGTCTTCCAGCGCCTCGACAAGGCCCTGCACACCTACCGCAAGGTTGCGCCGCGCAGACTCCGCAAGGCCGCGATGAACACCGCCGCCCGCTGGATCATCGAGCGGCAGGAGAACGACGGCTGCTGGGGAGGCATCCAGCCGCCCGCCGTGTACTCGGTCATCGCGCTGCACCTGCTCGGCTACGACCTCGAACACCCGGTGATGCGCGAGGGACTGGCGTCGCTCGACCGTTTCGCGGTGTGGCGCGAGGACGGGGCCCGGATGATCGAGGCCTGTCAGTCGCCGGTCTGGGACACCTGCCTCGCGACCATCGCGCTCGCCGACGCGGGCGTGCCCGCCGATCATCCGCAGCTGGTGAGGGCTGCGGACTGGATGCTCGGAGAGGAGATCGTCCGCCCCGGTGACTGGGCGGTCAAACGGCCCCAACTGCCTCCCGGCGGCTGGGCGTTCGAGTTCCACAACGACAACTACCCCGACATCGACGACACCGCCGAGGTCGTCCTTGCGCTGCGCCGGGTCAAGCACCACGACCCGGAGCGTGTCGACAAGGCCATCGGACGCGGGGTGCGCTGGAACCTCGGCATGCAGTCGAGGAACGGCGCGTGGGGCGCCTTCGACGTCGACAACACCAGCCCCTTCCCGAACCGGCTGCCGTTCTGCGACTTCGGGGAAGTCATCGACCCGCCGTCCGCCGATGTCACCGCGCACGTCGTGGAGATGCTCGCGGTCGAAGGGCTCGCCCACGACCCGCGCACCCGGCGGGGCATCGAGTGGCTGCTCGCCGAACAGGAGGCGAACGGCTCCTGGTTCGGCCGCTGGGGCGTCAACTACGTCTACGGAACAGGGTCGGTGGTGCCCGCGCTGGTCGCCGCCGGACTGCCCGGATCGCATCCCGCGATCCGCCGGGCCGTGACCTGGCTGGAGACGGTCCAGAACGACGACGGCGGCTGGGGCGAGGACCTGCGCTCCTACCACGACGTCGCCGAGTGGAGCGGGCGCGGCGCGTCGACCGCCTCACAGACCGCGTGGGCGCTGCTCGCGCTGCTCGCGGCCGGGGAGCGGGAGTCCAAGGCCGTGGAACGCGGCGTCGCCTGGCTCGCGGAGACTCAGTTGGCGGACGGCTCCTGGGACGAGCCGTACTTCACCGGCACCGGGTTCCCGTGGGACTTCTCGATCAACTACCACCTCTACCGGCAGGTCTTCCCGCTCACCGCGCTCGGCCGGTACGTCCACGGCGAACCGTTCGCCGACCGGCACGGCCCGTCGGGCAAGGGGAGCCGATGAGCACGACACCGGCCGCCGCCCCGCTGCTGATCGCCTGCGCGCTCGGCATCGAGCAGCTCGCCCTGCGCACCGGCGGCGACCGGGGCAGCGCCGACGGCCCGGTCACCGTGCTGCGTACGGGCATGGGGCCCAAGGCTGCCGAGCAAGCGGTCACCCGGGCCCTCGCCGGCCCCGCGCTGACCGGGGCGGCCGTCCTGGCCACGGGCTTCTGCGCCGGGCTCGCCCCCGGCATGCACCCGGGAGACCTGGTCGTCGCCGAGGAGACCCGGGACCCGCGCGGCACCACGCCGTGCGTGGGCACGGACCTGCTCGTCAAGGAACTGGTGCGTGCCGTGCCCGGGCGCACCGTCCACACGGGGCCGCTCACCGGCTCCGACCACGTGGTCCGCGGTCACGAGCGGTCGGACCTGCTCGCGACCGGCGCGATCGCGGTCGACATGGAGTCGGCGGCCACACTTCACAGCGCCGTCCGCGCGGGCGCGCGCCCGGTTGCGGCCGTACGGGTGGTCGTGGACGCTCCAGAACATGAACTCGTCCGGATCGGCACGGTGCGCGGTGGAATATCAGCCTTCCGTGTTCTTCGTGCCGTCCTTCCCGCTTTCTTCGAATGGCACCGTTCTTTGCTGCTCCCCAGGAGGTGAGCCAGATGGCCATGCCGCTGCGCCAGACCATCAAGGTCGCGACGTATCTCTTTGAACAGAAACTCCGCAAGCGGGACAAGTTTCCGCTGATCGTCGAGCTGGAGCCGCTCTACGCCTGCAATCTGAAGTGCGAGGGCTGCGGCAAGATCCAGCACCCGGCCGGAGTGCTCAAGCAGCGCATGCCGGTGGCGCAGGCCGTGGGGGCGGTGCTCGAATCGGGTGCGCCGATGGTGTCCATCGCGGGCGGCGAGCCCCTGATGCACCCGCATATCGACGAGATCGTGCGGCAGCTGGTGGCCCGGAAGAAGTACGTCTTCCTGTGCACCAACGCCATGCTGCTGCGCAAGAAGATGGACAAGTTCACGCCTTCGCCGTATTTCGCGTTCGCCGTGCACATCGACGGACTGCGGGAGCGGCACGACGAGTCCGTTGCGAAGGAGGGTGTGTTCGACGAGGCCGTGGCGGCCATAAAGGAAGCCAAGAAGCGCGGCTTCCGGGTGACCACCAACTCGACCTTCTTCAACACCGACACCCCGCAGACGATCATCGAGGTGCTCAACTTCCTCAATGACGACCTGCAGGTGGACGAGATGATGATCTCGCCCGCGTACGCCTACGAGAAGGCGCCCGACCAGGAGCACTTCCTGGGCGTGGAGCAGACCCGCGAGCTGTTCAAGAAGGCCTTCGCGGGCGGCAACCGGCTCCGCTGGCGGCTCAACCACTCCCCGCTCTTCCTGGACTTCCTGGAGGGCAAGGTCGACTTCCCGTGCACGGCGTGGGCGATCCCCAACTACTCGCTCTTCGGGTGGCAGAAGCCCTGCTACCTGATGGCCGACGGGTACGTCACGACGTACAAGGACCTCATCGAGAAGACCGACTGGGACGCGTACGGCCGGGGCAAGGACCCACGTTGCGCCAACTGCATGGCGCACTGTGGCTACGAGCCGACGGCGGTCATGGCCACCATGGGCTCCCTCAAGGAGTCCCTGCGGGCCGCCCGCGAGACCGTCTCCGGAAACCGCGGGTGACGTCATGACCGCCATTTCCTTGGGCCTCCCCGAGGTACCGGTCCGGCCGATCGCGGAGCGTCGCGTCTCGCGGCAGATCCAGGTCGGACCGGTGGCGGTCGGGGGCGGGGCACCCGTGTCGGTGCAGTCGATGACGACGACGCGTACGTCGGACATCGGCGCCACGTTGCAGCAGATCGCCGAACTCACCGCGTCCGGCTGCCAGATCGTCCGCGTCGCCTGCCCCACGCAGGACGACGCGGACGCCCTCGCGACCATCGCGCGCAAGTCGCAGATCCCGGTGATCGCGGACATCCACTTCCAGCCGAAGTACGTGTTCGCCGCGATCGAGGCGGGCTGTGCGGCGGTGCGGGTGAATCCCGGCAACATCAAGCAGTTCGACGACAAGGTCAAGGAGATCGCGCGGGCCGCGGCGGATCACGGCACGCCGATCCGGATCGGGGTCAACGCGGGCTCGCTGGACCGGCGGCTGCTCCAGAAGTACGGCAAGGCCACGCCCGAGGCGCTGGTGGAGTCGGCTCTGTGGGAGGCGTCGCTCTTCGAGGAGCACGGGTTCCGGGACATCAAGATCTCGGTGAAGCACAACGACCCGGTCGTGATGGTCAACGCGTACCGGCAGTTGGCGGCCCAGTGCGACTACCCGCTGCACCTCGGCGTGACCGAGGCGGGTCCTGCCTTCCAGGGGAC
The DNA here is from genome assembly GCF_008905045.1 of Streptomyces albicerus. Classification (GTDB taxonomy): domain Bacteria; phylum Actinomycetota; class Actinomycetes; order Streptomycetales; family Streptomycetaceae; genus Streptomyces; species Streptomyces albicerus. The sequence continues at coordinate 24,313 of NZ_VWMY01000055.1, forward strand.
CATCAAGTCGGCTGTGGCCTTCGGGGCTCTGCTGAGCGAGGGCATCGGCGACACCATCCGGGTGTCCTTGAGCGCCCCGCCCGCCGAGGAGTGCAAGGTCGGCATCCAGATCCTCGAATCGCTGGGGCTGCGGCAACGGCGTCTTGAGATCGTCTCCTGCCCGTCCTGCGGGCGCGCCCAGGTCGACGTCTACAAGCTGGCCGACGAGGTCACGGCGGGTCTGGAGGGGATGGAGGTGCCGTTGCGCGTCGCGGTCATGGGCTGCGTCGTCAACGGGCCGGGAGAGGCGCGGGAGGCGGACCTGGGGGTCGCCTCCGGCAACGGCAAGGGCCAGATCTTCGTCAAGGGCGAGGTCATCAAGACGGTGCCCGAGTCGAAGATCGTGGAGACCCTCATCGACGAGGCGATGAAGATCGCCGAGCAGATGGAGGCGGACGGCGTCGCGTCAGGCGAGCCGGAGGTCACAGCGCCGGGGAAGCCAACCGTCACTGTGAGTTGAAACAGAACGGACCGAGAGGGGGCCCGAGCGTGACGATTCTGGAGAGCATCCGGGGACCACGCGACCTGAAGGCGCTGTCCGAGGCAGAGATAGGGCAACTGGCCGACGAGATCCGGGAGTTCCTGGTGCACGCGGTCGCCAGGACCGGCGGTCACCTGGGGCCCAATCTGGGGGTGGTGGAACTGTCCATCGCGCTCCACCGGGCCTTCGAGTCGCCCGTCGACCGCATTCTGTGGGACACCGGCCACCAGAGCTACGTACACAAGCTGCTGACGGGACGTCAGGACTTCTCCAAACTGCGAGGCAAGGGCGGCCTGTCCGGCTATCCGTCGCGTGAGGAGTCCGAGCACGACATCATCGAGAACAGCCACGCGTCCACCGCGCTCGGCTGGGCCGACGGGCTCGCCAAGGCCCGCCAGGTGCAGGGCGAGAAGGGGCATGTCGTCGCGGTGATCGGCGACGGCGCGCTCACCGGCGGCATGGCGTGGGAGGCGCTGAACAACATCGCGGCCGCCAAGGACCGCCCGCTGATCATCGTCGTCAACGACAACGAGCGCTCGTACTCGCCGACCATCGGCGGTCTCGCCAACCATCTGGCGACCCTGCGGACCACCGACAGCTACGAACGGGTCCTGGCCTGGGGCAAGGACGTCCTGCTGCGCACGCCGGTCATCGGGAACACCGTCTACGAGTCGCTGCACGGCGCGAAGAAGGGGTTCAAGGACGCGTTCGCGCCGCAGGGCATGTTCGAGGACCTCGGGCTGAAGTACGTCGGGCCGATCGACGGGCACGACGTGGGCGCGGTGGAATCGGCGCTCCGGCGCGCGAAACGCTTCCACGGGCCCGTACTCATCCACTGTCTGACGGAGAAGGGCCGCGGTTACGAACCCGCGCTCGCCCACGAGGAGGACCACTTCCACACGGTCGGCGTGATGGACCCCCTCACCTGCGAGCCTCTCGCGCCCTCCAACGGCCCTTCCTGGACCTCGGTGTTCGGCGACGAGATCGTCTCGATCGGCGAGGAGCGCGAGGACGTCGTGGCGATCACGGCGGCCATGCTGCACCCCGTGGGCCTCGCGAAGTTCGCGGAGAAGTTCCCCGAGCGGGTGTGGGACGTCGGCATAGCCGAGCAGCACGCCGCGGTGTCCGCGGCCGGGCTCGCGACGGGCGGACTGCATCCGGTCGTCGCGGTGTACGCGACCTTCCTGAACCGGGCCTTCGACCAGCTCCTGATGGATGTCGCGCTGCATCGCTGCGGAGTGACGTTCGTGCTGGACCGCGCCGGAATCACGGGAGTTGACGGAGCGTCACACAACGGCATGTGGGACATGTCCATCCTCCAGGTCGTGCCGGGGCTCAGGATCGCCGCGCCGCGCGACGCCGACCAGCTGCGCGCGCAGCTGCGCGAGGCCGTCGCGGTGGACGACGCGCCGACGATGATCCGCTTCCCCAAGGAGTCGGTGGGACCGGCCGTTCCGGCGGTCGACCGGGTCGGCGGTGTGGACGTGCTGCATCGCGGTGAGCGGCCCGAGGTGCTCCTCGTCGCCGTCGGCGTGATGGCGCCGGTGTGTCTCCAGGCGGCCGAGCTGCTGGAGGCACGGGGTGTCAACTGCACGGTCGTGGACCCGCGTTGGGCCAAGCCCGTCGATCCCGCGCTGCCCGGCCTCGCCGCCGAGCACCGCATGGTCGCCGTCGTCGAGGACAACAGCCGGGCGTCCGGCGTGGGAGCGGCGGTCGCGCTCGCGCTCTCGGACGCCGAAGTCGACGTGCCCGTACGGCGGTTCGGGATCCCCGAGCAGTTCCTCGCACACGCCAAGCGCGGTGAGGTGCTGGCGGACATCGGTCTCACGCCCGTCGAGATCGCGGGGCGGATCAGCGCGGGCCTGGCCACCCGGGAGGCGAGCCTGGCCTTCACGGAGGCCGAACTCGCGGTCAAGGAGCAGGCGTCGAAGGAGCAGGTCGCCACGCGGCGAGCTTCGAGGAGGCAGGCCGCCAAGCAGCCGGCGGGCAAGGAGCACGCGTCCAAGGAGAAACAGGAATGACCACCATCCAGCCCCAGGAGGCCGAGCCCCAGGAGTTCGACCTCGCCGGCCTCCTCGCCGAGCGCGGAGCCGAGCGCTACGAGCTGCACGCGAAGCACCTGAACCACCAGCTGCCGCGCATGCTGCACACCATCGGCTTCGACAAGGTCTACGTGCGGGCCGAGGGCGCGTACTTCTGGGACGCGGACGGCAACGAGTACCTGGACATGCTCGCCGGGTTCGGGGTGATGGGCCTCGGCCGTCATCACCCCGTCGTCCGCAAGGCGCTGCACGACGTCCTCGACGCCCAGCTCGCCGACCTGACCCGCTTCGACTGCCAGCCGCTGCCCGGCCTGTTGGCGGAGAAGCTGCTCGCGCACAGCCCGCACCTGGACCGGGTGTTCTTCGGCAACAGCGGTACGGAGGCCGTCGAGACGGCGCTGAAGTTCGCCCGGTTCGCGACCGGCAAGCCGCGGGTCCTGTACTGCACGCACGCCTTCCACGGCCTGACCACCGGATCGCTGTCCGTGAACGGCGAGGACGGCTTCCGGGACGGCTTCGCCCCGCTGCTGCCCGACACGGCGGTGCCGCTCGGCGATCTCGACGTCCTGGCACGGGAGTTGAAGAAGGGTGACGTCGCCGCGCTGATCGTCGAACCGATCCAGGGCAAGGGCGTCCACGAGTCACCGCCCGGATATCTGCGCGCCGCCCAGGAGCTGCTGCACCGGCACAAGGCGCTGCTCATCGCGGACGAGGTGCAGACCGGGCTCGGCCGGTCCGGCGACTTCTACGCCTACCAGCACGAGGACGGCGTGGAGCCCGATCTGGTCTGCGTGGCGAAGGCGCTGTCCGGCGGCTACGTACCCGTGGGCGCCACCCTCGGCAAGGACTGGATCTTCAAGAAGGTCTACTCGTCCATGGACCGCGTCCTCGTGCACTCGGCGAGCTTCGGGTCCAACGCGCAGGCGATGGCGGCGGGCCTCGCCGTGCTGTCGGTCATGGAGAACGAGCAGATCGTCGCGAACGCCCGTGTGACGGGGGAGCAGTTGAAGTCCCGGCTCGGGACGCTCGTGGACAAGTACGAGCTGCTGAGCGATGTACGCGGCCGCGGGCTGATGATCGGCATCGAGTTCGGGCGGCCCAAGTCGCTGAAGCTGCGCAGCCGTTGGACGATGCTGCAGGCCGCGCGCAAGGGGCTGTTCGCGCAAATGGTGGTCGTGCCGCTGCTGCAGCGGCACCGGATCCTCACCCAGGTCTCCGGTGATCATCTGGAGGTGATCAAGCTGATTCCGCCGCTGGTGATCGGCGAGCGGGACGTGGACCGGTTCGTGGACGCCTTCACCGCCGTGATGGACGACGCGCACAGCGGCGGCGGGCTGATGTGGGACTTCGGGAAGACGCTGGTGAAGCAGGCGGTCGCCAACCGGTAGGCGGTACCGGACTTCGGGAGGGCTCGCGCTGCGAGCCCTCCTGCTTTTGCCTCAGAGGCAAGAAATTTGCCCGACAGGCAAACTCGCGGCTGAATGGAAGGCATGAACCCTTCCAAGGGGACGAGCCCGTCCAAGGGTACGAGCCCTGCCGAACCCGGGGCGGCCGACGCGGTTCCTGAAGCCGCACTCGAACCCGGAGCAGCCGACGTGCTGCCCTCCGTCGCACCCCGGCTGCGAGCCCTGCGCCGCCGCGCCATCCTCACCCTGGAGTCCGCTGCCCGCACCGCCGGCCTCTCGCCCGCGCACCTCTCCCGCCTGGAGACCGGGCAGCGTCAGCCCTCGCTGCCGGTGCTGCTCGCGCTCGCCCGTATCTACGGCACGACCGTCTCGGAGCTGCTCGGCGAGACGGCCGCCGACCGGGACGCCGTCGTGCGCGCCGCCGACATGGAGCCCACGAAGGCCGGCGGCTGGACGTACTGGCAGGCCGGCGCGGCAGGGCGCGGCATGCAGGCCCTGCGCGTGCACGTCCCGTACGGGGCGCAGGGCGACATCGTGCGGGTCCACCCCGGAGAGGAGTGGCTGTACGTCCTCCAGGGGCGGCTGCGGTTGCGTCTCGGGGACACCGCGCACCTGCTCGCGCCCGGCGACAGCGCGCACTTCGACTCGCTGACCCCGCACCGGATCGCCGCCGCGGACCGGGACGGGGCCGAACTGCTCTTCGTACACACCCTGCTGCAGAGCCCCACGGCCGCCCTGTGCCTCGGGCCGACGACCCGAGGAGAGACCTCATGAAGGACATGGAGGAGAAGTTCCCGCGCGCCCTGTGGGTACGGCTCATCATCTACGTGGCGGTCGGACACCTCTTCGCCGCCTTCATCTACCTGCTGTTCTCGCTCGGAGCCCAGGGGCAGTAGCGGCGGGTGGACGGCGGTCGGCCGGGTCAGTCGAGGAAACGCTTCCGCAGCCGGTCCCGCGTCTGAGAGGTCACGCCGAGAGCCTGCTCCAGATACGTGTCGACCCCGCCCCAGGTCTCCTCGATCGTCTCGAACGCCGCCGCCAAGTACTCGGCGCGCGCGTCGAAGAGGGGGCTGAGGAGCTCCATCACCTCGGGGGAGTACGCCGAGGCCGAGGAGCCGCTGCGGTGGACCTTGTAGCGGCGGTGCGCGGCGTTCGACTCCAGGTAGTCCGCCACGATGGCCTCGCGCTCGACGCCGAGGGCGAGGAGCGTCACGGCTATGGAGAGGCCGGCGCGGTCCTTGCCCGCCGCGCAGTGCATCAGGGCTGGGACGCTGTCCTCGGCCAGCGCGTGGAGCACATGCGAGTGCTCGGCCGTGCGCTCCTTGATGATCGAGCGGTAGGAACGGATCATCCGGTCCGCGGCCTTGCCGTCCGAGAGGATCGAGCGCAGCTGGTCCAGATCGCCGTCGCGGACCATCATCCAGAACTCGGCGCCGTGGGCCGGGTCGGTCAGCGGTAGATTCACGTTCCGTACGCCCGGCAGTTCGACGTCGGGGCCCTCGAGCTTCTGGTCCGCGGCATTGCGGAAGTCGAAGATCGTGTGCAGACCGAGGGAGGCGAGGAACGCGGCGTCCGACTCCGTCGCGTGCGCAAGGTGGCCGCTTCGGAACAGCCGCCCGTACGCCACCCGTCGGCCGTCCACCGTCGGCAGGCCGCCCACATCGCGGAAGTTGCGGACTCCGGCCAGCTCGGGCTCGGTCGACGGGACCTGCTGCGCCACGGGGGCTCCTCCCATTCGGCTGCCGACGCGGCTCGTCGGCGAGGTGCGTTCTCGACGATACGACATTGGTTCGTAGGCCAATCAGTTGTCCACAGGCGTTGCCCGAGGGGGCCACAGACCCTGATGATGTTGGGGCTTGAGCGTGCCTGTTCGAATATGTGAGGGCTTGATGGTAGAGATCGGCGCAGATGGACGTACGTGGCTCCTTTCGGGGCCCACGAGCAGTTACGCCCTGAGGCTCGGCGAGGACGATGAGCTGCTGCATCTGCACTGGGGCCCGAGCATCGCTCTCGCCGACGCCGAGGCACTCGCCGCGCGCCCCGGGCCGGAGTACTGGCCCTTCGAGGCCACCCTCGACGGACACGAGGAGTACCCGGTCGAGGGCGGCCCCCGCTTCGTACGGCCCGCGCTGTCCGTGCGTACGGAGGAGCGGCGCGGCACGGAGTGGCGCTTCGAGGCGTACGAGGCCGACGGCGACGAGCTGCGGCTGCGGTTCTCCGACTCCGGGCTCGGGATCACGCTGCACTACCGGATGCGGGCCGAGACCGATGTCATCGAGCGGTGGGTGACCCTCGCCAACGAAGGGCCCGCCCTGGAGGTGCTGCGCGCCGACTCCGCGACCTGGACGCTGCCGCACCGCGACGGCTGGCGGCTGTCCCAGCTGCACGGGAGGTGGGCGGCCGAGTCCCGGCTCGTGCGCTCCGAACTCACCTACGGTGAGAAGGTCATCGGCAGCCGGCGCGGCCACACCGGGCATCAGCATCTGCCGTGGGTCGCACTGGACGCGGAGGGCGCGGCGACCGAGGAGCAGGGCGAGGTCTACGGGTGCGCCCTCGCGTGGTCGGGCTCATGGCGGATCGCGGTGGCCCAACTCCCGGACGCGCGCGTGCAGATCACCGGCGGGGCCGGGTACGACGACTCGGGTCTGGTGCGGCTGGAGCCGGGGGAGAGCTTCGTCACTCCCGTCTTCGCGGGGCTGTGGAACGACGGCGGCTTCGGCGGGGCGAGCCGCGCCTGGCACCGGTACCAGCACGCGTACGTGATCCCGGACGCCGAACGGGACCGGCCCGTGCTCTACAACTCCTGGGAGGCCACGGAGTTCGACATCTCCGAGGAGCAGCAGGCGGTGCTGGCGCGGCGGGCGGCGGCGATGGGGGTCGAGCTGTTCGTGGTCGACGACGGCTGGTTCGGCGCGCGCACCAGCGACCGGGCCGGGCTCGGCGACTGGACGCCCAACCCGGACCGCTTCCCCGGCGGCCTCAAGCCGCTCGGCGACCACGTCCACGCGCTCGGGATGCAGTTCGGGATCTGGGTCGAGCCCGAGATGGTCAACCCGGACAGCGACCTGTACCGCGCGCACCCCGACTGGGTGCAGTTCCAACCGGGACGAAAGAGGACGGAACTCCGCAATCAGCTCGTATTGAACCTCGCTCGCGAGGACGTCCAGGAGTACCTGTGGGAGCAGCTCGACGTGTTGCTCTCCAGTGCGCCGATCGACTATGTGAAGTGGGACTTCAACCGCTGCTTCACCGACGCGGGGTGGCCCGGCGAGGCGTACCCGCAGCGACTCTGGGTCGACCATGTGCACGCTCTGTACGGCCTGTTGGACCGGCTGAGGGCGGCCCACCCGGGCGTCGCCTTCGAGTCCTGCTCGGGCGGCGGCGGCCGGATCGACCTGGGGATCATGGCACGTACGGACCAGGTGTGGACCTCGGACAACACCGACCCGCTCGACCGGCTCGCCATCCAGCACGGCTTCAGCCAGGTGCATCCCGCGCGGGCCATGGCCGCCTGGGTGACCGACAGCCCGAACGTCCAGCTCAACGGGCGCGTCAGCTCGCTGCGCTTCCGCTTCGTGAGTGCGATGGCCGGGGTGCTCGGAGTCGGCGGCGACCTGAGTCGGTGGAGTGAGGAGGAGCTGGCCGAGGCGCGGACGTGGGTGGAGCTCTACAAGGAGATCCGGCCCGTCGTGCAGGGTGGCGACCTCCATCGGCTGCGGGCGCCCGAGGGCGGCCTGAGTGCCGTGCAGTACGTCCGCGGCGGCGACGTCGTCGTCCTCGCCTGGCTCCAGGCCCAGCACTACGGCGAGCCGGCCGCTCCCGTGCGGCTGCGCGGCCTCGACCCGACAGCTGCGTACGAATGCCTCGAAACGGGCGAAGTCCACCGGGGTGCGGTGCTGTTGCATCACGGGTTGCGGACGGGGCTGCGCGGGGATCTCGATGCGGCAGTTCTCCGGCTGCGTCGCATGTGACTGTTGTGTCCGTAATGGAGCCTTCGTTCCAACTCGCTCTGGAATGAAGGCTCCTGAATCGGGGTCCGTGAGCAGCGTCATATTCGTGACGGTCCGCTGTCGCCATGTTCACGTAATTCAGCTTTGTTTTCAGGGGTTTAGCAAACTGGCGAGATCGCTGATTTACGCAGGGTGACCGTCATTTCGGTCAAGGATCAAGAGAATGGGGCACACAGGAAACCCCAAAGCTTGTTCCTGCGTCTTCATGTCGCTTACGTTCGCCACCAATCCGGACGGACGCCCAATCCTGCCGCCGCCCGGAATCCGCAAACTCACCCGTACACGGCAGGAGCGGGGGACCCACAGGTACAACGCCTGTTCCGGTCTCCGGAACGGCTAGGGGTTAAGCCGTGCGAAAACACGGCCGGGCATCTCCAGCTCGCACCCGACAGCTCACCTCGCAGGCGCCGGAGAGGAATTCGTCATGCCCGCGAAGGGTAAGCACCGCCGTCCCAAGTCCCTGCGTTTCACCCGTTCCATCGCCGTCGCCGGAACGGGCGGCGCAGCGCTCGCCCTTCCGCTGCTCGGAGCCACTGGAGCGAACGCCGCGACTCCGCAGTCCGCCGCCCAGTCCGTGGCGAGCGTCTCGAATATCGCGAGCAAGGCCGCCGAATCCGCTCCGGCCGCCGACAAGAAGGCCGCGTCGAAGAAGGCCACGACCACGACGTATTCCGTGCGTAAGGGCGACTCCCTCTCGAAGATCGCCGACGCGCAGGATGTCAGCGGCGGCTGGAAGAAGCTGTACACCGACAACCGCAAGGCGATCGGCGACGACCCGGCGCTCATCCACCCGGGCCTGAAGCTGACGCTCGGCGGGAAGGCCGCGACCGCTCCCGGCTCGGACTCGGGCGCCTCCAAGGCCACCCAGTCGTCCGCGAAGAAGGCGACCGCGGCTCCCAAGGCGGCGGCCCCCAAGGCAGAAGCCCCCAAGGCAGAAGCCCCCAAGGCGGCGCCCGCAGCCAGCGCTTCCGGCTTCACCCTGCCGGTCTCGGGCGCGAGCGTCGGCACTCCGTACAGGATGTCGGGCAGCATGTGGTCCAGCGGTTACCACACCGGAGTCGACTTCGCGGTCCCGACCGGCACCTCGCTCAAGTCCGTCGGCGCCGGCACGGTCGTCTCCGCCGGCTGGGGCGGCGCGTACGGCAACCAGGTCGTCATCAAGCTCAACGACGGCCACTACGCCCAGTACGCCCACCTGTCCTCCCTCTCCGTCTCGGCCGGCCAGTCCGTGACCGGGGGCCAGCAGGTCGGCCTCTCCGGCGCGACTGGCAACGTCACCGGACCGCACCTGCACTTCGAGATCCGCACCACCCCGGACTACGGCTCGGACGTGGACCCGATGGCGTTCCTGCGCTCCAAGGGCGTCTCCGCCTGACATCAGGCTCGCCCCGCCGGTCTGACTACCCGGCTCGTCTCCGAAGGCCGGACCCTGTGATCCCCGGGGTCCGGCCTTCGGTGTTGCCGTCCTGTGGCATGGCTGGGCGAGGTATCGACAGGGGTGCGGCAGTGAGGACACAGTGATCTCCGCAAGCGCTTTCTATGCCTTGGAGGTCTTCATGACAACCACACGCAGAGCGTTCGGAACCCTGGCCGCCGGTGGCGCCGTCGCGGCCGTGGTCCCCGCGCGGACGGCGAGCGCGTCGGCGCGCCACCGCCGGGGACGGCTCATCGCCCGCGACGACTTCCGGCGCGGCCTCGGCCAGTGGGCGACCGAGCTGCAGGACGGCGGCAGCGTCACCGCGTCCCGCGGCGTCCTGGAGATCGATGTGCCGAGCGGTGCGACGGTCTGGTTCAAGCCAAAACTCCAAGGGCCGTACGTCCTCGAGTACATCGCCACGCCGGTCTCCGCGGGCGGGGCCAACGACCGGGTCTCCGACCTCAACAACTTCTGGAACGCCACCGACGTCCGCTCCCCGCACGACCTCTTCGCCACCGCCCGGGGCGGAGCGCTCGCCGAGTACGACTACCTCACGACCTACTACTCCGGGTACGGCGCCAACACGAACACCACCACCAGGCTGCGCCGTTACGTCGGCGAGCCCGGCGTACGGCCGCTGATCCACGACTACACGGAGCCGCTGCTCACGGCGAACGAGCCCCATCGGGTCCGGATCGTGTCGCACGGTTCGACGGTCCAGTGGTGGAACAACGGGCGGCTCGTCTTCGACTACGTGGACCCGGAGGCGTACACGAGCGGGCACTTCGCGTTCCGGACCGTGTGGAGTCACTTCCGGATCACGGACTTCCGGGCGTGGGAGCTGCGGCAACGTCCCTGAGCGAGCCCCTTATTCCGGGGTTGACCAATACTTGACGAGTGGCTTATCTCACCGCGCGTCAACCCTTTCCTACGGTCGCGTAGCTCACACCCCAAGGGGAATCATGGGCCGACGTGGCAGACGATTCGAAGAATGACAACACATCAGTGATCGGGTCGTACGTGGCGGTGGGGGACAGCTTCACCGAGGGCGTCGGCGACCCCGGCCCTGACGGGGCGTTCGTCGGCTGGGCCGACCGGTTCGCGGTGCTTCTCGCGGACCGGCGACCCGAGGGCGACTTCGGCTACACCAACCTCGCCGTCCGCGGGAAACTCCTCGACCAGGTCGTCGAGGACCAGCTGCGGCACGCCAAGGAGCTTGCGCCGGACCTGGTCTCCTTCTGCGCGGGCGGCAACGACATCCTCCGGCCGGGCACCGACCCCGACGAGGTCGCGGAGCGCTTCGAGAGCGCGGTCGCCGAGCTCACGTCGGCCGTCGGCACGGTGCTCGTGACCACCGGCTTCGACACCCGTGGCATACCCGTGCTCAAGCACTTGCGCGGCAAGATCGCCACGTACAACGGGCATGTGCGGGCCATCGCCGACCGGTACGGCTGTCCGGTGCTCGACCTGTGGTCCCTCAAGACCATCCAGGACCGGCGGGCCTGGGACGGTGACCGGCTGCACCTGTCGCCCGAGGGCCACACCCGGGTGGCGCTGCGCGCCGGCCAGGTCATCGGCCTCGAGGTGCCCGCGGACCCGGACCAGCCGTGGCCACCGCTGCCGCCGCGCGGAACGCTGGAAGTGCGGCGGGACGACATCCACTGGGCGCGCGAGTATCTGGTGCCCTGGATCGGGCGGCGGTTGCGCGGGGAGTCCTCCGGCGACCGTGTGGTGGCCAAGGGGAGCGTGTCGCCGTACGACATCAAGATGCGGATCGATTCGGTGGCCTGAAGGCCTGACGGTGTGCAGGTCCGCGTGCTTGAAGGCGAGCAGGAGGGCCGGGCAGGGCTCGACCGGTGGTGTCGACTTTGCCCGGCCCTTCTGCTCACCTTGGAGCAGGCTCTTACGTCGCCTCAGGTGCCCGGTGTCGTCAACGCCTCGCGCTCCAGTCCCAGTTCGCGGGCCAGCGCCTCGTCCACCCACTCCTGGGTGCGGGCGCGTGACACCGCGCCCGGGTACGCCGTCATCTGGACGGCGAGCCCGTCCAGCAGGGCGGTGAGGCGCAGCGCCGTACTCGTGGGGTCCGGGCAGTGGAACTCGCCCGCGGCGACGCCCTCCGCGATGACTTCGGTGATGGCGGCCTTCCACTGCCGGTCGAGGTCGCGGGTCACGTCCCTCAGCACGGGCTCGCGCAGCGCCGCCGCCCAGCCCTCGATCCACAGCCGCCAGCCCTTGGCCTGCCCGGTCGGCGCATACCACCGGACGGCGGCCCGCAGCCGGCGCAAAGCCGACGTCCGGCGACCGAGCAGCTTGCGCAGGCGGGCGAGGTCGTCCTCGGCCGCGTACGTGAAGGCGGCGGCGACCAGTTTCTCCTTCGTCGAGAAGTGATAGAGCACCAGCGCGTTGCTCACCCCGAGCACGGCCGCCACATCGGCGATCCGCACCGCGGCCACGCCGCGCTCCTCGATCTGCTCGATGGCGGCCCGCAGCAGTTCCTCACGCCGCTCCGCCACGCTCAACCGCACTCTCGCCACCGGACAACCCTATTCCGTCGCCACAGGCGTCGCTGGTGGAGGGTCGGTTCCCCGCCATGCCGGGGCCGTCACCCGTACCAGCCGAACCGCTCCGCGATCACCGGCAGCTGGTCCGCGACGATCGCGTGCGCGGCCGTCCTCGGTGTTGTCCCGTCGGCCTCCGCGCGCGTGAGCATCTGGTCGATCAGGGCGCGCATCGAGCGCCGCGTGTACGCGAACGCCTCGTCCGCCTCGGGCCCGATGTCGCCGAACAGCGTCCACCACCACCAGGCGTTGGTCCCGGAGTTGACGACGACGTCCGGCAGGACGGTGATCCCGCGCGCGGCGAGGAGTTCCTCCGCCGCCGGCAGGACGGGCATGTTGGCGGCCTCGACGATCCAGCGTGCCGTGATCCGCTCCTGGTTGGCGGTGTCGATCGCGTACGAGACCGCCGCCGGCACCAGCACCTCGGCCCCGGCGGACAGCCAGGCGTCGCCGGGCAGTTCCCGGTCGGCCGGGCGCAGCGCTGCCCGGTCGACCGTCCCGTACGCGTCACGGGCGGCGAGCAGCGCGTCGACGTCCAGCCCTTCGGGGTTGGCGATCGTGCCCTTCACGTCGGCGACGGCCACCACGCTGAGCCCCGCGCGCGTGAGGAACCGGGCCGTGGCCCCGCCCATGGTGCCCAGGCCCTGCACGGCGACGCGCGTGCCCGAGTACGCCACCCCGGCCCGGTCCAGCGCCGCGAGCACCGACTCGGCGACTCCGCAGCCGCCGACCAACTCGTCGAGCCCGATGCCGTCCACCTCGACCGCGAACGCGTCCGCCAGCCGCCGCCGGGCCGCCGCCTCGTCGTCGAGCAGTGGATACACGGCCTGGATCGACGACACGAGCCCCGCCTCCGCCGCGGCCCGGTCGACGAGGTCCTGGGTGAGGCCGAGGTCCTCGCCGGTGGTCCAGAAGCTCTCGATGCAGGGGCGCATGGCGCGCAGATAGCGCACGAGCACCCCGTACGCCTCGGGGTCCTGGGGATCGCAGTCGATGCCGCCCTTCGCGCCGCCCAGCGGGATGTACCGGCCCTCGGGGTTGTAGTGCAGCGCCTCTTTCATGGTCATGCCTCGCGCGAGACCGGCCACCTCGTCCAGCGTGCAGCCCGCCCGCATCCGCAGCCCGCCACTGGAGACACCGCGCACCAGCCGGTCCACGACCAGGTGCCCCCGGCGGCCGGTGACGTGGTCGGTCCAGGTGAGCGTCATCAAGGGACTGCTGTCCGGGGCGGTCATGGGGGTCTCCTCGGGAACGGGGGAACGGGGAACAGGGGACAGGGTCAGAACGTTTGAGCAGCGTGGGGCCGGGTGCCCAGAGTGCCCCGGTGCGGGTCGGGGCCTGCCATTACTGAATGATCAGTCAGTATCGAAAGGGCCGGGCGGCTCTGTCAACGTGCTGAATGGATCTTCAGTACGGGCCGACGTCGTATGTGGTGGATCTCGCCGCGTCCGGCGCGGACACCGCCCTGTCATACGCCCGACCCGGCGCTGTCAGAGGCGGCGACCATAATGGAATGTCAGACCGACTCCACCTGGAGGTGCCGTGACCGGTTTCCGTCCCCTGAGCTCCGGGCTCCGTGCTCTGCGGCCCGCCGCCTTCGGCGCGGATCCGAGCGGTGAGCGCATGGAGCGCATCCGCAGATCGCCGAACTTCGCGGACGGCGTCTTCCGGAATCCGGAGGGTGCTCCCCGGCCCGACGGCGCCATGCGCGAGTTCGCGCAGGCCTTCTTCCGTAAGGAAGAGCGTGTGCGCCGCGCCCCGGCGGGCACGGTGCCGGTGCACGCCACGACCCTCGCCGACCTCGCCAGGCCCCCGGCCCACGGGCTGCGGCTGACGTGGATGGGGCACTCCAGTGTGCTCGCCGAGATCGACGGCCACCGGGTGCTCTTCGACCCCGTCTGGGGCGAGCGCTGCTCCCCGTTCGCCTTCGCCGGGCCCAAGCGGCTGCACCCCGTGCCCCTGCCGCTGGCGGCGCTCGGCCCGGTCGACGTGGTCGTCATCTCGCACGATCACTACGACCACCTCGACCTGCCCACCATCAAGGCCCTGGCCGATACGGACACGGTGTTCGCGGTGCCCCTCGGCGTCGGCGCCCACCTGGAGCACTGGGGCGTCTCCGCGGACCGACTGCGCGAGCTGGACTGGAACGAGACGGCGAACGTCGGCGGTATCTCCCTGACCGCCACGCCCGCCCGCCACTTCTGCGGCCGCGGCCTGCGCAACACCCAGCACACCCTCTGGGCCTCGTGGGCCGTCGCGGGTGATGAGCACCGGATCTACCACAGCGGCGACACCGGGTACTTCGTCGGATTCAAGGACATCGGCGCCGAGCACGGCCCCTTCGACGCCACGATGATCCAGATCGGTGCCTATTCCGAGTTCTGGCCCGACATCCACATGACGCCCGAAGAGGGCATGCGCGCCCACCTGGACCTCCAGGGCGAGAAGCCCAGCGGCGTGATGCTGCCGATCCACTGGGCGACGTTCAACCTGGCCACGCACCCCTGGGCCGAGCCCGGCGAGGGGACCATCACCGCCGCCCGCGCGGCCGGCGCCAGGATCGCCCTGCCCCGGCCCGGCGAGCCCTTCGAGCCCACGGCCGAGACCGTGCCGTCGGAGCCCTGGTGGCGCGGCGTGGCCGTAGAGCCTGCCGGAGGCTGGCCCGTGCTCGCCGCCGTGGAGGCGGTCCGTGACACACCGGGTGACACCACGGAGGACACCGGAGACCAGGAAACCGTCCCGGCCGGGTGACGCGGAGGCGCGTGAAGGCGGTCGGCGAGGGCCGAGGAGCAAGTTGCTCCTCGGCCCT
>NZ_VWMY01000055.1:39206-80887 GCF_008905045.1 Streptomyces albicerus
ACGTGCGTGCGAGGGGCTTATCGGTCTGTCGTACGAACCCTCATACCAGAGCGGGACGTCGGCCGCCGGACTTTGTCAACTGCCCACCGCGCATGATGCGGTGGCGACTACTGTGAGTGGCCGCTGAGCGACACAGGGCCGAATTCGTCGGCCCTCTCGACCGGCGCAGCGATGGCGCATGCCCTAGTCGCAGACCCGCGGGAGCCCCACGCCCGACACCCCAGCCAGTACGAGGACGTCGATGTCTCACCTTCGCGCACCGGCCGCACGCGCAGACCGCCGCGAGGGCGGGCGCCACGGGCGACCGGTCGCCCACACCGCCCCCACGCTGCCCGAGACGCACATACGACCCCAGCTCCTCCGTCTCGCGATCCTGCCGCCCATCGCGGTGGCCCTCAGCGCCAGCGCCGCCGTGCTCTTCATCGTCCGCACCACCGCCGCACGGCCGGGCCCCACCCTGTGGATCGTGCTCGGCGGAGCCGTCGCGGTGGCCCTCTCGGGCATCGTGATCGCCGCCGTGGCCGCCAACCGGGCAGCCAGGTCCGTACGCGAGCGCATCGGCACGCTGCGCCGCACCAGCGCCCGCGGCCAGGCCGATCTGCGCACCCTCGTCGAGACCCTGCGCCGGGGCGACGGGCCGCCCGCGCGCCGCCCGCGCAGCCAACCCGCCCCGGACGCCGACGACTTCGACCTGCTCGCCGACGATCTGGCGCGCGCCCACGACGGCGCCGTCAGCGCGGTCGTCCAGGCCTCCCAGCTCTCCAGCCACGCGGGCAGCGAGCAGAAGGTCGAGGTCTTCGTCAATCTGGCCCGGCGGCTGCAGTCCCTCGTGCACCGCGAGATCTCGATCCTCGACGAGCTGGAGAACGAGATCGAGGACCCGGACCTGCTCAAGGGCCTCTTCCACGTCGACCACCTCGCCACCCGCATCCGGCGTCACGCCGAGAACCTCGCCGTGCTCGGCGGCGCCGTCTCGCGCCGGCAGTGGAGCAACCCGGTCTCCATGACCGAGGTGCTGCGCTCCGCCATCGCCGAGGTCGAGCAGTACTCGCGGGTCAAACTCGTACCCCCGGTCGACGGCACGGTGCGCGGGCACGCCGTCGCCGACGTGATCCATCTGCTGGCCGAACTCGTCGAGAACGCCACGGTGTTCTCGGCGCCGCACACCCAAGTGCTGCTGCGGGCCAACGTCGTGACCTCGGGGCTCGCCGTCGAGGTCGAGGATCGCGGGCTCGGTATGCCGCTGGCCGAGCAGCACAAGATGAACGCGCTGCTCGCCGATCCGGACCAGGTGAACGTGGCGAGTCTGTTGCAGGACGGCCGTATCGGGCTGTTCGTGGTCTCGCAGCTCGCGCGGCGGCACGGGATCGCGGTTCGGCTGCAGACCAATATCTACGGCGGCGTGCAGGCGGTGCTCGTTGTGCCGCAGGCGTTGCTCGGGGCCGAGGAGGAACAGCAGACACGGGCCGGGACGGGAACCGCGCGGTCGCGGAGTGGGGCGTCGGAAGGGGGTCCTTCGACGACGGGCGGAGCGTTGGGCCTGGGTGCCCCGGCCCGTGGGACGGCAGGGCAGGGCGCTCCGGGCCATGGGGCTGTGGCTCATGGGGTTCCGGCACATGGTGCTTCGGCACATGGCGCTCTGACACATGGTGTTCCGGGGAATGGGACTGCGGTTTCTCACGTCATGGCTGCACATGGCGGGCCTCTGCATGGCACGCCGCTGGACGCGACGCCAGGGCAGGACACTCCTGGGCATGGCACGCCGGCACATGGCACCCCGGCACATGGCACTCCCGCGCACGGCACGCCCCCGCAGGGGACCCCGGCACACGGCACCCCTGCACATGGCATGCCGGCGCAGGGGACCCCGGCTCGCGGGACGCCGATCCCCGGGCGGGGCGTCGTGCCGGGCGCCTCCATCGACGTACCGCATGTGCCGCGTCAGGAGAACACGGCGCATCCCTCCCGTGGCGCGAGGACCGCCGTGCCGGAGCGACCGCAGCGGGACAGCGCGCCGGTCGGGTGGTCGGTCGTGGACGGCGGTGGTCCGGTGCCGCTTCCGGTACGTGGTGCCGAGGTGCGGCCCAATCCGGCGGAGGCCGTGCCCGGCATCCGCCCCGACGATCGGCGGCTCGTCACGGAGAACACGACCAAGCCCCCGACCCCGCGCAACGGCACGGTGCGCGGCACCATGGGCAAGCCTCAACTGCCCAGACGGCGCGCCCAGGAACACATCGTGCCCGAGCTGCGCGACGGCCCCGCACCCCGGCAGGACACCGAGTTCCTCGTCGGTCACGACCCCGGTCTGATGGCGGCGTTCCAGCGCGGCATCGGGCTCGCCGAGGCCCAGTACAGGGACGCGGCACAGCGGGACGTCGGGCACCTGCGTTCGGCCCATATGGAGTCGGCCCACGTGGAGTCGGTCCACATGGAGTCGGTCCACATGGACGGAACGTCCGTGGACGAAGCGCACACAGCGCACCCCGCGCACGAACAACCCGAGGCGCACGCCGGGCGCGACACGGCGCCCGCGCCCGGTCATGACCTCACCGCCCGGCACGACGGGAGCACACCAGCCGGATGAACCACGCCACCCCCACCCACACTTCCGCTCCCGCAGACCTTCGTATTTCAAGGAGTCGATCCCCCATGGCGAGCGATGTGCCGACCGGCCATGCATCCGATCTCGACTGGCTGATGAGCGGCCTGGTGCAGCGCGTACCGCACACCAGAAGCGCGGTGCTGCTCTCCTGCGACGGCCTGGTGAAGTCCGTGCACGGCCTCGACCCCGACAGCGCCGACCACATGGCGGCCCTGGCCTCCGGGCTCTACTCCCTGGGGCGCAGCGCGGGCGTCCGCTTCGGGGACGGCGGTGACGTGCGCCAGGTCGTCGTCGAACTGGACTCCACGCTGCTGTTCGTGTCCACCGCGGGCTCCGGCACCTGCCTGGCCGTGCTCGCCGGACGCGACGCCGACGCGGCCGTGCTCGGCTACGAGATGGCGATGCTGGTCAAGAGCGTTCGCCCGTACCTGATGACCGCCCCGAGGCAGGCCACCGTCGAACCGTCGGCGATGAGGCCTTGAACGTGGCCGCGGCCGGCGACGGGCCTTGGCTCGATGATGCGGCCGGACGTCTTGTACGCCCCTACCAGGTCAGCAATGGCCGCACCCGGCCGAGTACCGCGCTCGACCTCCTGTCGCAGGTGATGGCCACCGGAGCCACCCCCCTTGGTTACCTCGGCCCCGAGCACACCCAGGCACTCGAACTGTGCCGGGACCCCGTCTCGGTCGCCGAGGTCGCCGCGCATCTGAAGCTGCCCGTGGCGGTGACGAAGGTGCTGCTGTCCGACCTCGTCGACTGCGGGGCGCTGTCCACGAAGCCCCCGACGTTCCACCACAACCCCACTGACCGGTCTCTTCTGGAGGCAGTGCTCGATGGACTACGACGACAGCTCTGACCCCTTTCCCACCGCGCTGAAGATCCTGGTGGCGGGAGGTTTCGGGGTAGGCAAGACCACCTTCGTCGGCGCGGTGAGCGAGATCGCGCCGCTCAGCACGGAGGAGCTCCTGACCACGGTCAGCGCCGCGACCGACAATCTCGACGGCATCGAGAACAAGGTCGAGACGACCGTCGCGATGGACTTCGGGCGCATCACCCTCGATCCGGAACACGTCCTGTACCTGTTCGGCACACCCGGGCAGGAACGCTTCTGGTTCATGTGGGACGAGCTCTGCGAAGGCGCGCTCGGCGCGGTCATCCTCGCCGACACCCGCCGACTGGAGGACTGCTTCGCCGCCGTCGACTTCTTCGAACAGCGAGGCCTGGGGTTCATCGTCGCCGTCAACGAATTCGACGGCGCCTTCCGCTACGACCCGGAAGAGGTGCGGTCTGCCATCGACCTCGACCCGGAGATCCCCGTCGTGTGCTGCGACGCCCGGATCTCCAGCTCGGGTGTCCAGACGCTGCTGACCCTCGTCCGGCACCTGCTCGCCCACGCGCCCTCCCACGCCCCCAGCCACGGAGCCCACACATGAGGTACGACCCGCCGCGTCCGGCCGGTCGGCTGCTGCTCACCCCCGAGGACAAGGAGGCCCCCGCCAGAACGCGGAGGTTGCGCGTGCTCGGTCTCGGAGAGCACGCCGAACCGGCCCTCGACGCCTTCGCCCACCGGCTCGCCGAGATCGCCGGAGCGCCGTACGCGATGGTCAACTTCATCGGCGAGGAGCGGCAGTTCTTCGCCGGCCTGCACACCCCGTACGGCGGTGTCCCGGCCGACCTGCCGACCGATGTCCGTACGGACCATGGGGAAACCGTAGAACACAGGATCGGCCGCTATATGGCCCGGGACTACGGCTTCTGCCCCCATGTGGTGGTCCGGCGCAAGGCGCTGGTCCTGGAGGACGTCCGCGACTACCCCCGCTTCGCCGGCAACCCGGTCGTCGACGAGTTCGGCATCCGCTCCTACCTCGGCGCTCCGCTCATCGACCGCACGGGCATCGCGCTCGGCACGGTGTGTGTCTCCGACATCGAGCCCCGGCCGTGGGGACGGGCGGGCCTGGACACCATCAAGGCGATGGCGGCGGAGCTGGTCGAGCAGATCGAGCTGCGGGAGGGCGGATTCTGATGCGAGTTCTGATGCGAGTCCCTCAGACCGACACGATGGGGGTCCGTCAGACCGAGACTGTGTCCCCTTCGGGGAACGTGATCCGGACCTCGTGCCCCTCGACCTCGCAGGACACCGACTCCCGCAACGCCTGGGGGTGCACGGAATCCCGCGTCAGCGCGAGCAGCGTGACGTACACACCGCTGCCGGCCGGACGGCCCGCCGCGCACCGCAGGTACGGCGTCGCCGAGTGGGGGCCGAAGGCGTTGGCCTCGACCTCGCGCGCGATGCCCGTGTCCTCGTCCCAGCCGTGCAGCGCGACCACCACGCTGGTCAGCCCGTTGTCGGTACGGGCCAGCGCCCAGCCGTGGCCCCGCTCCGCGCTGGGCCGGCTCTCGGCCGCGACCGCGTAACCGCCCTCCCGGACCGTCACGCCGGACGGCGCGAGTACCCGGTGCACCCGTATCTCCCAGGGGCCGCGCAGCACACTCGTCGTCTCGATCGGGAACTCCTCTTCGCTGCCGGGCAGTTGGGCGGCATAGCGGGAGGCCGCCGTTCGCCCGGAGCAGCTCAGCGGAACGATCCTGCGGCGGCGTGACGTGGTGCCGTCCGGGGCGACCAGCGCGATGTGCCCATCGATGGTCCGCTCCCAGGCGTGCGCTCCCGCCTCGGGGGCGGTCGCCGTGGAGTAGCCGAACTTCGCGTAGTGGGGGTCGTCCTCGGCGGGCCCGGACGGGGCGATGTGGTCGCTGCCGTGGTTGACCAGGCGGACGATGCCGTCGTGCTTCGTACCGTGCAGCAGCCAGCCCGGGGCCGGGAGCGCGGTGTACTGGTCCGACTCCTCGACGGGAAGCGGCAGTTCGCGTGCCGCCCACACCGGATGCTCCGGAGGCAGCAGCAGCCCGAGGAAGCCCATGCTCGCCCAGTACGGTGACGCGGGCCCCGAGTACGGCTGGGTCATCGGCAGGAACGTGCCGTACCAGCCGAGCGGCAGCAGCCCCCGCTCGTCCGGCACCCCGCGCTCCACGAAGTGCCGCACCGTGCCGGACGCCAGCCGCCGGGTGAGGCCCGGCGCCAGCGGCGTACAGCCGGTGAGGGCGCCCAGCCACACCGGGGCCGTGGTGGCGAAACGGTACGTCAGGGAGCGGCCGTGGTGGACCGGCGCGCCGTCCGCGGCGAAGAACCGCGGGTACACGGCGAGGAATTGGGCGAGCCGCTCCCGGTAGACCCGGCCGCGGCCGCCGCCCTCGCCACCGGTCATCCGGCACCACAGCAGCGGGTACAGGTGCATGGCCCAGCCGTTGTAGTAGTCGAAGTTCCGGCCCTCGCCGTCGCTGTACCAGCCGTCGCCGGCGTACCAGTCCTCGATGCGGTCGAGCCCGGCGTCGATGTCGTCCTGCCGGTAGGGCGCGCCGACCGAGGCCAGGAACTGCTCGGCCACCACCTGGTAGAGGCGGCAGTGGTTGTCCGGGGTGCGGCGGCCCACGAAGCCCCACAGCCAGTCCACGATCCGCTCGCGCACCTCGCCGTCCAGACGGTCCCAGATCCAGGGGCGGGTCTCGTGCAGGCCGACGGCGATCGAGGCAGCCTCCGCCATCTGCTGGGAGCAGTCGGTGAGTTCGGGCCAGGCCTCGCCGCTGTCCCGGTCGGTGCCCGTTGTCAGACCCCGCGCGTAGCGTTCAAGGAGACGGGGATCGACGTCGCCCCGCGCACCGGCGATCCGGAAGGAGGCCAGCAGAAATGACCGAGCGAACCCTTCGAGGCCGTCCGACACCACACCCGACCAGGAGGTCCGGCCGGGCAGCCGGTACTGCGCGAGGCCCGGCGTCGCGTACGGGACCAGGGCTTCCAACTGCCGGTCGGCGAGGGCCTCCCAGTGCGCCCGCGTCCAGCCGGTGCGCGGCGACAGGACGTGGTCGGTGGGTGGCAGGGCCAGGTGGGGTGCGGGCATGGCAGGGTTCCGACTCCTCGGTTGCCGGGTGCGATTCCAGGTTTCTTAGGAGGGATACGGCTGGTTGCCGCCGATAGATCAATTGAGCCGGATTCGTGCGCCGAGAAACCCGTTCGTTCGTACGTGGCGGGACGTGTGCGTACGCGCGGAGCCTGTTCGTACGTGCCGGGTCCTCGGCGCCCTCGCGATACCCGTCGCCCGATGGGAAGTTGACCCCGGCAGAGGTCAGCCCCGCCCCGGCTGCCCCTGGCGGAGTGCCAACGGCCCGGCCCCTGCTCGATTCCTCGTCACCGAACGGGAAGGCAGCTCATGACCGACCTGCGTCTCGGCGCCCTCGGCCACGGCCTGCGCGGCTCGCTCGCGCGCATCGCCCACCGGCCCGGCCAGGGCTCCCGCGTGACCGTCGTCGCCGACCACGACCCGGCGCTGCGGGACCGCGCCGCCGACCACATCCCCGGCGCCCGTACCGTCGACGACCACCGCAAGGTCATAGACGACCCGGACGTCGACGCAGTGCTCGTCCTCACTCCCGACCACACCCACGCCGACATCGCCTGCGAGGCCCTGCGCGCGGGCAAGGCCGTCTTCGTCGAGAAGCCCCTCGACATCACCATCGAGCGGTGCGATCTCATCCTGCGCACGGCCTTCGAGACGGGCACCCGGCTGTACGTCGGGCACAACATGCGCCACATGCCGGTGATCCGGCTGATGCGTGACCTCGTCCGGAGCGGCGACATAGGCACGGTCAAAACGGTGTGGGTACGGCACTTCGTCGGCTACGGAGGCGACTGGTACTTCAAGGACTGGCACGCCGAACGCCGTTACACCACAGGCCTGTTGCTGCAGAAAGGCGCCCACGACATCGACGTAATGCACTGGCTGGCGGGCGGATACACACGGCAGGTGCAGGCGTTCGGCGAGTTGATGGTGTACGGCGGCAGTCCGCACCGCCGGGCGCCGGGCGAGCCGAAGACCGACGACTGGTACACGGAGGACGGCCACTGGCCGCCGCACACCCAGCGGGCCCTTAACCCCGTCATCGACGTCGAGGACGTGTCGGTCGTCAACCTGCGCCTGGACAACGGGGTGTTGGCCGCCTACCAGCAGTGCCACTTCACCCCCGACTACTGGCGCAACTACACCGTCATCGGCGACGCCGGCCGCCTGGAGAACTTCGGGGACGGGCCCGGCGGAGTGGTGAAGGTGTGGAACGCCCGCCGCTCCGGATACCGCGCCGAGGCCGACGCCGAGTATCCGGTGCCGGACGTGGCGCAGGACGCCGAGCACGGGGGCGCGGATCCGCTGCTGATCGACGAGTTCGTGCGGTTCGTACGGGAGGGAGGGCGCACCGACACGTCTCCGGTGGCCGCGCGGATGGCGGTGGCGGCGGGGTTCCGGGCCACCGAGTCGCTGCGTGGCGGAGGCGTTCCGTTCGAGGTGCCGCCGCTGGACGCGGAGCTGGTCGCGTACTTCGAGAGGGGGCAGACACGCTGACGGTTCTGGGAGAGCGGAGCGGGGTGTGAAGGAAAGCTGCGGCGGAGCTTAAGAAAACCTCGATGGACCGGGGCTGCGCCGTAGGGCAGATTGCTCTGCGTCGGCAGAGGGCGCCGCAGCCGCTGAGAGGCGCTCCCGCATGGCCCACCCGCCATGCCCTGCCACGACGCCACCCCTCACCCCGGGCCGGGGCTTCCTTCGGTATGCCCTGGCCCGGGACCCTCGTACCCGGGAGCCCTGTTGAAGGCGCTGGTCAAGGAGAAGGCGGAGCCTGGGCTCCGGCTCATGGACGTACCGGAGCCGGTCGTCGGCCCCGGCGATGTGCTGATCAAGGTCCTCAGGACCGGGATCTGCGGCACCGACCTGCACATCCGCAACTGGGACGGCTGGGCGCAGCAGGCGATCAGGACCCCGCTCGTGGTCGGCCACGAGTTCGTCGGCGAGGTCGTCGAAACGGGCCGTGACGCCGGCGACATCGCCGTGGGCGACCGGGTCAGCGGCGAGGGCCACCTCGTCTGCGGAAAGTGCCGCAACTGCCAGGCCGGACGGCGTCACCTCTGCCGCGCCACGGTGGGGCTCGGCGTCGGCCGCGACGGCGCGTTCGCCGAGTACGTCGCCCTGCCCGCGTCCAACGTGTGGGTGCACCGCGTTCCCGTCGACCTCGACGTCGCCGCGATCTTCGACCCGTTCGGCAACGCGGTCCACACGGCACTCTCGTTCCCGCTGGTCGGCGAGGACGTACTGATCACCGGTGCGGGCCCGATCGGTCTGATGGCCGCCGCCGTCGCCAAGCACGCCGGCGCCCGGCACGTGGTGGTGACGGACGTCAGCGAGGACCGCCTGGAACTGGCCCGCAAGGTCGGCGTCAGCCTCGCGCTCAATGTCGCCGAGTCGACCATCGCCGAGGGGCAGCGGGCGCTCGGCCTGCGCGAGGGATTCGACGTCGGCCTGGAGATGTCCGGCAACCCCGTCGCGATGCGCGACATGCTCGCCAACATGACGCACGGCGGAAAGATCGCCATGCTCGGCCTGCCGTCCGACGAGTTCGCCGTCGACTGGTCCCGGATCGTCACCTCCATGATCACGATCAAGGGCATCTACGGCCGTGAGATGTTCGAGACCTGGTACGCGATGTCGGTCCTCCTCGAAGGCGGCCTCGACCTCGCGCCCGTGATCACCGGCCGTTACGACCACCGCGACTACGAGGCGGCGTTCGCCGACGCGGCGAGCGGCCGCGGCGGAAAAGTGATCCTCGACTGGAATGCGTAAGCCCCCTGGGCTGCGTATGCCCCTCAGCGCTCAAGCACCCCTCCCGTACTGCGTGAGCACCTTCTAGGAGCCCTTCATGTTCGACTCCGTACGCGACGACCTCCGCACCACCCTCGACGAGATCCGCGCCGCCGGACTGCACAAGCCCGAGCGGGTCATCGGCACCCCGCAGTCCGCGACGGTGAGCGTCACCGCGGGCGGCCGCCCCGGCGAGGTCCTCAACTTCTGCGCGAACAACTACCTCGGCCTCGCCGACCACCCCGAGGTCATCGCCGCCGCGCACGACGCCCTCGACCGCTGGGGCTACGGCATGGCCTCCGTGCGCTTCATCTGCGGTACGCAGGAGGTGCACAAGGAGCTGGAACAGCGCCTGTCCGCGTTCCTCGGCCAGGAGGACACGATCCTCTACTCCTCCTGCTTCGACGCCAACGGCGGAGTCTTCGAGACCCTCCTCGGCGAGGAGGACGCGGTGATCTCCGACGCCCTCAACCACGCTTCGATCATCGACGGCATCCGCCTCTCGAAGGCCCGCCGATTCCGCTACGCCAACCGCGATCTCGCGGACCTGGAGCGGCAGTTGAAGGAGGCGGCGGGTGCCCGCCGCAGGCTGATCGTCACCGACGGCGTCTTCTCCATGGACGGATACGTGGCCCCGCTGCGCGAGATCTGCGACCTCGCCGACCGCTACGACGCGATGGTCATGGTCGACGACTCGCACGCCGTCGGCTTCGTCGGCCCCGGCGGCCGCGGCACCCCCGAACTGCACGGCGTCATGGACCGCGTCGACATCATCACCGGCACGCTCGGCAAGGCGCTCGGCGGTGCGTCCGGCGGTTACGTCGCCGCCCGTGCCGAGATCGTCGCGCTGCTGCGCCAGCGCTCGCGCCCGTACCTTTTCTCGAACACCCTCGCCCCGGTGATCGCCGCCGCCTCGCTCAAGGTCCTGGACCTGCTGGAGTCGGCGGGCGACCTGCGCGAGCGGCTCGCCGCGAACACCGCGCTGTTCCGCTCCCGGATGACCGAGGAGGGCTTCGACATCCTTCCGGGAGACCACTCGATCGCCCCCGTCATGATCGGTGACGCGACCGTCGCAGGCCGCATGGCTGAGCTGCTCCTGGAGCGCGGCGTGTACGTGATCGGCTTCTCCTACCCGGTGGTCCCGCAGGGCCAGGCCCGGATCCGCGTCCAGCTGTCCGCCGCGCACTCGACCGAGGACGTGAACCGGGCCGTGGACGCCTTCGTGGCGGCCCGTGCGGAGCTGGAGGCCTGAGCACGCGGTGAAGCCGTAGCCCTGAGCAGGACGAAGGCGAACCTTTGAGAGAATCGGTCACATGATCGAAGCGCGGCGGCTCCACATCCTCCGTGCGGTGGCGGACCACCGTACGGTGACAGCCGCGGCCGCCGCGCTCTACCTCACGCCCTCCGCGGTCTCCCAGCAGCTGACGGCCCTGGAACAGGAGACGGGCCACCGGCTGGTCGAGCGCGGTGCCCGGGGCGTACGGCTGACTCCCGCCGGCGAGATCCTGCTCAGCCACACCAACGCGGTACTCGCCCAGCTGGAACGGGCCGAGGCCGAGCTCGCCGCATACAGCTCGGGCTCGGCAGGCACGGTCACCGTCGCCTCCTTCGCGACCGGCATCGGCCTGGTCGTCGCCCCCGCCGTGGCCCGGCTCGCCCGGACGGCGCCCGGCATCCGCATCCGGGTCCAGGACGCCGAGGGCGACGCCAGCCTGCCGATGGTGCTCGACCGGCAGGTCGACGTGGCGGTCGCCGTCGAGTATCGGGGCGCCCCGGACGCGGACGACCCCCGCCTCGCGCACATCCCGCTGTACGCCGAACCGTTCGATGCCGTCGTCCCGGTGACCCATCGCCTCGCCGACCGTACGGAGGTGCCGCTCGCCGAGCTGGCCAAGGACCCGTGGATCGGCCCGTACCCCGGAAACCCCTGCCACGACGTGGTGGTCCTGGCCTGCGAGCATGCCGGATTCCAGCCCCGGCTCGAGCACTCCTCGGACGACTTCCGCGCGGTCGTCGCGCTCGCGTCGGCCGACGCGGGGGTCGCTCTGGTGCCGCGCTCGGCCCTGCGCGGCATGGATCTCGCGGGCGTGGTCGTACGCCCCGTCGACGGCGTCGCGCCCACGCGCCGGGTCTTCGCTGCCGTACGCCGAGGCGCCGAGGGGCACCCGCTGATCCGGCCGGTGCTGGAGGCGCTGGGGGAGGCTGCGCCGGTGACGTGAAGTCTCACGCTAGGCACGTCTCGCCTTCGGCACGTCCCGGCTCCCAGTGCGTCTCTGATTTGGGATAGCATCCCGGATATGAAACGCGATGGAGACGCTGACCCGGATGGCACCGGACCGGACCCCGTCGATACCCGGCTCGGCGCGCGGCTGGCCGAACTGCGGGCCGAACGGGGATGGTCCCTGGGCGAGTTGGCGGAGCGCAGCGGAGTGAGCCGCTCGACCCTCTCCCGGGCCGAGCGTGCGGAGATCAGCCCCACGGCCTCGCTCCTGAACCGCCTGTGCGCTGTATACGGCCGCACCATGTCGCAGCTGCTCAGCGAGGTCGAGGCGGAGCCCGCCCTGCTGGTACGGGTCGCCGAACAGGCCGTATGGGAGGACAGGACCTCCGGATTCGTACGCCGGTCGGTGTCCCCGCCGCACGCCGGACTGCGCGGCGAACTCGTCGAGGGACAGCTCGCGGCCGGCGCCGACATCGCCTACGACCGGCCTCCCGTGCCCGGCCTCGAACAGCACATCTGGGTGCTCGACGGACGGCTGGAGGTCACCGCCCAGGACGCCGAGCACCGGCTCGACACGGGTGACTGTCTGCGGTTGCGGGTGTGGGGGTCGACGCGGTTCCGATGCCCCGGCCCGCAGGACGCGCGCTACGCGCTGGTGGTGGTGCTGCCATGACTGTCATACGACTGACGGCCGATCAACTCCTCGAATTCATCGAGGAGTTGGCCGATCTGCTGACAGACACCGTCAATGGGGGAGCGTCGGTCGGATTTCTCAGCCCGCTCGACCGCGACGCCGCCGTCGGCTGGTGGCGGGGTCGGGCGGCCGCGCTCTCGGAGGGTGGCCTCGCGGTGTGGGTCGCGTACGCGGAGGGCCGGATCGTCGGCACCGTGAGTCTGGCTTTCCCGGACAAGCCCAACAGCCGTCACCGCGCCGAGGTGGTGAAGCTGATGGTGCACAGGGAGGGGCGAGGACGGGGCCTAGGGCGTGCGCTGCTCGCCACGGCCGAACACGCGGCCGCCGAGGCGGGCGTGACTCTGCTCAACCTCGACACCGAGACGGACAGCCCGGCCGAGTCCCTCTACCGGTCGGCGGGTTGGACGCGGGCAGGCGTCATCCCCGACTACGCGAGGACGCCTTCGGGTGTGCTGCGGCCGACGACGATCTTCTACAAGTACGTGGCGGTGGGCGAGGCTTCGGAACCGGCTCTCAGCAGGTGATTGTCAGTGGGACTGGCTACGGTTCGTTCTATGCAGGATGCCGAAGACGTACGCCGAATCTGTCTCTCTCTGCCGGACACGACGGAGAAGATCGCCTGGAGCATGCCCACCTTTCGCGTCGCGGGGAAGATGTTCGCCACGCTGCCCGAGGACGAGACCTCCATCGCTGTCCGCTGCCCGAAGGAGGAGCGCGACGAACTGGTCCTGGCGGAGCCCGAGAAGTTCTGGATCGCCGACCATGAGGCGGGTTTCGCCTGGGTCCGCGTGCGGCTCGCGGTGATCGAGGACGGGGACGAGCTGCGTGACATCCTCGCGGACTCCTGGCGGCAGGCGGCTCCGACCCGACTGCTGGAGTCCTACCCGGAGTTGGGGCTTCCGGCAGCCGACTGAGGGGCGTTGTCAGTGCCGGGTGACATGATCCGAATGCGGGTGGGGAGCGCGGTGCGGGAGGGTGCCGTGGTCCTGTTGGGGATTGCTGAAGGATCTTCGAGAGGCCGGTAGGGGAGGGGTGGGGCCGGGATGTCCGGGGAGTCGTCGCGCGGGGTGCCGCCGTCGGAGGAGGGGGCGGGTGCGGGGGCCGCTGGCCGCCACCGAGGTGCTGCCGGCGGTGCCAGTGCCAGTACCAGTGGTCTGGGCGCCGGTGCCGGTCGTCCCGGGGTGGACGGCGAAGCCGGTGATGGTGGTGATGGCGGTGGCATGAGCGCCGGGGCCGGTTCCCGACGGGTCTGGTCGCGTGACTTCGGGCTGTTCTTCGCCGCGCGGGCCGTCGCCAAGCTGGGCGACACGATGTTGCCGGTGGCGCTGGCGGCGGGACTGCTGCAGCACGGTTACGGGGTGGGGGCGGTAGGCCTGGCCATGGCCGCGTCAGCCGCCTGCTTCGCGGGCCTGGTGATCTTCGGCGGGGTCTTCGCCGACCGGTTCAATACCCGTCTGCTGATGATCGGTGCCGATGTGGTGCGGCTCGGCACCCAGTCCGTGGCCGCCGTGTTGTTCTTCAGCGGCCATGTGGTGCTCTGGCAGATCTGCGTGATCGGCGCGGTCAACGGCGCGGCGGCCGCGATCTTCCAGCCCGGCGTCGCCAGTACGGTGCCTCGACTCGCCACCGACGTCCAGGCGGCGAACGGCGCGATACGGGTCGCTGAGTCCACGGCCCAGCTCGCAGGCCCCGCGCTCGCCGGCCTGCTGGTCGCCTTCGCCTCACCCGGCGGCGTCTTCGCGGCCCACGCGGCGACGTACGCCCTGAGCGCCCTGTGCCTCCTCCTGCTCCGACTGCCTCCGGTCCATCCCGACAGCCGGGCCCGCAGCAACGGCTTCGGGGCCGATCTCGCCCAGGGCTGGCGGGAGTTCAGATCCAGGACATGGCTGTGGAGCGTCATCGCCATCTGGTGCGTCTGGATGATCGCCGTGTCGGGCCCGGTCGTCCCGCTGGTCGCGACTGAGGCCATCCAAGAGCACGGCCCGCGCGCCTACGGCCTGATCAACTCCGCCCTCGGCGCGGGCACCGTCATAGGCGGCCTGATCGCACTGCGGCTGCGCCCCCGCCGCATGCTCCGCGCGGGTTCGCTCGCACTCTTCGCCTTCGCCTGCTTCCCGGCAGCCGTCGGAGCGGGCTTCGGCGTGGCGGCGATGGCGGCCGGTTCGGCGATAGCGGGCGCAGGCATGTCCTTCTGGGGCGTCATGTGGGCGACCAGCGTGCAGACCCAGGTCCCGCCCGATGTCCTCAACCGCATCCACGCCTACGACGTCGCCGGCTCCCTCGCGATGATGCCGGTCGGCCAGGCTCTCGCCGGCCCGGCCGCGGCGGCCCTGGGCGCGGACCACGTCCTCCTCGCGGCGGGCGTCATGACGCTCGTCGTGGCGACGGCGCTGCTGTCGGTGCCGGCGATACGGGGGCTGGTGCGGGCCGACGCACCCGCGTCGCTGCCGCACGGGACGGCGGGGACACGTCGGCCGACGCGCGCCGGAGGAAAGAGCTGAAGCTCAGGTCAAGGAGCCCGAAGAGCCCTCTGCCTCGCCGGTCCGAAGGCGCGACGACGACTCACACCCGCACCCGTGCCCGCTGTCCCAGGAACTCACCGATCCGCGCCCTCAACGCCCCCGCGTCCAGGCCGTGCGCGGTCACGTGCTCCTCGATCAGGCCATAACGGCGCAGTTCGCGGCGGCCGACACCCAGGCCGAGTACGCGATGGGGGAGGTCCGCGAGGGCGTCGTTCGCGACGGCCGTCGACGTGCCTGCCAGATACGGCTCGACGAGGACGACATCGGTACCGGCCGCCTCCGTGGCCCGGCGCAGGGCGGCCGAGTCGAAGGGGCGCACGGTCGTCGCGTACAGCACGGTGACGCCGAGCCCCTCGGTGGCATCGAGCACCTCGTCGAGCATCGGCCCGACCGCCACGACCACACCGGCCCGCCCCTCGCGGACGGTGAGGAACCGTGTGCCGTCGACGGCGAGGGCCTCGGCGTTGGACTGCTCGGACAGGCGTACGTACACCTTGTCGTCGCCGGCCGCGACGGCGTGCCGCAGCAGGGTCTCGGCCTCGTCCGGGTGGCCCGGGACGTGCACGGTCCAGCCGTCGAGCGTGTCGAGCAGGGCGACATCGCCGGGTGCCATGTGGGTGTAGCCGCCCGCGGGCCAGTCGAACGACGCGGAGGCGCTGACCAGCACCGCGCCCACGTCCTGGTGCCCGAGGTCGAGCTTGACCTGCTCGAAGGGCCGCTCGACCAGGAAGCTGGCGAAGGTGTGCACCACGGGCCGCAGCCCGGTCAGCGCCAGACCCGCGCCCGCCCCGATGAGTAGTTGCTCGCGGATGCCGACGTTGATCACGCGGTCCGGATGCCGGTGCTGGGCCTCTTCGAAACCGGCCAGACCGATCTCGGCGAGGACGACCGCGACGCGCGGATCCTCCTCGAGCAGCCGCGACACGACGGGGGCGAAGCGGTCACGCATGGTGTCCATGTGGATAAACCCTTCGGGAGATGGGAGAGAGTGGACTGACGCGCCTCAGGCGTCCTTCGGCTCGACCCGGGCGACGACCACACGCGGACGCCCCGGATGAGGCGCGGTGAACGCGGCGTACAGGGCCTCGTGGTCCCGCCCGTCGACGGTCTCGGCGGACCAGCCGGCGGCCTCGAATCGCGCGGCGATCCCTCCGGGCAGCGCGTAACTGGCGGAGGAGTTGTCGATCACGACGGTGTGCAGTCGGTCCAGGCCGGCGGGACCGGCGTACGCGATCGCCTCGTGGTTGCTGCCCTCGTCCAGTTCGGCGTCGCCGACCAGCACCCACACGCGGGGGTCGTACAACCCCTGGGCTTGCAGCCCCAGCGCAGTCCCGACCGCGATCGGCAGCCCGTGTCCGAGCGACCCGCTGCCGATCTCTGCGCCCGGCACGAGCACGCGATCCGGATGGTGGCCGAGCGGCGAGTCGTACGAGCCGAATTCCGGCAGCCAGTCCACCGGTACGAAGCCCTTGGCGGCGAGCACCGCGTAGTACGCCATCGGCCCGTGCCCCTTGGACAGCAGGAACCGGTCCCGCGCCGGATCGTCCGCCCGCTCCGGCGTGACCCGCAGCACCCGGTCGTAGAGCACCCAGAGCGCGTCGAGCGTGGACGTCGCCGCCGGCCCGTGCTTCTCGTCCCCGCTCATCAGCCCCATCAGGCCCGGCAGGTCCGCATACCCGTCATACTCGTTTCGGCGTTTCACCGCTTCTGTCGTCATGTCAACGATCGTGCAACCTCAATCAAACTTGAGGTCAAGCGATGGTCGTCGAGGTGTATCACCGGGACAAAACGAGTGCGCGACCACCGACCCGAGTGCGGTATTGTTTCCGTGCACGTTCAGCCAGGGGAAACCCCAGGTCACAACGGGCATCGGGACGTGGCGCAGCTTGGTAGCGCACTTGACTGGGGGTCAAGGGGTCGCAGGTTCAAATCCTGTCGTCCCGACAGTGTGAAGGGTCTTCGCAGGTAAGCACCTGCGGGGACCCTTTTCGTATGGGTCGTTTCCGGTCTTCGAGGTTGAGCACGCCGCTCATAGGCGCCTTTACTCGGAGGTTTGCGAGGATGCCGCTGCCGGACCCGGACAAGATCACTGCAGGGCTGTCGACGACCTGGTCGTGCTTCCTGCTCGACTGGGACCGCTCACTGCGGTCGGGGAACGATCCGGGGACCGCCCAGTACAACTATCTGCTGGTGGCGGCCCAGTTGGGCCGCTACCTGGGGGAGTACTCGCCGGATCCGGAGGGCGATGACGCGGCCGAGGATCCGGTGGAGGTCACGCGGGCGCATGTGGAGGCGTTCCAGGCGTGGATGATCGAGACGCGGTCGGCGTCGACCGCGCTGAACAAGCACAGGCGCTGCAGCAGTTCTTCAAGTGGCTGCTGCTGGACGAGGGCGAGATCGACCGGTCGCCGATGGAACGGGTCCGGCAGCCGAAGATGCCGCAGAAACTGATTCCGGTCATCCGTGATGAGGAGACCTCGAAGGTCCTCGGCACCTGCCGGGGCAAGCAGTTCGTTCAGCTGCGGGACGAGGCGATCATGCGCCTGTACTGCAACACCGGAGCTCGCCTGTCCGAGGTCGGCAACCTGATGCTCGACGACATCGACATAAACACCGAGTCCGTCCACTACCACGGCAAGGGCAGCAAAGACCGGCGCGTGCGGTTCGGGCCGAAGACCGCGCGGGCCGTCAGCCGCTATCTGCGGGCCCGCGCCGAGCACAAGGCGGCCGACCTGCCGGATCTTGGCCGGCCGAGCGGGGGATGCGGCCGCTGGCCCCGAACGGCATCAAGATCATGCTGAAGCGGCGGGGCCTTGCCGCCGGGCTGGTCAAACTGCACGCGCACCTGTGGCGGCACACCTTCGCCCACGAGTGGAAGCGCGCCGGCGCCGATACCGGCGACCTGATGCTGCTGCTCGGCTGGACGTCACAGGAGATGCCGCGCCGCTACGGCGCCAGCGCCGCCGCCGAACGGGCCCAGGAAGCCCACCAGCGGATCGGGGTCGGCGACCATGTCTGAGCCCCGAATGACGCCGACGCGGCCGGGCACGGTGCGTGAGCAGCGGCTGGCCTTCCGTGCCGTCACCGTGATCGCCGGAGCCCTGGTGGGCCTGGCCTTCCTCTTCGGCTTCGGCAACGTATGGACGTTGGCCCTGCGGCTGGGGGTGTCCGCCTGGGTGGCCCCGCTTGTCGCGCCTGCCGTGGACCTGTCCGTCCTGGCACTGCTGCTGGCGATCCGCTACCTCGCCCTCTACGGCGCCCCGCCGCGGCCTTGCGCCCGGCCCGCAGGCTGCTGCTCCTGTCCAGGCTGCTAACGCTCGCCCTGAACGTCACGGAACCGCTGCTCGTCGGCGCGTACGGGCGGGCGGCCTTCGACGCGGTCGGCCCGCTGCTGCTGATCTGCCTGCCGGTCGGCTGTTTCAGGCTCATCGCCGCCAACCAAGGCATGTGGAGGGCACGGCGAGCGTGATCAAGCGGCCAACTGTGACGCTCAGGTGCGACACGAGGTCGCTCCACATAAGTAAGGACAGCCAGGTGGAGGAGGTACCGATCGGCTGAATTTCAGGCCAGTGTCCAGGCGCGCCCTCGCGCTCACATGCGTCGCTGGTAACGGCGGGGTGTGAAGCTGAGCGTTCAAGCCCATGGGGTCCTCGGCCATCAAGGAGCCACAGGCGAATCGCCTCTGCGGGTGAAGTGTTGGGCGGATACGCGTGGTGAGCGAACTCGACGCGGTAAGCGATCGCGAGGCCTCGTCGAGGCGATCGTCGAGGCCGCAGACACCGACCCAGGTCTCAGCTGCCGCACGGCTCCGCCTCTGGGTGCTGAGCCGGCGGTGTCGCCTCGAACTGCTGTCACCGTGACCCTTTCCCGGCACGGCAACTCCCGCCTCCCCCTTCGCATCTCGGCTTCGGCGATGTCATCGGCATCAGCGTCAGGCCTTGGCGGACCGCACGGCGGGCCGTGACGGGGAGTCACGCGAGGCTGGACCTGCGTCGGTGAGGGATCAGGACTGCGTTGCGGCGGTGGCGCCGTGACTCTGGAAGGTTGGCGCGAGTCAGGGACTGGTCGCGGGCATCCACATAGTGGTCGGCGTCGATGATGAAGACGTGCACGTCAGAGTTGCCGTAGGCGGGTTGGACAGCGATGGTGGCAGACCAGAAAGGCATGGTGGGGGCTCCTGTCCGGTGCTTCAGCTGCTCTGTTGCTGTGGAGTTGGCGGTTTGGAGTTGCGATCTTCCGACGTGCCGACTGCCGTTTGGCGCAACTGGAGGGTGACTGCTGCCGTTCCGAAGGCCGGCACATCGACCGAGATGACGCCGTCCGGTTCCGGGGTGAGTTCGCTGGGGACCAGGCCGAGGTAGTTCGTGCGGAAAGCCTGGGTGAAGGGGAACGGGATGCTCAGAGGGCAGGTGACCGGGACATCGGCGTTGGACTGCAGGCGGATCATGAGGCTTCCTTCGCTCGGCACGGTCAGGCCCACGAGACGTACACGATGATCCTCCACGGTCAGGAACTGCGTCTGCGCCGGCGGCTCCGGCTGAGCCTCGGCACGGGCGCGGACCGCTACGAGCGGGTGGCTGGTGACGGCCGCGGTGCGCATGGCCAACTGCTCGCCGAGCCCGCCGGAGGCATGTGCGGCACTGGAAATTCCCTCGGCGGCGGCGAAGCCGACGCTGTAGCGAAAGACGTGATCAAAGGCCTGCTGAGCGGGGAAATTCGTGTCCCAGATGTTGTTGTGCACCCAGGAGAAAACGGTGGCCGGTTCCTCTTGCGGCAACGACTGCGGATAGGGAACGTAAGGGATCGCGATCCCGCCGAGCTGGACGAGGGGCGCGTCGGCCGTGGCCAGGGCGGCGTGGTGGAGGCCGTCGCTCAGACTGATCCAGCGCCGGATAGCTCGCATGTGGGTGGCGGACCCTGGCACGGTCGCAAGTCCGGTACCCGTGACACCGCCTGTCGCTTCCATGCGTACGGCGGGATCGTCCAGGGCAAAGGGGAACGCGAAGAACGCACTCTCCTTGGTCAGCGTCGCGGTTTTGTCGATGCGGTTTTCTATGTCGATGCGAGCCGCGTCGTGGGGGAGGTGCACCGTCACGCGGAGTCGGCGCGTGCCGGCCGGGGTGCATTCATAGACCAGCGTGTGGCCGGTGGCGTCGGCGCGGCGTTCGACGAGTGCTGCGGGCGGTGCCGTGTGGCGCGAGGCGAGCAGGTGCATCGAGTCGTCGGCGACGGTCTTGCTGGATTGGTGATTGAACGCCCCGGCGGTGGCGTACTCGTCGTACACGTAGCCGTTGAAGCCGATGACGGCGTCCTGCCGGACGAGTTCACGCCCGGTGTGTTTGTCGAGGATGGAGCCGATGCAGGCCTGACGCAGATCAACCGTGACGCGCAGGTGATCGTTCTCCAGGACGGTCGGATCCGCGGGCAGTTCGGTGCTGTCACCGTTTTCCGTGGCGGAAGTGGCACCGGGGAGGATGTCCAGGCGCACGGCTCCGCAGGCCGGCACGTCAGTGAGGGGCACGTGCAGGAACCGGCCGGCTGCCCGGTGGCGGTCGTTGCTCTGGGCTTCCTCGGTAAAGGGCAGGGACGTGCCGGTACGGGCATCGAGAACCTGCACTGCCTCGCTCAGGGCCACGGTGCTCTCGGGCAGGAACAGCCGTGCCGTCTCCGTGCGTGGCCAGCTGCAGGTGTTCACGACGTAGTAGCAAGCCAGAGCGCCTGCGGAGGGTGCGAAGGCTTCGCCGAGCAGCGCGGCGGCGGAGTCCAGCAGGGTCTCCGCGTCGTCGTGGGCGCGCAGGGCCTGGGAGTACTTCCAGTGCCACTGCTTTTCGCCGGAGCCGTGTCCGTGATCGCCGTGGGTCCAGGGGTCACCGGCGCCCCAGGTGTGTTCGTTGAACAGGGAAGCCGAACGGTAGACGGCCGGCGCGGTCTCGGTGACGACCGGGCTGCCGGGCACGCCCATCAACTGAGCGTAACCAGCCACGGTTTGCGCCTCGGTGAGGGCGGCCTGGCCGCGGCGCGTGGCCGCGAGCGGGACGGCCCCCGCACCGACCCCGTCGACCCACCAGTCGCTCCAGTCGCCCTGGTGGGTCTCCAGCCGGTCCCCGACACGCTTTTCGGCGTCCTCGAAGAAGTCCTGGTTCCGGGAGGCCCGCAGCTGCGGGAACGCCCACTGCTCGTTCCAGCGGCGCACAGTGTCGGAGATGATCCGCCGGGGTGGGCCATTGTCCGCGAACTTGCCCAGCACACGCAGGTGCAGCACGTCCCAGGGGTAGGGATCGGATGTGACTCCGTGATCGAGAATGGGGAAGCCCGGGATCCCGCGGCCTTCGTGGGGGTAGGGGAACTCGGCCAGCGCGCTGAGGTAGGCGGGCAGGAGGTCGTCGACGTGGTGGTAGGACTCGTCGAAACCCAGAATCGATCCCTCCATGTACGCCAGTCCGTGCGGTGTGTCCGTGCGCCAGACCAGGAGGCTGTTGCCGCTGGGTGCCTGCCAGCGGAAGAGCCGTGGCAGGTGTTCCCCGCCGACGAGGTGCGGTACGGCGCGCCCGGCCCAGTTGTGCGCCACGGAGAGGTAGCGGATGCCGTTGCCCGCCAAGACGTCGGGCAGGCCGACCACTTGGCCGGGCACGTCGGTCTGCATGGCTGTGCGGATGTCGATGCCGTGCCGGTCGCGCAGGTCCAGCACGGGGCGGACGAGTTCGTGCAGTTCGTCGGTGGAGCAGGTCTCCGTATGGAGGTTGAACGGCATCGCCGTGAGTTCGATGCGGCCTTCGCGCACCCGGTCGAGGAAGCTGTCGACCTGGCGGCGAGGGCGGTTGGACTGCCAGTCCTGGAAGGAGTGGAAGCCCTCAACGGCCCACCGGAACCGGGCGGGTTCTGGCCAGTCGTCGGTGTCGTGGCACAGCTCGAGCAGCGAGTCGAGGTACGCCCGGTGCTCGGCCATCACCCGCCCCTGGGGGTCGGTGTAGCCGATGTCGAGGTGGGAGTGCTGCACCAGGTGGAGCGTCCAGTGACGCTGCGGTCGCGCCTCGAAGTCGAACCGGGTGCCTTCTTCCAGGTCGGGCAGCTCGATCAGCAGGGGTGTCGGTGCGTCTACCTCCGGCACCAGGATGCGGGTGTCGGAGCCGGGACCGGGGAGGATTTCGCAGGTGACCGGGGTGCCCCCGCTCGTGGTGACCCGGGCCCGCGTGACGCGCGGCAGGGCGTCGTGCGAGCCCGCGCCGCGGCGGCGCAGACGCAGTCGGATGGACTGGAGCAGTCCACCCTTCCCGTCGCGGCGCAGCAGGGGCTCGCCCGACAGCTGCATCTTCAGGTCGCCGATGCCGGCGCTGGTGGTGACCACGCGGTCACGCAGGATGTCGCGCGCGATGTCGGAGTCCCACCAGGAAGGCCGGGTCAATGGTGCCTTGGGCATGGTGCGTTGGTGTCCTTTTGGGTTGAGGGATTTGGGTTGAGGGACGATGTGCGGGCCAAGGCGCGGTGTCACGAGGGGGGCAGTCAGCCGACTGCGGATGGTGGTCTCAGCGTGTGGTGCGGGCCAGAGTGGCGAAGATCTGGATCATGGCGGACTGTTCGAGGGTTTCGGCCGGAATCTTGGGGTCGTAGTCGCCGCCGCCCGACGGTTGGAAGTGGAACAGCCCGGTCGCGGCGTTTCGGTTGGTGGCGTACGTGCTGTCCGCGTAGGTGCTCATGGCCTGCCGGTAGGCGGGGTTGGGGCGTACGGCGTTCAGGGCGAGCAGGTCCTTGAAGTAGAAGGCATTGAAGATGGCCGGCTGATCGTGCAGGCGGCTGCCCTGGGTCCAGTACGCCAGGGAGCCGCGGGCGTCCTCGACGGCCTTGTTCAGGTAGTCGGCGTTGCCGGTGCCGCGGTAGAGGGCGGTAGCCGTGCCGATCATGGAGCCTGAGTTGTAGGTCCACAGGGTCGGGTTCGTGCTGCCGTCGTCGCCGCGGTCATTGGCGTACAGTCCCGGTTCCTTCCGCATGCACGAGTACACCCAGCCGTACCACTGCTTGGCCTTGTCGAGGTAGGTGCGCTTGTGGGTGTGCACGTAGAGCCTGGCGGCGAGCTGGGCGGACAGGGCCGTGACATTGGTGGCGCGGACGTTGTTGTTGGGGGAGTCGAACCAGTCCATGCCGCCGGGGCAGGGCTTGGCGGGGTCGCCGTCCCAGGCGCGTGTGACGATGGGCACGACCTGCTCGGCCCGGTTCAGGAACTTGGTGTCGCCGGTGCTCTCATACTGGTCGAGTTGGCTCAGCGCGACCACGGCGTTGTCGTCGTAGTACACGTCACCGCCCGTTCCCAAGGGGGCCGGCAGATAGGACTGGTAGCCCGGCCGGTCGCCCGGCGCGAAGTACAACTCGACGGTGTCGAAGCGCTCGGCAGCGTCCGGGCGGTAGGCCGGGCCGGTGCCCGGGAGTTGCTGCATGTCCACGGTTGCTGCGGCGGCCTCGCGCAGCGGCCAAAGGTAGGAGTGCTCCCGGTCTGTAGGCTGCCGGGGCGTGCGTTCCAGGTACAGGCCGTGGTTGTCGGCGCCCTCGTACAGGTGAGTCTGCAGGGCGTCGTAGGCGTTGGTGGCACGGTCGGCCCACACGGCGGAGGACACGGGGTGAGGGCGTGCGGGAGGAGTGGGCTGGGCGTGCGCGGGGACGGCACTCCACAGCAGGCTTGCGCAGGCGGTGGTCACGGTGGCATGGCGGAGCAGTGATCTCAGCATGGTTGCCCTTCGTGGCTGGAAGGAAGCGTGCAGGGGTCAGCGGTGGATCTTGAGGCTGCTGATGAAGAAGCGCTGGGCGGAGAAGAACAGCACCAGGGTCGGTAGGGAGACGAGGAGGGCACCGGCCAGCACGACCGGGGGCCCGACGTTGGAGTAGTTGCCCTGCAGATCGGCGAGCGCGGCCATGATGGGCCGGATGTTGCGGCTCGTGGTGAGCGTGATGCCGAACATCAGGTCGTTCCAGACGGCCACGAACTGGAACACGAACACGGCGATCATGGCGGATTTGCTCAGCGGGACGTGGATCTGCCAGAACAGCCGCCACCAGGAAGCACCGTCCACACGCGCGGCTTCCACGACTTCCCGCGGCAGTGTGAGGGCGTAGTTGCGCATGACAAAGAACGCGAAGGGAATCGCGATGGCCGTGTAGATCAGAACGAGCCCGATCTGGGTGTCGTAGAGGGAAGTCTCCGCGTAGGAGAGAAACAGCGGCCGGATGAAGACCTGCAGGGGCAGCAGCGTGCCTGAGTAGATCACCCAGAACCACAGCACCTGCCGCTTCATGGGCATGATGATGGTGGCGAAGGCGGCGCACGTAGCCACCCCGACAGCGGCCAGCGCGCTGACAACGGCGTACAGCAGACTGTTGCCGAGCGCCGGGCCGAGTTGGGCCTTGTCCCAGGCCTGGGACATGTTGTCGAACAGTCCGAAACTCTCTGGCAGCCAGTGCGGACTGCCCGAGTAACTCTCGGCTGGAACCAGTGCGTTGACCACAAGGAGCCATGTCGGAACCAGCCACAGCACGGCGAGCACCACGACGGTGCCATTGCGCAGACCTCGGCCCAGAGACATTGGTTATTCGCCTTTCACGTCGAGCTGACGACGCAGATAGAGCCAGGAAGCCGCCAGCACGATCACGGTGAGAACGACTGCGATCGCCGCTCCCGCACCAGGCCGCAGTTCCAGGAAGGTCTCGTTGTACATGGACACCGCCAGGGTCTCCGTGGCACGTCCGGGGCCCCCTTGGGTGAGCACCCAGATCAGGTCGAACGACTTGAGGCCGTTGACGAGACTCATGCCGATCACGATGATCGAGACAGGCCGGAGCTGAGGCAGGACGATGTGGCGGAACTGCTGCCAGCTCCCCGCGCCGTCCAGGGCACCGGCCTCCAAGGTCTCCGGCGGGATGGACTGCAGGCCGACCAGAAAGAGGATGACTGCCACGCCGGTGGCCTGCCAGGCGTTGGCGAGGATCATCACGACGGTGTTGCCCGGCCAGGTCAGCAGCCATCCCTGGGCGAGTGAGTCCAGATTCAGCGTGGTCAGGACCTGGTTGACGGCGCCGTCGGTCGTGAGCATGAAGTTCCAGACCACTGCCACCGCAGAACCCGAGAGCGCATAGGGAAGCACTACGCACAGCCGTGCCAGACGCGACCAGCGCGTGGCGTTGGTCATGCAGGCGATGGCAAGTCCGAGCACGAAGGGGAGCAGGACTGTGCCCACCACCCACATCAGAGTGTTCTGAATCGAGCGGGACAACGCCGGGTCGGAAGCGAACAGTGAGTAGTTGTCGAACCAGCTGAACGACGAGGTCCGGGTGTCGCTGAAGAAGCTTCGGTAGACGGTCCAGACGAACGGGGCGAGCAGGAAGGCGGTGACCAGGAGTACAGCCGGAGCCATGAACGTCCCGGCCGTCAGGCGCTCACGCCTCTTGCGCCACGTGTGCGTCATGGGCGAAGGCGGTGCACTGCCGGGTGAGGGCACTATGGGGAGCCCGCCGCCGGTGGCGGAAGTGCGTCGGTCGGTCGAGGAAGTGCTCATGCTTCGTCACGCCTCCAGGCGGCCCATTCGTCTTGTGCACGCTCCTGCATCCGGCGCAGCGTGGTGGCCGGGGAGGTCTGCCCGGCCATGAAGCCGCCCAGGTCGTTGGTGTTGCCCTGGATGAGGCTCGGGGGGCTGGCTTCCCAGTACCTGATCAGCGGGAGCCGGCGCTCCCGGGCGATGTCCCGCTGTAGCTCTGCCACGACGGGGTTACTCGAAC
Source organism: Streptomyces albicerus (assembly GCF_008905045.1). Classification (GTDB taxonomy): domain Bacteria; phylum Actinomycetota; class Actinomycetes; order Streptomycetales; family Streptomycetaceae; genus Streptomyces; species Streptomyces albicerus. The sequence continues at coordinate 64,738 of NZ_VWMY01000055.1, forward strand.
GCACCGTCGGGTTGGCCGAGCTGTCCTGCAGGAAATCGCTCCACACCCGCTGAACCGACGGGTCGAGCCAGGCTCCGACATTCTTCATGGCCGCGGCGTGCGAGGAAGCGCGGGCGGGCACCGCGAAGACGCCTGACTCGGTGATCACGCTCTTGGGGACAGAGGGCCGCACCGTGGGAAGAATGAAGGCACCGTAGTCGGCGCCCGGTTTCATGCCGACGGCGCTCATTCCCTGCGCCTGCCATGTGCCGTGCAGGAACATGCCCACCGTGCCGGCCTTCAGCGCGCCGGGGCCGCGGGCTTGGTCGAAGTCGGGCGATGTCATCCAGCCCTTGCGCATGAAGTCGTGCCAGATGTCCATCGCTTGGCGCGCTGCGTCGTCGAGATAGGAAGCCTCGCCTGCCACCAGCTTCTGGTAGAAACGCGGGTCGACCTTGGTGACCAGCTCCTGGAACCACTCGATCGCGGGCCAGCCCCCGACCTGACTGGCCAAGAACGGCGTGATCTTGTTCCGCTTGAGAACCTCCGCACAGTGCAGCAGTTCAGCCCAGCTGGACGGGGCGGACAGCCCCAACTTCCTGAACACAGGCTTGCTGTAGAACAGCACGTAGTACGACTCGTACAGCGGGACGCCGTAGACCTTCCCGTGGTACGACATCGTCTCCCGGGTCGCGTCGCGCACCCACCCCTTGGCCGCGTACTGTCCCCAGACGCTCGACAGGTCTGTGAGTCCGCCTGCGCGGGCCAGACGCTTGAGCTGATAGCCCGAGGCCCACTTGACCATGTCGGAGGCCTTCGAGGTCTGCAGGGTCATCTGCACGACCTGCTGATACGACGTCACCGAGGGATTCGACAGCGGCCGCAACGCATACCCGGTGATCTTCTCCAGTTCGCGCCCCGCCGAGCGATACCCCTCGTCCCAAGTGGCGTTGTCGTTGGAGATGCTCGTCGTCCCTGGCTGCGGGGAAGTGCTTGCTCCGCGAGCGCAGCCCTCTACCGCGAGAGCGACCGCACCTGCGGTCATCCCGGCGAGGAAGCGACGCCGAACAAGCGGCGCGGCTGCGCGGCGGGGCGTGCTCGATGCTGTCATTGATCACCTTCACCGAACGGGCCACCTGGTATGGCCGGATGTGACCCTGGAAGTTAACGACAACACTCCAGTGGTAGCAAGGGTTCGTCGCCATGCGATGTTGCCGCCATAGCGCTTATTTGGAATAACAGCAGGTCAAACACGGTTGAGATGAAAAGGAAACTCGAAGGAAGGAGTTGGACCGCTCCAGCCACCCACTGTTATCGTTAACTATCACGCCGGAGCCTAGCGAGGAGAAGAAGTGCATTCCGCCTCTCGTTCGTACGACCCCCACCCCAGCTACGACCCTGTCGACGGGCAAGTGATCGCAGGCTGGCCGACTGCCGTCGCCACGCTGCCGTCCGGCCCGCTCGTACTGGCGGTGGAGGGTCCTTCCGCGCTGGATTGGGGTGCGCTGGCCGACGGCCTGACGATGGCCCTGCGCTCCGCGGGGCGTGAGGTGGAGTTGCTGGACGTGCGCAGCCGTTATGCGCCGTCAGCTGCCGAGCGGATCACCGCTCGGCCCGTCCCTGCCGACGACCCGTTCTTCACCCCGCTGTCCCAGGCGCAGGTCGCAGACCTGTTCGACTCCATTCAACGGGCTGAGAGGCCCCTGAACGACGGCGTGTTGGTGGTGTTCGGGCCGGGCGCGGCGCTGTTCGGGTCGGACGTGCTGTGGTACGCGGACCTGCCGAAACGGCACGCCGAGGCTGCCGTGGCACACGGGCATCTGCCGGTGGGCGTCAACCTGGGCCGCTTCGACGAGCCTGGTGATCTGGTGCGGCTGTTCTACACCGACTGGCCCCTCCTGGACCGGCACCGCGACGCGTATGCGGGACAGGTCGAGCGGTGGATCGACATGCAGGACACGGCATCGCCCGCCTCGCTGGACGGTACCGCGCTGCGCAGCACCCTGGCTCACCTGGCCCGCGGGCCGGTGCGCACCCGCCCGTACTTCAACTCCACCCCGTGGGGAGGCCAGTGGGCGGCAAGTGAACTGGGCTTCACCCCGCAGGCCGGCAACACCGCTCTCGGCTACGAGCTGATCGCTCCCGAGGCGGGAGTCCTTGTCGGCGAAGAGAGCGGGGCGCAGGTCGAGATCCCCTTCCAACTGCTGTGCGTCCTGCACCCGACGGACATGCTCGGCCAGGAGGTGCACCGCCGGTTCGGCACATCCTTCCCGATCAGGTTCGACTACCTCGACACGATGCAGGGCGGCAATCTGTCCTTGCACTGCCACCCGCAGGAGCAGTACATGCGGGAGGTGTTCGGCTGGCCATACACGCAGCACGAGACCTACTACGTCACGGACAGCGAGGCGGGCGCCCAGGTGCTGCTCGGTCTCACCGAGCGTGCGGACCTCGACGCCATGCGCCGCCAGGTGGAGGACGCCATCACCAACGGCACCCCGCTGCCCGTCGAGGACCACATCCAGACCCATCCGGCCACGGTGGGCCAGCTGTTCATGATCCCCGCCGGCACCCCGCACGCCTCCGGCGCGGGCAATCTGGTGCTGGAGGTGAGTGCGACGCCGTATCTGTACTCCCTGCGCTTCTACGACTGGCTCCGCAAGGACGCCACCGGTGCATCCCGGCCCTTGCCTTTCGAACACGGATTCGCCAATCTGGACAGCGCCCGGCGAGGGGAGGACGTGACGAAAGACCTGATCCAGCAGCCTCGTACGCTGCGCGCGGGCGAGGGCTGGCGAGAGGAAGTCATCGGCACCCTGCCAGAGATGTTCTACGCAGTGCACCGCTTGGTCGTAGCCCCGGCCGCCGGCATCGTCGACGACACAGCCGGCCGCTTCCACATTCTTAACCTCGCCTCAGGCCAGGGCGCCGTCATTGAGACCAGCGACGGACGCACCCACTTCCTGGCCTTCGCCGAGACCATCACCGTGCCCGCCGCGGTCGGCTCCTACCGCATCCGTTCTGTGGGCAACGACGAGGTGCACCTCGTGAAGGCTCTGGTGGTTGAGCCGTGACCAGTGCCGTCGCCGAGCGGACCCATGCGCCGATCCCCGTTCTCGACATCGGCGGGACGCACGTCACCGCTGCCCTCGTCGACCCTGCAGCCAACTGCCCCATCTCGTCCTCAGTGATCCGCAGACCCTTGGGCTCGCACGCCCCGGCCGACGGCATCCTCGACGCCATCGCCCTGGCCGCCCTGGAACTGCCTGCAGGGCACCGGCTGTGCTGGGGCGTGGCCATGCCGGGCCCCTTCGACTACGACACCGGGATAGGCCGGTTCACAGGTATCGGGAAGTTCGAGTCACTGTCCGGCGTCGATGTCGGGGCCGGTCTGCGGCAGCGGCTGGTCCACCGGGCCGAGCGACTGTGCTTCCTCAACGATGCCGACGCCTTCGCCCTCGGCGAATATCGCGCCGGCGCTGCCGCTGGTCACGAGCGTGCGGTGTGCCTGACGCTGGGCACGGGCGTGGGCTCGTCATTCTTGCGCAAGGGCCTACCCGTACACGACGGCCCTCAGGTGCCTCCCGGCGGACACGTGCACCGTCTGACCGTGCACCACGTCCCGCTGGAGGATCTGGTCTCGCGCCGTGCCATCCGCGCGCATTACGCCCGCCTCGAGACCCTCCCGGACGATCGCGTCCTCCCGGACGTCCACGAGATTGCCGCGCTGGCCAGGGAGGGCAATACCGCAGCTGCGGAGGCTTTCCGCTACGCTTTCGACACCCTGGGTCAGGCCCTGGCTCCGTGGATCGCCCGTTTCCAGGCCACCGCAGTGGTCATCGGCGGGTCCATGGCCCAGTCGTGGGACTTGATCCACCCTGCGCTCTCGAAAGGGCTGGCTCAGGCCGCCGAGCCCGCTCCGCGCGTCCTGGCGGCCAGGCAGCCTGCGGAGGCGCCGCTGATCGGGGCCGCCCACTGGGCACAGGGCGTACAGAGTGCTCCATGAGGGCCGACCGCAGGTCCGGGACGCCGCCGCAGGCAGTGGAAGGAGAAGGAGCATGACTGGTCGCCGAGGCGGCGGGCCGACCATGCATGACGTCGGGAGACTCGCGCAGGTCAGTGCCATGACCGTCTCGCGGGTGCTCAAGAACGATCCCGGCGTGTCCGAAGCCACGCGCGAACGCGTCTTCGCCGCGGTGGACCGGCTTGGCTACCGCCGCAACGAGACCGCGCGCAGCCTGCGGCTCGGCGGCACTGGGATGATCGGTCTGGTCGTCACCAACCTCGCCAACCCGTTCTACTCGCGTCTCGCGCTCGGAGTCCAGGAAGTCGCCACCGAACACGGCTTGCGGATGATGCTCAGCAACACCGCCGAGCAAGTTGAGCGGGAGCCCGGCCTGATCGATGGCCTCATCGACCACCAGGTCGAAGGGTTGATCGTCGTCCCCGCCGGAAGCCGGCAGCAGCACTTGGCCAGCGCCATGCGCCACGTCCCCGTCGTCCTCGCCGCACGGCCGCCGGCTGGACTCGACACCGACTGCGTGCTGGTCGAGGACTTTCACGGTGCCCGCGAGGCCACCGCGTGCCTGCTGGCTGAAGGGCACACCCGCATCGCGTTCCTCGGCAATCCGCCGGCTCTGTATACGGGGGCTGAACGGCTGCGTGGGTTCTGGGCAGCACACGAGGAGGCCGGCGTCGAGCCCGACAACGCCCTCATTTGCCAAGGCCTCGTCGACGCCGCGACGGCCGAGCGAGCGGCCCTCGGAATCCTCAACCGGCCCGACGGCCCTACAGCGCTGTTCTGCACGAACAACCGCATCAGCCAAGGCGCGATCCGAGCCCTCTACAAAGCTGGGATCACACTTCCCCTGGCAGGCTTCGACGACTTCGAGCTCTCCGACGTCCTTGGCCTCCCACTGACACTTGTCTCGTACGACGCCGACGAGATCGGCCGGCAGGCCGCACGCCTGCTGATCGACCGCCTGAGTCACCGGGACGGCGAACCGCCCGCCTCCCGCCGCATCACTGTCCCGACCCGCGTCATTCGCTACGGCCCGCACTCCGGCGACCGCCCCCGCGGTGCACTGCCGCCCAGCGTGTAACGACCGCTTGAGCACTTGCCCTTGACCGGCCGCTGGCTCGCACGGCGGGCAACTGACGCGGTTTCCCCACCCCCACCCCCCATCCAGTGCTGCCCGAGCCTGCGGTCGCCCGATGGCACCGCCTTCGTAGTGACCGGCGGCATCCCCGCCATGTGGCTGCCTGACTCGACGACCCGGATGATGCCCGACCTGGCGCTCATGCGAGACAACCCTCCTCTGCAGGACCTCATAATCGCCGTGCTGAGACACCAGTTCCAGCAGATCGAGCGCAACCCGTACGCCAATGGCTTGCAGAGTCTCTTTCCGGGTGACAGCGATTCTGTTCGTTTCGTCATCGTCCGGACCGTGCTCCCGGCCGTCGTCACGCGCACGCTCCTGGTAGCGCAGGGGCGCCGCTCCCACCCCTCGTTTGAAGGCGGTGCTGACGGCGCTGTCCGAGGAGCCGAGGTTCTTCGCCAACACGCCGACGTGCTCGTCTCCCTAATGGGACTTCGACTTGATGGCCTGCGGTGACGTTATGCGGTGGTGGGGCCCGCCACCGCTCCGGACTACGAGCCCAGTACGTCACCGGGCGGGCCCGATGGCCACGTTGTCGAAGGAGGCGGCGGATTCGAAGACCCGGACGCCGTTCGCGCCGCTGCGGTAGGTGCCGTCGCTGACGGAAATCTTGGGCGTCGTCATATCGTCGACGAACACGTCGATTGACGAGCCGACGGCGGTGACGCGGATCCGGTGCGTCGAGCCCGGTGCGACGGATGTCCGGGCGGTCCCCAGTTCGGTCCAGGAGTCGTTCGCCCGGCCGAGGACCACCTTGCCGCTCGGGCTGATGCCCGCGTAATAGCCCGAGTAGCTGTCCCAGCCGACCGAGGGCCTGCTCACCCGGAACATAAGCCCAGCGTCCCCGTGCCCCGAGGTCACCGTGACGTCGGCGTCGTACGTGAAGTCCGCGAAGTTGGTGTCGAGGAGGGACTTGCCGCCCAGGTCGCGGCCCACCCGGTACCGCCCGTCACCGACCGACCAGGTCCCGCCGTACGTCTTCCAGCCCAGCGCGTTGCCGTCGGCGAAGTTGTCCTTCACCTGCATCGCGATGCGCCGGATCGTGCCATCGGGATTGAAGTACATGCGGTCATAGGCAAGTTGTCGGTGGTTGCCGTCGCTCTCGCTGAGCGGACGGCGGTGGTAGAAGATGTACCAGGTGTCGGTGCCCGGCACGTTGACGACAGAGTTGTGACCCGAACCCTTGGCGACCGCCGGGTCCTGGGCGAGTACCTTGTCGATCCTCTGGAAGGGCCCGGTCGGCGAGTCGGACATGGCGTACGACACCGAGTAGTCGGGGCCGGTCCAGCCGCCCTCCGACCACATCAGGTAGTACTTGCCATTCCGTTTGAACATGTAGGAGCCCTCGGTGTAGTTGTCCGGCGTGATCTCCTTGTAGGTCGATCCGTCCTCGAAGGTGCCCAGGCTGGTCATGTCCGGGTTGAGCTTGACGACGTTGGAGTGGTGCCAGCCTCCGTAGTACATGTACGCCTGGCCGTCGTCGTCGATGAACACGTCCTGGTCGATCGGCTGGGCCCCGTTGTGGAACTGCGAGATCAGCGGCTTGCCGAGGGCGTCCTTGTAGGGCCCTTCGGGGCGGTCGGCGACGGCCACGCCAATGCCGCCGAGCTGGGAGTCGTTCTGGATGTCGTTCGCGGCGAAGTACAGGTAGTACTTGGCGCCGCGTTGGACCGGCGCCGGCGCCCACACCGCGTACTTGGCCCAGGAGACGTTCGCCGTCGTCAGGACATTGCTGTGCTTGGTCCAGTGGATCAGATCGGTCGAGGAGAACGTGTCGAGGTAGGTCTGCTCGGCGTAGGGCTTCGACGCCGTGGGGAAGACCCAGTACTTGCCGTCGTAGATCTCGATGTCGGGGTCCGCGTACCAGCCGTCGACGAAGGGGTTGCCGGCCTCGGCGGTCGAGTGCTCGGGCACCGCCACGGCGGTGTGGGGCGAGAGCATCGCCAGGAGACCGCCGACGAGCAACGCGGCCAAGGACCTGGCGACGAACCCGGTGGATCTGGCAGGCATGAGAACCTCCGTAGGGGGATCGGGGCTGACAGCCCCCGCTCACCCGGGGCAAGCGGGGGCGGCCGTCACGGCCCGGCCGTTACGGCAGGGTCCACTTCTGGTTGGGTCCGGTGTGGCAGGTCCACAGGTGGACCGGGGTCCCGTCGTTCCAGGTGCCACCGGACGCGTCCAGGCACTTCCCGGACTGGGGGTTACGCACCGTGCCGTCGGCCTGGGCCGCCCACTTCTGCGCACCGGTGTTGTTGCAGGTCCACAGCTGGATCTTGGTACCGTCGGCGCTCGCGCCCCCCGAGACATCAAGGCACTTCCCGAGCGCCTGGAAGGTGCCGTCCTCGGCGACGGTCCAGCGCTGCGCGGCGGTGCTGTTGCACGTGTACACCTGGATCTTCGTGCCGTCGGCGGTGCCCGCGTTGTCCACGTCCAGGCACTTCCCGTTGACGCCCCTCACCTCACCGGAACGCGGGCCGGGCGAGGTCCCGGCCTGCTTGATCCGGACGTTGCGGAAAGCCACCTCGTCGCCGTCGCCGTGGTTCTGGATGCCGATGTGACCCTGCTTCAGGCTGCGCGCCGGGTCGGTGTTGGTGAAGTCGTTGATCTTCCGGCCGTTGAGGAAGATCTCCAGTCGCTCCCCGGTGACTCGGATCTCGTAGGTGTTCCACTCGCCGGGTGGGTTCAGCGCGGCGTCCCGGGCGGGGATGTCGGCGGACTGGAACCCGTAGACGGCTCCGGTGGTGCGGTCGGTGGTGTCGGTGGCGTCGATCTGGATCTCGTGGCCGTTGTTCACCGCCGACCACGGGTCGTCGGAGGCCGGGAAACCCACGAGGACACCGGAGTTGTCGTCGCCGCTTGCCTTCCAGTCCAGTTTGAGGGAGTAGTCGCCGGTGAACTCGCGGGCGTTGTACCAGAGCATGCCCAGCCCGCCCTGCGAGGTGAGGGTGCCGTCGGCCAGGGTGAAGCTGCCGGGGCCCGCCTGCTTCCAGCCGGTCGTGCTGGTGCCGTCGAACAGGGACGTGTAGCCGGTCTCCGGGCGGCAGTCGGCCTGGGTGGTGCCGGCAGCCCAGCGGATGCCGCCGAGCAGGTGCCGACGGAAGGTCGGGTCGGCGTAGGACTCCTCGGTGTGGCCGCCGCCCGTGTAGAAGGCTCGGCCACCGGCGTAGTTCTTGCACCAGGCGATCGGGTGGTCGCCGGCCATGGTGCCGCCGGAGTAGCTGGACTCGTCCAGTGAGGCCAGTACGTGGGCGGTGCTGCGGGGGTTGGTGCGGTAGTTGTACCACTCGTCGGTGCGCTGCCAGGCGCTGCCCAGGTGCGCGGTGGCGTCGTGCGCCCGGTCCTCGACCTTGACTGTGGCGGGCTGGATGGCGGGGTGGGACTGGAAGTAGGCGCCGGCCAGCCCCTCGTAGAAGGGCCAGTCGTACTCGGTGTCGGCGGCGGCGTGGATGCCGACGTACCCGCCGCCCGAGCCGAGGTACTGCTCGAAGGCCGTCTGCTGGGCGTTGCCGAGTACGTCGCCGGTGGTCGACAGGAAGACGACGGCCCGGTACTTGGCCAGGTTGGCCGTGGTGAAGGTCTGCGGGTCCTCGGTCGCGTCGACGGTGAAGTTGTTCGCCGCGCCGAGGTCGCGCAGTGCCGTGATGCCCTCGTCGATCGAGGAGTGGCGGAAGCCCGCCGTCCGGGAGAAGACGAGGACCTGGTACGCCGGGTCGGCCGCCGCCGGTGCCGCGTCGCGCGAGGCGGTGGGGGTGGCCGGTGCTGCGTCCGGCGCGGCCGCGGCCTGGGGGGCCATGCAGAACGCGGCGCCGGCGAACAGGCCGATGAGCGCTTTGAGCGGGGTACGCATCGTGCGTCGCCTCCTTGTCACGGCAGGGTCCACTTCTGGTTGGGTCCGGTGTGGCAGGTCCACAGGTGGACCGGGGTACCGTCGTTCCAGGTGTCGCCGGAGGCGTCGAGGCATTTGCCGGACTGGGGGTTGCGGACGGTGCCGTCGGCTTGGGCTGCCCACCTCTGCGCGCCGGTGGTATTGCAGGTCCACAGCTGGATCTTGGTGCCGTCGGCGGTTGCGCCCTGGGCGACGTCGAGGCACTTGCCCAGTGCCTTGAGGGTGCCGTCGTCGGCGACGGTCCAGCGCTGTGCGGCGCTGCTGTTGCATGTGTACAGCTGGATCTTGGTGCCGTCGGCGGTGCCCGCGTTGTCGATGTCCAGGCACTTCCCGTTGACGCCCTTCACCTCACCGGTGCGGTCGCTGCCGGTGGCGGTCGTGAAGGAGAACTCGTCCACGTCGAACAGTGCGCCGCTGCCGCCCTTGAAGACGATGTAGAGGGTGGTCGACCCGGTCGGCTGGTTGACCAGCGACGCCGTGACGTCCTGGAAGGTCTCCCAGTCGCCGGTGACCGGCGCGGTGGCCGTGCCGAGCAGGGTGCCGGTAGGGGAGCCGGTGCGTACCTCGATGGTGCCGCCGGCGCCTGCCGAGGAGACGCGTGCGGTGAAGGTGCGGGCGTTGTCGAGGCTGTACGGCTTGAATGAGATCCAGTCGCCGTCGTGGATTTCGCCGACCGTCTTGCCGCCGTGCGCGGGCGCGTGGTTGACGACCTGCACGCCGGACGAGTCGCCGTAGTGCTCGGCCTGCCGGTGGCTGGGCTGGACGATGTGCTGATCGTGCGTGGTGAGCGCGGGTTGGCCGTTCGCGCCCTTGTCGGTGTACTCGGCATCGAGGACGCCGAATATGTTGGCGTTGGGGTCGTGTTCGCCGTCCGCCAGCGTCTGCAGGGTGCCGGTGCAGCCGGTGGCCGAGGTCTGCGGGTGCCCGTGGCTGTCGTGGCCGACGATGAAGTTGACCTTCACCTTGGAGCAGTCGATCGCGCCGTCCTCCGGGTCGGTGACCGTCACCTTGAACGGGATGGCGGCGCCGAAGTCGTAGATCCGACCGTCGGCGGGCGTGTCGATCCGCACCGTCGGGGCGGTGTTGCCGACGGTGATCTGCACGGAGGCGGTGGCCGACTTGCCGGTGGGGTCGGTGACCTTCAGCGTGGCCGTGTACTGGCCGTTGGCCGTGTAGGTGTGGGACGGATCGGCCGCGGTGGAGGTGGCGCCGTCGCCGAAGGTCCACTGGTAGGCGAGGGTGCCCCCTTCGGGGTCGGAGCTGCCGGCCGCGGAGAAGGAGACGGCCAGGGGCGCCTTGCCGGAGGTGACGTTCGCCTTGGCCTGGGCCACCGGGGCGCGCCCGCCGGTCACATGCTCGATGCGGTACAGGGCGGAGTTGGCGTCGCCGTTGAAGTAGCCGGTGCCGTAGTCGAGAACGTAGAGGGCGCCATCCGGGCCGAAGGCCATGTCCATCACCTGGGTGCCGCTCCAGGGGAAGGCGTTGATGGACTGCACGGTGCCATCGCCGGCGGCCTCGATGCGCTTGATCCAGCGGCGGCCGAACTCGCCGGCGAAGAAGTCGCCGTCGTACTCCTGCGGGAACTTCACGTCCGAGGTGGAGGCCGCGTCGTAGCGGTAGACGGGGCCGCCCATGGGGGATTCGGAGCCGTTGCCGAACTCCGGTACGGAGTTGCCGTCGTAGGGGATCCAGGCGGGCTGGGCGGGCGGCAGGTCGGTGAGGCCGGTGTTACGCGGCGAAGTGTTTCTCGGCGCGGCGCAGTTGAACCTTGAGCCCGAGGCGCCGGTCGCGAAGTCGAAATCGACGTAAGCGTCGTTCTTGCCGGTGCAGTACGGCCAGCCAAAGTTGCCGGCCTTGGTGATCCGGTTGAACTCGACCTGTCCGGCGGGGCCGCGGGAGGCGCTGGCGGTGCCCGAGTCGGGGCCGTAGTCACCGACGTAGACGATGCCCGTGGCTCTGTCGACACTCATCCGGAACGGGTTGCGGAAGCCCATCGCGTAAATCTCGGGCCGGGTCTGCGCGGTGCCGGACGGGAAGAGATTCCCGGACGGGATCGTGTACGAACCGTCGGCGTTGACCTTGATGCGCAGGATCTTGCCGCGTAGATCGTTGGTGTTGCCGGAGGAACGCTGGGCGTCGTACGCGGGGTTGCGCGAGGCACGTTCGTCGATCGGCGTGTAGCCGTCCGAGGCGAAGGGGTTGGTGTCGTCGCCTGTCGACAGGTACAGGTTGCCCGCCGCGTCGAAGTCGATGTCTCCGCCGACGTGGCAGCACAGGCCGCGAGAGGCGGGCACGTCGAGGATCTTCTTCTCGCTGGCCAGGTCCAGGGTGTTGTCGTTCTTCAGAACGAACCTGGACAGCCGGTTGACCCCGTCGAAGGGGGTGAAGTCGGATGACGCCCCGTCGGCCGGGGCGTCGCCGGCCGGAGTGTTCAACTTCGGGGCGTAGTACAGGTAGACGAAACGGTTGGAAGAGAAGCCGGGATCAGCCGCGACGCCTTGGAGGCCCTCCTCGTCGTGGCTGTAGACGTCGAGCCTGCCCGCCACGGCTGTGGTGCCGGCCGCGTCGGTGCGGTGCAGCGTGCCGTCCCGCGAAGTATGCAGCACCGAGCGGTCCGGCAGGACCGCCATGGTCATGGGTTCGCCGGTCTCGGCCACGCCCTTGGCAAGGGTGACCTGTTGAAAGTCCTCGGCCGCCGCCGCGGCGCGGGCTTCGCCGCCGGGGGAGGCCGGGGCAACGGCGGGAGCCGCGGCGGCGGGGCTCAGTGGGAGCGCCAGGCCCACGGCACACGCCACGGCCGTGAGCAGCGTACGGACACGTCTGTGTCCGAGCAGTCTCGTGCGCACAGAGTTCTCCAGGAGAAGTGGGGGTGGCGGCAGGTCGCGGAGGGCCTGCCAGTGGGGGGTGAACGGGCGCGCGCCGTCGCGCCGTCAAGACAGAAGCCCATGGGCTCTGTTGGAGCTCTGACTGCTTCAGTTCCGGGAAGTTAGCGGGCTTGGTCCGCAGCCGTAACCCCTTTCACACAAGATCTCGGAACTTTTTCCCCGCGAGAGACAAAGTGCGTAAGCTGCCCTGCGCGCCCGCACAAGCCCATCCCAAGGGCTGCTATCGAGGCTGGACGCCGTGGGACTTGGCAATGTCAAGGAGTACAGGGCCCCGGCGGTGTGCCATGCCCTCTCGGTACCCCAGGCTCAGACCGCGTTCGGCAGCGCTGACGAGGAACGGGCGGGCAGCCCTGGCCCGCCGCCGTGCGCCGGGTATCGCCGCGCGACGTGACGGTCGTCGTCCCGTCGCCGCACTCGTGGGCGCACCTGTGACGGCGCTGGTCGGGGCGCAGTTCGTGGATCTGCCCTATGAATTGCTCACATCCGGACGCTCCCGGGCGGGCAAGAACGGCTGGCTAGCCCGCGGCGAGAACTGCTCCCCGCGCCCGCGGGGATGGTTGTCGGTGTGCGACAGTTGACCTGCAATTTTAGTGGTGATCTAGGTTTGCGGTGTCCGTGAGGGCCGACGTGAGACTCCCACTCAGTCTCTCTGCTGGCCGGTGAACGCAAGATCTTTGCGAAGTGCGTAGGCCATTCAACTGTGCTGCATCGTCCGGGCCGGGACTTGCAGGCCGGCGCGCTCCCAGCTTGCTCGCGCCGTTGGCTGCACCGGGCACCGCCGGAATGGGTACTTGTCGGTGCCGTGCCAGGTGCTGGCGTCCTCAACGGCTCGCGTCAGTCGGGCCGGTTGCTCAACGGGGCCACACGGACGGTCTGCCGCGCCGTCCGGCAGCAGACCCACGGCAGTGAGGTCGCAGGCCGGATCGCCCGCGCAGAGGTCGCCGAAGTCGATCACGCCGCAGAAGGTGCCGTCAACAGTGCCGCAGAAGGTGCCGTCAGCAGTGGAGACGTTGGCCAGGTGCAGGTCGCCGTGGAGCCACAGGGCCGGGCCCGCCCAGCCAGGCGCGGCGACGGCGTCCTCCCACATGGCAAGGACGGCGTCCGGGTTGGGGATCGGCCCCAGCTCGGTGGCCGAGGCGAGTTGCTCAGCGAACTGCTCGGCGCGCTCGGCCAGCCGGCCCCCATAGTTATGTTCTTCGCGGCGACGGGCGATGGGCGCCCCGTCGGGAGCGGGCCGATGAAGAGCCGTCAGGAAGGCGGCCAAACTGTCGGCCGCGTCCGCAGTGCGCGTGGCGGGGGCGCGGTCGGCAGGCGCACCCGGCATCCAGGTGGTGACGATCCAGGGCCGAGGAAGCCGCTCGGAGGGCTCCCCGAGGCGCTGCGGGACGGGGACCTGCAGCGGGAAGTGCGGGGTGACCGCGGGCAGCCAGGCGTGCTCCTTGCGCGGCAGCGCATCAGCAGACTGCGTCGCCCAGGGCAGCCGGACGGCGAGGTCATCGCCGAGCCGCCACAGCTGGTTGTCACAGCCACGCGCACCTAGCGCGCGTGCGTGACGATCTGGTCGACGAGGGTCTTGGTGATGGTCAGCATGTCGGTCAGGATAAATGAAGGCCCGCCTCATACCGAGGGGTGGTATAAGGCGGGCCCATATGCTGAAACGGCCGGTGCGGGGGTCAGACGACCTTGGCGGTCTCGCGCTCGTCCTCGGGGTCCGCGCCGCCCACGGTGGCCCGCGCGGCCCGGCCCCGGACGAAGTCCAGGAAGGAGTCGAGCTCGCGCTTGACGACGGGGGCCAGCAGGTAGAGGCCGATGATGTTGAACACCGACAGCATGAAGAGTGCCGAGTCGGCCAGGCTGATCAGTGAGTCGAGGGAGAGCAGCGAGCCCAGGACGACGAACACACTCCAGGTGACCTTGAAGACGTTCTCGCTGGTCCTGCTCTTGCCGAAGAGGTACGACCATGCCTTGAGGCCGTAGTAGCCCCAGGTCAGGATCGTGGAGAACGCGAACAGCAGCACCGCGACGGTCAGCAGGTCAGGGAACCAGGGCAGTACGGTCCCGAAGGCGTCGGAGGTGATGGTGACGCCGCCGATGCTCTCGCCCTCGCGGGCCTCGGCCCAGCTGTCCGGGTTGGCGATGATGATGGTCAGCGCGGTCATGGTACAGATGACGACTGTGTCGATGAACGGCTCGAGCAGGGCGACCAGGCCCTCGCTCGCGGGGTGTTTGGTCTTGACCGCGGAGTGGGCGATCGGGGCGGAGCCCAGACCGGCCTCGTTGGAGAAGGCGGCACGCTGGAAGCCGACGATCAGGGCGCCGATCACACCGCCCGTGACGCCGTCGGCCTCGAACGCGCCCTTGAAGATGGTCTCGATCGCGTCGGGCACCGCGGTGACGTTCGTCAGGATGACGACCAGGCAGGCCACGATGTACATGCCGGCCATCGCCGGGACGAGCCGGCTGGTGACCGAGGCGATGGAGCGGATGCCGCCGAGCAGCACGAGGCCGACGAGCAGAGCGACGACCACACCGAAGAGGATGGCACCGGCGGAGGAGGCCATGAAGCCGTCCTCGCCGCCGACGGTCGAGGCGATCTGCGCGTAGCTCTGGTTGGCCTGGAGCAGGTTGCCGCCGAACAGGCCGAAGAAGAGGATCATGATGGAGGCGAGGACGGCGAGCACCTTGCCGAGCCTGGCGCCGCCCTTGCCGAAGCGCTCGGCGAGGCCCTTGGGCAGGTAGTGCATCGGACCGCCGGAGACGGTGCCGTCCTCGTGCTCTTCCCGGTACCTGACACCGAGGGTGACCTCGACGAACTTGGTCGCCATACCGAGCAGACCGCAGAGGATCATCCAGAAGGTGGCGCCGGCGCCACCGATGGAGACGGCGACTGCGACACCGGCGATGTTGCCGAGGCCGACGGTGCCGGAGACGGCGGCGGTCAGCGCCTGGAAGTGGTTGACCTCACCGGGTGAACCCTCTTCGTCGTACTTGCCGCGCACCACCTTGGTGGCGAGGAAGAATTTGCGTACCTGGATGAGCCCGAACCAGGTGGTGAAGATCAGACCCGCGACGACGAGCCAGGCGACGATGAGCGGGAGTTCGGTGTCGCCGACGGGGACCGCGTAGAAGACGACCTCGCCGACTTTCTCAGCGACAGGTTCGAAGAAATCACTGACGGCGTCGTCAATGTCTTGCGTGATGGAGTCGAGCGACATCTGACTACCTCAAGGCGCAGGGGGACTGGCGGCATGGTGCGGCGATGTGGGGGTGCTGGGTCATGTGCTCCGGCGGGTGGGCCGGTTCTCCCAGCACGGCTGGGGTGCCGCATTGGAGTTGGGAAGTCTTACCACGGCCTTTGCCATGCCTTGGGTGACTCGGATCACGCAAAAACGCCCCCGGGGCACAAAACCCCAGGGGCGGTGATGCGATCGTTATCCGGATTTGAGCGTCCGCTGAGACAGCGCAGCCTGAAAACGGCTTGACAGATCAGTAGACAAAGGAGCGGACGGTCATGACCGCGCGGGGTCCTCAGGGCACGGCATGAGCGTTTCGACGAACGTCTCCTGGAGCCCGCCCAGCCAGAGATGCGCCATCACCATCGGCTGGCGCGGATCCTCGTCCGGCAGCCGGTAGAGGAGGTCGGTGTCCTCCTCGTCGACGACGTCGAGCCGGGAGCCGATCGCGAGCCGCCAGTCGTTGAGGGCGCCTAGCCTGGACGCCCCCCCACCTGCGGACATCCCTCAGGCGAGAGGTGATCTTCCTCGGCGACTGACTTTCTGCGCATCAGCGGTAGTTTCGCCGGCCAGAGGCGGTACCGACCCTGGCCCGCGAAATCACGGAATGCAACTGGTGCCCCGGCGGGTGACACAAACATGGGAACAGGCGAAGTCAAATGAGCGATCTTCTCCGTGTGGGTAAAACTAGTGTGAAGGTGGTCGAAGGTGGTCGCTTACGGTGCGTTGCGCTAGTACGCCCCCGCTCGTTCGGCGAGGTTTCCTTATCCCAGGGGTACCGCGGCTGTCCCGCATCGGGGTCCAATGGTGAAAGTCAAGCTCTTCGCACCCGCGCCGGTCAGAAGAGGCACGCAATGGATCTATGGCTGATCTGGTTGATCATCGCAGCTGTGTTGGCTGTGGCGGAGATCTTCACGCTTACTGCTGCGCTCGGAATGCTGAGCGCGGCCGCGTTGGTCACGGCGGGGTCCGCCGCGGTCGGGCTGCCACTGCCGTTGCAGTTCTTGG
>NZ_VWMY01000056.1 GCF_008905045.1 Streptomyces albicerus
GCCGCCGCGCTTGGCGCGGCCCTCGGTTGATCCGACCTACTCATGTAGGCAACTGGGTGGAAAGGGGTGCGGCGTGACCCTTGGAACGAGGGCGTTGGGGTCGAGCTGCTGTTGCGCTTTTTCCCTCCCGAGGCCGGATCGTGGTGGCGGTGGCGTGCGGGCCGGTAGCGGCCGTTGATGCGCTTGGGCGGAGTCTGCGGCGGTCGGGTTGGCGATGATCGACGAGCGCCGTAGGCCGCCGGGCGAGCGAGCGCAGCGAGCCTTGATGATGTAGGGAAAGTTTGACCGCAAGGCGCTCTTGCTGGGCCTGCGGTCGGCTGCTGCCATGTGTGTGGGGACGGCACACATTTGGGGGCGGGCCAATGAGCGATCTCACGGTGAACCCGTGGAAGCGGCACGGCAGGGACCGGCTCTACGTGAACCTCCCGGACGGAACCGCCGTGGCATGGGCGGACCGGTCCACAAAGGTCATCACGATCAAGGTGCGGCGGTACGAGAGTGAGGCCGTGACGCTCTTGCGTAAGCACCTTGGCGACTCAGCGACTGTCCTCCGTCCTGGCCCGTCGCAGGCGGCCACGGCCCCTGAAACGGTGCCCGTGAAGCAGCCTCCTCGGCAGACCGAACCGCCCGGTCCGCTGCGACGTGATCAGCCCGTGAAGTTACCGGCCTTGACCGTCGCCGATGACTTGGCGGAGAACCGCCCGGGAGCAGCGGTGCTTGAGGCGATTGCCGCCCGGGGCCCGTCGTCCGTGCAGCGGCTTTGGACGAAGATGCTGCGGCGTCCTTCGGAGTGGGACAGCTGGTACGCCGGGCTTGAAGGTGAGCAGCGCGTGGGCCGAGAGCTGCACCGCCTCTCCGCCCAGGGCTGGCGGGTTCTGCACGGCGTACCCAAGGGCAACGGAGGGGATATCGATCACTTGCTGATCGGGCCGGGTGGCGTGTTCAGCATCAACACCAAGCATCACCAGGGCGCTTCAGTCTGGGTCGGCGACGACATGGCCAAGGTCAACGGTGGCCGACCTGTTCCGTACGCGACGGCCAGTAAGGCAGAAGCCGCCTACGCTCAGGGAGTACTGGAGCGGCACTGTGGGTTCACCGTCCCTGTGGAACCGGTCCTAGTCTTCGTCGGCATCGCCTCTCTGCACCGCGCTGCCACGCAGTACACCGTGCGGATCTACCAGGAGCGTGAGGTGTCGGCCCTTGGCCCCCTCTCGGGCAAGCTCACCCTGGACCAGGTCGAGCAGGTCTACGTCGTCGCACGGCACCGGCGCGCCTGGCTGCGAGCTTGAGTGATCAGCGGTGGTTGACTGATCATCCCTGCCGTCTGACAGGTCCGGCGGCTACGCTGGTGCGGGCCAGGTGATGACATCGGGGAGTGTGCTCAACGGATGGAAACGAAGTCGGCGCGGGTTGACCGCACGATTCGCGAATGGATCTCAACGGGGAAGTACCCGCCGGGGTCCAAGCTCCCTTCCGAGCGCAAGCTGATTGAAGACCTCGAAATCGGGCGCACTCAACTGCGGGTCGTCCTGGGGCGGCTCGCGCTCGAAGGTGTCGTGGAAGTACACGGGCGAAGCTCCTACCGCGTCCCTGGACATGCTGTCTCAGTGGAGACACCGACGGGCTTGGAGCCGTGGCAGATTCATGGCGAACGGATCCTCTATGACAACCGGTGGGTGAAGCTCGGACTTGTCGATGTTGAGCCACCCGGTGTGGAGCGGTTCGAGCATCACGTAGTACGGCTGCACCATGTCGCGATCGCTGCGGTCCTCGATGATCAGGACCGAGTCTTGATGCTTTGGCGCTACCGCTTCGTGCCCGACTCCTTCGGTTGGGAGCTGCCTGGTGGCATCGTCGACGAGGATGAAGATCCCGCCGCGGCTGCTGCCCGTGAGGTCGAGGAAGAGACTGGTTGGCGTCCCGATGATCTGAAGCACGTGGTCACCTATCAGCCCATGGTCGGCATGGTCGACTCGCCGCATGAGATCTACGTGGGCCGTGGTGCCAAGCACGTCGGGGACCCAACGGACCTCGAAGAGGCCGGACAGGTCGCGTGGGTGCCGCTCGCCGATATCCCTGGGCTCATGGCCCGCGGGGACCTGATGGGCTCTGGGACTCTCGTTGCGCTCCTGCACGTGCTCGCTTCCCGAGCTAGTGGCAAGTCCCCTACAACCGCTGTGTGAGCTGCTCGATCCGGCGCCGATGGCGAACTGATCCAGTGCGGTTCGCGAGAAGACGCGCCTGCCTCAGATGCTCGGTCGCCTGGTCGTACTCACCACGGGCCAGATGAGCTTGTGCAAGATCGCACCGAAGTCCGGCCGTTGCTCGGATGAACGTCGGGTCCACGGCATCAAGGGCGTCGTACAGGCTGTCTACCGCGGCCTCATCGCCGAGCAGCGCAAGGGCATTGCCCCGCCACCGGCTCAGGTGCCCGTCGTTCAGGAAGATGCTCAACATGTCCGGGTCGCGAGCCTCTGCACCGGACGGCAGGCATTGCATGGCGCTATCCAGTGCTCGGCGGCAGTCGTCGGGCAGGCCAGCCTTGGCGCAGATCTCGGCTTCGGCCGCGTACAGCCACGCCCGGAGCCGGGGAGACATCGCCTGCCCGCCGGCGCGTTGGGCATCCCTGATCAGCTCGACCGCTACCGCCGGTCGGCCCGCGTCGCAGAGTACGTATGCCTGCTCAGCCGTGGCGTGCGCGAGGTACATGGGAGCCTCGGCTTCCTTGGCCGCGTGCTTGCCCAACTCGTAATGCCGCCACGCTCGTTCGACGGCTCCGACATCGAGGGCCTGCCATGCGGCGAGCGTCGCTGCTCCGGCGAGTGCCTGAGCTACGGGTCGCCGCGTGTCGGGAAGCACCGCAAAGGTCAACGCATCTTCGAGCGTCGACAGATGCCCGGTCATCTGGTCGATGAGACTGGCTGCTCCCATCTGACGGTCGACGGTTCGCAGTAGCTCGGTCTGGTCCATGAACGTGTTCACCATGGTGAGACTGACGCTTCGGGCTGCGTCGATCCGGTTCACCAACTCGTCGTACCCGTCAGCTTCTGGGAGTGCTGGCGCGGTGTGCCTGCCGTACAGCTCGTCGTCGGTGATGCCGAGCAATGCCCGGAGGATCTTTGCGTACCGCTCTGTGATCGGGCGTCTGTCGTTCTCCCACTCCGAGACGTAGACGCGCAGGCTGGCCGTGGACGCGATCGTGAGCAGGTGTTGCCGCGCGTACCGCTCGATCTCTCGGATCAGCCGCTCTTGTGACCACTCGTGCGCGTTCCTCGCTGCCCGGAGTCCGTTCGTCACGTGCACCGCCCTGCATGTGAGTCCTGAGCCGTAACAGCAGCATGCCTCACATCGGTGCAGGTCGTCAGGGGTTAACTCAATCCGTGTTAACCCCTGTTGGCTACCGGGGAGTTGGCGCACGCGGTTGCCTAGAAGCGTCGCAGGAAGGCGAGTTAAGAAGCCGGATCGCGACAGGGCTTGACATCTGGTGCGCACCAGATGGAATCTATTGGTGCGCACCAGTTGGGAACGCGAGCGTCCGTGGCCGTCTGCCTGCGGACCAAGACCAACAACACACAGGAGCGGCGACCCACCGCCAAGTAGTCCGCCGCTCCCGCCCCTCGGAAAAGGGAGTTCCATAATGCGTCAGATTCCCGTCGACACCACTTCCGCTGCCGTGATGGTGGCGCAGCCTCCGCAGAAGAAGATTGCGAACCGGCAGACCGGTGAGGTCGCCACGGACCGCGAGACCGGCGCGACCCTGTGGACGGTCGATGTCATGTTCGTCATGGACGGCAACGCCGAGATTATGAGCGTGGCGGTCCCCGAGTCCGGTATCTCCGGCGAGCTGGTCATGGGCACCCCGGTCGCGCTGACCGGTCTGATCGCCCGGCCGTGGGAGAACGAGTTCAACGGCCAGAAGCGGCACGGCATCAGCTTCCGCGCGGTCGCCGTCACCTCGCTGGTGGAGACCGCATCGAAGTCCAGGGCAGCCTGATCATGGACTGGATACTGATCGCGCTGGCGGTCGTGGCCGGACTGGCGCTGCTGCTGAAGTGGCGCCGCCCCGCCTGGCACTGGCTGACCTTCGGTGTCGCCTTCGCCGCGCTGCGGATCCGCTTCCGCTACGCGGCCGTGATGGACGCCTGCCACCTCACCGTCCCGGCCTCCCGGCTGCGGCTGGCGCTGGCCCGCTGGTTCAACAAGCCCAGTCCGCAGCAGCGCGTGCCGCACCTGCTGTGGCTGAAGCCGACGCGGACCGGGGTCCGGCTGCGGATCAAGATGCGGTCCGGTCAGGATGCGTTCGAGTTCTCCGCCGCCGCCGACCGGCTGCGCCACTCCTTCGGCGTCCACCAGGTCACCTCCCGCGAGATCAAACCGGGCGTCGTCGAGATCACCCTGACCGGCTACGACGTGCTCAAGCACGTGCAGATGCCCGCCAAGACCGACCGTGACCTGTTGAAGATCCCGGTCGCGCTGGTGGAGGACGGATCGGTCCACTACCGGGACTACCGGGAGGTGCCGCACTCGGTGACGGTCGGCGCCACGCAGTCCGGCAAGTCCGTCTTCCAGCGCACCGTGATCAAGGAACTTGCCGCGCAGCCGGTCGCGCTGGTCGGCATCGACTGCAAGAAGATCGAACTCGGTCCGTTCGCCCGCCGCTTGTCCGCGCTGGCCGACAACCCCGATGACGCAGCTGCTCTGCTGGAAGCGCTGGTGGCGCGGATGGAGGGCATCTACGACGTGATCCGCCGTGAGCAGCGGATCAGCGCCGACACGTCGGATGGGGAGATTGCCGCGAACATCTGGGACCTGCCTGAGGCGCTGCGCCCGGTGCCGATCGTGGTCACTATCGACGAGATCGCCGAACTCGCCCTGAGCACCAAGAGGAACGATCCTCGCCGGGACCGGATCATCACCGCCCTGGTCCGCCTCGCCCAGCTTGGCCGCGCGGCCGGGATCTTCCTGGACATCTACGGGCAGCGTTTCGGCTCCGAACTCGGCGACGGCATCACCATGCTGCGCGCCCAGCTCACCGGCCGGACTGTTCACCGCGTCAACGACGAATCCACCGCCAAGATGGCCTTCGGCGACATTTCCCCGCACGCGGTGTTCGCCGCTACGCAGATCCCCAACACGCGCCGGGGGATGGCGGTGGTGGGCTACTCCACAGGTGAGTGGACCCGCATTCGCACCCCGCACACCTCGATGCGGCAGGCCGTGTCCGCGTGCAACCGGCACGCCCACCTGACCCCGGATCTGCCGGAGCTGGCCCGCTTCCGGCCCGCGCTGGATCTCGCGCCCGTCCAGGCGCCCGCGGCGGCCGAAGCCGTCACAGAAGCCGCCTGATTCTCACTCGCTTGACGGGTCGGCGTGACCCCTTCGCGCCAGGTCTCTACCCGATCCATGCCGAAAACAGAAGGAGTTGACCATGAAGTTCCACACCGACAAGGACACCGGTATCCCCGTGCCGTCCGACCCGGCCGAGGTGCCCAACCACCGTCAATCCTGCGGCGGCTGTGCCGGTGACGGCTACAAGGTCGTGGTTGGCCCGTCCACGAACTACGAGTGGGCTGCCAAGCCGTGCGACGGCGTACCCATTCCGAATGCCGCTCACTGCGACAGCGACTGAACGCCGCCATGGCCGCGAGGAAGACGACGGCCCGTCGCAAGGCCACCGTGCCGGAGCCGGTGAAGTGCGAGCCGTGCAACGGCACCGGAGAGGTCGCCCGCACCGTCCGCGTGGGCCGCAAGCAGCGCGTGGTCGGCCAGCAGAGCGGCATCTGCCTTGCCTGCTTCGGTACCGGCGAAGCCGCCGACTGAACCCCGCCCGGGGCCGGGCGGCCGGACCTGATCCCCGCCCCGCCCCGGGCCCAACTCTCCGAAGGAGGTGAAGACATGACCCGTACGCTCCGCCCGGACGCCGTGCTCGTACAGGCTGTGATTGCCGGGGCCCTGTCCTTCGCCCACCTGCACGACCTGGCCGCAGCCGCCGGACAAGACGGCTGGAAGGCATGGGCCTACCCCATCTCCGTTGACCTGCTGCTCGTGGCCGCGTGGCGACGGCTCCGCTCGGACGGCCCGTCCCGGCTGGCCTGGTGCTGGTTCCTGATCGCCCTTATCGCCTCGCTCGGCGCGAACGTCGCCACTGCCGGATTCCTCGACCTCGACCACCCTCCGGCCTGGCTGCGGTTCGGCGTCGCCGGATGGCCCGCGCTGGCCTTCCTCGGCGGCACGCTCCTGGCCCACTCGAACGCGGCCGGGGACCGGGTGCCGGTTCCGCCGGCGCCCGCAGCCCCGGCCCCCGAAGTCGACCGCATCGAACCAACCCCCACCTCCCAGCCACAGCCTGACCCGGTCGGTCCGGCCGAAGAACCCCCGGCCCTGCCCGCCGCCGATCCGGTTCCGCAAGTTCCGGCCGCGCTGGTCGCTCACGCCCGCAAGGTCGCCGACGACCACCACGCCCGCACCGGATCCCGGATCGACACCGACACCCTGCGCGCCCGCCTCGGCGTGCCCGCCCCGATGGCGGACGCCATCGCCGCCCAACTCACCTGACCCGAAAGGAGCACCACCCATGGGCCTCTACCAGATCTGGCGCGAGCTGCACCGCGTTGGAAAGGTCACCGTCGGCACCGCACACGGACGCCGCGGCGAGATCAAGTACGTCGCCGCCTGCGCCGCTGAGGACTGCGGCTGGTCCGTCGAGTACGACGACGTCAGCCCCGCCATGATCGCCGCCCAGGGCCACCGCTGCCCCGTCCGCTGAAGGGAGCCCGCCCGATGTCTGTGCCGCTGTGGTTCTTCATCGCCTGCGTCGGCCTGGTCGGCATCAAGCTCGTTCGCCCGCCGCTCTGGCTCGTGATCGTCCTGCTGATCGGCGGCTACCTGCTGGCCGACAGCTTCCTTGGCCCCGCCATCGACACCGCCACCAAGTAGCCACGTTCAGAAGGGAGTTCATCCCATGTTCCAGCCCCGTGTTCCGGTCAACCCCACCCCGACGAGGGAGATCGTGCCGGTGGTCACGCCGACCGCCATCGAGCAGCCGCACCACAACCACGCTCCGAGTCACTGCTACTGCCAGAACCCCGCCCCGGCCCGCACGAGCGTCCAGCTCACCCCCGGCTCGCTGATGGGCCTGGCGGTGGTTGGCGGAGGCGTCGTCCTGGTCGTCGGCGCCGTCCTCGTTTCGCTGCTGCTGGCCGTGGCCATCACCGGCGTCTCGGTCGCCATCTGCGCCCTGGTCATCCGCTCCCTGGTGACCACCGACGCCACACGACGCTGACCGGCCCCGGGCGGCCTCCACTGCCAGGTTTCCGCCGCCCAGGCGCCGTGCCCCTACCCGATCTCTCAACCGGAAGGAACCTCCATCATGACCGACCGCGCCCCCGCCCCGGCCCGTGTCTGCCCGGGCTGCAGCGGCTTCGCCTCCGCCGCCGTCACACTCGGCGGCCGGGACCGGAACGGGCACCTACGCACCATCACCGTCCACTGCCCGAGGTGCCAGGGCCTCGGCACCCTGCCCCTGCCCCCGCGCCCCAACGAGGCGGGATGGGAGGTGGCCGCGTGACCGACACCACGCCCCTCGCGGGCCTGGACCCGGCCACCCTCGCCGACGCGCTGCGGGTGGCCGGGTCCCCGGGCTTCGACCGCTGGCAAGACCAGATCCGCCGCACCGGCGGCTGCGCCAACCCGATCCACCTGACCGGCTGGACCCTGACCAAGGACAAGACGACCGGTGAGACGCTGCACCACTACAGCACCGAGCACGAGCCGGGCGGACGGCTGCGGATCGCCTGCGGCAACCGCCGCGCCTCCCGCTGTCCGGCCTGCGCCTGGACCTACGCCGGAGACACCTACCACCTCATCCGCGCGGGCCTGGCCGGAGACGACCGCTACGACATACCTGCCATCGTGCGCGAGAGCCCCCGCGTCTTCGCCACCTTCACCGCTCCCTCGTTCGGACCGGTCCACAACCGGCCGACTCGTGGGCGCTGCCGCTGCGGCCTTTGGCACGCCGAGGATGATCCCGCGCTCGGCACCGCACTCGACCCGGACACCTACGACTACGCGGGCGCGGTGCTCTTCAACAACCATGCCGGGGAGCTGTGGCACCGCTTCATCAAGCGGCTCCGCCGCGAGATCGCCGCCCGGGCCGGGCTGACGCAGCGCGAACTCGCCGACACCGCACGCCTGTCGTACGGCAAGGTCGCCGAGTTCCAGAAGCGCGGAGCCGTCCACTTCCACGCCGTGATCCGCCTCGACGGACCCGACGGGCCCGAAGACCCGCCGCCGTCCTGGGCCACCGTCGACCTCCTCGACGCAGCCATCCGAGCCGCCGCCGTCCACCCCTACGCCACGGTCACCGTGCCCGCCGCCGGTGACCAACCGGCCCGCACCTTCCAGTGGGGCACCCAACTCGACATCCGCACCGTGAAGGCGTTCGGCGACGGCTCCGACATCACCGAACAGGCCGTGGCCTCCTACGTCGCCAAGTACGCCACCAAAGCCGCCGAGAACACCGGCACCCTCGACCGCCCGATCGGCAACCGCGAAGCGCCCGTCCTGCTCGGCGTTCCCGACCACGCCCGCCGCCTCATCGACGCCTGTTTTGACCTCGAACCCCTCTACCCCGACCGGCGGCTACGCGCTTGGGCTCACATGCTCGGCTTCCGCGGGCACTTCTCCTCCAAGTCCCGCCGCTACTCCACCACCCTCGGCACACTCCGGCAGACCCGAGCCGACTACCGCGCCAGCCAAGAACGCGAAGCCCGCGGCCTCGACGACACCGAGCCGGACACCGTGCTCGTGCTCGCCTCCTGGCAGTACGCCGGGCACGGCCACACCCCCGGCGAATCCGCCCTCGCCGCCACCATCGCCCGCGACCTCCAGCTCAACCGCGAAACCGCCCGCGAAGCCCTGCACGACGGCACGGGGGAGTGGTGAGTATGGCGACCGCCGTTGAGCATGATCTCGCTGGCGAACCTGTCCTCTACCGGATCAAAGACGCCATGAAGGTGCTCAACCTCAGTCGAACCGTGATCTATGAGCAGATCCGCGCTGGGCGCCTTCGTGCCGTGAGGCAAGGGCGTGCGCGCCGTATCCCTGTCTCGGCGATCCATGAGTACGTCGCGCTCCTCGAACGCGAGGCGGGAGGCGACTGGTGACGAAACGGCGTAGCAGGGGAGACGGCGGGCTTCACTGGGACGACAAGCGCCAACGCTGGATTGCGACGGTCAGCCTGGGCTATGACGGGCGAGGAAAGCGGATCGTCAAGCGTGGCAGTGGCCGGACCAAGACTGAGGCCAAAGCCAAGCTGAAGGAGGTCATCCGAGACTATGAAGACGGCCTCGCCATCGCGCCCTCGGGCTACACGGTCAAGCACGCTGTTGATGACTGGCTGGCCTACGGTTTGGCGGGACTGGACGGGACGACGGTGGCCAAGTACACGACCCTCTGTCAGCGGCACATCATTCCGGCGCTCGGAGCGCGGAAGCTCCGCGCCTTGTCCGCCGACGAGGTGGACAAGTGGCTGGCTGACAAGGCCAAGACGCTCAGTACGAGCACGTTGCAAGTGATCCGCTCGTGCCTGAACCGAGCGGTCAAACGGGCCATGGTGAGGGACAAGGTGAAGCGCAATGTCGTTGAGCTGTGCTCCGTCCCGACCGGCCAGGAGGGGCGTCCGTCCAAAGCGCTCACCCTCGCACAGGCTGAGGCGGTGCTGGACGCTGCCGCTGACACGCCGCTGCACGCCTACATCGTGCTGTCTCTCCTCACCGGAGGTCGGACGGAGGAGCTGCGCCCGCTCACGTGGGATCACGTGGACCTCGAAGGGGCGCCGGACACGGATCCGCCGATCCCGCCGCACATCGCCGTCTGGCGTTCGGTCCGTGCCAGTGGGGACACCAAGACCCGGAAGTCGAGGCGCACGCTCGCGTTGCCTGCTCGCTGTGTGGAGGCGTTGACCGAGCAGCGCAAAGCGCAGGATCGGCAGCGTGAGAAGGCGGGGGAGGAGTGGAAGGAGAAGGGTCTCGTCTTCACTTCCGCAGTGGGCACAGAGCTCGATGCGGCCAACGTCCGGCGGACCTATCGACGTGTCCTTGCTGCGGTGGACGGTCTCGACCCGGCGCACTGGACGCCTCGGGAGCTCCGGCACAGTTTCGTGTCCCTGCTCTCCGACAACGGCGTACCGCTGGAGGAGATCTCTCGGCTCGTGGGGCACTCCAGTACGGCGGTCACGGAGAAGGTCTACCGGAAGCAGATCCGCCCGGTGATCCAGACAGGAGCGGTGACCATGGACCGCATCTTTGAGGGTGGCGAGGATCGGTAGTCACGCAGATTGTCACTCGCTACGCGCCAGAGGCCGTCTCCCGTATCGGGAAACGGCCTCTGGCCTGTGTGGACGATACTGGGATTGAACCAGTGACCTCTTCCGTGTCAGGGAAGCGCTCTCCCGCTGAGCTAATCGTCCTTGGAGGTGGAGACGGGATTTGAACCCGTGTAGACGGCTTTGCAGGCCGTTGCCTCGCCTCTCGGCCACTCCACCAGGAGTGCGGGGTTCGGGACGATCCCCCCACTGCCTGCGAGCGGACGACCAGGTTCGAACTGGCGACCTCAACCTTGGCAAGGTTGCGCTCTACCAACTGAGCTACGTCCGCTTGTCGTTTCCGGACCGCTCACGCGTCCCGGCGACGTGTTGAACTCTAGCGGATTCCGGGGCCAGTACAAAAACGCGTTTGTGCAGCGTGCTGCGCTACGCCCGCTCCAGGACACGGCCGGGGCACCCGCGGGCCACCCACCATAGACTCACAGCCGTGCACGACCTCCCAGCTCTCGCCCGTTTCGGCAACCTCGTCGCGACCGGCCTCCTCGACGTCACCGACGACCCGGCGGCCCTGGACTCCAGCGGCTTCTGGGCCGTCAGCGCCGACTTCGAGGGGCGTCTCGTCTGCGCCCGCTTCGCGGACGTACGACGGGAATCCGTTCCCGCGCCGGTGCCGGGGGAGTGGCGGGGGCCCGGACGCGGTGACTGGACGTCGTCGCTCGACCGCGCCGCGTACACGGCGGGGGTACGCCGCATCCGTGAGCACATCGCGGCCGGCGAGGTGTATCAGGCGAACCTCTGCCGGATCCTGTCGGCGCCCGTCGCACCGGACGCCGACGTGGACGCGCTGACGGCCCTGCTGGCGCGCGCCAATCCGGCGCCCTATGCCGGAACGATTCGCCTCCCCGGACACGGCGTCGAGATAGCCACGGCGTCGCCCGAACTCTTCCTCCGGGTCAGCGGCGCGGTGGTCGAGTCGGGTCCGATCAAGGGCACCGGGCGTACCGAGGCGGACCTTCTGGAGAAGGACCGCGCCGAGAACGTGATGATCGTGGACCTGGTGCGCAATGACCTGGGCAGGGTGTGCGTCACCGGCAGTGTGGCCGTGCCCGACCTGTGTGTCGTCGAGAAGCACCCGGGCCTCGTCCACCTCGTCTCCACCGTCAGCGGCGAGCTGCGGGAGGACGCGGGCTGGCCGGAGCTGCTCGCCGCGACCTTCCCGCCCGGCTCCGTCACCGGCGCCCCCAAGTCCAGCGCCCTACGGATCATCGAGGCACTGGAGACGGCGCCCCGGGGCCCGTACTGCGGCGGCATCGGCTGGGTCGACGCCGACCGTGGCACCGGAGAGCTGGCCGTCGGCATCCGCACCTTCTGGATCGACCGGTCGGCCAAGGACGCGGCCATGCTGCGCTTCGGATCCGGCGCGGGCATCACCTGGGGTTCGGACCCCGAGCGCGAGTGGGAGGAGACCGAACTGAAAGCCGCGCGACTGCTCGCTGTAGCGTCGGGGGTGTATCCAGGGGCGTACGACGCAAGTGGAGGGACCCCCACGTGAAGATCTGGCTCGACGGCGGGCTGCAGGACATCGAGTCGGCCCGTGTCTCCGTCTTCGACCACGGGCTGACCGTGGGCGACGGCATCTTCGAGACCGTGAAGGTGCTCGACGGCCGTACGTTCGCGCTCACCCGCCACCTCGACCGGCTGGCGCGCTCGGCACGCGGTCTGGGGCTGCCCGAGCCCGACCTCGACGAGGTGCGCCGGGCCTGCGCCGCCGTCCTGGACGCCAACCCGATGCCGCTCGGCCGCCTGCGGATCACGTACACCGGCGGCCACGGTCCGCTCGGCTCCGATCGTGGTGAGCACGGGCCGACCCTTTTCGTCGCCCTTGGCGAGACCGCCCGCCGCCCCGACTCCACCGCCGTGATCACCGTGCCGTGGACCCGCAACGAGCGGGGCGCGCTCACCGGCCTCAAGACGACCTCGTACGCCGAGAACGTCGTCGCCCTCGCCCGCGCGCGCGAACAGGGCGCGTCCGAGGCGCTGTTCGCGAACACGGTCGGGCAGCTCTGTGAGGGCACGGGCTCCAACGTCTTCGTCGTTCTCGACGGCGAGATCCACACCCCGCCGGTCGCGTCCGGCTGCCTCGCGGGCATCACGCGCGCCCTCACCGTCGAGTGGACGGGCGCCAAGGAGACCGACCTCCCGCTGGACGTCCTGGAGCGGGCCGAGGAGGTCTTCCTGACCTCGACGCTGCGCGATGTGCAGGCCGTACACCGGGTCGACTCCCGTGAACTGCCGGGCGCACCGGGCCCGGTGACCGCCAAGGCCATGCGGATCTTCGACGAACGGGCGGGCGACGACCTCGATCCGTGACGGGGCCTGCGCCCGTTAACCGGATGACGTGAGCCCGTAGGACGGGTACAACACCCCTGATGACCACCACCCTGCGGCCGACCGAGCCGCTGCAGCGCGACGCCGACGGGGCGCTGTCGCGCCACTACAGAGTGTGCGTGAACAGCCGTCCCGTGGGTGCGATACACCTTGCGACCCACCACATCTTCGGGCCGTCCGTCGCCCAGATCCGTGATCTGGGGATCGACGAGCCGGACCGGGGACGCGGACGGGCCACCGTGGCCGCGCTCGCCGCGGAGGAGGTGGCGCGCGGCTGGGGCTGTACGCGGATCGAGGCGTCGGTGCCCGCCGAGGCGGAGGCCGCCCTGCGGCTGGCCACGGCCCTCGGTTACGTGCTGCGCAACCGCAACATGGAGAAGCGGTTCGACGGCACCGCGCCCGAACTGCCCGTCGGCAGTCGGGGGCGCCCCATGACGGAGGCCGAGTTCGAGTCCTGGATGGAGCGGGCCAAGGAGGACTACGTCCAGGACTGGATCACCCGGGGCGTGCCCGAGGCCGAGGCCCGCGCCAAGTCCGAGCGGGACCACGCCACTTCACTGCCGGACGGGCTCGACAGCGAGGGCATGCAGTTCAGCGTCCTGGAACACGAGGGGACCCCGGTCGGCATGCTGTGGCTGGGGGCGCGCGACGGCTGGGGCTTCGTCTACGACGTCGAGGCCGACGAGCGGTACCGGGGCCGAGGACACGGCCGTTCGCTGATGCTCCTGGCGGAGGCGCAGGCGATCGCCGCCGGACGCACCGGCATCCGCCTGAACGTCTTCGCCGGGAACACCCCGGCCGAGCGGCTCTACGAGTCACTCGGCTACGAGACGATCACCTATCACCTCTACAAGAACCTGCTGTAGGGGACGGTCGAGACCCTGCTGCGGGGACTGCATGTTCTTGTGGAGGGCGGGCCTCGAAGACGCCGATGGGGGCAGGTGCCGGTGCCTTCGGAGCTCAGGCCTTCTGTTCGGCCAGCAGGCGGTCCGCGATCTCCTCGATGCGCTCGCGCAGCCCCTCCTGGCTCTTGCCGCCGTCGAGGCGCTCGCCGTCGATGACGTACGTCGGAGTGCCGGTCACGCCGATCGCCTTGCCCTCGGCCTGGTCGGCGTCGACGATCAGGATGTGCCGGCCGTCGATGAGCGCCGTGTCGAACTCCTCGGCATCCAGGCCGAGTTCGCGGGCCACCTCGACCAGGAAGGGTTCTCCCTCACGGTCCAGCTCCTGCACGCGACCCAGTACCGCCTCGACGTACGGCCAGGCCTGCCCCTGTTCCGCGGCCTCTTCGGCGGCCTGCGCGGCCGCGAACGCGTGCTTGTGCTTCTCCAGCGGGAAGTGCCGCAGCCGCAGCTCCAGTCGGTCGCCGTAGCGGGCGCCCAGCGCGTGCAGGTCGGCGAGGGCGCTACGGCAGTCCGGGCACTGCAGTTCGCACCAGACGTCCAGGACGGGGACGGCGGGGCGTGCGGAGGGGGAGTCGCTCATGATGCCCAGTCTCCCAGCCGTGGTGCTCGCGGCCCAACCGGGACCTTCCGCCTCCGGACGAGCCCTGAGCTACCTCTGATCGGGTACCGGGAACGGGCCCTGAGGAGGACCCGACCCGGAGATGTCCCTGAGGTCTGCCCGGACCATGGCATACCGGGCACCGGGCGGTGCAGGATGGAAGGGACGAAGTGCCCTGCGCGACCGACCCTGCCTGGAGGACCGGATGATTGCCGAGACCGTCTGTTCCGCCGTCGCCGCGGCCGGCCTGGGCATCGCCGCGGTCACCGCGTACCGCAAGCGTTTCCTCAGGGCCGCCCGCCTCGCGGCGTACTCGCTGGTCCCCCTCGGCCTGGTGATGACCGGTGCTGTCGAATGGGTGGCCGAGACCGCCTTCAGCCCGGTGGCCTGGGCGGGCTTCGGCGTGCTCGGCGCGGCCTGGATGCTGTTCATGACCACGCGCGCCGTGGAGCGGCGCACCGGCGGGACCCGCAAGGAGCGCAAGGCAGCCAGGTCCGCGCAGCGCGAGGCGGTGGCCCCTGCGGCCTCGGCGCCCTCGCTCGGTCCGGCGGCGACGGCAGGCCAGGCGGCCGCCCGCCCCGCGGCCAAGCCCCGCAAGGCCGAGTCGGCGGACGACTTCAGTGACATCGAGGCCATCCTCAAGAAGCACGGCATATGAAACAGCGCGGCATATGACGCTCTGAAACGACACAGTGAGCGGGTCGGTGCCGTGACGGGCCTGTGCCGGGCGGGCCTGTCCCAGACAGCCTGTTCCAGATCGTCTATCCCAGACCGCCTATCCCAGATCGTGGACGGCCGTGTCACGGATTTCGGCGAACTCCCGCATATTCCGGGCGTGTTGATCGCGTCGGGAGTGTCGGCTGCGCCATCATCGCCGCGAGATGCTGGACACAACACAGAGCGACACCGCGGCTCCTCCCGAGGAGCGGCGGGGTTGTCTCTTCGCGCTTTCCCAGCCACCGCTGATGATCTTCCTTGCGGTGATCGGCTGTCTGCTGCTCATGGCTTCGCTGCACGATCTGCTGCTGCTCTGAGCCGTATGCGGAGTCCCTGGCGCCACCCGCCGAGGGCTCCGTCAGCCCGCCGCCTCCTTGCGGCGCGCCCGGTAGGCGGCCACATGCAGACGGTTTCCGCAGGTGCGGCTGTCGCAGTAGCGGCGGGAGCGGTTGCGGGAGAGGTCGACGAAGGCGCGCCGGCAGTCCGGTGCCTCGCAGCGGCGCAGCCGCTCCTGTTCTCCGGCCACCACGAAGAACGCCAGGGCCATGCCGCAGTCGGCGGCGAGATGGTCGGCGACGGACGCGCCGGGCGCGAAGTAGTGCACGTGCCAGTCGTAGCCGTCGTGATCGGTGAGGCGCGGTGTCGTGCCCGCGGCGGCGACCAGCTCGTTGATGAGCACGGCGGCGGAGTGGGCGTCGGGGGCCGCGAAGATCCCGGCGAACCGCCCGCGGATCTTGCGCACCGCCGAGAGATCGAGCTCGGACAGGGTTCCGACATCGCTGATCTCGTGCTTTCCTACGAAATCGTGCAGGGCCGCGACGTTCGCGAGCCCGTCCGGCGTGTCGTCCTCCGGTGCGGTGTTCACCAGATCGACCACGGCGTCGAGGGCGCACCGGGTGTCGTGGGTGATCAGCACATTTCGCTCCCTGGCCTGGGGGTCGGGCTGCCGCCCGCCGATGCTGGCCGACTTTAGCGGCTTCCTGACACGGGGGACCGGCGCCGTCCGCGCGGACGGGCCTGAACGCGGGCTTGCGGCGGCCCGCAGGCCGCCCCGGGCCGCTTCGGCGGAGCGCACACCGACCGAGCCTGCACGCGCCGAGCCCCGGGGGCGTACGGCGTGGGTTGGACACCCATGAGTCAAGTATCGGCGAACCCCGCACCGACAGATCCATGCGCTGTCAGATCCATGCGCTGTGCCATCGGGCTGTGCCATCGGGTCGTGGCATCGGGGATCGGTATGCCCGCCGATCTGTCCGTACGCCGAGCCGCCGGAAGGGCTCCGCACGGGTCCGTACGCCTCGCTGTCCCCGTTGTGGCTGTAGGCCCAGCCCCTCGGAGGTGCCCGTACGTGACACACGCCTACGCTCAGTCATCAAGGGACGCCTGCGTAACAGGCACCCATCCCGCACAGGCACCCATCCCGCTGAACCGCCGGAGGCGCACACGTGGGCGCCGCCTCCGCGGGTGTCCGCGGTGACGGCGCCTGTGCGTCTGCCATATGCGGTTGTCTGAGCCCGAGCCGTCTCCCCGAGTGGACGGCGCCGGGCGGCTTGGTGCGGAGTCTCGGCCTAGCTTTCGGCCAGGATGTGCGAGAGCTCCGTGTCGAGATCGAAGTGGCGGTGCTCCGTGCCCGGGGGCACGGCGGCGTCGGTTCGCTTCAGGAACGACTCCAGGGCCCGCGCCGGGGCCTCGAGCAGAGCCTCTCCCTCCGGGGAGCTCAGGGCGATGCACACGACGCCCTGGCCATGGCTGCGGGACGGCCAGACGCGGACGTCGCCGGTACCGGTGGGCCGGTGCAGGCCCTCGGCCAGAAGGTCGCGGGCGAACACCCACTCGACGGTCTCTTCGGCTCCGGTGTGGAAGGTGGCGTGCACGGCGTAGGGATCGGCCGTGTCATACCGCAGTCCTGCGGGAACAGGCAGTGAGGACTCGCTCGACACAACGAGGCGCAGGTGCAGCTCGCAGCTGACCGTGGTGTTCATAAGCGCCAGGGCCTTTCGCTCAGTGTGCGCTCGGGGATTCGCACGTCGGCGAAATCGACATGCCACCTACGGTGCCGTTGTAAACCCCTCTGAGTGTTTTGCGTGTCTTTAGGTAGCTCATCCGGCCGAGTCCCCGTTCGCGGAGTACGGCCATTCCGGTGACCGGTTTCCGTCCGGTAGGGTTTGGCCGTATGAATACGGGGAGTGACGAAACGGGGGAGGCCGTCGTGGCGGCCGATGGAACGAAGAGCGAGCCGGCACTCGGATCCCGTGCGCCGGAATTCATCAAAGCGCGCCGCATGCTGCACCTGAGCTGGCAGGTGGGCGTGTTCATCGTGGGCCTCGCGGTCGTCGTGGCCGGCGTGATCATGCTGCCGTTGCCCGGGCCGGGATGGCTGGTGATCTTCGGCGGCATGGCGATCTGGGCGACCGAGTTCGTCTGGGCCCAGCTGGTGCTCCGCTGGACGAAACGCAAGGTCACCGAGGCGACACAGAAGGCGCTCGATCCCAAGGTGCGGCGGCGCAACATCATCCTGACGACCATCGGTCTGGTGATCATCGCCGTACTGGTCGGGATCTACGTCTGGAAGTTCGGCTTCGAGATGCCGTGGAAGATCAAGGAATGATCGACGAACGGCAGCGCTCGCACGCTCGTAGGGCGGTCGGAGGCACCCCCTGACATGGGGTAATCTTCTTCCTGCGCCCGGGCGATTAGCTCAGCGGGAGAGCGCTTCGTTCACACCGAAGAGGTCACTGGTTCGATCCCAGTATCGCCCACCATGCGAATAGGCGACCAAGTCCACTGAACAGTGGACCGGGTCGCCTTCGCTGTTTCCGCGCGGGCTTGGCCGGGTGTCGCGAGAGCTTGGGCCGCGCGTTGCGAGGGCTTCGCGACCGCACCCCGTTCAGGCCGACCGGAGCGGGCGTCGGCCGTCGTTTTCCCCGGGCCCTCCCTCCCGACGTCGAGCCCCACACCCCCTGTGCACTCGGAATCACCCCAGCCCCTTGACCACCCTCGTCGAGGCGACCTTCCGGTCATGGAGGCACACCGGCCGCCCCGCACACCGGCCGATCCGCACACCGGCCGACCCGCCACGTTGGCCGACCGGCACGCCGGCTGGCCCGCATGTCGGCCGCCCCCTCACGGCGGCTGGCCCGCTACGTCGGCGCCCCGCACGCCGGCCGGCCCGTACGTCGACCGCCCCTCCGTTCGCGCGACTCTCACTCCGGCGACAGGCACTCCAGAGACGTCCCGACCTGCGCTGTTCCCACAACCCGCACCACAGCACCCCTTCAGGGGCGCGGGGAACTGCGCGCCCAGCCACACCGCACCGGCACCCGACAAACAAGACCCCCCGCCAGTCGTCCGCCCTCAACCTGCCCCACCCCACTAGACACTCCCTGTCGCTCCGTCAACTCCCCGCCCCGCCCCCAATGTTCACCACACCTCGCTCCCAACTCCCGCACCCCAAACCCCGTTCGATCACCCGACTCACCCCACCCCACCTGCAAAGTCCCCCAACACCCCACCACCCCACCCCTGTTCAGGCCGTCGCGCCAGCGACCCCGTTTCGAAGCAATTCCTGTCCGAATCATTGACGCCCGCGAACCGCCTCCGTACCTTGTGGCAGCAAGCGCTTACTTGAAACGATTCATGGCAGCGGACAGTGACGTCGCGGGGAGGCCCGACTGTGGGAGACAACGGGAGTGTTGAGAGGCGGACGGTCCTCAAGGCGGCGGGAGCGTCGCTGGCCACGCTGGGGCTGGCCACGACGACGGCCTGCGGGGGAGACAGCGGTGGGTCTGGGGGCGGGACCGTCGAGATCCGCTTTGCCTGGTGGGGCGCGGAGGAGCGCGCGAAGCGCATCAACCAGAGCATCGCGCTCTTCGAGAAGAAGTACCCGAAGATCAAGGTGAAGACGGACTTCCAGGATTACGTGGCCTTTTGGGAGAAGTTCCAGACCCAGGCCGCCGGTGGAAATCCGCCGGACGTATTCCAGAACGCGGTCGCCTTTCTGCGGAAGTACGACAAGAGAAGCGTTCTTCTCGACCTCAAGTCTCAGGTGGACGCGGGCAATCTGAGCCTCGAGAACTTCCGTGCCGGGGTCGAGAAGGTCGGCGAGGTGGACGGAAAACTGCTCGGCATACCCGTCGGCTCCAACACCATGTCGCTGGTCATTGACGAGAAGGTCTTCGAAAAGGCGGGAATCAAGCCCAAGGCGGGCTGGACCTGGGACGAGTACTTCGACGCTCTCGAAAAGATCCGCAACACCCAGAAGGTGGCGGGCGACACCGGCTACTTCGGGATCATGTACCTCTACGACCTCTACCTGCGGCAGAACGGCAAGGCGTTCTTCACGGAGGACGGTCTCGGCTTCGACGAGGCAGATCTGACGGAGTGGTGGCAGGACGGGTACAACCGCGTCAAGGCCGGCATCATCACCGACCCGAAGAAGGTCGAGCAGAACAAGCCCAAGTCGTCCCTGGCCGCCGGTGACGCGGGGTCCGAGTTCACCTGGGACAACTTCACGGTGCGCTACGCCACGGAGGGCGACAGCACCTACGGGCTCGCGCCGATCCCCACGACCGACGGCAAGGAGACCGGCCAGTACCTCTCCTCGCTCATGCTGAGCGGCTCAGCGCGGACCAAGCACCCCAAGGAAGTCGCCCAGTTCATCGACTTCATGGTGCACGACCCCGAGGTCGGCAAGATCATGGGCTACGACCGCGGCATCCTCGCCACCACCGAGCAGTTCGACGCGTACAAGCCGGCCGACGCCCCCAACCAGGCGATCGCGAAGTACGAGGAGGACGTCGCCGCGGCCGGGGTGCTCGGGACGATCACCCCGCATCCGGCGGGCACCGACACCGTGGAAGCCGCCTTCCTGCGTATCGCCGGTGACATGTCCCAGGGCAAGACCAAGGTCTCCGACGCGGTGAAGCAGTTCTTCTCCGAGGCCGAGACCGCGCTCGCCGCCTGATGGGAACAGCAGTGACGACGCTCATCAAGGACTCTCCGCCGGATGCCCCGGAGAAGCGTCCCGGACCCCCCGCCGCTGTCAAGCGGCGGGGCCGCCGGGAGAATCTGGCCGGCTATCTGTTCATGTCCCCGTGGATCGCGGGCTTTCTGCTGTTGACCGCGGGGCCCATGGCCGCCTCGCTCTATTTCGCGTTCACGGACTACAACCTCTTCGACTCACCGAAGTGGATCGGCTTCGACAACTTCACCAAGATGCTCGACGATCCCCGATGGCAGAAGTCGGTGGAGGTGACGGCGAAGTACGTCGTCATCGGTACGCCGCTGAAGCTGCTGCTCGCGCTCGGGGTCGCCCTGCTGCTCGCGCAGAGCCGGCGCGGACAGGCCTTCTACCGGGCCGCGTTCTACGCCCCGTCGCTCATCGGCGCGAGTGTGTCCGTCGGCTTCGTGTGGCGTGCGCTGTTCTCCGACGACGCCGTGGTGGACCGTACGCAGTCGTTCTTCGGCTGGGACGTCGGCGGCTGGGTCGGTAACCCGGACTGGGTGCTCTACAGCCTGGTGGCGCTCACCGTCTGGCAGTTCGGCGCGCCCATGGTGATCTTCCTCGCCGGGCTCAAGCAGGTGCCGAAGGAGCTGTACGAGGCGGCCGAGGTGGACGGTGCCGGACCGTTCAAGCGGTTCTGGAGCATCACCCTGCCGATGATCTCGCCGGTGCTGTTCTTCAACGTGCTGCTGGAGACCATCCACTCCTTCCAGATCTTCGGCTCGGCGTACGTCGTCTCCAACGCCACCTGCGGACCGGCCGACTCCACGCTCGTCTACACCTGCTACCTGTACCAGAAGGGCTTCAAGGAGGCCCAGATGGGCTTCGCCTCCGCGATGGCCTGGATGCTGCTGCTCGCCGTGGCACTGGTGACGGCGGTCCTCTTCTGGTCCCAGAAGCGGTGGGTGCACTACGAGGAGGCCGCCCGATGACCACCACCACGACCACCCCCGGCAAGTCCCTGGAACTCGCGGGGAAGCGCAGCGGATCGCTCGCCTGGCACCTCGGCGCCCTGCTGGTCCTCGCGGTCGTCCTCTATCCCGTCATCTGGGTCATCGGAGCCTCGTTCAAGCCCAGCCGGGAGATCATCGGCAGTCTGGAGCTGTTCCCGACCAGCCCGATTCTCCAGAACTTCAAGGGGCTCGCCGACGGCATCGCGGACATCTCGATCGCCACGTTCTTCCAGAACTCGCTCTTCTACGCGCTCGGCTCCGTCGTCGGCATCCTGATCTCCTGCTCGCTGACGGCGTACGCCTTCGCCCGCATCCGGTTCGCGGGGCGCAACCTGATGTTCTCGCTGATGATCGGCACGCTGCTGCTGCCGTATCACGTGCTGCTCATCCCGCAGTACGTGATGTTCCAGAAGATGGAGCTGATCAACACCTATGTACCGCTGCTGATCGGCAAGTATCTGGCGACCGAGGCGTTCTTCGTCTTCCTCATGGTGCAGTTCATGCGGAACCTGCCCAAGGAACTGGACGAGGCGGCGCGGCTCGACGGCTGCGGGCATCTGCGGATCTACTGGTCCATCGTGCTGCCGCTGTGCCGACCGGCGCTCATCACCAGCGCGATCTTCACCTTCATCAACGCCTGGAACGACTTCATGGGCCCGCTGATCTACCTCAACGAGCCCGGCAAGTACACCGTCTCGCTCGGCATGATGATGTTCCGCGACCAGGAGGGCGTCGCCAACTACGGCGGCATGATCGCCATGTCGCTGGTGGCGCTGCTGCCCGTGCTGGCCTTCTTCCTCGCCTTCCAGCGGTACCTGATCGACGGTATGGCGACCTCCGGGCTGAAGGGCTGAGGCACACATGAAGGCTCGTACGGCAGCCGCTTCCGGGCACACGTCCGCTCGGAAGCCTCCGAGGCGCGAGTCCGTCTTCGCCGAGCGGTTCGGACTCTTCGCCGAATGTCTGCTCACCGGCGTGTGGATCGCGGTGGCCTCCCTTCCCCTTGTCACCTATCCCGCCGCGTTCGCCGCCGGGTCGCGGCACCTCCGGCGGCGTACGGCCCATATGGGAGGCGGATGGCGGGAGTTCGTCGCCGACTTCCGCGCGGCGGTGCGCGGCGGGTGGATCGCGGGGCTCGCCGGGTGGGCCGCGGCCCTCGCGGTGTGGGTGGACGTCCAGGCCGTGCGCGCCGGCATTCCCGGCGGTCCGCTCGTCGGGGCCGTCGGTCTGTTCGCACTGATCGGGCTGGCCGTCGCCGGGCTGCGTGCGGCGGCGGTCTGGGAGCCCGGCTCGTCCTGGCGGGCGCTGCTCGCGGCCGCCGGGCGCCGTACGGTCCTCGACCCCGCCGGGTCGTTCCTGCTCGTCGGCGGACTGGTCATGGTGGCCTGCTCCGCCTGGTTCATCCCGCCGATGGCGGTGCCCGTCCTGGGGGCCGTCGCGGCGGCGGCCCTCGCCGTGGAGGAGCGCGGCCGGCACCGCTGACAAAGCACCCACCCGAACGAACCCCGAACGAACAAGGTCGGCGCCCCGGCGTCGTACCTCTCTCTGTCATGCCCCTGACTTCCCCGCACGGAAAGGAAAGGCCATGTCTCCCATCCCCCGCAGGTCCCTCCTCAAGGCGGCCGCCGTCGCCGGAGCCGCCGCCCAGTTCAGCTGGGCACTCGGCTCGAACGCGCAGGCCGCGCCGAGAGCCGAGGCCGCCGACGCGGATCCGGTGACCCTGGACTGGCTGGAGGACGGCGGCCTCGGCGCCGCCCCCGGCTCGACCGTGGGCGTGCCCTGGCCGAAGGGCGCGTACGAGAAGGACCAGACGTTCGCGCTGGCGGACGCCGACGGCAAGGAGGTGCCGGTCCAGTCGTGGCCGATCGGCTACTGGCCGGACGGCTCGCTGAAGTGGACCGCGCACGCGGTCGGCCCGGGTGCGGGAAGCGGAAAGCTCACGCTCGCCGCGGGTTCGCCGGCCGCGCCCGCGAAGAAGGTGACCGTCGACAAGAGCGGCGGTTCCATCGATGTGTCGACCGGTGTCATCACCGCGAAGATCGGCAAGAGCGGTTCGACCCTCGTGAAGTCGGTGCTGCGCGGCTCGACCGAGATCGCCAAGAACGGCCGTCTCGTGCTGCTGCGCCAGCCGGAGATCGAGGACGGCGACCAGGGCGCGGAGAAATACGAGCGTTTCGAGAGCGCCATCTCCAAGGTCGAGGTCGAGCAGGACGGCCCGGTCCGTGCCGTCGTCCGCATCGACGGCAAGCACCGCAAGGGCAGCCGGAGTTGGCTGCCCTTCTCGGTCCGGCTCTACTTCTACGCGGGCGCCGAGTCGTTCCGCATGGTGCACACCATCACCTTCGACGGCACCCAGGAGCCCGGGAAGGCCAGCGGCGACTTCATCCGCGGTATCGGCATCCGGTTCAAGGTGCCGATGCGCGACGCCGCGTACGACCGGCACATCCGCATCGGCGGCGAGGGCACCGGTCTGCTGCGTGAGGCGGTGAAGGGCATCACCGGTCTGCGCCGCGACCCGGGGGCGGCCGTGCGGACGGCCCAGTTCGAGGGCAAGAAGCTGCCCGATCCCTCGACGTGGGACCAGCGGGTGACCACCCGCCTTCAGTACATCCCCGAGTGGGGCGACTACACCCTCTCGCAGCTCTCCGCGGACGGCTTCACGGTCCGCAAGCGCACCAAGAAGGGGCACGGCTGGATCGGCGCGGGCGGTGGCCGGCGGGCGAGCGGCTTCGGGTACGTCGGTGGCGCGAGCGGTGGATTCGGCTTCGGGCTGCGGGACTTCTGGGAGAAGTTCCCCGCCCAGCTCGACATCCGCGACGCGCAGACCGACGAGGCCGAGGTCACCATGTGGCTCTGGTCGCCCGAGGCGCAGCCCATGGACCTGCGCTTCTACCACGACGGCATGGGCCAGGACACGTACCCCGAGCAGCTCGAAGGCCTCAACATCACGTACGAGGACTACGAGCCCGGCTTCGGCACGCCGTACGGCATCGCCCGCACCAGCGAACTCCTCTTCTGGGCCCACGAGTCGACGCCGAGCGCCGAGGCGATGGCCCAGCAGGTCGAGGCCGTACGCACCCCGCCGCAGCTCGTCGCCCCGCCGGGGCACCTCATCAAGGCCGGCGTCTTCGGCAAGCTGTTCTCCGAGCCCGACCGTTCCACCGCCGCCAAGGCGAAGATCGAGGACCACCTCGACTTCCTCTTCACCTATTACAAGGATCAGGTGGAGATGCGTCGTTGGTACGGCTTCTGGGACTACGGCGACATCATGCACTCGTACGACCCGAGCCGGCACCAGTGGTGCTACGACGTCGGCGGCTACGCCTGGGACAACTCCGAACTCTCGCCCGACCTGTGGCTCTGGTTCGCGTACATGCGCTCCGGCCGTGCCGACATCTTCCGCTTCGCCGAGGCCATGACCCGGCACACCGGCGAGGTCGACGTCTACCACCTCGGCAAGTGGGCCGGCCTCGGCACCCGCCACGGCGTCCAGCACTACGCGGACAGCGCCAAGCAGCAGCGCATCGCCAACACCACGTACCGCCGCTACTACTACTTCCTCACCGCGGACGAGCGTGTCGGCGACCTCATGCACGCCAACGTCGACTCCGACGAGACGTTCCTGGTCCTCGACCCGATCCGCAAGATCCGCACCGAGCCGTACGAGCCGGACAGGAACGCCCTCTCGATCGGCTTCGGCACCGACTGGAGCGGCCTGGTCTCCGCCTGGCTCACCGAGTGGGAGCGGCGCGGCCCCAAGTGGGAGAAGGCCAAGGCGAGGGTCCTGTCCACAATGGAGACCATCGCCGCCCAGCCCAACGGGTTCGTCCAGGGCAACGCGCTGTACGACCTGGACACCGGCAAGTTCGCCATCGCCGCGGAGCCCAAGGTCGGCGTCTCGCATCTGTCGGCGATGTTCGGCCTGGTCGAACTGAACGCCGAACTGCTCGACCAGATCGACATGCCGAAGTTCAAGGAGGCGTGGCTCGACTACTGCCGCTACTTCAACGCCACCAAGGCCGAGCAGAAGGCCCGGTACGGTTCCGACTTCGGCTCCCTGCTGCTCTTCCAGGGTCACTCACGCCAAGACGCGTACGCCGCCGTCGAGTTGGGCGACGACAAGCTGGCCGCGCGCGCGTGGCAGCAGTTCTACAACAGCCGGGACACCTGGGACTACAAGGAGTCGACGGACTGGTCCACGAAGAAGGTCGAGGGTCCGACCGGCCTGGTCTCCGGCAGCGAGGCGTCGTGGGTGTCCACGAACACGACGGCGCTGTATGGGCTGGCGGCGATCCAGAACCTCGCCCTGGTAGGAGACAAGATGCCGTGACGCTCCGCTGGGGGCGCGGGGATTCTGCGGGTTCGTTGTGGCTGGTCGCGCCCACGCGGCGGAGCCGCATATGTCACAGCCCCGCGCCCCTACGGGGCGCCGGCGTTAACTCATCTTGCCCAGTACCTCCCGTACTCGGCGGGCGTCTCGGATCCGGTGCTCGTAGGTCGCACCCAGGGCCAGCAGCAGGAGGCCGGCGAGTGCGGGAGGCACCCAGCGGGGAAGGGCGCCGACGACCTGGGCGATGTACGGGGCGAGCTCGTGGAGTGCGACCAGGACGAGCACGCCGCCGCCGAGGACGAGCGGTGCCTGCACTCGGTGCCGGACCCCCACGAGGGTGACGGCTAGCGCCGCCGCGCCCAGCAGCAGGGGGCGCAGCCAGCCCGGGTCGCCCCACACCGCCAGGAGGCTCGGCACCAGCGTCACCGAAAGGCCGGGCCCGTACGCGGTCCAGGACGAGGCCTGCGGGTCACGCGTCCGGCGCAGGAACCCGACGACCAGCGCCGGTACGGTCACCGGGAGCGTGTACGCCTCCGGGGAACCGACCTCCCAGGACGCCAGCCGGACCCAGGTGGCCAGCACGAACAAGGCGGCGGCCGCGTAGCCGACCTGTCGGCGGTCCGGACGGACAGCCGTGCCCGCCGCGATCACGCCGCACAGGGCCAGGACGAGGGCGAGCTTGGGCGGTTCCGCGACCGCCAGGGTGATCGCCGCCAGCCCGGCGACGGCTCCCGTGATCTCCACGGACAGCGTCAGCGTGGCGTCCTTGAGCCGGGCCGCCAGCAGCGCGGCCGCGGCCGGCACCACCAGGACGAGCAGCGCGATGTGGTGCGGCTGCCACTCCAAGGACGCGCCCGTGGCACAGGCGAGCGCGGTGGCGTACGCGAGGGAGACGGCGGCCGAGACGGCACGGAGCTCCTGCCTCTGCCGGGTGGCCGCCGCCGCGAACAGGGCGGTGACGCCCGCGAGGACGGCCAGCGTCGCGGCTTCGGCGGCCAGGGAGAGGACGACGAGATGGAGAGAGGTGAGGAACGCCAGGCAGAGGGCGGTCAGGGCGAGAGGCGAGAGGCGGTTGCCGATCCGGGGGAGGGGCGCGGGCCGGTCGTCGGCCGGGCGTCCGTACGTCGCCGCCGTCAGCGCTGCCGCCGTGGTGGCGCCGTGTGCCAACAAGGCTGCTGGGTAGGGGAGTTCGAGCGTGGCGGGCAGTATGACGGCTGTGGCCCAGGTCAGGGTCAGCGCGCCGCTCAGCAGCATGGGGCGCTGCGGCCCGCCTCGGGACACCAGGGCCAGGACCACCGCGACCGCGGACAGCACCAGCGGAGCCGTCTCCGTGTCCGGGGGCCAGGGCGAGGCGATGGTGACCGCGTCCCGGGCGTCCGCGGGCGCACCGGACCAGGCGCGCGCCGCCCAGCCGACGGGGCCCACGAGTACCACGGTGACGAGGGGCAGGGTCCAGGCCACCGAGAGGGCCTGCACACCGGCGGAGGACCAGCCGAGGCCCCGGCGCAGGGCCTCCGGCAGCCAGGTGCCGCGCACGGCCAACAGCGCGATGCCGCAGGCCAGATAGCCCGGAACCGTCCACGCGTCGGGCAGCACCGAGCGCAGTACGCCGCCCACCGCGGCGACGGCGATCAGGCCGCCGGTAAGGGCGAGGCCCGGGGCCGACTTCGCTTCGGGAGCCCGCCACGCAGCGCCCAGCGCGATCGCCGCCGCGAGGGCGAGGAGCGCCGCCGCACGGGCGGCGGCGCTCGGGCCGGTGGCCTCCCAGGAAAGCCAGCCGGCCGCCAGAAGGCCCCAGGCGCCGGTCCCGTACGCGCCGACGGAGGCGACGACGCGTACGGACCGCAGGGGCACCAGGAGCGCCACGACCGTGTCGAACGCGGCCGTCACCAGCAGCGCCGCCGTGATCGTGTGATCGCCCGCGTCGGCCGCCACCACCCAGAGCAGCAGCGGGAGTTGGGCCGTCGCCATGGCCGTCGGAAGCGGCAGACGCAGCGCGCCGAGGCAGAGCCCGTACGCCGTCCA
The DNA here is from genome assembly GCF_008905045.1 of Streptomyces albicerus. Taxonomy (GTDB): domain Bacteria; phylum Actinomycetota; class Actinomycetes; order Streptomycetales; family Streptomycetaceae; genus Streptomyces; species Streptomyces albicerus. Next base: position 27,243 of record NZ_VWMY01000056.1, read on the forward strand.
CAGCACGGCCAGGAGCGCGGACGCGGTGGCCGCGTACCCCGTGCCGTCCACGTCCGGGAAGGCGACCGCGTGCAGGGCGTAGGCGTCGAGCACCGTCAGTGCGAGGCCGAGGCCCGCCACCGACTCCGCCGTCGAGCGGAGCCCGCGCTTCAGGAGCGGCACCGGCGCGGCGAGCGCGGCCAGGGTGACCGCGCCGAGGACCGCCGCCCGCCCCGCGATGCCCAGCTGCCCCCAGCTGACCAGCGTGAACGCGATCGCCGCGACGGTCAGCAGGACACCGCCGAGCACGAGCAGCACGTTCTGTACACCGGGAGCCGTGGCCTCCGGCTGCCGAGGGCGCGGCGCGGGCGCCGGCCACGCTGCCGGGACCTGGACCGGGCCCTGCGTCGAGTGGAGCACGCCGAGCAGCCAGGCCCGGCGGGCCAGCAACTGGGTCCTGCGCGCTTCCAGTTGCCGCAGCTCGTGGTCGAGGATCCGCAATTCCTCGGCCGGTGGCGGAATGTTCGTCATGCTCCGGAGTGTGGCCCGGGTCACTCCGTACGGCATGAGTGCACATACTCAGGGCGTACTCAGATCCGGACGTACTCGGATCCGGACGTACTCGGATCCGGACGTCTCGGCCCTGAGGATGCCCGGTTCCTCCACCGGCGGGCCTCGGAGCGGCAGACTCGGTACATGGACTGGACGCATTACCGCTTCCGCAGCCTGTGGAGCCTGGCCGCCCCGCTCGGCGACGTCTACGACGCGCTGGCCGACGCCGAACGCTATCCGCGCTGGTGGCCGCAGGTGCGCGAGGTGACGCCCCTCGACGAGCGCAGAGGGATCGTCCGCATCCGCTCCGTGCTCCCGTACGACCTGGTGTTCACCGGGCGGGAAGTGCGGCGCGACGAGGCGGCCGGGATCCTGGAGATCGCGATGACCGGCGATGTGGACGGCTGGGCGAGATGGACCCTCGCCGCCGACGGACCGGGCACGCGGGCCCGCTACGACCAGGAGGTCCATGTGACCAAGCCGCTGCTGCGGCGGTTCGCCGTGCCGGGGCGGCCCGCCTTCCGCGCCAACCACGCGCTGATGATGCGGGCGGGGCGGCGGGGGCTGGTCGCGTACCTTCGCGGGAACCCTTCGGGGCAATCGTGAAGCGGTTTGAAGGAAACGTACGGGGACCTGTATTGTTCAGTGCGTTCCCGGGCGATTAGCTCAGTGGGAGAGCGCTTCGTTCACACCGAAGAGGTCACTGGTTCGAACCCAGTATCGCCCACGATCGCGAGAGCGATATGTGTCCGCAGAAAGCGCGGACCATATCGCTCTCTTCGTGTTCTGCTCGGCTCCGCCTCGCGGAGCGGGGGCTTCGCCACGCACATCCCCAGGCCGGAGTTGCCGTGGGCCGGGCCGCCAGGACCTACGCTGCCGCCGGGAGTTCGGGGCGCAACGGCCATGCCGGATCGACCGCTTCCTCCGTGCCACTGCGTGCGAACCACGCCTGCAGGCCGCGCGCCTGGGCCGCGTGCCAGACGGCCTGCAGCGTGTGCAGTTCGGCCGCCGAGAGCCGCTCCAGGCGGGCGGCGAAATGGCGCCCGACCGCCCGTACGACATCCAGTGAGGCCCGTGCGTCGGCCGCCGCGTCATGCGCACCGTTCAGCTCCACGCCGTAGTGCGCGCAGAGATCGGTGAGCGTGCGACGGCCCTTTCGGTAGCGGTCCAGGTGTTTGTCGAGGACCCGCGGATCGAGGACGCGCAGCGGCACGGTCTCGAACCAGTGGTCCAGGGAAGACGCTCGGTGCCGGCGCAACTCCCGGTCCAGAAGCGTCAGATCAAAAGGTGCGTTCATTACCACCAGCGGGCGTCCCGCCGCGCTCTGCTCTGCCAGCTCCCTGACTATCTCGTCCATCACCGGCGATGGCCAGCGGCCGTTGAGCTGCAGATACTCATCGGTCAACCCGTGTACCGCCGTGGCTCCTTCGGGCACCGGCACTCCCGGATTCACCAGCCAGGCGCGCACACGCGGGCGGCTGCCGGGAGCGTCCTGGACGACGACGGCCGCCGACACGATCCGGTCGGTCTCGACGTCCACGCCTGTTGTCTCCGTGTCGAACGCGGCCAAGGGGCCCTCGTACCAGCACGTCATACGCACACAACTCCTCGTTCACTTCGGCAGTTGACGCGCCGTCACTGCCCTGTTTGTGATACCCGGGCTGTTTGCGCCGTACGCCGGAAGGAGACAACAGAGGTACGGGTCTTTGCAGTTCAGCGGCCCGTCACGGGGATTCACCTGATTCGGAAGGCTGTTGGACATGGCGCTCGCGCAGCCCGAGCAGGGCGGGCTGCTGCCCCAGCGGACGGCACCGCATCGCGGCTCGCTGGCCACGACGGCCTGCATGGAGACCTTGCAGGTCGGCTATCTGCACGCGGTCGCGGCGGCCGCGGGCTGCTCCCTGTCCCAGCCCTTTCCGGACAACGGCATCGACTGGCACGTCAGCCACAGCGCCCCCGGGCACACGGTCGACGACGAAGTCACCATCAAGGTGCAGCTCAAGTGCACGTACCAGATCCCGCCGAACCCGCCGGGTCCCGCCTTCTCCTTCACGCTCGACAACGCCCACCTGGAGAAGCTGGCCCGCACCCCGGTCTCGGTGCACAAAATCCTGGTCGTGATGCTCGTGCCCAGATCGCAGGACGACTGGCTGCGTGCCAGCCACGACCGCCTCGACCTGCGGCACTGCTGCTACTGGATCAACCTCGCCGGACACCGGATCACCGGCCGGCGCAGGACCACCGTGCGGATACCGACCTCGCGCGTCTTCGACGACCGGGCGCTCTGCGAGATCATGACGCGGGTCGGTACGGGAGGCAGACCGTGACGCACCGCCCCATCGACGAGCCCGTACGCCCCGTCAGGCCCCACCCCGTCGAGACACCGGGCCTGTGGGACCAGCCGCCCCGGCCCGACCAGGTCGACCCCGCCGTCCTCGGCGCGCTCCTGCACCGGCACGGCTGGCAGCGCCGCGGCGGAGCCCCCGGACGGTACGGCCGCTGGACCCCACCCGGGCCCGGCGGCTCCGGCACCAGCCTGCTCGTGCCGGAGAGCCGGGCCTTCCCCGACAGCGAGGACCTCCTCGGCGAGGCCCTCGTCGCGCTGTCCCGCAGCGGCTCTCCCTCCGCCCGTGACGTGCTGGTCGGCCTCGCCGTGCCCAGCGACGAGATCCGCTGGTGGCGCGATGTGCCGACCGGCCCGGTCGGCGTCTCGCCGTGGACCGTCGAGGAGCAGTTGCGCACGGCCGCCCGCCAGATGCTGCTCGCGGGCGCCCTGGCTTCACGCGCGCGTGCCGGTTATTACGGCGCCCGCCACCGCAGGCCGGCCGCCGCGTCCCTGGAGAACGTGCTGGTCGGAGCCGCGCCCGGCGGCCGGCAGCTCACCGCGTTCGTGCCGGTCGCCACCGGCCGGCCGCTCGCCGTCCGACTCCACCAGGCGTTGTACGCGGCCCGCGAGGCCATCGACTACAAGCGCGCCACCGGTGGCATGGACGCGTTCGACGGCGCCGTGGAGGCGGGTGTCAGTCATGAGCTGACGGAGGCACTCGCGGCCCTCGTGCGGGGTACCGAAGGGGCCCGGATCGCCGTCGAGTGGGCGCCCGCAGCCGGGGTGCCCGAAGGATGCGCGACGCCCGCCGAACCCGTCGAGTTCTCGCCCGGCGACCTGCCCGTACTCCGCGAGGCCGGGGCCCGTTATCTGCGCGAGGAACCGTCCGTGCCGGTGCGCATCACCGGAGCCGTGGTGCGGATGCGCAGGTCGGGGCCGCGCGGTGACGGGACCGTACGGCTGCGGGTCATCGCGGGAGCCGAGGTCCCACACGTACGGATGACGCTCGACGAGGAGGCGTACCGGATAGCGGGCCATGCCCATCTCGTCGGGCTGCCGGTGCGGGTGCACGGGCGGTTGGAGAGCCGTGGCGGATTCCGGCGGCTGACCGGGGCGTCCGGGGTGGCGCCCGTGCAGGTGGACGAGGCGGAGCGGGACCGGCTCATGAAGTCGCTGCAGGAGAACCTCGACTTCTTCGAAGAGGCGTGCAGCGGGGATTGAGGTTCTTTGCGGAGGTTGCGTCCGCGGAGGCGTACGCAAAGGGCTGAAGGTTCCTCGGGGAGGGGTGCGGCGAGGTCTGGGACGGGGTGGGGGTCAACCGTTTCGCGGTCGGAGGCCCCGGCTCGGTACGATTCCTGTCTGCGTCCGCGAGTGGCGGCGCGCCCACCTTCAGGCAGGAGAGTCCGGTGTCAGACGTCCGTGTGATCATCCAACGCGATTCCGAGCGGGAAGAGCGCGTGGTGACGACGGGCACTACGGCGGCCGAGCTCTTCGCCGGTGAGCGCACCATCGTCGCGGCCAAGGTGGCAGGCGAGCTCAAGGACCTCGCGTACGAGGTGAAGGACGGCGAGACCGTCGAGGCCGTGGAGATCTCCTCCGAGGACGGCCTCAACATCCTGCGCCACTCCACCGCGCACGTCATGGCGCAGGCCGTGCAGGAGCTGTTCCCCGAGGCCAAGCTGGGCATCGGCCCGCCGGTCAAGGACGGTTTCTACTACGACTTCGACGTGGAGAAGCCGTTCACGCCCGAGGATCTCAAGGCCATCGAGAAGAAGATGCAGGAGATCCAGAAGCGGGGCCAGCGCTTCTCCCGTCGTGTGGTCACCGACGAGGCCGCCCGTGAGGAGCTCGCCGACGAGCCGTACAAGCTGGAGCTCATCGGCCTCAAGGGCTCCGCGTCGAGCGACGACGGCGCGGACGTCGAGGTCGGCGCCGGCGAGCTGACCATCTACGACAACATCGACGCCAAGACCGGTGACCTGTGCTGGAAGGACCTCTGCCGCGGTCCCCACCTGCCGACCACCCGGAACATCCCGGCGTTCAAGCTGATGCGCAACGCCGCCGCGTACTGGCGCGGCAGCGAGAAGAACCCGATGCTCCAGCGCATCTACGGCACCGCCTGGCCGTCGAAGGACGAGCTCAAGGCGCACCTCGAATTCCTCGCCGAGGCCGAGAAGCGCGACCACCGCAAGCTGGGCAACGAGCTGGACCTGTTCTCCATCCCGGACCAGATCGGCTCCGGCCTGGCCGTCTTCCACCCCAAGGGCGGCATCATCCGCCGCGTGATGGAGGACTACTCGCGGCGCCGCCACGAGGAAGAGGGCTACGAGTTCGTCTACACCCCGCACGCGACGAAGGGGAAGCTCTTCGAGACCTCGGGCCACCTGGACTGGTACGCCGACGGCATGTACCCGCCCATGCAGCTCGACGAGGGCGTGGACTACTACCTCAAGCCCATGAACTGCCCGATGCACAACCTGATCTTCGACGCGCGCGGCCGCTCGTACCGTGAACTGCCGCTGCGGCTCTTCGAGTTCGGGACCGTGTACCGGTACGAGAAGTCGGGCGTCGTGCACGGTCTGACCCGTGCCCGGGGCTTCACGCAGGACGACGCGCACATCTACTGCACGCGCGAGCAGATGGCCGAGGAGCTCGACCGGACGCTGACCTTCGTCCTCGGTCTGCTGCGCGACTACGGTCTGACCGACTTCTACCTCGAGCTGTCGACCAAGGACCCGGAGAAGTTCGTCGGCTCGGAGGAGGCCTGGGAGGAGGCCACCGAGACGCTGCGGCAGGTGGCCGAGAAGCAGGGCCTCCCGCTCGTCCCGGACCCGGGCGGCGCCGCCTTCTACGGGCCGAAGATCTCCGTCCAGGCCAAGGACGCGATCGGCCGCACCTGGCAGATGTCGACCGTGCAGCTCGACTTCAACCTGCCAGAGCGGTTCGACCTCGAGTACACGGGGCCCGACGGCGCCAAGCAGCGGCCGGTCATGATCCACCGGGCTCTCTTCGGCTCCATCGAGCGGTTCTTCGCGGTGCTCCTCGAGCACTACGCGGGTGCGTTCCCGGCGTGGCTGGCGCCCGTGCAGGCGGTCGGCATCCCGATCGGCGACGCGCACGTGGACTACCTGCAGAAGTTCGCCGCCGAGGCGAAGAAGCAGGGGCTGCGGGTCGAGGTCGACTCGTCCTCCGACCGCATGCAGAAGAAGATCCGCAACGCCCAGAAGCAGAAGGTCCCCTTCATGGTCATCGCGGGCGACGAGGACATGGCCAACGGCGCCGTCTCCTTCCGCTACCGCGACGGCTCCCAGGAGAACGGCATCCCGCTCGACGAGGCCATCGAGAAGATCGCGAAGGTCGTCGAGGAGCGGGTGCAGGTCTGATCCGTACGCGCCAGGAGGCCCCCGGAGAGCTCGGCTCACCGGGGGCCTCGCGCTGTCCTCGCAGCCCCGGCGACGCGCCGCGAACGGGCGAAGTCATATGCTGCACCACATGACGAGTGAGCCCGAGCAGCAGATCGGAGTGGGGACGCAGGACGCGTTCCAGCGCCTGTGGACGCCCCACCGGATGGCGTACATCCAGGGGGAGAACAAGCCCACCGGTCCGGGGGCCGACGACGGCTGCCCCTTCTGCTCGATTCCGGCGAAGTCCGACGAGGACGGGCTCGTCATCAGGCGCGGTGAGCAGGTCTACGCGGTGCTCAACCTGTACCCGTACAACGGCGGGCACCTGATGGTCGTGCCCTACCGTCACGTCGCGGACTACACCGATCTGACCGTCCCGGAGACCGCGGAACTCGCCGAGCTGACGAAGCAGGCGATGGTCGCCCTGCGCGCCGCGTCCGGCGCGCACGGCTTCAATATCGGGATGAATCAGGGGACGGTTGCGGGGGCCGGTATCGCCGCCCACCTTCACCAGCACCTCGTGCCTCGGTGGGGTGGTGACACGAACTTCATGCCCGTTGTCGGGCATACGCGGGTGTTGCCTCAACTGCTTGCGGACACGCGGAAGATGCTTGCGGAGGCCTGGCCGGCGGCTTGAACCTCCGCATTGGCTTGTTCGTCTTCTGCGGGTGAGTGGGGGCTGATCGCGCAGTTCCCCGCGCCCCTTACGGGGCGCCCCAGCGGGAACCTATGCGTCGTACACGTCCGCTTTCCTTGGCGAAGCGTCCTGGACCGCTGTGCTCAGGAACGACGAGCGGTTGCCGAACTTCTCGGTGTTCACGCCGTTCTCGTCGAGGACGCGGATCGCGGCCGCGTGCACCACGCGCAGGACGGGGGTCGCGGCGCGCAGGGCGTCGTCGGCCATGAAGCGGTGGCGCCACGGCTTGGCCGCCCAGGCGTGCCGCAGGCCGAACGGCTCGGGGAGGACCAGCTTGCCGCCGAGCCAGTCGAGGATCGGCGGATACCAGGTGAAGGGGGCCCGCACCGCGAGCCGTACGACCTCGTCGGCGTCGACCAGTGGCAGCTTCTGCTGGCGGGTCTCCCAGAACCTGACGGTCTTGGCGACCTCCTTCACCTTGGCCTCCGGCGGGCTGGTGAAGAGGGAGTGCACGGGCCCCAGGGCATGGCCGGTGACCTCGATGCGCAGCGTCTCGTGCAGCACGGTCACGGTGATCAGCATGGTGATGATCAACTGGCCGTCCCAGAGCGTCCACTGGACCCCTAGGTAGTGGCGGTCACCGCTGCCGAACTGCTGCTTGTTGCAGATGTCCTGGATGGCGTGCGTCTTGACCTGGTAGGCGTCCACGTCCGTGCCGCCTGGCCGGGACACCGCCTTGGCGTTCTCACCGATCGGTGTGACCACCCAGTGCCTTATCGAAGGCTTCGGGAAACCACCGGTGTTGAGCGGACCGCGCTCCAGCATGCGCAATTGGTCGTGGATCGACCGGATGACGTCCCAGCTACGGAACGGATGGATCTCCTTCGTGGCGTCGGCCTGCACCAGATCCTCGGCGAGCTGCCAGCTGCCCCAGCGCGTGCCCATGCCAAGTATTCCCTTGGGGCCCGCGTAGAAGACCGAGTTGGACTGCTGCTCGGCGCTGAGCCGGGCCAGGCCCTGGCGCAGCCGCTCGGCCGCCGTCTCGCCGGGGCTGCCCGGCACCGCCTCGGGGATCTTGGCGCCGATGCCGCCGCCGGCCAGCAGGCTGCTCCAGCGCTCCCGCAGATCCCTGGCTGTGCGCTCGCAGATCTGCTTCGCCCAGAGCCAGCCGACGACGGGCACGACGATCGCCGCGCGCGCGTACCAGGCCCAGAAGCCGGTGAACGGCATCCGGATGAGGAAGACCACGGCCAGGGCGGCCACACCGATCAGGAGGGTGGTGGCGAGGGCGCCGGCCCGCTTGTCCTCGGCCTTGGCGATCGTCCGGCGGATCTGGAAGACCAGCAGCCAGATGAGCAGGCCGGGCAGGAAGATCAGGCCGGTCAGCACCATCACGGCCGTGAGCCAGCTGTCGCGCTCCTTGCGGATGCGGTTCGCCGCCAGGCAGTGCTCAACGACGACCTGCGGCTCCGTGCCGAACGACTGGATGAGCGGCTTGCGGCCGCCGCCCAGCATCCGCAGTTGCACGGCGCGGGCGAAGGCCTCGCCCAGGTTCGGCTTGAAGATCGTCGCCCACTTGCGGCCCGGCTTGACGGTCGACTCGTGCCATTCGCTGTTGGCGTCGAGGATCTTGTCCACGGGGCTGTCCCGGTATGCCGCCGAGGCCAGGGCGAACGTCGCCGCCGTCTGGCCTGCGGAACCCGAGAGCGGGACCTGTGCCCCGGGCCTGAAATCGAATCCCTCGTCCGCCACTGCCCGCCCCCATCGCCGCCGTGCTCCGCTGCTGCGGCTTTTCCCGACTTCCGTGCTCCGCACACCTGTTGATCAGGTCATCGTCTTGATCAGGTTCTCAGGGTATCCGCCGGGACCGACATTCGTCGGCGGACAGCCGAAGCTGTCCGCCGACCCGGAGGGGAGATCAACTAGGGGTTGCCCTGGGCTTGTTCGCGGATCTTCTCGGCCAACTGCGCCGGCATCGGCTCGTGTCGCGCGTAGGTCCGGTTGAAGCGCGCGGTGCCGTGCGAGAGGGAGCGCAGATCGACCGCGTACCGCCCGATCTCGATCTCGGGGACCTCGGCCCGTACGAGGGTCCGGCCGCCGCCCGCCTGCTCGGTGCCGACGACGCGGCCGCGCCGTCCCGACATGTCGCTCATCACGGCGCCCACGTACTCGTCGCCGACCAGGACGGTCACCTCGGCGACCGGCTCCAGGAGATGGATCCGGGCGTCGGCCGCCGCCTCCCGCAGGGCGAGCGCGCCGGCCGTCTGGAACGCGGCGTCCGACGAGTCCACCGAGTGCGCCTTGCCGTCGAGCAACGTGACCCGCACGTCGATCAGCGGGTATCCCGCGGCCACACCCTTCGCGGACTGGGCGCGTACGCCCTTCTCGACGGACGGGATGAACTGCCGGGGCACGGCCCCGCCGACGACCTTGTCGACGAACTCGATGCCGGAGCCGCCGGGCAGCGGCTCGACCTCGATCTCGCAGATCGCGTACTGCCCGTGCCCGCCGGACTGCTTCACATGGCGGCCGCGTCCGGCCGACTTGGCGGCGAACGTCTCCCGTAGGGAGACCTTGTGCGGTACGACGTCGACCTGGACGCCGTAGCGGCTGCGCAGCCGTTCCAGGGCGACGTCCGCGTGGGCCTCGCCCAGGCACCACAGGACGACCTGGTGGGTGTCCTGGTTCTGTTCGAGCCGCATCGTCGGGTCCTCGGCGACCAGTCGGCTCAGACCCTGCGAGAGCTTGTCCTCGTCCGCCTTGCTGTGCGCCTGGATGGCGAGTGGCAGGAGGGGATCGGGCATCTCCCACGGCGCCATGAGCAGCGGGTCGTCCTTGGCGGAGAGGGTGTCGCCGGTCTCGGCGCGGTTGAGCTTCGCCACGCAGGCCAGGTCGCCCGCGATGGCGTGCGTGAGGACGCGCTGCTGCTTGCCGAACGGCGCGGACAGGGCGCCGATGCGTTCGTCGACGTCATGGTCCTCGTGGCCGCGGTCGGCGAGCCCGTGCCCGGAGACGTGCACCGTCTCGTCCGGGCGCAGCGTTCCGGAGAACACCCGGACCATCGACACCCGGCCGACGTACGGGTCGGACGCGGTCTTCACGACCTCGGCGACCAGCGGCCCGTTCGGGTCGCAGGCCTTGACCTGGCGGGCCTTGCCGTCCGGCGTGGTGACCGCCGGAGCCTCGCGCTCCAGCGGGGTCGGGAAGCCGCCGGTGACCAGTTCGAGGAGCTCCACCGTGCCGAGGCCCTGGCGGGCGCCGTCGGCGGCGGGCGCGGCGGCCAGCACCGGGAAGAAGATCCCGCGCGCGACGGCCCGCTCCAGGTCCTGCACGAGTGTCTTGAAATCGATCGCCTCGCCGCCGAGGTAGCGGTCCATGAGGGTCTCGTCCTCGCTCTCGGCGATGATTCCCTCGATCAGCCGGTTGCGGGCCTCCTCGATGAGCGGCAGCTGGTCGGGGCCCGGTTCGGACTCCTTGCGCTCCCCGGAGGAGTAGTCGAACAGCTTCTGCGACAGCAGTCCGATCAGCCCGGTCACGGGTGCGTGCCCGTCGGGTCCCTGCGGGCCGTGCAGCGGCAGGTACAGCGGCAGTACGGCGTCGGGGTCGTCGGCGCCGAAGGCCTCCGCGCAGGTCCTTGTCATCTCGTCGAAGTCGGCTCTGGCCGCCTCCAGGTGCGTGATCACGATGGCCCGCGGCATGCCGACCGCCGCGCACTCCTCCCACACCATGCGGGTCGAGCCGTCCACCCCGTCCGAGGCCGAGACGACGAAAAGGGCCGCGTCCGCCGCTCGCAGACCGGCCCTGAGTTCACCGACGAAGTCGGCGTATCCGGGAGTGTCCAGGATGTTGATCTTGTATCCGTCCCAGTCGACGGGTACCAGGGAGAGCTGTACCGAGCGTTGCTGCCGGTGCTCGATCTCGTCGTAGTCGGAGACGGTGCCGCCGTCCTCCACACGGCCCGCCCTGTTCACTGCTCCCGCCGTCAGCGCGAGAGCTTCCACCAGAGTCGTCTTGCCCGATCCGGAGTGGCCGACCAGCACCACATTCCGTACGGACGCGGGGTGGTCGGCCGCCGTAGCCCTGCCGGCGGCTCCGGGGTGTGCATTCGCCTTGTCGCCCATGGCCTTGCCTCCCGTGCACGGTGAGGTCTCTGTGGGCGCGGACACGCGGCGCCGCGTGCGGTGGCGGCTCCGATGACGCCCGCGGTGTCTTCGAGCTTTGCACTCGTGTCACGGTGCGTCCATACGGCGGACGCGATCGTGCCGCCTCCCGGATGTCATCAGGACGTGACCCGGGGCGCGGGTGCCCGACCGTCGCACACCCGCACGCGTGGCTACGATGGGCCAGCCGGTGGCCAGTAGGGGCCGCGCGGCCACACCGAGCATCGGGAAGGCCATGCTGAACAAGTACGCGCGTGCATTCTTCACGCGTGTCCTCACACCGTTCGCCGCGTTTCTCATCCGCCGGGGGGTAAGCCCCGACACGGTCACCCTCCTGGGCACGGCCGGAGTGATGGCGGGCGCACTGGTCTTCTTCCCCCGGGGGGAGCTCTTCTGGGGCACGATCGTCATCACGCTGTTCGTGTTCTCGGACCTCGTCGACGGCAACATGGCGCGCCAGCTGGGCCGCTCCAGCCGCTGGGGCGCCTTCCTCGACTCGACGCTCGACCGGGTCGCCGACAGCGCGATCTTCGGTGGCTTCGCGCTCTGGTACGCGGGCGGCGGTGACGACAACGTCCTGTGCGCCGTCTCGATCTTCTGCCTGGCCAGCGGACAGGTGGTGTCGTACACCAAGGCCCGCGGCGAGTCGATCGGCCTGCCCGTCGCCGTCAACGGACTCGTCGAGCGCGCCGAGCGCCTGGTGATCTCGCTGGTCGCGGCCGGTCTCGCCGGTATGCACAAGTTCGGCGTGCCCGGTATCGACATCCTGCTGCCCATCGCGCTGTGGATCGTCGCCGCCGGCAGTGTCGTCACGCTGATCCAGCGCGTCGTCACGGTGCGCCGGGAGTCCGCCGAGGCCGATGCCGCCGCCGCGGAGGAAAGCGCCGCGCCGAGCAGCTCGCAGAGCAGCGAGGCCACGTCGTGAGCGGTGGTCTGAAGGCTCAGCTGACGTACGCGGCGTACGCCGCGGGCTGGGGAGCCGTCAAGAAGCTCCCCGAGCCCGTTGCCGTCCGCCTGGGCCGGACCATCGCCGACATCGCCTGGAAGCGGCGCGGCAAGGGCGTACGACGCCTCGAATCGAACTACGCGCGCGTGGTGCCCGACGCGACCCCGGAGCGGCTCGCCGAGCTCTCCAGGGCGGGCATGCGGTCGTATCTGCGCTACTGGATGGAGTCCTTTCGACTGCCGGCCTGGAGCAAGGAGCGCATCAAGGGCGGCTTCGATCCGAAGGACATCCACTACCTGACCGAAGGGCTCGCCTCCGGCAAGGGCGTCATCATCGCGCTGCCGCACCTGGGCAACTGGGACCTTGCCGGCGTCTGGGTCACCACCAAGCTGGAGACACGGTTCACGACGGTCGCCGAGCGGCTCGAGCCGGCGAAGCTGTACGACCGGTTCGTCGCCTATCGCGAGAGCCTCGGCATGGAGGTCCTGCCGCACAGCGGCGGCTCCGCCTTCGGCACGCTGGCCCGGCGGCTGCGCGAGGGCGGCCTGGTCTGCCTGGTCGCCGAGCGCGACCTGTCCGCCTCCGGAGTCGAGGTCACCTTCTTCGGAGACGCGACCCGGATGCCCGCGGGCCCGGCGCTGCTCGCCCAGCAGACCGGCGCGCTGCTGATGCCGGTGACGCTCTGGTACGACGACTCGCCCGTGATGCGGGGCCGTGTCCATCCACCCGTCGATGTCCCCGAGTCAGGTACCCGGGCCGAGAAGACGTCTGTCATGACGCAGGCGCTGGCCGATGCCTTCGCCACGGGGATCGCCGACCATCCGGAGGACTGGCACATGCTGCAGCGCTTGTGGCTCGCCGACCTGGAGCCCCGCTCCGGGGCGGGCGAGGGGGAGTCCCGCTCCGGGCCGGGCGACGGGGAGCGGCCGTGAAGATCGGCATCGTCTGCCCGTACTCGTGGGACGTACCCGGGGGCGTCCAGTTCCACATCCGCGATCTGGCGGACCACCTCATCGGCCTCGGACACGACGTGTCCGTCCTCGCGCCCGCCGACGATGACACACCGTTGCCGCCGTACGTCGTCTCGGCCGGCCGCGCGGTTCCGGTGCCGTACAACGGATCGGTCGCGCGTCTCAACTTCGGGTTCCTGTCGGCCGCGCGGGTGCGGCGCTGGCTGCACGACGGCACGTTCGACGTGATCCACATCCATGAGCCCGCCTCGCCGTCCCTCGGGCTGCTGGCCTGCTGGGCCGCGCAGGGGCCGATCGTCGCCACCTTCCACACGTCGAACCCGCGGTCCCGGGCGATGATCGCCGCGTACCCGATCCTGCAGCCCGCCCTGGAGAAGATCAGCGCGCGGATCGCGGTGAGCGAGTACGCGCGGCGCACGCTCGTGGAGCACCTGGGCGGTGACGCCGTCGTCATCCCGAACGGCGTCGATGTCGACTTCTTCGCGAAGGCCGAGCCCCGGGTCGAGTGGCAGGGCGGGACCGTGGGCTTCATCGGGCGTATCGACGAGCCGCGCAAGGGCCTGCCCGTGCTCATGAAGGCGCTGCCGCAGATCCTCGCCGAACGGCCGGGGACGCGGCTGCTGGTCGCCGGGCGGGGCGACGAGGAGGAGGCCGTCGAGACGCTTCCCGAGGAGCTGCGGTCGCGCGTCGAGTTCCTCGGCATGGTGAGCGACGAGGACAAGGCGCGGTTGCTGCGCAGCGTCGACCTGTATGTCGCGCCCAACACCGGCGGTGAGAGCTTCGGGATCATTCTGGTCGAGGCCATGTCGGCGGGCGCGCCCGTCCTCGCCGCCGACCTGGACGCGTTCGCGCAGGTCCTCGACCAGGGCGCGGCGGGGGAGCTGTTCGCCAACGAGGACGCGGACGCGCTGGCCGCCTCGGCGGTACGGCTGCTCGGTGACGCCGAGCGCCGCGCGGAGCTGCGCGTGCGGGGGAGCGCCCATGTGCGGCGCTTCGACTGGTCGACGGTCGGGGCGGACATCCTGTCCGTCTACGAGACGGTCACCGACGGCGCCGCGGCCGTCGCCGCCGACGAATCCGACGAGCCCGGCGGACTGCTGGCCAGGTTCGGCCTGGCGCGCGACTGAGAGCCACGGGACCGAGAGCGAGGAAAGACACGTGGTGCGAGAGCTGCGCAACGTCGGGGAAGTGCCTCAGGAGGCCACCACGACCCCTCTGACGGCCGAGGAGGAGCTGCGCTGCCGGGCGGTCTTCGCCGCCGAGATCGGGGCGCGGCTGGCCCACCAGGGGTCGACCACCTTCCCCGCGCACACGCCGGAGGAGCGCATCCGGCTGTTCGCGGTGGCGCGGATGATCGAGGAGCGGTCGGGATACCGGGTCGAGGCCGTGCCGGAGGACATCTGTTCCATGCGGTTCACGCTCGTCGGGGCCGGGGCCGGGGCCGGGGCCGGGGGCGACGGAGTGGCCGGGCCGGCCACTGAGACGGGCACGCGGTAACCGGTGTTCTGACGCGACGGTGGTCCTGGTCTGGGCATCTGGGCAGAGCGGCACCTGATTCCCGCGCCGGGGTGTCCGCGAAGCGGCGGGACCGCGGTGGTGCCCGAGCCTGAAGGCGGGGTTCCAACGGCGGCCGAGCGCGAAGGGGGGCCCCGGCGGCGGTGTTGACGCGTGGCGGCGAGATCGCTGCGTCGGCTTGCGCCCGCGGCGGCAGGCCCGCGGTCGACGCGTCCGGGCAGCTCGGGGGCTGATCCCAGGGGGCCGACGCCGCGTCAGGCGTCAGGGACCGCACCGGTAGCCTGTGCGCCCGTGACCTCCACACTGATCTGGATCGTGGTCGCCCTCGTGGCGATCGGCCTCTACCTGAGCTGGACGGCGGGCCGTCTCGACCGGCTGCACTCGCGGATCGACGCGGCGCGTGCGGCACTCGACGCGCAACTGCTCCGGCGTGCCTCGGTGGCACAGGAACTGGCCACCTCCGGAGTGCTCGATCCGGCCGCCTCGATCGTGCTCTACGAGGCGGCGCACGCGGCGCGGCAAGCCGAGGAGGACAACAGGGAGGTCGCCGAGAGCGACCTCAGCCAGGCGCTGCGGGCCGTCTTCGGAGAGGCGCAACAGGTCGAGGCCGTCCAGGCGGTCCCCGGCGGCGAGGCCGCCGCGCGCGAACTCGCCCAGGCCGTCCGCCGGGTCCCGATGGCACGGCGCTTCCACAACGACGCCGTACGAGCGGCCCGCGCCCTGCGCCGGCACCGCAAGGTGCGCTGGTTCCGGCTGGCCGGACACGCGCCGTTCCCGCTGGCCTTCGAGATGGACGACGAGGCGCCGGTGGCGCTGGCGGACCGTCCCGGGACGTAACCCGCGCGCGTGGACCCCAGGAAGGGACAAGAACGGTCCTCCAAGGAGGGCCCTGACCACAGAAAACGCGCATGTAGGCCCCGAAAATGAGCCACCGCCTCCCCATTGGCTCTTGCTGTGGCCTGGTTCCCGGGCGTTTCCTCGGTGTTTGCAGAGACCCTCTTTCACCGAGTGAGGTACCCGTGTCCAGCACGTTCTCCAACCCCGCCCAGTCCACCGACACCCCTGCCACCGGCACCGCGCGCGTGAAGCGCGGCATGGCCGAGCAGCTCAAGGGCGGTGTGATCATGGACGTCGTCACGCCGGAGCAGGCGAAGATCGCCGAGGATGCGGGCGCCGTAGCCGTCATGGCCCTGGAGCGGGTCCCCGCCGACATCCGCAAGGACGGCGGCGTGGCCCGCATGTCCGACCCGGACATGATCGAGGGCATCATCGACGCCGTTTCCATCCCGGTGATGGCGAAGTCGCGCATCGGCCACTTCGTCGAGGCCCAGGTCCTGCAGTCCCTCGGCGTCGACTACATCGACGAGTCCGAGGTCCTCACCCCCGCCGACGAGGTCAACCACTCCGACAAGTGGGCCTTCACGACCCCCTTCGTCTGTGGCGCCACCAACCTGGGCGAGGCCCTGCGCCGCATAGCCGAGGGCGCGGCCATGATCCGCTCCAAGGGCGAGGCCGGCACCGGCAACGTCGTCGAGGCCGTCCGCCACCTGCGCCAGATCAAGAACGAGATCGCCAGGCTGCGCGGCTACGACAACAACGAGCTGTACGCCGCCGCCAAGGAGCTGCGCGCCCCGTACGAGATCGTCAAGGAGGTCGCCGAGCTCGGCAAGCTCCCGGTCGTCCTGTTCTCGGCCGGTGGCGTCGCCACCCCCGCCGACGCCGCGCTGATGCGCCAGCTCGGCGCCGAGGGCGTCTTCGTCGGCTCCGGCATCTTCAAGTCCGGCGACCCGGCCAAGCGCGCCGCCGCCATCGTGAAGGCCACCACCTTCTACGACGACCCCAAGATCATCGCGGACGCGTCCCGGAACCTCGGCGAGGCCATGGTCGGCATCAACTGCGACACCCTCCCCGAGGCCGAGCGCTACGCGAACCGTGGCTGGTAATCACCCATGGCGGAACTGTCTTCAGCCCCTGTCATAGGCGTCCTGGCCCTCCAGGGCGACGTACGGGAGCACCTCATCGCCCTGGCCGCGGCCGACGCCGTGGCCAGGCCGGTGCGGCGGCCCGAGGAACTCGCCGAGGTCGACGGCCTCGTCATCCCCGGCGGTGAGTCCACCACCATCTCCAAACTGGCCGTCCTGTTCGGCCTGATGGAACCCCTCCGCGCGCGCGTGCGGGCCGGCATGCCCGTCTACGGCACCTGCGCGGGCATGATCATGCTCGCCGACAAGATCCTCGACCCGCGCTCGGGCCAGGAGACCCTCGGCGGCATCGACATGATCGTGCGCCGCAACGCCTTCGGACGGCAGAACGAATCCTTCGAGGCGGCAGTCGACGTGAAGGGCGTCGAGGGCGATGCTGTAGAGGGCGTCTTCATCCGCGCCCCCTGGGTCGAGTCCGTGGGCGCCGAGACCGAGGTGCTTGCCGAGCACGACGGCCACATCGTCGCCGTACGCCAGGGCAACGCGCTGGCCACGTCGTTCCACCCGGAACTGACCGGCGACCACCGCGTGCACGGTCTGTTTGTCGACATGGTGCGCGGCAACCGGACAGCGGAGTCCTTGTAGGATCTCTGGCGTTCGTTCAGAGATGGGTTACGCGAAGGAGACAGGCAGATGTCCGGCCACTCTAAATGGGCCACGACGAAGCACAAGAAGGCCGTGATCGACGCCAAGCGCGGCAAGCTCTTCGCGAAGCTGATCAAGAACATCGAGGTCGCGGCGCGCATGGGCGGCGTGGACCTGGACGGCAATCCGACGCTGTACGACGCCGTGCAGAAGGCGAAGAAGTCGTCGGTTCCGAACAAGAACATCGACTCCGCCATCAAGCGCGGCGGTGGTCTCGAGGCCGGTGGCGCCGACTACGAGACGATCATGTACGAGGGTTACGGTCCGAACGGTGTCGCGGTGCTCATCGAGTGCCTCACCGACAACCGCAACCGCGCCGCCTCCGACGTCCGCGTCGCCATGACCCGCAACGGCGGCTCGATGGCCGACCCCGGCTCCGTCTCGTACCTGTTCAACCGCAAGGGCGTTGTCATCGTCTCCAAGGGCGAGCTGTCCGAGGACGACGTGCTGGGTGCCGTGCTCGACGCGGGTGCCGAGGAGGTCAACGACCTGGGTGAGTCCTTCGAGGTCATCTCCGAGGCCACCGACCTGGTCGCGGTGCGCACCGCGCTCCAGGAGGCCGGCATCGACTACGACTCGGCCGACGCCAACTTCGTCCCGACCATGCAGGTCGAGCTGGACGAGGAGGGCGCCAAGAAGATCTTCAAGCTCATCGACGCCCTCGAGGACAGCGACGACGTGCAGAACGTCTTCGCCAACTTCGACGTGAGCGACGAGGTCATGGAGAAGGTCGACGCGTAACGCTGCCGCGAGCTGCACCGGCTCAACGGGCCGACGGGACACCCCCGTCGGCCCGTCGCTTTGTCGGGCGTCGCTGGCGGTCGTTGTCGGCGGCACCCGATAGCCTGCACAAACAGGTGATCGAAGGAAGGGGGCGCGGTGCGGGTACTGGGCGTTGACCCGGGACTGACCCGGTGCGGTGTCGGTGTGGTCGAAGGCGTCGCCGGCCGGACCCTGACCATGCGCGGCGTCGGTGTCGTACGCACGCCCGTGGACGCCGACTTGGGTCACCGCCTCGTCGCCATCGAGCAGGGCATCGAGCAGTGGCTGGACGAGCACGAGCCCGAATTCGTCGCCGTGGAGCGGGTGTTCAGCCAGCACAACGTCCGTACGGTGATGGGCACCGCCCAGGCCAGCGCGATCGCCATGCTGTGCGCCGCCCGCCGTGGCATCCCCGTCGCCCTGCACACCCCCAGCGAGGTCAAGGCCGCCGTGACCGGCAGCGGACGGGCCGACAAGGCCCAGGTCGGCGCCATGGTCACCCGGCTGCTCCGGCTCGACGCGCCCCCGAAGCCCGCCGACGCCGCCGACGCCCTCGCCCTCGCCATCTGCCACATCTGGCGCGCGCCCGCGCAGAATCGACTGCAGCAGGCCGTCGCGCAGAACCGGCTCCAGCAGGCCGCCGCCCTGCACGCGTCGAAACAGGCATCGAAACACGCACCGAAAGGCCGTACCGCATGATCGCCTTCGTGAGCGGCCCCGTAGCCGCCCTCGCCCCCGACTCCGCGGTGGTCGAGGTGGGCGGCATCGGCATCACCGTCCAGTGCGCCCCCAACACGCTGTCCGGGCTGCGGATGGGACAGCAGACCAAGCTCGCCACCTCCCTCGTCGTACGGGAGGACTCGCTGACCCTCTACGGCTTCGCGGACGACGACGAGCGGCAGACCTTCGAGCTGCTGCAGACCGCGAGCGGTGTCGGTCCGCGGCTGGCCCAGGCCATGCTTGCCGTGCACAGCCCCGACGCCCTGCGCCGCGCGGTGTCCACGGGCGACGAGAAGGCCCTCACCGCCGTACCCGGCATCGGCAAGAAGGGCGCCCAGAAGCTCCTCCTGGAGCTCAAGGACCGCCTCGGCGAACCCCTCGGCACCGGCGGCCGGGCCATCGGCACACCCGTCGCGGCAGGCTGGCGCGAGCAGCTGCACGCCGCGCTCGTCGGGCTCGGGTACGCGACCCGCGAGGCCGAGGAGGCGGTCTCCGCCGTCGCCCCGCAGGCCGAGGCCGCCCAAGGGGCGCCCCAGGTCGGGCAGTTGCTGAAGGCCGCCCTGCAGACCCTCAACAGAGCGCGCTGAGCGCTCCGCCGGAGGTGCGGTCATGAACCCGCGGATCCGTTGGCTGGTCGCTCCCCCACTCTCGGCTTCGCTCGAGCGGGGGGACCCCCGTCGCGGCAGAGCCGCAATCGATAGAGCCCCGCGCCCCTATGGGAAGCGGCCTCCGTCAGGGCACCGCCCGCCCCACGCCCGTACGACCCGGATCCACTACACCGCGAGGCACACCGAATGAACTGGGACGACACGACCGACGACGCCACCGCCGCCGAGCGGCTCGTCGGTGCGTCCGCCGATCGCGAGGAGCAGGCCGTCGAGGCCGCCCTGCGCCCCAAGGACCTCGACGAGTTCATCGGCCAGGAGAAGGTCCGCGAGCAGCTCGACCTGGTCCTGCGCGCCGCACGCGCGCGTGGCGCCACCGCCGACCACGTACTGCTCTCCGGAGCCCCCGGCCTCGGCAAGACCACCCTCTCGATGATCATCGCCGCCGAGATGGAGGCCCCGATCCGCATCACCAGCGGACCCGCCATCCAGCACGCCGGCGACCTCGCCGCGATCCTCTCCTCCCTCCAGGAGGGCGAGGTCCTCTTCCTCGACGAGATCCACCGCATGTCGCGGCCCGCCGAGGAGATGCTCTACATGGCGATGGAGGACTACCGCGTCGACGTCATCGTCGGCAAGGGGCCCGGCGCCACCGCCATCCCGCTCGAACTGCCGCCCTTCACGCTGGTCGGCGCCACCACGCGCGCGGGCCTGCTGCCGCCCCCGCTGCGCGACCGCTTCGGCTTCACCGCCCACATGGAGTTCTACGAGCCCGCCGAGCTGGAGCGCGTCATCCACCGCTCCGCGCACCTGCTCGACGTGGAGATCGGCGCCGCGGGAGCCGCCGAGATCGCCGGCCGCTCCCGGGGCACGCCCCGTATCGCCAACCGCCTGCTGCGCCGCGTCCGCGACTACGCCCAGGTCAAGGCCGACGGCATCATCACCCGCGACATCGCCTCGGCCGCCCTCGCGGTGTACGAGGTGGACAGCCGCGGCCTCGACCGGCTCGACCGCGGTGTCCTCGAAGCCCTGCTCAAGCTCTTCGGCGGCGGCCCGGTCGGTCTCTCCACGCTCGCCGTCGCGGTGGGGGAGGAGCGCGAGACGGTCGAGGAGGTCGCCGAGCCCTTCCTCGTCCGCGAGGGGCTGCTGGCCCGTACGCCCCGCGGCCGCGTCGCCACACCGGCCGCATGGGCCCATTTCGGCCTCACACCGCCTCGCCCGTCAACCGGTGGAAACGGACAACAGGACCTGTTCGGGGCGTGACGGCGAGGAAGCTCGCGAGGTCAGGAACCCCGGTGCCATGCTGAGCGTTGTTCCATAGGTGCGGACTCGCTTAGACTCCGCCGATGCCGCCCTTGTCGGCGGCGCACATACCCCCATCCATCAGGCCGCTCACCATCGCGGTCGAATGAAGGAAGTTCCGACCCGTGAGTCTCGTGACCCTCCTCCCGTTCATCGTGCTCATCGGGGCCATGTTCCTGATGACCCGGTCGGCCAAGAAGAAGCAGCAAGCGGCTGCGCAGATGCGCAACGACATGCAGCCCGGCTCCGGCGTCCGCACGATCGGTGGCATGTACGCGACGGTGAAGGAGGTCAACGAGGACACGGTCCTCCTTGACGCAGGCCCGGGCGTCGACCTGCTCTTCGCCAAGAACGCCATCGGCGCGGTCCTCAGCGACGACGAGTACAACCGCCTTGTCCACGGCATCGAGCACGACCTGAAGGACGACGAATCGGTCGTCCCGGACGACGCCTCCTCCCTCACCGAGACCGACGAGCCCGCCGCCGACGCTTCCGACGACAAGCCCATCGACCTCGGCAAGAAGGACGCGGACGACGAGTCCGCCGACGAGGAGCCGAAGCAGGCCGATGACGCAGAGCTGAAGAAGTCCGACGGCGAGACCGACGCGAAGTAGTCATGACCGGGGACCGCGGAGTGCGCCGCTCGCGCACCGCGGTCCCCCGGACGTATGGCTTCGCACGGATCTCGACACCAATTCATGCCCGTCCGCGCCGGTACTTGAGACACCGGGCGGACGAAGAGGGAGAACGAGAAGGTGGCAGCACCTAAGAAGGGCCGAAATCAGGGCGCCCAGGGGAGGCCGGGGCGCACTCTGGCCCTGTTCCTGATCGCCATCGTGGCGCTCGCCGGTGGCATGTTCGCCTCCGGGCACACGACGCCCCGCCTCGGCATCGACCTCGCCGGCGGTACGAGCATCACGCTCGCGGCGAAGGAGGAGCCCGGCCAGAAGAACGCGATCAACCCGACCAACATGAAGACCGCGGTCGGCATCATGGAGCGCCGTGTCAACGGTCTGGGTGTCTCCGAGGCGGAGGTCCAGACCCAGGGCGATCGCAACATCATCGTCAACATCCCCAAGGGCACGAACTCCAAGCAGGCCCGGGAGCAGGTCGGTACCACCGCCAAGCTCTTCTTCCGTCCGGTTCTGACCACCGAGGTCTCCGGCCCCGCGCCGTCGGCCAGTCCCTCCCCGAGCGCCTCCAGCAGCGCCTCCCCGGGCACCGACAAGGACGGCGACAAGGCCACCTCGACCCCCTCGGGCTCCACGACACCCTCGGCCACTGCCACCTCGCAGGGCCGCGCGGTCACCGACGCGCTGAAGGCCGACCCCACTCCGTCGCCGACCGACTCGGCCTCGGCGTCCTCCTCGCCGTCCCCGAGCGGCAGCGCTGACGAAGCGGCCGGCAAGCTTCAGGCGGAGTACGCCGCTCTGGACTGCACCAAGGAGGCGGACCGCGCGAGGGCCGGCGAAGGTGCCCAGCCCGGTGACACGACCGTGGCGTGCGGTCAGAACTCCCAGGGCCAGTGGCAGAAGTACATCCTCGGCCCGGCCGAGGTCGCGGGCACGGACATCGACGAGGCCCAGGCCGTCTTCGACACCCAGGGTGCCGCGGGCTGGAAAGTCACGATGAAGTTCACCGACGCGGGTGCCAAGAAGTTCGCGGACATCACGGGCAAGCTCGCGAAGAACCAGTCCCCGCAGAACCAGTTCGCCATCGTCCTCGACAACGAGGTCGTCTCCGACCCGTTCGTGAACCAGGCACTGACCGGCGGCAACGCCGAGATCTCCGGCAGCTTCGACCAGCAGGAGGCCCAGGACCTGGCCAACATGCTGAAGTACGGAGCGCTGCCGCTCTCCTTCGAGGAGGCGAGCGTCACCACCGTCACCGCCGCGCTCGGCGGCGAGCAGCTGGAGGCCGGTCTGATCGCCGGCGCCATCGGCCTGGCCCTGGTCATCATCTACCTGGTGGTCTACTACCGGGGCCTGTCGTTCGTCGCCATCGTCTCGCTGCTGGCCTCCGCGATCATGACCTACTCCATCATGTCGCTCCTCGGCCCGACCATCGGCTTCGCACTGAACCTGCCGGCGGTCTGCGGTGCCATCGTCGCCATCGGCATCACGGCGGACTCGTTCATCGTGTTCTTCGAACGCATCCGAGACGAGATCCGCGAGGGCCGCACGCTGGGGCCCGCCGTCCAGCGAGGCTGGCCGCGCGCCCGGCGCACCATCCTGGTCTCCGACTTCGTGTCGTTCCTCGCCGCCGCGGTGCTGTTCATCGTCACCGTGGGCAAGGTCCAGGGCTTCGCGTTCACGCTGGGTCTGACCACCCTGCTCGACGTGGTCGTCGTCTTCCTCTTCACCAAGCCGCTGATGACGATCCTCGCCCGCAAGAGGTTCTTCACCGAGGGCCACCGCTGGTCCGGCCTCGACCCGAAGCGACTGGGCGCCAAGCCGCCGCTGCGCCGCACCCGTCGCGTGTCCGCCCCCGTCGACACGAAGGAGGCGTGAGATGTCGAAACTCGGCACCCTCGGCGCCCGGCTCCACCGCGGTGAGATCGGCTACGACTTCGTCGGCAAGCGCAAGATCTGGTACGGCGTCTCGATCCTGATCACCATCACGGCCATCCTCGGCCTGACGGTGCGCGGCCTGAACATGGGCATCGAGTTCCAGGGCGGCGCCGTCTTCACCACCGAGAAGACCAGCGTCTCCGTGAGCCAGGCCGAGGAGTACGCGGAAGAGGCCTCCGGCCACGACGCGATCGTCCAGAAGCTCGGCAACGGTGGCCTGCGCATCCAGATCGCCGGCACCGACACCGGCAGGTCCGACCAGATCAAGGAAGAACTCGCCGGGGACCTGAAGGTCGACGCAGAGAAGATCAACGCCGAGCTGGTCGGGCCCAGTTGGGGTGACCAGATCGCCAACAAGGCCTGGCAGGGCCTGGCGATCTTCATGGTTCTGGTCGTGATCTATCTGGCGATCGCCTTCGAGTGGCGCATGGCCCTGGCCGCGCTGGTGGCCCTCATCCACGACATCACCATCACGGTCGGCATCTACGCCCTGGTGGGCTTCGAAGTGACACCGGGCACCGTGATCGGTCTGCTCACGATCCTCGGTTATTCGCTCTACGACACGGTCGTCGTCTTCGACAGCCTCAAGGAACAGGCGAAGGACCTCACCAAACAGACCCGCTGGACCTACAGCGAAGTCGCGGACCGTTCGATCAACGGCACGCTGGTGCGGTCCATCAACACCACGGTGGTCGCGCTGCTCCCGGTCGCCGGCCTGCTGTTCATCGGTGGCGGTGTGCTCGGCGCGGGCATGCTCAACGACATCTCGCTGTCGCTGTTCGTCGGCCTCGCGGCCGGTGCGTACTCCTCGATCTTCATCGCCACGCCGCTCGTCGCCGACCTCAAGGAGCGCGAGCCGCAGATGAAGGCCCTCAAGAAGCGCGTACTCGCCAAGCGGGCCGCGGCCGCCGCCAAGGGCGACTCCCTGGAGGGCCCGGCCGTCGACGAGCCGTACGACGACGATGAGCCGCAGGACGCGACGCCCGCCGTCGTCGGACCGCGCGGAACGCGTACCCAGCCGTCGTCCCGCGGCCGGGGCCGCGGCCGACCCTCGGGGAAGCGTCGATGACCGGACTCGCAGACGTCTCGGCGCTGCTGCTCAGCCGCATCCGTGACGTGCCGGACTACCCGGAGCCGGGCGTGATGTTCAAGGACATCACCCCGCTCCTGGCCGACCCGGCCGCGTTCAGTGCGCTCACCGACGCGCTGGCCGACATAAGCGTCCGCAACGGCGCCACGAAGATCGTCGGCCTGGAGGCCCGCGGCTTCATCCTGGGCGCCCCCGTCGCGGTCCGCGCCGGGCTCGGCTTCGTGCCCGTACGCAAGGCGGGCAAGCTCCCCGGAGCGACGCTCAGCCAGGCGTACGACCTGGAGTACGGCTCCGCCGAGATCGAGGTGCACGCCGAGGACCTGAGCGCGGACGACCGCGTCATGGTCGTCGACGACGTCCTCGCCACCGGCGGCACCGCCGAGGCCTCGCTCCAGCTGATCCGCCGGGCGGGCGCCGAGGTGGCTGGTGTCGCCGTCCTCATGGAGCTCGGCTTCCTGGGCGGCCGCGGCCGCCTGGAGCCCGCCCTGGACGGCGCCCCGCTGGAGGCGCTGCTCAAGGTCTGAGCAACCCTGGAGGCACCCGTACGACACCCCTGAGGTACCCGTACGACACCGCGAAGGCGGGCCCGGAGGAATCCGGCGCCCGCCTCTCGCGTTTCTCGGGTAGAAGGTCGTCTCACCGGCCGAAGGCGAGTTCGGAGCCCAGGATCGCTACCATGGGGTCTCCGGAGCCTGACCGGGGACCCGGATCGCGCACGAGGAGCCCTCTTGCCAGACGAGGCCCAGCCACTCACCGCCGCCAAGCCCGAGCAGTCCGCGGCGCCCGCAGGCACGCCCGCTTCGCCCGCGAAGAACGGGTCGGCCGAGGCCGCGGCCGGCGCCAAGGCGGCTGAGCAGCCACGCCCCGAGCCGACCGTCCCCGAGCGCCCGACGCCCGCGCCCCGCCCCACGGCCGGCCAGCCCGCGCGCTCAGGCGGCTCCTCCAACCGCGTACGCGCCCGGCTCGCCCGTCTCGGCGTCCAGCGCTCCAACCCGTACAACCCGGTCCTGGAGCCCCTGCTGCGGATAGTGCGCAGCAACGACCCGAAGATCGAGACGTCCACGCTGCGCCAGGTCGAGCGCGCCTACCAGGTCGCCGAGCGCTGGCACCGCGGCCAGAAGCGCAAGAGCGGCGACCCGTACATCACGCACCCGCTCGCCGTGACGACGATCCTCGCCGAGCTGGGCATGGACCCGGCCACGCTGATGGCGGGACTGCTGCACGACACCGTCGAGGACACCGAGTACGGCCTCGACACCCTCCGCCGCGACTTCGGCGACCAGGTCGCCCTTCTTGTCGACGGCGTCACCAAGCTGGACAAGGTCAAGTTCGGCGAGGCGGCCCAGGCCGAGACCGTCCGCAAGATGGTCGTCGCCATGGCCAAGGACCCGCGTGTCCTGGTCATCAAGCTCGCCGACCGCCTGCACAACATGCGCACCATGCGCTACCTCAAGCGCGAGAAGCAGGAGAAGAAGGCGCGCGAGACCCTCGAGATCTACGCGCCGCTCGCCCACCGCCTGGGCATGAACACCATCAAGTGGGAGCTGGAGGACCTCGCCTTCGCGATCCTCTACCCCAAGATGTACGACGAGATCGTCCGCCTCGTCGCCGAGCGCGCCCCCAAGCGCGACGAGTACCTCGCCATAGTGACCGACGAGGTCCAGTCCGACCTGCGCGCCGCCCGCATCAAGGCGACCGTCACCGGCCGCCCGAAGCACTACTACAGCGTCTACCAGAAGATGATCGTCCGCGGCCGTGACTTCGCGGAGATCTACGACCTGGTGGGTATTCGCGTCCTTGTCGACACGGTCCGCGACTGCTACGCGGCCCTCGGCACCGTGCACGCGCGATGGAACCCGGTCCCCGGCCGGTTCAAGGACTACATCGCGATGCCCAAGTTCAACATGTACCAGTCGCTGCACACGACGGTCATCGGCCCCAACGGCAAGCCCGTCGAACTCCAGATCCGCACGTTCGACATGCACCGCCGCGCCGAGTACGGCATCGCCGCGCACTGGAAGTACAAGCAGGATCCCTCCGCCGGCGCCTCCAAGGTGCGCACGGACGTGCCGAAGGGTCTGGGCAAGGACAAGGACGCCGTCAACGACATGGCGTGGCTGCGCCAGCTGCTCGACTGGCAGAAGGAGACCGAGGATCCCTCGGAGTTCCTGGAGTCCCTGCGCTTCGACCTGTCCCGCAACGAGGTCTTCGTCTTCACGCCGAAGGGCGACGTCATAGCCCTCCCGGCCGGGGCGACGCCGGTGGACTTCGCGTACGCGGTCCACACGGAGGTCGGCCACCGGACCATAGGAGCACGGGTCAACGGGCGACTCGTACCGCTCGAATCCACGCTGGACAACGGCGACCTGGTGGAGGTCTTCACCTCGAAGGCGGCCGGCGCGGGCCCGTCCCGCGACTGGCTGGGCTTCGTCAAGTCGCCGCGCGCCCGCAACAAGATCCGCGCCTGGTTCTCCAAAGAGCGCCGCGACGAGGCGATCGAGCAGGGCAAGGACGCGATCGTCCGCGCGATGCGCAAGCAGAACCTGCCGATCCAGCGCATCCTGACCGGCGACTCGCTCGTGACGCTCGCGCACGAGATGCGCTACCCGGACATCTCCGCCCTGTACGCGGCGATCGGCGAGGGCCACGTCTCCGCGCAGAACGTCGTGCAGAAGCTCGTCCAGGCGCTCGGCGGCGAGGAAGCCGCCACCGAGGAGATCGACGAGAGCGTCCCGCCCGCGCGCGGCCGCGGTCGCAAACGCCGGTCGAACGCGGACCCGGGCGTCGTCGTCAAGGGCGTCGACGACGTGTGGGTCAAGCTGGCCCGCTGTTGTACGCCCGTCCCCGGCGACCCCATCATGGGCTTCGTCACGCGCGGCAGTGGCGTATCGGTTCACCGCACTGACTGCGTCAACGTCGACTCCCTGTCCCGCGAGCCCGAGCGCATCCTCGAGGTCGAGTGGGCGCCCACCCAGTCCTCGGTCTTCCTGGTAGCCATCCAGGTGGAGGCCCTGGACCGCTCGCGGCTCCTGTCGGACGTCACGAGGGTCCTCTCGGACCAGCACGTCAACATCCTGTCGGCGGCCGTCCAGACGTCCCGCGACCGGGTGGCCACCTCCCGCTTCACCTTCGAGATGGGCGACCCGAAACACCTGGGCCACGTCCTGAAGGCGGTCAGGGGAGTGGAGGGCGTGTACGACGTGTACCGGGTGACGTCGGCGCGCAGGCCTTCCGAGGCCTGAGGCCGCGGCTGCCCGTCCGCGGCGCGCCGCGGACGATCGACCACTACATCGACCACTACGTAGAGGGGCTCCCGTACGGACCGTACGGGAGCCCCTCTACGTAGTGGCGGGAAAACTCAGCCGATCAGCCGCCGAACTCCTGCAGACCCTTCAGCGCCTGGTCCAGCAGCGCCTGACGGCCATCGAGCTCCTTCTGGAGCTTGTCGGCCTTGGCGGTGTTGCCCTGGGCGCGCGCCTGCTCGATCTGGCCCTGGAGCTTGTCCACGGCGGCCTGGAGCTGACCGGTCAGACCCTCGGCACGCGCGCGTGCCTCCGGGTTCGTCCGGCGCCACTCGGCCTCCTCCTGCTCCTGCAGGGCCCGCTCCACCGCGTGCATCCGGCCCTCGACCTTCGGGCGGGCGTCACGGGGTACGTGGCCGATGGCCTCCCAGCGCTCGTTGATCGAGCGGAAGGCGGCCCGGGCCGCCTTCAGGTCATGCACCGGGACGAGCTTTTCGGCCTCCTCGGCCAGCTCCTCCTTGAGCTTCAGGTTCTCCGACTGCTCCGCGTCCCGCTCGGCGAAGACCGAGCTGCGCGCCGCGAAGAACACGTCCTGGGCGCCGCGGAAGCGGTTCCACAGGTCGTCCTCGTGCTCGCGCTGGGCGCGGCCCGCGGCCTTCCAGTCCGCCATCAGCTCGCGGTAGCGCGCCGCCGTCGGACCCCAGTCCGTCGAGCCGGACAGCGACTCGGCCTCCGCGACCAGCTTCTCCTTGGTCTTGCGGGCCTCCTCGCGCTGCGCGTCCAGTGACGCGAAGTGCGCCTTGCGGCGCTTGGAGAACGCCGAGCGCGCGTGCGAGAAGCGGTGCCACAGCTCGTCGTCGGACTTGCGGTCGAGCCGCGGCAGGCCCTTCCAGGTGTCCACCAGGGCACGCAGCCGCTCACCGGCCGCTCGCCACTGGTCGGACTGCGCCAGCTCCTCCGCCTCGGCGACCAGCGCCTCCTTGGCGTGCCGCGCCTCGTCGGACTGCTTCGCCCGCTGCGCCTTGCGCTCCTCGCGGCGCGCCTCGACCGTCTCGACGAGTTTGTCCAGCCGCTTCCGCAGCGCGTCCAGATCCCCGACCGCGTGGTGGGCGTCCACCTGCTCGCGGATGTGGTCGATGGCGATCTGGGCGTCCTTCGCGGACAGGTCGGTGGTCTTCACTCGTCGCTCGAGGAGGCCGATCTCCACGACCAGGCCCTCGTACTTGCGCTCGAAGTAGGCCAGTGCCTCGTCGGGAGAGCCGGCCTGCCAGGAACCGACGACCTGCTCGCCGTCGGCCGTACGCACGTACACGGTCCCCGTCTCGTCGACGCGGCCCCACGGGTCGCTGCTCACAGCGCCTCCTCCACATGATGCCTGCGTGGGGCAGCTTTACCCCCCGGGCATCGTCCACAGTTTCGTCACGGCCAACATAGGCGACCGGCGGGGCGGCTGTCCGCATCCCGCGCGACCGAAATTTCGCTGCTGGAGGTCAGGATTTCGTCACGGTCGCCTTGTCGATCACGACGGTCGCATTGGGCGCGCCGTCGCCCTGGCCAGTGCTCTCACCAGCCGTGGCGATTTTCTTCAGCACCTTCATGCCCGATTCGGAAATCGTGCCGAACGGTGTGTAGTTGGCCGGCAACTGACTGTCCTGGTATACGAGGAAGAACTGGCTGCCGCCGCTGTTGCGGCCCTCGTTCGTCTGTGCGTTGTACTGGTTGGCCATGGCCACCGTGCCCGCCGGATACACGTTGCCCTTGAGGCGCTTGTCCTTCAGGTTCTCGTCCGGAATCGTGTAGCCGGGGCCGCCCATGCCGGTGCCCTGCGGGTCACCGCACTGGAGCACGTAGATGCCGTTCGTCGTCAGACGGTGGCACTTGGTGTGGTCCAGATAGCCCTTGCCCAGCAGGAAGTTGAACGAGTTCACGGTGCGCGGGGCCTTCGAGGCGGGCATGTCGATGTCTATCGTGCCGCAGGTCGTCTGCAGCTTCATCGTGTAGTCCGCCGACTTGTCGATGGTCATCGCCGGCTCCTTCTTGTAGCTCAGCGACTTCACCTTGCCCTTTGCGGCCTTCTCGCAAGGGTCGGGCGCCTTGCTGGGCGCGGAGGCGCTCGGGGTGGCCTCCGCGGCCGCGTTGGACTTGTCGTCCTCGTCGTTCTTGAAGACCCCGGTCGCGTACGACACCACGCTGCCCACGACGATCACGCCGATGGCCGACAAGATCACGGCGTTACGAGCGTGTGCCTTGCGCCGCGCGGCCGTACGCCGCTGCTGCTGCCGCAAGAACTTCTCCCGGGCGAGCTGACGCCGCCGCTGTTCCTGGGTGACCACCGGGTTATCTCCTCATGCGTCTCGTACGTCAAGTGGGACGCGTGCGTCTTGTGAGCCGACCGCCTGCGTGTGCCCCGTACCGTATATGGGTTCGCTGTGGTTCCGGCAGCGCCGGTAGGCTCTGGTCCACAGCCAGGCCATTCCCCTGTACGACATACCGAAGGACGAACGTGCTCATTGCCGGGTTCCCCGCCGGGGCCTGGGGCACCAACTGTTATCTGGTCGCCCCCGCCGCAGGCGAGGAGTGCGTGATCATCGACCCGGGCCATCAGGCCGCTCAGGGAGTCGAGGACGCGATCGAAAAGCATCGGCTCAAGCCCGTCGCGGTCGTCCTCACGCACGGCCACATCGACCATGTGGCCTCGGTCGTCCCGGTGTGCGGAGCGCACGACGTACCGGCGTGGATCCACCCCGAGGACCGGTACATGATGAGCGACCCGGAGCGGGCACTCGGCCGTTCCATCGGGATGCCGCTGATGGGCGAGCTGACGGTCGGAGAGCCGGACGACGTGAGGGAGTTGACGGACGGCGCCGGGCTGAAGCTCGCCGGTCTCGACTTCTCCGTCGCGCACGCGCCCGGCCATACGAAGGGGTCGGTGACCTTCCAGATGCCCGAGAACCCGGAGATCCCGTCCGTGTTCTTCTCCGGGGATCTGCTCTTCGCCGGCTCCATCGGACGCACCGACCTGCCCGGCGGTGACATGGACGAGATGCTCGGCTCGCTGGCCCGCGTGTGCCTGCCGCTCGACGACTCGACCGTGGTGCTGTCCGGCCACGGCCCCCAGACGACCATCGGCCAGGAGCGTGCCACCAACCCGTACCTGCGGCAGGTGGCGGCAGTCCGTCAAGAACACCGGGCGGACCCGACCTCCGCTCCTCGACGAGGAATGTGACGAGAGACTTCCGTGAGCACCTTCAAGGCCCCCAAGGGCACGTACGACCTGATTCCGCCGGACAGCGCGACGTACCTCGCCGTGCGTGAGGCGATCGCCGCGCCGCTGCGCAACTCCGGTTACGGGTATATCGAGACGCCCGGATTCGAGAGCGTCGAGCTGTTCGCGCGCGGGGTCGGTGAGTCCACCGACATCGTGACCAAGGAGATGTACGCCTTCGAGACCAAGGGCGGCGACAGGCTCGCCCTCCGTCCCGAGGGCACGGCTTCGGTCCTGCGCGCCGCCCTGGAGGCCAACCTCCACAAGGCGGGCAACCTCCCCGTCAAGCTCTGGTACTCGGGCTCCTACTACCGCTACGAGCGGCCCCAGAAGGGCCGTTACCGCCACTTCTCGCAGGTCGGAGCGGAGGCGATCGGAGCCGAGGACCCGGCCCTGGACGCCGAGTTGATCATCCTGGGCGACCAGGCGTACCGCTCGCTCGGGCTGCGGAACTTCCGGATCCTCCTCAACTCGCTGGGCGACAAGGAGTGCCGTCCCGTCTACCGGACCGCGCTCCAGGACTTCCTGCGGGGGCTGAGCCTGGACGAGGACACCCTGCGTCGCGCCGAGATCAACCCCCTCCGTGTCCTTGACGACAAGCGGGGCGACGTCCAGAAGCAGCTCGTGGGTGCCCCGCTCCTGCGGGACTACCTGTGTGACGCGTGCAAGGCGTACCACGAGGAGGTGCGCGAGCTGATCACGGCGGCGGGGGTCTCCTTCGAGGACGACCCGAAGCTGGTCCGGGGCCTGGACTACTACACCCGTACGACCTTCGAGTTCGTCCACGACGGGCTCGGGTCCCAGTCCGCGGTCGGTGGCGGCGGCCGTTACGACGGCCTGTCGGAGATGATCGGCGGTCCCGCGCTGCCGTCCGTCGGCTGGGCCCTCGGCGTCGACCGTACGGTCCTCGCCCTGGAGGCCGAGGGGGTCTCGCTCGAACTGCCCGCGTCCACCAGCGTGTTCGCTGTGCCGCTCGGTGACGAGGCTCGGCGGATGCTCTTCGGGGTGGTCACCGAGCTGCGCAAGGTCGGGGTCGCCGCTGACTTCTCGTACGGCGGGAAGGGGCTCAAGGGGGCGATGAAGAACGCCAACCGCAGTGGCGCCCGCTACACCGTCGTCGCCGGCGAGCGCGACCTCGCCGACGGCGTCGTCCAGCTCAAGGACATGGAGTCCGGCGAGCAGGTGGCGGTCGGAGTGAACGAGATCGTGGCGGAGCTTGAGGCCCGGCTGAGCTGAGGTGGGGTTTCTTCGCCCCCGCCGCCCCTACCCGTCCCATCCTCGGGGGTGCTGCCCCCGAACCTCCGCTCCTCAAACGCCGGAGGGGCTGATTTTCAGCCCGTCCGGCGTTTGAGGACGAGGCCGTTCAGGCCGATAGCGGGGGTCTGGGGGCAGCGCCCCCAGGGATGGGACGGGTAGGGGCGGCGGGGGCGGCAAACCCTCAGTCCAGCAAACCGAACCGCATCGCACTCGTCACCGCCGCAGTCCGGTCATCCACCCCCAACTTGCCGAACGCCCGCAGCAGATGCGTCTTCACGGTGGACTCGCCGATGAAGAGCCGACGACCGATCTCCGCGTTCGTGCAGCCTTCCGCGACGAGACGCAACACCGCCGTCTCCCGGGCGGACAGCCGGGGGCGCTCCGGCTTCGTACGGAGCTGGTCGACCAGCCGCGCCGCAACGGACGGCGCCAGCACGGTCTCTCCGCGCGCGGCGGCCCGTACGGCGTCAGCCAGTTCACCGCGTGGCAGATCCTTGAGCAGATAGCCCGCGGCCCCGGCTTCGACAGCCCGAAGGATGTCCCGGTCCGTCTCGTACGTGGTGAGCACGACGACCCGGCACGACAACCCGCCTCGCTCATCCGCACGATCGAGTCGACACCCCCGCCACCGGGCATGCGCAGATCCATGAGCACGATGTCGGGCCGCAACTCGGCGGCGAGGGCCTCCGCCTGAGGCCCGGTGGAGGCATCGCCGACGACATCGAGGTCGGGCTCGGCACTGAGCATCGCGCGCAGGCCCTCGCGTACGACGGGATGGTCGTCGGCGAGGACGATCCGGATCACGGGGTACTCCTTTCGGGTGGTACGGGAAGTCGGACGGTGACGGTCGTGCCGTCGCCGGGCGTGCTGCGCACCTGAGCGGTCCCGCCCACCTCGGCGGCCCGGGCCCGCAGCCCCGCGAGCCCGTAGCCACCGACGGGCGCCGCCGGGTCGAAGCCGTGGCCGTCGTCGCGTACCGACACGGTGAGCGCCTCGTCGGCGTACGCGAGCGCGATGCTCACGGCGGCCGAACTCCCGGCGTGCTTGCGGGCGTTGGCGAGCGCCTCCTGGCAGGAGCGGAGGACCACGACCTCCGGCCCGGCGGGCAGCGCGCGTACGGCACCGGTCACGGCCAGCGACGCCTCGTGCCGGGCGGCGAGACGCCGCAGCGCGTCGGGCAGCGAGGCCCCGTCGAGGTCCGCGGGTGTGCCGCCGGTGACCAGGGCCCGCGCCTCTGCGAGGTTCTGCCGTGCGGTCTCGTCCATCAGGGCCAGATGCCGGCGGGCCTCGGCCACATCGGAGCGGTCCAGCTCGGCCTCGACCGCCTGCACGAGCATCAGCAGGCTGGTGAAGCCCTGTGCGAGCGTGTCATGGATCTCCCGGGAGAGACGTTCGCGCTCGGCCAGGGCGCCGTGCGCGGTCGAGAGCCGGGAGAGCTCGTGGCGGCTGGCGTCCAACTCGGCGATGAGATCGGCCCGTTCCTGGCTCTGCTCGATGACGCGGATGATCCAGCTGCCGACGGCCGCCGAGAAGACGAGGGTGACCACGGCGAAGACCGAGTTGAAGAAGACGGCACGGTCGCTGGGCCACCACAACAGGGCCCAGCCCACCACCGGCGCGATGTTGATGACGGTCACGGCGATCAGGGCCCAGCGCAGGCGCAGCGTGATGAAGCACTGCGGGACGAGTGCGAAGGTCATCAGACGTGTCTCGCCGACGAGGATCGCCGACGGCAGGAACAGCGCCATCGAAACGATCAGATAGCCGAGGGCGTGCCGTTCGTCGGGCGGATCGCCCCTGAGGATGGGGCGCCCCACCGCCAGGTACCAGGGAATCAGCGGTACGAGCAGTGCCGCGGCGACGACGCGGGTGAGCCACCCCGGAAAGTCCGTGCCGAGCACGAAGACCAGGGTGGCCACCCACACGATCGCGAAGTACGAGTCCCAGAGCCGGAAGGAGCGGTCCCAGGTGTAGGCGCCGGCCATGGGTTTGTCGCTCATCCGTCGCGACGGTTCTTCCAGCGGAAGGTCAGCAGACACAGCAGCAATCCTCCGACGCACCAGGCCCCGAGCACCAGGGCGATCCGCCCGAACTCCCAACTGCCCGTCTGTTCGAGGATCTGTGCCGACTCCGGCAGGAACACGCCTCGCAGGCCCTGGCACATCCACTTCAGGGGGAACAGCGCCCCGATGTTCAGCATCCAGTCCGGGATGGTGTCGATGGCGATGTAGACCCCGGAGATGAACTGCAGGACCAGGAAGGGGAGTACGACCACGGAGGTGGCGCTCTTGCCGGACTTCGGGACCGAGCTGATCGCGATGCCCAGCAGGGCGCAGGCCGTCAGACCGAGGACGAAGATCCACGCGAAGCGGAGCCACGTGCCGGCGTCCGTGGGCAGGTCCACGTCGTACAGCGTCGTACCGACGAGGAGCAGGACCACCGTCTCCAAGAGGCCGGTCACCAGCACGAGCCAGATCTTGCCGAGGAAGTACGAGGCGGGCGGCATCGGCGTGCCGCGCAGCCGGCGCAGCACCCTCTCGTCCCGCTCGATCGCGATCGAGATGCCGAGCGACTGGAAGCTCGTGGACATGATGCCCGCGGCCATCATCGCGGGGACGTAGAGCTGCGAGGCGGTGATGCCGGCGTCCTGCACGTCGTCGCTGAAGATGGACGCGAAGAGGAAGAGGAAGACGACCGGGAAGGCGAAGGTGAACACCACCTGTTCGCGTTGGCGGAAGAACTGCTTGATCTCCAGAGCGCCCCGCTGAAGGCCGAGTCCCCAGGCCCCGGGGAGTCGCTGTGCCGCCCGGGCCTCGGTCGCGGGGCCGGTCGTGGTCGTCATGGTCATCGCGGGTCCTCCTGTCCGGTGAGCCGCAGATAGACGTCCTCGAGGGTCGGGCGGCTCACCCGCAGTCCCGGGATCTCCCCGTCGAAGCGGCGGGTCAGCTCGGTGACCGTGCGTGTGGGGGTGTCGGTGCGCTCGCGGCGCGGGGTGCCGTCCGACTCCGTCCACTCGACCGTGGCCTCGTCGCCGTGCCGGTCGCGCAGCGCCGCGGGTTCTCCCTGGGCCACGACCTGCCCCTTCGCGATCACCGCGAGCCGGTGCGCGAGCGCCTCCGCCTCCTCCAGGTAGTGCGTGGTCAGCAGGATCGTCGTGCCCTCGTCCGCGAGCTTCCGGATCAGTTGCCAGAACTGGCGGCGGGCCGCCGGGTCGAAACCGGTCGTCGGCTCGTCCAGGAGCAGCAGTTCCGGACCGCCGATCACACCGAGCGCCACGTCCAGGCGCCGCCGCTGCCCGCCCGAGAGGGCCTTGATCCGGCTGCCCGCCTTCTCCTCCAGACCCACCAGACCGATGACCTCTTCCGGATCACGCGGCCTCGGGTAATAGCGCGCGAAATGCCGCACCGTTTCGCGCACCGTCAACTCGGCGGGCGCCGATTCGTCCTGCCAGACGATGCCGACACGCGAGCGCCACGCGCGCGTGCCCGTCGCCGGATCCGAACCGAGCACCGAGACCTCGCCCGCGTCCCGGGAACGGTTGCCCTGAAGGATCTCCACCGTGGTGCTCTTGCCCGCGCCATTGGGTCCGAGCAGGCCGAAGACTTCGCCCTGCCGGATCCCGAGATCGATGCCGTCGACGGCGGTCACGTCCCCGTACTGCTTGCGCAGCCCCCGTACGTCCACCGCGAGTTCGTTCGCGTGTGCTGTCATGGGAACGAGCGTCCCGCCGAGGCGAACGTTCCGGGACGACCGCACGTACTTCCTTATGTCCATCGAACGGTGGACACGCGCGCGTGTGCGGCACAATGACCGTGCCCGGAAGGTCCTCTCAAGCTACGGAAACGGCGTGATGAGCAAGACGACAGTCAGGGAAGGCGTGTCCACCGAATCCAACGACCAGGAACGGGCCGAAGCCCCACGGTCCGTGGGCGGCGGCCGTGCTTTCGCCCTGCTTCTGGTGATCACGGGCGCGGCCGGACTGCTCGCCTCCTGGATCATCACCATCGACAAGTTCAAGCTGCTGGAGGACCCGAACTTCACGCCGGGCTGCAGCCTGAACCCGGTCGTCTCCTGCGGCAACATCATGAAGAGCGACCAGGCCTCCGCCTTCGGGTTCCCCAACCCGATGATGGGGCTCGTCGCCTACGGCATCGTGATCGGCGTCGGCATGAGCCTGCTCGGCCGGGCCACCTTCCCGCGCTGGTACTGGCTGACCTTCAACGCGGGCACGCTCTTCGGTGTCGGCTTCTGCACCTGGCTGCAGTACCAGTCGCTGTACAACATCAACTCGCTGTGCCTGTGGTGCTGCCTCGCCTGGGCCGCCACCATCGTCATGTTCTGGGCCGTGACCTCGTTCAACGTCCGCAACGGCTTCCTGCCCGCGCCGGGCTGGCTGAAGGGCTTCCTCGGCGAGTTCGCCTGGGTGCTGCCGGTCATGCACATCGGGATCATCGGCATGCTGATCCTGACGCGCTGGTGGGACTTCTGGACCAGCTGACGGACCGGCGGAGCCTTTGAGGTGGACCGGCAGATCCTTTGAAGACCGGCGGATCCCTTGAAGACCGGCGGATCCCTTGAAAACGGCGGGGCCGACGGCGTTGTCAGTGGCGTGACATAGGGTTTTGGACGTGGAGCCCGACCTGTTCACCGCCGCAGCAGAAGAACGCCAGGAGAAGGACCCGTCCAGCAGCCCCCTGGCTGTACGGATGCGCCCGCGCACCCTCGACGAAGTCGTCGGCCAGCAGCATCTGCTGAAGTCCGGCTCACCCCTGCGCAGACTCGTCGGCGAAGGTGGCGGAGGCCCGGCGGGACCGGCCTCGGTGATCCTCTGGGGGCCGCCGGGAACCGGCAAGACCACCCTGGCGTATGTGGTCTCCAAGGCCACCAACAAGCGTTTCGTGGAGCTCTCCGCCATCACCGCCGGCGTCAAGGAGGTCCGCGCGGTCATCGAGGGCGCCCGCCGCGCGACCGGAGGCTTCGGCAAGGAGACGGTCCTCTTCCTCGACGAGATCCACCGCTTCAGCAAGGCCCAGCAGGACTCCCTGCTCCCGGCCGTCGAGAACCGCTGGGTGACGCTGATCGCCGCGACCACGGAGAACCCGTACTTCTCGGTGATCTCCCCGCTCCTCTCCCGCTCACTGCTCCTCACCCTCGAACCGCTCACGGACGACGACCTGCGCGATCTCATCAAGCGCGCCCTCTCCGACGAGCGCGGCCTCAAGGACGCCGTCACCCTCCCCGAGGACACCGAGGAGCACCTGCTGCGGATCGCCGGGGGCGACGCCCGCCGCGCCCTGACCGCGCTGGAGGCCGCGGCCGGGTCCGCGCTCGACAAGGGCGAGCCGGAGATCACCCTCCAGACCCTGGAGGAGACCGTCGACCGGGCCGCCGTGAAGTACGACCGCGACGGCGACCAGCACTACGACGTGGCGAGCGCCCTCATCAAGTCCATCCGCGGCTCGGACGTGGACGCCGCGCTGCACTACCTGGCCCGGATGATCGAGGCCGGCGAGGATCCCCGCTTCATCGCCCGCCGCCTGATGATCTCCGCCAGCGAGGACATCGGCCTGGCCGATCCGAACGCGCTGCCGATAGCCGTCGCCGCCGCCCAGGCCGTCGCCATGATCGGCTTCCCCGAGGCCGCCCTCACCCTCAGCCACGCCACCATCGCCCTCGCACTCGCGCCGAAGTCGAACGCCGCGACGATGGCGATCGGCGCCGCCATGGAGGACGTACGCAAGGGGCATGCGGGTCCCGTGCCGATGCATCTGCGCGACGGCCACTACAAGGGCGCGGCCAAGCTCGGCCACGCGCAGGGGTACGTGTATCCGCACGACCTGCCGGAGGGCATCGCCGCCCAGCAGTACGCCCCGGAGGAGCTCAAGGACCGGGAGTACTACACGCCGACCCGGCACGGCGCCGAGGCGCGCTACGCGGACGCGGTCGAGTGGACCAGGAAGCACCTCGGTCGAGGGCGGTCCTGACCACCCTGTAGACTCGCTGCAGCGCTGCGTCCCGTGTCCGGCCTCTTCAACGAGAGCGTCGGCACCACCAGAACGGGACATCCAGCCGGAGCCTCGACGCCGAAAGGCGACGGGATTCCAGGAGCGTCGCGCACCGTCGAAGGTGTCGCGGGCAGCCCACCACCCTCCCGGACCTCCGGGAAACGGTCGGTGGGCCACTCGCGTGCTGCACGTATGTGCCCAGACCAGGGGAGCGGCTGCCCAGCAGGTCCGTCAGGGCCCGCAGGGTTTCCCCGGCTGCGGATTGCGACCTCCCCTAACCCTGGTGAAGCCGTATTCACATCAGAAACACGAGGTGTTTGGTTCATGCCGAACCAGTCCCGCCCCAAGGTCAAGAAGTCGCGTGCCCTCGGTATCGCGCTGACCCCGAAGGCCGTCAAGTACTTCGAGGCCCGCCCCTACCCGCCCGGCGAGCACGGCCGCGGCCGCAAGCAGAACTCGGACTACAAGGTCCGTCTGCTCGAGAAGCAGCGTCTGCGCGCGCAGTACGACGTGTCCGAGCGTCAGCTCGTCCGCGCCTACGAGCGTGCCGCCAAGACGCAGGGCAAGACCGGTGAGGCCCTGGTCATCGAGCTCGAGCGCCGTCTCGACGCGCTCGTCCTGCGTTCGGGCATCGCCCGCACGATCTACCAGGCCCGCCAGATGGTCGTCCACGGCCACATCGAGGTCAACGGCCAGAAGGTCGACAAGCCGTCCTTCCGCGTCAAGCCCGACGACGTCGTGATGGTCCGCGAGCGCAGCCGCAGCAAGACGCTGTTCGAGGTCGCCCGCGCCGGTGGCTTCGCCCCCGACGGCGAGACCCCGCGCTACCTCCAGGTGAACCTCGGCGCCCTGGCCTTCCGCCTGGACCGCGAGCCGAACCGCAAGGAGATCCCGGTGATCTGCGACGAGCAGCTCGTCGTCGAGTACTACGCCCGCTGATCACCCTCAGACGGATGTAGCACCACCTGTGCGTCAGCCCGCCGTCTCCCCGCCCTTCCGGGTGGGCGAGGCGGCGGGTTTTCGCATGTCCGGGGGCGCGGGCATCCCGCGCGGCGGCGGCAGCGCACCGAGCAGCTGCGGCCGGGTGTGCCCCAACGCCCGGCCCACCGCCGCCTCACGGCCGAGCTGCGCACCCGCCCGTACGCACTCCTCGTACCGCTCGTCGCCCAGGTGCTCCCGGGCCTTCGCCTCGCACTGCTCGTGCGGGGCGTTGTAGTAGGCGGAGCCGAACAGCCGCAGGCCCACCGACGGCCACATCCGGGACGCGGACCCCTGGAGCACCGCGGCCTCGGCGGCGTCGCCCTCCGCCACCGTGACCAGCGCGAGCAGCTCCACCGCCAGGACCGTGCCGAGCAGATCGTGGAAAGCGTGGTTGATGTCCAGGCACTCGACCAGCAGCCCCCGGGCCCGGGGCAGATCGTCCTCGGTCCAGGCCGCGTACGCCAGGACGTACAGCGCGTACGCGAGGGTCCAGCGCTCCCCGTGGTCCACGCAGACCTGGCGCACGTCCTCGCACAGTCGCACCGCGTCCGGCAGATCGCCCTGGAAGGCAAGCGCCATCGCCAGCTCGACCTGGCCCATCAGGACGTTGCTGTTGAGCTCGCCGATCTCCTGATAGCGGTCGAGCGCCGAACGCAGCAGTGACTCCGCACGGGGCATGTCGTCGGTGACCAGGGCCAGACAGCCGGTGCGGTGCTCGGCGTAGGCCAGCGCGGTCGCGTTGCCGCCGCGCTCCGCCTTCTCCCGGCACTCGTCGAGCGCGGCGAGCGCGGATCCGGTGTCGCCCTGGAGGATCGCCACATAGCCGAGCACCCACAGCGCCTTCAGCCGCGACCGCTCGTGCTCGGTGTCGAGGTCCACGCTTCGCTCCAGCCAGTGCCGCCCCTCCGACAGCCGGCCGCAGCCGACCCAGTAGAACCACAGCGTGCCCGCCAGGTACTGGCCGAGATGCCCGCCGTCCGGCTCGGTCAGACAGTGCTCCAGGGCACAGCGCAGATTCGGCAGCTCCGTCTCCACCCGCTCGGCGACCTC
This sequence comes from Streptomyces albicerus, assembly GCF_008905045.1. Lineage (GTDB taxonomy): Bacteria > Actinomycetota > Actinomycetes > Streptomycetales > Streptomycetaceae > Streptomyces > Streptomyces albicerus. Next base: position 67,209 of record NZ_VWMY01000056.1, read on the forward strand.
GCGCTGCCGGGGCGAGAACCAGTCCAGCTCGCACCAGGTCGCGAGCCCCATGTACCAGTCTCGGTGCCGCCGCCGCAGCCGCGCCGCGTCGCCCGCGGCCTCCAGCCAGTCGGCGCCGTACGCCCGGACCGTGTCCAGCATCCGGTAGCGCGTCCCCGCCCGGGTCTCCTCACGCGTGACCACCGACTGCGCGAGCAGCTCGCCGAGCACGTCGAGGATGTTGTCGGGATGCAGACCGTCGCCGCAGCACACGTACTCGACGGCCTCCAGGTCGAACGGCCCCGCGAACACCGAGAGCCGCGCCCATAGCAGCCGCTCCTCCGGCGTGCACAGCTCATGACTCCAGCCGATCGCCGTCCGCAGCGTCTGGTGGCGGGGGAGCGAGTCGCGTCCGCCGCCCGTGAGCAGCCGGAAACGGTCGTCGAGCCGGGCCAGCAGCTGCGCGGGGGAGAGGGTGCGCAGCCGCCCCGCCGCCAACTCGACGGCGAGCGGGATGCCGTCGAGCCGCCGGCACAGTTCGTGCACGTCCGCGCGGTTGCCGTCATGGAGCCCGAAATCCGGTGCGCTCCCGGCCGCCCGGTCCGCGAACAGCTCGGCCGCCTCCCGCTCGGTCAGCGGTGCCAGCGGGAACAGCCGCTCGCCCTCCACCGCCAGCGGCCTGCGCCCCACGGCCAGCACCCGCAGCCCCGGCGCCCGCCGCAGCAGCTCACCCACCAGCGAGGCGCACGTGTCCACCAAATGCTCGAACCCGTCAAGTACGAGCAGGAGTTGACGCTTCGCGAGATGGCCGAGCAGCACCTGGCGCGGCGGCCGGGACGTGTGATCCGTCAGGCCGAGGGCCTCGACGACCGCGTACTCGACGAGCTCCGTCTCCCGTACCGCGGCCAGCTCCACACGCCAGACCCCGTCGCGCGGCCGGGTCCGGGCCGCCGCACGCGCCGCGAGCCGCGACTTGCCGACCCCGCCGAGGCCCGTCACCGTCACCAGCCGCGCCTCGTCGAGAGCCGCGCCCAGCTGCGTGAGTTCGGCCGAGCGGCCCACGAACGCGTTGAGCTCCAGGGGCAGATTGCCGGCCCTCCGACCGCCCGCCCCCGTACCGGAACGCTGAGAACCCTGAGAACGCCGCATGGGGAACGGAGCGTACTCATCCGTAAGCACTCCGTACAATCGCTTCGCGCAACTCCGCTTCCGGCGGGCGGTAATCCGGTACGGAGCGGCGGCCCCGGCGCGATAGGCTCGGGGGACGACTTTTCGATGTTGAGGCACGAATCCAGGGAGCGGGTGCGCAGTGTCCGGTGGAGAGGTGGCCGGGATCCTGGTGGCCGTCTTCTGGGCGATCCTGGTCTCCTTCCTCGCGGTGGCACTCGCGAGGCTGGCCCAGACGCTCAGGGCGACCACCAAGCTCGTCGCGGACGTGACCGACCAGGCCGTCCCGCTCCTGGCAGACGCCTCCGCGGCCGTGCGCTCCGCGCAGACCCAGATCGACCGGGTCGACGCCATCGCGTCGGACGTCCAGGAGGTCACGTCGAACGCGTCGGCGCTCTCCACGACCGTCGCGTCCACCTTCGGCGGCCCGCTGGTGAAGGTCGCGGCGTTCGGCTACGGCGTGCGCCGGGCCATCGGCGGCCGCCGTGAGGACGTGCCCGCCAGGCCCGCGCGACGTACCGTGATCGTGGGCCGCAGCGTCCCGTCGGCGCGACGGGGAAAGCGGAAGAAGGACTGACGCAGCGATGTTCCGCCGTACGTTCTGGTTCACCGCCGGCGCAGCCGCCGGTGTGTGGGCCACCACCAAGGTCAACCGCAAGCTCCGGCAGCTGACGCCCGAGAGCCTCGCGGCCCAGGCAGCCAACAAGGCGGTCGAGGCGGGCCACCGCCTCAAGGACTTCGCGCTCGACGTCCGGGACGGCATGGCACAGCGAGAGGCCGAACTCGGCGAGGTGCTCGGGCTGAACGCCGATCCCGAACTGCCCTCCCCGCGCCGCGTCGCCGCCATCGAGAACAGCGACAACACGAAGTACCGCAAGAACCCGACGTACGTCGAGAGGTCGACGTACTCGTACAACCGGAATGAGGACCACTGATGGAGTCGGCCGAGATTCGTCGCCGCTGGTTGAGCTTCTTCGAGGAGCGCGGGCACACCGTCGTCCCTTCGGCGTCGCTCATCGCGGACGACCCGACTCTGCTCCTGGTCCCGGCCGGCATGGTGCCCTTCAAGCCCTACTTCCTCGGTGAGGTCAAGCCGCCGTTCGCCCGCGCCACCAGCGTGCAGAAGTGCGTCCGTACGCCGGACATCGAGGAGGTCGGCAAGACCACCCGGCACGGCACCTTCTTCCAGATGTGCGGCAACTTCTCCTTCGGCGACTACTTCAAGGAAGGCGCCATCAAGTACGCCTGGGAGCTGCTCACCAGCCCCCAGGACAAGGGCGGTTACGGCCTGGAGCCGGAGAAGCTCTGGATCACCGTGTACCTGGAGGACGACGAGGCCGAGCGCATCTGGCACGAGGTCGTCGGCGTGCCCAAGGAGCGCATCCAGCGCCTCGGCAAGAAGGACAACTACTGGTCCATGGGCGTCCCGGGCCCCTGCGGCCCGTGTTCCGAGATCAACTACGACCGCGGCCCCGAGTTCGGCGTCGAGGGCGGCCCCGCCGTCAACGACGAGCGGTACGTGGAGATCTGGAACCTCGTCTTCATGCAGTACGAGCGCGGCGAGGGCACCTCGAAGGAGGACTTCGAGATCCTCGGCGACCTGCCCAGCCAGAACATCGACACCGGCCTCGGCATGGAACGCCTCGCCATGATTCTGCAGGGCGTGCAGAACATGTACGAGATCGACACCTCCATGGCCGTCATCAAGAAGGCCACCGAGCTGACCGGTGTCGAGTACGGCGCCGGCAAGGACTCCGACGTCTCCCTGCGCGTGGTCACCGACCACATGCGCACGTCGGTGATGCTCATCGGCGACGGTGTCTCCCCGGGCAACGAGGGCCGTGGCTATGTGCTGCGCCGCATCATGCGCCGCGCCATCCGCAACATGCGCCTGCTGGGCGCCACCGGCCCCGTCGTGCAGGACCTCATCGACGTCGTCATCGAGATGATGGGCCAGCAGTACCCGGAGCTCATCACCGACCGCAGGCGCATCGAGACCGTGGCCATCGCCGAGGAGAACGCCTTCCTCAAGACGCTCAAGGCCGGCACGAACATCCTCGACACCGCCGTGTCCGAGACGAAGGCCGCCGGAGGCAGGCAGCTGCCCGGCGACAAGGCCTTCCTGCTCCACGACACCTGGGGCTTCCCGATCGACCTCACCCTGGAGATGGCCGCCGAACAGGGCCTCTCCGTGGACGAGGACGGCTTCCGGCGCCTGATGAAGGAGCAGCGGGAGCGCGCCAAGGCCGACGCCAAGGCCAAGAAGACCGGTCACGCCGACATGGGCGCCTACCGCGAGATCGCCGACGCCGCCGGCGAGACCGACTTCATCGGCTACACGAGCACCGAGGGCGAGTCCACGGTCGTGGGCATCCTCGTCGACGGTGTCTCCTCGCCGGCCGCCACCGAGGGCGACGAGGTCGAGATCGTCCTCGACCGCACCCCGTTCTACGCCGAGGGCGGCGGCCAGATCGGCGACACGGGCCGCATCAAGGTGGACACGGGGGCCGTCATCGAGGTCCGCGACTGCCAGAAGCCGGTCCCGGGCGTGTACGTCCACAAGGGCGTCGTCCAGGTCGGCGAGGTGACCGTCGGCGCCAAGGCCCAGGCCGTCATCGACGTACGCCGCCGCACGGCCATCGCCCGCGCCCACTCGGCCACGCACCTCACGCACCAGGCCCTGCGCGACGCCCTCGGCCCGACGGCCGCCCAGGCCGGTTCCGAGAACCAGCCCGGCCGCTTCCGCTTCGACTTCGGCTCCCCGGCCGCCGTGCCCACGGCCGTGATGACGGACGTCGAGCAGAAGATCAACGAGGTGCTCGCCCGCGACCTGGACGTCCGCGCCGACGTCATGTCCATCGACGAGGCCAAGAAGCAGGGCGCCATCGCCGAGTTCGGCGAGAAGTACGGCGAGCGCGTCCGCGTCGTCACCATCGGCGACTTCTCCAAGGAGCTGTGCGGCGGCACGCACGTGCACAACACCGCCCAGCTCGGCCTGGTGAAGCTGCTCGGCGAGTCGTCGATCGGTTCCGGTGTCCGTCGTATCGAGGCTCTGGTCGGCGTCGACGCCTACAACTTCCTCGCCCGCGAGCACACGGTCGTCGCCCAGCTCCAGGAGCTGATCAAGGGCCGCCCGGAGGAGCTCCCGGAGAAGGTCTCCGCCATGCTCGGCAAGCTGAAGGACGCCGAGAAGGAGATCGAGAAGTTCCGCGCCGAGAAGGTCCTGCAGGCCGCCGGCGGTCTCGCCGAGTCCGCCAAGGACGTACGCGGTGTCGCTCTGGTCACCGGTCAGGTCCCGGACGGCACGACCGCCGACGACCTGCGCAAGCTGGTCCTCGACGTGCGCGGCCGCATCCAGGGCGGACGGGCCGCCGTGGTCGCCCTGTTCACCACCGTGGGCGGCAAGCCGCTGACGGTCATCGCCACGAACGAGGCCGCCCGCGAGCGCGGCCTCAAGGCCGGTGACCTGGTCCGTGCCGCTGCCAAGACCCTCGGCGGCGGCGGTGGCGGCAAGCCGGACGTCGCCCAGGGCGGCGGCCAGAACCCGGCCGCCATCGGTGAGGCCGCCGACGCCGTCGAGCGCCTCGTGGCCGAGACGGCCAAGTGAGCGAGGGCGAGCGGGTCATGCGCCGCGGCCGCCGTCTCGCCATCGACGTCGGGGACGCCCGGATCGGGGTCGCCTCGTGCGACCCCGACGGGATCCTCGCCACTCCGGTGGAGACCGTGCCGGGACGCGATGTCCCGGCCGCCCAGCGGCGGTTGAAGCAGCTCGTCGAGGAGTACGAACCGATCGAGGTCGTCGTCGGACTCCCTCGCTCCCTCAAGGGGGGCGAGGGCCCGGCGGCGGTCAAGGTCCGCGCCTTCGCCCAGGACCTCGCCCGGGGGATCGCACCCGTTCCGGTGCGGCTCTTGGACGAGAGGATGACCACAGTGACGGCCAGTCAGGGACTGCGCGCCTCGGGAGTGAAGTCCAAGAAGGGCAGATCGGTCATTGACCAGGCAGCGGCCGTGATCATTCTCCAACAGGCCTTGGAGTCCGAACGGGCGTCAGGTATATCTCCGGGCGAGGGCGTCGAAGTGGTCATCTGATCGCGATACGGTAACGTTCCGCGCGATGCGGAGGTGTTCGAATAGCCTCCGCACAGAAGAGAGGCGGACGGGAGCCGGGCCGCAAGAGCCAGCGGCCGCCGCCTCGCGGCTCTAGGGGATCGATGACTGAGTATGGCCGGGGCCCAGGCTCCGAACCGTGGCATCCGGAGGACCCGTTGTACGGGGACGGCGGATGGGGAGGACAGGAGGCCCACGTGGCCCAGTCCCCCTACGGCGGCCAGCCGCAGCACTATCCGCAACAGCCGCAGCAGCCGCAGCAGTACGGCGACTGGGGCACGGGCCAGCAAGGCGGCTACGACCAGGGGCAGCAGCAGTACGACCAGGGCCAGCAGCAGCATTACGTCCAGGGGCAGCAGCAGTACGGCGGTCAGGGGCCGCAGCAGTACAACAACGGCCAGGGCGGGCAGGGGTACCACGACCAGGGCGGCCCGCAGTACAACGGTGGTCAGCAGTACAACGGCGGCTGGGACACGGGGCAGCAGCAGCCGCAAGTCCCGTACGGCGTCGATCCGAACGACCCGTACGGGAATCAGTCCCCCGCGTACGGCGGTCAGCAGCCCGACTACTACGGGACTCCCGACGCGTACCCGCCGCCGGAGCCCCCGGGTCGCCGCCGCGCCGAGCCCGAGCCGCGGCCCGACTGGGACCCGGGCCCGGACCAGGGCGAGCACGCCTTCTTCGCGGGCGGTGGCGACGACGATGACGACGACTTCGACGACGAGACCAAAGGCCGCCGGGGCAAAGGCGGCAAGGGAAGCAAAGGCAAGGGCGAGAAGAAACGCCGCAGCGGCTGCGCCTGCCTCGTCGTGACACTCGTCTTCGCCGGAGTGGTCGGCGGAGTCGGCTATTTCGGCTACCAGTTCTACCAGGATCGTTTCGGCGCGGCGCCGGACTACGCGGGAGACGGCACCAGCTCGCAGGTGACTGTTGAGATCAGCAAGGGTATGGGCGGTTACGCGATCGGCCAGAAGCTGAAGGACGCCGGAGTCGTCAAGAGCGTCGATGCCTTCGTTTCCGCGCAGCAGCAGAATCCCGACGGGCAGAAGATCCAGGCCGGCGTTTATCTGCTCAACAAGCAGATGTCCGCCGAAAGCGCTGTCACGCTGATGCTCGATCCCAAGAGCCAGAACAACCTGGTCGTTGCGCCTGGTCAGCGCAATGTCGTGGTCTATGCGGCGATCGACAAACAGCTGGAGCTCCCCAAGGGCACCACCAAGGAGGTCGCCGAGAAGAAATACGAGAGCCTCGGACTTCCGGACTGGGCGAACAACGAAAGCGATATCAAGGACCCGCTGGAAGGATTCCTCTACCCCGCGACCTATCCTGCCGCCAAGGGCATGAAGCCCGAGGCGGTCCTGAAGGAAATGGTGACGCAGGCCAAGAAGGAGTACGCCAAGTACAACCTGGAGGCGAAGGCCAAGGAGCTCAACCTGAATGACCCGTTGCAGGTCATCACGGTCGCGAGCCTTGTCCAGGCCGAGGGCATCACGCACGACGACTTCAAGAAGATGGCCGCCGTCGTCTACAACCGCCTGAAGTCGACGAACGACGTCACCAACCAGAAACTCGAGTTCGACTCGACGTACAACTATCTCAAGGGTCAGAGCAAGATCGACATCGCCACCAGTGAGATCCGCAACTACGACGACCCGTACAACACGTACTTCTACAAGGGTCTTCCGCCCGGCCCGATCGGAAATCCGGGCGGGGACGCGATGCGGGCGGCGGTGAAACCCGACGGCGGTGGTTGGATGTTCTTCATCTCCATCGACGGCAAGAAGACGGACTTCACCAAGACCCTGTCCGAGCACGACAAGTTGGTTCAGGAATTCAATGAGCGGCGCAACAAGGACTGACGACGGCCGGGGGCGCCGAGCCGCCGTACTCGGTTCCCCGATCGCCCATTCCCTCTCTCCGGTGCTGCATCGTGCCGCGTACGAGGAACTGGGCCTCGCGGACTGGTCGTACGAGCGTTTCGAGGTCGACGAGGCGGCGCTGCCCGAGTTCTTCGAGAAGCTCGGTCCCGAATGGGCAGGGCTCTCGCTGACGATGCCGTTGAAGCGGGTCGTGATTCCGCTGCTCGACGGGATCAGTGAGACCGCGGCGTCCGTCGAGGCCGTGAACACCGTGGTGTTCACCGAGGACGGGCGGTGTCTCGGCGACAACACCGACATCCCCGGGATGGTCGCCGCCCTGCGCGAGCGGGGGATCGAGCAGGTGGACTCCGCCGCGATCCTCGGCGCGGGCGCCACAGCCTCCTCCGCGCTGGCCGCGCTGGCGCGCATCTGCACGGGCGAGGTCGTCGCGTACGTCCGGAGCGAGGCCCGCGCCGCCGAGATGCGGCAGTGGGGCGAGCGGCTCGACGTCGAGCTCCGTACGGCGGACTGGTCGGACGCCGAGCGGGCCCTGCGCGCGCCACTCGTCATCGCGACCACCCCCGCGGGCACCACCGACGCTCTCGCCTCGACCGTCCCCGAGCGGCCCGCCACCCTCTTCGACGTCCTGTACGACCCGTGGCCGACGACGCTCGCGGCACGCTGGTCCGCGTACGGCGGTGCCGTCGTCAGCGGCCTCGACCTGCTTGTGCACCAGGCGGTGCTGCAGGTCGAGCAGATGACGGGGCGGGTGCCGGCCCCGCTCGACGCCATGCGGACCGCGGGCGAGAAGGCGCTCGCGAGCCGCTAGAACGGATCGATAGGCTTCGGCCTTCGGTTCCGCAGGGGGCGGAATCAGGGGGAGCCGGGGGGCTGATCCATGCATGTGACGCTGGCGTCGTGGAAGTCGGAGATCTTCGAGGCCGTGCTGTGGTTCCTGCCGGACTGGGTGCAGATGGCCGTGCTCGGTCTCGTGGTGCTCGCCGTCCTCGCGGCCTGGGCCGTCAAGCTGAAGCGCAAGCTCGCGTACCGGCGAGCGCTGCGCTCGGGGCAGCCCGTCCACGCGGCGGCGCAGCACGGGCAGGGCCGCGGGGCCGACTACCTGGGTTCGTATGCCCCGCAGAGCCGCCGGGACGACGCCACGACCTGACCGCATCGCGTCCGCCAGATGGACCGGCGGCCGGGTCACGGGCCCGGACGTGGGAGGATCGGGAGTGGCGGGCCAGGGCCGCGCACCCGGTCGCGCCGTCGCCGTACGCGAGGACGCGCGTACGCAAAGGCAGTACGCAGTACCAGGGCGCGAGCATGAGGAGCACCGTTGAGCAGGTTGCGCTGGCTGACCGCGGGGGAATCCCACGGTCCCGCACTTGTCGCGACGCTGGAGGGCCTTCCCGCCGGCGTGCCGATCACCACGGAGATGGTGGCGGACCACCTGGCCAGGCGGCGTCTTGGGTATGGGCGCGGCGCGCGGATGAAGTTCGAGCGCGACGAGATCACCTTCCTGGGCGGCGTGCGGCACGGGCTGACCCTCGGCTCCCCGGTCGCGATCATGGTGGGCAACACCGAGTGGCCCAAGTGGGAGCAGGTCATGGCGGCCGACCCGGTGGAGCCGGCGGTGCTGGCCGAGCTGGCGCGCAACGCCCCGCTGACCCGGCCCCGACCTGGCCACGCGGACCTGGCGGGCATGCAGAAGTACGGCTTCGACGAGGCACGGCCGATCCTGGAGCGGGCTTCCGCGCGGGAGACGGCGGCTCGGGTGGCGCTGGGCGCGGTGGCCCGTTCGTACCTGAAGGAGACCGCCGGGATCGAGGTCGTCTCGCACGTCGTCGAGCTGGCGGCGGCCAAGGCCCCGTACGGCGTCTACCCGACCCCGGCCGATGTGGAGAAGCTCGACGCCGATCCGGTGCGCTGCCTCGACGCCGACGCGTCGAAGGCGATGGTCGCCGAGATCGATCAGGCGCACAAGGACGGCGACACCCTCGGCGGCGTGGTCGAGGTGCTGGCGTACGACGTGCCGGTGGGCCTGGGCTCGCATGTGCACTGGGACCGGCGGCTGGACGCCCGGCTGGCGGCCGCGCTCATGGGCATCCAGGCCATCAAGGGCGTCGAGGTCGGCGACGGCTTCGACCTGGCGCGGGTGCCGGGCTCGAAGGCGCACGACGAGATCGTGCGGACGGATGAGGGCATCAAGCGGTCGACGGGGCGTTCCGGCGGCACCGAAGGGGGCCTGACCACCGGGGAGTTGCTGCGTGTCCGCGCGGCGATGAAGCCGATCGCGACCGTGCCGCGCGCGCTCGCCACCATCGACGTGGCCACCGGCGAGGCGGCCAAGGCGCACCACCAGCGCTCGGACGTGTGCGCGGTGCCGGCGGCCGGGATCGTGGCCGAGGCCATGGTGGCGCTGGTGCTGGCGGACGCGGTGGCGGAGAAGTTCGGCGGCGACTCGGTGCCCGAGACGCGGCGCAACGTTCGCTCGTACCTCGAGAACCTGGTCGTCCGGTGAGTGCTGCGCGGGTGATCCTGGTCGGTCCGATGGGCGTCGGCAAGTCCACGGTGGGCGCCATGGTCGCCGAGCGGCTGGGCTGTTCCTACCGGGACACCGACGACGACATCGTGGCCGAGCAGGGCCGCACCATCGCGGACATCTTCGTGGACGAGGGCGAGCCGGCCTTCCGCGCCATCGAGAAGCGGGCGGTGCGCAAGGCGCTCGCCGAGCACGACGGCGTACTGGCGCTCGGCGGCGGCGCGATCCTGGACGCGGACACCCGGGCACTGCTGGCCGGTGAGCCCGTCGTGTACCTCTCGATGGACGTCGAGGAAGCCGTCAAACGCACGGGTCTGAACACCGCCCGGCCGCTGCTCGCGGTCAATCCGCGTCGGCAGTGGCGCGAGCTGATGGAGGCCCGCCGCCATCTCTACACCGACGTCGCGCACGCCGTGGTGGCCACCGACGGCCGCACCCCCGAAGAGGTCGCCCAAGCGGTCCTCGACGCACTGGAGTTGAAGACTGCATCTCCCGGGGGACAACCCCCGGACCCCAGGCAGGAGGACGAATGGCAGACCAGGTGACAAGGATCCACGTCGGCGGCACCGCGGGCAGCGAGCCGTACGAGGTCCTGGTCGGCCGTCAACTGCTCGGCGAACTCGGCGCGTTGGTCGGGGAGCGGGCCAAGCGGGTCGCGGTGATCCACCCCGAGGCGCTCGCCGAGACCGGGGAGGCGCTGCGGGCCGACCTGGCCGGACAGGGCTTCGAGGCCGTCGCCATCCAGGTGCCCAACGCGGAGGAGGCCAAGACCGCCGAGGTGGCCGCGTACTGCTGGAAGGCGCTCGGGCAGTCCGGCTTCACCCGCACCGACGTGATCGTCGGCGTGGGCGGCGGGGCGACCACCGACCTGGCCGGGTTCGTCGCGGCGACCTGGCTGCGCGGGGTGCGCTGGATCGCCATCCCGACGACCGTGCTGGCCATGGTGGACGCGGCGGTCGGCGGCAAGACCGGCATCAACACCGCCGAGGGCAAGAACCTCGTCGGCGCCTTCCACCCGCCCGCCGGTGTGCTGTGCGACCTCGCCGCGCTCGACTCGCTGCCGGTCAACGACTTCGTGTCCGGGCTCGCCGAGATCATCAAGGCCGGCTTCATCGCCGACCCGGCGATCCTCGAGCTCATCGAGGCCGACCCGCAGGGAGCGCGTACGCCCGCCGGGCCGCACACCGCCGAGCTCATCGAGCGCTCCATCAGGGTCAAGGCCGAGGTCGTCTCGTCCGACCTCAAGGAGTCCGGGCTGCGCGAGATCCTCAACTACGGGCACACGCTCGCCCACGCCATCGAGAAGAACGAGCGCTACCAGTGGCGGCACGGCGCGGCGGTCGCGGTGGGTATGCACTTCGCGGCCGAACTGGGCCGTCTGGCAGGGCGGTTGGACGACGCGACCGCGGACCGGCACCGCACCATCCTGGAGTCCGTCGGGCTGCCGCTGAGCTACCGCTACGACCAGTGGCCCAAGCTCCTGGAGACGATGAAGGTCGACAAGAAGTCCCGCGGCGACCTCCTGCGCTTCATCGTCCTCGACGGCCTCGCCAAGCCCACCGTCCTGGAGGGCCCCGATCCGGCGGTCCTCCTCGCCGCCTACGGCGAAGTGGGCGAATAGCTCCCGCAGGCGAAGCTTGGGCTGGTTTGCCTTCTGCGGATGGGCACTTCGGACCGCCCCCGGCCGTTCACCAAACGGCGGCCGGGGACGGTACCGTTCGGTAGGGAGCGGGGTAGGTGCCCTGCTGCCGGCGTCAATTGCCTGCCGCGAGTGAGCTGAAGGGGCGCGTCGGTGTCGGGAGGCGAGCGCGCGGAGGCCCGAAGGGTTGAGCACGGTCGCCCTCCCGACACCGACTGAGGCGTCCCGGAGGCGAGTGAGCCAAAAGACACGAGACGGAGTGGCACCGGATGCAGCACGCAGTGGGGTCTCCGCTGCCGCCGCCCCACCAGCCGGGGCACGGACCGGCCGCCGGCTGGTCGCCGGCCGCGCAACACCCGGGACCGCACCCGGGCGCGCACCCGGGTCCCGCGCCTGCGAGCCGGCCCGCGGGCCCCGCGCCCGCAGGCCCGCCGCCGGGTTTCGCCGGAGCGCCGAC
>NZ_VWMY01000057.1 GCF_008905045.1 Streptomyces albicerus
TGTGCACCTCGACACCGGCCGGCGGCGCGATGTCGGCGGCGGTGACCAGACCCGGGCCCTGCTTGCGCAGGTACATCACGACGGGCTCGTCGTGCTCGGACGAGACGACGAGCTGCTTGATGTTGAGGATCAGGTCGGTGACGTCCTCCTTGACGCCCGGCACGGTGGTGAACTCGTGCAGAACGCCGTCGATGCGGATGCTGGTGACAGCGGCACCGGGGATCGACGACAGGAGGGTGCGGCGGAGGGAGTTGCCGAGGGTGTAGCCGAAGCCCGGCTCCAGCGGCTCGATCACGAACCGGGAGCGGAACTCGTCGACGACCTCTTCGGTCAACGAGGGACGCTGAGCGATCAGCATGTGTGGATCAGATCCTTCTTTCGTGGACGCCCGCTATTTGACGCCCGACGGAACCGCGCGTTTCACAGCGCGGGTACTGCAAGGGTACGGGCGATACGGCCCTTTTACGGAGCCATACCGCCCGAATCCTCAAGACAACCGTGCGTCGTCAGACGCGACGACGCTTCGGCGGACGGCAGCCATTGTGCGGGGTGGGCGTGACGTCCTGGATCGAGCCGACCTCGAGGCCAGTGGCCTGGAGGGAGCGGATCGCGGTCTCACGGCCGGAGCCCGGACCCTTGACGAACACATCCACCTTGCGCATGCCGTGCTCCTGCGCGCGGCGGGCGGCCGACTCGGCGGCCATCTGCGCGGCGAAGGGGGTGGACTTGCGCGAGCCCTTGAAGCCGACGTGGCCGGCGGAGGCCCAGGAGATCACGTTGCCCGAGGGGTCCGTGATCGAGACGATCGTGTTGTTGAACGTGCTCTTGATGTGCGCGTGCCCGTGAGCGACGTTCTTCTTTTCCTTGCGGCGCACCTTCTTGGCAGCGCCCTGACGACCCTTGGGGGGCATCTATTACTCCTACGGGGAGGTGGTCGGTCCTACAGCGAAGACCGCTGATGAAGCGTTGTCCGCTGAGGACTACTTCTTGCCCGGCTTCTTCTTGCCGGCGATGGCGCGACGCGGGCCCTTGCGGGTACGAGCGTTCGTGCTGGTGCGCTGACCGTGGACGGGCAGGCCACGACGGTGACGCAGACCCTGGTAGCAGCCGATCTCGACCTTGCGGCGGATGTCGGCCTGAACCTCACGACGGAGGTCACCCTCGGTCTTGATGTTGTTGTCCACGTACTCGCGGATCTTGACCAGCTCCTCCTCGGAGAGGTCACGAACGCGGGTGTTCGGGTTGACGCCGGTCTCGGCCAGCGTCTTCTGCGAGAGGGTCCGGCCGATGCCGAACACGTAGGTGAGGGCAACCTCCACGCGCTTTTCGCGCGGGATGTCAACACCGGAAACGCGTGCCATTCAATGGCTCCAGTTGTCGTTCGGAGGTCTTCCGCAGAACCGCATCCCGCCCGCCGTCATCTCCGCTTCTCGAAGATTCGGTACGAACCGGGTCCCCGGCCTCCGACCGGGGGTATCAGGTCCGATGATCCACATGAGACTCGGTCCTGGGCTCTGCGTATGAACATGTACTACTTGCGTCGCGCGAAGTTCTGCGGGTGCAGAAGGTTCGGTCGTGCGTCAGCCCTGGCGCTGCTTGTGGCGCGGGTTTTCGCAGATGACCATGACCCGGCCGTGACGGCGGATCACCCTGCACTTGTCGCAGATCTTCTTGACGCTCGGCTTGACCTTCATTAGGTGAGGTTCTCCGGGTCAGTGCCACCACCCCGCGGAAGCGGGGCACAGGCAAGATCTACTTGTATCGGTAGACGATCCGGCCACGCGTCAGGTCGTACGGAGACAGCTCCACCACGACCCGGTCGTCAGGGAGGATGCGGATGTAGTGCATACGCATCTTGCCGCTGATGTGTGCCAGGACCTGGTGGCCGTTCTGGAGCTCCACCTTGAACATGGCGTTCGGGAGAGACTCGACGACAGTGCCTTCGATCTCGATGGCACCTTGCTTCTTGGCCACGCTTCGCCCTTCGAATCGACTACCTTGATCGACCCCGCACTTACCGCATGCAGACATGCGGATGCACGAGAGCCGACGAGTCAGTCTACGTCAGGCCTCTCGGAAACACGAATCGAGAGAGTCTGCCCCGCAAGGAAGATCTCTAAGCCGCGGGCTTGCAGGGGTCGCCTGGAACTGGGCTCGGCACGGGCGCCCCTTTGGGCGCGGGCCGTGAGATCTGCGGTTCCGCCGCGGGGCGCGATCAGCCCCCACGAGCCCGCAGCCGGGCAAGACCTCAGCCCAACGGATCAGGAGCCGCACTGATCCCGTACTCGGCCAGCTTCGCCTTACCACCATCAGGAGCCGTAAGTACCAGCGGCCCCTCCTCCGTCAACGCGACAGAGTGCTCCCAGTGGGAAGACCACGTACCGTCCGTCGTGATGACGGTCCAGTCGTCCGAGAGAACCTCGGTCTTCGGCGTGCCCAAGGACACCATCGGCTCAATGGCGAGACAGAAGCCGGGCACCAGCTTCGGCCCCTTCCCCCGCCGCCGCTCCACATAGTTCAGAAGATGCGGATCCATGTGCATCTCGGTCCCGATGCCATGCCCGCCGTAGTCCTCGATGATCCCGTACTTGCCGCCGCCGGGCTTCGGCTGCCGCCGGATGTACGTCTCGATGGCCCGGGAGACGTCGACCAGCCGGTTCCCCAGCTTCATCGCAGCGATCCCGGCCCACATCGACTCCTCGGTGACCCGGGAGAGCTCGATCAGCTCCGGAGCGTGACCGGACCCGACGAACGCCGTGTACGCGGCATCCCCATGCCACCCGTCAACGATCGCCCCCGCGTCGATCGAGATGATGTCGCCGTCCTTCAGGACCACGTCATCGCTCGGGATCCCATGCACGACGACCTCGTTCGCGGAGGTACAGATCGTCGCCGGGAACCCCCCGTACCCCAGGAAGTTCGACTTCGCCCCGTGCTCGTCGAGCACCTTGCGCGCGACCTGGTCGAGATCACGTGTCGTAGCCCCCGGCACCGCCGCTTCCCGCGTCGCCTTGTGGACGGCGGCGACGACAAGGCCCGCCTCACGCATCTTGGCGATCTGCTCGGGGGTCTTGATCTGCACCATGAGGGCCCGCGCTCTCCGTCTTCTCTGCCTAGTCGATTACGTACACAACAGTACGGCCGCGACGCCCGCCAGGGGCACCGCGGCCGGACCGGCCAGACCAACCAGGACGACGACTACTTGTCGTCGTCGGCCTCGTCGTCGTTCTCTTCCCTGCGCTTGAGGGCGTCCATCGCGCGCTTGGTGACCTCGTCCACCTTGCCGAGCGCCGAGATCGTCACGACCAGGCCCTGGGCCCGGTAGTAGTCGATGATCGGCTCGGTCTGCGTGTGGTAGACCTCCAGGCGCTTGCGGACGGTCTCCTCGGAGTCGTCGTCACGCTGGTACAGCTCGCCGGCGCAGGCGTCGCAGACGCCTTCCTTCTCCGGCTTGCTGTACGTCACGTGGAAGACGTGGCTCGAGTCGTTGCGGCAGATGCGGCGGCCGGCGATGCGCTTGACCACCTCGTCCTCGGGGACCTCCAGGTCGAGCACCGCGTCCAGCTCCACACCGTCGGCCTTCAGCGCCTGGTCGAGCGCCTCGGCCTGCGAGACGTTCCGCGGGAAGCCGTCGAGCAGGAAGCCGTTCTCGGCGTCCGGCTTCTCCATGCGGTCCCGGGCCATGGCGATCGTGACCTCGTCCGGCACGAGGTTGCCCTCGTCCATGTAGGACTTGGCCAGTTTGCCGAGTTCCGTCTGCTGGCTGATGTTCGCACGGAAGAGATCGCCCGTGGAGATGTGCGGGATCGACAGGTTCTTGGCAAGGAACGCGGCCTGCGTTCCCTTGCCCGCACCGGGCGGCCCGACGAGGACGATACGCATCAGCGGAGGAACCCTTCGTAATTGCGCTGCTGGAGCTGGCTCTCGATCTGCTTCACGGTCTCCAGACCGACACCCACGATGATCAGGATGCTGGTGCCACCGAACGGGAAGTTCTGGTTGGCGCCGAAGCCCGCCAACGCCATCGTCGGCACAAGAGCGATCAGACCCAAGTACAGCGAACCCGGCCAGGTGATCCGGTTGAGTACGTATCCCAGGTACTCAGCGGTCGGTCGGCCAGCCCGGATGCCCGGGATGAAGCCACCATACTTCTTCATGTTGTCCGCGACTTCCTCGGGGTTGAACGAGATCGCCACGTAGAAGAACGCGAAGAAAACGATGAGGAAGAAGTAGAGGATGATGTGCGGCGTCGCTGCCGTATCCGCGAGATTCTTCTCGATCCAGGTCTTCCAGCCGGAGGTGCCACCGGCGAACTGCGCGATCAGCGCCGGGATGTAGAGCAGCGACGAGGCAAAGATCACAGGGATGATGCCCGCCTGGTTGACCTTCAGCGGAATGTACGTCGACGTGCCGCCGTAGGACCGGCGGCCGATCATCCGCTTCGCGTACTGGACCGGGATACGGCGCTGAGCCTGCTCGACGAAGACCACCAGGCCGACCATGAACAGGCCGACCGCGATCACGGTGAAGAACTCGATCCAGCCGTCCGCGAGGTCACCCTGCTGCTTGATGGCCCACAGCGCCGACGGGAAGGTGGCGGCGATCGAGATGAACATCAGGATCGACATGCCGTTGCCGATGCCGCGGTCGGTGATGAGCTCACCGAGCCACATGACGGTGGCCGTACCGGCGGTCATGGTGATGACCATCGTGACGGTGACGAAGATCGACTGGTCGGGGACGATCTCGCTGGCGACCGGGCAGCTCTGGAACAGCGCGCCGCTGCGGGCGGTGGCCACCAGGCCGGTGCCCTGAAGGATGGCGAGCGCCACCGTGAGGTAACGGGTGTACTGCGTGATCTTCGCCGTACCGGCCTGGCCCTCCTTCTTGAGGGCCTCGAGGCGCGGGATCACCACGGTCAGCAGCTGCAGAATGATGCTCGCCGTGATGTACGGCATGATGCCCAGCGCGAAGATCGTGATCTGCAGCAGCGCGCCACCACTGAACATGTTGACCAGGCCGAACAGGCCTTGGTTCTGGCTCGCGTTGTCGATGCAGGTCTGGACGTTCTTGTAGTCGACACCGGGGATCGGGATGTGCGTACCCACCCGATAGATCACGATGATGCCGAGCGTGAAGAGCAGCTTCTTGCGCAGGTCGGGCGTCTTGAACGCCCGGGCGAACGCGGTGAGCACGGTGCCTCCTGCGACCCCCGCGCAAGTGCGTCAGAGGTGACGGTCTTGAGGTTCGACGAATAAGTAACGGACAGCTAACTAACAGTCAGAGGCCGCCCGGAGTTCCCAGGAGGCACACCGGACGAAAATGAGCAGTGCAGGCCACCTTACCGGCGACACCGCTCCCCGAGGAACGACCAACCGGGGATGCCCCATTTGTGGGGCATCCCCGGTCGGGATCGCTCAAGTCATCGAGGCGCCTGCTGAATTCAGACGAGCTCGGTGACGGTACCGCCGGCGGCGGTGATCTTCTCCTTGGCGGAGCCGGAGACGGCATCGACCGTCACCTGCAGCGCCACGGAGATCTCGCCCTGGCCGAGGACCTTGACGAGGCTGTTCTTGCGAACGGCACCCTTGGCGACGAGCCCCTCGACGGTGACCTCGCCACCCTCCGGGTACAGCGCGCCCAGCTTGTCGAGGTTCACGACCTGGTACTCGGTCTTGAACGGGTTCTTGAAGCCCTTCAGCTTCGGGAGACGCATGTGGAGGGGCATCTGCCCGCCCTCGAAGCGCTCCGGAACCTGGTAACGGGCCTTCGTACCCTTGGTACCACGACCGGCCGTCTTACCCTTCGACGCCTCACCACGACCGACACGGGTCTTGGCGGTCTTGGCGCCCGGGGCGGGACGGAGGTTGTGGATCTTGAGCGGGTTGTTCTCCGCCATGATCAGTCGACCTCCTCAACCGTCACGAGGTGGCGGACGGTGTGCACCATTCCGCGGAACTCGGGGCGGTCCTCCTTGACGACCACGTCGTTGACCCGCTTGAGGCCAAGCGAACGCAGGGTGTCGCGGTGGTTCTGCTTGCTGCCGATGTACGACTTCTTCTGCGTGATCTTGAGCTGTGCCATTACGCAGCACCAGCCCCGGCACGCGCACGCAGCAGAGCCGCGGGAGCGACGTCCTCGAGGGGCAGACCGCGGCGGGCCGCGATCTCCTCGGGACGCTGCAGGCCCTTCAGGGCCGCCACGGTCGCGTGCACGATGTTGATCGCGTTCGACGAGCCGAGCGACTTCGACAGGATGTCGTGCACACCGGCGCACTCGAGCACGGCACGCACCGGGCCACCGGCGATAACGCCGGTACCGGGGGAAGCAGGCTTGAGCAGGACGACGCCCGCGGCCTTCTCGCCCGTGATCGGGTGCGGGATGGTGCCCTGGATACGGGGGACCTTGAAGAAGTGCTTCTTGGCCTCCTCAACACCCTTGGCGATGGCGGCCGGCACCTCCTTGGCCTTGCCGTAACCGACACCCACGGTGCCGTCACCGTCGCCCACCACGACCAGCGCGGTGAAGCTGAAGCGACGACCACCCTTCACAACCTTGGCGACGCGGTTGATCGCGACGACGCGCTCAACGTACGCGGTCTTCTCGGCGGCAGCTGCGCCGCCGTCACGGCCCTTCCGGTCCCGCCGCTCGCCGCCACCGGCACCGCCACCGCGGCGCTGGGGTCCAGCCATTGGAATTACCTCTCTCTGTTTCCGCTAGCTACGGAACCAGGACTCAGAACTTGAGTCCGGCCTCGCGGGCGGCGTCCGCCAGGGCAGCGATGCGCCCGGCGTACTGGTTGCCACCACGGTCGAATACGACAGCCTCGACGCCCGCGGCCTTGGCGCGCTCGGCGACCAGGGCGCCGACCTTGCCGGCCTGCGCGGACTTCTCGCCCTCGCCACGGATCGACGCGTCCAGGGTCGACGCCGACGCCAGGGTGTGACCCTTGATGTCGTCGATGACCTGGGCCACGATGTGGCGGTTCGAGCGCGTCACGACCAGGCGGGGGCGCTCAGCCGTTCCGTTGACCTTCTTACGGATCCGGGTGTGGCGCCGCTTGATGGCAGCACGCTTGTAAGCGTCGCCCTTAGCGATCTTCGTACCGTATGCCATGGCTTACTTACCCGCCTTTCCGACCTTGCGGCGGATGACTTCGCCCTCGTACTTGACGCCCTTGGCCTTGTACGGGTCGGGCTTGCGCAGCTTGCGGATGTTGGCCGCAACCTCGCCGACCTTCTGCTTGTCGATGCCCTCGACCGAGAATCGGGTGGGGGCTTCCACCTTGAAGGTGATGCCCTCGGGGGCCTCGACCAGGATCGGGTGGCTGTAGCCGAGCGAGAACTCCAGGTTGGAACCCTTCGCCAGGACTCGGTAACCGACACCGCTGATCTCGAGCTTCTTCACGTAACCCTGGGTCACGCCGGTGATCATGTTCGCCACCAGCGTGCGGGACAGGCCGTGCAGGGCCTTGTTCTGACGCTCGTCGTTCGGGCGGGTGACATTGAGAATGCCGTCCTCGCCCTTAGCGATCTCGATCGGTGCCGCAATGGTGTGGGAGAGGGAGCCCTTGGGGCCCTTCACCTGGACCGTACGGCCGTCGATGGTGACGTCCACGCCGGCGGGAACCGTGATGGGGAGCTTGCCAATACGCGACATAGCTGTTTCCTCCGTTCCCTTCCGCTACCAGACGTAGGCGAGAACTTCTCCGCCTACGCCCTTCTTGCCGGCCTGCTTGTCGGTGAGGAGCCCGTGGGACGTGGAGATGATCGCCACGCCGAGGCCGCCGAGCACCTTGGGCAGGTTGGTGGACTTCGCGTACACCCGGAGTCCGGGCTTGGAGATCCGCTTGATGCCCGCGATGGAGCGCTCACGGTTCGGGCCGAACTTCAGCTCGAGAACGAGGTTCTTGCCGACCTCGGCGTCCTCGACCTTCCAGCCCGTGATGAAGCCCTCCTGCTGGAGGATCTCCGCGATGTGCGACTTGATCTTGCTGTGCGGCATCGCCACGGAGTCGTGGTACGCCGAGTTCGCGTTACGCAGACGCGTAAGCATGTCTGCGATCGGATCAGTCATGGTCATGAATTGGCCTTCGGCCTCTCTCGCCGGGGTTTCCTGTATGCGCCATCCCTCTCCCCACTCGGTGGCGGGACGGGTGCGGTGCGGGGACCTACGGCGTAGTAAGTCGTACGGGCGTCAGGCGCCCAACCCTCCTAGCCTAAGCCATGGAGAGCAGGGCACCTGACCGAGCCCTTTACTTACCGAGAGCTTCCGGAATCCCGAAGTACGGGACTACCAGGAGCTCTTGGTCACGCCCGGCAGCTCGCCACGGTGAGCCATCTCACGAAGGCACACGCGGCAGAGGCCGAACTTGCGGTACACGGAGTGCGGACGACCACAGCGCTGGCAGCGCGTGTAGCCACGTACACCGAACTTGGGCTTACGAGCAGCCTTGGCAATCAGAGCCTTCTTCGCCATCTCGCTTACGCCTCCTTGAAGGGGAAGCCGAGGTGACGGAGGAGCGCGCGGCCCTCGGCGTCGTTGGTCGCCGTGGTGACCACGGTGATGTCCATACCCCGGACGCGGTCGATCTTGTCCTGGTCGATCTCGTGGAACATGACCTGCTCCGTGAGACCGAAGGTGTAGTTGCCACGGCCGTCGAACTGCTTGGGGGACAGACCACGGAAGTCGCGGATGCGCGGGAGCGCGAGCGACAGGGTGCGGTCCAGGAACTCCCACATGCGGTCGCCACGGAGCGTGACGTGAGCACCGATCGGCTGACCCTCGCGCAGCTTGAACTGCGCGATGGACTTCCGGGCCTTGGTGATGGCCGGCTTCTGACCGGTGATGGTGGTCAGGTCACGGACGGCACCGTCCATGAGCTTCGAGTCACGGGCGGCGTCGCCGACACCCATGTTGACCACGATCTTGACCAGGCCGGGGATCTGCATGACGTTCTCGTACGAGAACTCTTCCTGCAGCTTGCCCGCGATCTCCTCGCGGTACTTCGTCTTGAGACGCGGAGTGGTGGTGGTAGCCATCAGATGTCCTCACCCGTCCGCTTGGCAACGCGGATCTTGTTGCCCTCGTCGTCGAAGCGGTAACCGACACGCGTGACGACCTTGTTGCCGTCCTTCTCCACGACCAGCTGGACGTTGGAGATGTGGATCGGGGCCTCGGTCGTGACGATGCCACCGGCCTGCGAACCGCGAGCGGTGGGACCGGCCTTAGTGTGCTTCTTGACCCGGTTGACACCCTCGACCAGGACGCGCTCGTCGCGCGGGTAAGCGGCAATGACCTTGCCCTGCTTGCCCTTGTCCTTACCGGTGATGACCTGGACCAGGTCGCCCTTCTTGATCTTCATGCTTACAGCACCTCCGGCGCGAGCGAGATGATCTTCATGAACTTCTTCTCGCGCAGCTCACGGCCGACGGGGCCGAAGATACGGGTGCCGCGAGGGTCGCCGTCGTTCTTCAGAATGACAGCGGCGTTCTCGTCGAAGCGGATGTACGAGCCGTCCGGACGGCGGCGCTCCTTGACGGTGCGAACGATGACCGCCTTGACGACGTCACCCTTCTTCACGTTGCCACCGGGGATCGCGTCCTTGACGGTGGCGACGATGACGTCACCGATGCCCGCGTAGCGGCGACCGGAGCCACCGAGCACACGGATGCAAAGGATCTCCTTCGCACCAGTGTTGTCGGCGACACGCAGTCGCGACTCCTGCTGGATCACGTCTATCTCCTGATTGTCTGCCGGTTCCCGCAGGGGTCCCTTTCGGGTCATCCTGCGAGCCTGGCGGAACCGTCCTGCGGGTTGCTCCCGCAGGAATTACTTGGCCTCTTGGGGCAGAACACCTCTGCCGGGGGCTGCACACCTCACGGTGGAGCCCCCAGCGGAGGGCAGCGGGGGCGGAGCCCCCGCTTGATTACTTCGCCTTCTCGAGAATCTCGACGATGCGCCAGCGCTTCGTCGCGGACAGCGGCCGGGTCTCCATGATGAGGACACGGTCGCCGACGCCCGCGGCGTTCTGCTCGTCGTGGGCCTTGAGCTTGTTCGTACGGCGGATGACCTTGCCGTACAGCGCGTGCTTGACGCGGTCCTCGACAGCGACGACGACGGTCTTGTCCATCTTGTCGCTGACGACCAGACCCTCACGGGTCTTGCGGAAGCCGCGCTCGGCCTTCGTCTCTTCAGTCACATTGCTCTCGCTCATCAGGCGCTCTCCACCGTTTCGATGCCCAGCTCGCGCTCACGCATCAGGGTGTAGATCCGCGCGATGTCCTTGCGGACGGCCTTCAGCCGACCGTGGTTCTCGAGCTGACCGGTCGCCGCCTGGAAGCGGAGGTTGAACAGCTCTTCCTTGGCCTCGCGAAGCTTCGCGAGAAGCTCCTCGTTGCCCAGCTCGCGCAGCTCTGACGCCTTGGTACCGGCCGACATCACGCTTCACCTGCCTCGCGCTTGACGATCCGGCACTTCATCGGCAGCTTGTGGGCCGCCCGAGTCAGAGCTTCACGCGCAGTCTTCTCGTTCGGGTAGGACAGCTCGAACATGACCCGGCCCGGGTGCACGTTCGCGACCCACCACTCGGGGGAACCCTTACCGGAACCCATGCGGGTCTCGGCGGGCTTCTTGGTCAGCGGGCGGTCCGGGTAGATGTTGATCCAGACCTTGCCGCCACGCTTGATGTGGCGGGTCATCGCGATACGAGCCGCCTCGATCTGGCGGTTCGTCACGTACGCCGGCGTGAGGGCCTGAATGCCGTACTCGCCGAACGCGACCGTCGTACCACCCTTGGCCTGACCGCGGCGCTTGGGGTGGTGCTGCTTGCGGTGCTTGACCCTACGAGGGATCAGCATTTCGGTCAGGCCTCCGTTCCGGTGCTCTCAGCCGGAGCGGCAGCGGCGGCGGGAGCCTCGGCCTTGGGGGCCTCGGCAGCCGGCGCGGACTGCTGCTGCGGCTTGCGGCCGCGGCCGCCACGCTCGCCACCACGACCACCACGGGCCGGGCGGTCGCCAGCGCCGCCACCGCGGGCCGGGCGGTTACCCGCACGGGCAGCGGCGTTCTCGGCGCGGACCTCGGCGATGTTCTTGACGTCGCCCTTGTAGATCCAGACCTTCACACCGATGCGGCCGAAGGTCGTCTTGGCCTCGAAGAAGCCGTAGTCGACGTTCGCGCGGAGCGTGTGCAGGGGCACGCGGCCCTCGCGGTAGAACTCCGAGCGGGACATCTCGGCGCCGCCGAGACGGCCACCACACTGGATCTTGATGCCCTTGGCGCCGGCCTTCATTGTGCCCTGCATGCTCTTACGCATGGCGCGGCGGAAGGAGACGCGGGAGGACAGCTGCTCCGCAACGGCCTGAGCAACCAGCTGAGCGTCGGTCTCGGGGCTCTTGACCTCGAGGATGTTCAGCTGGACCTGCTTGCCCGTGAGCTTCTCGAGGTCGCCGCGGATGCGGTCGGCCTCGGCGCCACGGCGGCCGATGACGATGCCGGGACGCGCGGTGTGGATGTCCACCCGCACGCGGTCACGGGTGCGCTCGATCTCAACCTTCGAGATGCCGGCGCGCTCCATGCCGGACGTCATCATCCGACGGATGGCGACGTCTTCCTTGACGTAGTCCTTGTACAGCTTGTCGGCGTACCAACGGGACTTGAAGTCCGTGGTGATGCCGAGCCGGAACCCATGCGGGTTAACCTTCTGGCCCATTACCGGGTTCCTTCCTTGCTGCTGACGACCACGGTGATGTGGCTGGTCCGCTTGCGGATCCGGTAGGCGCGGCCCTGGGCACGCGGCCGGAACCGCTTCAGGGTCGGACCCTCGTCGACGTACGCCTCGGTGATGACGAGGCTGTCGGCGTCGGTGTGGTCGTAGTTGTGTGCGGCGTTGGCGATGGCGCTGTCAAGCACCTTGCCGACCGGCACGCTCGCGGCCTGCGGGGCGAAACGCAGGACCGCCTGAGCCTCCGTGGCGTCCATGCCACGGATAAGGTCCACCACGCGGCGGGCCTTCATGGGCGTAACGCGGATGTACCGCGCCTGGGCCCTGGCTTCCATGGTTGTCCTTCCAGTGTCTGTCATGGTCATTCCACCCCGCGTTAGCGGCGCTTCGACTTCCGGTCGTCCTTGACGTGACCCCGGAAGGTGCGCGTCGGCGAGAACTCGCCGAGCTTGTGGCCGACCATCGACTCGGTGACAAACACCGGAATGTGGGTCTTGCCGTTGTGCACCGCGATCGTGTGGCCGAGCATGGCCGGGATGATCATCGAGCGACGGGACCAGGTCTTGATGACGTTCTTGGTGCCGGCTTCGTTCTGTACGTCCACCTTCTTGATCAGGTGGTCGTCGACGAAGGGCCCCTTCTTGAGACTGCGCGGCATCTAAACCCGCTCCTAGCGCTTCTTGTTCGTCTTGCGGCGGCGGACGATGTACTTGTTCGAAGCCTTCTTCGGCGAACGAGTACGACCCTCCTTCTGACCCCACGGCGAGACCGGGTGGCGACCACCGGAGGTCTTGCCCTCACCACCACCGTGCGGGTGGTCAACCGGGTTCATCGCCACACCGCGAACGGTCGGGCGGACGCCCAGCCAGCGCTTGCGGCCGGCCTTGCCCCAGTTGATGTTCGACTGCTCGGCGTTGCCGACCTCACCGACGGTGGCGCGGCAGCGCACGTCGACCAGGCGGATCTCTCCGGACGGCATGCGCAGGTGGGCCATCTGGCCCTCCTTCGCGAGCAGCTGCACGGAGGCACCGGCGGAGCGGGCGAATTTGGCACCGCCACCAGGACGGAGCTCGATCGCGTGGATCGTGGTACCGACCGGGATGTTGCGGAGGGCCAGGTTGTTGCCCGGCTTGATGTCGGCCCCGGGACCGTTCTCGACGCGGTCGCCCTGCGACAGGTTGCGCGGGGCGAGGATGTAGCGCTTCTCGCCGTCGGCGTAGTGCAGCAGCGCGATGCGTGCGGTGCGGTTGGGGTCGTACTCGATGTGCGCGACCTTCGCCGGCACGCCGTCCTTGTCGTGACGACGGAAGTCGATCACGCGGTAGGCGCGCTTGTGGCCACCACCCTGGTGGCGCACGGTCACACGACCGGAATTGTTACGGCCGCCCTTGCTGTGCAGCGGGCGAACCAGCGACTTCTCCGGCGTGGACCGCGTGACCTCGACGAAGTCGGCGACGCTGGAGCCACGACGGCCCGGCGTAGTCGGCTTGTACTTGCGGATTCCCATTTCTCAGTCCTCGTCCGATATTCGGACCAGGGCGCTCCGTTAGGAGGCCTGGCCGAAGATGTCGATACGGTCGCCCTCAGCGAGGGTCACGATCGCGCGCTTGCTGTCCGCACGCTTGCCGAAGCCGGTGCGGGTGCGCTTGCGCTTGCCCTGACGGTTGATCGTGTTGACCCCGGTGACCTTGACCGAGAAGACCGCCTGGACGGCCTCCTTGATCTGCGTCTTGTTGGCCCGCGGGTCCACGACGAAGGTGTACTTGCCCTCGTCGAGGAGCGCGTAGCTCTTCTCCGAGACGACCGGCTTGAGGAGCACGTCACGGGGGTCCGTGAAGGACTTGCTCAGCGGGGTCTCGACGGTGTTCTTGCCCTCGGTGGCGTGGCGCTTCGCCTTGGCGACGCGCGCGGCCTTGGCGGCCTTGGCGGCCTTCGAGGCAATGCTCGGGTGACGCGTAGCCATCAGGCTTCGCTCCCTTCGGTGTCAGCGGCCTTGGGGCCAGACACGAAGGACTCGAAAGCGGCCTGGGTGAAGACCACGTCGTCCGAGACGAGAACGTCGTACGTGTTCAGCTGGCCCGGCTCCAGGATGTGGACCTGGGGCAGGTTGCGGGCGGAGAGCAGCGAGGCCTCGTCGGCGCGGTCGATCACCAGGAGCAGGTTCTTGCGCTCCGAGATCTTGCCGAGCAGGCTCTTCGCGGCCTTCGTGGACGGCGCCTCGCCCTCGACCACGCCGGTGACGACGTGGATGCGGTCGTTGCGGGCCCGGTCGGTGAGGGCGTGGCGCAGGGCCGCGGCCTTCATCTTCTTCGGGGTCCGCTGCGAGTAGTCACGCGGCACGGGGCCGTGCACGACGCCACCGCCGGCGAACTGGGGCGCGCGGGTCGAGCCCTGACGGGCGCGGCCGGTGCCCTTCTGGCGGTACGGCTTCTTGCCGCCACCGCGAACCTCGCCACGGGTCTTGGTCTTGTGCGTGCCCTGACGGGCAGCGGCCAGCTGGGCGACGACGACCTGGTGGATCAGCGGAATGCTGATCTTCTCGACGTCGAAGATCTCCGCGGGGAGTTCGACCGTCCCGGTCTTGTCGCCTGCCGGCGAAAGGATGTCAACAGTGCTCATCGTTACCTCAGGCCCCCTTGGCCGCGGTGCGGACCAGGACGAGGCCGCCGTTCGGACCGGGAACCGCGCCCTTGATGAGCAGCAGACCCTTCTCCGCGTCAACGGCGTGGACGGTCAGGTTCTGGGTGGTGACCCGCTCGTTGCCCATGCGACCCGCCATGCGGAGGCCTTTGAACACACGGCCCGGGGTGGCGCAGCCACCGATGGAGCCGGGAGAGCGGTGCTTGCGCTGGGTGCCGTGACCGGCGCCGAGGCCCTTGAAGTTGTGACGCTTCATGACACCGGCGAAGCCCTTGCCCTTGCTGGTGCCGGTCACGTCCACCTTGACGCCGGACTCGAAGGTCTCAGCGGTGATCTCCTGGCCGAGGGTGTACTCGCTGGCGTCAGCGGTACGGATCTCGACGAGGTGGCGGCGGGGGGTGACGTCGGCCTTGGCGAAGTGGCCCTTGAGGGGCTTGTTCACCTTGCGCGGGTCGATCTCGCCGAAGGCGATCTGGACCGACTCGTAGCCGTCGGAGTCATTCGTACGGACCTGGGTGACGACGTTCGGGCCGGCCTTGACGACGGTGACCGGAACAACACGGTTGTTCTCGTCCCACACCTGCGTCATGCCGAGCTTCTCGCCCAGGATGCCCTTGATCTGCTTAGCCATTCTCAGATCACCGGCCCTTAGAGCTTGATCTCGATGTCGACACCGGCCGGGAGGTCGAGTCGCATCAGAGAGTCAACGGTCTTGGGCGTCGGGTCGAGGATGTCGATCAGGCGCTTGTGCGTGCGCATCTCGAAGTGCTCGCGCGAGTCCTTGTACTTGTGCGGCGACTTGATGACGCAGTACACGTTCTTCTCAGTGGGCAGCGGCACCGGGCCCGCGACCGACGCACCAGTGCGGGTCACCGTCTCGACGATCTTCTTCGCCGAGCTGTCGATGACCTCGTGGTCGTAGGCCTTGAGCCGGATGCGGATCTTCTGTCCCGCCATGGCTACTCAGTAGTCCTTAGTCTCGTTTAACGCTCTGGAACCCGGGGATCCGTGTCCTCACCTCCGACCCACGCGGTCGGGCGTGTCGCGTCCTCACTGACAGAAATATCCACGAGTGGATTTTCCCTGCGAGGGACGCGGCCCTGCCCGAAGGCGACCGCTGGACCGGGGGCCGACTGCATTCAATTGCTTATGCGTGGCCACCGGGCGCCTGGTCGGCACCCCGCTGACACTTCCCGGAAGATTCCCGTACGTCCGCCCCAGCGCTGCCTTACGGCAGTTGGAGCGACGAGTACTGTGGGACTCGCTTCCGGTCCTCCCGGCGGGAGGCGCGCAGCATCGGCACTCAACCGAGCAACCCCGACAGTCTGCCATACGGGGCGTGACGCTGGCCAATCGAGCCGGAGAGAATACCCCGGGGGTGACGGGGGTCAAACAAGGGCTCGCCCTGGGGGCCGCGCGCCCCCTCACCGCAGGGCATCCCCTCAGTCCGGGCCAGGGTGCCAAGAGCCCGCGACGCCTTACCCAAGATCCATGTACTCGGCTGACGGCTCTGCCAGCTCGGGGCGCTCCACCGTGTACCGATCTCCGTGAATCCTCAGCATCGCCCAGTGCCACGCCTCGTCATGAAAGACGAGCCCGCGGTACGGCGCATCGCCCGCCTCGTACGGGTAGCACTTCAAGGCCGCCGCCCATGCCTCCGCCGGCATCAGCCCGCCGTGCCGCCGCATCACCCACGCATAACGACGCCGCTCGGCCTGCAGATACTCGGAGTACTCCGCCTCGTCCCACGCCATGCGGCGACCCTAAAGGGGGCGCCGAGGGATCAGGACTCCCGGAACGGAGCCCCGGCCCGGACCCGGATCTGCCTGTCGCGGTCGACAAGCATCGCGACGACACCCTCGACGGGATCCCCGACCTCGGGCAGAGAGGCAGGCACAGGCACAGGCGGAGCGTCTGGATCGTTGATCGTCCCGTCGGGGTCGTACGACGGGAGGCCGACGAAGCCGTGGACGCCGGGCGCGTCTTCGATCTCAAGCCGGCGTGAGCACCTTCTCCAGTTCGCGGTCGTACGCGCGGAAGGCGGCCCGGCCGCTCTGCGGGGCGGTGGAATTCGGGCGGAGGATGTCCGGCAGGTGGGCCACTCGCCACATGCGGAAGGCCGTTTCCGGAGAGCTGCGGTCCGAGGGGTCCGCCAGGTCGGATGCGATGCCGAGGATCTCGGCGATGTGGGCCGCTCCGGCGCGTTCCTCCACGTCGGCGCAGATGGCGGCGGTGATCAACGCCTGGAGGAATTGAGTCAGTTGAAGATCCGCTCCCATGCGGCACATGCGCCGCACCACAGGCGGTTCCGCAAGCTCTTCGAACGGCTCCGGGACCCCCGTGAGGCCCGCCGACCACAGCAGCAGGAACTCCACAGTCACCTCGTGCTCGCGCAGATACCCCAGTTCGTCGGCGATCGCCATGGCCGGGGCGCCGAACCGGCAGACCGCCTGAATGCCGTCCATCAGGCGCCCCAGATCCTGTCGTCTGCGCGCCAGGAAATCACTCACCGAAACGTCGGCGAGCTTCCAGGTGCCGGTGGAGTTCACCGCACCGATCTCCACGACGCCCCCGAGCGACGCGAAGACCGAACGCGCAAGCAGTTCCTCAGGTATGGGCATGCCCTCGGTCTCCCCCTCCCCACGGCTTCGCCGAGAAGCGGGGGCGGCTGCTGGGAAAGTCGTCCGGGAAGAACGGAATGCGGAGGGCCCGCGTCATAAGGTCGAGCACCAGACCGGTCGAGCTGCGGCGCGCGACGACGAAATCCAACTGGCCTGCCTGGAGTACGACGGTCGGCCAGTCCTCGGGGTCCCCGGCCGGGATCCACAGCAGTACGTCGGCGTTGTCGGTCACTCCCCACTGGATGAGTCTCTCCGGGACCATCTCGAACTCCCGCAGGGCGTAACGGACTTCGGGGATCTGCTTGCTTCGCAAGACCGACTGGGTCTGCGCCGTGGCCGCCTCGATGTCGAGGTACTCGTTCTCGGAGCTGCCGGCGAAGACCCACAGGAACTCGTCGAAACAGCCTGCGCCGTACGCGTGCGACAGCCGTAGATGGCTCTCCGGAACTGGTGCGCGGCCCACACCCCGAGGACCACGGTCCCGGCGTGCCGGAGCCTCCGCCTCGGGTGGGCAGAACGAGGTGAGACTCAGCAGCTCGTCGGTCATGGTGTTGCCCGGCCTCCCTCTTCGGCCCACGTTTCCTCTGTCCGCGAGGGCAGCCCGCTCGGCTCCGACGATCCTGACGAACACCCAGGGGTTCGTCCAGCACATAGCCTCTCCCCATGCCCCGCACCACCCCGTCCCGGCCCGCCGATGTCACCGCCCTCTTCCCCGAGTTGGCGCCCCTGGCCCGTGCCGCCGTCCGGCTGCACCCACGCGCGGGGAAGCCCACCGCCGCGGACAGTTCGATCGGCGGCCCCCTGCTGTGGCCGGCCGCGGAGCCGTGGCCCACCTGCCCGGATCACGACGGTCCCTGGCACCGCGGCGTCGCCCCCGGTGACGTGCGGCTGGGACGGCGCATCCTCAGCGAGGCTTGGGCCCGGCCGCGCGCCGAGGGCGCCGAACTCCTCACCCCGGAGGAACGCGTGATCGTCGACCGTGGCTCCGCCTCCGGCGCGACGCGGATACCGCAGGACGGCCCGGTCCCGCTGATCCCCGTGGCCCAGTTGTACGCCTCCGACGTCCCCGCGCTGCCCCGCCCGGCCGGTACCGACCTGCTCCAAGTGCTGTGGTGCGCCTTCGACCACGACGAGGACTACCTCCCCGCGGTCGAGCTGCGCCGGCGGACCTCCGCCGACGTCATCGACCCTCTCGCCGCCGCCCCACAGCCGTCGGTGATCGGCAACGACGGCTACCTCCCCGAGCCCTGCGTGCTGCACCCGGAGACGGTCACCGAGTACCCGGCCCCGCACGAGCTGCCGGAAGAGCTGGCCGAGCGGATCGAGGCCTGGGAGGAGGAGCAGAACCCGGACGAGCTGGACGACGTCACCACCGTGGACTACCAGTACGACCTCAGCGTCGCCCCCGGCTGCAAGCTCGGGGGCCACGCGCCCTGGAGCTTCAGCGATCCGTTCCCCATGGCCTGCCCCGAGTGCGGTTCGGACGTACGCCCGCTGCTCACCCTCGACGGCACCGAGTGGGACGGCGGCAGCGGAAGCTGGCGTCCGGTCGAGGACGCGGACTACACGGGCCTGCACTTCCTCGGCCCGGCCTGCGCCACCCGGCTGACCATCGGCCGCGGCTACAACCTGCAGCTGTACGTGTGCACGACCTCGTACGACCATCCGCACGTGCAGAACATGCAGTGACTCGGTGAGCGCATCGGCGCCGAGCCGGCGGCCAACGCGCCCGGCGGGGCCGGCACCAGAGCCTGTCCGGCGTTCTCACGGATTTGGCGGAACGAGCGTGTTCGCGCCTCCGGGACGACCCCGTTCCGGCTCATCGTTCAACGCCCCTCCGCCAGCCCCTCCCGCACAGCCCCGTACGCCGGCTTCCGCCCGAAGTCCTCCCCCGTCAACGTCGCCGCCCCCTGTCCCTCAAAGACCCCGGGCACCCACGAGTACTTGTCCGTGAACCCCCACACGGTGAAGGACTTGCAGCTCCGCGTCCCCAGGCACGCGTCCAGCAGCCCGCGGAAATACGTCGCCTGCGTCGCGAGCTTCTCCTCATCCGCGGGGAGGATCATCCGGACGTCCACCTCCGTGAAGGCGGTCTGCATGCCCAGGCGTGCGAACCGCGCGAGGTTCTCCGGCACATCTCCCGGGAAGCCGTACTGGATCGCCAGGTGACCCTGAATCCCGAAGCCCTGCACCGGGACGCCCTCCGCCCGCAGCCGCTTCGCGAGCTCGTAGTACGCCGTCGACTTCGCGTTGATCCCTTCCACGTTGTAGTCGTTCAGGAAGAGCTTCGCCTTCGGGTCCGCCGCGTGGGCCCAGCGGAAGGCGTCGGCGATGTACGACGGTCCGAGCTGCTGCAGCCAGATCGAATTCCGTAGAGAGCCGTCCTCCTCGAAGACCTCGTTCACCACGTCCCACTGCTGGATTCTGCCCTTGTACCGCTTGACCTCCGTGGTGATGTGACGGCGCAGAATCCCCCGCAACTCCGCCGCGTCGATCGAGCCGTCCGCCACCCCCGAGGTCAGCCACCCGGGCAACTGGCTGTGCCAGACCAGCGTGTGGCCGCGAACCACCTGCCCCCGCTCGCGCGCGAAGCGCACCAGCGCATCCGCCCCCGACCAGTCGTACGTACCGCGCGCCGGCTCGACGACCTCCCACTTCATGACGTTCTCGGCAGTGACGGAGTTGAACTCGCGCCCGGTCGTCCGCCGATACGTCGTGTCGTCGGCCAGGGCCGCCATGTCCACGGCCGTGCCGATACGCAGGTCGGCGCGCTCGGCGAGCGTCCGGAGGGGTGCCTGCGGGGCGGCCTCGTCCGCCACAGCCGTCTGTACGCCCGTGACCAGCAGCGTCGCGCTCAGCAGCCCGACCAAGGGCATGCGGAAGTACTTCATGTGCGGTCCCTCCAATGAGTACATGCGGATCAACTGAGTACGTACGGGTCAATGCGTGCGGTAACTCTCCGGCGGGCCCAGATACGTCGGCACCAACCCACCCGTATCGATCACCAGCCGCTGCACCACGACCGTCGGATCGACCATCCAGAACTTCAGCCGGTGCACACCGGCGGCCCCGATCGTGTGCCGCGTCGCCGTCCGGTTGACGTTGTCCGACGTATGGCGGGCCCATTCGACGTTCATCAGCCCGTCGTCGGCCTTCGTCACCGCGTGGATGTCGACGACCTGCGGGGCGTCCTCGTCGAACGAGATCCCATACTTCAGCCCGCCCGTCGGCAGCGCCGGATTCCGCGGGGAGAGGTACGCCCACACCGTCACCGGGCCGGCCGCGAGCAGGCTCACCTCGTACTCCAGCCGCGGTGACGATCCGCCAGGCGTCCGCCGCGGAGCCGTCACCGGCCATGGCGTCATGCCCGCTCCCGTTCGGCCGATCCCGTCGATACGCCGCCACGTGCCCACCGAGCGCGCGAAGTGCTCGGCATCGACAGCGACGTACCCGCCCGCCTCCACGAATCCCCGCAGCCCACGCGCCGACGGCCGCTCGGCAATCACCGCGACCGTCACCGATGAACCCGCCCCCTCCACGGTCAGCGTCGCCTCCGTGCGCCCCCGCGGAGCCCTCGCCCAATCCACCGTCACCACCACCCGCACCTGCTTCTCGACCCGGCCCCGCGGGCGGTCGACCACGAGCCACGGCGCGGAAGGCGTGATCCGGTAATCGAAAGCCTCCAGGCCCCGGTTGAAGACCTCGATGTACTGCGCGGGCCGCGTCTGATACGGGCTGAAGGCAGGCAGCGCGGCCTCGCCTGAGGAATGCGGCCACCACTCCTCCGACCCATCCACGGCCACACCCAGCTCCGCCCCCGCCGGCACCTCAATCCGCTTCACCGCAGGGAAGATCTCGTCCGGCAACGCCACGTTGTCCCGCTCCGGCTGCTGCCACGGCGCGTTCGGCCCGTACCGCTCCACATCCCCGTACCCGATGTGCGGCTGTGTCTGGAAGCCCCGCCATTTGCCGCCCGCCACCTGGGAGTTGAAGCGCTCGGCCAGAGCGAAATCCCGGGCAAGACCGGCCTCCGCAGCCGCCGCCAGGTCATTCGTCGCGGCCCGCCCCTGCCTGGCGTACAGCAGGTTGGTGAACTCGGCCTCCCGCAGCCCGTACAGGTTGGCCGTCGCCTCCACCTCGTACCCGACCAGTTCGAACCACGCGTCCTGATCCGCGGCCGGCAGCCGCCGGGCGATGCGGTCCGCGTCCTTCCCCAGCCGTCGCCACTCCTCCGTGACCCGCTCCAGCTCACGATGACTGAAATAGAAGGGCGTCGCCTGGTCGTCGTACACGACCTTCCCGTCCACCAGCGTGATCCTGCGGTTCAACAGCTCGGGCTTGCGGCGCGACTGGAGCTGCGCGTACGTCGCCAGGACGGAAGTGATCGCTGTCGCCCGCTCCTCGCCGAAGTTCCGCCGTGCGTACCGCCGTTCCCACTCCCCCAGGCTCTCCAGTGGCCAACGTCCTGGATCCCAGGCGTAGTTGAGGAAGAACTCCGTAGGCAGCTCATTGCCTTTCAAGTCACCGACGTTCGTGACCCACAACTCCCGGTTCCCGTACTCGACCGCCTGGTGGAGCTGGTCCCACATGTTCGGCAGCGAAGTCGTGTCCACCCACTTGTAGTTGCGGCCGACGCCCACGTAGTCGAAGTGGTAATAGAGCCCGTACCCGCCGCCTCGTACCGGTTCCGCCGGGTCCGGATGCTTGCGGATGTTCCCCCAGTTGTCGTCGGTCAGCACGACCGTCACGTCGTCCGGCGCCCGCAGGCCGCGGTCCCAGTACCGCTGGACCTCCTTGTAGAGCGTCCATACCTGCGGGGTCTCCGAGGCTTCACGACCGGTGACGTCCTCGATGATCGATCTCTGCGTCGCGATGATCTCCTGCATCAGGTCGATGCCGTCGCCGTCCGGCAGGCTCGTGTCCCCGTTCCCCCGCATCCCGAGCGTGACGACGCCCTCGAAGTCCTGGTCCACCATGCGCTTGATGCCGTCGCGCCAATACGCCTTGATCGCCTCGGAGTTGCGCCGGAACGACCACTCCCCCGTGCCGCCGTACGGGTCCCGGCCCGGAGTCACGACATTCCCCGCGCTGTCGCGCACGGCCGGCACCGCATGCCGGTTCCACTCCTCGATGCCCCGCATCATGGGCGCCTCATGAGACGTGCCCATGACAATCCCATAGGCCTTCGCCCGCGCATGGTTCTCAGGATCGTCCTCGGCGAACGCCCGCCCCCACACCGCCGGCCACAGATAGTTCGCCTTGAGCCGCAGCAGCACCTCGAAGACCTTGGCGTAGAAGTCCGCGTTGAAGCCCCCCGGATGCCCGGGCGCCTTGCCCGGCCCGAAGTACCCGGGCGCCCACGTCCCCAGCGCCGGATTCTCGTCGTTGATGAAGATCCCGCGGTACTTCACCACCGGCGCGCCCTGGCTGTACCGACCCGGCAGCACATACACCTCGCGCCGCCGCACCGGCCGCACATCGTCCCACCAGTACCAGGGCGAGACCCCGATCCCGTACGAGACGTCGTACGCCCCGAAGATCGTGCCGCGCGGATCGCTGCCGGCTACGACGAACGCCCGCTCCACCCCTGGCATGGGCCGCTCGACGACGGTCTGCAGGGAGGTCTCCCACTTGCCGCGGACCCCGCGCACGTCGAGCTTCCCGGCCGCGACCAGCCCGTCGATCAGCGGACTTCGCCCGATCGTCCCCACCAGGACGACCTCCCGCGCCACCGAACTCCCCGGCCGCACACCCGTGACCCGCTCGATGTCGTCACGCAGGTCGCCCGCGACCCGTACGACCCCGGGGTGGTCCTCGGCACTGACGACGACCGGAGCGCCCACGAGCGAGAAGGCCCCGGCCTTCGGCGAGAAGGAGATGTACGCCCCCGGGTCCGTGGCCCGACGCGCACCCTCCGCCCACGCGACCCCGGACGACAGCACCGGAAGCGCGGCAAGACCAGCCCCGATGACGGCTCTTCGACTGACGGACCCAGACACGGCACACCCCTCCACCTGGAATTTGGTCAGCGGCATGACAAATGGTGGAGGGAGTGACCCCTGAGGGGAATGGGTCGTAGGCGTCGAATAGTTTCGTAACGAATCATTTCGACGCGGCCGCACGGCAAATTCGACGCGCCACACACCTAAGGGGCCCGTCCCGGCAAAGGGACCCGCACAGCAAAGGGGCCCGCACGACCGAAGTCGTACGGGCCCCTTCAAGGAGCTCGCGAGGAGCTACCAGGCATTCAAGCCCAACAGGTAAGTGAGACTTACTTGTTGATCTTGGTGACCTGGCCGGCGCCCACGGTCCGGCCACCCTCACGGATGGCGAACTTCAGGCCCTCCTCCATGGCGACGGGCTGGATGAGCTCGACCTTCATCTCAGTGTTGTCGCCCGGCATGACCATCTCGGTGCCCTCGGGGAGGGTCACAACACCGGTCACGTCAGTCGTACGGAAGTAGAACTGAGGACGGTAGTTGTTGAAGAACGGCGTGTGACGGCCGCCCTCGTCCTTGGACAGGATGTACGCCTGCGCCTCGAACTCGGTGTGCGGGGTGACAGAGCCCGGCTTGATGATGACCTGGCCGCGCTCGACGTCCTCGCGCTTGATGCCGCGGAGCAGCAGACCGACGTTCTCACCGGCCTGACCCTCGTCGAGCAGCTTGCGGAACATCTCGATGCCGGTGACCGTGGTGGTGGTCTTCTCCTGCTTGATGCCCACGATGTCAACGGTCTCGTTGACCTTGAGGACACCACGCTCGATACGACCGGTGACGACGGTGCCACGACCGGTGATCGTGAAGACGTCCTCGATCGGCATCAGGAACGGCTTGTCGACGTCACGCTCGGGCTGCGGGATCGACTCGTCGACGGCCTTCATCAGGTCGAGGACGGACTGGCCCCACTCCTTGTCACCCTCAAGGGCCTTGAGCGCCGAGACCTTGACGACCGGCAGGTCGTCGCCCGGGAACTCGTACTCGGAGAGCAGCTCACGGACCTCGAGCTCGACGAGCTCCAGGATCTCCTCGTCGTCCACCATGTCGGCCTTGTTCAGGGCGACGACGATGTACGGAACGCCGACCTGGCGGGCCAGGAGCACGTGCTCCTTGGTCTGCGGCATCGGGCCGTCCGTGGCGGCGACAACGAGAATGGCGCCGTCCATCTGCGCCGCACCCGTGATCATGTTCTTGATGTAGTCCGCGTGACCGGGGCAGTCGACGTGGGCGTAGTGACGCGTCTCGGTCTGGTACTCGACGTGCGCGATGGAGATGGTGATACCGCGCTGGCGCTCCTCAGGAGCCTTGTCGATCTGGTCGAAGGCCGAGGCCTCGTTCAGGTCCGGGTACGCGTCATGCAGCACCTTGGTAATGGCGGCCGTGAGGGTCGTCTTACCGTGGTCGATGTGACCGATGGTGCCGATGTTGACGTGCGGCTTAGTCCGCTCGAACTTCGCCTTCGCCACTGGGGTCCTCCTGTGGAGTGGTTCTGTACGCCTTACTCATCGGCGCCAGGTGATCTTTGCTGGATAGCCGGGGCCCGGGGCACTTCCGCCGCGGTTGCGGTGGAATGCCCCAGCAGGCTCCGGAGTCAAGCCTAAGGTGTGAACTCGATTGAGCTTGAACTCTGTGAGTTACTCGCCCTTGGCCTTCGCGATGATCTCCTCGGCGACGTTCCGGGGAACCTCGGCGTAGGAGTCGAACTGCATCGAGTAGCTCGCGCGACCCGACGTCTTGCTGCGGAGGTCTCCGACGTAGCCGAACATCTCCGACAGCGGAACCAGGCCCTTCACGACGCGGGCACCGGCACGCTCCTCCATGGCCTGAATCTGACCACGGCGGGAGTTGATGTCACCGATGACGTCGCCCATGTAGTCCTCGGGCGTGGTGACCTCGACGGCCATCATCGGCTCGAGCAGCACGGGGCTGGCCTTGCGCGCGGCCTCCTTGAAGGCCTGCGAACCGGCGATCTTGAACGCCAGCTCGGAGGAGTCGACCTCGTGGTAGGCACCGTCGAGCAGCGTGACGCGGACGCCGGTCATCTCGTAACCGGCGAGGATGCCGAACTGCATGGCCTCCTGCGCACCGGCGTCCACCGACGGGATGTACTCCCGCGGGATACGGCCACCGGTCACCTTGTTCACGAACTCGTACGACGCCTCGCTGCCCTCGATGGGCTCGATCGCGATCTGCACCTTGGCGAACTGACCGGTACCACCGGTCTGCTTCTTGTGGGTGTAGTCCACGCGCTCGACGGCCTTGCGGATCGTCTCACGGTACGCGACCTGCGGCTTACCGACGTTGGCCTCGACCTTGAACTCACGGCGCATACGGTCGACCAGCACCTCGAGGTGCAGCTCACCCATACCACCGATGATGGTCTGGCCGGTCTCCTCGTCCGAGTGAACCTGGAAGGAGGGGTCCTCCTCCGCGAGACGCTGGATGGCGACACCCAGCTTCTCCTGGTCACCCTTGGACTTGGGCTCGATCGCGACCTGAATGACCGGCGCCGGGAAGTCCATGGACTCCAGGATGACCGGGTTCTTCTCGTCGCTCAGCGTCTCACCGGTGGTGGTCTGCTTCAGGCCCATGACGGCGACGATGTCGCCGGCGCCCACCGCCGCGATCTCCTCACGCTTGTTCGCGTGCATGCGGTAGATCTTGCCGATGCGCTCCTTCTTGCCCTTGACGGAGTTCAGCACGGCGGTGCCGGTCTCCAGGCGGCCCGAGTAAACCCGGACGAAGGTGAGCTTACCCAGGTGCGGGTCGCTCATGATCTTGAACGCGAGGGCGGACAGCGGCTCGTCCTCGGACGGCTTGCGCTTGACGACCAGCTCGGGGTCCTTCACGTCGTGGCCCTCGATGGCCTCGACGTCGAGCGGGGTCGGCAGGTAGCGCACGACCGCGTCGAGCAGGGGCTGGACGCCCTTGTTCTTGAACGCGGTGCCACAGAACACCGGGGTGACCGTGGTGTCGTTGGACTTGCCGGACGCGATGGTGATGCGACGGATCGCGGCGTACAGCTGCTCCTCGGTGGGCTCCACGCCCTCCAGGTACAGCTCCATGATCTCTTCGTCGTTCTCCGCGACGGCCTCGATCAGCTTGCCGCGGTACTCCTCGGCAGCCTCGGCGTGCGTGGCCGGGATGTCGACGGTGTCGTACATCTCGCCCTTCGCCGCCTCGGCGGACCACACGAGCGCCTTCATGCGGACCAGGTCCACAACGCCCTTGAAGTCGGCCTCGGCACCGATCGGAAGCTGCATGACCAGCGGCTGCGCACCGAGGCGGTCCGAGATCATGTCGACGCAGCGGTGGAACTCCGCGCCGGTCCGGTCGAGCTTGTTCACGAAGCAGATGCGCGGCACGCCGTAACGGTCGGCCTGACGCCACACCGTCTCGGACTGCGGCTCGACACCCGCGACACCGTCGAACACGGTGACGGCACCGTCGAGGACGCGCAGCGAGCGCTCGACCTCGACCGTGAAGTCGACGTGACCCGGGGTGTCGATGATGTTGATCGTGTAGTCGTTGTCCTCGAGCGGCCAGTGACAGGTGGTCGCAGCAGAGGTGATCGTGATGCCACGCTCCTGCTCCTGCTCCATCCAGTCCATGGTGGCAGCGCCGTCGTGGACCTCACCGATCTTGTAGCTGACGCCGGTGTAGAAGAGGATCCGCTCGGTGGTGGTCGTCTTGCCCGCGTCGATGTGGGCCATGATCCCGATGTTGCGGACCCTGGCCAGGTCAAGTGAAGTGGTAGCCATAAGGCTTCGGTCTTCTCTCGGTCTCGATGTGGGTTGCGACTACCAGCGGTAGTGCGCGAAGGCCTTGTTGGACTCGGCCATCTTGTGGGTGTCCTCGCGCTTCTTCACAGCGGCACCGAGGCCGTTGGAGGCGTCGAGAAGCTCGTTGAGCAGACGCTCGGTCATGGTCTTCTCGCGACGGGCGCGGGAGTAACCGACCAGCCAGCGCAGCGCCAGGGTGCTCGCGCGGCCGGGCTTGACCTCGACCGGCACCTGGTAGGTGGCGCCACCGACACGGCGGGACTTGACCTCGAGGGTCGGCTTGATGTTCTCCAGAGCGCGCTTCAGCGTGATGACCGGGTCGTTGCCGGTCTTCTCGCGCAGGCCCTCCATGGCGCCGTACACGATGCGCTCGGCGGTGGAGCGCTTGCCGTTCAGCAGCACCTTGTTGATGAGCGACGTGACAAGAGGAGAACCGTAGACCGGGTCGATGATGACCGGGCGCTTCGGGGCGGGGCCCTTACGAGGCATTCTTACTTCTCCTTCTTGGCGCCGTAGCGGCTGCGGGCCTGCTTGCGGTTCTTGACACCCTGGGTGTCGAGGGAGCCACGGATGATCTTGTAGCGAACACCCGGCAGGTCCTTCACACGGCCGCCGCGCACGAGCACGATGGAGTGCTCCTGCAGGTTGTGTCCCTCACCCGGAATGTAAGCGGTGACTTCGATCCCGCTGGTCAGACGCACACGCGCGACCTTACGCAGGGCCGAGTTCGGCTTCTTCGGGGTGGTCGTGAACACACGCGTGCAGACGCCGCGACGCTGAGGGGAACCCTCGAGTGCGGGCGTCTTGTTCTTCTCGACCTTGTCCTGCCGGCCCTTCCGGACCAGCTGCTGGATCGTAGGCACTACTTCTCCGGTTTCTGTGTGCCGAATGGTGAAGCTAACCTGGAACGTCGCCGACCCACGCGGTCGGGTGTGTCGAATCCTGCAGACTCTCGCCGCGAGGCGAAAAGGGCGCAGATTTACGGTGGCCGCTTACGGCTCCCCGCGCGGTTTGAAGGCACGCACGGGAGCCAGGGCACACCCCAGGCACAAGGTCTGAGCGTACCTACCTCATACGCTGCGGTCAAAACAAATGGGCCGCACTAGCATCCCTGAGCGGGCCATGCCAAGCCGCCACCCCGTCCGTGATCTTCATGCGGACACCAGAGCCGCGATGAGCAGCAGCGTCAGCACCAGGGTCCAGGCCCCCGTGGACAGCCACCCGAGGACGAGCCCGGTCAGCGCGAGACTGTCACCGCCCTGGCCCGTACGACGGATCTCGGCCCGCGCGGCGTGGCCCAGAACCACGGCGGGAACGCCGGTGAGGCCGAGGGTCACCAGACACAGCACACCGCAGATCGCCGACCCGACGGCCTTGTCGTTCGTCTTGGGCGCCACAGCGGGCAGGAACGTCCGTGGCACGGTCCCAGCGGCCGCAGGCAGCGGTACGGGCCCCTGGGGCAGGTCGGCCACGAGAAGGGCCAGCTCGCCCACCGTACGGGCCGCGTACGCCCGCGCCACCCGCTTCTCGAACTCGGGCTGCTGCATACGCCCCTCGCCGAAGCCCGCTCTCAGCACATCCACAGCACGCTCCCGGTCGGCGTGCGAGGCGAGCATCGACTGCCCGCTCTGCGCCTGCCAGGCCTGCGGCTGACCGCCCTGCCCGTGCCAGGGCTGCGGTCCACTCTGCCCCTGCCGGGACTGCGGGTCACCCCGCCCCTCCCAGGGCTGCCACGACGGATAGGACACGGGAGCACCTCCCCCGGACGGCTGGGCCTCCATCATGCTCCAACGCGGCATTTCCGGCACAGGTTCCCGTAGCGGAAAAAAGCCGAAGGGCGGCCACCCCGACAGGGTGACCGCCCTTCAACTCAAGCGACCCGCTTACTGGTTGTACGGACCGTAGTCGTAGTCCTCCAGCGGAACGGCCTGGCCGGAGCCCGTGCCGAACGGCGAGTAGTCGATGTCGTCGTAGCCGACGGCCGAGTACATCGCGGCCTTGGCCTCCTCGGTCGGCTCGACCCGGATGTTGCGGTAGCGGGACAGGCCCGTACCGGCCGGGATGAGCTTACCGATGATGACGTTCTCCTTGAGGCCGATCAGGGAGTCGGACTTGGCGTTGATCGCCGCGTCCGTGAGGACCCTGGTCGTCTCCTGGAAGGACGCCGCCGACAGCCACGACTCGGTGGCGAGCGAGGCCTTGGTGATACCCATCAGCTGCGGACGGCCGGAGGCCGGGTGGCCGCCTTCCTGGACCACACGACGGTTCTCGGTCTCGAACTTCGAGCGCTCCACGAGCTCGCCGGGCAGCAGCTCGGCGTCGCCGGACTCGATGATCGTCACGCGGCGGAGCATCTGCCGGATGATGATCTCGATGTGCTTGTCGTGGATCGACACACCCTGCGAGTTGTAGACCTTCTGCACCTCGCCGACCAGGTGGACCTGAACGGCCCGCTGACCGAGGATGCGCAGCACGTCGTGCGGGTTGGTGGCACCCACGGTGAGCTTCTGGCCCACCTCGACGTGGTCGCCCTCGCCCACCAGCAGACGGGCACGCTTCGAGATCGGGAACGCCGTCTCGTCGCTGCCGTCGTCCGGAGTGACGACGAGCTTCTTGGTCTTCTCGGTCTCCTCGATCCGCACGCGGCCGGAGGCCTCGGAGATCGGGGCGACACCCTTCGGCGTACGAGCCTCGAAGAGCTCGACGACACGGGGCAGACCCTGGGTGATGTCGTCACCTGCCACACCACCGGTGTGGAAGGTACGCATCGTCAGCTGCGTGCCGGGCTCACCGATGGACTGGGCGGCGATGATGCCGACCGCCTCACCGATGTCGACCAGCTTGCCGGTGGCCAGCGAGCGGCCGTAGCACATGGCGCAGGTACCGACGGCGGACTCACAGGTCAGGACCGAACGGGTCTTGACCTCCTCGATGCCGTGCTTGACGAGCTCGTCGATGAGGACGTCGCCCAGGTCGGTGTTGGCCGGGGCCAGCACCTTGCCGTCGACGGTGATGTCCTCGGCCAGCGCACGTGCGTACACGCTGGTCTCGACGTTGTCCGCCTTGCGCAGGACGCCGTCGGCGCCCCGCTCGGCGATCCCCAGAC
Organism: Streptomyces albicerus; assembly: GCF_008905045.1. Lineage (GTDB taxonomy): Bacteria > Actinomycetota > Actinomycetes > Streptomycetales > Streptomycetaceae > Streptomyces > Streptomyces albicerus. The sequence goes on from NZ_VWMY01000057.1 coordinate 29,871, forward strand.
GCAGGCCGCGGTCGGTGCCGCAGTCCTCCTCGCGAATGATGACGTCCTGGGAGACGTCGACCAGACGACGGGTGAGGTAACCCGAGTCGGCGGTACGCAGAGCGGTGTCCGCCAGACCCTTACGGGCACCGTGCGTGGAGATGAAGTACTCCAGCACGGACAGGCCCTCACGGAACGACGCCTTGATCGGACGCGGGATCGTCTCGTTCTTCGCGTTCGACACCAGACCACGCATACCGGCGATCTGACGCATCTGCATCATGTTGCCTCGTGCACCCGAGTTCACCATCATGAAGATCGGGTTGGTCTTCGGGAAGTTGTCGTTCATCGCCTCGGCGACCTCGTTGGTCGCCTTGGTCCAGATCGCGATGAGCTCCTGCGTGCGCTCGTCCTTGGTGATCAGACCGCGCTCGTACTGCTTCTGGACCTTCTCGTCCTGCGCCTCGTAACCCTTGACGATCTCCTTCTTCGCCTCGGGAACGACGACGTCGGAGATGGCCACGGTGACGCCGGAACGGGTCGCCCAGTAGAAGCCGGAGGCCTTCAGGTTGTCGAGCGTCGCCGCCACGATGACCTTGGGGTAGCGCTCGGCGAGGTCGTTGACGATCTCGGAGAGCTGCTTCTTGCCGACCTCGTAGTCGACGAACGGGTAGTCCTCGGGCAGCAGCTCGTTGAAGAGCGCACGGCCCAGCGTGGTGTTCAGCCGGAAGCTGTCACCCTGCTGCCACTCCGGGTCGCCCTCCTCGCGCGCCGGCGGGGTCCAGCCGCGCGGCGGGATGGTGCCCACCGGGAAGCGGATGTCCACGCGCGACTGCAGCGAGAGCTCGCCGGCGTCGAACGCCATGATCGCCTCGGCCGCGGAGCCGAAGGACCGGCCCTCGCCCTTGACGTTCCGCATCTCGCCGTCGGTGGTGAGGAAGAACAGACCGAGGACCATGTCCTGGGTCGGCATCGTCACCGGACGGCCGTCCGCGGGCTTGAGGATGTTGTTCGAGGACAGCATCAGGATGCGGGCCTCGGCCTGCGCCTCCGCGGAGAGCGGCAGGTGCACGGCCATCTGGTCACCGTCGAAGTCCGCGTTGAACGCGGTGCAGACGAGCGGGTGGATCTGGATGGCCTTGCCCTCGACCAGCTGCGGCTCGAAGGCCTGGATGCCGAGGCGGTGCAGGGTGGGAGCACGGTTCAGCAGAACCGGGTGCTCGGCGATGACCTCTTCGAGGACGTCGTACACGACCGTGCGGCCGCGCTCCACCATGCGCTTCGCGCTCTTGATGTTCTGCGCGTGGTTCAGGTCCACCAGGCGCTTCATCACGAACGGCTTGAAGAGCTCCAGCGCCATCGCCTTCGGCAGACCGCACTGGTGCAGCTTCAGCTGCGGACCGACGACGATCACGGAACGCGCGGAGTAGTCCACACGCTTGCCGAGCAGGTTCTGACGGAAACGACCCTGCTTGCCCTTCAGCATGTCGCTGAGGGACTTCAGCGGGCGGTTACCGGGACCGGTGACCGGGCGACCACGACGACCGTTGTCGAAGAGGGCGTCCACGGCCTCCTGGAGCATGCGCTTCTCGTTGTTCACGATGATCTCGGGCGCGCCGAGGTCGAGAAGCCGCTTCAGACGGTTGTTCCGGTTGATCACACGGCGGTACAGGTCGTTCAGGTCGGAGGTCGCGAAGCGGCCACCGTCCAGCTGCACCATCGGGCGAAGGTCCGGCGGGATGACCGGCACGCAGTCGAGGACCATGCCCTTGGGGCTGTTGGAGGTCTGCAGGAACGCAGACACGACCTTCAGCCGCTTCAGCGCACGGGTCTTCTTCTGGCCCTTGCCGGTACGGATGATCTCGCGGAGGCGCTCGGCCTCCTCCTCCAGGTCGAAGGACTCCAGGCGCTTCTGCAGGGCAGCCGCACCCATGGAGCCGTCGAAGTAGGTCCCGAAGCGGTCACGCAGCTCGCGGTAAAGGAGCTCGTCACCCTCCAGGTCCTGGACCTTGAGGTTCTTGAAGCGGGTCCACACCTCGTCGAGACGGTCGATCTCGCGCTGCGCACGGTCACGCAGCTGCTTCATCTCACGCTCGGCACCTTCGCGCACCTTGCGGCGTACGTCGGCCTTGGCGCCCTCGGCCTCGAGCTCGGCCAGGTCGGTCTCGAGCTTCTTGGCGCGGGTCTCGAGGTCGGCGTCGCGGCGGTTCTCGATCTGCTGACGCTCGACGGAGACGTGAGCCTCCAGCGACGGCAGGTCGCGGGTACGACGCTCGTCGTCCACGTACGTGATCATGTACGCGGCGAAGTAGATGACCTTCTCGAGGTCCTTCGGGGCGAGGTCGAGCAGGTAGCCCAGCCGCGACGGAACGCCCTTGAAGTACCAGATGTGGGTGACGGGAGCGGCCAGCTCAATGTGGCCCATCCGCTCACGACGCACCTTGGCGCGAGTGACCTCGACGCCGCAGCGCTCGCAGATGATGCCCTTGAAGCGGACACGCTTGTACTTGCCGCAGTAGCACTCCCAGTCCCGGGTCGGACCGAAGATCTTCTCGCAGAAGAGTCCGTCCTTTTCGGGCTTGAGGGTGCGGTAGTTGATGGTCTCCGGCTTCTTGACCTCACCGTGGGACCACTGACGAATGTCGTCAGCGGTAGCAAGGCCGATCCGCAGCTCGTCGAAGAAGTTGACGTCGAGCACTTGTCGTCAATCCCTCTTTCGGGGTCGATTCTTCACTGGTCTGACTGGGGTCCGGGGTTAGCCGGGGCTCTTGTTCAAGGAGCCCCGGCCAGACCCGTCAGACCTCTTCGACGCTGCTCGGCTCGCGCCGGGACAGGTCGATACCGAGCTCCTCCGCGGCGCGGAAGACGTCCTCGTCCGTGTCGCGCATCTCGATGGACATGCCGTCCGAGGACAGCACCTCCACGTTGAGGCAGAGCGACTGCATTTCCTTGATGAGCACCTTGAAGGACTCGGGAATGCCGGGCTCGGGGATGTTCTCGCCCTTGACGATGGCCTCGTAGACCTTCACTCGGCCGGTCACGTCGTCGGACTTGATGGTCAGCAGTTCCTGGAGGGCGTAAGCGGCGCCATAAGCCTCGAGCGCCCACACCTCCATCTCACCGAAGCGCTGGCCACCGAACTGGGCCTTACCACCCAGCGGCTGCTGGGTGATCATCGAGTACGGACCGGTCGAGCGGGCGTGGAGCTTGTCGTCGACCAGGTGGTGGAGCTTGAGGATGTACATGTAGCCGACCGAGATCGGCTCCGGGAACGGCTCGCCGGAGCGGCCGTCGAACAGAGGCGCCTTACCGGTGGGGAGCACCATGCGCTCGCCGTCGCGGTTCGGGATGGTGTGCTGCAGCAGACCGGCCAGCTCGTCCTCACGCGCACCGTCGAAGACGGGGGTGGCGACGTTCGTGCCCGGGTCGACCTTGTCGGCCTCGATGGACTGCAGGCGCTGCGCCCAGTCGTCCGCGAGACCGGAGACGTCCCAGCCGCGGCTGGCGAGCCAGCCGAGGTGGATCTCCAGGACCTGTCCCGGGTTCATTCGGGACGGGACACCCAGCGGGTTGAGGATGATGTCGACCGGGGTGCCGTCCTCCAGGAACGGCATGTCCTCGATCGGCAGGATCTTCGAGATGACGCCCTTGTTGCCGTGACGGCCGGCGAGCTTGTCACCGTCGGTGATCTTGCGCTTCTGCGCCACGTACACGCGCACCAGCTGGTTCACACCGGGGGGAAGCTCGTCGCCCTCCTCACGGTCGAAGACGCGGACGCCGATGACCTTGCCGATCTCGCCGTGCGGCACCTTCAGCGAGGTGTCGCGCACCTCGCGCGCCTTCTCACCGAAGATCGCGCGGAGCAGACGCTCCTCCGGGGTCAGCTCGGTCTCGCCCTTGGGCGTGACCTTGCCGACCAGGATGTCGCCGGCGACGACCTCGGCACCGATGCGGATGATGCCGCGCTCGTCGAGGTCGGCCAGGACCTCCTCGGAGACGTTCGGGATGTCCCGGGTGATCTCCTCGGGGCCGAGCTTGGTGTCACGGGCGTCGACCTCGTGCTCCTCGATGTGGATCGAGGAGAGGACGTCGTCCTGCACGAGGCGCTGCGACAGGATGATCGCGTCCTCGTAGTTGTGACCCTCCCACGGCATGAAGGCGACGAGCAGGTTCTTGCCCAGCGCCATCTCGCCTTCCTGGGTGGCCGGACCGTCGGCGAGAACCTGGCTCTCGACGACCCGGTCGCCCTCGTCGACGACGACCTTCTGGTTGACCGAGGTTCCCTGGTTGGAACGGGAGAACTTGGCCACCCGGTAGGTGGTGTACGTGCCGTCGTCGTTGGCCACCGTGATGTAGTCCGCGGAGACCTCCTGGACGACACCCGCCTTCTCGGCCTTGATGACGTCACCGGCGTCGACGGCGCAGCGGTACTCCATGCCCGTACCGACGAGGGGGGCCTCGGCGGTGATCAGCGGCACGGCCTGACGCATCATGTTCGCGCCCATGAGGGCACGGTTGGCGTCGTCGTGCTCGAGGAACGGGATCATGGCGGTCGCGACCGACACCATCTGGCGCGGCGAGACGTCCATGTAGTCGACGTCGTCACCGGGGACGTAGTCGACCTCGCCGCCACGACGGCGGACGAGGACACGGGCCTCGGCGAAGCGCATGTCGTCGTTCAGCACGGCGTTCGCCTGCGCGATGACGAACCGGTCCTCCTCGTCGGCGGTCAGGTAGTCGACCTCGTCGGTGACGACACCGTCGGTGACCCGGCGGTACGGCGTCTCGACGAAACCGAACGCGTTGACCCGGCCGTAGGACGCGAGCGAGCCGATCAGGCCGATGTTCGGGCCTTCAGGGGTCTCGATCGGGCACATGCGGCCGTAGTGCGAGGGGTGCACGTCACGGACCTCGAAGCCGGCCCGCTCACGGGAGAGACCACCCGGGCCAAGAGCCGACAGACGGCGCTTGTGGGTGAGACCCGACAGCGGGTTGTTCTGGTCCATGAACTGCGACAGCTGGCTGGTGCCGAAGAACTCCTTGATGGAGGCGACGACCGGCCGGATGTTGATCAGGGTCTGCGGCGTGATCGCCTCGACGTCCTGGGTCGTCATCCGCTCGCGGACGACTCGCTCCATACGCGCCAGACCCGTACGGACCTGGTTCTGGATGAGCTCGCCGACGTTGCGCAGACGACGGTTGCCGAAGTGGTCGATGTCGTCGGTCTCGACGACGATCGAGGCGTTGTTGTCGCCCATGACCGTCTCGGTCTCACCGGCGTGCAGCTTCACCAGGTACTTGATCGTCGAGATGATGTCCTCGACGGTCAGGATGCCGGCGTCCAGCGGGGCGTCGCCGCCCAGCTTCTTGTTGACCTTGTAGCGGCCGACCTTGGCGAGGTCGTAACGCTTCGGGTTGAAGTAGAGGTTCTCGAGCAGCGTCTGCGCGGCCTCACGGGTCGGGGGCTCGCCCGGACGCAGCTTGCGGTAGATGTCGAGGAGTGCGTCGTCCTGGCCCTGGGTGTGGTCCTTCTCCAGGGTGGCGCGCATGGACTCGTACTCGCCGAACTCCTCCAGGATCTGCTCGGTCGTCCAACCGAGAGCCTTGAGCAGGACGGTGACGGACTGCTTGCGCTTGCGGTCGATGCGGACACCGACCATGTCGCGCTTGTCGATCTCCATCTCCAGCCAGGCACCCCGGGACGGGATGACCTTCGCGGAGAAGATGTCCTTGTCGGACGTCTTGTCGATGGAGGAGTCGAAGTAGACACCCGGCGAACGGACCAGCTGCGACACCACGACACGCTCGGTGCCGTTGATGACGAAGGTGCCCTTGTTCGTCATGAGCGGGAAATCACCCATGAAGACGGTCTGGGACTTGATCTCGCCGGTCTCGTTGTTGGTGAACTCAGCGGTGACGAAGAGCGGGGCGGCGTACGTGAAGTCGCGCTCCTTGCACTCGTCGATCGAGTTCTTCGGAGGCTCGAAGCGGTGGTCGCGGAAAGTCAGCGACATCGACCCGGAGAAGTCCTCGATCGGAGAGATCTCCTCGAAGATCTCCTCCAGGCCGGACTTGGTGGGGACGTCCTGTCCGCTGTCCAGAGCCGCCTCGACACGAGCCTTCCACGCTTCGTTGCCGAGCAGCCAGTCGAAGCTCTCGGTTTGCAGCGCAAGAAGGTTCGGAACCTCGAGGGGCTCCTTGATCTTTGCAAAGGAGATGCGCAGCGGGGCGGTGCTGGCGCCGTTGTTCGTATTCGCGGTCGAGGCAGTGCGCGAGGCGGCCAAGAGGGGGTCCTTCCGAGGGCTCGGACTCACTACGCGCGTACCGGTCCCAAGCCGGGCACAGAGACAGACGTTTCCTGAATCAGCCAAAGGAGGCCAGGTCAGAACCGGTTCAATCCACAGTGCTCAAGCGAGGGCATGCCCCTGGTGACGGGCAGGAGGCAGCTAACAGGCAGCGCAAAGGGTCAGTGTAGCCACTAGGCCCACTGATGTCCAGTGCGGGTTTTTGAAGACCCTCGTTGTTCTCAACCCCTGCTGCAAGCCACGCCCTCGATGCACATCGATACTGCCCTCTTCGCCGCCGATCCATGCCTCGGATCCGGATCGTTGTGACGACGCGTCCTGAGAATTGCGCGCTGCGTGCGGTTCGTCAAGGCCCCCCATGCCCAAACCGGGTGCTGCCATCGTCACTTGCAACCCGTCTTGCAACCTGTCTTGCTGCCCGTCACGGGGCGGCCGGAGGCACAACGAAGATCACCATACTCGTCGCGACCGACAGCGCAAGGCAGCCGCCGCACGGCCCCCTCGAACGCCGAAGAGCGACCACCCAGATGGGTGATCGCTCTTCAGTGCGTCAGCGTTACAGCCCTGCGCGAGCGGCTGCGTCAGCTCACCGGAGCCGCTGCCGCGGGGCGCCCACAGGCGCCGCGGCGTACGACTCGTGGGGTCACTTGACCTCGACGGAGGCGCCGGCGCCCTTGAGGGACTCGGCAGCCTTCTCGGCGGCCTCCTTGGCGACCTTCTCGAGGACCGGCTTCGGAGCGCCGTCGACGAGGTCCTTGGCCTCCTTCAGACCCAGCGAGGTCAGCTCACGCACGACCTTGATGACCTGGATCTTCTTCTCGCCGGCACCCGTGAGGATGACGTCGAACTCGTCCTGCTCGGCCTCGGCCTCGGCCGGAGCGGCAACACCGGCGGGGCCGGCAACGGCGACCGCGGCGGCGGCGGTGACGTCGAACTTCTCCTCGAAGGCCTTAACGAACTCGGAGAGCTCGATGAGGGTGAGGTTCTCGAACTGCGCGAGCAGCTCGTCCTGGGACAGCTTCGCCATGATGGCGTCCTTCCACTAATTCGGCAGGTGCCGGATGTACATGTGAGGCGGGCGTACGTTCGGCCCGCTACGACCGTCGCCTCAGGCGGCGTCGGTCAATGCGCGAGCCGAATTACTCGGCACCGCCCTGCTCGGCCTGCTTGGCACGAAGCGCCTCCGCGGTGCGGACGAACTTCGAGGGGAGCGCCTGGAAGACCGAGGCAGCCTGGGACTGCTTGCTCTTGAAGGCACCCGCCAGCTTGGCGAGCAGAACCTCGCGGGACTCGAGGTCCGCAAGCTTCTTGATCTCGTCGGCGGACAGCACCTTGCCGTCAAGGACACCGCCCTTGATGACGAGGTTCGGGTTGTCCTTGGCGAAGTCACGAAGACCCTTCGCCGACACCACCGGGTCACCGGTGATGAAGGCAACTGCCGTCGGACCGTTGAACAGGTCGTCGAGCGTCGAGATCCCGGCCTCGTTGGCCGCGATCTTGGTCAGCGTGTTCTTCACCACGGCGTACTGGGCGTCTTCACCGAGCGAACGACGCAGCGTCTTGAGCTGCGCCACGGTGAGACCCCGGTACTCGGTCAGCACAGCGGCGTTCGAGCTGCGGAACTGGTCCGCGAGCTCGGCTACCGCGGCAGCCTTGTCGGGCCTTGCCATAAGCGTGGCCTCCTTCCGGGTGATGAGGACCGCTCAGAAGGAGACTGGGAAAACGAAACGCCCCGGCGCAGGCGCACGGGGCGTGACTCGACCGGACGGATCCGTACGCAAGTACGGGACTGTCCGGGAGTTCATCCACAGTCACCTACGCGGGTCGTCCGCAGTTTCAGCGGATCCTTCGGCCACCGCGCCCTCGAACGAGCACACGGCAACGACCAGCGGTCTTTGGCTTCTGGGGAAGATTACGTGAACGGGTCGCTGTCAGGCAAATCCGCCTGACAGCGACTCCGGATCAGCTCTCGGCGCCCTGCATCATCTCGGCCAGGTCCATGGTGTCCTTGGCGGGCGGGGCCTCGACCGTCACCGGCTTGTTGAAGTCGACGAAGGTGATGGTCATGTCGAGCTTGCCCTTGTCGGCGTCGCCCTGCATACGGAACTGCTTGGTGTGGTCCTCGCCGTCGACCCACATGTCCATCGTGAGGGCGTCCACGCCCATCTTCTCGTACTGCTCGAGGCTCTTCTCCCGCTTCTCACGAGTGGCCTTGTCCTCGTCCTTGAGGGACGCGCGGAAGTCGGCGAGGGTGACCGTCCCCTGGTAGTGCGTGGTCTCGACACCGTCGATCTTCTCGGTGCCGACCTTCTTCACGTCCTTGGAGCCGGTGAGGAAAGTGGACTCCTGGGCCGGGTTCTTGTCGGCCGTCCCGGCACCCGGGGCCGCGCCGCCCAGCGCGTCGTCGCCCAGCGTGGACAGGTCGAACTTGATCCAGCTCTTGCCGTCCATCTCCTTGGCGGCCGCGGCGCCTCCGCCGATGTACATCGCCTTGTCGACGAGGCGGATCTCGGCGGTGCCGTCCTCGCCCTGGTCGAGGGCGGTCATCTTCATGCTCATGGCGACGTCGGGCTTCATCCGCATCTGGGCCTCGGCCTTGACGCGACCCTCCTCAGGAGTCCTGCCGGTCATCCGGTAGCTGAGGGAGGTGATGTCCTCCGTGTTCTTCGCCGCCTTGGCCACAGCCGCGGCGGGCGTCATCTTCGGCGACTCCTCGCTCGCGTTGCTCGCGGAGTCCTTGGAACAGCCGACGGCACCCCCAGCGAGGACCAGCGCGGCGAGCGCCGCACCGGTCGCCCTACGACGTACGGATCCGCGCACAGAAATCTTCATGGTTCCCCCCAAGGAACAGATGAGCGACTCACAGACAGGGCGCGAGCGTATCCCAGGGGGACTCAGGCAGTCCCCTGAGTTCTCGTGAGGCCTGTGTGACACCCACGTACGCCCGTGCGGGGCTCTCAGGCCGCCGGCTGGGTCTGCATCAGGTCCTTGAAGTCGGCGGTGTCGCTCGCCGCGGGCTCCTCGGTGGAGACCTCCACGCCGTAGTCGCTGTAGTACGCCGTCGAGGACATCGAGCCGGTCGCCAGCTCGCCCTTCTCGACCTTCTTGACCAGCAGGTCCTCGTCGTTGACCCAGATGTCGACCGTCTCGGTGGTGACGCCGGCCTGCTCCAACTGGCGCTTCAGATCGGCTAGTTGGTCCTCGGTGAGATTCGAGCTCTCGCCCGCGAGGTCCGCGACGTCGACCGTGCCCGAGTAGTGCGTGGTGTTCTCGCCGCGCACCTTCTCCTCGCCGACCTTCTTCACGTCCCCGGAAGCCAGCAGGAGCTTCACCGACTGGTTCGGCGTGGTGTTCTGCATCTGGTCCTTCATGTACGCGCCCGATCCGCCGGCGAGGTCCGCCAGGTCGTCGTACGCGTACTTGATCCAGTGCTTGCCGCCGGACTGCTCGGCGAACTTGTCGCCCATCTTCGCGTAGTAGGCGTCCGGCAGATAGCGGGCCTCCATGGAGGTGGTGCCCAGCTGGCGCATCTGGTCGGCCATCGTGCCGCCGGTGTACGTGATCGTCAGGTTGCCGGTGAGACCGTCGGCCCAGCCGAGGGCGCCGTCCGCCTTCATGGACATCATCGTGCCCATGGTCGTGGTGGACTCGACCTTGGCGGAGTCGGCCTTGTCGGTGCTCTTCTCCACGGAGCGCAGGGCCGCTATGGGGCTGACGCGGGTCGTGCCCTTGTCGGCCGCCTTGCCGTCCCCTCCCGAGCCCTTGCCGGAGTCCGAGCCACTGCAGGCGGCGACCCCTGTCATAGCGGCGGCCACCGCTATCGAGACGGTCGCGCGGCGCACGGTCGTGCTCTTCATTCGTCCCCCTAAGCGATTCCTGTGCCCTGCACGCTAGCGCAGGGCGCTGACACCCGGTCCGAAAAAGGCATCAGACAAAGGGACGGGCCCCGCACCTCGAAAGGTTGCGGGGCCCGTCCTGAAATCGCGTGCGCGACGCGGCTGCCGGGTGAGCGTCAGGCTCAGACGGCGGCCGGGTCCTCCTCGACGAGGAGGTTGCGGGTGCGGTTCGAGTCGAGCTGAATGCCGGGGCCGATCGTGGTGCTGATCGTGGCCTTCTTGATGTAGCGACCCTTGGCGGCCGACGGCTTCAGACGAAGGATCTCGTCCAGCGCGGCGCCGTAGTTCTCCACCAGCTTGGTGTCGTCGAAGGACACCTTGCCGATGATGAAGTGCAGGTTCGAGTGCTTGTCGACGCGGAACTCGATCTTGCCGCCCTTGATCTCGGTCACGGCCTTGGCCACGTCCGGGGTCACGGTGCCGGTCTTCGGGTTCGGCATCAGACCACGCGGGCCGAGGACACGGCCCAGGCGGCCGACCTTGCCCATGAGGTCCGGGGTGGCGACGACGGCGTCGAAGTCCAGACGGCCCTTCGCCACCTCGTCGATGAGCTCGTCGGAGCCGACGATGTCGGCGCCCGCGGCGGTCGCGGCCTCGGCACGGTCACCGGTCGCGAAGACCAGGACCCGGGCGGTCTTACCGGTGCCGTGCGGGAGGTTCACGGTGCCACGGACCATCTGGTCGGCCTTGCGCGGGTCGACACCCAGACGGAAGGCGACCTCGACGGTGCCGTCGAACTTGGTCGTGGAGGTCTCCTTGGCGAGACGGACGGCCTCGAGCGGGGCGTACAGCTTCTCCCGGTCGATCTTGGCGTCCGCAGCGCGGAGAGACTTGCTGCGCTTGCTCACTACTGCTCCTGTGTGCTCTGAGGAGTCGTGGTACGGGCCGAGCCGGCCCTGCCACGGATGCTGGAGGTTGGGGTTCAGCCCTCGACCGTGATGCCCATGGAACGGGCGGTGCCGGCGATGATCTTCGACGCGGCGTCCAGGTCGTTGGCGTTCAGGTCGGGCATCTTCGTGGTGGCGATCTCGCGGACCTGCGCCTCGGTGATCTTGGCGACCTTGGTCTTGTGCGGCTCGCCGGAGCCCTTCTCCACGCCCGCGGCCTTGAGGATCATCTTCGCGGCCGGCGGGGTCTTCGTGATGAAGGTGAAGGAGCGGTCTTCGTAGACCGTGATCTCCACCGGGATGACCCAACCGCGCTGCGACTCGGTCGCGGCGTTGTAGGCCTTGCAGAACTCCATGATGTTGACGCCGTGCTGGCCCAGCGCGGGGCCGACCGGCGGAGCCGGGTTGGCGGCACCGGCCTGGATCTGGAGCTTGATGAGCCCCGTGACCTTCTTCTTCTTGGGAGGCATTGCTCTCTCCGGGTCCTAGTGAGAGTTTTCAGCCTCCGTTCCGGATCATCCGGATGGAGGCATACCGCACAACGATAACGGGTATCCATGCGCGGCCAAAAACCGAGCAGGTCAGACCAGCTACGAGAGCCAATCTGACCTGGTCGGAGGCATCTGTTCCAGAAGGTGCCCGAAGGCGTCAGTTCTTCTGGATCTGGTCGAAGCTCAGCTCGACCGGGGTCTCGCGGCCGAAGATCTCGACGAGGCCCTTGACCTTCTTCGAGTCGGCGTTGATCTCGTTGATCGTCGCCTGCAGCGTGGCGAACGGGCCGTCGGTGACGGTGACCGAGTCGCCGACCTCGAAGTCCAGCACCTGGACCTCGAGCTTGCGGGACGGAGCCGGCTTGCCCTCGGCCTCGGCGGCCTCACGCGCGGCCTTCTCCTCGGCCTCCGGGGCGAGCATCTTGACGATCTCGTCCAGGGTCAGGGGGTACGGGTCGTACGCGTTGCCCACGAAGCCGGTGACACCGGGCGTGTTGCGGACGACGCCCCAGGACTCGTTCGTCAGGTCCATGCGCACCAGCACGTAGCCGGGGAGCTTGTTCTGCCGGACGGTCTTGCGCTCGCCGTTCTTGATCTGCGCGACCTCTTCCTGCGGCACCTCGGCCTGGAAGATGAAGTCCTCGACGTTCAGCGAGACGGCGCGCTGCTCGAGGTTGGTCTTCACGCGGTTCTCGTAGCCGGCGTACGTGTGGATGACGTACCACTCGCCGGGCAGTGTGCGGAGCTCCTCGCGGAGGGCGGTGACGGGGTCGACCGGCTCGGACTCCTCCTCCTCGGCCTCCTCTGCGGCGGCCGCTTCCTCGGAGTCCTCGTCTTCGGCGCTCTCGTCTTCGGAGCTCTCGATGGCGTCCTCGTCCTGGACGCTCAGGGCAGCCTCTTCGGCGGGCTCGGCGTCGGCGTCGGCAGCCTCGGCCTGGTCCGGGTCCACGGCGTCCGCCGCCTCGACGATGTCGAGCTCGTCCTCAACGGACTCCGCCGACTCGATGGCGTCGTTCAGGTTCGGGTCAGACACGGTGGCTGCTTCTTCCTGGATCATGGGGGTGGAACACGCGAAAGCGGGCGCCGGGTACGGCGCCCTTCGCGCTTGGCTCAGCCAAAGACGTACTTGGCGGCCTTGTCGAGTCCGAAGTCAATCAAAGTCACCAGACCGATCATGATGACGACGAACACAATCACCACTGTGGTGTATGTCGTCAGCTGATTACGAGTCGGCCAGACAACCTTACGAAGTTCCGCGACGATCTGGCGATAGAAGAGGGCAAGGCGCTTCAGCGGGCCCTTCTTGGCACGCTTACCGCCCTTGCGGCCCTTCTTCTGGGACTCCGGCGCCTCATCCTGGGCATCAGGCATGTCGATGGAGCCCACGGCGTCCGTCACTCGTCCTCACCTGATTCCGGGTCGTGGCCGTGCCGCGCCCGGTTATGAGCCGCACGGCGGTGCAATGCAGTACGTACATGCGCACACATCCTGGCGAAAGGTGTGTGTAGCAGGGCCGGAGGGACTTGAACCCCCAACCGCTGGTTTTGGAGACCAGTGCTCTACCAATTGAGCTACGACCCTTTGTTTCCCCACAACGTACCGCATCCGCCCGGGTGCTCGGTGTGCACCGGGTGGGCGCGGCCGGTGAAGGCCAACGAGGTGAGAGTGTACGTGGTCGGCGGCCGGGCGTCGAACAGAAAGTGTCCGTACGGGCTTTGTCGGCCACTGCTCAGTCTGTGAAACCAGTGTGCCGGGGACGTTTCGGGTCTGGAACGATGGGGCCCATGAGCGCTGCAACCCCTCCCACCGAGCGCCGGGTCTCCGCCCGAGTCGGCGCGATCTCCGAGTCCGCCACCCTCGCCGTGGACGCCAAGGCCAAGGCCCTGAAGGCCGCCGGGCGTCCGGTGATCGGCTTCGGCGCCGGCGAGCCCGACTTCCCGACCCCGGACTACATCGTCGAGGCTGCCATTGAGGCCTGCAAGAACCCGAAGTACCACCGCTACACGCCGGCGGGCGGTCTGCCCGAGCTGAAGGCGGCGATCGCCGCGAAGACGCTGCGTGACTCCGGCTACGAACCGGACGTCTCGCAGATCCTGGTGACCAACGGCGGCAAGCAGGCCATCTACGAGGCGTTCGCCGCGATCCTCGACCCGGGCGACGAGGTCATCGTCCCGGCCCCGTACTGGACGACGTACCCGGAGTCGATCCGTCTCGCCGGCGGTGTCCCGGTCGAGGTCGTCGCGGACGAGACCACCGGTTACCGCGTCTCGGTCGAGCAGCTGGAGGCGGCGCGTACGGAGAAGACGAAGGTCGTGCTCTTCGTCTCCCCGTCCAACCCGACGGGCGCTGTCTACAGCGAGGCCGACACGGAGGCCATCGGCAGCTGGGCCGTCGAGCACGGCCTGTGGGTGATGACCGACGAGATCTACGAGCACCTGGTCTACGGCGACGCGGTCTCCGTGTCGCTGCCGGCGCTCCTGCCCGAGCTGCGCGACAAGTGCATCGTGGTCAACGGTGTGGCCAAGACCTATGCGATGACCGGTTGGCGTGTGGGCTGGATCATCGGCCCGAAGGACGTCGTCAAGGCCGCGACGAACCTGCAGTCGCACGCCACGTCCAACGTGTCGAACGTGGCCCAGGTCGCCGCGCTCGCCGCCGTCTCGGGCAACCTGGACGCCGTCGCCACGATGCGCGAGGCCTTCGACCGGCGCCGCAGGACCATCGTCCGGATGCTCAACGAGATCGACGGCGTGGTCTGCCCGGAGCCCGAGGGCGCCTTCTACGCGTACCCCTCCGTGAAGGCCGTCATCGGCAAGGAGATCCGCGGCAAGCGCCCGCAGAACTCGGTCGAGCTGGCCGCGCTGATCCTGGAGGAGGTCGAGGTCGCGGTCGTCCCGGGCGAGGCCTTCGGCACGCCGGGGTACCTGCGGCTGTCGTACGCGCTGGGTGACGAGGATCTCGTCGAGGGCGTCTCGCGGATCCAGAAGCTGCTGGCCGAGGCGACGGACTGACGTTTTCGTACGCCTACGGGGCGTCGTTCTCGTTTTCGTGCTCCACGCGCGCGTGCGGGCCCAACCCACTCACGGTGAGGGGGTTGGGCCCGCTTCTTCGTGCGAGCAAGACCACGTTCAGGGAAAGCGCTACCGGTACGGCGGCGGCGTACGGCAGGATCCTCGAATGGAGCACGTACGTGATGTCTCTGAGCTGCCCAAAGCCCATCTGCACCTGCACTTCACCGGGTCGATGCGGATCACCACCTTGCTGGAACTGGCCGACAAGCACGGGATCCACCTTCCCGACGCGCTGACCAGTGGGGAACCGCCGAAGCTGCGAGCCACCGACGAGCGGGGCTGGTTCCGCTTCCAGCGGCTGTACGACGCGGCGCGGTCGTGCCTCAGAGAGCCCGAGGACATTCAGCGGCTGGTGCGCGAGGCCGCCGAGGAGGACCTCAGGGACGGCTCCGGGTGGCTGGAGATCCAGGTCGATCCGACCTCGTACGCGCCTCGGCTGGGCGGGCTGATCCCGGCCCTGGAGGTCATCCTGGACGCGGTGGACTCGGCCGTGCGCGAGACCGGGCTCGGGATGCGGGTCCTGGTGGCCGCGAACCGGATGAAGCATCCGCTGGACGCCCGTACGCTGGCCCGCCTGGCCGTGCGGTACGCGGACCGCGGCATCGTCGGTTTCGGGCTCTCCAACGACGAGCGACGGGGCATGGCGCGGGACTTCGACCGGGCCTTCGCCATCGCGCGTGAGGGCGGGCTGCTGGCGGCGCCGCACGGCGGTGAGCTGACGGGCCCGGCGTCCGTGCGCGACTGCCTGGACGACCTGCACGCCTCGCGGATCGGGCACGGGGTGCGGGCCGCCGAGGACCCGCGTCTCCTGAAGCGGCTCGCGGACCGGGGCATCACCTGCGAGGTCTGCCCGGCCTCGAACGTCGCCCTAGGGGTGTACGAAAAGCCGGAGGACGTCCCCTTGCGCACGCTTTTCGAGGCGGGGGTGCCCATGGCCCTCGGCGCGGACGACCCTCTGCTGTTCGGCTCGCGGCTGGCCGCGCAGTACGACATCGCGCGCCGCCATCACGGCTTCACGGACGCCGAACTGGCCGAGCTGGCGCGGCAGTCGGTACGGGGTTCGGCGGCGCCGGAGGACGTCAAGGGGAAGCTGCTGTCCGGGATCGACGCCTGGCTGACCGCCCCGGTCGCCTGAAGTGGGCGTACGGCTCGTAGGGCTTGAAGCAGATCAGGACCTCCGGGCTGCGCCAGATGTCGCGCTCCGGCCGCAGTCCGGGGATGCCCGACACCAGGACGGACCTTCCCTTGACGACGCCCTTCTGGCGCGGTCCGAAGCCCGCCGCGTACGCGAAGGACACGGCCGTCTCGGCGAAGATGTCGCGGCTGCCGACCAGGAAGAACGTCCGCGCGTATGTGGTGTGCCGCAGGTCGTCCCGTAGGTCGGTGTCGTACCGCCGCTGCCGCCAGTTCTCGGCGTCCCGTGCGGTGCGGGCCTCGTCGGTGCGGACGGTCAGCGGGGTGCCGTGCACGAGCTTGCTGCGCAGTTGCGGCCATGTGCTCGGGCGCAGACCGTGCGACTGGTGGACCAGGACGAGGTCCACGAGGTCGCCGTCGGGGCCTTCGTCGGGCGGGATCCCGTCCCGGAGCGGCACATGGACGATCGTGTGCCGGGAGTAGGCGGCGAAGGAGAACAGGCCCGCCAGGCGGTTCAGCCCGTCGTGGTCGCCCATCAGCACGCCGTACGGGTCGGGGTCGCGGAGCGAGGTGTGGCGCAGCGGGGTCCAGGGCTGGACGACGCGGTGCTCCAGGGGGCCGGTACGGGGTCTGAACTGGCGGAGTCTCAGCCGCATATGGGGTGCCTCATGAGCCCAGCGTGACGGTCACCCGGGCTGATCGGCAACGGGATTCCGAACGGCCGGACTGCGCTGCCTCTGCGTGCGTGCCTGCGTGCCTGCGTGCCTGCCCTGCCCTGCCCTGCCCTGCCCTGCCCTGCCCTAAAGGCTGACGCCCACCGTCACCGGTTCGTTGACGAGCGTGATCCCGAAGGCGGCGTGGACGCCGGCGACGACCTCGCGGGCGAGCGTGAGGAGGTCCTCCGTGGTGGCCGTGCCGCGGTTGGTGAGGGCCAGCGTGTGCTTGGTGGAGATGCGCGCGGGGCCGGTGCCGTATCCCTTGGTGAAGCCGGACTTGTCGATCAGCCAGGCCGCGGAGGTCTTGGTGTGCCCGTCGCCCGCCGGGTACGCGGGCGGGGTCACGCCGTCGCCCAACCGCTCCCCCACGCGCGCGTGGAACGCGGCGAACTCCTCGTCGGTGAGGATCGGGTTGGTGAAGAACGACCCGGCCGACCAGGTGTCGTGGTCCTCCGGGTCGAGCACCATGCCCTTGCCGGAGCGCAGCTTCAGGACGGTCTCACGGGCGGCGTCGAGAGGCACGCGGTCACCGGCTCCGACGCCCAGTGCGCGGGCCGTCTCGGCGTACTTGACCGGCGCGGACAGCCCGTCGGCGTCCTCCAGCTCGAAGAGGACGCGCAGCACGACGAAGCGCTCGGGGTCGGCTTTGAAGCGGCTGTGGCGGTACGAGAAGGCGCACTCGGCGTTCGGAATGATGACCGTCTCGCGGGTCTTCCGGTCGTACGCGATCACCTCGGTGATCGTCGATGACACTTCCTGGCCGTACGCGCCCACGTTCTGGATCGGCGTCGCACCCGCGGAGCCGGGGATTCCGGCGAGGCACTCGACGCCCGCGAGGCCTGCCTCGACGGTCCGGGCGACCGCGTCGGTCCACACCTCGCCCGCGGCCAGCTCCAGCTTCGTACCGTCAAGGGCGAAGCCGCGCGTGGCGATGCGCAGGGCGGTGCCCGCGAAGCCCTTGTCGCCGATGACCAGGTTGGATCCGCCGCCGATCAGCAGCAGCGGCGTACCGGAGTCGTCGGCCTCTTGGACTGCGGCGATCACCTCGGCGTCGGTCGTCGCGGTGATCAGCCGCGTGGCGGGGCCGCCGAGCCTGAAGGTGGTCAGCGGGGCGAGCGGGGCGTCGTGGAGTTCCTGCACGGGCACAAGGGTACGAGAACGGCCCCGCCGGTCGGGCGGGGTCGTGCTCGGTGGGGCTCGGTCACAGGCGGCGCAGCGCCTCCGCCCAGTCCAGCGGGAGGTCGTCCGCCGTGACCGTCCACGAGGCGAATTTCGCGTCCCGCATCTGAGGGCCGAGGCCCCGTGCCGTCGGCGCGTGCGTGCCGGAACGGGCGAAGGCCTTGAGCGCCGCGGGCGACTCCCAGGCGGACAGGGTCCAGAAGGTCCGCCGCAGCAGCTGTGCCTTCATCGTGGCCCCGTACGCTCCGGGCGCCTGGCTCACCTGCCGCCAGACAGCCGGCGTCCTGGCGAAGAACTTCAGCGCTCCCCAGAGGGTGCGGGTCTCGAATCGGGAGGCGAAGACGTGTACCTCGGCGCCCCGCGGTGGCGTGTTCGGCACGGTCCAGGGAGTGGTGGGCATGACCGGACCCCTTTCGGGTTTGGTTTCCGAACTCACTTGGGTTTGCTTTCCGGACTCAGTGCGACGTCGTCTCCAGCACGGGCGCGGGTGCGGGTGCGGACTTCACGATCTTCTCCTCCACTTCGGCCGCCCGTCGGCGAGTCGGGATGAACAGCGCCGCGACACCCGCCGCGGCCACCGCGGCGGAGCCCACCCACAGCGCCGGCCGGATGCCGTCCACGAAGGTCAGGGCGGTCTCGTAGCCGCCCTGGGCGGAGAAGATCGAGGCCATCACGGCGATACCGAGCGCGCCGCCCACCTCGCGCAGCGCGTTGTTGGTGCCGGACGCGATCCCCTGCTCCTGCGGCCGGACGCTGGACATCGCCAGGCTGGAGGCGGGGGCGAAGAAAAGGGACATGCCGACTCCGCTGATGACCAGGGCGGGGAGCTGTGCGGTGTACGAAGTGTCGGACGCGATCACGGTGGCGTACCAGCCGAGCCCGACGGCCTGCAGGAACAGGCCCACGGCGACGACCGGGCGGCCGCCGATCCGGTCGGACAGATAGCCGGCGACGGGCGCGACGATCATCGGCATACCGGTCCAGGGCAGCATCCGCAGCCCCGCCTCCGTGGGCGAGTAGCCGAGGACGCCCTGCATGTACTGGCTGAGCAGGAAGATCGAGCCGAACATCCCGAGGAACATCAGCAGGCTGGCCGCGTTGATGCCGGCGAAGGCCCGGCTGCGGAAGAGCCGCATCGGCAGCATCGGGTTCTTGGCGTGGATGCCGTGGAACACGAAGCCGGTGAGCAGAGCCGTGCCCGCGAACAGGCCGAGGAGGACCACCCCGTCGGTCCAGCCGACGACGGGGGCGCGGACCAGCCCGTACACGATCCCGAAGAGGCCGCCACTGGCCAGCAGAGTGCCGCGGATGTCGAGCGGGGCACCGGCGCCGAACGACTCCGAGAGGCGCAGCCGGGCGAGCGGCAGCAGGGTCAGACCCAGCGGAACGTTCAGCCAGAAGATCCACTGCCAGGATATGTGTTCGGTGAGGCTGCCGCCGATGAGCGGCCCGGACGCCACCGCGAGACCGTTGACGGCGCCCCAGATCCCGTACGCCATCCCGCGCTTGGCGGCCGGCACGGCGGCCGTGAGCAAAGTCAGCGTCAGCGGCATCATGATGGCCGCGCCGACGCCCTGGACCGCGCGGGCGGCGATCAGCGAGTCGATGCCGGGCGCCATGGCCGCGGCCGCGGACGCGCCGGTGAAGACGGTGACGCCGACAAGGAAGAGCCGACGGCGGCCGAACCGGTCACCCAGGGCCGCGCCGAACATCAGCAGCACGGCGAAGGTGAGCGTGTACGCGCTCACGGTCCATTCCAGGTCGTCGAGCTCTCCCCCGAGGTCCTTGCGGATCGAGGGCAGGGCGGTGGTGACGACGAGGTTGTCGAGCGCCGCCATGAACCCGGCGACGCTGGTGATGACGAGGGCCCAGACGGCTCCCCCGCGACGTACGGTCTGCTGTGACATCGCTCCCCCAGCTGATGTTCGCTAGTTAGGTTAGTTATTGCTGACTAACTTTCACGGTCATGAAAAGGCAGCGATCTCCGCCACCTCTGGTTCAGTGTTCGAGCCGGCCCTTGTACCTGGCCGAGGGATAGAGCCCCTCCCACACGCGGTGCTCGGGCGGAAAGCCCATGGCCACCAGGCAGTTGACGAGCATTCCGTAGGCCATGAAAGTCGTGGTGTCGTTCACGTCGGCACCGAGCGGCAGGTGAACGGTCTCCCACAGGCGCATCCAGCCGGTCCGCACCGCCTCGCCCAGCTCGGGCTCTCCGGCCTGTTCGGCGGCCGCCACCGCGGTGTACATCTGCATCTGCATCAGCAGCAGCTCAGGTTCCTCGGCGATGACCTTGGTGTACGCGTCCGCCATGGAGTGCAGGGCCTCTTCGCCCTCCAGCCCCTCGGCCGCATCCGCGAAGGTGCGCGTGGTCTGCTCCATGCATCGCTCGGCCGCCGCGAGGAAGATCGCCTTCTTGCCCGGGAAGAGCCGGAAGAGGTAAGGCTGCGAGACACCCACGCGCTTGGCGATCGCCTCGGTGGAGGTGCCGTAGTAGCCACCCCTGGAGAACTCGCTCATCGCCGCGCGGATGACGCTCTCGCGCCTCTCTTCTGCGCTCATCCTGACCATGCGAGTAAGTTAGTACTCAATCACTAACTACGTCAAGGAGTGCACACGGACGGGCGCCGGACACCGGGGTGAGTAGGCGTAAGGGGCGCCCGCAATGGCGGACGCCCCTTACTTGCCTTCCGACTGCCGTCAGTTCCGAATGCCGTCAGTCACGCGCCCGCTGCCGCCGTCAGGCCAGTCGTACGACAGCTCGCGACATGCCCAGAACCTTCTGGCCCGCGCTCATCGCGGTGAGGTCGACGCGGACGGTGTTGTCGTCGAGCTTGGCCCCGACCTTGCCGCTGACCTCGATCGTGGCGCCCGTGTCGTCGTTCGGGACGACGACGGGCTTGGTGAAACGGACGCCGTACTCGACGACCGCGCCCGGGTCGCCGGCCCAGTCGGTGACGACCCGGATCGCCTCGGCCATGGTGAACATGCCGTGCGCGATGACGTCCGGGAGGCCGACCTCCGTGGCGAACTTCTCGTTCCAGTGAATCGGATTGAAGTCCCCCGAGGCGCCCGCGTACTGGACGAGCGTGGCGCGGGTCACGCCGAAGGCCTGGGCCGGCAGCTCGGTGCCGACCTCGACGTCGTCGTACGAGATCTTCGCCGTCATCTGTTCACGCCCCCTCGGCCGCACGGGCCACCAGCTTGGTCCAGGCGGTCACCACGTGCTCGCCCGCCTCGTCGTGGACGTCGCCGCGGATGTCAACGATGTCGTTGCCCGCCATCGACTTGATCGCCTCGATGGTGGAGGTGACCGTGAGCCGGTCCCCCGCGCGCACCGGGCGCTTGTAGGCGAACTTCTGGTCGCCGTGCACCACGCGGCTGTAGTCGAGACCCAGTTGGGGGTCCTGGACGACCTGTCCCGCGGCCTTGAAGGTGATCGCAAACACAAAGGTCGGCGGGGCGATCACATCGGCGTGACCGAGCGCCTTGGCGGCCTCGGGGTCCGTATACGCGGGGTTGGCGTCCCCGACCGCTTCCGCGAACTCGCGGATCTTCTCCCGGCCGACCTCATACGGATCGGTGGGCGGATAGGACCGCCCCACGAAGGACTGGTCGAGCGCCATGGGCCCGGCACCTCCTGGTTCGCAGCTGGTGTAACGACACGAGGCCGCCCCCCAGCTTCAGGGGACGGCCTCGGGTACGAGCCTGATTTATCGCGTTTCGCGGTGCGCGGTGTGCGCGTTGCAACGCGGGCAGTGCTTCTTCATCTCCAGTCGGTCCGGGTTGTTACGCCGGTTCTTCTTGGTGATGTAGTTCCGCTCCTTGCACTCCACGCAGGCCAGCGTGATCTTCGGGCGGACGTCGGTGGCAGCCACAGGAGTGCTCCTTGACGAACGGATGGGACAATTAAACGATTAACGCATAGAAGAGTAGCCGATCGAAGGACCGACCCCACAATCGGCTACTGTCAGTAGCGGTGACCGGACTTGAACCGGTGACACAGCGATTATGAGCCGCTTGCTCTACCGACTGAGCTACACCGCTGAGATGCGATCGGGCCCCGCCTCACGACGGGAACCTCACACACCAGAGCCCCAATACGGAATCGAACCGTAGACCTTCTCCTTACCATGGAGACGCTCTGCCGACTGAGCTATTGGGGCGAGCGATGAAGACATTACACGCTCGGCCGCCGATCGCCCAAATCCGTTTCGCGGCACCTGCCCCGCCCTGTTCCCGGCCGCTCGCGGGCGGTTTCAGGCGCCCCTCCCGCACGACGGACCACACCGGTACGACTATTCCGCTCCTCCTCGATGCGCGCGGATCGCCACCCTAGGCTCGACTCACGCTGCGTGATCTTCTGTCCCTCCTTCGCAGCCGCCGCCGAGCCCCAGGAGCGCGATGCCCGACAGCCAGCCGCAGCCGCCCCACTCCTCCTCATCCTCGTCGAGCTCCTCGGGCTCGTCCGGTCGGAGCGACGGCTCCGACCTGCTGCTCTGCGGTGCACGGCTCACCGACGGCCGGACCGTGGACGTACGGCTGGGCGGCGGGCGCATCGAGGCGGTCGGCACGGCCGGCAGCCTGACCGCGCACACCGCGCGCGTGGACCTCACCGGCTATCTGCTCCTGCCGGCCCCCGCGGAGCCGCACGCCCACGGCGACACGGCCATGTCGGCCGACAACGACGGGCCGGTCTCGTACGAGGGCCAGGAGGTCCAGCGCCGTACGACCGAGGCCGCGCTGCTCCAGCTCGGGCACGGGGCCACCGCCCTGCGCTCGCACGTGCGCGTGGGCGATGTGCAGGGGCTCGGCTCGATGGAAGCGGTGCTCCAGGCACGGCGCGCGCTGCGGGGGCTGACCGAGTTGACGGCGGTGGCGATGCCGCGGGTGCTGACCGGGCTCGCTGGGGCCGACGGGCTGGCGATGCTGCGGGACGCGGTGAAAATGGGCGCCTCCGTAGTGGGCGGTTGTCCAGATCTGGACCCCGATCCGACGGGGTACGTGGAAGCGGTCCTGGAGGTCGCCTCGGAGCACGGCTGTCCCGTCGATCTGCACACGGACGGTGACGATCCGGCGCGGCTCGCGCGGCTCGCGGCGATGGTGGGCGGGCTGCGGCCCGGGGTGACGCTCGGCCCGTGCGGCGGGCTCGGGCAGCTGCCCTCCGAGGTGGCCTCGCGGGCGGCGGACCAACTCGCCGCGGCCGGGGTGACCGTCTCCTGCCTGCCCCAGGGCGGCTGCTCGGGCGCCGACCGGCGCGGGACTGCTCCGGTACGGCTGCTGCGGGCGGCCGGCGTACGGGTCGCGGCTGGGAGCGGCGCCCTCAGGGACGTGTCGAACCCCGTGGGACGCGGAGATCCGCTGGAGGCGGCGTATCTGCTGGCCTCGCGGTACGGGCTGCGGGCCTCGGACGCGTACGACGCGGTGAGTTCGTCGGCGCGGGCGGCGCTGGGGCTGCCCGAGGTGCGGGTGGAGGCAGGTTTCCCGGCGGAGTTGCTCGCGGTGCGCGGGAACCGGCTCGACGCGGCGTTGTCGCTGGCGTACAGCCGGATCGTGGTGCATCGGGGGCGGGTGGTGGCGCGGACGAGTGCGGTACGGGAGTACTGCAACTCGGCTGTGGCCGTGGCGTTGGATCTGCCTCGGCAGGGGCGGACGGGAGAGCCGTCGTGAGGCTTGGGGTGTTCTGACGCGGGGCGGCGCCGAAGGGGCTGCGTTTGCCGCAGGGGCTGCGTTTGGCGGGGCACGCGCGCGTGGCTGTCTTTGGCGGGGGCACGATGGGCCGCCGGCCTGTCTTTGGCGGGGCACGACGGGTCGGCCTGTCTTTAGTCCTTTGGCGCGGGCACGCGCGCGTGGAGGTCTGTTCGGGCTCCACGCGCGCGTGCCGGTGCTTCACCAGTCCTCACCCGTCGGACATCGGGCTCCGGACGGGCAGTCAGAAGCCGCCCAGCATGCCGCCGGTGAACGGGTTGCCCGGGCCCCCGAACCCGTCCGCGGGCATCTCCGTGGCGCCGGACGGGGCGCTGACGTCGTCCGCCTCACCGAACTTGATCACCAGGGGGAGCCTGGCGCCCTTCGGGTCGTCCGCGAGGGCGGCGAGGTCCACGGAGACACGGGTCAAGTCGCCGTTCTTCAGGGAGAAGTTGACGGCGATCTTCTTGTCCGGGGCGTCCTTGAGATCCTCGTCGGTGGGCAGTTCGGCGCCCGCCGGCAGGTCGTCGGCCAAGGGACGGAGCTTGTCGAGGATGCCGGTGAGCAGCTCGCGGAAAGAGGCCTTGGCGACGATCCGTTCGACGCCGTCGCTGCCTCCCTTGCTGCTGAAGGTGACCTCGCGGGCGACGACTCCGCGTACGGCCTTGAGGATCTTCTGCTGGGTCTTGGTGTCGATCTCGTCGGGCTCGCCGGATCCGTCGGCCTTGCCGCCCTTGCCGGAGCCCGGGGTGCCCTTCGCGACCCGCTCGAGTTCGCTGTTGTCGACCTTGACCCACTTGCCTTCGAGGACCTGCTTGAACTCCTGCTCACTCTCAGGGAGTTCGTCGGCCGTCGGGAGCGGGAAGCCCATCGCCTCGCCGAGCGCCTTCATGTCGGCGCGGTAGTACGTGTAGTCGCCGACGAGGCGGTATTCGGCCAGGACGCCGTCGGGTCCCGAGAGCCTCACCCCCGTGCCGACGAGATCCTTCTCACCCGAATCGGCGAGTGGTTTCCGCGATTCGACAGAGACCTTGACCCGCACTCCGGTGAAGAGCTCAGCGAGCTCCGGCGGCAACTCCTCGCCGGGCTCCGCCTCTCCGGCCAGCTTCGTGAGCGCGGAGGGCTTGGCGTCGAGCCCCAACTCGAAGGCGAGCGACTTCTTCTCGCCGAGCCCGTCGACGGCGTGGTCGACCTTCTGACCGGCGGTGAGGTTCTCGACCGTGCCGCAGGCGGCCGCGCCGGTGAGCAGGACAGCGGTGCAGCCGACCGCGGCGAAGGTCTTGCGTATGGCGGTGATGGCGGTCTCCTTATGACGCCGCGCGGCGTCATCCTCGTACACAGTGATCGTTCATGAGACCCACGAGTTATCCACAGGGTTGTGCGGCGAGTGGGTCCATCCGGGCGTACGGTCGGAAACATGCGCATTGTCATCGCTGGAGGTCATGGTCAGATCGCGCTGCGGCTGGAGCGGCTGCTCTCCGCGCGCGGTGACGAGGTAGCGGGGATCATCCGCCGCCCCGAACAGGGCGACGATCTGCGGGCGGCCGGCGCCGAGCCGGTGCTGTGCGATCTGGAGTCGGCTTCGGTGGAGGAGGTCGCCGCGCATCTGCAGGGCGCGGACGCCGCCGTCTTCGCCGCGGGCGCGGGCCCGGGCAGCGGCGTGGCCCGCAAGAGCACCGTGGACCGGGGCGCCGCCGTGCTCTTCGCGGACGCGGCGGCCCGGGCCGGGGTGCGGCGGCACGTGGTGGTGTCGTCCATGGGCGCGGATCCGGAGCACCCCGGGGACGAGGTCTTCGACGCGTATCTGCGCGCCAAGGGCGAGGCCGACGCCTACATACGCGCTCACCGGGGCCTGGACTGGACGATCCTGCGCCCCGGGATGCTCACGGACGACGCCGGCACCGGTCTCGTACGCCTGGAGGCCGCCACCGGGCGCGGGCCCATCCCGCGCGACGACGTCGCCGCGGTCATCGCGGAGCTGGTGGACACTCCGGCGACGACCGGGCTGACGCTGGAGCTGATCAGCGGGTCGACGCCGGTTTCCGTGGCGGTGAAGTCGGTGGCGGGGAACTGACCGGATGGGTGGCGGGATCTGGCGGATCCGGCGCGATCCGGCGCGATCCGGCTGACGCGATCGGGCTGAAGGGGCGCACGCGGGCGTGGGCCGGTGGTTGGCTGAGGCTGTCCGACGAACGGAGGAGTTGCCGTGTCCCCGTCCCCGTCCCCGTCCCCGTCTGCTGAGATTCCCGCCGCGCAGGAGGCCCTGTTGCGGCAGATGTACGAGGTCTTCAGCACTGCGGAACGCGACGCGTTCATTCCGCACTGCCTGGCGTCCGACGTGGACTGGCCCAATGTCGCCGACGGGGTCCGGCTGCACGGCCGCGAGGCGGTACGTGCCTACTGGGCCGCGCAGTTCGCGGCCGCGCACCCCCTCGTACGGCTGGAGGGGCTGCGACTCGACAAGGACGGTCTGCGCGTGGTCGCCACGGTGCGACCCGGGCTGCGGGACGAGGCGGGCGATCACTGGGCGGAGGAGCCGGTCGAACACGTGTACCGCTTCGCGGCGGACGGCCTGGTGAGCCGTATGGACGTACGCCGACCCTGAACCGCCAGGTTGGCAGAGCCGGCAGAGCCGTTGGAAGAGTCAGAAGAGCGGGATCTGCCCGGGGAACTCCGCGACGACGTACCCGTCCAGCGCCGGCTGCGCCGCACCGAGCTCCGCCCGCCTGCGCGACCCGGCGCACGACACGAGCTCCCCGCCCTCCCGCGCCCCCGGCGGGTCGTGCCGCGCGAACCGCCCGGCGACGACAGCGATCTCGCGACGGCACTCGGGGCAGCTCCTGCGGCGTGAGGACATGGGTTCAGCGTACGAAGAAATTGGTGGAGGGCGGGAGGAGGCGGGGGCGGGCCAGCACGGTCGGTTGGGGCGTGGCTCGGGCTGTGGCGTGTGTGGTGGGACGGGTCGAGGATCGTGGGTGCTGGTGCTGGTGCCGGTACCAGTGCTGGTACTGGCCTGATATCGGTGGGGGTGACCCTGGGTCGGCGTCCGTGGCGGGTCGGGTGCCTCCAGAGCGACACCCGTACGACCCGCAAGCCTCGTGACCGGCCACACTCCCCGCCCTGTCCACGTCCTGTCCCCTGTCTCCTGTCCACCGCTACGCTCGGCTCCTCCTTCGTACGGCTCATACGCTGGCGGCCATGACCCCACTGGAGCGCCTGGCCGACGAGCTCGCCGCCGACTACGTACGGGGCCGGTGGCAGCCGGATGCGGCCGAGGAGCGCTGCGCTCGGCTCCTCACCGTCTCGGGCTCCGACGACGGTGCCCCGAGCGCCGAGTCCATCGCGCGGGCGATGCGACTGCACCCCGCGGCGGCCTCCTGCCGTCTGGCCCCGCTGCTCTCCGCCTACGCATCGGGCGATCCCGAGGCGCAGGACCAGGTCCGCGAGCTACTGGCCGCGATCGCCGCCGATGGTGGTCCGCCCCCGCCGCCCCGCGCGGAGCGTTACGTCGAACCCCCCACCGCCTACACCGGCGAGGCGGCGTCGGTCTTCCTGGCCGGCGGCATCACCAACTGCCCGGACTGGCAACGCCGAGCCGTGCTGCGCCTGGACGCGCTCGGCTCCCTGGCGGTCGTCTTCAACCCGCGCCGCGAGGCATACGCCTTCGACCGCCCCGAGGCCGCGCGGGAACAGATCGCCTGGGAGTACGCACACCTGCAACGGGCCGACGTGATCCTCTTCTGGTTCTGCGCGGAGGCCGTGCAGCCGATCGCCCTGTACGAACTCGGCGCCCACGCGGCCCGCGGCTCCCGCATCGCGGTCGGCACGCACCCCGCGTACGAACGCCGCCTCGACGTGACCGAACAACTCCGCCACGCCCGCCCGGACGTACCCGTCCACGACTCCCTCGATGCCACGGTCCACACAGCGACCACACTCCTCGCGACCGCACCCCGTGCCCACCCTTGAGCCCCTCCCCCACCCGAACACGAAGAAACCCTCTCCGAACTGCGTTCTCGCAGTTCGGAGAGGGTTTCTCTCAGCGTGGCGGCGCCAGGATTCGAACCTGGGAAGGCTGAGCCGGCAGATTTACAGTCTGCTCCCTTTGGCCGCTCGGGCACACCGCCGGGGTGGCTGCCATTCGAACCGCTTTTCGGCGGCGCTCCGTGGCAACGACGTAAACGATACCCGATGCTCGGGGGTGCTTCGCCACCCGATTGATCGGCGCTCGGAGGGGACGGGGTGGCTAGGCTTATGCGGATGCGGCCCGGGACCGATGCGGTGTTCGGCGGCCGCCACTACGCACCCCGATACAAGGAGCCACAGGACATGGCCGACTCCAGTTTCGACATCGTCTCGAAGGTCGAGCGGCAGGAGGTCGACAACGCCCTCAACCAGGCCGCCAAGGAGATCTCGCAGCGCTACGACTTCAAGAACGTGGGCGCCTCGATCTCCTGGTCCGGCGAGAAGATCCTGATGGAGGCGAACTCCGAGGAGCGGGTCAAGGCCATCCTCGACGTCTTCCAGTCCAAGCTGATCAAGCGGGGCATCTCGCTGAAGGCGCTCGACGCGGGTGAGCCCCAGCTCTCCGGCAAGGAGTACAAGATCTTCGCCTCGATCGAGGAGGGCATCTCCCAGGAGAACGCGAAGAAGGTGGCGAAGATCATTCGTGATGAGGGCCCGAAGGGCGTGAAGGCGCAGGTGCAGGGCGACGAGCTGCGGGTCAGCTCGAAGAGCCGTGACGACCTGCAGACAGTGATCGCCCTGCTGAAGGGCCAGGACTTCGACTTCGCGCTGCAGTTCGTCAACTACCGGTGACATCGCGCTCGTTGCGCGTACGCAGAGCACGAGGACACGAGGAAGGGTGGGCACCGGCGGTGCCCACCCTTCTCGCCTGCTGGCTGCGGGTTCAGGGGTGCGCGCTCAGTTGCGCGAGTTGCCGAACAGGATGCGGTACGCGATCAGCAGGGCGAGCGAGCCGCCGATCGCGGCGGCCCAGGTGGCGCCGTCGTAGAAGTCCTTGGTGATCGGGTGGTCCAGCCAGCGGGCGGATATCCAGCCGCCGGTGAACGCGCCCGCGACGCCTATCAGCGTCGTGCCGATGAAGCCGCCCGGGTCGCGCCCCGGCAGCAGGAACTTGGCGATGGCCCCGGCCAACAGCCCCAGGATGATCCAGCTGATGATGCCCATGCCGTGAACCTGCCTCTCCGTGCTGTGCCTGGACTGTGATCTTGCTCCTGCCAGGCTGTGTTCATGCCGTTCTCGTGCTGCCTGTCGAGCCTTTGTTCGTTCCTTGTTGCTGGGGAGGACGTCGGCGCGACGGTGGCCGGTTGCACTGATCAGTAGGGTGCGGCTCATGACACAGTCCGATTCGAGCCGACCGGGTTCGGCGCAGACCGGTTCACCGCAGCCCGCAGTGGAGCTGCGGCGGACGCTCGGCGTCGGGGACGCCGTGGTCATCGGCCTCGGCTCGATGCTCGGAGCGGGGATCTTCGCCGCGCTGGGGCCCGCGGCACGGGCCGCGGGGTCCGGGCTGCTCCTCGGCCTCGGCATCGCCGCCGTCGTCGCCTACTGCAATGCGACAGCGTCGGCACGCCTTGCCGCCCGCTACCCCGCGTCGGGCGGGACATACGTGTACGGGCGGGAGCGGCTCGGGGAGTTCTGGGGGTATCTGGCGGGCTGGGCGTTCGTCGTCGGCAAGACCTCCTCGTGTGCGGCGATGGCGCTCACCGTGGGCGCGTACGCCTGGCCGGGGCAGGCCCATGCCGTGGCCGTCGGGGCCGTGGTGGCGCTGACCGCGGTGAACTACGGCGGTGTGCAGAAGTCCGCGTGGCTGACGCGGGCGATCGTGGCGGTGGTCCTGGCGGTCCTCGCTTCCGTGGTCGTCGTGTGCCTCACCTCCGGGGCCTCCGACGCCGGGCGGCTCGACGTGGGGGTCTCCGGGGGCGCGGACGGGGTGCTTCAGGCGGCCGGCCTGCTGTTCTTCGCCTTCGCCGGGTACGCGCGGATCGCGACCCTCGGTGAGGAGGTGCGGGATCCGGCGCGTACCATTCCGCGAGCGATCCCGCTCGCACTGGGCATCACGCTGGTGGTGTACGCGGCTGTGGCCGTTGCTGTCCTCTCCGTCCTGGGGTCGGGCGGGCTCGGGCAGGCGACGGCGCCACTGGCCGACGCGGTGCGGGCCGCGGGTGTGCCGGGGCTCGTCCCGGTCGTACGGGTGGGCGCCGCCGTGGCGGCCCTCGGCTCCCTTCTCGCGCTGATCCTGGGGGTGTCGCGGACAACGCTGGCCATGGCCCGTGACCGGCATCTCCCGGGCGCGCTGGCTGCCGTGCATCCGCGCTTCCAGGTGCCTCATCGGGCGGAGCTGGCCGTCGGTGCGGTGGTCGCCGTGCTGGCCGCGACGGTGGATGTGCGGGGTGCTATCGGCTTTTCCTCCTTCGGCGTGCTGGTGTATTACGCGATCGCCAACGCCTCGGCCTGGACGCTGAGTTCCACGGTCGTGTCGCGGGTCGCGCCGGTGGTGGGGCTGGCGGGGTGCCTGACCTTGGCTTTCGCGTTGCCGTGGGTGTCGGTGGCTGTGGGTGTGGGTGTGCTGGCGGTGGGGGCGGTCGCGTACGGGGTGCGGAGGCGGCTGGTCTCGCGCTGAATGCGGGGTGCTCCGCGCGAAAGGCAGGTCTACGACGTGCCGGTCGTGAGTGGCCGGCCGCGCAGTTTCCCGCGCTCCTTACGGGGCATCCGTGCCGGGCGCATGGCAAGAGCACGTTGCGCCTGCCTGCGCAGCTCCCCTCGGCGGGTCGCGCCCCGCGCGCTATGACGCCCGCGCGGCCCCCGTACGTATGCGGAAGTCGCCCCACGGCTCCAAGTCCGGTCCGTCGTTGAACTCTTCGTACCAGCCCGTGCCGTCGAGCCAGGTGTGGAGCCAGGACGTGAGGGTGGGGGCGTCCACGTACCACGCGTGGTCGGCCTCGTCCGCGTTCGGCTCGAAGAGGAGGACGGTGGCGTCCGGGATGCGGCAGTCCACGCACGCGTACATGCCGCAGCCCCAGTGGGATATCGGCAGGACACCCTCGGGCCAGGGCCAGTCGGGGTCCTTGCGACCGCTCTCGCGATGGGCGAGGTACTGCGCGACGACGGCGGGTTCGCCGGACGGCGGGCTGTCGAGCAGGGGCAGCAGACCGTATTCCGGGCCGAACCCTCCGTCCCCTATCCGCAGGTAGAGCGCGGCGAGCAGCGGCGGGACGGCGAAGCCCAGGGAGGACTCCGCGCGGGCGAGCGTGGCCGCGTCCACGGGCTCGGGGAGCGAAGGCCAGCCCCACGGCCGGGAGTTGCGCGCCTCGGCGGAGACACTTGCCAGCAACTGCTCGATCTCGGTCATGCGTTCATCATGCAGGTCGCCACTGACAATCGGGCAGGCTGTGGATAACCCTCAGACGAGACGGACGTCGATGCCTTTGTCCACGAGCACTTCGAGGAGTTCCTCGAAGGTCCACGGGCGACGGTCGGTGCGCGGGACGAGGCCGAGGCAGGTGCGGGCAACCTCCGCGTCGTGCCAGACGAGGGTGAAGGGCCGCGCGGCGCCCCAGCGGCCGCGGAGGCAGTCCGTGAGTGCGTCGATCCCCCAGCCGAAGTAGCCTCCGGGTCCGTTCA
Organism: Streptomyces albicerus; assembly: GCF_008905045.1. Taxonomy (GTDB): domain Bacteria; phylum Actinomycetota; class Actinomycetes; order Streptomycetales; family Streptomycetaceae; genus Streptomyces; species Streptomyces albicerus. The sequence goes on from NZ_VWMY01000057.1 coordinate 60,861, forward strand.
CCGCCTCGCCGATCGCGCAGAAGAAGCCTTGGTCGTCGGTGATGTGACGGCCTTCGAGGTGATACGTGCCGCCGGGCTCCGCGTCGGGCTTGTCCGCCTCGTGATGGTCCAGCGCCATGCTCAGCCAGTGGCGGCGCCCCTCCACACCGCACTGGGCCCAGAGCCCGGGCGCGGCCGGGCGGCCGTCGTCCCACAGCTCCCAGACCTGCTCGGCCGCGGTCGGCGGTCGCTCGGACCAGGGTTCAAGTGTGAGGTCCACCAGGCCGCGGCCGCGCGCCGACGGGATCCATGCGACGAGTTCGCCCTCGACGGCGGACTGGACGGTGCAGCCGGACGTGTCGAGGCGTATCAGCTTGGCGTGTCCGAGGTCCTCCTCCCCCGTGTCCAGCGCCGTACGGAGGGCTCCGCGTGGGGCACAGCCGAGCAGCCTCACGGAGGGTTCGACGAGGTCCGGCCGCCCGTCCTGGACGTACGCCAGGTCCCGGCAGGCGCCCCATGGTTCGTCCTCCGGGCCGAGCAGCCGGTAGCCCGGGGAGAGCGGCGGGCACTGTGGATAGTCGTACGGGTTGTGCGGGGACTCACGTGCCTCGACCGTGATATCGCGCAGCGACAGGTCACGCGCGCACGGGCGGTCACCGAGGACGCGCACGTCCTCCAGGAACCACTCCTCGACCCGCTCGCCCTCCTTGTCGAGGATCTCCAGGACGAGGGAGCCGAGGGGCGCGGAGCCGTCGGCACGCGCGCGCGTGAGGGCTTTGTTCAGCTCCCCTTCGGGGGCGCAGCCGATCAGTTCGTACGTCCCGCGCGCGGGAGGCGGCGGATCGCCGAAGAGGTTCTCGGCGTCCGCGCACAGGGCCCAGATCTCGTCGTCCTCAGCGTCGACGTCGTACGCCACCAGGGCGTACTTCGGCCGCCGCACCCCCGGCGCCGCCCTACCAGCCCGCCGACGTGAACGGCTGGTCCGTACGCACGATTTCGCGTCCCAGGGGGAGCAGCGATACCGGGATCAGCTTGAAGTTGGCGATCCCCAGGGGGATGCCGATGATCGTGATGCACTGGAGGAGGCCCGTGACGATGTGGGCGAGGGCGAGCCACCAGCCGGCGAGGATCACCCACAGGATGTTGCCGATGAAGGACGGCGCGCCCACACCGGGACGCTCGACCGTCGTCCGGCCGAACGGCCACAGGGCGTATACGCCGATACGGAACGACGCGATGCCGAACGGTATGCCGATGATGGTGATGCACAGCAGCACGCCCGCGAACATGTAGCCGAGGAACAGCCAGAAGCCGCTCAGGACGAGCCAAATGATGTTCAGGATTGTCTTCACTGGTGGCGACCTGCCATCTGCTCGAGCCGGGCGATGCGCTCCGCCATCGGCGGGTGCGTAGAGAACATCTTGGAGAGTCCCTGGCCCGGACGGAAGGGGTTGGCGATCATCATGTGGCTTGCGGTCTCGATACGCGGCTCCGGAGGCAGCGGAAGCTGTTTCGTGCCCGCCTCGAGCTTGCGCAGGGCGCTCGCCAGGGCCAGCGGGTCGCCGGTGAGCTGGGCGCCGGACGCATCCGCTTCGTACTCCCTGGAGCGGCTGATGGCGAGCTGGATGACGGATGCGGCGAGCGGACCCAGGATCATGATCATCAGCATGCCGAGGAGGCCGGGGCCGTCGTCGTCGTTCGAACGGCCGATCGGGATCAGCCAGGCGAAGTTGACCAGGAACATGATGACGGAGGCCAGCGCGCCGGCGACCGACGAGATCAGGATGTCGCGGTTGTAGACGTGGCTCAACTCGTGGCCGATGACGCCGCGCAGCTCGCGCTCGTTCAGGATGCGCAGGATGCCGTCGGTGCAGCACACGGCGGCGTTGCGCGGGTTGCGGCCCGTCGCGAACGCGTTCGGCGCCTCCGTCGGGGAGATGTACAGGCGGGGCATGGGCTGGCGGGCCTGCGTGGAGAGCTCGCGGACCATCTTGTACAGGGCCGGTGCCTCGAACTCGCTCACCGGGCGGGCGCGCATCGCGCGTAGAGCCAGTTTGTCGCTGTTCCAGTACGCGTACGCGTTCGTGCCGATCGCGATGAAGAGTGCGACGACGAGGCCCATACGGCCGAAGAAGCTGCCGATGACGATGATGAGTGCGGACAGTCCCCCGAGGAGTACGGCGGTCCTGAGCCCGTTGTGCCGGCGGTGCACGGTACGCCCTCCAAGTGGTGCGGCAGGGGAACCCTTTGCTTGTCGATCCTGACGTCACTGGTCCGTGACTCCACGGTCCAGTGGACCCTCCCGTACTGGTCAACGCCAGGCAGAGAGCACTAGTTCCCTTGTGCGCGCGGCGACGCGCGTGGGCCGTCCGGGTGATGGGGCGGTGCCCCGCACGCGCGCGTGCGGCTCGGCTGCCCCACGCGCGCGTGCGGCAGCTTCAGGAAGCGGCGGTCAGAAGAGGCCGGTGTCGGAGAAGCGCAGAACCAGCTGGGGTGCTCCGGAGAGCGCGATACCCAGGACCGCGGTCAGGGCGATCGCGGCCGTGAGGGGTGCCGGGACGCGGTGTGTCTCGGGCTCGCCCTCGGGAGCGCGGAACAGCAGGGTCGTCCACTGGAGGTAGTAGAAGAGTGCGATCACGACATTGACGGCCATGACCACGGCGAGCCAGCCCAGGCCCGCGTCGACGGCCGCAGAGAAGACGGTGACCTTCGCGAAGAGGCCGATGATGCCCGGCGGCAGGCCCGCGAGACAGAGCAGGAAGAAGCCGAGGACGAGCGCCGCGAGGGGACGCGAGGCGTACAGGCCCCGGTAGTCAATGACGCGGTTCAGCGGCTTGGTACGGGCCACCAGGGCGGCCACCGCGAAGGCGCCGAGGTTCACGGCGGCGTACATCAGGGCGTACGCGAGGGTGGAGCCGATGGCCTTTTCGGCGTCCTCGGAGTACGCGGCGGCGGCGATCGGCACGAGGAGGTAGCCGGCCTGGCCGACGGAGGACCAGGCGAGCAGCCGTACCGCGCTGTAGGCGCGCGTGGCCTGCTGCCTGAGGGCGCCGACGTTGCCGATCGTCATGGTGAGCGCGGCCAGGGCGGCGAGTGCAGGGCCCCAGACGTCCGCATACGACGGGAGGGCGATCACCGTGACGAGGATCAGGCCCGAGAAGCCGACCGCCTTGCCGACGACCGACAGGTAGGCGGCGACCGGGAGAGGCGCTCCTACGTAGGTGTCGGGTACCCAGAAGTGGAAGGGGACGGCGGCTGTCTTGAAGGCGAAGCCGACGAGGGTGAGGACGACGCCCGCCTGGGCGAGTGTGTGCAGCTGTCCGTCGACGTTCTCGATCCTGGTGGCGATCTCGGTGAGGTACAGGGTGCCCGTGGACGCGTAGACGAAGCTGATGCCCATGAGGCTCACGGCGGTCGCGGTGACCGAGGACAGGAAGAACTTGAGGGCCGCTTCGGAGGACTTCCTGTCGCCGTGCTTGATGCCTACAAGGGCGAAGGCGGGCAGGGAGGCGACCTCCAGGGCGACGATGAGGGTCGCCAGGTCGCGCGAGGCGGGCAACAGGGCGGCGCCCGCGGCGGAGGAAAGCAGCAGGAACCAGAACTCCCCTTCGGGGAGTCCCCTGTTGGCGTCCTTCAGAGCGGTCACCGACAGAAGGGCCGCAAGGAGCGCGCCGCCGAGGACCAGGAGCTGGATGACGAGGGTGAACCGATCCGCCGTATAGCTGCACACATCCGGGTCGCCCGTCAGGCAGAACGTGGAGCGGTCACCGTCCAGGAGGGGCAGCAGCGCGAGCGCGGAGACGGCGAGCCCGGCGACGGAGACCCAGCCGAGGAGCGCCTTCTTGGCGTCACCCACGAAGAGGTCGGCGACGAGCACCACGAGTCCGACGACCGCCGCGATGGTGGGGGGCGCGATCGCGAGCCAGTCGACGGACTGGACCAGGGACTGGGCGAGGGGGCTCATCGGGTGCCTCCTGCGAGGAGCTGCTGCACGGCCGGGTCGGTCAGGCCGAGGAGGGCCTTGGGCCAGAGCCCGGCGACGACGGTGAGGGCGACGAGCGGGGTCCAGGCGGCGAACTCGTACGTCTGGACGTCGGCGAGCTTCGGGCCCTCCTGTTGCGGAGTGGCTCCCATGCAGACGCGACGGACCACGATGAGCATGTACGCGGCGGTGAGCAGGGTCCCGAACGCGGCGATCGCCATGAAGGTCAGGAACGCGGGGCGGCTGAGGTCGTCGGCGGGATCGAACGCGCCGAACAGGGCCAGCATCTCGCCCCAGAATCCGGCCAGGCCCGGCAGGCCGAGCGAGGCGACCGCGCCGAAGGCGAGCAGGCCGCCGAGGCGCGGGGCTTTGCCGTAGAGCGCGGCGCCGGTCTCCTCGGCGAGGGTGTCGAGGTCGCTCGTACCCGTGCGGTCCTTGAGCGCGCCGACCAGGAAGAAGAGGAGGCCGGTGATGAGGCCGTGGGCGATGTTGGCGAACAGCGCGCCGTTCACGCCGGTCGGGGTCATCGTCGCGATGCCGAGGAGTACGAAGCCCATGTGGCCGACGGAGGAGTACGCGATGAGGCGCTTGAGGTCGCCCTTCGCGCCCTGCTTGGCGAGGGCGAGGCAGGCGAGGGATCCGTAGATGATCCCGACGACGGCGAAAGCCGCGAGGTAGGGGGCGAAGGTGCTCATGCCGTCCGGCGTGATGGGCAACAGAATCCGGACGAACCCGTACGTACCCATCTTCAGCAGGACGCCCGCCAGCAGGACCGAGCCGACGGTCGGCGCGGCGGTGTGCGCGTCGGGCAGCCAGCTGTGGAGCGGCCACATCGGCGTCTTGACCGCGAGCCCGATTCCGATCGCCAGAACGGCGATGACCTGCACGGATGTGGTGAGCGCCGGGTGATTGTCAGTGGCGAGTGCCACCATGTCGAATGTGCCCGCCTTGATTCCGATCAGGAGCAGGCCCAGCAGCATGACGACGGAACCGAGCAGTGTGTAGAGGATGAACTTCCAGGCGGCGGCCTGCCGTTGTTCACCGCCCCAGCGGGCGATGAGGAAGTACATCGGGATGAGCACCATCTCGAACGCGAGGAAGAACAGCAGAAGGTCGAGGACGGCGAAGGTCGCGAGGGTGCCGGACTCGAGGACGAGCAGCAGTGCGACGAAGGCCTTCGGGGTCGGGCCCGACGGCATTTTGAAGTAGGAGTACAGCGCGCAGAGGAAGGTCAGCAGCGCGGTCAGCACGAGGAGGGGGAGCGAGATGCCGTCGGTGCCGAGGTGGATGCGCACGTCGAGTGCGGGGATCCAGCTGATGTCCGTCGTGGCCTGCATCTTCGACGGGTGGTCGTGGTCGAAGCCGAGCGTGAGGACGATCGCGGCGATGAGCACGGCGCCGGTGACGGTCACGCCGTGCCGCAGCACGGCCTGCTCGGGCGACTTCCCCTTCAGCCCGGGCGGAGCCGGCAGAAGGGCTGCCGCGGCGCCGACGAGCGGGCCGACGACGATGAATGCCAGAAGGAACTGCATCACGGACTCGTTGATATCGATCACGCCTGCTCACGCTCCCGCGGTGGCGACGAGGAGGGCGGCGACCACCAGGACGACGGTGCCGGCGAGCAGCGCGCTCACATAGGTCTGCACATTGCCGGTCTGGGCGCGCCGGGCAGCCGCGCCGAGCCAGCGGGGTAGGGCGCCCGCGCCGCGTACGTACGTGTCGACGACCTCGCGGTCGAGGAACCGGACGAGCGTGGCGCCGGCCTGGACCGGGCGGACGAAGAGCGCCGCGTACACGGTGTCCAGGTGGAAGCCGACCGCCGCGTGGCGGTGCAGCGGGCCGAGCAGGAGGCGGCCCGGGTCCGCCGGGTCGGGCGCGGAGGCCACGTCACCGTAGGCCGGGGCGTGGGTCGCGATGGCCTCGGCCTCGACGAGTCCGGCGTCGCCCTCGGGGTGGGCCGCGACCGCACCCAGCGGGACGCGGGCCGCCATGGCGGTGGTGTGCCGCCAGGCGCCGTACGTGACGATGCCGCCGACCAGGGCAACACCCGTGCCGAGGACGGCTGTGGTGAGGGTCGGTGTCAGGTCGCGTCCGTCGAACCAGTCGGGCAGCGGGCCGGTGGCGAGTCCGAAGGCGAGCGACGGGAGGGCGAGCAGCCACAGCACCGCGTTCATGGAGACGGGCTGCTTCCCGTGGTCGGGGGCTTCCGCTCCATGGCCGCGGAAGGCGAGCAGCCACAGGCGCATCGCGTACGCGGCGGTGAGCAGGGCCGTGACCAGGCCGGCGACGAGGATGATCCAGCCGGCCGTGCCGGGGATGCCCTCGGCGTGGCCGGTGGCGACGTGCTCGGCGGCGCCGAGGACGGCTTCCTTGGTGAAGAAGCCGCTGAAGGGCGGGATCGCGGCGAGCGCGAGGAGCGCCACGGTCATCGTCCAGTAGGCGTCGGGAACGCGGGCCCGCAGGTCCTTCATACGGGACATGGCGGCCAGCGAGTTGGTGCCGGCAGCGTGGATGATCACGCCCGCCGCGAGGAACAGCAGCGCCTTGAAGGCGCCGTGCGAGAGGAGGTGGAAGACGGCGGCACCGCGGTCGCCGACGGCGAGGGCGCCGGTCATGTAGCCGAGCTGGCCGATCGTCGAGTACGCGAGGACGCGCTTGATGTCGTCCTGCGCGAGTGCGGCGAGGGCCGAGCCGGCCATCGTGACGGCGGCCATGACGGCGAGGACGATCAGTGCGGCCGAGGAGGCGGCGAAGACCGGGAGGAGCCGGGCGATGAAGTAGACACCGGCGGCGACCATCGTCGCGGCGTGGATCAGCGCGGAGACGGGCGTGGGGCCCGCCATCGCGTCGGGGAGCCAGGTGTGGAGCGGGAACTGCGCCGACTTGCCCGCCACACCGGCGAGGAGCAGCAGGGCGATCAGGGTCGGGTGGTCGAGTCCGCCGCTCGCGACGTTGCCGAGGATCTTCGTGATGCGGAAGGAGCCGGCGTCGGCGGCGAGCGCGAACAGGCCGATCAGGAAGGGGACGTCGCCGAGCTTGGTGACCAGGAAGGCCTTGATGGAGGCGGCGCGTGCTTCCGGGGTCTCCCAGTAGTGGCCGACCAGGAAGTACGAGCAGATGCCCATGATCTCCCAGCCGACCAGCAGCATCATCAGGTCGCCGGAGTAGACGACGAGCAGCATCGCGGAGGTGAAGAGGGAGACGAGAGCGGCGTACGAGGGGTAGCGCGGGTCGTCGCGCAGGTACCCCGTCGAGTAGATCTGCACGCAGGTCGCGACCAGGCCGACCAAGACTGCGACGAGGGCGGCGAAGCCGTCGATGTGCAGGGCGAGTTCGATGGGGACCGAGCCCGTGGGGGTGAGTTCGGTGGCGGCGTTCACCACCTGGTCGCCGCCCTGGCGTACGGCGACGACTGCGGCGAGTCCGAGGGCGGCCAGCGAGGGCAGGACGGCGAGCGGGCGTACGAAGCCAGGGGCGGTGCGGCCCAGGAGCAGGCCGGCCACGGCGCCCAGGAACGGGAGGAGGGGGACGAGGACGGCGAGGGTGGTCGTGGTCACGCGGTGGCCTCAGCCTTCTCGGCCGGCTCGGGCTGGGCGGGCTCGGAGTCGTCGTCGGTCTCGGCGGTGTCGCGGAGCTTGTCGATGTCCGAGGTGCCGCGGTTGCGGTACACGGCCAGGACGATCGCCAGGCCGATGCCGATCTCGGCGGCGGCGATGGCGATGGTGAACAGGGTCAGGGCCTGGCCGGAGTGCAGGGTGTCCTGGGCGGTCTTGCTGAGCCAGACGTCGAAGGCGACCAGGTTGAGGTTGACGGCGTTGAGCATCAGCTCGACGGACATCAGGACCAGGATCGCGTTGCGGCGGGCGAGGACTCCGTACAGGCCCGTGGAGAAGAGGAGGGCGGAGAGCACGGCGGGGTAGGCGAGGTGCATCAGCGGGCGCCTTCCTTGTCTGCCTGGTCTGCGTCTGCCTGGTCTGCCTTGTCGCTCCGGGTGCCCGGGACGCTCGGGGTGGTCGCGGCGGCCGCGGTCGTCTTCGTCTTGCGGGAGAGGACGATCGCTCCGACCAGGGCGGCGAGGAGCAGGACCGAGAGGGCTTCGAAGGGGAGCACCCAGCTCTGGAAGAGGCTCGCGCCGGTGACCGCGGTGGAGCCGGCGGCGCCACCGGCTGTGTCGCCGAGGTCGATCCAGGTCGTCCGGAAGGCGTCGACCACGACCCAGACGAGGGCGGCGGCCGCGGCGACCGCCACGGTGAGGGCGGCCCAGCGGTTGCCGGAGTCGGCGTCCGGGGAGCGGCCGATGGGGGCCCTGGTGAGCATCAGACCGAAGAGGAGGAGTACGACGACGGAACCGACGTAGATGAGGACCTGCACCCAGGCGATGAACTCGGCCGTGAGGAGGAGGTATTCGACGGCGAGGCCGCCGAGGGTCACCACCAGCCACAGGGCGGCGTGCACCAGTTGCTTCGTGGTGACCGTGACGATCGCGGCGCCGAAGGTGACCAGGCCGACGAGGAGAAAGGCGATCTCGACGCCGGTCGGGGAGAGGAAGCCGTGGGTCTCGGCGGCGGTGGTGGTCGTGGCGTGCGCCGCCGTGACGGTGGCTGCGGCGAGGGTCACGATTCACCGCCCTGCGGATCGGTGGGCCCGGTCTGCGGATCGGCCCCCGGCGGGGCACCGGGCTCGGACTTGGGCTGGGCGCCCGGCTCGGTCCTGGGCCGGCTGCCCGGCTTGGCCTCGGGCTGGGTGCCGGGCGTGGCCTCGGGCTGGGTTCCGGGCGTGGCCTCGGGCTGGGTGCCGGGCTGGGTGCCGGGCTTGGCCTCGGGCCGACCGCCGGGCGCGGTCTCGGGCCGGGTGCCGGGCGCGGTCTCCGGCTGTGTGCCCGGCTCGGTCTCGGGCGTGGGCTCGGCCTGGGTCGCGGCCAGCTTTTCGGCGGTCTTGCGGGCGGCGGCGATCTCCTTGGGCTCCTCTGCACCGGGGTCGAGGGCGGGCGGGGCCGGGACGGTCCACATCCAGTCGCGGAGTTTGTCGCGTTCGTGGGTGAGTTCGTGGATGTCGGTCTCGGCGTACTCGAACTCGGGAGACCAGAAGAGGGCGTCGAAGGGGCAGACCTCGATGCAGATACCGCAGTACATGCAGAGGGCGAAGTCGATGGCGAAGCGGTCGAGGACGTTGCGGCTGCGCTCGCGGCCGCCGGGGGCCGCGGGCGGGACCGTCTCCTTGTGGGAGTCGATGTAGATGCACCAGTCCGGGCACTCGCGGGCGCACAGCATGCAGACCGTGCAGTTCTCCTCGAAGAGACCGATGACGCCGCGGGTGCGGGGCGGGAGTTCGGGCTGGGCGTCCGGGTACTGCGCGGTGACGGTCTTCTTCGTCATCGTGCGGAGGGTGACGGCCAGGCCTTTGGCGAGGCCACTACCAAGAATGGGGGCCATGGTTACTGGATCACCACCTTGACGATGCCGGTGAGGGCGATCTGGGCGAGGGAGAGGGGAACGAGGAGGGTCCAGGAAAGCTTCTGGAGCTGGTCCTCGCGCAGGCGGGGGTAGGTGACGCGCAGCCAGATGACGACGAAGGCGAGGACGGCCGCCTTCAGTAGGGTCCAGACCCAGCCGAGGCCGTCGGCGCCCCACGGGCCGTGCCAGCCGCCCAGGAAGAGGACGGTGGTCAGGCCGCACAGGACGACGATTCCGGCGTACTCGGCGAGGAGGAACAGCGCGAAGCGGAGGCCCGTGTACTCGGTGTACGCGCCGAAGATGATCTCCGAGTCGGCGACGGGCATGTCGAAGGGCGGGCGTTGGAGTTCGGCGAGGCCGGCCACGAAGAAGACGATCGCGCCGACGATCTGCCAGGGCAGCCACCACCACTCGAAGGCGTCGACGATGCCGGGGAGGGAGACCGTGCCCGCCGCCATCGCGACCGAGGCGGCGGTGAGGAGCATCGGGAGTTCGTATGCGAGGAGTTGGGCGGCGGTGCGGAGGCCGCCGAGGAGGGAGAACTTGTTGGCCGAGGCCCAGCCCGCCATGAGCGAGCCGAGGACGCCCACGCCCATCACGGCGAGGACGAAGAAGATACCCGCGTCGATGACCTCGCCGACCGCGCCCTCGCCCGGGCCGATCGGGATGGCGAGGAGGACCAGGAGGTACGGGAGGAGGGCGACAGCGGGGGCGAGCTGGAAGATACGGCGGTCCGCGCCCGTCGGGACGATGTCTTCCTTCTGGGCGAACTTCACGCCGTCCGCGACGAGTTGGGCCCAGCCGTGGAAGCCGCCCGCGTACATGGGGCCGAGGCGGCCCTGCATGTGGGCCATCACCTTGTGTTCCGTCTGACCGACGATCAGCGGGAAGGTGAGGAACACGACGAAGACGATCACGAGTCGCAGGGCGACGTCGAGCGCGTCGTTCACTGCGGGCCTCCTGAGGGGTTTTCGTCGTCTGAGGGGTTAGCGCCGTCCGAGGGATTTTCGTCGTCGGTGGCGGGGCGGGCTTCAGGAGCCCCGGGGGTCTCGGAGGACTCCGGAGCCTTGGGATCCTTGGCCTTCTCGGGCCCCGTGGGCTTCTCAGGCTCTGTGGGCTTCTCAGGTTCCGGAGTCGGCTGCTCGGCCGACGGCGGCTCCCCGCTGGCGGATTCCTGGTCGGCCTCGTCGAACGCGGGGCGCGCGTGGTGCCAGGGGGCGTCCGTGCTGCGGGTGCGCGCCGGGCGGGGCGGCTGATCGGCGCCGGACTGGTCGTCGCCGAGTTGGTCGGCCGGTGGGGCGGATGCCTGGCGTTGCGACGCCGAGCCTTCGCCTGCGCTGCGGGCTCGGCGCGGGGACGCAGGCGCGGTGTCGGCGCCCGAGGCCGGGGTGGCCTCCCGGCCCGGCGCGACCTCCGAGCCCGAGGACGTCGGTCCGGCTTCGGCGCCCGAGGCCGGGTCCGGAGCGGGAGCCGGAGCTGGAGCTGGAGTGGGAGCCGTAGCTGGAGTGGGAGCTGCCGGAGCTGCCGACTCGGTGTGGCGCTGCGTCGCCGAGCCCTCGCTCGCGCTGCGTGCCCGACGGGGCGTGGGCCGGGCCTCCGGCGCCGTACCCTCCGCGGCCGCGGCACCCGCGGACGCAACACCGGCAGACGCCGCCCCCGCAGGCTCGGCACTCGCAGGCGCGGCACCCGCAGACGCAGCGCCCGCAGCAGCAGCCCCCGCCGCAGCCTGGCTCGCAGAGCCCTCCCCCGCCGTACGAGTCCGTCGCACCGGGCGGTCGCCGGCCGCGCGGCCCGCGCCTCGGGCCGGGCGGGCGGGGGCAGGGGGGAGCTGGCCCTTCAGGGGGCCCCATTCGTTCGGGTCGGGGACTCCGGGCGGGAGCATCTGGCGGCGCTTCGGACCGCCGTGCTCGGACTCGCCCGGTTCCTTCGCGCCCGGCCAGGCCTTGACCACGCGGGCCGCCAGAACGAAGTCCTTGCGGAGGGGGTGGCCCTCGAAGCCGTCCGGGAGGAGGAGCGGGTCCAGGCCGGGGTGGCCCTCGAAGGCGACGCCGAACATCTCGTGGGTCTCGCGTTCGTGCCAGGCGGCGCCGGCGTAGACCTCGACGGCGGAAGGGAGGGCGGGGGCGTCGTGCGGCACGGTCGTCCGTACGAGAAGGCGGCGGACCGGGGCGAGCGCGACGACGTGGGCCGAGACGCGGAAACCGGTGCCGGGTTCGTCTACGGCGCTCAGCCAGTCGAAGTAGGAGCAGCCGAGCGCGTCACGCGCGGTCTCCAGGGAGGAGATCCAGGACGCGGGCGGTACGTCCACCGTCAGGACCTCGTACGACTCCTCGGCCGTGGCTTCCGGGCCGAAGAGTTCCTCCACGGGGGCGGGGAGCCAGCCGGTCATCGGGCGTCCCCCGTGGCCGGCGGCTGCACGAGCCCGCTCTGGAGCGCGGCCGCGGAGGGACGGGAGGTGCCGTACCGCTCCCCCAGCGACTCCCGGGCGATCTTCTCCTGGAGCTTGAGGATGCCCTGGAGCAGAGCTTCGGGGCGGGGCGGGCAGCCGGGTACGTACACGTCGACCGGGATGATCTGGTCGACGCCCTTGGTCACGGAGTACGAGTCCCAGTACGGGCCGCCGCAGTTCGAGCAGGCGCCGAACGAGATGACGTACTTCGGCTCGGGCATCTGCTCGTACAGGCGCTTCACGGCCGGGGCCATCTTGTCCGTCACCGTGCCCGACACGACCATCAGGTCGGCCTGGCGCGGGCCCGGTGCGAAGGGGATCACGCCGAGGCGGATGAAGTCGTGGCGGGCCATCGACGCGGCGATGAACTCGATCGCGCAGCAGGCGAGGCCGAAGTTGAAGACCCAGAGCGAGTAGCGGCGGCCCCAGTTCAGGACCACCTTCATCGGCTCAGGGGCCAGGCGGGCGAGCGCCCCGAGCCGCTTCGGCTCCGGCAGGAATACGGGCTCGGAAGTCGAGGGGGTCGAGGTGTCCGAGGTGGCCGAGGTGGCCGAGGGGGTCGCGTCCGCGTGCGGACGGGTCACGTCCATGTCAGGACGCCCTTCTTGTATGCGTACAGCAGGCCCACGGCCAGGAAGCCGAGGAAGATGAACATCTCCACGAGCGTCGTCGCGCCGTAACCCGGCGCGGCGAAGACCGTCGCCCAGGGGAAGAGGAAGATCGAGTCGACGGCGAAGATCACGTAGAGGAAGGCGTAGACGTAGTAGCGGACCTGGGTGTGGGCCCAGCCCTCGCCGACGGGGTCGACTCCGCATTCGTACGTCATGAGCTTCTCGGGTGTCGGGACGACGGGCCGCAGCAGGCGGCCCGCTCCGAAGGCGACGGCGACGAAGAGCACGCCGACCACGGCGAGCAGTCCGACGACCGAATAGGACTGGAAGTAGTCCGCCGCAACGGCGGTCCCGCCAGTCCCCGTTCCGGTCCCGGCAGTCCCGGCGATCCCGGTCTCCGCGACCATGGTCGGTTCCGGCACGTCCGCCCCTCGCTCCCTCAGCTCGGATGACCCGTATGACCCGTATGACCTCGTACGACTGCGCGTGCGCCCTGGTGTGCGCCGGGTGACGCGCGGCGTTCGACGATCTGTACGCACCGGAGTCTAGGGCCTGCTAAAGAGACGGTAAGCAGCCCGTCACGGTTAGGCATGGTGCGGCGCTGTCCCCGGAGTCCCCTCGGAGTCCCCTCGCACTCCCTTCATGCTCCCCTCGGACTGTCCCGAAGGTCGGCGGGGAGGGTCGGTGGGGGTGGGGTTTTCCCCAGGAGATCCGGGCGGTCCGCCTCATGGCGCAGCGGGCCGCGGCCCGGCAGGCTGGCCGTTATGACCGAACGCATCCTGGCCGCCGACACCCCGGACGGCGACACCGACCGGCTGCCGCGCGCCCGCTTCGCCTACGACCGGCACACCTGGAAGGAGATCGCGCATCTCCTGGCCAACCTGCCGGTGTCGCTGGTGGGTTTCACGTATGTGGTGACTGTGCTGTTCACCGGCGCCTTCCTCACTCTGACGGTGATCGGGTTTCCGCTGCTCGCGGCCGGGCTGCTGGGCGCGCGCCAGCTGGGCAAGCTGGAGCGGGGCCGGGCCAGGGGGCTGCTCGGGGTGCGGGTGGACGAGCCGAGCCCACTGCCGTTGCGCGGGCAGGGCGGGTTCTTCGCACAGCTCTGGATGTCGCTGAAGGACCCGGTCGGCTGGCGGACAGTGCTGTACGAGTTCATCCGGCTGCCGTGGGGCGTCCTCACCTTCACCATAACGCTGACCTCGCTGTTTGTGCTGTGGCCGGTGCTTCCGTTCATCGCGCGTGGGCTGGCCAACGCCGACCGGGCGATGGTGCGGGGGCTGCTGTCGCCCTCCGACGAGCTGGAGCGGCGGATCGCCGAGCTGGAGTCGGACAGGGGCGTGGTCGTCGACACGGCCGCGGCCGACCTGCGGCGCATCGAGCGCGATCTGCACGACGGAGCGCAGGCCCGGCTGGTGAACCTCGCGATGGGGCTCGGCCTTGCCAAGGAGAAGCTGCTGGACGGCCAGGCCGACGAGAGCGTCGCCGCGATGGTCGACGAGGCGCACGGCGAGGTGAAGCTGGCGTTGCAGGAGCTGCGGGATCTGGCGCGCGGCATCCATCCCGCCGTGCTGACGGACCGCGGCCTCGACGCCGCGCTGTCCTCGGTCGCCTCCCGCTGCACGGTGCCGGTGAAGGTGACGGCCGACCTGCCGACACGGCCGGCCGCGGCCATCGAGGGCATCGCGTACTTCACCGTCTCCGAGCTCCTTCAGAACGTCAGCAAGCACAGCGGGGCGCGGTCCGCCTCCGTCGACGTGTGGCGCTCCGACAACCGCCTCCTCATACAGGTCTGGGACGACGGCCGCGGCGGCGCCGCCCTCGACGGCGGCACGGGGATGGCGGGGCTCGCGGACCGGCTCGGGGCGGTGGACGGCTTGTTCGTCATCGAGTCACCGGTCGGGGGCCCGACGACGATCACGGCGGAGCTGCCGTGGCGGGATCGGGTGGAGTAGCGGGGTACCGGAGTAGCGGAGGGGCCGAGTCGGTGAGTCGGTGAGTCGGTGAGGCAGGTCGTAGTGGAGTGGGTGAGGTAGGTCGGGGACGCAGCGCGTTCGGGGCTTGCGGCGCTGTCGTACGGATCCAGGTGGTCGTACGGATACGCCGTGCCCCGCACCGGCATGCGCGCGCGTACCTTCCGGTCGCCGTTCAAGGCCCACCGTCAAGGCCCCCGTGCCACCCCGGCCGCACTCTGTACTCCGTACCCCGTACCCCGACGTGCTCCGACGTGCCCCGGGGCCCAGGGCCTGAGCCTCGGGGTAGGGAAAACCCCCGCCCCAAGACGCCGACGCGCTCCATGTCCCGTGGGCGCCCGGCCGAGCACTGTGGAGTAACAACAGCGGACGAGTAGAAACGGACGACGGCCATGGCCACGGAGTACGGACAGGGATACGGGTGGGACGGCGAGCCCGGATTCCGCGGGGAGGGCGCCGAGGAGCGGCGGCACCGGCTCCCGGCCGCGCTGCGGGCGCCGGTCGAGGCGCGCAGCTGGCGTGAGTTCGGGTATCTGATGCTGAGCCTGCCGGTCAGCATCATCATGTTCACCTTCGCGGTGACGATGGTGTCGCTCGGGGCGGGCCTGCTGATCACGTTCCTGGGCATCCCGGTGCTCGCCGCGGCGCTCGCGGGCTGCCGTGGTCTCGGCGCGCTGGAGCGGTCGCGGGCGCGCGGGCTGCTGGGGCTCGACGTCGCGGCGCCTGAGCCGTTGCGGGTGGGCAGGCAGGGCGCCATGGCGTGGATGGGCGCGATGCTGAAGAGCGGCGCGTCCTGGCGGCATCTGCTGTACGCGGTGCTGCACTTCCCGTGGGCCGTGTTCGCCTTCTCCGTGGCCATCAGCTTCTGGGCGTACGGCTGGGCGATGCTGACCTACCCGCTGTGGTTCTGGCTCTTTCCGGTGTACGGCGGGCAGGGCGGGCTCCAGTTGTACGGGGACCAGGCGCACAGCGTCTACCTGGACAACCCCTTCGAGATCACGGTGACCGCGCTGGTGGGGCTGCTGCTCACGCTGGCCACGCCGTGGATCGTGCGGGCGCTGACGTTGGTCGACCGGGTCCTGGTGCACGGGCTGCTCGGTCCTTCGCGGCTGGCTACGCGGGTCGTCGAGCTGGAGTCGGACCGGGGCGTCGTGATCGACACGGCGGCGGCCGACCTGCGGCGCATCGAGCGGGATCTGCACGACGGGGCGCAGGCGCGGCTGGTGAACCTCGCGATGGGGCTCGGCCTGGCCAAGGAGAAGCTCACGGAGGATCCGCGGGCTGCGGCGCAGATGGTGGACGAGGCGCACGGTGAGGTGAAGACCGCTCTGCAGGAGCTGCGGGATCTGGCGCGTGGGATTCATCCCGCCGTGCTGACGGATCGAGGGCTGGACGCGGCGCTGTCCGCGGTGGCGTCCCGGTGCACCGTTCCTGTGCAGGTCGAGGTCGATCTGCCGGCTCGGCCCGCGCCGGCCATCGAGGGGATCGCGTACTTCACCGTGTCCGAGTTGCTGCAGAACATCAGCAAGCACTCGCGGGCCACTCGGGCCACGGTTGATGTGTGGCGGATCGAGAATCGGCTCATGATCCAGGTCGTGGACAACGGGGTGGGGGGCGCGGACGCCACTTCCGGGTCCGGGCTTGCCGGGCTTGCCGAGCGGCTCGACGCGGTGGACGGGATCCTCGTCGTCGACTCGCCTGTCGCGGGGCCGACCCGCATCACGGCGGAGCTGCCCTGGCGGGCCTGAGGTTTTGGCCTTCCGGGCCTTTCGCCTCGCGCCATACGTGTACGGGGTGTGGGTCTCGCGGGGCGGCTGCGGCTTGGTGGGCGGGGGGTTCCCTTCCCCAAACCCACCCCTTCCCGAAACGGGGGGCTCTGCCCCCAGACCCCCTCAGGTATGTGCGTCAGCCGCGGGCCGTCTTGGGCTGGTCGCGCAGTTCCCCGCGCCCCTTACGGGCCCCGGGGCCCGCGCCCGAAAGACCTCCCCTCGCCCCACCCACCCAGGGGCGCGGGGAACTGC
>NZ_VWMY01000058.1 GCF_008905045.1 Streptomyces albicerus
TGGTGCAGGCCGGCGTAGGAGAGCTCCATCTCGGACTGGACGCCGGCCACCCTGACGGTGCGGCAACCAACGGCACGCTCGAGGAGGTATCTCAACAACTCGGTCTTCCCGATCCCTGCCTCACCACGCAGGACCAGGACCCCACTACGCCCAGCCCTGGCCCCTGCCAACAGCTCGTCGAGAACCTGGCACTCGCCCTGCCTCCCGAGGAGTCCGGCCCCCGAACCGCTCCTCGCCATGGCAGCTCCCCTGTCCGGACACTTCGACCGGTATGGTAATACGTCTCCTGATCACGGCGCCCGCGGATCGACCGAGGCAAGAGGGATCCACCGCAGGGCCGTACGAGGACAGTGCGCACTCACAGCCACGATCTTGACTACGAATGTCGGCATCGCCGACTGGGCCGGCGCCTTCGGGGATGCCACCGTCGCCGCCATGCTCGACCGGCTCCTGCACCGGGCCGCGGTCGTCGGCTGGATGTTGCCTCGCGGATGACGACTTCGACGACGCTGGTTTCCCGGCCGCTGCCGTTGATGCCGACAGGGTCGCCGTAGCAGAAGCCGGTGCAGGTGGGTGTTCTGGCCGGCTCGTGCTCGTGGGCTTCGCTCAAGACGTGTATGCCTCAGCAAAGTTACTCGATCCCTGCTCGTAGGCTTCGGGCGTGAACGACAACGATGTGACGCCCGGCGACGGTGCTTCCGGCCCGCCCCTGTGGGAGCGATTCGGCCCGGCGGAGCTGAAGCAGCTGGCCGAGTCACGCCCGGCGGAGCTGTACGAAGCGGCGGAGCAGTTGTGCCGCCGGGCGTCGGCTGAAGGACCCGAGGGACATGAGGGACACGAGGGACCCGAGGGACCCTCTGAACCCTTCGCGGCGCGGGCCGTCGGACGGATCGCCGAGGCGCTCGCCGACACGCGCTCCCGAGAGTGCGCGAGGTTCGCCGTGGACATCGTGGGGCGGCTGCTGCCGTTCGGGTCCGAGCGGCGGGAGGGAGGTGACCAAGGCGACCGGCTGCGGCGCTCGGTGGCCGCGCAGCTGGTCAAGACCCAGCAACCGCGTGATCTGGAAGCTCTGTTCGGGGAGCTGCCGGACGTGCTTGAGAACCCCGCGGTGGAGGTACGGGCCTGCATCCTCGGGGAGTTCGCCCTGATCGGCGCGGGGCGCGGTCGGCCCGCCCTGGACGCCTACGCGGAGAGACTGCGCGAGTTGGGGCACCCGTTGGCCCGGCTGCCCAGGACACGCCTGGACATCGAGCACCGGTTCGGGGTCCGGGTCCGGGGCCTGGGGTCGGTGAAAACCCCGGACCAGCTACGGTCGCGGTTCCCGGAGATTCCTCCCAACGACGGTGGTGCGGCCGCCGGGCGTACGGCCGTTGAGAGGCCCGATGCCAGGCGCGCGGGGACGGCCGCCGAGCCCTTCACCGTCAGCGGCTGGTCCCGTGAGCCCGAGGCGCGTTTCTTCACGCTGCCGAGCCCGCTCGCTCCGGACGACTTCAACATCTCGTTCATCAAGGAACTGCCCCTGGAGTGCCTGGAGGGCGAGGGCACGCGCCGGGGCGGTTCCGTCACCTGCCACACCACGTCCGACGACGCGCTCAACGAACTGTTCGCAGCCGCACACAACGGCGGCGTGAACGGGCAGGGCCAGGGTGGCGCGTACGCCCGACTGCACGCCTGGAACAGTCTGTACGCGCTGATGGGGCTGCCCGACGGCACCCCATTCCAGGAGGCAGTGCGGTGGGCCGCCGACCACCGGTGGCTGCGCTTCATGGCGTTCACGGACTGGTTCCACCACGACACGGCGGACGTGGCTTTCGCCGTACTCGATCCCGGCCGTACGCGGGTCGCGGTGCTGGCGGCGACCGATACGGATGCCGACGCCGATTTCTAGAGCCGCAGCAGACACCTCAGCCGGTTAACGGTCAACGTTCGCCCTGTGACGTGCCGTTCGGTTGCTGCCGTAGCAGGGCTGGGCGGCCACAATGATCACGTCTGAACGTCCCTCGTGCCCTCCCGTCGCACTTGTCCCGGACCGTTGCGCAGGAGCTCAGGCGGCCAGGAACGGCTTGATAGTGCGAACGAGTTCCTCAGGGTGATCGAACTGCGGTGTGTGCGTGCCCGGGGTCCGCAGCAGCTCAGTCCCGAGGTGGGCGGCGAGCCAGGTGGCGACCTCGTGGAAGAAATCCGGGGAGTCCTGGCTGATCAGGGCTCGGGTGGGTGCGGTGATGCCGGCGAGCGCCGCGTCGTCTGGGCGGTACGGCTCGAACTTCCCCATCTCGACGCCGAAGAGCGTCTCGCCGTTCGCGAGCATCCGCTGGCGTAGCCCCGGCTCCAGCTGCTCCCAGTTGACGTCGCCGGCGGCCCACCGCATGAAGCGTTCGACGGCCGCCTCGGGACCTCCGGCGGCCATGCCTGCTTCGACGACCGCCCCCACGGCGGCCTGGACCTCGCCCGCGTTCTTCACCACGGACAGCAGTGGGGGTTCGTGCAGTACCGCGCTGCGGACGACGGCGGGGTGGCTGACGAGCAAGTCCAGGGCGAAGATGGCCCCGTAGCTGTTGCCGTACACGGCAGCGGGAGCGAGCCCGAGCGCGGTGAGCAGGGCGGCCGCGTCGTCCGCCTGCTCGGCCACCGAGGTCGTTTGCCACCCGGCGGGACGCGGACTGCGCGAGTTGCCCCGTCGGTCGTAGCTGAGCACGGTGAACTCGTCGGCGAGCAAGCCCGCGACCCGGTCGAAGTTGCCGGCATCGCCGCCCGCACCGGCGATGAACAGCACCGACGGGCCGGTGCCGCGCAGGTCGTAGTAGATGTCCGTCCCGTTGACGGCGACCGACGGCATGGCCTCCTCCTTCACTCGGCCTTCACTCGGCGTGGGTCTTCCCGCCTTGCGCTCGGATACTTCCGGTCCGGCCACCCGTGCGCATCGGACGCGGCGCGCGGTGTCGCCTGCGGGTGGGCGTGTCGAGCGGCTGAACGGGGGCCGCCGCGTTGCGGCTCCGAGCGGGCGCAAGACCTACTGCCGCATCAGCAAACCTGTGGTGCGGTGACGTGGCGCCAACTTTTGGATTCCACTCCGCGGCGCGCGTCGTCGCGGCGACCGCCGTCTTGCCGCCAATCTGTGCTGGTGGCAGGGCGAGTGCGGGTTCGTGAGACCGATGATGATGGGGGCAGGCGGCTGCTGCGGATCATCCGCAGGGGCACCGGGTCGGTGGTGACCTGGCGGCGGGCGCGGATGGTGTTGCTGTCCGCGCAGGGCATGCCCGTGGGGAAGATCTCCGAGGTGACGTTCACCAGCGCGGACCGGGTCCGGGATGTGATCCACAACTTCCGTACACGCTGTTGAGAGTGCGTCACCTGAGCTGTCGACACATGCTCACGCGGCGGAGCCCCACGCCTCCATCAGTTGCGTGGGCCCATACGTCCCCGCCAGCCCGTCCACCGTGAACCCGGAGCGGGACACCGCGATGAGCGGAGTGTCCTCGTCGGCACCGGGGACGGCGAGGGCGTCCCGGGCCAGCGTGGTCAGGGCGCGACGGTCGAAGGAGGCGTGTTCGTGCCACTTGATCGAGCCGACGAAGGCGATCTCGCGGGCGGGTGAGCGGTCCGCACCGACCAGGTCCACCTCGGGATTGTTCGTACGGGGCCACCAGCCGCCCACTTCTCTCACCTGTGGCCACGTCTCGTCGGGGAGTAGGCGGGCCAGGGACTCCCGTACGACGGGTTCGATCGCTCGTCCGCGCCACGAGGTCCAGCCGCGTTCGACCGTCTCGGCCACCAGGCGCCCGCGTCCGCGCTCGATGTCGGCGATCCCCTTCTCCAGGAAGGCCAGCCAGAAGCGGAGGTAGGGATCGGCGACGCGATAGCGGCGGTCGCGGTCGCCCGGGCGGGTCGAGAGCGGAGTGTCGACGGCGACGAGTCGCTTGTCCGCGAGGGTGCGCAGGGCCGGGTTGAGTGAGCCCGGCGGGAGGGGGCGGTCGGCGGCGCCGGCTTTCGCGGCGATCGTCCCGAAGGTGCGTTCACCGCTGCCGATCACGGACAGCACGTGCCTGGCCTGGAGGGCCGTGGGGAACTCGGCGGCCAGGATCCGCTCGCCGGAGACGAGGAGCGGAGAGGTGGGGTCGTCGAGGGCGCGGGCGAGGAAGTCGGTGCGGCTCTCGCCCTCCCGCCACTCCTGGCAGACGAGCGGCAGGCCGCCGGTGATCAGGTGGGCGTCGAAGGCCTCCGCGGCCGGGAGTCCGGTCATCGCCATGACCTCGGCGGGGGAGAGGGGCGCCAGGACCATCTCGACCCCTCGCTGGTGGAAGGGGCGGCCATAGGCGGAAAGCTGTTCCATCATCGCCAGGTCGCTGCCGATGAGGATGAGCAGCACGGGTTTCCGGCTCAGCACTCGGTCCCACACCGTCTGCAGAGTGCCCTCCAGGACCGGGTCGCCTTCGATCATCCAGGGCAGCTCGTCCAGGACGACGACGCTGGGGGCGTCGTCGGGGAGTACCGCGGCGAGTTGGCGAAGGGCGGTGTCCCAGTCGGTCACGGTGGTGACGCCTGTGAGGAGGGCGGTATCGGGGAGTGTCGAGTGCCGGACCTCGGCCAGGAAGCGGGCCCGCTCCCGTTGGGGGTCCTCGCCCCGGGTGCCTTGGTGGACTACGTACGGCACCTGGGCGCGCTCGCAGAACAGGTCCACCAGGCGCGACTTCCCGACCCGGCGCCGGCCGCGGAGCAGCAGAGCCCTGCCGCGCTGGTCGCCCCGGCCGTCGCGAACCCATGAGAGGTGGCGGTCCAGGGCGGCCAGCTCTGAACTGCGGCCTACGAAGCCTGGCATCGGCCCACCCCGCCGCGCGGGATTGTCTGGCTCGTGCCGGTCCCTGTCTGGCTTGTGCGGGTGCCCGTCTGACTCGTGCTGGTCATACTCAAGTGAACCATAGTATGGAGAATGCGAGTAGCGGACCGAACGCTACATGTGACGAGCATGCGCGACGCAAGGAGGGCCGGCACCTACTGGTGCCGGCCCTCCTCATACGTTCAACTACGGCAGGTCAGGCCCGCCGCGTCGTCACAGCGGGCGGACGCGCGAGGCCTGCGGGCCCTTGGGGCCCTGGACGACCTCGAACTCAACGTGCTGGTTCTCCTCGAGGCTACGGAAGCCCGAGCTGTCGATCTCCGAGTAGTGCACGAAGACGTCCGGTCCGCCGTCGGCCTGGGCGATGAAGCCGAAGCCCTTCTCGGCGTTGAACCACTTCACGGTTCCCTGAGTCATTGCTGCTCCCTTACAGGGGCTGGGTGAGGGACTCGCACCGTGCGAGACCCCGGCCGGTTAACGACGCGGCTGCTCCAGCACAATCTGGAAGGCAAGCTTCGCGCCCGCAACATCGTTCTCTGCGAGCATGCGACTGACACAAACACACAAGTAAAACTGCGACCGTCTCGTACAACCTGGCCGCTGCCGGAATCATTCCCGCCCGGCCGATCCCATTTCCGATCCCTTTCCGATCCGGATCGTACGTCCGTCCGCTCAGCCCTTCCCGGCGGCCGAGACCGACACGGGCTCATGCGGCCCGCCGCCGGCCTCGTCGGCGTCCGCGGTCTCCGCCAGCAGATGCCGCAGCTTCTCGCCCTCGACGTCCACGTTGGGCATGATCCGGTCCAGCCACGCGGGCAGCGCCCAGGCCCGGCGGCCGAGCAGGGCCATGACCGCCGGCACGAGGGTCATGCGGACGACGAACGCGTCGAACAGGACGGCGGAGGCGAGGCCCAGACCGATCGACTTGATCAGTGCCACGTCGTCGAGCAGGAACCCGGCGAACACCGAGATCATGATGACCGCGGCCGCCGTGACCACTCGGGCCCCGTGCCGGAAGCCGGAGACCACCGCCTCGGTCGGCTCGGCACCGTGTACGTACTCCTCCCGCATCCGGGTCACCAGGAAGACCTCGGAGTCCATGGCGAGCCCGAACACGACACCGATCATGAAGATCGGCAGGACGCTCATGATCGGTGCGGTCTGGGAGACGCCGAAGACGTCCGCGAGCCAGCCCCACTGGAAGACCGCGACGACGACACCGAGCGTGGCGACGACGCTGAGCAGGAAGCCGAGGGCGGCCTTGAGTGGGACCAGGATCGATCGGAAGACCAGCAGCAGGAGGACCAGGGCCAGGCCGACGACCACCGCCAGGTAGGGGATGAGGGCGTCGCCGAGCTTGGCGGAGACGTCGATGTTGACCGCGGTGGTGCCGGTGACCATTAACTCGGCGCCGGTGTCGTCGTGCAGGGCCGCGCCGCGGTCGCGGATGGCGGAGACCAGGTCGACGGTGTCCTGGCTGCTGGGGGAGCTCTTCGGGACGGCGCTGATCAGGGCCACGTCTCCGGACCCGTTGAACACCGCCGGACGCACCGTGGCGACGTC
Source organism: Streptomyces albicerus (assembly GCF_008905045.1). GTDB lineage: Bacteria > Actinomycetota > Actinomycetes > Streptomycetales > Streptomycetaceae > Streptomyces > Streptomyces albicerus. Next base: position 6,398 of record NZ_VWMY01000058.1, read on the forward strand.
GGGCATCTTGCCGAGCTGCGTGACCGCGTCCTCGGCGGCGGCCTTCGGAGCCTCGCTGTCACGGGCGTCGACGACCACGGTCAGCGGGCCGTTGTAGCCGTCGCCGAAACCCTGGGTGATGGTGTCGTAGGCGATGCGCTCGCTGCTGCCGGGACTGGCCATGCCGTCGTCGGGCAGGGCGATCTCCCAGCAGAGAAAGCATCGGGACGAAAAATGGGCCCTGCGCGACCCATTGCCTCAGGCTAGGAAGCGATCTCCGGCGACCCCAGGCACCGCGGAAGCGAAAACAACCCGGCCGCGTAGTACCGGGGTACTAATCGCCCTCGTCCTGAAGCACATGCGGGGCGGCTGGAAGCACACGTGGGGTTGCTGGGTGACCGGCGTCCGCCCGTGACACCACCCGGCGGCCCTCGGCCGAAAGCCCCTGTCGGCCCGTTGCGGCACGTCCTGGAAGGGGCCGCGGCCGCGCTGTGCCGCTCGGTGTGACGCTGGTCGGGGCTCTCGTGCTCTGGCAGGTGTTCTCCCGGCCGCTGCGGCAACGGCGGTTCGACGTCGGTGACCTGGGCGTCCGTGCACTCGGCGCGGCGGCGCCCGCCCTGCTCGTCTTCCTGGCCGTGGCCGGTTCGGCGCTCAAGATCACCGATGACGAGGCCGAACTGCTGGCCTTTTACGATTTCCCGGCCGAGCACTGGATCCCTCTGCGGACCACCAATCCCATCGAGTCGACCTTCGGCACCGTCCGGCTGCGAATCAAGGTCACCAAGGGCGCCGGCTCCCGCGCGGCAGCCTTGGCCATGGTGTTCAAGCTGGTCGAGTCCGCCCAGACCCGCTGGCGGGCCGTGAACGCGCCGCACCTGGTCGCCCTCGTGCGGGCCGGAGCTTCGAACGCGGTCGGCTCGTCGAACGCCCCGAGGCTCACGCGGCCTGAATCACCGCAACTGATCGACTGCTCTTGATTTACGCCTCGTCAGGTCGATGAGTTTGCCTGCTGTCTGAAGTCTTCCACTGTGACATTCCCGCCCCTGTGGGGCGAGAAGCGGAGCATCCCCATGCCATGGAGGAGAGATGGAGGCCACGATGAGCAATCCGATTCGGCTGTACATGTCGATGTCGCTCGACGGCTATATCGCCGGCCCGGACGATCGGCCAGGGCAGGAGCTCGGACGCGACGGTGGACGGCTCTTCAACTGGCTCGACGACCGGGAGTCCGACGGTCCGAGCGGACAGGTTTATCGCGAGGCGCTGGCGACCGGCGCGGTGATCTCCGGCCGTCGGACCTTCGAACTCGCCGGACGCTGGCAGGGCGACCATCACGACGGTGTGCCGATCTTCGTCCTCACCCACCATGTGGATGACGGGGACGTGCCACCCGGCCACGCGCGATTCGTCACCGACGTCGAGGACTGCGCCCGTCAGGCTCGCGCGGCCGCCGGGGACCGGCCGGTCATGGTCCATGGGGCGGGCGCGGCCCAAGCGCTCCTCCGGGCCGGGCACATCGACGAGATGGAGATCCACCTGGTTCAGGTCCTCCTCGGGGGCGGCCGACGACTCTTCGACCACCTCGGTGGTGATCACATCGAACTCGACCTCGTCCGACGGCTCGAGGACCGAGACGTCACGCACCTCCGCTACCGGGTACGCCGACCCGAGGAAACCGCATGAAGACGCTCTTCGTCGCCTACCGCGTCACCGACCTGGGCCGCTCACTCGATTTCTACACCGCCTTGGGCTACGTCGAGCTGGGCAGGGTCGACGGCGGCGAGGGGAGTCACCTCGTGATCCTCCAGTTCCCCGGCGAACCGGCGGCCTCGCTCGAACTGGTCCACCGTCCCGTCGACGGACGCGTCGACGTGGGCAGCGGTTTCGACCACCTCGCGATCCAAGTGGACGGACTGGCCGCCACCCTGGAGCGGCTGACCGACGCCGGCCTGGAGCCGGGAGCTGTCCAGTACCCGGGCGGCCCTCGCGGCCCGAAGACGTCGTGGCTCACCGACCCGGATGGCTACCGGATCGAGTTGGTGGAGTGGCCGTCTGGACACCCCGACGGCATCACCGCCGCGGACTTCTCCTGAGCGGTCCGGTGAGCGGAGTGAAGAAGCTTCGCTTCGGGGCGGGCGCGGCGCAGCGCGGCATCCCCACCCCATCCACCAGCTCCCGCACCCGCGCCACCGGCGGCGCCGGACTCGGCCTGGCCATCGTGGACTCCCTGGTCACCGCCCACGCCGGACGCGTCGAGATCCACTCCACGACGGGCCACGGCGCCACCTTCCAGGTACTGCTCCCGCACCCCACCGACCCGGGGACGCCGTGCGAGCCACCGGCCGACCCGGCACCTCGGGCACACCGAACAGGGAAACCAATTTACTTGAGTTAGGCAAGTAGATGCTAGGGTGTGCACATGCCCACACCACCGCCAGCCACAGCAGCTCCCGTCTCCGCGGACATGACCGAGATCGAGCGCGCTCTCACGCATTTCGCCTATCTGGCCAGCCGAGTCCGACAGCACGAGCGCCTCATGACTCTGGTCGGACTGCCGCTGGACCGTGCCGCCGTCGCGCTGCTGCGGCAGATCGCCGACTCCGAACCCATGCGCCCCGGCGAGCTGGGGCGGCTGCTGGGAGTCGAGGCGTCGCACATCACCCGGCAGGTACAGCACCTGGAGAAGGGCGGCTTCGTGACCCGCGTCCCGGACCCGGCCGACCGCCGCGCCCAGCGCATCCAGCTCACCCCGGCGGGCGAGGACGCGATCGAGCGGATACGCGTGGCGAGTTGCCGCGGCATGCAGGTGGCGCTGGCGGACTGGTCGCCGGAGGAACTGCGGCAACTCGCCGCGCTGTGCCACCGGATGGTCGACGACTTCGTCGTACATGCCGAGAAGGACTACGCCGAGCTCGACCGTTCCGAGGGGAACTGAGCCGAGGACAACCGCTCCTCGTCGACGGGCCGACGCGGTTCTGTGCGGCTCAGCCGAGGGGGATGTCCTTGTCCCGCAAGGCGTCCAGGGCGGGCGCGTACATACGGGCCTTGATGGTGCCGAGGGTGGGGCCGGCCTTGCTCGCCAGGGGCCGGGCGAGCTCCATCGCGGTCGGGCGCACGGAGTCCTCGTCCACGGCGCGGTCGACGAGGGCGGCGGCGAGGGCGTCGTTGCCTCCGAAGCGGCGGGCCGTGGTCATGGCCTCGTGCGCGGTCTGCGGGGTCAGCCGGGACTGGATCAGCGCGGACATGCCCGGCGTGAAGGGGATGTTGATGTCGGCCTCGGGAAGGCACCAGTAACCGCGGTCGGCGCGCATCACACGGAAGTCGTGGGCCAGCGAGAACATCGCCCCGGCCGCGAACGTGTGCCCCTGCAGCGCGGCCACGGTGACCACGGGCAGGGACAGCATCCGCGCGAGCAACTCGTGTACGGATATGACGTAGTCCTGGTACCGGTCGGCGTGGGCGAACAGCCAGTCCAGGTCGAGGCCGTTGGAGTAGAACTTGCCGGTCGCGGCGGTCACCAGGGCGCGTGGCCCCTCCGCCTTCTCCACCTCGTCAAGCGCGGCGTTGACGGCGGCGATCCAGTCGGGGTGGAAGCGGTTCTCGGAGTCCCCGAGATCGAGAACGAAGACATCGTCCTGGCGGTCGAGTGTCGGCATGGTGACTCCCTGGGGCTGGGCGGAAGTGGACTGGGTGAAAGTGGGCTGGGGGGAGGTGGGTTGGGGGGGGAGGTGGGCTGGTCGGTCGGCTGATCCGGGGTGGGCTTGCGCGGGATTGGGCCGGTCCGGGGTCGAGTTGGGCGATCAGGTCGGTCCAGGCTCGGGGTCGGGGCCGAGGTCTGCAGCCCTGTCGAGGCCGTGACCCGCACCCCCGTCGAGGCCGTGACCCGCACCCCCGTCGAGGTCCTGACCGGCAGCCGGACCAGAACCGCGACCGTGCCCGGGACGAGAACCGCGACCGTGCCCGGGACCAGAATCGCGACCGTGCCCGGCACCGAAGCCGTCAGCACGCCCGGGCCTGTCCCGCAGGGCGCGCACCAGTACGTCATGGACTTCGTCGGCCGTCGCGTCCAGGGGAGCGATGCTCCGCTCGGCCCGGCACATGATCACCGCGCCCTCGACCGCCGCGATGATGAAGGAAGCCAGCCGCTTTCCGCGTTCGTCGGGCAGGCCGTGTCTGACGAACAGGGCGGCGAGGGCCTCCCGCCAGCGGGCGAAGACCGCGGCCGCGGAGCGGGCCAGCTGCGGGGCGTCGTCGTTGGTCTCCACGGCAACCGCCACGATCGGGCAGCCAGACCGGAAGTCACTCTCGACGAGCCGGCCACGCCACAGCGCGAAGAAGGCGTCGACCGCCGCCAAGGGGTCGTCGGCCTCGGTGGCGGTCTCGATCAGCCCGGCGATGAAGTCACCGGCCAGCTCCACCGCCTCGTCGATCAACTGCGCCCGCCCGCCGGGGAAGTGGTGGTAGACCGAGCCGCGCGGAGCGCCGCTGTGCGCGAGTACGCGGTCGATGCTCGTGGCGCCGGCGCCGTACTCACGCAGCAGTGCGACGGCGCTGAGAATCATGCGGTCGCGGCTGTCGCTCTTGCGGGGGCTCACTCGTCCCTCACCAACATGCCGGGTGCCTCTTCCTGGTGTGGACGGGCAGGGCGCGCGGCGCCTTGACCATGAGGCCATGAGGCTACCTGTCGGTAACTTATGTCATCTGGCATAGAACATGCAACGGATTCGCGCGACCGCGACCGCGACCGCGGCCGAGGCCGAGACGATCCGCGCGCAGTGGCCGGTTTCGGTCTCCACCCTGTGGGAGCGCTTCCACGACAGTCATGACCATGCCATGCGACCGGCCCCGTCGCATGGTGTCGCTCCATCGCGCCATCCCCACGAGTCGTGATCGGAAGGGACAGACATGTCCGCCACTGGCAGCAACTCCGCGAGGAGACCGTCGCGTTCGGTGCTCGCGGTGCTCTTCGGAGCCCTGGTGTCGCTACTCGCGACGACGCTCCTGACCGCGCCCGGGGCCTCAGCCGGCACGGAGGCAATCACGCCCGGGGCATCGGCTCGCGCGGAGACACCCGCGCCCGGAGCCCCACCCCGCACGGCGGCGGAAGCCGCGCCCGGAGCCTCACCCGCCGCGGTCGCTCCCGCCGCGGCGCTCACCGAGGTCACCAACTTCGGCAGCAACCCCAGCAACCTGCAGATGTACCTCTACGTACCGGACAGCGTCACCGCGCACCCCGCGGTCGTGGTGGCCGTCCACTACTGCACGGGATCCGGGCCCGCGATGCACTCAGGGACCGAGTACGCGTTGCTGGCCGACCGTTACGGGTTCATCGTCGTCTACCCGTCGGTCACCCGCGCCAGCAAGTGCTTCGACGTCTCCTCGCCCCAGGCGCTGCGCCGCGGCGGCGGCAGCGACCCGGTCGGCATCAAGTCGATGGTCGACTGGGTCACCCGCACCTACTCCGCCGACACCGACAGGATCTTCGCCACCGGCATCTCCTCCGGCGCGATGATGACGAACGTCCTGCTGGGCGACTATCCCGACGTGTTCGCGGCGGGCGCCGCGTTCTCCGGCGTGCCGTTCGGCTGCTTCGCCACCACCGACGGTTCCGAGTGGAACAGCGCATGCTCCGGCGGCACCGTGACCCACACCCCGCAGGAATGGGGCGACCTGGTCCGCGCCGCCTACCCGGGTTACACCGGCCCCAGGCCGCGTATGCAGGTGTGGCACGGCACCGAGGACGACGTCCTGCGCTACCCCAACTTCGGGGAGCAGATCAAGCAGTGGACCAACGTGCTTGGTGTCAGCCAGACTCCGGCCGCCACCGACTCGCCCCAGTCCGGCTGGACCCGCACCCGTTACGGAGCCACCGGTGACCGGGCTCCCGTCGAGGCGATCAGCCTCCAGGGCGTCGGCCACAACCTCTACAGCTACGGCATGGCGGCCCGTGTGCTCACCTTCTTCGGCCTGGACAGCTCGGGTCCCGCGCCCCAACCCCAGCCGGGTGCCTGCAAGGTGACCGTCACCACCAACGCCTGGAGTACGGGCATGACCGGCTCCGTGACGATCACCAACACCGGCACCACCCGCATCGAGGGCTGGAAGCTGGGTTTCACCCTGCCGTCCGGGCAGACCATCACCAACGGCTGGGGCGCCACGTACGCCCCGGCGAGCGGCGCGGTGACCGCCACCAACGCCCCGTACAACGGCACGCTCGCGGCGAACGCGAGCGTCAGCATCGGGTATCAGGCGAATCACACGGGCGACAGTGCGGCTCCGGCTGCCTTCTCCCTCAACGGAACGCCCTGCGGCACTAGTTGATGGATCGTCACGTCCCTTCCTGGTGGCCGGAGGTGCGTCTCCGGCCACCAGGGTGCCCTGAACCGAACCCGCTCCGGAGGAGGCGCCGTGCCCGTGTCTGTGCCTGTGAAGTCATCGAGAAGAATCCCGCTCACCCACCTGATCACCACCATCGTCCTCACCCTGGCCCTCGTCGTCACCTCGTCCGCGGTGGTGGCCTTGGTCAAGGGCCCCGGATCCACGGACGGCGGCACCACCGGCCCCGCCGTCTCGTCCGCCCGGCACTGGGTCAACACCTGGACCGCGATGCCGCAGCTCACCGAGCCCGCCAACATGCCGCCCCCGCCGTTCACCGAAGAGAGTGCCGTCCTGGTCGACACGACCCTGCGGCAGACCGTGCGGGTCTCGACCGGCGGGAAGCGCATGCGGCTGCGTTTCTCCAACGCCTTCGGCGACACCGCGCTGCCGATCACCGCCGTGTCCGTGGCCCTCCCGCTCGACGGGCGGGCCGGCGTCAGCGCGATCGAGCCCGGCACACTGCGGCGGGTCACCTTCGGCGGACGCACGTTCGCGACGGTCCCCGCGGGGGCCCAACTTGTCTCGGATCCGCTGGACTTCGACGTCCGGCCGGGCTCCAACCTGACCGTGACCGCCTACCTCGCCGAGGGCCAGCCGTCCCTCGCGCTCACCTCGCACCCGGGATCACGCACGACCTCGTACCTCCAGAAGGCCGACCACACACAGGACCAGGACCTTCCGCAGGCGACCCCCGTCAACCACTGGTATCTGCTCAGCGACGTCGAGGTCTTCTCCGGTCCCGGCACGGCGGCGGTCGCCGTCCTGGGCGACTCGCTGACCGACGGCCGCGGCTCGACCACCAACGAGAACAACCGCTGGCCCGACCAGTTCCTGGACCGGCTGCGCGCCCGGCCCGCGACTGACGACGTGGCGGTCCTGAACCAGGCCGCCGGCGGCAACCGCGTCCTCAACGACGGCCTCGGCCCCAACGTCCTCGCCCGCCTCGACCGCGACATCCTGTCCCGCAGCGGGGTCTCGTGGCTGGTCGTCTTCGAGGGGGTCAACGACATCGGCACCGCCGAGGCCGCCCCGGCCGCCCAGCGGAGCATCACCGCCGAACTGATCGCCGCGTACGAGCAGATCGTCGTCCGTGCGCACGCGCAGGGCATCCGCGTGTACGGGGCCACGCTGACGCCGTTCGGCGGCAACACCATGTACGACGACCCCGCCGGGCACCGGGAGGCGTCCCGGCAGGCCGTCAACTCCTGGATCCGTACGAGCGGACGGTTCGACGCCGTCATCGACTTCGACCGTGCCGTCCGCGACCCGGCGGACCCGCGACGGCTGCGGCCCGCCCTGCACGACGGGGACTGGCTGCACCTCAACCCCGAGGGCTACCGGTCACTGGCCGCGGCCGTCCCGCTTCGGCTCTTCCGCGGTCCGGCAGGAGGGTGATCAGTTCGGCTCGGCGGTCTGGGCCTGGTCTGGGTCTGCGTCAACAGGCCCAGCCGCCACGGAAGTTGGCCGCAGTCGGCGCCGAGGCCGTGCCCATGGGCCGGACAAGTGACACGCTCCATGAGGAGACGTGTGCGGGCGCTTCCTTCGCGTTCAGTAGTCCTTACGTCGGGCCGAGTATGCGGTGCAGGCCCGGCTCGATGTCCGGGGCGTTGATCGAGCCGTAGCCGAAGACGAAGCCCGGGCGGGCGGAGCGGTTTGCGGCGACCTCCGCCAGGGTGTAGACGGCCACGCCGGATGACCGGGCGCGGCCCGCCAGCTCTGCGAGGACGTCGGGGTCGGCGAGATGGGCTCGGGTGAATGTGGTCACGTGCAGGCCCGCGGCGGACGGCACCAGCTCGGACAGGTCCGCGAAGTGGTCGGTGAGCGCGCGGGTGATGGCTTGGTGCCGGGTCGCGTACGTGTGCTGCATCCGGCGGATGTGCCGGGCGAGCAGCCCGTCGTCGACGAAGCGGGCGAGCGCCGCCTGTGTGGGGACCGCGGTGTGCCAGTCGGCGGTGTACTTGGCGGTGCGCAGCGCGGTGCGCAGCGGGGCGGGCGCCACCAGGAAGCCGACGCGCAGGGAGGGCAGCATCACCTTGGAGAACGACCCCACGTAGATGACGTGTCCGTCCCGGTCCAGACTCTGCAGCGTCTCGACCGGCCGCCCGCCGAACCGGAATTCGCTGTCGTAGTCGTCCTCGATCACCGCCGCGCCGTGCCGTCTCGCCCATCGCAGCAGCGCCGTTCTGCGCCGCAGGGACATCGGCATGCCGAGCGGGAACTGGTGGGCGGGGGTGACGTACACGGCGCGGGTGTCCGGCGGGATGGCGTCTACCATCAGGCCTTCCGCGTCCACCGGTATGGCCGTGACCTCGGCGCCCTGCGCCAGGAACGCCAGCCGGGCCGGTGGGTAGCCGGGCTCTTCGACGGCCACCCGGTCGCCCGGTTCGAGCAGCACCCGCCCGATGAGATCCAGGGCCTGCTGCGTGCCGGTGGTCACCAGCACATCGTCCGGGCCGGTCCGCACACCGCGGGAGAGTCCGATGTGCCGGGCGAGTGCGGCCCGCAGCCCGGCGTGGCCGGCCGGATCGCCGTACCCGACCGCCCCGGCCGCCGAAAGGCGCAGTTCCCGGGCGATCAGGGGACGCCAGGCGTCGTACGGGAAGAGCCGGGCGTCCGGCAGGCCGACCCGGAAGTCGTGGGCCGCCGTGGTCGGCCCCGTGGTCTCCGGACCTGCCCAGGGGGACAAGCCCGCCCACAGGGCGCGCGGGCGCAGTCCCGAGCCGGTGCTGTCGGTGGCAATCACGGCCCCGCGCGTGGGCAGGCCCGTCGTACGCACATAGGTCCCGGAACCGACCCTGCTGTCCGCGTAGCCCTCGGCGACGAGCCGTTCGTAGGCGACACCGACGGTGTTGCGGGCCACCGCCAGGCGGCGGGCCAACTCCCGGGTCGGGGGCAGCGGATCGCCGGGCCGTAGCAGCCGGTTGTGGATCGCGGTGCGCAGTTGGCGGTAGATCTGGCCGGACAGGTCGCGCTGCCCGTCAAGCCTGACGTGCACGTCCATCGCGGCTTTCCGTTTCCGGCTCGGCTGTTGTCGGCTTTCGGCCCGGCAATTGGCTCAATCATTTGGCAGTTTATTGGCTCTGGAGCTGAACCACTGTGTGACTTTACGCTCCGGCCATGGACATTCGACGACTGGACCGCCAGGCGCTGTTGCTGACCGGGGAGGTGGTCTCCCGGGTGAAGACCGACCACTTGAGGTTGGCGACGCCGTGCGCGGACTGGACCCTGTACGGCCTGCTTCGCCATCTGGTCAGCCAGAACGAGGGGTTCGCCGCCTCGGCTCGCGGCGCGGGTGAGCCGTGGTCCGTCTGGCGCGACGGCGACCTCGGCGATGACCCGGCCGGAGCGTATGAGGCGTCGGCCGGAGAGGTCACCGCGGCGTTCGCGGAAGACGAAGTGCTGGAGCGGCGGTTCGCGCTGCCGGAGGTGGGCGAGGGCTTCGCGGTCCCCGGACGGATAGCGGTCGGCTTCCACCTGCTCGACTACGTGGCGCACGCCTGGGACGTCGCGGTGACGATCGGCGCCCCGTGGGAGCCCGCCGCCGAACTCACCACCGCCGCGCTGCGCGTCGCCGCCCTGGTCCCGGACGAGGGCCGCGGGGCCGGTGCCGCGTTCCGCCGACGGATCGCCGTTTCCGACGACGCCCCGCCGGGCGACCGGTTGCTCGCCCTGCTCGGCCGCGACCCCTCCTGGATGCCGGGGCCATGCTGAGGAGCCGCTGGTGCCAGGGCCCGGCCGGGGACTTCCTTGGCGACCGCGCCGCGGCGAATGGCGTCGGCAGCGGCATGCGCGGTCGCCGGGGCGGCCCGCTGATCGTCAGCGTCACCGACTTCACCAGCGACGCATACCGAGACTTGCCCGGCATCGCGTGTCGCGGCTTCGCGCTGCGGCGCCGCTGGCCGCATCTCGACGGAGCGGTCGGCATGTGGCTATGGGTCCTGCCCTCGGCCCGGCGCTGCGGATCGGTCTCGGTGTGGACCGGACGGCGGGCCCTGGCGGAGTTCGTACGCCTGCCGGAGCATGTCGCGATCATGGACGAGTACCGCGAGCGAGGCACGATCAGGTCGGTGATCCGGGAGTACGAGAGCTTCGACGCGGCGCGGATCCGGCGGGACGCGGAGGCATGGCTGACGTCGGACGATCGCAGCCGTGCCGCGCGGGAGGCGCCGCGACAGGGCGGCTGAACAACGGCTGTTCGCCCGTAGTAGTGCTGATCCCGGCCGACCGCCGGCGCGGCGGTCAGGCAGGAGCGGGTGCTGGGCGGCTCAGCGGTGGTGCTTGTCGTCCTCCGACGGCGGTTCCACACGTTCAACCCGGTGGGCGACAGGCTGGAGTTCGCCGCGGACTCAAGCCGCCATCGGACGTCCCCCCGCAGGCAGCCTGCCCTACGATATGGGCACGTCTCGCTCCGGAGGGAAGTCATGGGCTACCAGGAACGGCGGGTCAAGCTGATCGCCGAGCGGGCCGCACCTCACCTGGAGCCCGGCGAGCAGATCCAGACGGGATTCATCGCGCAGACCGGTTCGTGGTTCACCGCGCGGGTGTGGACGTTCGTGGCCACTGATCGCGCAATCCTGATCGTGGGCCGCGACGGCGTACAGCGCCTCCCCCGCGACTTCCGTTTCGGCGAGCCGACCGGGATGTACCACAAGATCGTGCTCGACCGCACATACAAGGTGCACCGGCAGTACTACCAGGAGATCACCGCCGCCGACGAGGCACTGCGTGAACTCCAGGACCCGGGCAACTCGCCGGAGAGCGAGCAGCACTGAGAGGTTGTCTCACGTGGCAAGTTTCGCGAGCTTCTTGTAGCAGGTCAGGGCGGCGGCCATGGCCAGGCCTCGGCTCTGCCAGTCGTTGCGGACCACGTACGGGATCTTGAGACCACGAGCAGCCCATGGCAGGCTCACGCCGCATGATCGATGAATTCGCGAAGGACAACCTGCACGGGAGACTGCGGCGGGACCGCAAGGCGTTGCTCTGGAAACTCGACGGCCTGTCCGAATACGACGCCCGCCGACCTTTGACAGCGACCGGGACCAACCTCCTCGGCCTGGTCAAACACGTGGCCACCGTCGAGGCCAGGTACTTCGGCGAGGTCTTCGACCGCCCTTCCGCGGAACCGCTGCCCCGGTGGCAGGACTCCGACGGCAGCGATCTGTGGGCGACCGAGGACGAGACCCGCGATCAGATCATCGGGTTCTACCGGCGCACGTGGGAACACTCGGACGCGACGATCAACGAGCTTCCCCTCGACGCCCCCGGACACGTGCCGTGGTGGCCGGAGCCTTATCCCAACACGAACCTGTTCGCCGTCATGGTCCATGTCCTCAGCGAGTCCATCCGGCATGCCGGGCACGCCGATATCCTGCGCGAGGGCCTCGACGGCCGGACCGGGGTGCGCGCCGAACACGAGAAGCAGATCGACGAGGAAGCCCGTGCAGCCTACTGCGCGAAGATCGAGCAGGCCGCCAGGTCGGCCGCGCCGATCAAGGCTTAGAGGTTGTCTCACGTGACTTGATGTTCGTGCGGCAATCCGTCGCCGACGTTTCGGACGCTGCTCGGCAAGTCGGACGGAAACCTGGGCTGGGGCTGATGGGGCGTCAATGCCCCGCGCGACGGGAGCGACCAGTTGGCCGGAACCGCCCACCGAAGCACCGGAACCGGTCACCCGGCACCGGAACCAGTCACCCGACACCCTTACGGCAGCAGCGGTCGCAGGAACTGCCCGGTGTACGAGCCCGGTTGGGCCGCGACGTCCTCCGGGGTGCCCTGGGCCACGATCGTGCCGCCGCGCAGGCCGCCCTCGGGGCCCATGTCGACGATCCAGTCGGCGGTCTTGACGACGTCGAGGTTGTGCTCGATCACGACGACGGTGTTGCCCTGGTCGACGAGCCGATGGAGGACGGTCAGCAACTGCCGGACGTCGTCGGTGTGCAGACCGGTGGTGGGCTCGTCGAGGACGTACAACGTGCGCCCCTTCGAACGCCGTTGCAGTTCGGTGGCGAGTTTGACGCGCTGTGCCTCGCCGCCCGACAGCGTGGTGGCGGGCTGGCCGAGTTTCACGTACCCCAGCCCGACGTCGTGGAGGGTCCTGAGGTGGCGCGAGATGATCGCGTGCCCGTCCAGGAAGTCCAGACTTTCCTCGATCGTCATGGCGAGGACGTCGGCTATGGACCTGCCCTTGTAACTCACTTCGAGCGTCTCGCGGTTGTACTGCGCCCCGCCGCAGACCTCGCACGGCACATACACGTCCGGCAGGAAGTTCATCTCGACCTTGATCGTGCCGTCGCCGTAACAGTGCTCGCAGCGGCCGCCCTTGAGGTTGAAGGAGAACCGGCCCGGCTGGTAGCCGCGCACCTTGGCCTCCGGCGTCTGCGCGAACAGCTTGCGCAGATGATCGAAGACGCCCGTGTACGTGGCCGGGTTGGACCGCGGGCTGCGGCCGATGGGGGACTGGTCGACCTGGACGACCTTGTCGATCTCCTCGACGCCCGTGAGGGTGCGATGGCGGCCGGGCACCTTGTGGGCGCGGTAGATCCGTTTGGCCAGGGCGGTGTAGAGGATGTCGTTGACCAGCGTCGACTTGCCTGAGCCCGACACGCCGGTCACCGCGACGAACTGACCGAGCGGGAACGACACCGACACCTCCCGCAGGTTGTGCTCGGTGGCGTCGTGCACGGTGATCGCGCGGCCGACGGTTCGGGGGCGGCGCCGCTCGGGCACCGGGATGCGCCGACGGCCGGACAGATACGCGCCGGTCAGGGAGGTCGGGTGGTCCAGGAGCTCCCGCGTCGTGCCGGAGTGCACCACCTGTCCGCCGTGTTCGCCCGCTCCCGGGCCGATGTCCACCACCCAGTCGGCGACCTTGACGGTGTCCTCGTCGTGCTCGACGACGATCACGGTGTTGCCCCGGTCGCGCAGCCGCCGCAGGGTCTCGATCAGCCGCTGGTTGTCCCGCTGGTGCAGCCCGACGCTCGGCTCGTCCAGTACGTAGAGCACCCCGGCCAGACCGGCACCGATCTGCGTGGCCAGCCGGATCCGCTGCGCCTCCCCGCCCGACAGGCTCGCGGCGGGCCGGTTCAGCGACAGATAGTCCAGGCCCACGTCGAGCAGGAACCGCAGCCGCTCGCCGATCTCCACGAGGACCACCTCGGCGACCCGCTGCTCCCAGCCCGTCAGCTCCAACTCGCCCATGAACCGCGCGAGTTCGTCGATCGGCAGCGCGGTCAGTTCGGCGATACCGCGTCCGTCGACGGTGACGGCCAGCACGGCGGGCTTCAGCCGCGCCCCGTCGCAGCCCGGGCAGGGCACCTCGCGCATATAGCCGGCGAACCGCTCCCGGGAGGCGTCCTCCTGGGCGTACCGCCGCGTGACATGCGGGAGGACACCCTCGTACCGCGTGAGATGGGAGCGCTCGCGGCCGAACCGGTTCCGGTACGTGATGTGGAGCTGCTGAGGCGTCCCGTGCAGCACCACTTTCCGTACGGCGGCGGGCAGTTGGCGCCACGGGGTCGCCATGCTGAAGCCGACCTCGGCGGCCAGCGCTTCGAGCAGCCGGGTGAAGTACTCGGCGCCACTGGTGGAGGTCCACGGTGCGATGGCGCCCTGGGCCAGGGACTTCTCCCCGTCGGGGACGACGAGTTCGGGGTCGACCTCTGTCCGCGAGCCGAGGCCGGTGCACTCGGTGCAGGCGCCCCAGGGGGTGTTGAAGGAGAACAGGCGCGGCTCCAGATCCACAGGCCCTAGGTCGTGGGCGCGCGGACAGGCCATCTTCTCCGAGAACCGCAGCTCGCGCTCGGGATCGGCGGCGTCGAGGTCCACGAAGTCGACGCAGACGACACCGCCCGTGAGCCCGAGCGCCGTCTCCACGGACTCGGTCAGCCGCTGCCGGACACCGTCCTTCACCGCCAGCCGGTCCACGACGACGTCGACCGAGTGCTTCGTGCGCTTGTCCAGCACCGGCGGTTTCGTCAGCGCGTGCACCACGCCGTCGACCGGACCCGGCTGAAGCCGTCGGCCGTCAACTGCCGGAAGACCTCGGCGTGTTCGCCCTTCCGGTCACGGACGACCGGCGCCAGCACCTGGATCCGTACGCCCTCGCCCTTCGCCAGCAGCCGGTCCACGATCCGCTGCGGAGTCTGACGGCTGACCGGCTCACCGCACTCCGGGCAGTGAGGACGGCCCACCCGCGCGTACAGCAGACGCAGATGGTCGTAGACCTCCGTGATGGTGCCGACCGTGGAGCGTGGATTGCGGCCGGTGGTCTTCTGGTCGATGGCGATGGCCGGTGACAGGCCTTCGATGACGTCGACATCGGGCTTGTCGAGCTGCCCGAGAAACTGCCGCGCGTACGACGAGAGCGACTCGACATAACGCCGCTGGCCCTCGGCGAAAATCGTGTCGAATGCCAGGCTCGACTTTCCCGAACCGGATACGCCGGTGAAAACGATGAGGGAATCCCTGGGCAGCTCCACAGAGATGTCACGGAGATTGTGCTGACGGGCGCCTTTGACGACGAGTCGGTCTTTCACATGTCCGGACCCTAACGCGCCACGAGGCGTGGTGTTGCCGAATCGTTATCAACTATTTCCGTCCGGCGGGGTGGCCTGACGGCGCCGGCGGGGGCGGCCCCAGGTTGATTGACGGTTCAAGTCGAATGGCCTACGTTCTGGCTTGAAGGTTCAAGTTAAGCGCTGTGTGAAGTCCTGTACCGGCGCCCCTGTCCCGGCGCCGGTTCTTGCCCGACCCGGCCATTAATTCGCCCGCATTCCCTCGGAGTTGAGACATGACCGATCGCGCCGACCAGATCATCGACGCCCTGCGCAGCGGACACGACTACCTCACCACCGTCGTGCACGGCCTCGCCACCGCCGACCTCACCCGGCCCTCCGGGGCATCGGAGTGGGACGTGTCGCAGGTGCTCAGCCACCTCGGCAGCGGCGCGGAGATAGGCCTGGCCACCCTGGAGGGAGCGCTGAGCGGCAGCGGGCCGACGGACATGGACTTCAACAAATCGGTCTGGGAGCGCTGGGACGGGAGGTCCCCGGTCGAACGGGCCGAAGCGTTCGTCACCTCCAACGAGGCCTTGGTACGCGCCTACGGGGACCTCGACGCGCAGACGCGCAAGGAGCTGCGGATCGACCTCGGCTTCCTGCCCGCACCCGTGGACGTCGCCACCGCGGCCTGCATGCGGCTCAGCGAGTTCGCACACCACTCCTGGGACGTGCAGGTCGCCTTCGACCGCACGGTGACCCTGGCGCCGGCCGCGACCGAGCCGCTCCTCGACCAGGTCGGCATGCTCATCGGCTTCCTCGGCAAGGCCGACGCCCTGGGCGGCCGCCACGCCCGCGTCGCCGTCCGGACCACCTCGCCCGCGCGCTCCTTCGGGCTGGACCTGGGCGACACGGTCGCGCTCACCGACGAGCCTGCCGAGCCCGACGCCGTGCTGAGCGCGCCGGCGGAGTGGTGGCTGCGACTCGTCACCGGCCGCCACGCGGCCGAGCACACACCGAGCGGCGTGACCCTCACCGGCGACGGCCTGACCCTGGCCGACCTGCGCAAGGTGTTCCCCGGCTTCTGAGCCGCCAGGTATTCATGGCCAGGTGTTCAAGAAGGGCTGTGGCGTGGGGTCGGCCCCCGCGCCACAGCCCTTTCTCGCTCTGCCGCTCCGCTACTCGGTCTTCTCGGCGTGCTCCTCGGCGTCCGGGGGCACCGGCAGCAGGTCGTGCAGTTGGGTGTACCGCTGGGCGCAGGCCGTCCGTGAGATGGCCTCGGAGACGGCGTCGGCGAGCGGGCGTGAGGACTCGCTCAGCAGGCGCCGGGCCTTGTCCGTGAGTGTCACCTCGATGCCGCGCCGGTCGCCGCACGCCGAGTTCTTGGTGATCAGCCCCGCGTGCTGCAGGCAGGCGACCTGATAGGTCAGCCGCGTCTTCGGGCGGCCCAGCAGTTCCGCGATCCGTGTCATCCGCAGGCTGGAGCCGGGCTGGTCGGCCAGCAGGCACAGCACCAGGAACTCGTCGTGCGAGACCCCCATGGCGTCCTTGACGCGCGAGCGCAGCTGCTGCTCGATCGCTCCGGCCGCGGCCAGCAGCCGCATCCAGGCCCTCAGTTCGACCGGCAGCAGCCCGTCGTCGCCCGTCGGTACGCGTTCGGGCTGATCAGCGGGGGCGAAAGAGTCGGCCATGGTGTCACAGTCTACCGGTTGTCCATTTTTGGATAAGCGGCTAGCTTGGTGTCATCCAAATTTGGACGACTGGCTGGACGGTCAAGCCGACGGCCGCCGGTCGTCCGTTTCGTCCCCCGTTCGTCACCTGTACCTGTCAGGAGAAGTCCCATGACCGTCGCCGTAGAAACCGGCCTGTGGCAGCTCGACACCGTCCGTTCCACCGTCGCCATCAAGCACAAGACGATGTGGAACATGGTCACCGTGAAGGGCACCTTCGGCGGTGTCACCGGCGAGGGCGAGGTCCAGCCCGACGGCACCGCCCGCGGCACCATCACCCTGGACGCCGCCTCCCTGGACACCAAGAACGCCAAGCGCGACACGCACCTGCGCAGTGCCGACTTCTTCGACGCCGAGCGGCACCCCTCCCTGATCTTCGCCGTCCGCAACGCCGTGATCCGCCAGGACGACACCGTCGAGATCACCGGCCAGCTGACCGTCCGCGGCATCAGCCGCCCGCAGTCCGCCACCGCCCGCGTCACCGAGTCGAGCGCCGATGCGATCACGCTCACCGCGGACTTCACCGTGGACCGGGAGCAGTTCGGCATGGGCTGGAACCAGATGGGCATGATCCGCGGCCTGACCACGGTCACGTCGACGCTCCGCTTCACGCGTACGTCGGCGTAGTTGTAGGCGAAGGCGTAGGCGAAGCGCAGGCGTAGACGTATTCCGCGGCCTGCGGGGTTTTCGGGCGGCCGATCACTTGAACCGTCACGTTAAAGTGGCGGTCATGAAGACCCCGCAGGAGCCTCGCCGGCTGACCGACGGCGAGAGGGAGGCCTGGCACGCGCTGGCCGGTGTGCTGGTCAGGCTGCCGGGCGTGCTCGACGCGCAGTTGCAGCGCGATGCCGGGGTCAGCCATGTCGAGTACCAGGTGATGGCGATGCTGTCCGAGGCGCCGGAGCGCACGATGCGGATGAGCGTGGTCGCCGGCTACACGGGCACGTCGCTTTCACGCCTTTCGCACCTGGTCAAGCGGCTGGAGAAGAGCGACTGGGTGCGCCGTACGCCCGATCCGGCCGACGGCCGCTACACCCTCGCCATCCTGACGGACGCCGGCTGGGACAAGGTCGTCGCCACCGCTCCCGGGCACGCGGACGCCGTGAGCCGTTACGTCTTCGAACCGCTGACCATGGCCCAACAGCGGCAACTGCGCGACATCGGCCGCCGCATCTGGCGGACCGTCGCACCGGACGACCACTGCCTGCCGCCCGGCTGACTCTCCAAGGGGCTTGAGAATTTAGGGGCTCAGGGGCCTCACGGGCTTCACGGGTTCGATGAGCTTCACGGGGCTTCAAAGGGCGAGTCGCTTCGCGCCCGTCCCCGCCGTGGGGAGCAGGGCCATGACCTCCCAGCCGGCGCTTCCCGGGCGCGGGCCGGTGAGCAGTTCGCCGCCGAGGGCGGTGACGCGTTCGGTGAGGCCGACGATGCCGAAGCCGCCACCGCGCGCGGCGTGCGGCATCTGGGCGCCGCCGCGGCCGTCGTCGCGTACCAGCACGCGCAGCATGCCGTCCTCGTACGTCAGGCCGACGGTGACCTCGGTGGCGTCGGCCGCGTGACGGCGTACGTTCGTCAGGGCCTCCTGGACGACACGGTGCGCGGCGGACTGCACCTCGTGCGGCAGGCCCGCGGGCACGGACGGGTCGCGGTGCAGCACGGCCTTCGGTCCGACGAAGCCGCCGAAGCCCTCGACCAGGTCCGCGAGCGCCGACAGGTCGGCCGCCGGGTGCCGGTCCGCGGGCTCCGGTCCTGCCATCTCCCGCGGGCGCTCGCGCAGGATGCCGACCGTGCGGCGCATCGAGGCGAGCGCCTCGGTGGCGGCGTTCTCGATGCCCACCAGGACGGGGTCCAGGTTCTCGGGCTCGGTGACGGCCATCATGCGGGCCACCTGCGTCTGGACCAGGATGCCGGTGACGTGGTGGGCGACGAAGTCGTGCAGATCGGCCGCCATGGCGAGCCGCTCGGAGCGGCGGGTCTCGGTGACCGCGACCCCGCGCCGGTGGTCCAGGGAGCGCAGGTAGCCGCCGAGCCCGGCCATGATGCCGACCAGCAGCAGGAGTACCAGCGCGACCCCGAGCAGGCTGCCCGCGTCGTTGTTGTCGAGGGTGTTCTGGAGCGTGCGCAGCGGCAGGGCGATGGTGGCTGCGCCGTCCAGTACGGCGCACATGACCACCCAGCGCGGCGGGCAGCCGCGGACGGCGATCAGCAGCAGGCAGAGCATGATTGCGCTCTCACCGGGGCCGAACTGCTGCATCCGGCCGGTCGGGGCGGCCACGGCTGTGATCACCAGGGAAACGCTCGCGGGCACGGCCGTACGCAGCTGCGGGGTGAGCCAGGCCGGCTGACGGGCGGCGGGCCAGAGCACTGCCGTGAGAGCGAGCGGCAGGACCACGAACAAC
Organism: Streptomyces albicerus; assembly: GCF_008905045.1. Classification (GTDB taxonomy): domain Bacteria; phylum Actinomycetota; class Actinomycetes; order Streptomycetales; family Streptomycetaceae; genus Streptomyces; species Streptomyces albicerus. The sequence continues at coordinate 25,379 of NZ_VWMY01000058.1, forward strand.
GGCCAGAGGGCGCTGTCGCCGGAGCCGGCGATCAGTACGTCCGCGAGTGCCAGCGCGACCAGGACGGCGACGCCCACCGCACGCAGGCAGCTCTGCCGGCGGGAGCGGGGCGCGGTGGGGTCGTCGATCGCATGCACGAGGTTCACGCCGACCACGGTACGGAGCAGCCGTCGGGCGGTGGATCGGCCGATCGGCCGACCGGGCGGTGCGCACGGCCCCGGGACAGTGGCCGTTCGGCCGAGGTGCGGGGTGCCGTCCGGCGGCGAGAGTCGAGGCACACCGAGAACCCCGACCTCAGGAGAAACACCATGCAGCGCAAGCACATGATCGTCATCGGTGTCACGGCCACCGCCCTCGTCGGCGGCAGCGCCGGCGTGACCTACGCGGTCAGCGGCACCCAGTCGACCACGGGTCTCGACCGCTACACCGCCGTGACGGTGGACGGCCACAAGGCCCTCAGCGCCGACATCGTCGAGGGCCGCATCGGGTCCAAGTACCAGCCGCTGCCCTGGGTCGGCCGCGACATCGGCCCCGTGTCCTGCCCGAGCGGGCTGAAGGCGGTGACCGGCGCCGGCATCACCTGCACCGCGAAGGCGGACGGCAAGTGGGTGGAGATCCCGGTGCGTGTCGTCAAGGCCGGTGACACGTCGATCACTTGGAAGTTCGAGCGCTGAGACAGGCACGGGCACGGAGCCGGGCATCGAGAAGCGCACTGGCGTACCTGGAAGCACCGAGACCGGCGTACCTGGAAGCACCGAGAGAAGCACCGAGAAGGGAACAGCACACGATCATGGGAACCGTCCTGTCCGGGCTCGGCCTGGTCAAGAAATACGCGACCGCCACGGCCCTCGCCGGGGTCGACGTCGAGGTCGGCGAGCGCGAGTCGCTGGCCATCATGGGCCCTTCCGGGTCCGGCAAGTCGACGCTCCTGCACACCCTCGCCGGGATCATCCGCCCGGACGGCGGGCAGGTCCTGCTGCGCGGCGAACGTATCGACAATTGGGGCGAGAACCGGCTCAGCGCACTGCGCCGGAAGCGCTTCGGCTTCGTCTTCCAGTTCGGCCAGCTGCTGCCCGAGCTGCCGGCCGAGGAGAACGTCGCCCTGCCGCTGATGCTGGAGGGCATACCCCGCAAGGAGGCGGTGGCCCGGGCCCGCCGCTGGTTCGCGCCGCTCGGCCTGGACGGACTGGAGCCGCGTCGCCCCGGGCAACTGTCCGGCGGACAGGCCCAGCGGGTGGCGATCGCCCGCGCGCTGGTGGTCGATCCGGACGTGGTCTTCGCCGACGAGCCGACCGGGGCGCTGGACCAGTCCACCGGCGAGGAAGTCATCCGGTTGCTCACCCTCGTCACCCGCGAGCAGGGCGCCTCGCTGGTCATGGTCACGCACGACGCGGACGTCGCCGCCCACTGCGACCGGATCCTCCAGGTCCGCGACGGGCTGGTGCACGGGCACAGCCAGTACACGGTGGTTCCCTGATTCGTGTCGGGTTCGCGATGGCCTGCCTTTCGAGGTGCGGCGACCTCCGCCCCGATAGGGGCGCGAGGAACTGCGCGACCAGCCCCCACCAACCCGCAGTCAACACCCAGCGCTCAAGCCTCATGCCCCAACCGCAGCTCCCGCTCAGTCCGCCCACCCCTGATCCGTACCTCCGGAGCCGGCTCGCCGGTACCCCGCTGCGGGTGCTGGACGGGGCCAGGGTCCGCGAGACTGTGGTCCCACTGGTCTTGCCCGCCGGGACCATGACGGCCCGACCGCGGAGCCGCCGGGTGCTGTGTACTGCGGTGCCGGTGAGGCGCACACACGGTGGCGCGTTCACTCGATGGGGTGAGAGGTGGGGAACGTGCTGTGGAGGGTCGTACGGGTGTGTACGTTCGGTGATCGTGAAGCTGGTGGTGCAGGTCAAGCTGCTGCCGACGCCTCTGCAGGCGGCAGCACTCGAGGCGACCCTGCACGCCTGCAACGAGGCCGCCGACTGGGTGAGCGAAGTGGCCTTCGCGCGCGCCGAGTTCAAGAACTTCGCCCTGCGCCAGCACACCTACGAGCAGATCAAGACCCAGTGGAACCTGGGGGCGCAGGCCGCCCAACACGTGATCAAGAAGACTTGCGACGCCTACGCCACGCTGAAGGCGAACCTGAGGGCGGGACGTCTGGGCCGCCCCGGCTCGCAGCGCTACCGGCGGGCCGCCGGGAAGCCGGTCGTCTTCCGTCCCTCCGGTGCCCAGCCCTATGACGACCGGATGCTGTCCTGGCAGATCGCCGACCGCACGGTGTCGATCTGGACCACCGGCGGCCGGATGAAGAGCGTGGCCTTCACCGCTTCGCCCGGGCAGCTGGCTACCCTGGCCCTGTACCGCAAGGGCGAGTCGGACCTGGTGGAGCGGGACGGCATGTGGTTCCTGCTTGCCACCTGCGAGATCCCCGAGGCCGAGCCGAACGCGGAGCCGGTCGACTTCCTCGGCGTCGACCTGGGGATCGTGAACATCGCCACCACCTCGGACGGCGAGATTCTGGCCGGGCGGGAACTCAACCGGATCCGGGTCCGCGAGCGGGGCCTGCGCACCAAGCTCCGGAAGAAGAACACCCCGTCCGCCAAACGCCGGTTGAAGAAGCGGCGGCGCAAGGAGGCCCGGCGGGCCAAGGACATCAACCACAAGATCGCGAAACATGTGGTGGCCGAGGCTGAACGCACCGGTCGTGGAGTCGCCCTGGAGAACCTGATGGGCATCCGCGAGCGGGTACGGCTTCGTAAGCCCCAACGGGCCACCCTCCACTCTTGGAGCTTTCACCAACTCGGGGAGTTCATCGCGTACAAGGCCCGCAAGGCCGGGGTGCCAGTGGTGTACGTCGATCCGGCGTACACCTCGCGCACCTGCGCCGAGTGCGGGCACATCGACAAGGCGAACCGGGTATCCCAGGCCCGCTTCGTGTGCCGGTCCTGCGGATTCGTTGATCACGCAGACCGGAACGGCTCCCGCAACATCCGCGCTCGTGCGTGGGCGTTGTGGCGACGCGGGGCCTCGTCAACGGCCCCTGCCCCACCCCCCGACCCCAAGGGTGGGACTGGACGCAAACGGCACGTCACCACCAGTGACGCCCGTTGTGCAAGCCCGGGATTTCGGCCCCGGTGTAGTTGATGCAAGATGCGTCCATGACCGACCGCGCCCCGATCCGTGTTCTGATCGCCGACGACCAGGACATGGTCCGTACGGGATTCCGCTTCTTCCTCGACGCTCAGCCGGACATCACCGTGGTGGCCGAGGCCTCCGACGGGGAGGAGGCCGTGACACTGGCCCGGCGGCTGCGGCCTGACGTCTGTCTGCTGGACATCCGGATGCCGAAGCTGGACGGGCTGGCAGCCACCCGTCTGCTGGCCGGACCGGACGTCGCGGACCCGATGCGGGTCGTCGTGGTCACCACCTTCGACCTCGACGAGTACGTCTACGGTGCCCTGAACGGCGGTGCCTGCGGCTTCCTGCTCAAGGACTCCGGGCCGACCCTGCTCGCCGAGGCCGTCCGCGCCGCGGCAGTCGGCGACTCGCTGGTGTCCCCGTCGGTCACTGTGCGCCTCCTCAAGCACGTCACCGCCGCCCAGACGCAGCCGCGGACGAAGGACGATCAGGCACAGGTACCCGCCGCGTCCGTGCCCTCGGAGCCCCAAGAGCCCCTGACCGACCGTGAGTTGGACGTCGTACGCCTGGTCGCCCTCGGTCACACCAACGCCGAGATCGCCGCGTCCCTGTTCGTCTCCCTCTCGACCGTGAAGACGCACCTCACCAGCGTCCAGCTCAAGCTCTCCGCCCGGAACCGTGTGGAGATCGCGGCGTGGGCCTGGCGGACGGGCCACGCCGACGGCCCGTCGTCCTGAGCGCGGTGCGGCGCGGGAGCCGGTTGCCCACGCCCACACCCCTGCCAATGTAAATGGGACCCATTTTCATGTAGCGTGTGCGTCGCCCAGCCGGACCAGGGGACCGACCCGCCGCGGAAGCGGAACAGCGGCCGTGACCCGACCAGGAGAGTGCCATGACCGCCCCCGAGGCCGCCCGCGACCGCCACCGTGACCACGAGCGCGAGAGCCACCGTGACCACGAGCGCGACCGTGACCACGAGCGCGGCCGCGAGCGCGACTTTCGGCTCCCGGTGACGGTGCTCTCCGGATTTCTCGGCGCCGGCAAGACCACCCTGCTCAACCACGTCCTCGGCAACCGCGAGGGCCTGCGCGTCGCGGTCATCGTGAACGACATGAGCGAGATCAACATCGACGCCGCGCTCGTGCGCGGCGGCGAGGCCGCCCTGTCGCGCACCGAGGAGCGGCTGGTCGAGATGACCAACGGCTGCATCTGCTGCACCCTGCGCGACGACCTGCTGGAGGAGATCGACCGGCTGGCCCGCGAAGGCCGTTTCGACCACCTGCTCATCGAGTCGAGCGGCATCTCGGAACCACTCCCCGTTGCCGCCACCTTCGCCTTCCCGCGCGACGACGGCGCCACGCTCGGCGACCTGGCGCGCCTCGACACCATGGTCACCGTGGTCGACGCCGTGAACTTCCTGCCGGAGCTGGCGGACGGGGACGAACTCGCCGAGCGGGGTCTCGCGCCGTTCGAGGACGACGAACGCACCGTGAGCGATCTGCTCGTGGACCAGGTCGAGTTCGCCGACGTCATCGTCCTCAACAAGCTCGACCTCGTCGACACGGAGACCGCCGACCGGCTGCGGGCCACGCTGACCCGCCTCAACCCGGTCGCCCGTGTCGTCCCGGCCACCCTCGGCCGCGTCGACCTGGGCGAGGTACTCGGCACGGGCCTGTTCGACCTGGAGCGGGCCCAGCAAGCGCCGGGCTGGGTCATGGAGCTCAACGGCGAACACGTGCCGGAGACCGAGGAGTACGGCATCTCCAGCACGGTCTTCCGATCCGAACTGCCCTTCCACCCCGGCCGGTTGTGGGACTTCGTCACCGAGGAACTCGACAGCGGGGCCTTCGGCCGGGTCCTGCGCTCGAAGGGCTTCTTCTGGCTGGCCAGCCGCCCGTACGTGACCGGTCTGTGGTCGCAGGCCGGTTCCGTGGCCCGCTTCGAACCGTCGGGCGCCCAGGACCCGGAGGCCGCCCAGGGCCAGGAACTGGTCTTCATCGGCGCCGGACTGCGCGCCGAGCCGCTGCGGGCGGCCCTGACGCGCTGCCTCATGACCGACGGCGAAAGACTCCCGCCCGCCGACCCGTTCCCCGCCTGGGACACCTCGGGCATCGACGACGCCTGCGAGCACGAGTGAATTCCGGTGCGGTACAGCGCCCTTAAGGGGCGCGGGGAACTGCGCGACCAGCCACGGACGGCCCGCAGGTATCGAACGGCCCTTCCGGCGGAGTGCTCAGGGCTGAGGGAGTCGTCCTGGACGCAGCGAGCGGTCCATCACGCGTGCCAAGTGAGAGGTGAAGACCTCGCGAGCTTCCGGCGTCAGGGCCCGGAGGGCCACCGCAGCCGTGATGATCACGTCGCACAGTTCCGACTGGACGTCGTCCCAGGTGTGCGACGTGCCCTTGCGCGGGTTCTGGCCGGTGGCGCCGATCACCGCCTCGGCGACCTCGCCGACCTCCTCCGAGAGCTTCAGCATCCGCAGGAGCAGGGCCTCCTGGGGAGGACGGGCGGGCTGGGCGCTCGCCAGCCAGTCCTGGAGGCGGCCGATGGACTCCCAGAGATCGTCGTCGCTCATGGCGATCAGCCTGTCATGAGGCGAGCAGCCCGCCATGAGCCCGGCCGCGTCAGGACCGGTGCCGAGGCCGGTGAGGACCGGTGCCTTTATCTCCGCCCTACGCGCCGTACGCGGCCACGCCCTCCTCGTCGAACAACTCCCCCTGCTCGCCCTCCTTTTCGCGCCGCACCCGCATGGTGCGCGCCCCCACCACCGCCAGCGTCGCGGCGGCCGTCCCCGCGAGGGCGACCGGCACCATCCAGCTACGGTCGACCGTGTGGCCGAGGGTGTGGTCGAGGGAGAGCCGGCCGGGGCCCGCCACGGCGAGACCCGCCGCCGCGAGACCCAGGGACGCGGCGTGCTCGTAGCCGCCGTTCTGGTTGAAGAAGCCGTTCGGCGCGTGCACCGCGGACGCGCCCGCCATCGCTCCCGCCGCGGCGGCGCCGGCCGCCGGGGTCGCGAGGCCCAGCGCGAGGAGCGTACCGCCGCCCGTCTCCGCCAGGCCCGCCGCGGCAGCGCTCGCCTTGCCGGGCGCGTATCCCACGGACTCCATGAACTGGCCGGTCCCGGAGAGCCCGCCCCCGCCGAACCAGCCGAAGAGCTTCTGCGCCCCGTGCGCGGCCAGCACCCCGCCCGTGCCGAGGCGGAGCAGCAGCAGTCCCAGATCACGTCGGTCGAAAGAGGCCACGGTTCTCGTCACTCCTCGAATATCACTGCCGACCATTCCCACTCGAACAGTCCCTTTTGTCTCGTACGCCGCCTGCCCACCGTCGCACCGAACAGTCACCCGGGCCCTGGCCCGCGCGGCCGTTCGGGTGGCGGGGCCGCCGGAGCGGTGTGAGTCTGTCGGACATGACGATTCAGGTAGCCAAGCTCAGCAACCCGGCCGTCCGGGACTTCGTCAGCGCCGTGAACGCTCACGACCGGGACGCCTTCCGGGCCGTACTCGCACCCGGCGCGACCATGTCCGACGACGGCTCGGACCGTGACCTCGACGACTGGACCGAGCGGGAGATCTTCGACTCCCACGGCCACATGGAGGTCGACAACGAGTCGGACGGCGGCCTCGCCCTCACCGCCCGCTACAGCAACGACGCCTGGGGCGAGATGCGGACGAGGTGGAGCTTCACCGTCGACGACGCCGGCAGGATCACCCGCTTCGAGACCGGCCAGGCGTAGCCGCGGCAACCGTCACAACCCACCGCCGGGGTCTTGCCTTCGTGTGCTCTCCAACTCCTAGCGTCCGTAGGCATGGAGAGCAGCGGAAGTCTGGGCGGTACGGGTAGTGACGGGCGCAGGACCCTGGGGCGCAGCGGTATCGAGGTGAGCGCCCTCGGTTTCGGCTGCTGGGCCATCGGCGGCGAGTGGCAGACCCCCGACGGGCAGCCCCTGGGCTGGGGCAAGGTCGACGACGACGAGTCCGTACGGGCGGTGCGCTGCGCCCTCGACCTGGGCGTGACGTTCTTCGACACGGCGGACGCGTACGGCACCGGGCACAGTGAGCGTGTCCTCGCGCGGGCGCTCGGCAAGCGGCGGGCCGACGTGGTGGTCGCCACCAAGTGGGGCAACGTCTTCGACGAGGAACGCCGGCTGCTCACGGGCACCGACGACTCTCCGGCCCACGCCCGCCGCGCGCTGACCGCCTCACTGCGGCGTCTGGCCACCGACCACATCGACCTGTACCAGCTGCACATCTCCGACGCCGACCCGGACCGCGCCGCCCAACTCCGTGACGCCTGCGAGGAGTTCGTACGCGAGGGGCTCGTCCGCGCGTACGCCTGGAGCACCGACGACCCGGAGCGGGCCGCCGTCTTCGCGCAAGGTCCGCACTGCGCGGCGGTGCAGCACCGCCTCAACGTCCTTCAGGACGCGCCCGAAATGCTGGCGCTCTGCGAGGAGTTGGGGCTCGCGAGCATCAACCGCAGCCCGCTGGCGATGGGGTTGCTGACCGGCAAGCGCGCGCCGGACCAGTCCCTCGAAGCGGGCGACATCCGCAGCAGGCCGCCCGCCTGGCTACCCGGTTTCGGCGACGGCGGCGGCGCCGACCCGGAGTGGCTCGCCCGCGTCGACGCCCTCCGGTCCGTCCTCACCAGCGACCGCCGTACGCTCGCCCAAGGCGCCCTCGCCTGGCTGTGGGCACGCAGCCCGCACACCGTCCCCATCCCGGGCTTCCGCTCGGTCGCACAGGCCGAGGAGAACGCCGGCGCCCTCGCCCAAGGACCGCTCACCGCAGAGCAGTTGACGGAGATCGACGGCATCCTGGGCCGGTGAGCGCGGCGTTATGGGGCAGCCGTTCCGTGGCTCCGGGCCGTTATCCCGCGGTCCCACGCGAGATCCCTCCCACCCGTCCGCCCGGAACGGCTGCCGCCTCCCCCCTCGGATGGGGCACGGAAGACCTGTGCTCCAAGTGTGAAGTTCTGGTGGAGGAGAGTCGAGCATAGGCATGTAACCGGCGGAGATGGAGCGGAGTGAGGTCGTCCGTTTGTGCAGATTGATGTGCGGATCGGCGTAAGTGCCTGTTTGAGTACCTCGAAAATGCGGGTGAGAGCAGCGACTTGACCGCCGGGCAGAAGTCGCCATTCCGTGAGGGCACGGCTGCGGACATGTCTGGGCGCGTGTTCGGGCAAAGTGCTCACTGGCCGAAGCGCCGGCAGACGGCGGGCCAGGCCGGCCCGAACACCGGCGGCAGCTGACCCCAGGAGCAGCCGGAGGCGGCTCCGAAGATGATCGCTGCAGGCACTCGCGGTCTCCGGCTCTACGTCGCCCACCGCCCTCCGGGCGTACGACCACCGTCTGCCGGCGCCCCCCGCCGCTGGGCCGGACGTCCTTGTGCGCAGTACCAGCCCAACAAGCTGCGTAAAAGGAGCAGCCCGCCGAGCAAGTCTGCGCCTGTTTGCACCGTGTGAGGCTGGCGCTCAGTTACTCGCATACATGATCAGTGGTGCACGCATCGGCCAGGTCGTGGGTGAGCTGGTGGACGAGTGCGTGAGTGTGATCGGCCGGATAGGTGTGGGCTCCTGGGAACAGGCGTGGAGTGACGGGTGTGGTGACTAGTTCGCTCCAGGCCGTCAGGCTGCTGGTGTCAGTGATCGGGTCGTGGGTGCCACCGTAGAGGGCCAGGGGAAGGTCGAGCGGGGCTTCCTCACGAGAATGGCGGTAGTGCATGAGGAGCAGCAGGTCGGCGAGAATCGGAGTACACAGGGCGGCCGCCATGGGCGTGTGGATCAGGTCTTCGGAGATCGGGCCGATGAGGTCGGTCAGGCCGGCCAGCCCCGCGGCAAGGCGGGCCGGCAGGGCTGCGGCGTACAGGCCCAAGTGCGGCGCGGGCAGCGCTGACAAGGCCAGCAGGTGAGGGGTGCGGTTCTTGCTGTGCCGCAGGGAGCATGTGGCCAGGTACGCCATGAGTGCTCCCACGCTGTGCCCGTACACGGCGAACGGCCGTGGGTCATGGCAGCGGTGGATGGCTTCCGCAATGTCGGCGGCGAGCCGTCGTGGATCGGTCTGTGACGGTTCGCCACTGCGCTGCCCGCGTCCGGGGAGCGAGAAGGAGCAGATGTCCAGCTCAGCCGGAGCGCAGCGGGTCCACGGCGCGTAGTACTCGGGGCCGCAGCCGGACGGCGGCAGGCAGTACACGCGCAGCCGGGCGCGGGTTCTCCCGGTCAGCTGGACAGTCGTCACCGAGCTGTGGTTTGCGTCGGCGGCGCTGATGCATACGGGGCGTGGTGACGCGGGCAGGGCAGGCACCGTCCTACTCATCATCGGGCTGTGCATCATTGTGGGGATGCATAGGGGCGTTGTCCGGGTTGCCGGTGGCCGTCAGGGCTGGGTGAAGATGAGGGTGGCGTTCTGGCTGCCGAATCCTGCGGAGGTGCTGGCGACGGCCTGCACGTGGGCACGGCGTGGTGTCTTAGCGACGACGTCCAGGTCGATATCGGGGTCACAGCGTTCGTGGTTGGCGGTGGGCGGGATGGTCTGGTGTTCGAGGCTCAGCACGCTGACGGCTGCCTCGATGGCTCCGGCAGCCCCGAGCGAGTGCCCGGTGATGCTCTTCACGGCGGTGACGGGTGGCGGCCGGCGGAACACCCGGTGCAGGGCGCCGGCTTCGGCCTGGTCGTTCAGACGGGTTGCTGTGCCGTGGGTGTTGACGTGGCTGATGTCCTCGGGATTGAGTTCGGCGTCGCAGAGGGCGGCGCTCAGGCAGCGTGCCAGGCCCTCACCCTCGGGGTGGGGGACGGTGGGGTGGTGGCCTTCGGCGTTGGCGGCATACCCGGTCAGAAACGCCTTGGCGCGGGCGGAGCGAGCCCGCGCGTGGAGGACGTTTTCCAGGACGAGGACGGCTGCGCCCTCGCCGAGGACGAACCCGTCCCGGTCCGCATCGAAGGGCCGGCAGGCGCCGGCCGGGTCGTGGTGCCGGGTGGACAGGGCGCCCATGCGGTGGAATGCGGCTGCCGCGAAGGGGCTGGTGCACGGGGATTCGCTGCCGCCGGCCAGAGCGATGTCGCAGGCTCCGGAGCGGACCAGGTCCCGGGCGACTCCGATGGCGGTGGTGCCGGAGGCGCATGCCGTGCTCACGATGAAACTTGGCCCCAGGGCCCCGAGATGCAAACTGACTTCTCCGGCTGCCATGTTCGGGGACGAACGGGCGATCGCAGTTGGCGACAGGGTGTGATAGGCGCGTTCCCGAAGTTTGCGGAAGGTGACCATGGCCGTGTCGTTGCTGCTGGCCCCCACTCCCAGCACGACGGCGACGCGGGTGCCGTCCCATGTGTCAGTGCACAGGGCGGAGTCGTGCACGGCCTCGCGGGCGGCCACCAGCGCCATTTGGGTGAAGCGGTCAAGCCGCCAGGCGGTGCGCCTGCCCAGCAGGTGGTCGGGGTCGAAATCCGGGACCCGGCATGAGAACGCGACGGGGGCTTCGGCTTCGGCCATGACGGGATCGACGGTGGCCGCCGACACCCCTGCACACAGGCCCGCCCATGTGGCGGCGGTTCCGATGCCCGCAGGGGTGACCAGGCCCATGCCGGTCACCGCTACATCGTGCTGGGCCATTACTTGGTACCCGCAGCCGCAGTGGGGGACTTGCAAGCCTGATCGAGGAAGTGCGCCGCCTGCTGGAGAGTGAGATCGGTACTCAAGGCGGTGGCGTCCTGGGACAGCTGAATTCCGGTGTCCTCTTCCAGGATGACGAGGAGTTCCACGAGGGTGATCGAGTCCACCTCGAGGTCCTTGAAGGTGCGGTCCGCTGTGATCAACGCTTCGGCGATGCCGAAGTAGTCCCTAAGACGATCACTGATCATTCGGTACGAGTCGGTCATCGACGTTTCCTTCACCGGATCTGTGGGGGGGGGAGGGAAGCGTGGCATGGGCCAGGGCGAGACAGCCTGACTGCGGGCGGCGGGTCACGGTGAAGTCGCCCGTTGGGACGATGAGCTGACGGTCATCGCTTCGTGGGCGTCGGTGCCGTCGGGGGCAGGGCTGTGCACCGGATGGCGTTGCAGGCGTGGCATCCACCAGTTGGCCCTGCCGGCGAGCTGCATCACCGCAGGGACGAGGATGCCGCGGACGATGGTGGCGTCCACCAGGACGGCGATCGCCAGGCCGATGCCGAGCATTTTCAGCATGCTGATCCCCGAGGTCGCCAGGGCTCCCATGGCGACGGCGACGATGAGAGCGGCCGCGCTGAACAGACGCCCGGTGCGCGCGATGCCCGTCACGATCGCCTGCTTGTTGTCGCCTGTGGCCAGGTATTCCTCCTTGATGCGGGTCATCAAGAACAGCTCGTAGTCCACGGAGGCACTGAAAGCCAGGGCCAGCACCAGAACTGGCATGGTGACTTCCAGGTATCCGGTGACAGCGACGTCACCCACGAGGAACCGGCTGTGTCCCTGCTGGAACACCCAGACGAGGGCGCCAAGGCTGGCCGTCAGGCTCAGCACCCCGACGACCACCGCCTTCAGCGGGACCAGGAGGGAACGGGTGCAGGCCAGCAGGACAGCGGCCGTCGCCAGAGCAGCCAGGGCGGCCGCCCACGGCAGACGGTTGCCCATGACGGCGGCCGTGTCGGCGGCCTGCGCAGTGCGGCCGGACACCAAGCGCGGACCGGGCGCCGGAACGGCTCGTACCCGCTGCAGCATCTGCCGGGCAGCGTCGCTTTGGGCAGGCGCCTGCCCGACGACCGTCACCCATGTCCCAGGCCCGGTTGCCCGTGCCCGGCTCTGACTTGTGCCACTGGCTTGCGTGCGATGACCGGCCTGGTAGGAGCCTGTGACCGCGGAAACGACCACAACGCCGGGAACCCGGGACAACCGGCGTGCGTAGGAGTCCAGGGACGCCGGGGCAGTGACGTCCGCCTCGGGCAGGACGACCGTCAGGGCGCGTTCGCTGTCCACGACGAAGGCCCGGCTGCTGGCCTCCGCGGCGGTGCGTGCCGAAGCGTCAGACGGCAGAACACGGGCATCGACCACTCCAAAGCGCGCTTGTGTGAACGGTACGGCCATCGCCAACAGCACCAGAACGCTCAGCCCGAGCAAGACGACCGGGCGCGCGACAGTCACTTGGGCAATCGCCTTCCACACGTGGCTCTCCTCGCTTCCCGAAGAGATTCCCTTGCGCACTGGACGCCACGAGAGCGCCTGGTTCGCGCTAGCCGTCCTGCTACCAATGAGCAGCAACAGCGCCGGCAGCGCGGTCACGCTGACAGCCGCGCCCAGCGCCACCACCACGATCCCGGCGATGGCCAAAGACCGCAGGAACGGCAAGGGCAGCACCAGGACCACGGCCAGCCCTGCAACGACCGTGGCGGCGCTGTAGACAGCGGCCCGACCCGCCGTGCGCATACTGCGCACCACGGCGTCCGGCACAGCGCAGCCGTCAGCCAACTCCTCGCGGAACCGGGTCACGACGAAGAGCGCATAATCCACAGCCAGCCCGAATCCGAGGGCCGCGGCGATGTTCAGGGAAAACACCGACATCGGCAGGAAGACGTTCACCAGACGCAGCACCGCGAACGCCACGGTGACCACGCAAGCAGCGATCGCTGTCGGCACCAGGGCCGCGGCGAGAGAGCCGAAGGCGAGCAGGAGAATCAGCACGGTGAGTGGCAGCACGATGAGTTCCGCTCGCAACAGGTCGTGCTGACTCTGTCGGGTCGCCTCCGCGTTCACCACCGCGGGACCCGTGAGATCAACGGCGAGCGTGCCGGAATGCTGTCTTAGCCCAGGACTCAGCCGCTCAGCCGTGCGCATGGCTGTGAAATCGTCACCGTCAAGATCCAAACGGATCAGGGCCGCCCGCCCGTCCACGGACCGCAGCTCCGGTCGCCCCCCGTCCCAGTAGGAGGCGGTATGCCGTACGCCCGGCTGCGTGTGCGCCCACGCCTCCAGGCGGCGCCCGGCGGCTACGGCGGCGGGGCTGTCAACGCCGTCCGCGGCCCCCGCATACACCGTCAAGTCGGATGTGCTGGCTCCGAACCGGTCAGCGAGGATCTTCTCCGCACGGGCTGCTTCCGTCCCGGTGGCGGTGTAGCCGCCGGAGGACAGCTCGCTGAAAGCCCCCGCTCCTAGCGCACCGGCCACCACCGCCACCAGCGCATATGTCATCAGCAGCGAGCGGGCGCGACGCATGCAGAACCCGGCCAGCGCGGCGATGAGGCCGTCACCGCCTCCCGCGGGATGCCCTGGCTTGTTCCTGGCCGCTCTCATGGGGATCGTCAAAACACCGTCGCTTCCTGTCCATGGAGCACAAACTCGGGCGCGCAGACAGCCGGGAGCCTGCCGCTGTCAGGCAGCGGAGCCGAAGCTGCCTCGATCAATCACCGGGTCGGTTGGAGGTGGATTGCATGCTCCTTAGCCGACAGCTGCTCTCTGACGCCCTCGAACGCTCGAGCCCGGGCGTTCGTGCGCTCAAGTTCCCGGGCGAGCCCGTCGCGAGCCTGCTCCCCAGCCGGCCCCAGGCCCTGCACCGTCCACACATCCAAAGAGCGCAACAGTGGGGCGAGAACGTCATCGTGATGCACTCGCAGGTCATAGACGCCGGCGAGGGCGACGTCCCATGCCATCCGCCGGAATCCCGGCATGCGGTGGCCCGGCATCTGAAACGCCGCGACGCAGTCGCGCAACGCCTGCACCACGGCATCGGCGTCAATGGTCAGTGCCGCGGCCAGCAGATCCCGGTAGAAGACCATGTGGAGGTTCTCGTCCTGAGCAATGCGTGTCAGCAGCCTTTCGCAGTTCTCCTCACCGCTGTGACGACCAGCGTTGCGGTGGGACACACGGGTAGCCAGTTCCTGGACAGTGACGTACACCAGGTTCTGCAGCAGCCCGTCATGCCCGGGCTCGTACCCGGTTGCCACCTGCGCCAGCCGGGCCCTTTCCAAGGCCACCGGATCGACCGCGCGCGTGGCGTGAAGATACGCGCGCAGAGCCGTGCTGTGCCGGTCCTCCTCCGCAGTCCACCTATTGATCCACTCTGCCCACGCCCCACTGCGGCTGATGCGGGTGGACAGCGCCCAGTGGTAGCCGGGCAAATTGTCCTCGGTCAGAAGGTTGAGGACCAGCGCCGAACGAGCTGATGGAGACAGAGATGACTGCCCGGCTTCCCACGGGTCACCCTCCAAGGGACCGTCAAAGTCACGGCCCTGGCTCCACGGGACGTACTGATGCGGGAACCACTCCTGGGACCAGGCCAGATGCCGCTCAAGCAAGGTGCCCACCAAAGGTTCCAGCTCCGCAAGCCAGTCAGAAGCTGAGAGACCGCCAGCGCGGGAAGACAAGGTCATGGCTCAGCAGTCTCTGACTCATACACGCCGTCGCGCGGCACCACGCAGGTCACATAGTCTTGAATAGCCCAAAAGGCTGTTACTCATGGCCTGACTCGAACAACGTCCCGAACGGTGTCACTCACCCGGGAGTTCGGCTACGCGGACGGCGGTCCTTGGCATGATCCTTCGCGCCTGCCGCAGCGCGAGTTTCACCAGATCCGAGGACCCGACCCTCACGTGGCTGGAGGCCCCTGTGCTGATCGGCGTGCCGTCCGACGTAGGTGAGAGTGTGCGGCGAAAGCTGCGGCGGCAGGGCACCGAGATGCTGCGCCGCAAGGCTCTTGAGCTGGGGGAGGCCCGGTGAGCGCTCTCGGAGAGCGAGGCGGGCCGGAGCCGCTGCTGAGGGCTCGGCCGGGCTTTTAGGGGCGCGGGGCTGTGTCGATATGCGGCTCCGCCGCGGGGCGCGACCAGCCACAACCAGCCCGCACCCTCCATACGACCCTTACGACCCTTCCGGCGGAGCTACCCCCGCCCCACAAACGGCATCGCGGTAGCGAGAACCGTCGCGAACTGCACATTCGCCTCCAACGGCAACTCCGCCATGTGCCGCACCGTACGAGCCACATCCGCGACATCCATCACAGGCTCGGGCGCCACTTCCCCGTTCGCCTGCAGCGCCCCTGTCTGCATGCGCTCGGTCATGTCCGTCGCCGCGTTCCCGATGTCGATCTGCCCGCAGGCGATCCGGTAGGGCCGTCCGTCCAGCGACAGCGACTTCGTGAGGCCGGTCAGTGCGTGCTTGGTCGCCGTGTACGGGGCCGAGAGCGGGCGGGGTGTGTGCGCCGAGATCGAGCCATTGTTGATGATCCGGCCGCCCTGCGGGTCCTGCTCCTTCATCTGCCGGTACGCCGCCTGCGCGCACAGGAACGCCCCGTTGAGGTTCGTGTCGACCACGTGACGCCAGGCGTCGTACGGCAGCTCCTCGAACGGTACGCCTCCGGGGCCGAACGTGCCCGCGTTGTTGAAGAGCAGGTCGAGCCGCCCGAAGCGGTCCCGTACAGCGGCGAAGAGTGCGGCCACGTCGTCGGGCCGTGAGACATCGGCGCGTACGCAGAGGGAGGCGCCGGCCTGCGCGGTCGGCTCCTTGGCGTGCGCCGCCTCCGCGAGCGACGCCGTCTCCTCCAGCCGCTCCGCGCGGCGGCCCGCGAGCGCCACCGACCAGCCGGTGCGCAGGAGTTCCACCGCCACGGCCCGGCCGATTCCCGAGCCCGCGCCTGTCACGATCGCGATCTTCGTTTGGTTGGCGTTCATGGCCCCGCAGCGTACGTGAGGGCAACTGGGATTCCGCCATATGGAACTCACTCGTCCGACATCTGACTGTTGTGTACGCGACAGCCCACCGTTGACCCTGGCCACTCCAATGCCTTGTACAACAACCGCCAGGGGAGGGCCAGATGACACCCGCAGGCCACAAGCAACCGTCGCAGCACGCCCCCGAACTCCGCGCCGCCGCCCGTCACCTCGGACGCCGCCGCTTCCTCACCGTCACCGGCGCGGCCGCCGCGCTCGCCTTCGCCACCAACCTGCCGACCGCGGGCGTGGCGGGTGCCGCCGAACTCGACGCGGCGAAGATCACCGAGAACCCCTTCACGCTCGGCGTCGCCTCCGGCGACCCGCTGCCCACGTCCGTGCTGCTGTGGACCCGGCTCGCGCCCACTCCGTACCAGGCAGACTCCGGGCTGCCGCAGGAACGCGTCACCGTGCGCTGGGAGTTGGCCCGCGACGAACGCTTCCGGCAGATCGTCAGACGCGGGGCGGCCATCGCCCACCCCGAGTTCCACCACTCCGTGCACGCCGAGGTCGGCCATCTCGAGTCCGACCGCGTCTTCTACTACCGCTTCCGGGTGGGCAGTTGGGTCAGTGAGACCGGCCGTACGCGCACCGCGCCCTCGTCCCGCTCGCGCGTCTCCGAACTGACGCTGGCCGCGGTCTCCTGCCAGGCGTACCACGACGGGTACTTCACCGCCTACGGCCATCTCGCCGAGGACGACGTCGACGTGGTCGTCCACCTCGGCGACTACCTGTACGAGTACGCGGTCAACTCCGTCGGCGGCGTCCGCAACTACACCGACCAGGTCCTGCCCGACGTGTTCAACCGCGAGACGATCACGCTGGAGGACTACCGACTGCGGTACGCCCTCTACAAGACCGACCCCGACCTGCGGGCCGTGCACGCCGCGCACCCCTTCGTCGTCACCTGGGACGACCACGAGACCGAGAACAACTACGCGGACGACATCCCCGAGAACGACGTACCGCCGGAGGAGTTCCTGCTGCGCCGCGCCGCCGCGTACCGCGCGTACTGGGAGAACCAGCCGCTGCGCCTCCCGCAGCGGCCCGAGGGCCCCGACATGCAGCTCTACCGCCGCCTGACCTGGGGCCGGCTCGCGCAGTTCGACATCCTCGACACCCGGCAGTACCGCACCAACCAGGCCAACGGCGACGGCTGGAAGACGCCCACGCCCGAATCCGAGGCCGAGTCGCAGACTCTGCCCGGGACCGAACAGGAGCGCTGGCTGATCGACGGCTGGAAGCAGTCGAACGCGCTGTGGAACGTCGTCCCGCAGCAGGTCGTCTTCGCCCGCCGCAACCACGCCACCGCCGGCAACACCACCCTCAGCATGGACTCCTGGGACGGCTACCCCGCCTCCCGCAGGCGGCTCCTCGCGGGCGCCGAGGCGGCCGGGGTGGACAATCTGATGGTGCTCACCGGCGATGTTCACGTGTCGTACGGCTTCGACATCAAGCGGGACTTCGCCGACCAGGGGTCGCGCACGCTGGGTACCGAGATCGTCGCCACGTCGATCAGCAGCGGTCGGGACGGGGCCGCGCGGCCCGCCAACTGGGCGGGCTATCTGGCCGCCAACCCGCACATGAAGCACTACAACGGGCAGCGCGGGTATACGACGGTCGCCCTTGGGCGTGACTCGGCGCGGGTGGACTTCAAGACGGTGGCTGCCGTGACGACGCCGGGGGCTGCGATCACGACCGCCGCGTCTTTTGTTACTGAGGTGGGGGATCAGGGGCTGAAGCCGGCGTAACGCTTCGCTGGGAAGGGTGGGGGACTGCGGGTGGTTCGTTGGCCGCGGGCCGTCTGTGGCTGGTCGCGCAGTTCCCCGCGCCCCTAAAGGGGCCCCGGCCCCTCAAGGTGCGCCTCAGCTGAGCTCTCCCGGATAGGTGACGCCGATGCTGTTCCGTACCGCGTCCAGCGTTCGCATCACCGCCAGGGTGCCGTCGAGAGGGACCAGCGGAGACTCGGTCTCGCCTGCCCGTAGGCAGCGCATGACCTCGATGGCCTCGTGTTTGAGGCTGGCTCGTGTCGCGTCGGCCGCGGTGAACTCCTCCGGGTCGCGGCCGTCGCGGTGCAGTACGAAGCGGTCGGCGTGGAAGAAGCCGTACGGGATGTCGATACGGCCCTCGGAACCGGTGACCGAGGCGGAGGTGGACGTGCCGCCGACGAGAGAGCAGTGCAACGAAGCGAGAGCGCCGCTCTCCCAGGAGAGCAGCATTCCCGTCTGGAGATCGACGCTCTCGTCGGAGAGCACCGCTCTCGCCATCACCTCCGAGGGCTCCCCGAGCAGCAGATGCGCGAACGACACCGGATAGACACCCAGATCGAGCAGCGCACCGCCGCCCTGCGCCGGATCCCGCAGCCGGTGGGTGGGCGGGAACGGCCCGGACAGCCCGAAGTCGGCCTGCACCGTGCGGACTTCACCGATGGCGCCCTCGTCGACCAGCGCCTTGAGGCGCCGGATCAGGGGGTTGCAGTACATCCACATGGCCTCCATCAGGAAGGCCCCGCGCTCCTTCGCGAGGCCGACCAGTTCCTCGGCCTCGCGCGCGTTCAGCGTGAACGCCTTCTCGCACAGCACGTTCCGCCCCGCCTCGAGGCACAGCCCAGCTGCCGCCCGGTGCGCCGAGTGCGGAGTCGCGACGTACACGACATCCACGTCCTCGTCCGCCGCGAGGGCATCCCAGCCGCCGTACGCCCGGGGTATCCCGAACCGCTCCGCGAACGTCTTCGCCGACGCCTCGGTGCGCGATGCCACCGCCACCACCTCGGCGTCCGGCAGATCGACCAGATCCGCCGTGAAGGCCGCGGCGATCCCGCCGGTCGCCAGCACACCCCACCGCACGCGTTCTTCCGCCATCCCCAACCCCTCGCTCCGTGAGCACGATGCCCCGACGATCGACGATCGACGATCGACGACTCGATGGTCTCGACCACCTGTACGAGCTGAGAGCATAGGTGCCGGAATCCACACACAGGGAGGGGCACATGCCCGAGCGTGGCCGCACCACGCGGGACCAGGACGGCCCGGAGGGGCACATACCGAACGCGGCGGTCACCGAAGCGGTCTCCGAGACGGTCACCGAGGCAGTCTCCGAAGAGGGCGCGACCGCCGCAGCGACCGCCGCCGGGACCACCGCCTCGTCGATACCGGTACCGCCGCCGGCCGCCCGCCGCTCCGTGGGGCTCCTGGTCACTCTCATCCTCGGCGGCCTCACCGCCGTACCGCCGCTGTCCATCGACATGTACCTCCCGGCGCTCCCGGAGGTCACCGACGCGCTGCACGCGTCCGCGGCCACCGTGCAGCTGACGCTCACCGCGTGCCTCACGGGCATGGCGCTCGGGCAGCTGGTCGTCGGGCCGATGAGCGACAAGTGGGGGCGCCGCCGGCCGCTGATCGCCGGGCTGCTCGTCTACATCGTCGCCACCGCCGTCTGCGCGTTCGCGCCCACCATCGAACTCCTCGTCGCCTTCCGGCTGCTCCAGGGCCTCGCGGGCGCGGCCGGAATCGTGATCGCGCGGGCCGTCGTACGCGACCTGTACGACGGCGTGGACATGGCGCGGTTCTTCTCCACGCTCATGCTGATCTCCGGAGTCGCGCCGATCATCGCGCCGCTCATCGGCGGGCAGGTGCTGCGGATCACCGACTGGCGGGGCGTCTTCTTCATCCTGACCGCCGTCGGGATCGTGCTGACCGCCGTCGTGTGGCGGCTGCTGCCCGAGACGCTCGCGCCCGAGCAGCGGCACGGCGGCGGCGTCGCGGAGGCCCTGCGCACGATGCGCGGACTGCTCGCGGACCGCGTCTTCACCGGTTACATGCTCGCGGGCGGCTTCGCCTTCGCGGCGCTCTTCGCGTACGTCTCCGCCTCGCCGTTCGTGATCCAGGAGATCTACGGCGCCTCCCCGCAGACGTACAGCATTCTCTTCGGCGTCAATTCGGTCGGGCTGGTGGCCGCCGGCCAGATCAACGGCAAGATCCTCGTCGGCCGGGTCAGCCTGGACAAGGTGCTCGCGGTCGGCCTCGGGACCATCACCGCCGCGTCGGCCGCGCTGCTCCTGATGTCCACGGGTGTCTTCGGCGAGGTGGGGCTCGTCCCGATCGCCGTAGGCCTGTTCGTGTTGATGTCCGCGATGGGCCTGTGCATGCCCAACACCAACGCGCTCGCCCTCATGCGCACCCGGCATGCGGCGGGCTCCGCCTCCGCCCTCCTCGGCACCTCCTCCTTCCTCATCGGTGCGATCGCATCACCCCTGGTCGGCATCGCCGGGGAGCACACGGCCGTCCCGATGGCCGTCGTCCAGTTGGCGTGTGCACTGGTGGCCGTCGGCTGCTTCGTGGCACTGTGCCGTCCCTGGCGGAGTCAGGCGGACGTGAAGGGAGCGGACAGCTGAGCGCACCGAGACTGCGGCCCGGCACACCGGAACGTGCCGGGCTCGACCCGGATGAACTGGCTCATCTGGTACGGGAGTTCCACCGGCTCACCGACGGGGACCGGCCCTGGGCCGCCGGTGCCGTACTGGTCGCCGGGCGCGGGCCCGTGATCGCCGTCGAGGAGGCGGCGGGGTGGGCGGTGCGGTACGCCGCGTACGACGAGGCGACGGGCACGGGCGTGCAGCTGCCGCGCCGGGACCGGGTGCCGATGACCGCGCACACCGCCTTCGACCTGGCATCCCTCACCAAGCTCTTCACGAGCGTGGCCGCGGTGCAGCAGCTGGAGCGCGGCACGCTCGGCATCGACGCACGGGTGGGCGCGTATCTGCCGGACTTCACCGCGGCAGCCGAGTACGGCATCACCGTGCGGCACCTGCTCACCCACACCTCCGGACTGCGGCCCGAACTCCCGCTGTACGACTGCCCGGACGACAGGGCGCGGCGCGCGCTGCTGCGGGCCGAGGAACCGGTGACGGCGCCCGGCGGCGCGTACGGCTACTCGGACCTCAACATGCTGCTCCTCCAGCACGTCCTGGAGAGGCTCACCCGGCGCCCGCTCGACGTCCTCGTCCGGGACGGCATCACGCGGCCGCTCGGTATGACGGCCACCGGCTTCGGACCCTGCCCGGACGCGGCGGCGACCGAGGACCAGCGACGCCCCTGGGCCAAGGCGGACCGGGGCATGCTGCGGGGCGAGGTCCACGACGAGAACGCGTGGGCCCTCGGCGGCGTCGCCGGCCACGCCGGCCTCTTCTCGACGGCGGGCGACCTGGCGGTCTTCTGCCGCACCCTGCTGGCGGGCGGCTCCTACGGCACGGCCCGGATCCTCGGCCCCGACTACGTCGAACTCCTCCTCTCCCCACCCGGCCTGGGTTTCGCCCTCGACCAGCCCTGGTTCATGGGCGACCTCGCCGGCCACGGCGCCGCGGGCCACACGGGCTTCACGGGCACGTCCCTGGTACTGGACCCGTCGACGGACACGTTCCTGGTGCTCCTGGCGAACACGGTCCACCCACGGCGCGGGCCCGCGGACAACGGCCCGCGCGCGGCGGCGGCGACGCGGCTGGCGCGGGCGGTGCGGGGCGTGAGCGGTGCGGGGGCATGAGAGCGGTGCGCTGGTCTGTGAGCGGTGATCCCGTCTTTGTGAGCGGTGATCTCGTCGGCGGGCGCCGCGCTGTTCGTGAGCACGGCTCTCTTCTGCGAGCGCCGCTCCCGAGGGAGAGCACCGCTCTCCCTCCCCACTCCGCCACCCCTCGTAGAATTCCCCCGTGACCGCCCCCGTTTCCCCAGCTGAGACCCTGCGTGCCGCCCTGGCGGGGCTGCTCGACGGGCTGCCGCCCAAAGCAGCCGCGCAGGCCGTCGAGCGGCTGATCGTGAACTACCGGGGGACCACCCCGACCGACGCCCCGATCCTGCGCGACCGCGCGGACGTGGCCGCGTACGCCGCGTACCGGATGCCCGCGACCTTCGAGGCGGTACGGGCCGCGCTGGACGCCTTCTCGGAGGTGGTGCCGGAGTGGACGCCGGGCAGCCATGTGGACGTGGGTGGCGGTACAGGTGCGGCGACCTGGGCCGTGAGCGCGACCTGGGGCGAGGAGCGGCCGGTGACCGTGCTCGACTGGGCCGAGCCCGCGCTCGTCCTCGGCCGGGAACTCGCCTCGCGCAACCCGCTGTTGAAGTCCGCCGAGTGGCGCCGCTCTCGTATCGGAGCGGCGCTCACCATCGAGAGCACCGATCTCGTCACGGTGTCGTATGTCCTCGGTGAGCTGACCGAGGACGCCCGTACCGCCGTCGTGGACGCCGCGGCGACCGCCGCCCAGGCCGTCGTGATCGTCGAACCCGGCACCCCGGACGGGTACGCCCGTGTCATCGAGGCCCGCGACCGGCTCATCGGTGCCGGATTCCACGTCGCCGCGCCCTGCCCGCACAGCGCCGCCTGTCCCATCGTGGCCGGCGAGGACTGGTGTCACTTCTCGGCCCGGGTCAGTCGTTCCTCGCTGCACCGGCAGGTCAAGGGTGGCTCGCTGGCGTACGAGGACGAGAAGTTCAGCTATGTCGCCGCCACGCGGTTCCCGGTGACTCCGGTGCCCTCGCGGGTCGTGCGGCGGCCGCAGATCCGTAAGGGGCAGGTGCTGCTCGACCTGTGCGAGGCCGACGAGTTGCTGCGCCGCTCGACCGTGACAAAGCGCCACGGCCTCCTCTACAAGGCGGCCCGCGACGCGGACTGGGGCGACGCGTGGCCGCCCCCGGACCACCCGTCGTGATCCGCATGGGCTTCTTTCGCCCCCGCCGGCTGGAAATCAGCCCCTCCGGCGTTTGAGGAGCGGGGTCTGGGGCGGAGCCCCAGAAGGATGGGACGGGTAGGGGCGGCGGGGGCGAGAACCATCGCCCAAGGCGCCCTCGGCGAGACGTAGCGTCTTGTCGGGCTGGTAGATTCGACGCATGGCACAGACGCCCGCCAAGCCCCCGCAGAGGCCCGCCCCCGACTCCACCCGCCGCAGCGAGAAGTCCCGCCGCGCGATCTACGACGCCGCCCTCGCCCTCGTCGGCGAGGTCGGCTACCCCAAGACCACGATCGAGGGCATCGCCGCCCGCGCCGGGGTCGGCAAACAGACGATCTACCGGTGGTGGTCGTCGAAGGCCGAGGTCCTGCTCGAGGCGTTCATCGACCTGAGCGCCCAGGCGGCGGAGGCCGCGGCCCGGCCCGAGGTCATCGGCGGGGCGGCGGAGTACGAGATCCCGGACACCGGCGATCTGGAGGCCGACCTCAAGGCGGTCCTGCGTGCCACCGTCGACGAACTGCTCGACCCCAAGTTCGAGGTCCCGTCCCGCGCACTGGCGGCGGAGGGCGTCGTCAACAAGCAGGTCGGCGTGGAGTTCGTCACCAAACTCCTCGAACCCCAGCTCCAGCTCTATGTGAAGCGCCTGCGCTCCGCCCAGGAACAGGGCGCCGTACGCCCCGACATCGACCCGCGCATCGCCCTGGAGCTCTTCGTCTCGCCGCTCGCCCAGCGCTGGCTCCAGTACACCGGCCCGATCACGTACGAGTACACGGACAAGCTCGTCGAGTACGCCCTCTACGGCCTCGCTCCACGCTGAACCCAGGCCCTCGCACTCACCCCCGCCCGCATCCTCGCGCGCGCCCGCGCCAACCGCCCCGGCGCGTCCGTGATGATCCCGTCGCAGCCGAGCGCGAGGGCACGGTCGCGCTGGGCCGGGGTCACGACCGTGTGCGCCCACACGCGCGGGATGCCGGACCTGACCGCCCGTACGAGATCGCGGTCGCGGGCCCTGTGGTCCACGTCCAGGACGTCCACGAACGACCGCCACCGCTCGGGCCGGTCCGTACGCATCTGCCGGGCCGAACGCCACAACTGCGAGAGCAGGCCCAGGCGATGGGCGCGCGACGCCACCGCCGGTCGGTTGGAGTTGACCAGCACCGAGTGGGTCAGACCGCGTGCCTTGATCATCGCGGCGAGAGTGCGCAGGCTCGACGGATCCTTGGCCTCCAGCATCAGCACCACCCGCCCGCCGAATCGGTCCAGCACCTCGGCGAGCGTCGGCGGCCGCTCCGAACGCCAGCTGCCCGGCAGTGCGGCCCTGGGGCGCAGCCGGACTCCCTGCCAGTCGCGCCGGTCGAGCGCGTGCACCGGACCGCCCGTGGAGGTGGTGCGGTTCAGGGTCGCGTCGTGCATGACCACCATGGTCCCGTCGCGCAGCATCCGGGTGTCCAGGTCGAGCACTTGGGCCGTACCGCGCTCGTACGCGGCTCTGAGGCCCGACATGCTGTTCTCGGGGACCTCCCGGGCGCCGCCGCGGTGCGCGGTGTAGACGACGCGGGGGAGCGCGGCCACCGTCAGCGCGTGGCCGGCGCTCCATTCGAGCGGAGTGAGCGTGCTGCCCTGTCCCGCGAGGGCCAGCGATGTGAGACCGGCGATACCCCTCAGCGCAGTCCGTGTGACCATGGCGACACCGTAGGCGGGCAAATCATGCCAAAGTATGCAATGACACTCGATCGATGGCCCGGGCGGGCATCGCCCCACCTACCCCGGATGTGGGCTCCGGCCCCCCAGGGCGCAGGATGGTGGGACCATAGGGCATGCTGTCCGCACAACAGCGAGGCGAGGGGATCGATGAGCGCAGAGATGGGCCGCCGCTCGAGCGGGCAGGGCAGGATCTCCCAGTGGCTGCGCGGTAGGCGACGTCATCCCTCGATGGCCGACGCCGGAGACGATTCCAGTCGCGAGGAACTGCTGCTTGCCGCCGCCGGAGCCGGGCTGCCGCTCGCGCCCGCCGCCCATCCCTCCGCCTACCGGTGTTCCTGTGATCGTGTCGGGTGTCCTACCCCCGCGCGGCACCCTCTCTCCTTTGCCTGGCAGACGCAGTCCACGACCGATCGGGCGCAGATCGAGCGGTGGGCCCGGCATCAGCCGTCGGCCAACTTCATCACCGCGACCGGCATGGTGCATGACGTGCTGGATGTTCCGCTGGAGGCGGGGCAGGAGGCGCTGGAGCGGTTGCTCGCGTCCGGTGTCGAGGTGGGGCCCGTGGCTCAGTCCGGGGGTGACCGGATGCTCTTCTTCACTGCCACGCGGGGGACGCCTGAGGACGAGGACGAGTGGTGGCCGTGCGAGTTGGACTGTCATCCGGAGACGATGGATGAGCATCCTGGGTTGCGGTGGCACTGTCGGGGGTCTTATGTGCTGGTGCCGCCTGCGCAGTTGCCCGGCGAGCTGACGGTGGAGTGGGTGCGGGGGCCTGAGCATCCCCTGCCGGATCCGTTGTCGATGCTTGAGGTGCTTACCGATGAGTGTGCTCGGTATGCGGGGGTAGAGCGGGATCATGTTGCGGCGTGGCCCCTTCGGGGCTGACGCCCCTGCCCCGCTGATTGCTTGTCTGCGGGTTGAGTTGGGCTGGTCGCGCAGTTCCCCGCGCCCCTAGAGGGGCGCTGCCGAACCCGCGTTCCTAAAAGGGTCCCTTACTCGCCCTTCGCCGCCGTCAACCCCTGGATCCTGCTCAAGAACTCCACCTGTTGGTTCGCCGCGCCCTTCGGTGGGTCCAGTACCGCCTGGTTGGAGATGGATTCCAGGGTGAGGGACTGCTTGGGTTCGCCTGTCATCAAGGCCTTGACGTCGGCGTTGGTGACGTTGATGGGGACGCCCTGGGCCGCTGTCTGCTTCTGGTAGTGGCGGGTGGTGAAGAAGACGAGGGCGCCGCCGTCCGTGGTGCGCAGGCCCACCGGGGCGTAGTCGCCTGAGGTGAGGGGCTCGTCGATGTACTGCTGGGCGAGGCCGGGGCGGCTCGCGTTCTCCGTCCGGTCGGAGCGCCACTTGGTGGTGTGGGTGCCGGGGGCGAAGATGTCGCCGCCGTCCTTGAGGTAGGTCGCGTAGTCCTGGGGCAGCCTGTTGGGCGAGACCGCCAGGTCGGCCGCGGTCGCCGTGACCGGTTCCGCCCAGCCGTCCTTGTCCTTCTTGAACTCCGGTACGTCCTCGGCGGGGATGATCGTCAGATACGAGACCTTCCAGACCGCGTCCGCGCTGCCCCGGGTGAACACGAGGAGCCAACGGTCCTGGCCCCGGCCCTTGTTGGCCTTCGAGTCGGAGACGAACCAGCGCGGCCAGCCCGCTTTCTCGGGGATCGTGAAGTCGGTGTCGGTGAGCTTCAGCGGCACGTAGTTCGGGTTGCCGCCCGGCTGGTTCTTGTCGCCGGCCTTCAGCTTCGCGCCGTCGATGTCGCCGAGGGCACCGGTGACCCGGTCCGCGTCCAGGGACGGGTCGTTGGCCCCGTTCGCCTCGTTGTACGCGGTCGTGAAGTCCTTCAGGGCACGGGCGGCCTCGGTCTTCGTGGCGCCGGGGAGGATCTCCCGTTCCCCGTGTACCACGACACACCCGCTCGCCGTCACCGACAGCACGGTCACCGACGCCGCTGTCAGCGCGCTCCGGCCAAGCCTGCGAGGCCTACGAGGGCCGCGATCCCTGCTCATCAGGTACCTTTCACCTTCCCCTTCCCGGAGGGGAACCCTACCGGGGCCGGGAAGCGCGCGGACGCCGGGATCACGTACCGCTCCCGGACTGTGATCCATCGCGCCCGCGCCGTGTTCCAGATGGTTCCAGTTCCAGATGGATGTCCGTCTCAGACCTCTTCCGCGACCGGCGCGGGCGTCTTCGACTTGTCCTTGCCGGGCCGCGAGGGAATCAGGAAGAAGATCAGGGTCGGCACCAAGTACGCGGTCCATACGACGACTTGGAGGACGGTCGGGTCGGGCTGGAAGTTGAAGATGCCCTTGAGGAGCGTGCCGTACCAGCTGGTCGGGTCGATGGTGTCGCTGATGTCGAAGGCCTTGTTCGTCAGGCCCGGCAGGAAGTCGGCCTCCTGCAGGTCGTGGAATCCGTACGCGAGGACGCCCGCGGCCACGACGACCAGCATGGCGCCGGTCCAGGTGAAGAACTTGGCGAGGTTGATGCGGACCGCGCCCCGGTAGAAGAGGTAGCCGAGCACGACCGCGGTCAGGATGCCCAACAGGACGCCGATCAGCGGGGCTTCGGTGCCGTCGCTGGACGCGCGCACGGACGCCCAGACGAACAGGGCCGTCTCCAGGCCCTCGCGTCCCACGGCCAGGAACGCCGTCGCGACCAGCGCGCCCGTACCCATCTGCAGTGCCGCGTCCAGCTTGCCGTGCAGTTCGGCCTTCAGATGGCGGGCCGTCCGCCGCATCCAGAAGACCATCCACGTGACCAGGCAGACCGCGAGGATCGACAGCGAACCGCCGAGCGCCTCCTGCGCCTCGAACGTCAGCTCCTGGGAGCCGAATTCGAGTGCGCAGCCGAAGGCGAGGGCGAGTCCCACCGCGACGCCGATGCCGATCCAGACGGGCTTCAGGGCGTCCCGGCGGTCCGTCTTCACCAGGTAGGCGATGAGGATGCAGACGACGAGGCTCGCCTCGAGACCCTCGCGCAGGCCGATCAGATAGTTCGCGAACACGGCCTACGCCTCCTTGGAGTCCTTGGCGAACAGCGCCCGGCCCCACCAGTCGTCCTTGTCGCGGACGCCCGGCGGGATCGCGAAGATCGCTGAACCCACGTGCTGGATGTACTCGTTGAGCGGGTCGATCGCGAGGCTGCGCTGCACCGGGATGAAGCCCTTGCGCACGTCCCGCTGGTAGGCGAGGAAGAACAGGCCCGCATCCAGGCGGCCGAGCCCGTCCGTGCCGTCCGTGAAGGAGTAGCCGCGGCGCAGGAGCGTCGCCCCGTCGTTGGAGTCGGGATGCGCGAGCCGCACGTGCGCGTCGGGCTTCATCGCCTTCAGGAACGGCTCGTCCCGCTCCTTCGCCTTGCCGACCGGCGCACCCTCGCCCTTGTCGCGGCCGAAGATGTCCTCCTGCTCCTGCAGCGGGGTCCGGTCCCAGGTCTCGACGTTCATACGGATCCGGCGTGCCACGAGATACGAGCCGCCGGCCATCCAGTCGGGACCGTCCTTCTCGCCCACCCACACGAACTTCTTCAGGCGATCGCTCTCCGTTCCCGCGATATTGCGGGTGCCGTCCTTGAAGCCCATCAGGTTGCGCGGGGTCTGCTCCTCCGGCGTCGTCGACGAGGTCTTGCCGAAGCCCAGCTGGGACCAGCGCATGACGACCTTGCCGAAGCCGATCCTGGCGAGGTTGCGGATGGCGTGCACCGCGACCTGCGGATCGTCCGCGCAGGCCTGAATGCACAGGTCGCCGCCGCTGCGGTTCCTGTCCAGGTTGTCGCCCGCGAACTTCGGCAGGTCCACCAGGGCCTCCGGCCGCCGGTCCGCGAGCCCGAACTTCTCGAACAGGGACGGCCCGAAGCCGATCGTGAGCGTGAGCCGCGACGGCTTGAGACCCAGCGCCTCACCGGTGTCGTCCGGCGGCGCCTCGGCCAGACCGCCGTACGCACCCTCACCCACCGCCCGCCCCGCGGTCACCCGCCGAGCGGCCTCCGTCCAGTCCTTGAGCATCTGGACGAACTCGGCGCGGTCCTCGGTCTTCACGTCGAAGGCGGCGAAGTGCAGCCGGTCCTGCACCGGGGTGGCGATGCCGGCCTGGTGCGTGCCGTGGAAGGCGACCGCGGCGCCCGACTCGGCCGCGGTCGGCTCGACGTCGTCGCCCGTACGGGCCATCACCACCGCGCCGCCGGCCGCGGCGGCACCCAGCGCGAGCCCGGCACCGCCCCAGCCGATCAGCGAACGCCTCGACGGGGCACGGGAGTTGTCGTCGGCCGGAGTGCCGGCGGTGTCGCTGGTTCCGGGCTCGGTGTTTTCGGTCTCGGTCGTGTCCGTCATGGCTGATGACCCTCGCTGGCTTCTACTTCACGACGGCGGCGGCGAGCTTGGACAGCGGCTCCGCGAGCGCGTTCACCGCGTCCGAGAGCTCCTTGCGCTCGGCCTTGCCGACCTTGTCGTACGAGGTGAACTCGTAGGAGTTCTTGTCCTCGCGGTACTTGTCGAGCAGCGTGTTCAGCGCCGCGAACTGGGTGTCGAGCTCCTTGGTCAGTGCCGCGTCGTTCTCCGAGGCGACCGGCTTCAGCAGCTCGTACGACTTCTCGGCGCCCTCGACGTTCGCCTTGAAGTCGACCAGGTCGGTGTGTGAGTAGCGCTCCTCCTCGCCGGTGACCTTGCCGGTGGCGACCTCGTCGAGGAGCTCCTTGGCGCCGTTGCCCATCGAGGTCGGGGTGATCTCGGCCTTGCCGACCCGCTTCTGCCAGTCGGTGAGGTCCGCGATCAGCTGGTCGGCGAGCTCGGAGTCGCGGTCGGTGAGCTTCTTGTCCTTCCAGAGCGAGCGCTCCAGGCGGTGCCAGCCGGTCCAGTCCTTCTCCAGGTCCTGGCCCTCCTCCAGACCGTCCTCGCGGAGGTCGACCTTGGGGTCGATGTCTCCGAAGGACTCGGCGACCGGCTCGGTCCGCTCCCAGCCGATGCGCGAGTCGGCGTACGCCTTCTTCGCGGCCTCGATGTCGCCGTCCTTGACCGCCTGCGCGAAGACCTTCGCCTTGGGCAGCGTCTCGTCGGCCTGCGTCTGCGCGTAGGCGCGGTAGTCGGCGACGGCCGCGTCCAGCCGCGGGTCGCGCTTGGCGACCTTGCCGCCGCCGGTGGCCGTGACGTCCTGGCGGATGCCCTTGCCCTTCATGCCCGGCTTGCAGGCGATCCGGTACGCGCCCGCCTCCACCTCGGCGGTGACCTTCTGGCTGGTGCCGGGGCCTATGTTCTCGCGCTCGGTGACGATCCGGTCGTCGGGGAAGAGCAGGTAGACCTCGGTGACCTTGGAGCCCTTGTTCTCCACGTCGATCTGGACGTGCCCGGCCGGGAACTCCTTCTTCGACACCTCGCACTTGGTGTCCGTGGCGGTCACCTCGATGACGTGGTCGCCGCCCGAGGCGTCGCTCTTCTCGGTGCAGCCCGTGACAGCGGCCAGCGCCGCCGCGGTCGCGGCGGCGGTGACGACGGAGAGTCGGACGGCTCGCATACAGGCTCCAAGAGATTCACGAGAGAGGCGGAGATTTCTGGTGAGGCGGGCCTAACTTATCTGAGGCTTACCTGACCGATACCCGCCCGTCCAGTGATTCGGCTCTCATGGACGCTGTATGGGCACGGCCTGATCACGGCGGCTCAATCCACCCCCCACGAACCGGTCAAAGACGGGTCAAGAACCTCGCACCGGGGCCACCAGAACGGCCCCGGTGCGTGGATGCGGGAACACCTCGACCGGCTGCCGGTAGACGTCCGAAAGCAGTCGGTCGGTGAAGATCTCCGCCGGCGGCCCGTCGGCCACCGCACGCCCGGCGGACAGGATCACCACCCGGTGCGCGTACGCCGCCGCGAGCCCCAGATCGTGCAGCACCACGACCACCGCGTCCCCGGCGCGCGCCCGCTCCCGGCAGACCCGCAGCACCAATTCCTGGTGCCGCAGGTCCAGGGCGGCGGTCGGCTCGTCGAGCAGCAGCAGGCGGGTGCGCTGGGCGAGCACCCGGGCGAGCGCGACCCGGGCCCGCTCGCCGCCGCTGAGCGCCGAGAAGGGCCGCGCCGCGAAGTCCGTGACCTCGGTCGCCGCCATGGCCTCGGCCACCGCCGCATCGTCCTCGTCCTCCTCAGGCCGTCCGGCCCAGGGCGCCCGGCCCATCCGTACGACCTCCTCGACCGCGAACGGGAAGGAGAGCGCGGCCGACTGGGGGAGTACGGCACGGCGCAGGGCGAGTTCGGGCGCCGACCAGTCGGACGCCGGGCGACCGTGGACGCGTACGACTCCCTCGGCGGCCGGGAGATCGGCGGCGAGGGCGCCCAACAGGGTGGACTTTCCCGCCCCGTTGGGGCCGACCAGCGCCAGCACCTCGCCCGCGCGGGCCGTGACGTCCACGCCGGACAGCACCTCGCGGGCGCCGAGCCGGACGTGCAGGCCCTCGGCCTCGGCCAGTACGTCGCCGGGGTGCACGGGACCGGGAGGCGTGGGCCTCGTACCGATCAGCCTGAGCCGCTTCACGCCCAACCTCCTTGCCTGCGACGGGTCCTGCGCAGCAGCCAGAAGAAGAACGGGCTGCCGAAGAGCGCGGTCAGTACGCCCAGCGGCAGTTCGGCGGGCTCCGCGACGGTACGGGCCGCGAGGTCGCCCGCGAGCAGGACCACCGCGCCGCCCAGCGCGCTGCCGGGGAGGAGGAAACGGTGGCCCGGGCCCGCCGCCATGCGCAGCAGGTGCGGGACGACGAGGCCGACGAAGCCGATGATCCCGGAGACGCTCACGGCCGCCGCGGTCAGCAGCGCGATGACGAGGACCAGGACGATCCGGAGCCGCTCGACGTCCACACCCAGATGCCTCGCCGGCCGTTCGCCGAGGGCGAGGAGGTCCAACTTCCGTGCGTACAGCGGCGCGACGGCCAGTCCGACGGCCGCGCACGGCAGCACCGCCAGCACCTTCGGCCAGGTCGCCTGGGAGAGCGAGCCGAGCTGCCAGAAGGTGATCTGGTTCACCGCAGCGGTGTCCGCGAAGAAGATGAACAGGCCGATCAGGGCGCCCGTGAACGCGTTCACCGCGATGCCGGTGAGGATCAGCGTCACGACCTCCGTCCGGCCGCCCGAGCGCGACATCGCGTACACGAGCAGGACCGTGCCCAGGCCCGTGACGAAGGCGAAGGCCGGGATCGTCCAGGTGCCGAGGAAGTTCAGGCCCAGCGAGATCGAGGCGACCGCACCCACCGCCGCGCCCGACGAGACGCCGATGACGCCCGGTTCGGCGAGCGGATTGCCGAACACGCCCTGCATCAGCGCGCCCGCGCAGCCCAGCGAGGCACCGACGAGCAGCGCGAGCACGATCCGCGGGAAACGCACGTTCCACAGGACGGACTCGGGGACACGGGCGAGTTCACCGTCGCCGAGACCGACGCGGTGCGCGATGGACCCGAGGACGTCACCGGGGGAGATCTCGTACGCGCCGAGCCCGGCGGAGGCCAGGGTGAGGAGGACGAGGAGGACGGCCAGGCCCGCGGTGAGCAGCCAGGGGGTGCCGCGGCGGGGTCTTGCCGGAAGGTCGGGGGCGGGCGGTGCCTCGTGGGCCGGGGGAGGGGCGAAGGCCTGTGCCGGGTTCGGGGGCTGGGCCTCGGGTGCGGCGCCCTTGTCGGTCACCGTCACTTCGCGTCCCCGTACAACTGGCTGACCAGGGACTTCAGCACCTCGTCCGTGCGGGGGCCGTAGTTGAGGAGGACGCCGTCCTCGATCGAGACGACCCTGCGGTCCATTCCCGCGGGAGTCTGGGCGACACCGGGGATCTTGACGAGGCCGTCGATGCCGCCGACGGATTCGAGGCCCTTGGACATGACGAGGATCGCGTCGGGCGCGGCCTCGGCGAGGGCTTCCGTGGTGATCGCGGTGAAGTCCTTCTCCAGGCCCGACTCGGCGCCGGCGTCCACGGCTCCGGCCGCTTCGAGCAACGAGGTGGCTCCCGAGCCCTTGCCGCCGATCAGATAGACGGAGGCGGTGCCACGGAGGTAGAGGAACGCGACGCGCGGCTTGTCGGTCTCCTGCGGAATGTCCTTGCGCACGGCGGCTGTTCGCTCCTCGGAGCGCTGGGTGAGTTCCTTCCCCGCGGCCGGTACGCCGAGCGCTTCGGCCACCGCCTCGATGCGCGGGCCCACGTCGTCGAGGCCCTTCGCCGGGGCGACGACGAGGACGGGGATACCGGCGTCGCGGATCTGGCCCATCGCCTCGTCGGGCCCGGTGCTGGTCTCGGCAAGGACGAGATCGGGCTTCAGGGACAGCACGCTCTCCGCGGAGACGTCGTGGTTCCGGGTCACCACCGGCAGCTTCTCCGCCTGCGCGAAGGTGGCGGTGATGTCCCGGGCGACAACACGGTCACCGAGCCCGAGCGTGAAGACGATCTCACTGAGACTTCCGGAGAGCGGCACGATGCGTTCGGCGTCCTTGACGGTGACGTCGCGACCATCGGACGAGCGGACGGTGACGGGGAGTTGGGGTGTCGGGGTGTCCGACAACGGCTCGACGCGGTCGGCCGCGGCGGTGGTGGTGGTCTTACCGCCCGACTCGCCTCCGGGCGAGCTGTCGTCGGAGGAACAGCCCGTCACCGTAAGCGCGAGCACAGCAAGCAGTGCACCCGCCACTCGAGTACGCAAGCGTCGCACGGTCGCGTATTTCCTTTCGGTTCGCTGGTCTGGCAGGGGGCGCCCTCATAGGGGCGCGGGGAACTGCGCGACCAGCCACAACCGGCCGACAGCCAACAATCGACCCGCAGTCCCCTTCCGTTCCATCCGCCGGAGGCAATAGCTTAGGTTAGCCTTACCTTTCTCGCCAGGATCGCAATCACCGGATCCGGCCAGATCCCGCCCGCCCGGAGGACCCCCATGCCCTCGCGACCGCACCCACGCACCCACGTCTCCGTGCTCTGCGCGACCGTGCTCGGAGCGCTGCTCACAGTGCTGCTCCCGGCCGGTCAGGCCCACGCGGCAAGCCGTACCGTGCAAGGCGGCCGCCTGGACTGGAGCATCAAATCCTCCTTCCAGAGCTACGTCACCGGCCCGATAGCGAACGGCAGTTTCTCCCTCACCGGCGGCGCAGCCACGGTCGGCGGCAGCCAGTTCCGCTTCCACTCGGCGACGGGCACGTACGACGGCGCATCCGGCGCCTTCAACGCCGGTTTCTCCGGCGGTGTCCACTTCCTCGGGCACAAGAAGGCCGACCGTACCCACCAGCTCGACCTCACGATCAGCCGCCCCACCGTCCGCTTCCCCGGCAACGGCGGCACCGGCACCCTCTACGTCGACATCACCAGCAAGGCGAAGGACACCGGGACGGTCACGACGTCCTCGCAGGTGCCCTTCGCCTCCCTCTCCCTCGGCGGCATCGACATGGAGGGCGGCGGCAACGCGGTCCAGCTCAACAACCTGCCCGCCACGCTGACGGCCCAGGGCGCCAAGTCCTTCGCCGGGTACTACGAGGCGGGCACCGCCCTCGACCCGGTCAGCCTGTCGGCGGACGTGAAGGCGGCGGCCGCCAAGCCGTCGAGTGCGCCGTCCCCCTCCCCGACGAAGTCCACGAAGTCCAAGGAGAAGAAGGGGAGTTCATCCGGGATCGAGGACGGAGCCGTCGACTGGGGCGTGCGCAGGACCTTCCGCGAGTACGTCACCGGAACCATCGCCCAGGGCGAGTGGAAGCTCAGCGGGGGCGCCCAGGACGGCGGCGCGCTCTTCCGCTTCCCCGAGGGATCGGGCACGTACGACGACGAGAAGCGCACCCTCGACGCATCGTTCGCCGGAGCCGTCCGTTTCACCGGGAAGCAGGGCCTCGACCTGAAGCTCGGCGCGGTCCGGGCCAAGGTCGCGGACGGCGGCAAGGGCACGCTCTACGCCGACGTGACGAGCGCGGGCGGTACGGAGAAGAAGGTCCCGCTGGTCACCTTCATCGCACGGGACCTCAAGCCCCAGGACGGCCTCGCCCGGGTCACCGAGGCGCCCACGAAGCTCACCGCCGACGGCGCCAAGGCCTTCGGCGGGATGTACAAGGCGGGCACGGAGATGGACCCGGTCTCTCTTGCCGTCGCCCTGACCGACAGCGCCGAACTGCCCGCCCTGCCCGACCTGGGCAGCGCGGAGTCGGCCACACCGGAAGCCGCGGCCGCCGAGAAGTCGGCCGAGCCCAGGACCGAGGCGATCGCGAGCGATTCGGACGTCCCCGTCCTGCCCATCGGCCTCGCGGTCGGCTCCCTGATCGCGGTGGCGGCTGCCTACGTGATCATCCGCAGGCGTCGTGCGCGACCGGCTGCCGACGCTCCCGCAGAGGACTGAACCCCCTTGCCCTGTCCGCCTGTCGGCGGACTCCCACACTGGACCGACTCCCACTGAACCGAGGAGACCCACGACCATGGCCGCCACCAGACGCCGCCGTCCGATAGCCCTCGCCGCAGCCTGCGCGACCGCCGTCACGCTCGGCGCCACCGCGCTCGCCGCGACGTCCGCGTCCGCCGCCGAAGTGCCGCTCAAGGGCTACGAGTTGACCTGGGGCATCAAGCAGTCGTACCGCACGTACGTGACCGGGATGGCGGCCGGCAGCTTCACGCCCGAGGGCGGCGCCACGCAGGCCAAGGACAACGGCGCCTTCACCTTCGGCAACGGCACCGGGACCTACGACTCCGAGGCGCACACTGTCTCGCTCGGCTTCGAGGGCGGTCTGAAGATCGCCTCCAAGCTGCACGGCTTCGAACTCGCCCTGTCCGACGTGAAGTTCGACAGCAAGGCCGCCAAAGTCACCGCCGACGTGACGAAGAGCGGCGCGACCCAGCAAGACGTGCCGCTCGCCGAGGTCACCGTCACCCGCGACATGAAGGACATGGCGACCAAGCTGACGAAGGAGGCCGCGGACGTCTTCGGCAGCTCGAGCTACAGCGGCGCGGCGGGGGATCCGCTGACGGTGGTGGAGAAGAAGACGGAGTCGCCGTCTCCGTCGACCTCGACCTCCACCACCCCGTCGGGCACCCCGTCCACGTCCGCGTCCCCCACGCCCTCGCAGACCCCGTCCACCACACCCTCGACGAGCCCGTCGCAGTCCACGAGCGCGACCCCCTCGCCCACCGGGGCCGACGCCTCGGGGGACATCACCGACGGCACCCTCGGCTGGGGCGTGAAGCAGTCCTTCCGCACGTACGTCGTGGACGGCGTCGCCAAGGGCAGGATCACGGTCTCCGGCGGCGCGTCCCAGGCCGCGGGCAACGGGATCTTCACCTTCGTCGACGGCACCGGCACCTACGACACGGACGCCGACACCCTCAACGCCTCCTTCAAGGGCTCGGTCAACTTCAAGGGCCATGAGGAGAACGGCAGTTACGGCCTCGACCTCACTCTCAGCGACCTCAAGGCGGAGCTCGACGGCGGCTCCGGCAAGCTGACCGCCGACGTCAACAGCCTCGGCGAGAAGTCCGACGACGTGACCCTCGCCGAACTCAAGCCCAAGTCCGCCGACCTGACGGCCAAGAACGACGTCATCACCCTCGACGACGTCACCACCACCCTCACCAAGGCCGGTGCCGAGGCCTTCGGCGGCTTCTACCAGGCCGGCGCCGAACTCGACCCGGTCGACCTCTCGGTGGCCCTGTCCGAGGACGCCGAACTCCCGGACACGGACCCCTCCTCGTCCACCGGCGCCACGGGCGGTACGGGCACGGGCGGCACCGGCACGACCGGAGCCGCCGGCACCACCGGCTCCACCACGGGCGGCGTGACCGGCGGCCTCGCCTCCACCGGCTCCGACGTCCCCGTCACCGCCCTGGGCGCCGCGGCCGCGGCAACCGTCGCGGCGGGCGCGGGCGTGGTCTTCGCCGTACGCCGCCGCCGCGCGACGGACTCCGTCCAGTCCTGACCCGAACCCGACGAGCACCCGGCCGCCGCCCCCACCCCGGGGCCGGCGGCCGGGTGCGCATGCACTGCTCCTGTGGTGTTTGAATGCCCGGGTGACTGATTACGACGTGCTGCGGGTCTTCTGCGGACCGCGCGGAGAGTACGGCAACGAACTCGGGGTCGTGCGGGACGGCTCCCTGATGCCGGAGCGCGGCGAGCGGCAGGCGTTCGCGGCCAAACTCGGTTTCAGCGAAACGGTGTTCGTGGACGACCCCGAGCGTGGGGTCATCGACATCTACACCCCCAGCGTGCGGCTGCCCTTCGCCGGGTACCCCTGCGTGGGCGCGGCCTGGCTGCTCGACGTACCCGAACTCGTCACGCCCGCAGGCGTGGTGGCCACCCGCCTCGACGGCGAGTTCAGCTGGATCGAGGCCCGCCCGGAATGGCCTGAGCCGCGCACACTCCGCCGCTACGCCACGGCTGCCGAGGTCGACGCACTTGAGGTGCCCCCGCCCGGGGAGTGGATCTACGCCTGGGCCTGGGAGGACGAGGCAGCCGGCCGAATCCGCGCCCGCGGCTTCCCCGGCCGCAACGACGGCATCAAAGAGGACGAGGCAACAGGCGCGGCAGCCCTCCAACTGACAGCCCAACTGGGCCGCGCCCTGAACATCATCCAGGGCACGGGCTCCCAAATCCTGACGGCACCACAGCCGGGGGGTTGGGTGGAGGTGGGGGGCCGTGTCTTCCTGGAGCGGTGAGAGCGCCCCTTTAGGGGCGCGGAGAACTGCGCGACCAGCCCCCACAGACCCGCACGTCATGACGTTCAGGCACTTAGGCGGAACTCTTCCCCCAGGGCCCGGAAAACCGCGGTATTCAAAGCAAAAGCGTGCCGACACTCGGCAACAATCCGCTGCTTCTCCAAGTCGTCCGCCAGCACACCATCAAGCAGCTCGCGATACCCCCGCTTGAACGCCGCCGGATTCCCGATGTCCTCGAACACATAGAACCGAACCCCGTCGCCCTTCCGGGCAAACCCCCACGTCTTCTCCGCCTTGCCCCGAATGATCTGCCCACCGGAAAGATCACCGAGATACCGCGTGTAGTGATGCGCGATGTACCCACCGGGCCACGTACGCGCACACTCGGCAACCCGCGCCGCGTACTCCGCGGTCGCGGGCAGCGCGGTGAGGCCGTCGCGCCACCGGGCGCCCCGCAGATGCGCAAGGTCCCGCTCCAGCGAAGCGACCCGCATCAGCTCGGGCTGGATGAACGGCCCCGCCACCCGATCGCCGGCCAGGCGCCGCGCACCCGACTCCAGCGCCTCGTACACGAACCACAGCTGCTCGGTGTAGCGCGCGTACGCGTCCACGCCGAGCCTGCCACCGAGCAGATCGCTCATGAACGTCGAGGTCTCCGCCTCCATGTGCTGTTCGTGCGACGCGGTGCGGATGAGCGTAGAGAACGGCGTACTCGACGAGTTCATATGGACCTCCGGGGCCGAAGGGGGACGAGAGCCTGCCCAATCTTCTATGGTTAGGCTTACCTAAGTCAATGGATTTCCCGACACCCTGTCGGTAAAACCGTACCCCGAATCCCCACCAGACCCACATGAGAAAACCGCCCGCTCTGTACGAGCGGGCGGCTGACGGGCGGCTGAAAGAGAGCAGGTGGCGGTCAGGGCAGCGTGAGAACCTCGGCCCCGCTGTCCGTGACGACGAGCGTGTGCTCGAACTGCGCGGTCCGCCGGCGGTCCTTCGTGACGACGGTCCACCCGTCGTCCCACGTGTCGTACTCGTGCGTCCCCAGCGTCAGCATCGGCTCGATCGTGAACGTCATCCCCGGCTGGATCACGGTCGTCGCGTGCGGGCTGTCGTAGTGCGGGATGATCAGCCCCGAGTGGAACGACGAGTTGATGCCGTGCCCGGTGAAGTCCCGCACGACCCCGTACCCGAACCGCTTCGCGTACGACTCGATGACCCTGCCGATGATGTTGATCTGCCGACCGGGCTTGACCGCCTTGATGGCGCGGGCGAGGGACTCGCGGGTCCGCTCGACGAGCAGCCGGCTCTCCTCGGCCACGTCACCGACGAGGTACGTGGCGTTGTTGTCGCCGTGCACGCCCCCGATGTACGCCGTCACGTCGAGGTTGATGATGTCCCCGTCCCGCAGGACCGTGGAGTCCGGGATGCCGTGGCAGATGACCTCGTTCACGGAGGTGCACAGGGACTTCGGGAAGCCGCGGTAGCCGAGCGTGGACGGGTAGGCGCCGTGGTCGCACATGTACTCGTGGGCGACCCGGTCCAGTTCGTCCGTGGTGACGCCGGGCGCGATGAGCTTCGCGGCCTCCTCCATCGCCCGCGCGGCGATCCGGCCCGCGACGCGCATCGCCTCGATCGTCTCCGGGGTCTGCACCTCCGGTCCGGTGTACGGGGTGGGAGCGGGCTTGCCCACGTACTCGGGACGCCTGATGTTTCCCGGGACGGGACGGACGGGAGAGAGCTCCCCTGGTACGAGCAGCGACTGGCCAGACATGCCAGCGAGTCTAACCAGCGCGTGTGGGGGACGATGTCACTGGCGAAAGGAGCCTGAGCCA
This sequence comes from Streptomyces albicerus, assembly GCF_008905045.1. Lineage (GTDB taxonomy): Bacteria > Actinomycetota > Actinomycetes > Streptomycetales > Streptomycetaceae > Streptomyces > Streptomyces albicerus. The sequence continues at coordinate 64,038 of NZ_VWMY01000058.1, forward strand.
TGGCCCTGTTCAAGAAGCGGACGGTCGGGAAGCCGGGCGAGTGGTACTACTGCCTGCAGCACAAGAAGGTCGAGGAGGGCCCCGAGTGCCCCGCCAAGGACCGCTTCGGCCCGTACGCGTCCCGCGGCGAGGCCGAGCACGCGATGGAGATCGCCCGAGAGCGCAACCTCGAATGGGAGACCGACCCCCGCTGGCATGACTCCGCGGCGCGGGATTCAGAGGACGACTAGCCGCCGCGCGGCGATCTTCCCCACCCACCCGCCCTTCACAGGGCGGGTGGCTCTTGGGACCTCGGCGCCCCGTAAGGGGCGCGGGGAACTGCGCGCTCAGCCCCCACGACCCGCAGATCACCCATCGACAGCAACTCCCCACCTCCCAGGGGCGCGGGGAACTGCGCGACCAGCCCTACACGACCCGCAGACTAGGAACCGGCCGCAACCTTCCCCCGCGCCTCCTTCAACCGCACCGCATGCTCATTCGTCCGCACGTCATACGCCATGAGCTTCGGAAGACACAGAGCCAGCGCCCCCACCGCCGCCACACACAGCACACCCCCGGCCCACACAGACGCCCGCACACTCATCCACGTGGCCATCCCACCCGCACGAACCTGCCCCAGCTGAGGCCCGACCGAATACGACAGCAACTCGATCCCGGCCAACCGCCCCCGCAACTCGTCCGGAATCGTCTGGTTCCACATCGCCGCCCGAAAGATCCCACTGACCATGTCGAAGCAACCGCCCAGGGTCAGGAACAGCAGCACCAGCCAGACATTGTGAACGGCCCCCGCGCCCACCATCGCGAGCCCCCAGAACGCCGCCCCCAGCACCACCATCCGCCCATGCCGATGAACCCGCGAGGTCCAGCCACTCGTCAGGCTCACCAACAGCGACCCGGCAGGCAGAGCCGCGTACATCAGCCCGAGCGACCACTCCGCGTCCAACTCGTCCGCGAGGAACGGCAGAAGGGCGAGCGGAAAGGCCAGGAACATGGCGGCCAGGTCGATCGTGTACGTACCCAGCAGCTCCTTGCGGCTCCACGCGTACCGAGCCCCCTCCGCGATCGACCGCAACGACGGCTTGGCCGCCTCGTGGGACGCGGGCGACGCGGCGAGCCCCACGGCGAGGACGACCGAGACCGCGAACGTCGCGAGGTCCGCGGCATAGGCCCAGCCGAGCCCGGCGTACGCCACCACGAGCCCCGCGACGGCCGGCCCCGCGACGCCCCCGACCGTCCACCGCAACGAGTTGAGCGCGGCCGCCGCCGGCAGGTGCTCGTGCCGCACGATGCGCGGCGTGAGCGCGTCCAGCGCCGGCCGCTGCACCGCGACAAGCCCGGAGGAGAGCGCGGCGACGGCGTACAACGGCCACACCACAGGGTCCGGCACCAACGCGTTGACCAGCAGCCCGGCGCAGAGCAGCCCCTGCCCCACCTCCGTCCAGAGGATCAGCTTCCGCTTGTCCAGGGCGTCGGCGAGCGCCCCGCCGTACAGCCCGAAGACGATCAGCGGTATGAGCTCCACGGCGCCGATCGCGCCGACGGCCACCGCGGAACCGGTCAGCTCCTTCATCTGCACCGGCAGCGCGACGAAGGTCAGGAAGCTGCCGAAGTTGGTGATGAGCCCGGCCACCCACAGCCGCCGGAAGTCGGCGGAGGTCCGCCACGGCGCCAGATCGGGCAGCAGCGCGCGCAGCCGCGAGCCGGCGGGGCCGGGGCCGGATTCGGCAGCGGAGGCCGGGGCGTTGTCTTCGGGTTCGGTATCGGGTTCCGTCACGAAGGGCCATGGTCCGGCCCGGCCCCCGACGGAGACAAACGCTTTTCCGACGGCCCGCGACTTCAGGTCACCGGCCGGGTCACCAGCGCGTGGGCGGCGGTGACGTCAACTGGTCCGCCAGCCGCGACAACCGGTCCCGCAGGCGTCGCCGCCCCCGCGGTGCGGGCAGCGAGTTCTCCCCGGCGGCCGCGCTGACCAGGTGCTGCACGGTGTCCAGGTCGAGGTCCGGCTCGGCCGGCACCGCGAGCGCCTCGTGCGCCATCGCGTGCAGTTCACGGTCGCCGGAGTCCAGCGCGAGGACCGTCGCCCCGGCCCGGCGCGCGTCGTGGACCCGCTCCAGGAGCGCGGCCTCGGGCGCGTCCGGCGCCACCACCAGCAGCGTCTCGCCCCGCCGGGCCGCCTCGATCCGGCCGAGTCCCACGGCGAGGTGGGCCGGATCCTCCGGCCGCGCTCCGTGGCGTACGAGCGTCGGTTTCAGCTCGGGCGTCCCCGACCAGGCCGCCTCGTCCACGAGGTGCGCCGCCAGGTGCCACGGTTCGTACTCCGCCGTCCCCACCAGCAGCAGCCCGCCCCCGTGCGGCAGAACGGACGAACGGAGTGCTCCCGCGAACCGCCGCGTGGCCCCGGGCCACTCGGTACCGGCGAGCACTTCGCGCAACAAGGCCACCCGTACGGCATCCATGCGCACGCATCCTGCCGCAACCGGCCACTCGTCAGGCGGAGTTCACCGTGAATTCGCCCAAGGTGGGCAGGGTGTCCGACCCAGTCGGTAAGGGGAGGGCTTCATGGCAAGCACTGAGACATCCGTGCCGTTCCGGTCGGGACAGGAGGGCTACGCGAGCTTCCGTATCCCGGCCGTCGTCGCCACCGGCGAGGGAACCCTGCTCGCCTTCTGCGAAGGCCGGGTCGGTTCCCACGACGACTTCGGGAACATCGACGTCGTACTGAAGCGGTCCACGGACGGGGGACTGACCTGGGGCCCGCTCCAGGTCGCCGCCAAGAACGGCGACCACCTCGCGGGCAACCCGGCCCCCGTCGTCCTCGACACCGGCCGCGTCCTGCTCGTCCACGTCCGCAACGCCGCCCTCGCCACCGAGGACGCCATCCGCCGCGGCAAGGTGAGCGCCGCGGACGGACGCCGCGTCTGGGTCCAGCACAGCGACGACGACGGGCTCACGTGGTCGAGCCCGAAGGAGATCACGAAGCAGACGAAGAAGGACTCCTGGCGCTGGTACGCCACCACCCCGGGCCACGCCGTCCAGTTGAGTACCGGCCGGGTCGTCGTCCCCGCCAACCACTCCATCCCGCCGACCGGCAGGGACAACGGCACCGAGGGCAAGTACAACGGCGGACACTGCCTGCTCAGCGACGACCGCGGGGAGACCTGGCGCATCGGATACGTCGACGACAACACCGACAACTACATCAACGTGAACGAGACCACCGCCACCGAACTCCCGGACGGCCGCGTCTACTTCAACACCCGCACCGACTCCACGGCCCCCGGCACCCGCGCCGACGCGTACTCGACGGACGGCGGCCAGACCCTGGTCAAGCCCTTCCGGCCGCAGGCCGGCCTCACCGGACCCGTCGTCGAGGGCAGCGTGCTCCAGCTCCGCGACCCGGACGTCCTCCTCTACTCCGGCCCCGCCGACCCCGGCTTCCGCGCCCTGATGACCATCCGCGCCAGCACCGACGACGGCATCACCTGGCGGCCCGCGCACACCGTGGACGGACTGCCCGCCGCGTACTCCGACCTCGTGCGCGTCGACGACGACACGGTCGGACTCCTCCACGAGACGGGCGACTTCAGCGCGTACGAGACCATCACCTTCCGCCGAGTGCCCGTGACGGACCTCACCTGAGCGCCGCGGGCAGGGAACCGCGCACGTAAAGTCGGTCCATGACCTCTACTGACAGTGCACAGAAGGCCCCTGCCAAGGACCCCTGGGACCTTCCCGACGTGTCCGGGCTCGTCGTGGGCGTGCTCGGCGGCACCGGCCCGCAGGGCAAGGGCCTCGCCTACCGGCTGGCGCGGGCCGGCCAGAAGGTGATCATCGGCTCGCGGGCCGCGGAGCGCGCGCAGGCCGCCGCCGAGGAGTGCGGCCACGGTGTCGAGGGCGCCGACAACGCCGAGACCGCGCGCCGCAGCGACATCGTGATCGTCGCAGTGCCGTGGGACGGACACGGCAAGACGCTGGAGTCGCTGCGCGAGGAACTGGCGGGCAAGCTCGTCGTCGACTGCGTCAACCCGCTCGGTTTCGACAAGAAGGGCGCGTACGCGCTGAAGCCCGAGGAGGGCAGCGCCGCCGAGCAGGCCGCCGCCCTGCTGCCGGACTCGCGGGTGACCGCCGCCTTCCACCACCTGTCCGCCGTGCTGCTGCAGGACCCGGAGATCGAGGAGATCGACACCGATGTGATGGTCCTCGGCGAGGAGCGCGCGGACGTGGAGATCGTCCAGGCGCTGGCCGGGCGGATCCCCGGCATGCGCGGCATCTTCTCCGGGCGCCTGCGCAACGCCCACCAGGTCGAGTCGCTGGTGGCGAACCTGATCTCCGTGAACCGGCGGTACAAGGCCCACGCGGGTCTGCGTCTGACCGACGTGTGAGCCTGCCCGGGGCGTGGGGGACACTGGAGCGCAGCGGTGTCCCCCGACAGGACCCGACCGCGACCTGACCGCGGCTCGACCGCGACCCGACCTGGACCCGACAGGAGCCGACCCTCATGTCCCGACTCGCCCTCTACGCCCTCGTCGTCTGCCTGCTCGCAGTCGCCGCGGCCGTCGTTTCCTTCGTCCAGGGCAGCTGGCTGGGGATCGTGTGGGTACTGCTCGCGGGCCTGTCGTCCAACATGACCTGGTACTACCTGCGCCGGGACCGGGCGCGGCGCAGGGCGTCGTCCGTCACGGGCTGACCGTGCAGTACTCGTTGGTCTCCGTCCAGAAGCGGTAGAGGTTCTGGCCGCAGTACGTCTGGAACTCGTCGATGCCCAGGCTGCGCAGGAGCGAGTCGATCACGTCGAAGAACACACCGTTCACCGCCGGGATCCACAGGATGGCGATCACGAGGAGCAGTCCGAAGGGCGCGAGCGGCTCCACCTGGCGGCGGATGTTGTGCGACAGCCAGGGCTCGATCACGCCGTAGCCGTCCAGGCCCGGCACCGGCAGGAAGTTCAGCAGCGCGGCCGTGACCTGGAGCAGCGCAAGGAACGCGAGGGCGTACTGGAAGTCGGCCGGCACGCCGTCCAGCGCGTCCAGCCAGAACGGGGCCGTGCAGACCACCGCGAACAGGATGTTCGTCAGCGGGCCCGCCGCCGAGATCAGGCTGTGCTTCCAGCGGCCCTGGATGCGGCTCCGCTCGATCCAGACCGCGCCGCCCGGCAGACCGATACCGCCCATGATCACGAAGATGACGGGCAGCACGATGCTCAGCAGCGCGTGCGTGTACTTCAGCGGGTTCAGGGTCAGATAGCCCTTGGCGCCGATCGAGATGTCGCCGCTGTGCAGGGCCGTGCGCGCGTGCGCGTACTCGTGCAGACAGAGCGAGACGATCCAGGCGGCCGTCACGAACAGGAAGACGGCCACACCGGGCTGCTCGGCGAAGCCCGTCCAGGTGGCCCAGCCGGTGACCGCCGCGACGGCCACGATCCCTATGAAGACAGGGCTGATCCGCCGGTCGCTGTGCCGGTTGGTGGCGGTGGTCATGGGGTCGGGCTCCCTGGGGTTCGCTCAGCCGGGGTTCATGCTGATGGGCGTGCCCGACCGTACCGGGCGTATGCCGAAAACGTCTCGCGATCGGCTGTGAGTTCCGGAGAAGGTGGACCCATGGGGTCGTGGCAGGTGTTCTACGAGGGTCGCGAGACGGAGTGCCGCGGCACCGCGTTCTCGGCGGCAGACGGGGTGACGTGTCCCGCGCGGTGCACGGACCCGGACGAGCCGCCGGCAGCCGAGCCTCCGTCCGCTCGAGATCCCGGGCGCCACTCCGCGACAACCCCGCGACCCCTGCTGAGACCACCGGAGACAATGGACCACGTGCGCTACCGCATCCTCGGCACCACCCAGGCACTCCGCACCGACGGCACGCCCGTCCCGGTCGGCGGGGCGCGGCTGCGTGCCCTGCTGACCGTGCTCGCCCTGCGGCCCGGGCGGACCGTGCCCGCGGCCGTACTGGTCGACGAGGTGTGGGGCGCCGACCCGCCGGCCGACGCGACGGGCGCGTTGCAGGCCCTGGTGGGCCGGCTGCGCAGAGCGCTCGGCGCGGACGCCATCGGCTCCGCGGAGGGCGGCTACCGGCTGTGCGCGGCGGCCGACGACATCGACCTGTACCGCTTCGAGCGGCTCGCGGGCGAGGGCACCCGCGCGCTGGCCGACGGCGACCCCGGCAAGGCGGCCGTGATCCTCGACGACGCCCTCGCCCTCTGGCGCGGCCCCGCCCTCGCCGACCTCCCGGACCGCACCGCCGAGTCGTCCCGCTGGGAGACCCGTCGCCTCGACGCCCGCCGCACCCGCCTCGCTGCGGCCCTCGCCCTCGGCCACGCCGAACAGTCCCTCCCCGACCTCACGGCCCTGTGCGACGCCCACCCGCTGGACGAGCCCCTCCAGCTGCTGCGCCTGCGCGCCCTGCGCGACGCGGGCCGCACCGCGGAGGCACTGGCAGGCTACGAATCCGTACGACAGCTCCTGGCCGACCGGCTCGGCACGGACCCCGGGCCTGAACTGCGAGCGCTGCACGGGGAGTTGCTGCGGGGCGCCCCCGGTCCCGTACGCGCGCGGACCGAGCAGACCGAGCGGGCCGAGCGGGCCGATGGGCGCGCACCCCGCCCGACGCCGTACGAGCAGGCCGCCGGGCCCGCCTCGCACAGTCACGCCGCCGAGCCGGAAGCCCGCGACCGCGGCGCGGCCCTCGGCAACCTCCGGGCCCGGCTCACCTCCTTCGTCGGGCGCGAGACCGATCTGGAGACCATCCGCGGGGACCTCGCGGCGGCCCGGCTCGTCACGCTGCTCGGGCCCGGCGGGGCCGGCAAGACGCGGCTGTCGCAGGAGGCGGGCGAGAGCATCACAGAGGCCATGCCCGACGGGGTGTGGCTGGCCGAGCTCGCGCCCGTCGACGACCCGCAGGCCGTGCCCGAGGCCGTGCTCACCGCGGTCGGGGCCCGGGAGACCGTGCTGCGCGGCGCCGGAGCCGAGGAGATGCGGGCCCTCGCCGACCGGCACGACGACCCGGTCGTCCGTCTCACCGAGCACTGCGCGGGGCGCCGCATGCTGATCGTCCTCGACAACTGCGAGCACGTCGTGGACGCCGCGGCCCGGCTCGTCGAGCAGCTGCTGGAGTCCTGCCCCGGACTGACCGTTCTGGCCACGAGCCGCGAACCCCTGGGCGTACCGGGGGAGTTGCTGCGGCCGGTGGAGCCGCTGCCCGAGCCGTACGCGCTGAAGCTGCTCGCCGACCGGGGCGCCGCCGCGCGCCCCGGCTTCCGTATCGAGGACGATCCGGAGGCGGCCGCGGAGATCTGCCGGCGGCTCGACGGACTGCCGCTCGCCATCGAACTCGCCGCCGCCCGGCTGCGGATGCTCACCCCGCGGCAGATCGCCGACCGTCTCGACAACCGCTTCCGCCTCCTCACCTCCGGCAGCCGTACGGTCCTGCCGCGCCAGCAGACACTGCGTGCCGTCGTCGACTGGTCCTGGGACCTCCTCGACGCGGACGAACGGGACGTGCTGCGGCGGCTGTCCGTCTTCGCCGGCGGCTGCGACCTCGCCGCCGCCGAGGCCGTCTGCGGTCCCGCCGCGCTGGAGGCGCTCGGCTCGCTCGTCGACAAATCCCTTGTCGTGGCGGCACCTTCGTCTGCGGAAGAGGCCGACGGCGCGATGCGCTACCGGCTTCTGGAGACGGTCGCCGAGTACGCCGGGGAGCGGCTCGACGAGTCCGGTGATCGCCCGGCCGCCGAGCGCGCCCACCTCACGTACTACCGCGAACTCGCCCGCACCACCGACCCCGAGCTGCGCGGCCCCGGCCAGCGCGCGGCCATCGAACTGCTCCAGCTCGAGGGCGAGAACATGCGCGCCGCGCTGCAGCACGCCGTCGCCGAACGCGACGAGCAGGAGGCGCTCTGCCTCGTCCTCTCCCTCGCCTGGTACTGGCAGATCCGCGACCTGCGCATGGCGAGCCGCAACTGGTCCCGTGAGGTCATCGCCCTCGGCCCCGACCCGTTCGCACCGGACGCCGAGCCCGCCGTCCCGCTGTTCGAACCGTGCACCGCGACTCCGCCGCCGATGCGCCCGGAGGTCCTCGCCGAGGCCCGGCGCGGTGTCCACCTCATTCATCTCGCCTGCATGGACCTGGAGTTGGAGACCTGGCAGACCCCGGAGGCCGAGGCGAAACTGCTGGCCATCACCGACGCCTACCGGCCGGGGCTTCCGCAGGTTTGCCGCAACCCCGGCTACCTCTGGTTCTACGCCGTGATGCTGACCGGTGACATGGACCGGCTGCGCGATGTCATCGACGCGAGCGTCGAGAGCTGCCGCGAGTTCGGCTACGACTGGGAGCTGGCCGTCGCCCTGCAGATGCGCGCCAACATCTTGGCCAACCGCGCCGACTGGGCCGGTGACGCCACCCGAGACGCCGACGAGTCGCTGGAGATCTTCGTCCGCGTCGAGGACGCCTGGGGCGCCGCCGAGGCGCTCTCCGCACGGGGCGAGGCCCGGGAACGCAAGGGTGAGTACCAACTCGCCGCGGCGGACTATCAGGAGGCCATGACCCACGCCGAACGGCTGGGCGCCCGCGCCCAGACGGCCATCCTCAGCACCCGCCTCGGCAGCGTGCTCGTCGAGTCGGGCGAGATCGAGCGGGGCGAGCGGCTGCTGCGCGAGGTCCTGGAGCAGGGCCACGGCGCGCACAACGAGGCCATGCCCGCGGCCCGGCTCTTCCTCGCCGTCTGGCTCGCCCGCTCGGATCGGATCGCCGAGGCCCGCGAGCAGATGGAGCGGCTGCGCACCGACTTCGGCGCCGTCCATTTCGTGGTCTTCGACGCGTTCGTCCTCGGTGTGGAGGCCTGGCTGGACGCCATGGAGGGTCTGCACGAGGAATCGTTGGTGAAGATCCGGGGCGCTCTGTCGCGGGCGCAGGACCCGCTGAGCTACATGATCGCGCCGCACATGAGATCCGCGCATCTGACGACCGCCGCCCTCGCGCTGCCCGGCGTCGACGGTGGCCGGCGCGCCCGCGACGCCGCCCGCTGCCTCGGCGCCGCCGAACGGCTGCGGCCGCCCGGCCACTTCCAGGCCGCCATGGAGCGCGAGATGCGGGCGCGGGCCGAGACCGGGGCACGCGCCGTCCTCACCGACGAGGAGTACGAGGCCGCGTACGCGGAGGGCGGCGGCCTCTCCTTCGAGGAGGCCACCGCCCTGGTCTGACGGTCCCGAACGCCCCGGCGGGGGTGAACGTCAGCTCTTCGTACGGAACTTGTGGATCGCGACCGGCGCCATCACCGCGGTGATCGCCACCGACCAGCCGAGCGTCACCCACAGGTCGTGCGCGACCGGGCCGCCCACCATCAGCCCGCGGGCCGCGTCCGCGAGCGTGGACAACGGGTTGTAGTCGGTGAACGCCTGTAGCCAGCCGGGCATCGACGCCGTCGGGGCGAAGATCGACGAGCCGAACTGCAGCGGGAACAGCACCAGGAAGCCCATCGCCTGCACGGACTGCGCGTTCTTCAGGATCACGCCCAGGGTGAGGAACACCCACATGATCGACGAGGCGAACACCGCGGCCAGGCCCACGGCCGCGAACAGACCGGGCCAGCTGGTGATGTCGAACCCGACCAGGACGGCGACGATCATCAGCACGGTCGTCGCGAACAGCATGCGTGCCAGCTCCACCGAGACCTTCGCGAACAGCACCGAGCCACGCCCGATCGGCAGCGACCGGAAACGGTCCATGACTCCGCTGTTGAAGTCCTGGCTGAAGCCGGTGCCGACGCCCTGGGACAGGGTCATGCTCATCATCGCGATCATGCCGGGGATCACGTACTGCACGTACCCGTCCTGCCCGCCGCCCAGGGCCTGCCCGATCGAGCCGCCGAAGACGTACACGAACAGCAGGGTGAAGACGACCGGCATCAGCAGCGCGTCGAACATCGACTCGGGGTCCTGCCGGATCCACAGCAGATTGCGGCGGATGAGGGCGCCGGTGTGGCGCAGATGACCGCGCAGCGTGATGTGGGCGTCCGCCTTGAAGTCGGTGTCGGCGGTGGAAAGAGTGGCGGCGCTCATACGGCGACCTCTTCGCGGTCGGGGGCGGGCGTCGCGTCCTGCGGGGCACTGGCGCGGTGGCCGGTGAGGGACAGGAACACCTCGTCCAGGCTGGGCAGTTCGGTGGTGATGGAGGAGAGCGTGATGCCGCGCGCGGTGACCGCGCCGACCACGGCGGTCAGCTGCTCGTCGCTGAGGATCGGGACCAGGACGTCACCGCGGACGGCGTCCACGGTGCTGGTGGCGAGCCCGGTGAGGCCCAGCTCGTCGAGCGCGGTGGCGAGGGGACGCAGTTGCAGCGGATCGACCGGGCGGACCCGCAGCGTACGTCCGCCGACCTTCGCCTTGAGCTCCTCGATGGCGCCGTTGGCGATGACCTTGCCGCGGTCCACGACGGTCAGCTCGGAGGCGAGCTGCTCGGCCTCCTCCATGTACTGGGTGGTGAGCAGGACGGTGACTCCGTCGCCGACCATGCGCTTGACCTCGTCCCACACCTCGTTGCGGGTGCGCGGGTCCAGGCCGGTCGTCGGCTCGTCCAGGTACAGGACGGCCGGGCTCCCGATCATGGACGCGGCGAGGTCCAGGCGCCGACGCATGCCTCCGGAGTACGTGCTCGCCGGGCGCTTGGCCGCGTCGGTGAGCGAGAAGCGCTCCAGGAGCTCGTCGGCGCGAGCGCGGGCGTCCTTGCGCGGCAGGTCGAGGAGCCGGCCGATCATGTAGAGGTTCTCCCAGCCCGGGAGCTTCTCGTCGACGGAGGCGTACTGGCCGGTGAGACCGATCACCCGGCGCAGCTGCCGGGGCTGCCGTACGACGTCGTAGCCGGCGACGGTCGCCTGCCCGGCGTCGGGGGAGAGGAGGGTGGACAGAATCCGTACGAGGGTCGTCTTGCCGGCCCCGTTCGGCCCGAGCACACCCATCACGGTGCCCTCGCGTACGTCCAGGTCCACGCCGTCCAGTGCCTTGGTCTCGCCGTAGTGCTTGACCAGCCCCCGTACGGTGACGGCGTCGGTGCCGCCGCCTGTGGGGTTCTTGTCGATTCGCGTCATGCCGACCAAGGTGCCATTCCCCACCGACAAACCACCGACAGCCCACCGACACCCACCGATATGTCGCCGACAGTCGCTCGTCGAGGGCGTCGGGTGCGTCGGGTGCGGGTTGTGTTGGGCTGGTCGCGCAGTTCCCCGCGCCCCTAAAAGACGGGGCTGCGCCCCTGTCTTTTGTCTGCAGGGGCGAAGCCCCTGCTTTTA
>NZ_VWMY01000059.1 GCF_008905045.1 Streptomyces albicerus
CCACAGCGCGCACGCGGACACGGTGGGCGCCCTGAATGTTCTACGGGCCGGGCTGGTCCGTCGCGACGCCAACCCGGCATAGCGAGAAGCCCCCGCCTTCAGGTGAGGGAGGAGTCACTTGAACAGGACGATGTCTCCGGACCGCGCGTTCCGCTTCGAGACCGACGGGGCCTTGCGGTACTTGGTCATGTGGCGCCGGAGGTTCTCGGTGCCCGACCAGGTATAGCTCATGCCGACCAGCGACCGGTTTAGCCATATTCAGGCAGATATCATGCGAGTGACATCGATCATCGGGCGGAGCGGAACGCCGACGGGCGAAATCCCGTCGACGTTCCGTTCCCGGCATTCTTCGGACTGAGTTCCGCGAGCCGCGTCCCTCAGGTCGTGTTCCGCGAGCCATGTTCCTCAGGCCGCGTGCTCCACGAACCGCGCCGCCGTCTCCGCCAGCACCTCGCGGCCGTCCCTGGCCCACAACCCGTCGTTGAACAGCTCGACTTCGATGGGGCCGGTGTAGCCGGCCGCTTCGACGTAGGACTTCCACTCGCGCATGTCGATCGCGCCGTCGCCGATCTGGCCGCGGCCGGTCAGGACGCCCTCGGGCAACGGGGTGGTCCAGTCGGCGAGTTGGAAGGTGTGGATGCGGCCGCCGGCGCCCGCGCGGGCGATCTGCGCGGGGGCCTGGTCGTCCCACCAGATGTGGTACGTGTCGACCGTGACGCCCACCTGCTCCGCCGGGAAGCGTTCCGCGAGGTCCAGGGCCTGGGTCAGGGTGGAGACCACGCAGCGGTCCGAGGCGTACATCGGGTGGAGGGGTTCGATGGCCAGCCGGACGCCACGCGAGGCCGCGTACGGGCCCAGCTCGCCCAGTGCGTCCGCGATGCGCTCCCGTGCGCCGTGGAGGTCCTTCGAGCCCGCCGGGAGGCCGCCCGAGACCAGCACCAGGGTGTCCGTGCCGAGCGTGGCGGCCTCGTCGATCGCGCGGCGGTTGTCGGCCAGGGCCTCGGCCCGCTCGGCCGGGTCGATCGCCGTGAAGAAGCCGCCCCGGCAGAGCGTCGTGACCGTCAGGCCGGCGTCGCGGATGAGCTTGGCCGTCGCGTCCACGCCGTACGACTGGACCGGCTCGCGCCACAGGCCGACGCCCGGGACGCCCAACTCCAGGCAGGCGTCGACCAGTTCGGGCATCGACAGCTGCTTGACCGTCATCTGGTTGATGGAGAAACGCGACAGGGCACTCACTGGTTCACTCCGTACAGGGAGAGCAGGTTCTTCATACGGGCCTGAGCGAGCGCCGGGTCCGGGAACAGGCCCAGGCCGTCGGCGAGTTCGTACGCGCGGGCGAAGTGCGGGAGCGAGCGGGCCGACTGGAGGCCGCCGACCATCGTGAAGTGCGACTGGTGGCCCGCGAGCCAGGCGAGGAAGACCACGCCCGTCTTGTAGAAACGGGTGGGGGTCTGGAAGAGGTGGCGGGACAACTCGACGGTGGGGTCGAGGAGTTCGTGGAAGCCGTCGGCGTTGCCGGTGTCCAGCACCCGTACGGCCTCGGCCGCCAGCGGGCCCAGCGGGTCGAAGATGCCGAGGAGGGCGTGGCTGAAGCCGCGGTCGTCTCCGGCGATCAGTTCGGGGTAGTTGAAGTCGTCGCCGGTGTAGCAGCGCACGCCGTCGGGGAGGCGGCGGCGGATGTCGATCTCACGCTGGGCGTCCAGCAGGGAGACCTTGATGCCGTCCACCTTGTCCGGGTGGGCGGCGATGACCTCCAGGAAGGTGTGGGTGGCGGCGTCCAGATCGGTGCTGCCCCAGTAGCCCTCCAGCGCCGGGTCGAACATCGGGCCCAGCCAGTGCAGGATCACGGGCTCGGAAGCCTGGCGCAGCAGATGGCCGTAGACCTCCAGGTAGTCCTCGGGTCCCTTGGCCACGGCGGCCAGGGCCCGGGAGGCCATGAGGATGGCCTGGGAGCCTGCCTCCTCGACCAGCGCGAGCTGCTCCTCGTACCCGGCCCGGATCTCGTCGAGGCTGTACGGGTAGCCGATCTCCGTGACGGACAGCTGGTCGGTGCCCACTCCGCACGCGATCAGCCCGCCGACGGCCTTCGCCTCGGCGGCGGACCGCCTGATCAGCTCGGCCGCGCCTGCCCAGTCCAGGCCCATCCCCCGCTGGGCGGTGTCCATCGCCTCCGCGACGCCGAGCCCGTGGGACCACAGGTGGCGGCGGAAGGCGAGGGTGGCGTCCCAGTCGACGGCGGCGGGCGAGTCGGGGGTGGTGTCCGCGTATGGGTCGGCGACCACGTGGGCCGCCGAGTAGACCGTACGGGAGGCGAAGGGGGCTCCGGTGGTGACGGCGAGCGGTTCGGTGCGCGGGGTGTAGGAGCGCAACGTCCCGTCCGGGCCCGGAAGCTGAATCGCCCCGTTCATTCCGTTCGTTCCGTTCGCCGTGTTCATTCCGTTCGTTCCGTTCGTCACAGCGCGATCTCCGGTACGTCGAAACGGCGGCCCTCGGCCGAGGACTTCAGCCCCAGTTCGGCGAGCTGGACGCCGCGGGCGCCCGCCAGGAGGTCCCAGTGGTAGGGCGCGTCCGCGTAGACGTGCTTGAGGAAGAGCTCCCACTGAGCCTTGAAGCCGTTGTCGAACTCGGCGTTGTCGGGGATCTCCTGCCACTGGTCGCGGAAGGAGTAGGTGGCCGGGATGTCGGGGTTCCAGACCGGCTTGGGTGTCGAACTGCGGTGCTGGACACGGCAGTTGCGAAGGCCGGCCACGGCCGAGCCCTCGGTGCCGTCGACCTGGAACTCGACGAGTTCGTCGCGGTTGACGCGTACGGTCCAGGACGAGTTGATCTGGGCGATCGCGCCGCCTTCCAGCTCGAAGATGCCGTACGCGGCGTCGTCGGCCGTGGCGTCGTACGGCTTGCTCTGCTCGTCCCAGCGCTGCGGGATGTGCGTGGCGGTGAGCGCCTGCACGGACGTCACGCGGCCGAACAGCTCGTGGAGGACGTACTCCCAGTGCGGGAACATGTCGACAACGATGCCACCGCCGTCCTCGGCCCGGTAATTCCACGACGGGCGCTGGGCGGACTGCCAGTCGCCCTCGAAGACCCAGTAGCCGAACTCGCCGCGGACGGAGAGGATCCGGCCGAAGAAGCCGCCGTCGATGAGCCGCTTGAGCTTGAGCAGGCCGGGGAGGAAGAGCTTGTCCTGGACGACACCGTGCTTGATGCCGGCGACCGCGGCCAGGCGGGCCAGCTCCAGGGCGCCGTCGAGGCCCGTCGCGGTCGGCTTCTCGGTGTAGATGTGCTTGCCCGCCGCGATCGCCTTCTTGATCGCCTCCTCGCGGGCCGAGGTGACCTGGGCGTCGAAGTAGATGTCGATGGTCGGGTCGGCGAGCACGGCGTCGAGGTCCGTGGACCAGTGCTCGATGCCGTGCCGGTCCGCGAGCGCCTTGAGGGCGTGCTCGCGGCGGCCGAGGAGGACCGGCTCGGGCCACAGCACGGTGCCGTCGCCGAGGTCGAGGCCACCCTCTTCGCGGATGGCCAGGATGGAACGGACCAGGTGCTGGCGGTAGCCCATGCGCCCAGTCACACCATTCATGGCGATACGCACCGTCTTGCGTGTCACGTCATTCCCTTCGTAGGCGTCGTACTCAGCGTCGTACGCGAGTGTGCGCGCCGCCTACACCCGTACTGATGAGCGTTGCAGCAAGCGCTTTCTATCCAATGAGAAGCTAGCCTCTGAGCAGCGGTCCGGACAAGACCGTGACGGGGACGAGTTGTTCGAAGGTGCGAACAACAGGGGGCTTCGGCCATAAGGTCTGCACGAAACCGTGGCTGGGGGCTCGTGCGTGTACGGCCTTGGGAGGACGGCGTACGGCCCGGGAGGGTCGTGTACGGCCTCGGAACGGTGTACGACGACGTACGACGAGATGCGCGACCGGAGGACGACGAGATGACGGTGACCCTGGCGGACGTGGCGGCCCGCGCGCAGGTCTCGCCCGCGACGGTGTCGCGCGTGCTGAACGGGAACTATCCCGTGGCCGCCTCCACCCGTGAGCGGGTGCTGCGAGCCGTGGACGAACTGGACTACGTACTGAACGGCCCGGCGAGTGCGCTCGCCGCCGCCACGTCCGACCTGGTCGGGATCCTGGTCAACGACATCGCCGACCCGTTCTTCGGGATCATGGCGGGGGCGATCCAGTCCGAGATCGGGGGGCCCGGGGGCCGGGCGGGAGGTGAGCGGCTCGCCGTCGTGTGCAACACCGGCGGGTCCGCGGAGCGCGAGCTCACCTACCTCACGCTCCTTCAGCGTCAGCGCGCCGCCGCGGTGGTGCTGACGGGCGGGGCCGTGGAGAACACCGCGCACGCGGAGGCCGTGGCGACGAAGCTGCGGAAGCTCGCGGACGCGGGGACGAAGATCGTGCTGTGCGGGCGGCCGCCCGCACCGGCGGACACCGACGCGGTGGCGCTCACCTTCGACAACCGGGGCGGCGGGCAGCAGCTCACCGAGCATCTGATCGGCCTCGGCCACCGGCGCATGGGCTATATCGCGGGCCCGGAGGAGCGCACCACGACCCGCCACCGCCTCGAGGGCCACCGGGCCGCGCTCGCCGCGCACGGCGTCCCCGACAACCCCGACTGGACGGTCCACGGCCGCTACGACCGCCGGGCCGGATACGAGGCGACCCTCGAACTCCTGCGCCGCGACCCGGAGTTGACGGCCGTTGTCGCCGCCAACGACACGGTCGCCCTCGGCGCGTGCGCCGCGGTACGCGACTCCGGCCTCCGCATCCCGGACGACGTCTCCGTCGTCGGCTTCGACGACCTCCCCTTCAGCATCGACGCGGTACCCGCCCTGACGACGGTCCGGCTGCCGCTGGCGGACGCGGGCGCCCGGGCCGGGCGGATCGCGATGGGCCGGGAGGAGGCGCCGCCCGGAGGGATCGCCACGATTCGGGGGGAGTTGATGGTGCGGGGGTCGACGGGGGCGCCGAAGAACTCCTGATGTTCGGGGCGGGTCGGGCGGCCCAGCGCGTCGGCGGGCCGGGGCGTCCGAGGTGAGTCGTGCCCGCTCGCCTTCCGCGCGTCGGGCTCCGGCGCGTCAGGCGGCGAAGACCTGGGAGTCGTCGGCGAACGCCTTGAACTCCAGGGCGTTGCCCGCCGGGTCGAGGAGGAACATCGTCCACTGCTCGCCGGTCTGCCCCTCGAAGCGCACATAGGGCTCGATCACGAACTCGGCGTCGGCCGCGCGCAGTCGGTCGGCGAGCTTGCGGAACTCGGGGACCGTGAGGATCAGCCCGAAGTGCGGCACGGGTACGTCGTGGCCGTCGACCGGATTGTGGACCTGCCGCGCACGCTCCGGCGCGAGGTGCGTGACGAACTGGTGGCCGTGCAGGTTCCAGTCCACCCAGGTGTCGGCGCTGCGGCCCTGCTCCAGGCCCAGCACCTCGCCGTAGAACCGGCGGGCGGCGGCCAGGTCGTCGACCGGCATGGCCAGGTGGAAACGGGGGATCGGGGAGTCGAGAACGGTCATGGGTCGCGTCCTTCTCTTCTCGCTCTTCTCGGGCTCTTCTCGGGTTGTCGCAGTGTTGACGTTACGACGACCGGCCGGTGCCCGACCGGCCCGGCAGTCGGGGCGCCTCCTCGCGCCGCCCGGGGCCGCCTCCGCGAGGCAGCCGTCGCGGTCGTCCGGTGGACAGCCCACCGACCGACGGGCCGACGGCCTACGCCGGCTCGGACAGCCCGTCCAGGCGCGCCCGTTGGGCCGGGCTCAGCTCGAGGCCGGCCGCGGCGACGTTCTCTTCCAGGTGGGCGATTCGGGCCGTGCCCGGGATGGGGAGCATGACCGGAGAGTGGCCGAGGAGCCAGGCGAGCAACACCTGGGTGGGTGTGGCGTCGAGTTCGGCCGCCACCGCGGCCACCTCGGTCTCGGCGCCCGACTTCCCCCACGCGACGGTCCGCCACGGCAGGAAGGCGATCCCCGCCGCCGCGCATGCCTCCAGCACCGGCTCGTGCTCACGGTCGAGCAGGTTGTAGCGGTTCTGCACGCTCGCGATGTCGACGATCCGCCGGGCCCGGTCGAGTTCGTCGACGGTGACCTCGGACAGCCCGATCCGGCCCACCTTGCCCTCCTCCCGGAGCTCCCGCAGCGCGCCGAGCTGGTCGGCGAGCGGGGTCTCGGGGTCGATGCGGTGCAGCTGGAGCAGCTCGATCCGTTCCACGCGGAGCCGGCGCAGGGCCTGGTCGACCTGGTCCCGCAGGACCTCCGGCCGGCCGTTCAGCTCCCACTCGCCCGAGGTCTCCGATCGGACGACCCCGACCTTGGTGGTGACGAGCAGCCCGTCCGCGTACGGGTACAGGGCCTCGGCGAGGAGTTCCTCGTTGGCTCCCCCGCCGCCGTACATGTGGGCGGTATCGATCAGCGTCACGCCCAGTTCGACGGCCCGCCGGGCGACCGCGACGGCCGCCTCGCGTTCGGCGGCGGGCTCGGTCGGCAGGTGCATGGCCCCGAATCCGAGCCGCCGCACCTCCAGATCGCCGCCGATACGGAACGTGGTCGATGTGGTCGTCATCCACTGCCCTCCCCCTGGCTGAAGTGGCAACGCTAACAGCGCAGTTGGCGAGCGCATCGGCCTGAAGGGTGAAGACGGGGACTGGAGACGGGAACGGCTACGGCGCGCTCGGCCCGGCCCGGCATCGGTGGCGGCGACCAGCCGCCCCGGACCGGCAGGGCAGGGCAGGGCAGGGCAGGGCACGCCTAACGGATCAGCCCCGCCACGATCGTCGTCAGCGTGCTCTCGACGACCGCGTCGCGCTGCTCGGCGGGGAGGCGGGCCAGGGGGCCGTCGAGGACGAGCAACGACAGGCCGTGGACGGTCGACCAGGCGGCGACCTCGGCCGCGGGGCGGTTCTCCGGCCGCATCCGGCCCGTGGCCACGAGTGCGTCGAGCGTGTCCGAGAGCTCCACGAAGGCCGCGAGCTCCGGCCTGTCGTCGGGGACTTCGAGGCCGGTGAAGTCGTCGTCCTCCCCCGGGGTCGTGCGGCAGAAGGCGGTGCGGTAGAGCCCCGGGTGCTCGATCGCGAACCGGACGTACCCGCGCCCGATCGCCTCGGCCCTGCGCACGGCCTCCTCCCCGGGGTCGTCGAGCCGGGGCAGGGCGCGCACGGCCGCGGTCATCGACGCGGCGAGCGCCTGCTGGCCGCGGAGCTTCACTGCCTGGAGGAGGTCTCCCTGGCCGCTGAAGTGGCGGTACGCGGCGGTGGGCGACACGCCGACGCTGCGGGCCGCCTCGCGCAGGACGACCCGCTCGGGGCCGCCCTCGGCCGCGAGTTCCACGGCGGCCCCGATCAGCGCGTTGCGGAGGTCGCCGTGGTGGTAGCGGGGCTTGCCGCCCGTGATCGGTCCCATGACACCATCCTGCCCGAAGTTGACGCCGTTAACATCCTGTGTCACCGTCAATGTTAACGGCATAAACATCCGGAGGCGATCACCGTGTTCGATCGAATTGCCGGGCTGGCCCTCCACCGGGGCCGACTCGTACTGACACTGACCGTGGTGGCCGTGGTCGCCATGGGGGCCATCGGCTTCGGGGCGTTCGGCAAGCTCCTGGGCGGGGGCTTCGAGGATCCGAACGCGCCCTCGACCCGCGCCCAGGAGCTCATCGACGAGAAGTTCGGCGGCGAGACCAATCTGGTCCTGCTGGTCCGGGCCGACGACGGCGACCTCGGCTCCCCCGCCGCCGAACGCGCGGGCCGCACCCTCACCTCGGACCTCAAGGGCGAGCCCACCGTGGCGAACGTGATCTCGTACTGGGACACCGGCGCCGCCACGCTGACCTCCCGGGACGGCGACGCGGCGCTGGTGCTGGCCCACGTCAAGGGCGACGACACCGAGCAGGGCGACAACGCCTCGGCGCTCATCAACGAGTACACCGGCGACCGGAACGGTCTGACCGTGCAGGCCGGCGGAGAGGCCGCGGTCGGCGACGAGGTCCCCACCCAGGTCGCCAAGGACCTCGCGCTGGCCGAGACGATCGCCGTGCCCCTGATCCTCATCCTGCTCGTGATCGCCTTCGGCAGCATCGTCGCGGCACTGCTGCCCCTGGTCATCGGGCTGATCGCGATCGTCGGCACGTTCGCCGAGCTCTATGTGCTCGGCAGCGTCACCAACGTGTCGGTGTTCGCGATCAACCTCACCACCGCCCTCGGCCTGGGCCTCGGCATCGACTACGCCCTGCTCATGATCAGCCGGTTCCGCGAGCACCTCGCGGAGGGCGCCGAGGTTCCGGAAGCACTCCGGCACACCGTGCGGACGGCCGGGCGGACCATCGTCTTCTCCGCGGCCACCGTCGCCGCCGCGCTGGCGGCCCTGCTGGTCTTCCCGCAGTTCTTCCTGCGCTCCTTCGCCTACGCGGGCATCGGCGTGGTGGTCATCGCCGCCGTCAGCGCCCTGCTCGTCGTCCCGGCGCTGCTCGCCGTGCTCGGCCACCGGGTCAACAACGGCCGGCTGCCCTGGGCGCAGACCCTGCGCAGCGCCGAGGCGCCCGTCTGGGGCCGGCTGGCCCGTACGGTCATGCGCAGGCCCGCCCTGACCGCGCTGCCGGTCCTCGGGATCCTGCTGCTCGCCGCGAGTCCGCTGCTCGGCGTCACCTTCGGCACGCCGGACGAGCGGGTGCTGCCGGAGAGCGCCCAGAGCCGGCAGGTCGCCACCACGGTGCAGCGCGACTTCACGGGCAGCGATGAGTCGGCGGTGCAGATCGTCACGACCGGGGCCGTGGCCGCGGACGGGCTGCGTTCGTACGCGACCGAGCTGTCGCGGCTCGACGGCACCGTGCGGGTCGAGACGTCCGCGGGTACCTTCAGCGACGGCCGCGCCACCCCGCCAGGGCCCGCGAACGCGGCCCTCGGCCGGCCCGACGCCCAGCGGATCACGGTCGTCACCGGCCTCACCCCCAAGTCGGACGAGGCCCAGGACCTGGTCAAGGACGTACGGGCGGTGGCTCCGCCCGCCGGGACCGAGGCGCTGGTCGGCGGCACCGACGCGCGGCTCGTCGACTCCAGGGACTCGATCGCCGACCGGCTCCCGGCCGCGATCGGCCTCGTCGCGGGCACCACGTTCGTGCTCCTCTTCCTGTTCACCGGCAGCGTGGTCCAGCCACTGCGGGCGCTGGTCCTCAACGCCGTCAGCCTCACCGCGGCCATCGGCGTGATGGTGTGGATCTTCCAGGACGGCCATCTGTCCTCCCTGCTCGGCTTCACGCCGCAGCCGATGGACACCTCCATGACGGTGCTCATGTTCTGCATCGCCTTCGGCCTGTCCATGGACTACGAGGTCTTCGTGACCAGCCGGATCAAGGAGCTGCACGACACGGGCGCCGACACGGAGACCGCCGTCACCAGCGGGCTCTCGCACACCGGGCGGATCGTGACCATGGCCGCCGGGCTGCTCGCGGTGAGCTTCTTCGCCTTCGGCACGGCCCAGGTCAGCTTCATCCAGATGTTCGGGCTCGGCAGCGGTCTGGCCATCCTGATCGACGCGGTGGCCGTACGCGGAGTGCTCGTACCGGCGGCCATGCGCATCCTCGGCCGTACGGCCTGGTACTCGCCGAAGCCGCTGCGCACGGTGCACGGGCGGCTGGGCCTCACCGAGGGCGCGCCCGCCGAGAAGGAGGAGCGGACGCCCGCCAAGGTCTGACCCTCTGGCGGCGAGAGCGGCGAGAGCGGCGAGAGCGGCGAGGGCCGCGAGCGGTCGACGCAGGTGCCCGGCCGGGAAACCCCGGCCGGGCACCTGGCAGCGAATCCCCGGCCGGACGCCTGCCGGGAATCCTCGGCCGGGCGTACCCGCAAAACCCCGTGCGAGATTCCGATCCCAGCGGCATAATCTCTGACTGAGTCAGCTATCTACCCGTTACGCAGCCCCTCGTGTGAGCCGCAAAGCAGGTGTGAGGTGTCATGACCGTTCAAGAGATCCGTGCCTTCAACCGCTTCTATACGAACCTCATCGGCGCGCTGGACTACAGCCGCCAACTCCACGCCCCGTACACGCTCACGGAGTCCCGCGTGCTGTACGAACTCGCCCACTCCCCGCGCACGGACGCGGCGGACCTCCGTACCGAACTCTGCCTGGACTCGGGCTATCTGAGCCGTCTGCTGGCGAAGTTCGAGAAGGACGGGCTGATCGAGCGCGCACCGTCCGAGCAGGACACCCGCCGTCGCCGCGTCACGCTCACGGCCAGCGGCCGGGAGACCGCCGACCTCCTCGACGAGCGTTCACGCGAGGCGGTCGGCTCACTGCTGTCCACGGTGCCGCCGCGGGACCGCCCCCGCCTCACCGAGGCGATGCACACAGTCCGCGAGATCCTCTCCGACGGCCACCGCCGGCCGCCCCGCGGCGAGGACGTCCTGCTCCGTGAACCCGGCCCGGGCGACCTCGGCTGGATCGTGCAGCGCAACGCCGCGCTGTACGCCGCCGAGTACGGCTGGAACGCGGACTACGAGGGCCTGGTCGCCCGGATCGTCGCCGATTTCGCCGAGGACCACGACCCGCACCTGGAGCGGGTGTGGATCGCGGAGCTGGACGGCCGCCCGGTCGGCTGCGTGATGTGCGTACGGGACGAGGCACCCGGCGCCGCCCGGCTGCGCCTCCTGCTCGTCGAACCGGACGCGCGCGGCCTGGGCATCGGCGATCAACTGGTGCGGGCCTGCATCGAGTTCACGCGCGGCGTCGGCTACCGCGAGCTGGTCCTGTGGACGAACGACGTGCTGGCCTCCGCCCGCCGTATCTACCAGCGCCACGGCTTCGTCCTGCTCGCCGAGAAACCGCACCGCTCCTTCGGCAAGGACCTGGTCGGCCAGGACTGGCGCCTGGACCTGCACGGCTCGCAGGAGTGACACAGGAGTGACAACGGAAAAGTGGCAGCGGACGGACGAGTGACAGCGGACAGGTGACGGGTAGTGTCCGGGGCATGAAGCTGGCCTTCTCCACTCTCGGTGTACCCGGACTCCCGATGAGCGACGTGGTGCGGCTCGCCGCCACGCACGGCTACCACGGCGTCGAGCTGCGCGCGCATCCCGAGGAGCCGGTCCATCCCGGCATCGGCCTCACCGAGCGGGCCGACGTGGCGGCCGAGTTCAAGGCGGCGGGCATCGAGATCCTGGGCCTCGCGGGGTACGCGCGCGTGGCGGCACCGGGCGACGACGGTCCCGTACTGGGCGAGATCCGTGCGCTCCTGGAGCTCGCCCGCGACCTCGGCGCCCCCTTCATCCGCGTCTTCCCCGGCGCCGGCCCGGACCAGGGCCCCGAGGAGGCCGACGCGACGGCCGCCCGCCGCCTGGGCACGGCGGCGGAGTACGCGGCCGACCTGGGCGTACGGATCCTCCTCGAGACCCATGACTCGCACCGCACCGGCGCCGACGCGATCCGTGTCCTCGGCCTCGTCGGCCACCGCCAGGTCGGCTCCCTCTGGGACGTCATGCACACCTGGCTGGGCGGCGAACAGCCCTCGTCCACCTACGCCGCGCTCTCCCCCTACCTCGGCTACGTCCAGGTCAAGGACATCGCCTCCGCCGACGACACGACCCCGCTGCCGCTCGGCTCGGGCGTCCTCCCCCTCACGGAGTGCGTCGAACTTCTCTCCCGCGAGGGCTGGGACGGCTGGCTGTGCTGGGAGTACGAGAAGCGGTGGTACGAGTCGGCCGCACCGCTCGAAGGCTTGCTGGGCGCGGGCCGGGAGCATCTGGCGCGGCTGCTGAACGAGTCGGCGTAGGGCACCGACGACGAGAGGGAAGGCGGCCTGCCGGCGCCAGGACGGGGTTCCGCCGGGCGTCGCGGCCGTCGTTCACGTCGTACGACACCTTCCGGACGTGCTCGCCCGCCGCTGTGCGATGATCCGTCGACAGGCCCTCCGGCCGGAGGAATCCGTAGACCCGATCGGGCAGTTGGAGGGTGAGCCGTGCAGGAGCACCACCCACCCCTGATGCTCGTCCGAGAAGCCCTCCGCACTCTCGGTCTCCACTGGCGTCCCCTCTACGGGCTCACGCTCATCGTCACCGCCCTCACCACCCTGGCCGGAGGCGGCATCGTGACGGCCGGGTTCCTCGTGTCCTGGGGCACGTTCGAGGAGGTCCGAAGAAGCGCGGAGCAGAATGTCGCCGACGAGGACCCCATCGTGGCGTACATCGACGGCCGGATGGAGTCGCTGCAAGAGGTCGGAGCCGTCGTCACGGTCCTGCTCCTGGTCGTCGCGTTGGTCGTCCTCGCCGTGCTGCACACCGCTCACGCGATCGCCTTCGACCACACCCGCAACGGCGGCCAAGGACGCATGAGCATCGGGGAGTTGTGGGCGCGCACGCGCCCACACGTCGGCGTCGCCATCCGGGTGGAGGGGCGGACCTGGCTGCGCGTCGGCGCTGTCGCCTTCCTGGGGTTCGCGCTGTGGGCCGCCGTCGAGGCGGGCGCGGTGCCCGGCGTGGAGCGTACGAACGTCGGTGAGACCGCGACGATGCAGTACCGGATCGTGGGCTGGGGCCTGCCGATCGCGATCGCGGGACTCGGCCTGCTGGTGTATTTCCGCCACTGCGTGGCCACCGCTGCGCTGGTCTCCGAGAGCTCCTCCTCCAAGGCGGCCGTACGCCGCTCCTGGGCGCTGACTCGGGTCGCGCCCTGGAAGACGTACGGCATGGGCCTGTTCCTCGCGGCCGCCGTCGTACTCGTCTTCGTCCTCCTCCAGTACGCGGCCGCCCCCGTCGCCCACCCCCTCGGCCTGGCCATGCTCTGGCTGAGCGGCGACAACGCGTACATCACCGGCGTACTGGTCCTGATCACCCCGACCGCGGTGGCGCTGTTGCTGCTGCCCTTGGTGATCCTGCCGCCCGTGTACGCGGTGGTGGCCCTGCTCTACAGGGACCTGCGCGCGCTGGAGAGCGGCAGCCGCGTCACCTCCGCGGTGTGAGGCTCGGGGGCCGGCCGAGCAGGGCCGCCGGTCCTCACGAGCGAAGCCAGTGCCACTCCGCCCACCAGCAACGCCGCCGCGCACCACCGCAGTGGGCTGACCGACTCCCCCAGGAACAGCGCCGCCGACGACATCCCGAAGACCGGGACCAGGAGCGAGAACGGGGCCACCGTCGAGGCGGGGTGGCGGCGCAGCAGCCACCCCCACGCCCCGAAGCCGAACACCGTCGTCACCCAGGCGACGTAGACGATGACGCCTACCCCCTGCCAGTCCAGGGCACGCAGGGCGGCGAGGTCACGGGACGGGCCTTCCATCAGGAGGGACAGCCCCAGCAACGGCAGCACAGGGACGGTACTCACCCACACCATGAAGTTCAGGGAGTCGGGCGGGGACGCCTTGCGCGTAAGGACATTGGAGACTCCCCAGCAGGCGGCGGCCGCGACAACCAGCAAGAAGGCGAGCAGAGGGCCCGACGTGCCCTCGTCCACGGCCGCCACTCCCACCCCGCACAGTGCGATCGCCATGCCCAACAGCCGTATCCGGGTGGGGCGTTCGCCCAGAGCCACGTATGCGAACAGCGCCGTGAAGACGGCCTGGATCTGCACCACGAGCGACGACAGTCCGGCGGGCATCCCGGCGTCCATCCCGATGAAGAGCAGTCCGAACTTCACCACCCCCAGCACCAGCCCCACCCCCACGACCCACTTCCACGCCACCTTCGGGCGCCCCACGAAGAAGACCGCGGGCAGCGCGGCCACCAGGAAGCGCAGGGCCGAGAAGAGGAGCGGCGGGAAGTGGTCGAGGCCGATCTCGATGACGGTGAAGTTCACGCCCCAGACGGCGGCGACGAGGACGGCGAGACAGAGGTGGGCGGGTCGCATGCGTCGAGGATCACGCCCCGGAACCATGAAGCACCAGCGATGATTGCTGCATGGATGGATGAAGCACCGCTTACGACCTGGGGCGAAGCCCGCCGACTGGAGGCCACCGTGCTCGATCTGCAACGCCTGCGCGCCCTGCACGCCGTCTCCGTGCACGGCACCGTCGCCGCCGCGGCGGCCGCGCTCGGATACACGCCTTCCGCCGTGTCCCAGCAGATCGCGAAACTGGAGCGGGAGACCCGGACCGTGCTCCTCGAACGGCAGGGACGGGGCATACGGCTCACCGAGCAGGCGGAGCAACTGGCCGCGGCCGCACAGGAGTTGATGGCCGTCGTCGAGCGGGCCGAGACGGAGCTGGAGGAGCGGCGGGGACTCCCGGTCGGCCGGCTGACCATCGCGGCCTTCGCGAGCGCGGCGCGCGGTCTCCTGCCGGGCGTACTGGCCGACCTGGCCAAACGGCACCCGGCTCTGGATACCCGGATGTCCGAGATCGACCCGCACCTGTCCGTGGACCTGGTCGCCAAGGGCGCGGTCGACGTCGCCATCGTGCACGACTGGGACATCGCACCCCTGCCCACCCCTCCGGGGGTCGAACAGGCCGTGATCGGGGACGACCTGTGCGATCTTCTGGTCCCCGCGGACCACCCCTTCGCCGCCCGCCGCTCCGTTCGCCGCACGGACCTGAAGAACGAGCGCTGGATCTGCCAGCCACCCGGCCGGGTCTGCCACGACTGGCTGATACGCACACTGCGCGATGCCGGCTGCGAACCCGACATCGTCCACCAGGCCGACGAGAACCCGACCCTGGTCGCCCTTGTCGCGGCGGGCCTCGGTGTCGGCCTCGTTCCCCGCCTCGGCCGAGGCCCGCTGCCCGACGGGGTCGTGGAGGTCTCGCTCGACCCCATGCCCCTACGGCGGCTGTACGCACTGTGGCGCACGGGAGCGTCCCGCCGCCCGGCGATCGCGGAGACGGTCCGCGCGCTGCAGGACCACTGGCCCAGGGCGTCGGCGCACGCCGGCGGCTGACAGAACCTGGGGCGGCTGACACCTGAGGCGACTGGCAGAGCCTGATGAGGCGCCGGGCCGAACCGGCCCAAAACAACACCACACCCACCCCGTTGGGCACTTCCGTTCCCACCCATACCAATTTCGGGGAATCGGTGGATTCCGGGGAACCCATCCCCGCCACCCCCCGTCCAACCCGCATGCTGCCGGATGAGTCTTCGCAGTGCGGTGTCGGCTTCGCTGCTGGCTGCGATCGCTGACCACCCTCTCCGCCGCCTGCGGCCGGCAGCACGCCGTCATCGGCGCGCCCCCCTCCAACAGCGCCGATGACGGCCCCTCTTCTCTCCGCGTCTCTGCGCGCTCTTCTCTCCGCGCTCTTCTCTCCCGCGTTCACGGTGTGGGCTGTCCGCGCTATTGACTGGCAGAAATTTCCCGGATATCCGTGACTCCTTGGAAGTTTCCTTCATACTCGCCCCTCCACGGGCCCTCAGGGCCCTCTCCGGAAGGAGCGCACGTGCACACCTCCAGACGTACGCTGCTCGCTGCGACCGCGGGCGCGGCGGCGGCCGTCGCCGTCGGCGGCAGCCCCGCGCAGGCCAAGGACCCCGAAGCCGCCAAGGACGACGACAGGAAACTGCGCTCGCTCATCTCCCGTATGACGCTCGAGGAGAAGGTCGGGCAGCTCTTCGTGATGCGGGTGTACGGGCACTCGGCGACCGCGCCCGACCAGGCCGACATCGACGCCAACCTCAAGGAGATCGGCGTACGGACGGCCGCGGAGCTGATCGCCAAGTACCACGTGGGCGGCATCATCTACTTCGCCTGGGCGCACAACACCCGTGAGCCGCACCAGATCGCGGATCTGAGCAACGGGATCCAGCGGGCCTCGCTCGGACGGCCCCGCGGGCTGCCCGTCCTCATCTCCACCGACCAGGAGCACGGCATCGTCGCCCGCGTCGGCAAGCCCGCGACGCTCTTCCCGGGCGCGATGGCCCTCGGCGCGGGCGGTTCGCGCACGGACGCCCGTACGGCGGGCCGGATCGGCGGCGCGGAGCTGCGCGCGATGGGCATCCGGCAGGACTACGCGCCGGTCGCCGACGTGAACGTGAACCCGGCCAACCCGGTCATCGGCGTACGCTCCTTCGGCGCCGACCCGCAGGCGGTGGCCGGGATGGTCGCCGCCCAGGTGAAGGGCTATCAGAGCTCCGGGGTGGCCGCCACGTCCAAGCACTTCCCGGGGCACGGCGACACCGAGACCGACAGCCACTACGGCTTCCCGGTCATCGAGCACACCGAAGCCCAGTGGGCCGAGCTCGACGCTCCCCCGTTCAAGGCAGCCATCGCGGCCGGTATCGACTCGATCATGACCGCGCACATCATGGTCCCGGCGCTCGACCCGTCCGGCGACCCGGCCACCCTCTCGCGCCCCATCCTCACCGGCATCCTGCGCGAACGGCTCGGCTACGACGGCGTCGTGGTGACGGACTCGCTCGGCATGGAGGGCGTCCGCACGAAGTACGGCGACGACCGCGTGCCCGTACTCGCCCTGAAGGCCGGCGTCGACCAGCTCCTCAACCCGCCGAAGCTGGACGTCGCCTGGAACGCGGTCCTCCAGGCCGTCCGCGGCGGCGAACTCACGGAGGCACGCCTCGACGAGTCGATCCTGCGTGTGCTGCGGCTGAAGTCGAAGCTCGGGCTGCTGAAGGATCCGTACGTCACCCGGCGGGGCGTGGACCGGACGGTCGGGATCCCGTCGCATCTGAAGGCCGCCGACCGCATCGCCGAGCGGACCACGACACTGCTCGTCAACTCCTCCCGCCTGCTGCCGCTTTCGCGTCGTACGCATCCGAAGGTGCTCGTCGTCGGTGCCGATCCCGCCTCGCCGTCCGGCACCACGGGCCCGCCCACGACCGTGCTCGCGGCCGCGCTCACCGAGCTGGGCTTCACCGCGACGGCCCTCTCCACGGGCACGGCACCCTCCGCCGCGACCATCGCGCAGGCCGTCGCGGCGGCTCAGGACGCGGACGCGGTGCTCGTGGGGACGTACAACGTCACGGCCGCCTCCGCCCAGCGCACGCTGGTGAACCAGCTGCTCGCGACGGGCCACCCGGTGGTCGCGCTCGCCATCCGCAATCCGTACGACGTGGCCCAACTGCAGGATGTGAAGGCCTATTTGGCTGCGTACTCCTGGACGGACGTCGAACTGCGTGCCGCGGTACGGGTGATCGCGGGGCGGGTCGGTCCGGCCGGCAAGCTGCCGGTGCCGGTGCAGCGGGCGGACGATCCGGCGCAGGTGCTGTACCCCGTCGGGCACGGCCTGACGTACTAGAGCTGACGTACCGCACCTACGACGCACACCCGGCGCACCACCCCCAAGTGACGCAAAGCACCCCCCACGTCTGGCGTGGGCCCGCCGCGGCGGGTCACGCTGGGCGGGGGATCGGGGGGAACGTCATGCGTGATGCACGGAGCGTGGCTGCACGTCGCGCGGGGGTGGTGTGCGCGCTGCTGATGCTGGTGGCGGCGCTCACGGGATGTCAGCAGTCGTCCGGGTCCGAGGACGGCAGGCTGGAGGAGGCGACTCCGGCGCCGACGCGGGCTTCGGGGTACGGGGTGGTGTTCCTGTCGGTCGACGAGTGCAGTTCGTTCGGGCGCGAGTCGTTCACCGAGGTGGCGTGCACCAGCGAGAAGGCGGCGGCGCGGGTCGTCGCGCGGCACGACGGGAAGGTGGGCGAGGGGCCGCCCTGCCCCGCCACCACGGACTTCGTGCTGCACATCAGCGAGCAGAAGCCCTCGTCCGACGAGGACGGCGACGGCGCGGTCCCGCAGGGCTACGCCTGTATGCGCAATCTGGAGTCCCCGCATCCCGGCGATCCGGGCGGCGGCGGAGGCCCCCGCACGATCGTCGGCGACTGCGTCTACAGCGCGGGCGAGGGCGAGGTCCGCGAGACCTCCTGCGACAGCAAGGGCGAGAAGGCCCCGGAGTTCAAGGTGGCCGCGGCGGTGGAGAAGCGCACCGACTGCCCCGCCGCGACGGCGCTGTACGTCCAGCTGGGCGGGGCGAAGCCGGTGGGCTGCGCCCGCCCGCTGTAGCCCGAGGGCTTCAACGGACGGGCGCGGCAAGGCAGTTGCTACCGGCTGTCCTTGCGGTTGTTGTTGCGGTCGCGCCTACGGCCGGAGCTGGCGCTCCACCTTGCGCTTGTCGAGCTTCGCGTCGTACTTGGCCAGCGGCTTGGCCTTCTCCGGGTCCGCCTGGACCGCGGCCGAGGCGACGCCCGCCCACTCCAGGATCCGGGCCGTGGCGAGGGCCTTCTGGTCGGGGACGAGGTTCGCGACGCCGGCGTAGTGGTTCAGGCCGGGGGCCGTGAAGACGTACGAGTCACGGGCGCTCTTGCCGAGGCGGAACGGCTCGGCGCCCCACGGGTCGTTCTGGCCGTACACGAACAGCATCTGGTTCGCGTTGCGCTTGACCCACGCGTCGACGTCGGGCATCGCCCACGGCTGGAACTTCATGGGGATCTCGCGCGGTACGAAGTTCCGCGGCGGCTGGTACCCGTAGCGGATCAACTTCTTCTCGATGTGCGGGAAGCCGATGGTCGGCGCGCCGAGCTGCGTACCCGCCTGGTAGTAGTACGGCGTGTACGGCTCCAGGCCCTGGTCCGTGTAGGAGACGAAGCCCGTGACCTCGTCGACCGAGGCCCAGATCTCGTCGTCCGTGGCGTTCTTCGCGTCCGCCGGGATCATGTCGCATTCGGCGAGCATCCTGGTCTGCCAGAAGCCCCACACGTAGTCGAGGACGACCGCCTCGTACGCCTTGTCGAGGGTGCCGACCGTGTTGAAGGTATAGCCCTCCGCGGCGGCGAACTCCGCGTACTTCTTCTTCAGCGGCTCCCGGCGTACGAGCGCCTCGCGCTGCACCCCGTTCAGCCGGTCGCGGCACTCCTTGGTGCCGACGTTCGCGAAGAAGCGGTCGTACGCCGAGTCCTCCTTGTTCACCACGTCGTTGGGGGCGACGTACGCGACGACGCCGTCCATGTCACGCGGGTAGAAGCGCTCGTAGTACGTGGCGGTCATGCCGCCCTTCGAACCGCCCGTGGAGACCCACTTCTTGTCGTAGACCGGCTTGAGGGCCTTGAAGATGCGGTGCTGGTCGCTGGCCGCCTGCCAGATGTCGAGCTTGGTCCAGTCGGCCGGCTCGGGCCGGGACGGAGTGAAGAAGCGGTACTCCATCGAGATCTGGTTGCCGTCCACGATCTGGGTCGGCTCACGGCGACTCGGGTTCGTGGAGACGTTGTAGCCGCCGGTGTAGAAGACCGTCGGGCGGGCCGTGTCCTTGTGCAGCACGGTGATGCGCTGCTTGAAGGTGCCCTTGGACGGGTGCCGGTGGTCGACGGGCTGGGTGTAGTTGAGGACGAAGAAGCGGTAGCCCGTGTAGGGCTTCTCCTCGATCAGGCTCATGCCCGGTATCGCGAGGAGCCGGTCCTTGATGTCCGCGGCGTCGTCGGTGACGACATTGGTGCCGGTGGTGTCCGGCTGGGCGGCGGTGGCCGCCCCGGCCGTGCTCACGGTGCCTATGAGCACCACGAGTGACAACAGCCATCTGAGCGTCTTGCGCATGCGTTCTCCCCTGAATACGCAGATGTCCGCCGGAACCTAGCGGAGCAACTGCCGTCGCACCAGGGGATGTTGGGGTCATTCCGGACAGGTTGCCCGAGATGACGCAAGAAGATCGCTCAGCAGCGAATCCAGCCCGAACTCACCGAGCCCGAGCCGACGACACCCTTGATCCACACGCGGCGGTTGCCCGCGTGTGTTTTCACCGGACCCGCGTACTTCCTGAACCGCCCGCTGTTGGGCACCTCCGCCAGCCCGCGCGCCTGCACGCTCACCTTCATGTACTTCCGGGCGCCGACCCTCTTGGGATAGGTCACCGCGCACACGTAGCCGCGCCTCTTGTAGACCTCCACGTAGCCGGTGGAGAAGGTCAACGTACGCACCTTCCGCCCGGAGCACAGTGCCGCCGCCGACGCGTCGCCCACCCCCGGCCCCGCGAGCGCCAGCAGCCCCGACGCGGTCAGCACGGCCGTACCGAGCGCCAGGCGTCGGCGTATCGCGCCCATGTCCACTGGTGTCCCTCCGCGGCCCGCAGCAATTGGAGTACTGATGTACGGACGCATGACGTACGGCGGATGGTTGCATCGTCCGACCGACGCGGCCTTTCTGCGTGTTTGAGGTGACCTTTCCTGTTTACCCGTGGTTCAACAGGTCAGAAGCGAGGTCCAACAGGTCAGAAACGAGAGGCAGTCCGTCATGAATCGCTCACGGAGTCGCTCAGGGAGTCGCTCGCGAACGATCGGCCGGGGACTCGTCACCGTCGCGCTGCTCACCACCGCCGCTTCGGTCCCGGCCGTGGCCAACTCCCCCGAACGCTCCGAGGACCCCGGAGGCCCTCCCCCGGCGCCGGCCCGCAGCGGCAGCCCCAGTGTCGTCTACGACCGGGTCGCCCACTTCTACGGCGCGTACATCGACGTGGCGAACGACCCGGGCAGCAACGCGGCCGCGGCCGAGCTGCGCAAGTTCTACCTCACCGCCGACCTCCGCGCGCGCCTGCTCGCCTGGGAGAAGCAGAACGACGCGGACGGCATCCTGCGCGCCCAGCACGTGCCGAGCGCCTGGAAGGTGACACCGGGCGACAGCGGCATGGGGCACACGTACACGACGGTCCGGCTGACCTGGGACTCCGGTCCGGGCACCGGCGGGGAGAAGACGTACACCTACCTCACGGTGCGCTCGGACCTGGAGAGCCGGAAGATCTCCGACATCACGTCGAAGTACTGACCGCCGAAGCGGCGTCCGGCTCCCCGACGAACGTCCGCCACAACTCCGCGTACCGGCCGCCCCGTTCGAGCAGTTCGTCGTGCGTGCCGTCCTCCGCCACCCGGCCGTCGGCCATCACCACGACGCGGTCCGCGCGGGCGGCCGTGGTCAGGCGGTGCGCGACCACCAGGGTCGTACGGCGGCCCGCGATGCGGTCCGTGGCCTGGTTGACCTGGGCCTCGGTGGCCAGGTCGAGGGCGGCCGTGGCCTCGTCCAGCAGGAGGATGTCGGGGTCGACCAGTTCGGCGCGGGCCAGGGCGATCAACTGGCGTTGTCCAGCGGAGAGGTTGCGGCCGCGTTCGGCGACCTCGTGGAGGTAGCCGCCGTCCAGCGTGGCGATCATGTCGTGCGCGCCGACCGCGCGGGCCGCCGCCTCCACCTCGGCGTCGGTCGCGTCCGGGCGGCCGTACGCGATGGCGTCGCGGACCGTGCCCTGGAAGAGGTACGCCTCCTGCGGGACGACGCCGAGCCGGTGGCGGTACGAGGTGAGGTCGAGGGAGCGCAGGTCCGTGCCGTCGACCGTGACCCGCCCGCCGGTGGGGTCGTAGAAGCGGGCCACCAGTTTGACGAGCGTCGACTTGCCCGCGCCCGTCTCGCCGACGAAGGCGACGGTCTGCCCGGCCGGGATGCTCAACGAGACCCCGCTGAGGGCTTCTTCGTCGTCGCCGTACGCGAAGTCCACGCCCTCGAAGGCGATGTCGCCCCGCAAGGACGGCACCTCCAGCGGCTCGGCGGCGGCCTTCGTCGAGGTCGGCTCCTGGAGCAGCTCCTGGATCCGGCCGAGCGAGACGGTCGCCTGCTGGTAGCCGTCGAAGACCTGCGAGAGCTGCTGCACGGGGGCGAAGAACAGGTCGATGTAGAGGAGGTAGGCCACCAGCGCGCCGGTGGTGAGGGTGCCCGCGTCGATCCGCGCCGCACCCACGATCAGCACGGCGGCCGCGGCCACCGACGACAGCAGCTGCACGAACGGGAAGTAGATCGAGATCAGCCACTGTCCGCGGATACGGGCCTGGCGGTAGCTGTCGCTGCCCTCCGCGAAGCGCTTGCCGCCGGCGCCCTCGCGCCGGAACGCCTGGAGGATCCGCAGCCCGGACACCGACTCCTGAAGGTCGGCGTTCACCACGGACACCCGCTCACGGGCGAGTTCGTACGCCTTCACGCTGGACCTGCGGAAGAAGAACGTGCCGATGATCAGCGGCGGCAGCGTCGCGAAGACGACCAGTGCCAGCTGTACGTCGATGAACAGCAGCGCGACCATGATGCCGAAGAAGGTGACGACCGAGACGAACGCGGTGACCAGGCCCGTCTGGAGGAAGGTGGACAGCGCGTCCACGTCCGTCGTCATCCGGGTCATGATCCGGCCCGTCAACTCCCGCTCGTAGTAGTCGAGTCCGAGCCGCTGGAGCTGGGCGAAGATCTTCAGGCGGAGGGAGTACAGGACGCGTTCGCCCGTGCGTCCGGTCATGCGGATCTCGCCGGTCTGCGCCGCCCACTGGACGAGGACGGTCAGCAGGGCGAGCGCGGACGCCGCCCAGACGGCGCCGAGGGCGACCTCGGAGACGCCCTGGTCGATGCCGTGCCGGATCAGGACCGGCAGCAGCAGGCCCATGCCCGCGTCCACGGCGACGAGGCCGAGGCTGACGAGCAGCGGCAGCCCGAAGCCGCGCAGGAGACGCCGGAGTCCGTACGACTCCTCGGGCGTGACCGCGCGTGCCTCGTCGATGGCCGGCGTGTCGGTGGCCGGGGGCAGCGCGTCGACCTGGGCGAGGAGTTCGGGGGTCGCGGGCGAGTCGTCCATGGCCGCGTCCCTGGGCTCGCGGTCCCCGGTCCACAGCCGGGGCGTGATGCCCCGCTCGGCGTCGAACTCGGCGTCCAGTTCGTCGCGTACGGACATGTCCTCCTGCGGGCAGGACGGCTGGGCGTGACCGGGTGAGACGCCGCCCAGCTCGTCCGGGTCGGTGAGCAGGCGCCGGTACAGGGGTGAGCGTTCGGTCAGCTCCTGGTGCGTACCGATGTCGGCGAGGCGGCCGTCGTCGAGGACGGCGATGCGGTCGGCGAGGTTCAGCGTGGAGCGGCGGTGGGCGATGAGGAGGGTCGTGCGGTCCTCCATGACGCCGCGCAGGGCCTCGTGGATCTCGTGCTCGACCCTGGCGTCGACGGCGGAGGTGGCGTCGTCCAGGACCAGCAGGCGCGGGTCGGTGAGGATCGCGCGGGCCAGGGCCACGCGCTGGCGCTGGCCGCCGGAGAGGGTGAGGCCGTGCTCGCCGACCTTGGTGTCGTAACCGCCGGGCAGCTCGGCGATGAACCGGTCCGCCTGGGCGGCGCGGGCGGCCGTCTCGATCTGCTCCTGGGTGGCCTCGGGGCGGCCGTACGCGATGTTGGCGCGGACGGTGTCCGAGAAGAGGAAGGAGTCCTCGGGGACCAGGCCGATCGCGGCCCGGAGGGACTCGAGCGTCAGCTCGCGTACGTCGTGGCCGCCGATGAGGACGGCGCCCCTGGTCACGTCGTAGAAGCGGGGCAGAAGGAGGGAGACCGTGGACTTGCCGGAGCCCGACGAGCCGACGACCGCGAGGGTCTCGCCGGGGCGGATCTCGAAGGAGAGGCCGTCCAGGACCGGACGGTCGTCCTCGTAGCCGAAGGAGACGTCGTCGAACTCGACGGTCGCGGGGGCGTCGGCGGGCAGCGGTTTCGTGCCGTCCTTGATCGACGGCTCGGTGTCGATCAGCTCCAGGACGCGCTCGGCGCCGGCGCGGGCCTGCTGGGCGACCGTGAGGACCAGGGCGAGCATGCGGACGGGGCCGACGAGCTGGGCCAGGTAGGAGGAGAAGGCCACGAACGTGCCGAGGGTGACCTGGCCGCGGACCGCCAGCCAGCCGCCGAGGGCCAGCATCGCGACCTGGCCGAGCGCCGGGACCGCCTGGAGGGCGGGGGTGAATCTGGAGTTCAGACGGATCGTGCGGAGGCGGCCCGCGAAGAGCCTGCGGCCGATCTCGCGGACCTTGCCGGTCTCCTGGTCCTCCTGACCAAAGCCCTTCACCACGCGTACGCCGGTGACCGCGCCGTCGACCACTCCGGCCACCGCCGCCGCCTGTGCCTGCGCGTACCAGGTGGCGGGGTGGAGCTTCGAGCGGCTGCGCTTGGCGATGGCCCAGATCGCGGGGGCCACCGCGAGGGCGACGAGGGTGAGCGGCAGCGACAGCGAGGCCATGATCCCGAGGGAGATCAGGAAGAGGAGTATGTTCCCGATCGTCATCGGGAGCATGAAGAGCAGGCCCTGGATGAGCTGGAGGTCGCTGGTCGCGCGGCCCACCACCTGGCCGGTCGACAGCTCGTCCTGCCGTCGGCCGTCGAGGCGGGTGATCGTCCCGTACATATCCGTACGCAGGTCGTGCTGGACGTCGAGTGCGAGGCGGCCGCCGTAGTAGCGGCGGATGTAGGTGAGGACGTAGACGACGACCGCGGCGCCGATGAGGGCGCCCGCCCAGGGGGCCATGTCGCGCGTGTGGTTCCCGATGACGTCGTCGATGATCACCTTCGTGATCAGCGGGACGAGGGCCATGACGGCCATGCCCGCGAGCGAGGCGCCCAGCGCGAGCACGACGTCCTTCGGGTACCGCCAGGCGTACCCGGCCAGCCGCCGTGCCCAGCCGGGGGTCCCCCGCCCCGCCCCGCCCTCTTGCGCTGCCACGCCGGTGCCTTCCGTAGATCCTTGTCCGCCGGAAGGCACCAACGCGATCGGAACCGGATTTCATCCCTCCGCAATGATCAGAGGCGCACGCGGAGGGAGTAGAAGCGGGTGATCTGGGCGGCGTTCTGGTTGTCGTCGCTGACCAGGAGGAGGTTCAGGCGGCCATGGCTGTGGCCGGTGATCACCATGCCCTCGATGTTGTCGAGGAGGGGGTTGGGCTGGGGCTGCTTGGCCTGGGCGCCGAGTGAAGGACAGTTCACGAGGTCGGCCAGGAGCGTCTTCTTGGCCAGTCGTACGTCGCTCTGGCCGGTCAGGGTGTCGATGGCGGACGTGTCCGTGGCGTGGCGCAGATCGGCGAGGTACAGCCGGATCGTGTTGCCGGTGCCCGGGGTGAAGCCGCGCTCCAGGACGAGGAGGCGGCCGTCGGGGGTCGCCGTGGTCTCGGAGACGTTCAGACCGGCGTCGGTGCGGTAGCCGTACTGGGCGGCGGGCGCGAAGTGGCCCCGCTGACGCTCCCAGGTCTGGAAACGGACGATGCCCGCGGTGTCGCCGCTGAGCGAGCCCTCCATGCCGGCGAGCAGGGTGTGGCGGCCGGGCAGGAAGGTCAGGCCCTCGAAGGTCTGGTTCTGTGCGGCGCGGCCCGCCGGGGCGACCCTGAGCGCGTCCGGTACGGGGAGGCGGTCGAGGATGCGGCCGTCACGGGCGTGGCGGCGTACGGAGGGCTCGGTCTCGGAGGCGACCAGGCGGGTGCCGTCGCGGTCCACGACCAGGCCCTCGGAGTCGAGCGCGGCGCCGCTCTCGTCGGCGAGCGGGACGACGCTCCTGGGCTGCAGCGTCTTGCGGTCCAGCGTGAAGAGCGCCGACCGGTCGGAGACCGCGGCGATCCGGCCGTCGCGGTCCAGGGCCAGCGCGGAGAAGTTGCCGACGAACGTGCCCTCGTACGTCGTCTTGTCGAGCGCGTCGGAGAAGCGCTCGATGGAGACGGAGGGTGAACAGGCCTTGCCTCTCCGGGCGTCGGCGCTGTGGCCGGTGGCGCTGTGGGCCGGGGCGGTGAGGCAGGTGGCTGCCGCCAGGGTGGCTGTGACGGTGGCGAGTGCGGATCTCAGGCGCATGACGTCACGGTAGGGGGATGCGGGTTGAGGGGAGGGGTACTCACCGTGAATTCAGGGGAGTTGGGGCCGGAGTCGGGGGCCGGGCGGTGCGTGAGGGAGTCCGCGCTCCCTCACGCACGGTGGACCCTGGGTTCAGGTCAGTCCTGACAGACGTTCAGGTCAGTCCTGGTAGACCTTGTTGTTGCCCGCGCCGCCGGAGAGGGTGTCGGCGCCCGGGCCGCCGTACAGCACGTCGTCGCCGGTGTTGCCGAAGATCGTGTCGTCGCCCTCTTCGCCGTACAGCGTGTCGTTGCCCCTGCCGCCGTAGAGGGAGTCGTTCCCGGTCCAGCCGCGCACGATGTCGTCTCCGTCGTCGCCGTACAGGGTGGTGTATCCGAGCTCGTCGTCGCTGGTCACGGTGAGGGTGTCGTTCCCGGCACCGCCGCGGCAGTGGTACTCGCAGCCGGTGAGCATGGTGTCGTTGCCGGCGTCACCGAAGGAGCCGCGGACCCAGACACCGTCGATGCCCTCCAGGCGGTCGTCGCCGTCACCGCCTTCGAGTACGTTCGCCCCCTTGCCCCGGATGACGTCGTCGCCCGGGCCGCCGGAGAGGGTGCCCTGCGTGAAGACGTCGTCGCCGACCGTCACAGTGTCGTCGCCGTCACCGAGGTCCACGTCGTAGATGTCCGAGTCGTCGGATCCCAGGGGCTCGGGCTCCACGCACTCGACGACGGTGTGATCGGTCGCCGAAGGATACGTGCACGCCTCCGTGGTGATGGTGATGTCGAACCGGTCCCGGAAGGTGATGAGGTACTCACCACCGAAGTCGGTCGGGTCGAGATCGATCGCCTTTGTGGAGATCTTCAGGTCGTTCGTCTGTCCGGCGGCGGCCCTGTACCAGATCGCGCCGTCATAGCGCTCGACGGAGGCCGTGGTCGTGGTGTCCGCCTGGGCGGCGGGCGCCGCGAGTACGGCTCCGCTCAGGGCTGAGGCGAGGGCGGCGGTGGCGGTGATGGTCCGTAACTTGCGCATGCGGAAGTGACCCTTCGTGAAAGTGGAATGAGTGCCGAACAGGACCGGCGGAGAAGGTGCCGGTGAACTCGTCGTCGCTCGTCGTCGTCTCGTCGGACGGCATCGACCCGTGCGGCCTGTGACGTGTGGGGCTGTTGTTGTTTCCGGTCACCCGGTTAGACCCCGCACCAGGGACGTTCGGTTGTACCGGCTCAGATGAACGGTCTCCCACATCGGGAGGGCGCCCTGGTGTCGTCGGCCGGCCTCAACCGCCCCGGACCGCCGTCATGACGACTTTCGCGACGGTGGGCGGCGGGATGCTGGTGGTGTCGATCAGCTCCGCTTCCCGGCGCAGCCAGAGCAGTGCGTGGTCGTAGTCGTCGAGGTGGTCCAGGCGCCGTCTGCGGGCGCCGGCGCTCTCGGGATCCGTGTCGTTCTGGATGCGCCCGACCAGTGTGTTGTGGTCGGCGTGGAGGACGAAGTGACGTAAGGGAATGCCCGCTTCGGCCAGCCCCGTGCGGATCTCCCGCCAGTACGGCTTCTCCAGCACGGTCTGTGTGACGACCAGCGTGCCGCCCGCGTAGTCGAGCACCTGACGCGCGGTCTCCACCACCAGCCCGCGCCAGGGCGGAAGGTCCTGGAAGTCCCGGGCGGGCTTGCCGAGGACGTGCCGCAGCATGTACCCGACCTGCTCGGTGTCGAACAGTCTGGAGTCCGGGAGGAGGGACGTCAGTTCCTTGGCGGTCGTGGTCTTGCCCGCGCCGAGGGCGCCGTTCAGCCAGATGATCATGAGGCGGGCACCGCCGGGAAGGCTTCCTTCGGCGTGCTCGTCGGCGTGTAGCGCTGCGCGGTGGTCGGCACGAGGTCCTTGTGGATGGCCCGGGCCACCGTCTGGATCGTGGTCACGCCGTAGTTCATCGAGCTGTTGTCGTGGGTGAGGATCGAGATCGTGTAGTCGTGGCCGCCGCCGTCGAAGGTGCCGACGCTGTGGACGCGCCAGCCGTGCGTGGCGCGTGACAGCCAGCCGTTCTTCACGTAGACGGAGACGGAGGAAGGGGCTCCCGCCGGTGTGCCCCAGCGCTGGGAGGAGACGACCTTGCCCATCAACTTCAGTATGTACGCACGGGAGTTGTCGCTCAGGACCGAGTTCTTGGCGGTGAGGAGTGCCAGGAGCTTCTGCTCGTCCCGGACCGTGATCTGTGTGAGGCCCCAGTAGCCGTTCGCGCCGGGTCTGGTCTGCGTCATGCCCGCGGCGGTGAGGAAGCCCTTCACCTTGGATGTGCCGAGTTGCGTCCAGAGTTTGCTGGTGGCGGCGTTGTCCGACTTCGTGATCATGGCGGTGGCCAGGTCGGACTCGCGCCGGGTGAGATAGCGGTTGTGCTTCTTCGCGTCCCAGAGCAGCGCGGCGAGCACGGTCACCTTGACGACGCTGGCCGAGTCGTAGGCCTTGGTCGATCGCAGGGCGCACGTCGTGTTCGTGGTCCGGTCGTGGAGGCCGACCGCGACTGTTCCCCTGCGGTTCGCGAGAGCGGTGGTGATGTCCTTCTGGAGCTTGGTGGCCAGGCCTGGCTTGCTGGACGTGCAGGTGACCTGCGGTGTCGTGGCTGCGGCGGCGGGCGTTGCGGCCACGGTGAGCGGCACTAGCACCCCGGCGCCGAGGGCCGCGCAGAGCACACGGGCACGCCGGGATATCCGGTGAGTCATGGAGTCTTCTCATTCCCTTGGGTACATACGAGTGCGCCTCGGCACACTCGCCCCTCATGACTCACAGGGACGGCCGGAAGTTGTACACGTGTTCCCAGAAGGGGAGTTGGAGGTCCTGCCGTCAGCCGCCGACGCCGGACACGTCAGCCGCCGATGGGCTCAGCTGCCCGCGGCCACGGCCAGGCGGTAGAACGCCTCGGTGGTCCGGGGGTGGGCGAGCTCGTCCAGCAGGTGCCGCCACTCGGGGTCGTCGGCGGCGGCCGGGTGCGCGAGGTCCCAGGCGGCGAGCAGCGGGGCGAGCTCGCTCTCCGGCGTCGCGACGGCCTGGTCGCGACGGTCTTCGGCGAACTCGCCTGATGGGCAAGGGAGTTCGGGCTTCGAGGAGGGATGCGGTTTCATGAGGCTTTCCTTCCGGGCGGCGGAGCGCGAACCTCTGGGATCAGTTGGGTTCCAACTGGCTTCCATCCGGGTTCAACGATGTCGCCGCCCGCGCGCCGGCACGAGGAGGCGTCCTCCCTCATCGATGGTGTAGCCAGCCCCACCACGGTATGGCCGCAAACCCGAGCGGAGGTCGAGGAGTGGTGGAGTATGCGCAAGCACGGGCAGCATGGGTCCGCGCCGGTGTGTGGATCACGGCGGAGCGGTCAAAGGGGGCCAGGACATGGGTGGTTGGCGGGTCGAGGTGCTGGGTCACCATCGGCTGGACGGCCCCCGCCATCGGCTGGACGGCCCTGAGGCCGACAGGCCACGAACGGTGGTCCTGCCCTTGGATCCCGAGGTGCGAAGGGTGGTCCTGACCGACGGCGGCAGCGAGCCCGACGGCGACGGCGACGGCGACGGCGACGGCGACGGCGACGGCGACGGCGACGGCCGGATCGTGGCGGAGGGGCAGGACCTCATCGGTGTCGGCGCGGACGGGCGCGAGCGGTGGCGTCACCGCTGCGCGGGGAAGCCGCACGAGGCCCATGTCTCGGGGGACCGCCTGCTGGCACTGACGTTTTCGCTCGACTACCACCCATGGGGGTTCCTCGGCCCCGCGCTGCTCTTCGACCTGGACAGTGGACAGCTGATCGCCGAACTGCGCGGCGAGCGAGGCAGCCCCGTGGGCGGCGGACGGTTCCTCCTCGGCCTGGAGGGCTACGACGTCTTCGACACCTGGCTCCACGACCGGGACGGCACCTTGCTGACAACCTGGCGCAGTTACGGGCACTACGTACCCGACCCCGACGGAACAGTCCGTGTCGTGGAGTACGACCGCACCACCCCGACCGCCGCACGCGTCGTACGACTGCTGCCGGACGGCGGCATCGAGCGCGGTCCACGGCTGTCGCACGGCACGGCCCCCCGCCCCGCCGTCCTCCCCGACGGGACGATCGTGGTGCTCGACCCGGGCGTGCTGCGTGCGGTCGACCACCGCCTCCAGGACACCGTCCTGGCCGAGCTGCTGCGCGTACCCCCGGACGAGGCATGGCGCTTCCACGGCGAACTCTCCCTCGCGGGCGATCGGTTGACCGTGATCGTCGAAGAGCGGTCACGCGAGATGCCGATCAGCCATGTGACACGGACCTGGTCCTTGGCGGTCCTCCACCCGTCTCAGAGCTGATCGCCGGGCAGCTTCCTCCGAGTCCTCCGAGTCCTCCGACTCGCAGACGACCCAGAACGCTCAGAACACCCAGAACACCCCGACGC
This sequence comes from Streptomyces albicerus, assembly GCF_008905045.1. Classification (GTDB taxonomy): domain Bacteria; phylum Actinomycetota; class Actinomycetes; order Streptomycetales; family Streptomycetaceae; genus Streptomyces; species Streptomyces albicerus. The sequence continues at coordinate 29,876 of NZ_VWMY01000059.1, forward strand.
TCTACCGCCTCGACGCCTCGGACGTCAACTAGGGCGATCCCTCCCCCAATTGGGGATAACCCTCGGGCTTCACATCCCCTGACCTGGGAACGGTCAGGGGTTGCGTCGTATGCGAGAACGTCACACAAACGCCTTCCCCCGGTTACACGGCCGACCCCGCGCCCGTGCCACGCTCCCGGTTACCAAAAAGTCAACACGCGTAGAACGCGGCTCCGTTGAGCAGGACGCCGCGTGTCGGCGCGTGCCGTCCCCGGGAAAGGCACCCCCATGTCCGTTGTGCAGATAGGCAGATGGAAGGCGCTGGCGACGACCATATCCGCCGTCCTCGTCGGCCTCACCCTTCCGACGGTCGCCGCGACTCCCGCGAGCGCCACGACCACCGCGTACGACAGCACGTACTACAAGAACGCGATCGGCAAGACCGGCACGAGCCTGAAGTCCTCCCTCCACACGATCATCAGCCCCCAGACCAAGATCTCGTACGACGCGGTCTGGAACGCACTGAAGGTCACAGACCAGGACCCGAACAACAGCAGCAACGTGATCCTGCTGTACGGCGGCCAGTCCCGCAGCAAGACCCTCAACGGCGGCGACGTGGGCGACTGGAACCGCGAGCACACGTGGGCCCAGTCCCATGGCAGTTTCGGCACCTCGGCCGGCCCCGGCACCGACCTGCACCACCTGCGCCCCGCGGACGTACAGGTCAACAGCACCCGCGGCAACAAGGACTTCGACATGGGCGGCAGCGCGGTCAGCGGCGCGTCCGGCAGCTACACGGACTCCAACTCCTTCGAGCCGCGCAACGCCGACAAGGGCGACGTGGCCCGCATGATCCTCTACATGGCCGTCCGCTACGAGGGCGACGACGCCTGGGCGGACCTGGAGCCCAACGACTCGGTCTCCAACGGCAGCGTCCCGTACCACGGCCGCCTCTCCGTCCTGAAGCAGTGGAACGAGCAGGACCCGCCGAGCGCCTTCGAGGAGAGGCGCAACCAGGTCATCTACGACACGTACCAGAAGAACCGCAACCCGTTCATCGACCACCCGGAGTGGGTCGAGGCGATCTGGTAGACCGACGGTGACCCAGGCTGAACTCCCCGTGACGGAAGGGGAGTTCAGCCCCGGTCGCTGTTTCCTTGGTTACGAATCCATGACATGCGGGCGTACAACTGGTGGCGCCCAGCCCGAGTCGAACTCCCTGAACGCGGCATTCCGCGTGCCGCACCGGACCGACTCGAAAGGCTTTCGTATGTCCCGAGCACGACGCAGAACTCGTACCGCACGGCTCTCGGCGCCCCTGGCCGCGGCGGTGCTACTGGCCGGAGGGGCAGGCGCCTGGGCCCTCACCGGGGCCTCCGCCCAGGCCGTCACCGGGTCGGCGGACGCCCGGGACGACTTCAACGGCGACGGCTACGCCGACCTGGTCATCGGCGCTCCGAACGCCACGATTTCGAGCCAGACCAAGGCCGGCTACGTGGCCGTCATGTACGGCTCCGCCGACGGGCTCTCCACGTCGAAGAGGAAGCTCATCAGCCGCTCCACCAGCGGGGTTCCCGGGTCCGCCACCGCGGGCCAGCGCTTCGGGTCCACCTTCGCCAAGGGCGACCTGGACGGCGACGGCTTCAGCGACCTCGTCATCGCGGGCGGCGCGGCCGGCTCCATCGTCATGTGGGGCTCCGCCTCCGGACTCACCGGCGGCACGAACATCGCCGGATACGGGCAGGCCCCCCAGGTCGGTGACTTCGACGGCGACGGCAAGGCGGACCTCGCCCTGTTCGCGCTGCAGAAGGTCGCGGGCGACGACCCGCCGAGCGGCCCGGCCACCGTGTGGAAGGGCCCGGTCTCGCGTGCCGGGACGCCGACCGCCACCCTGCCCATCCTGAACAAGTCCGAGTGGTGGGGCTACGACGCCAACGACGCCTCCTGTGCCACCAACGGCGGCTGCGAGGAGGACGGCGACTCGATCAGCGGTCCCATCTCGTCCGGCCAGGCCGGCGACATCAACGGCGACGGCAAGGACGACCTCGTCCTGTGGCGCTACGAAGGCGACGGCGTCTGGGGCTCCCGCCTGCTGTACGGCGGCGGCAGCACGGGCTTCACCCGCGGCTGGGCCCCCGGCGAGGGCTCGGGAACCGACGCGGGCACCGGCGTCGGGGACGTGAACGGCGACGGGTTCGACGACGTGGTGGTCGGCAACGACTGGTCCGGCAAGGTGCAGGTCGCGCTCGGTTCGGCCGCCGGTCTGACCGCGGAGCGCGTCCAGAGCTTCGACCAGGACCTGGCCGGCTTCCCGGGCGTCGAGGAGGAGGGCGACGAACTCGGCGCCTCGGTCGCCGTCGGCGATGTCACGGGTGACGGGTTCGCCGACATCGCGCTCGGGATACCCGGGGAGGACTTCAGCGATCTCACCGACGCCGGTTCGATCGCCCTGGTCCGCGGGGGTGCCTCCGGCGTCACGGGTGCCGGGACGCAGACCTTCCACCAGAACACCTCCGGGGTGCCCGGAGTCGCCGAGACGGGCGATCGGTTCGGGGTGAGCGCGGCGCTGCTCGACGTCGACGGCAACGGTCACCGGGATCTCGCCGTCGGTGACACGGCTGAGAACAGCGACAACGGGGCGGTCTGGGTGTTGCGGGGTACCTCCGGCGGGCTTACGGCCACGTCCTCGCTCGCCTTCGGCGGGAAGGATCTGGCGGCGCCTTACACGGATGCGCAGTTCGGGTTCTCCCTGCGGTAGCGCTCCGCTGGGAGGGGCGTGGGGAGCTGCGGGTCCGTTTGTTGGCTGCGGGTCTGCTGTGGCTGGTCGCGCAGTTCCCCGCGCCCCTAAAGGCGGGTCGTTTGATGGCTGCGGGTCGGATGTGGCTGGTCGCGCCCACGCGGCGGAGCCGCAGAATGTCACAGCCCCGCGCCCCTTACGGGGCGTCAGTCCAGGTGTGTTGGTGCGAACATCCGCAACAGTGCCGGGAGTACGACCACCGAAGGGCCGGGCGTGGACAGAGACTTGGTGAGGTCGTCGGACAGGGAGGCCGGGGTCGTCCGTGTGCCCGGGACGCCGAAGGACTCCGCCAGTGCCACGTAGTCCGGGCGGGACAGTTCCGTTGCCGTGGGCCGGCCGAAGGTGTCGGTCATGTACTCGCGGAGGATGCCGTAGCCGCCGTCGTCGACGATGAGCCAGGTCACGTCGAGGTTGTGCTGCTTGGCGGTGGCCAGTTCGGCGATGGAGTAGAGCGCGCCGCCGTCGCCGGAGACCGCCAGGACGGGGTGGGTGGGGTCGGCGACCGCGGCGCCGAGGGCTGCCGGGAAGGCGTAGCCGAGGCCGCCCGCGCCCTGGGCGGAGTGCATGGTGTTCGGGCGGCGCGCGTCGAAGGCCGACCAGGCCCAGTAGGCGAGGATCGTCATGTCCCAGAAGGACGGCGACCGGTCCGGCAACGCCTTGCGTACGGCGGCCAGCACCTGCTGTTCCAGGGTGAGTTCCTGCGCGTCGATGCGCTCACGCACGAGGTCGAGCACCGTACGCACACGCTCCGCGGCGGAGGGGTCCGTGCGCTCGTCCACCGTTTCCAGCAGGGCCTGCAGCGCCAGTCGCGCGTCCGCGTGGATGCCCAGCGCCGGGTGGTTGGACTCCAGCTTGCCGAGGTCCGCCTCGATCTGGATGACCCGGCCGCGTGGCTTGAACGTGTGGTAGTTCGAGGAGAGTTCGCCGAGGCCCGAGCCGACCACCAGGAGTACGTCCGCGTCCTCCAGGAAGTCCGTGGTGTGGCGGTCCTCGATCCATGACTGGAGCGAGAGGGGGTGCGTCCAGGGGAACGCGCCCTTGCCGCCGGGAGTGGTGACCACGGGGGCGTTCAGTGCTTCGGCCAGCTGCTTCAGCTTGCCCGACGCGTCCGCCCGTACGACTCCCCCGCCCGCAATGATCGCCGGACGGGCGGCACGGGACAGCAGGTCGGCGGCCACGGCCGTCAGTTCGGGGCGCGGAGGCAGCTCCTCGGGGAAGGCGTCGCCGCCCGTGACCACCGGGATCGCCGTCTCGGCCAGCAGTACGTCCTGCGGGATCTCCACCCACACCGGCCCGTGCGGGGCCGTCAGCGCCGACTTCCAGGCCGCCTCGATCGCGGACGGGATCTGGGACTGGGTTCGGACGGTGTGGACCGACTTGACGACACCCCTGAATGAGGCTGCCTGGTCGGGGAGTTCGTGCAGATAGCCGTGGCGGCCGCCGCCAAGACCGGCCGTCGGGATCTGGCTGCTGATCGCGAGGACGGGGGCGGAAGCGGCCGCGGCCTCCTGCAAGGCAGCCAGCGACGTCAGCGCTCCCGGGCCCGTCGAAAGCAGCAGCGGGGCCGCCTCGCCCGTGATCCGGCCGTACGCGTCCGCCGCGAACCCCGCGTTGTTCTCCACCCGCAGGCCGATGTACCTGAGGTCCGAGCGGCGCAGCGCGTCGAACATGCCCAGCGCGTGCTGGCCGGGCAGGCCGAAGACCGTCGTCGCGCCGAGCGCCGCCAGCGTCTCCACGACCAGGTCCCCGCCGCTTCGGCCGGGGGGAGGATTCAGCGCCGCCGCCGTCTGGGCGGCGGTCGGGCGGAGCACCAGGTCGTGGTCGTGAGTCACTTCGCGCGGGCCTCTGCAATCTGGCGGGACATGATCGTGGTCAGTTCGTACGCCGTGTGGGACGCGGCGACGGAGGTGATCTCGGCGTGATCGTACGCGGGGGCCACTTCCACGACGTCGGCGGAGACCAGGTTGCAGGAGGCCAGGCCGCGCAGGATCTCCAGAAGTTCGCGGGAGGTCATGCCGCCCGCCTCCGGCGTCCCCGTGCCGGGCGCGTGGGCCGGGTCGAGGCAGTCGATGTCGATGGAGATGTACAGCGGGCGGTCGCCGATGCGCTGGCGCAGCTGGTCGGCCACCTCGTCGGCGCCGCGCCGGTAGATGTCGGCGGACGTGACGATGCCGAAGCCCAGCTTCTCGTCGTCGGTCAGGTCCTGCCGGCCGTACAGAGGGCCGCGCGTACCCACGTGGGAGAGGGCTTCCGTGTCCAGGATCCCCTCCTCGACGGCGCGGCGGAACGGGGTGCCGTGCGTGTACTCCGCGCCGAAGTACGTGTCCCAGGTGTCGAGATGCGCGTCGAAGTGGAGGAGTGCCACCGGGCCGTGCTTCTTCGCGACCGAGCGCAGGAGGGGCAGCGCGATGGTGTGGTCGCCGCCGAGGGTCATCAACCGGGCGCCGGTGCCGAGGAGTTCGTCCGCGGCCCCCTCGATGGTCTCCACGGCCTCGTTGATGTCGAACGGGTTCGCGGCGATGTCCCCGGCGTCCGCGACCTGCGCGAGGGCGAAGGGGGACGCGTCCTGCGCCGGGTTGTACGGGCGCAGGAGCCGGGACGCCTCCCGGATCGCGTTGCCGCCGAACCGGGCCCCTGGCCGGTACGAGACGCCCGCGTCGAACGGCACACCGACCACGGCGACGTCGGTCGTGCCGACCTCGTCGAGCCGGGGCAGCCGGGCGAAGGTCGCAGGACCCGCGTACCGCGGTATGCGGGACGAGTCGACGGGGCCGCGGGGCGTCTCGTAACTGCTCATGGGGTTATGCCTTCTTTCCTACGCTTCATCGCGTATGTACTGCTTCTCTCCGACTCTACTGGTGAGCCGGAACGGTTCCGGATGCGGGTTCGGACACGGGTTCGGAGGCCCGGCCCGCGAGCCGCTCGCGCCAGGCGGCGAGCACCGCCGCGTCGGTCGCGGGAGTGGCGAGCGAGACGATCACGTACGCGGCCAGGGAGGAGAGGAGCCCGTAGTAGACGGGCTCGTTGGCGAGGATCCCGTAGCCGGCCATCAGGCCGATGACCGCGAGACCGCCGACGGCGACGGAGGCGAGCGCGCCCTGGGCGGTGCCGCGCTTCCACAGCAGGCCGCCGAGGATGGGGACGAGGAGACCGCCGACGAGCAGGTTGTACGCGACGGTCAGGGCCTCGACGACGTTGTTGAGCGCGATGGCCGTGCAGATCACCGCGATGCCCATGATGAGGATGAAGGCGCGGTTGCCTTTGACCTCGTCGTGCACCTCGTCGGTCTTGTGGGTGACGGCTCCGCGCAGCCGCGACCAGATGTCGTTGTTGGCGACGGTCGCACAGGCGATGAGGGCTCCGGAGGATGTCGACATCACGGCCGCGAGGGCGGCGGCGAGCACCAACCCTCGTACGCCGACCGGGAGTTCGTCCTTCACGATCGTCGCGAAGGCGTCGTCCGCGCTGGCCAGCTTCGGGTAGAGCACCTTGGCCGCCGTACCGATGACGGCGCCGGCGAGCGCGTACACCAGGCAGTACGTGCCGGCGACCGTGCCGCCCCACTTGGCCGTCGTGTCGCTGCGCGCGGTGAACACGCGCTGCCAGATGTCCTGCCCGATCAGCATGCCGAACGTGTAGATCAGGACGTACGTGAAGATCGTCTCGCCGCCGATGCCCAGCGGGTCGAAGTACTCGGTGGGGAGCTGGGCCTTCATCTCGCTGAAGCCGCCCGCCTTGACGACGGCGATGGGCAGGAGCAGAAGCAGCACGCCGATGGTCTTCACGACGAACTGCACCATGTCGGTCAGCGTGATCGACCACATGCCGCCGAGCGTCGAGTAGGCGACGACGATCGAGCCGCCGAGGACGATCGCGACCGTGCGGTTCATGTCGAAGAGGACGTCGAAGATCGTGGCGTACGCGATGGTCGACGTCACCGCGAGCATGAGGGTGTACGCCCACATGACGACGCCCGAGATCACGCCGGCCCGGCCGCCGTACCGCAGGTCGAGCATCTCGGAGACGGTGTAGACCTTCAGGCGGGCGATGCGGGCCGAGAAGAAGACGGAGAGGGCGAGCAGGCCGAGGCCGATGGTGAAGACCATCCAGGCGCCGGAGAGCCCGTACTGGTAGCCGAGGCCGACGCCGCCGATCGTAGACGCGCCGCCGAGGACGATCGCGGCCATCGTGCCGGAGTACATCGCCGGACCGAGCCGCCGCCCCGCGACCAGGAAGTCGCTCTTGGACTTGGCGCGGCGCATGCCCCACCAGCCCATGGCGAGCATCCCCACGAGATAGACGACGATCACTGTGTAGTCGACGGCCATAGGGGTCTCCTCCGCTGGTTCGGTGGCGTGTCGTGCGGGTGGTGTGGGGACTGACCGGTGGCTGATCGCTCACGTGCGCGCTGCGACCTTGCATCGCGTCTTCGCATGGCGTCTGCGCGCTGCGGCTTCGCGGGGACATCCGCCCGTACCCGCGGCCTCCGGTGGGCACGACCCTAGGTGGCCGGAAAGCAACGCTGAAGTGTACGTTTCATCCACTGCAGCCAGATCGGATGGAGGAAACGTCCACCATGCCGGAGCCTGCCGCCCCCGCCACCGTCCCTTCCACCCCTCCCACACCTCCGGTACCTCTCGCCGCACTGCTGGCCCGGGAGGACCTCGGGCTGCGGCAGATCGCGGGACCGGAGGATTCGGCCACGGTGATCCACTGGGCGCACACGTCGGAGATGGCGGACCCGTACCCGTATCTGCTCGGCGGCGAGCTGCTGCTGACGGCGGGGGTGCACATCCCTGACGCGGCGGGCTCGGGCACGTACTTCGACGCGTACGTCTCCCGGATCGTCGAGGCGGGCGGCGCCGCCCTCGGCTTCGGTGTGGCCCCGGTGCACGACACGGTCCCGCGCGCCCTGGTCGTGGCCTGCGACCGCTACGGCCTGCCTCTCCTGGAGGTCCCGCCCCGCACGACCTTCTCCGGAGTGGCCCGGGCGGTCTGGCAGCTCATGGCCCAGGCCCGCCACACCGAACTGCGCCGCGTCACGGAGGCCCAGCAGAGCCTGGCCGCGGCGGCGGCCCGCCCGGACCCGGTCCCGTCGGTGCTGCGGCAGCTCGCGCAGCGGGTGGGGGGCTGGGCGGCGCTGTACGCACCGGACGGCGGGGTGGTGGCTTCGGCGGGGCGGATGCCGACGGGAGAAGGGGCGACGGGAGAGCCGACGGGAGAAGGGGTGAGGGCAGGGACAGCAGCAGGGGTGAGCGGCGCGCTGGCCGAGCTGGCGACGGTGGTACGTCCGGCCGGCGAGGGCAAACCGGGCCCCACCCCCTCCTCCGCCACGGACACCCTCGCCGACAGCCACCTCGCCGCGTACGCCCTCGGCACCGGCCAGGGCTTCGTGCTGGGCGTGGCGGCCCCGCGCCGCGACCCCGGCGACCACACCATCGCCTCCGTCGGCGCCGTTCTCCTCTCCCTCCTCACCGGAGAGCACCAGAGCAGCACGGGCGCGGCGCGCTCCTCGGCCCTGGTGCGGCTGCTGCTGGGCGCCGCTCCGGAGGAGGTGGCGCCGTTGCTGGGCGGCAGTCAGCGGTGGGTCGTGGTGCACGCCCGGCCGGACGGCCCCGCACCGGACGCCGTCGCCGCGTCCGCGCTCGGGGCGGCGCTCGGCTCCGCGCTGGTCGACGTGAACGGCGACGTCGTACGGGTCCTCGTGCCCGCCGGCCACGGCGAGCCCGCCGCCCAGCCGGGCTGGACGTGCGGCGTCAGCGCACCCGTGGACCCGGACGCCTGGCCGGACGCCGATACACAGGCGGCCCGCGCCCTGTCCCGCGCACGAGCCACCCACACGCCCCTCATCCGCCACGGCGAACGCCCCGGCCTCGCCGACCTCGTCCCCCCGGCCGAGGCCGCCGCCCACGCCCGCAGCGTCCTCTCCCCCATCACCGCGAACCCCGCCCTCACCGAAACCCTCCGCACCTGGCTCTCCCTGCACGGCAGTTGGGACCGCACCGCAGTCGCCCTCTCCGTCCACCGCAACACGGTCCGCCAGCGCATCACCCGCTGCGCAGCCCTCCTGGACACGAACCTGGACGACCCCGACGTACGCATGGAGCTGTGGTTCGCCCTGCGACACGCGTGAACCGTGCCGCGCGTGGTTTTTCGCCCCCGCCGCCCCTACCCGTCCCATCCCCGGGGGCTCCGCCCCCAGACCCCCGCATCGGCCTGAACGGCCTCGTCCTCAAACGCCGGACGGGCTGGATGGTGCGGGACGGGCCTGAGAGGTGCGGGGCTGAGCTGAAAGACAGGGCGCAGCCCGTCTTTCAGGGGCGCGGGGAACTGCGCGACCAGCCCCCACCCACCCGCACCCGACACACAACGCCACCCGCCCCACCCCACTCCACCCCGCCCCAAACCCCGAGTGACCCATATCCCACGGTTCGATACACCCGCTCCACCCAGCGGAGCGCACCGGCAGAATGGGGGGCATGCCGATACCCGGGACCCCCAGCCGCGCCGACCTCGTTGACCACCTCGTACGGACGCGTATCGCGGGCGACGTAGCCACTCCCCGCGAGAACAACCTCTCCCACTACCGCAAGCTGGCGAACGGCGACCGCAACTACTGGCTCGGCCTGGAGCTCGGCGACCGCTGGACCGACGAGCAGGACGTGCTGGCCGTGATGGCCGAGCGGTGCGGTGTGAACGACGACCCGGAGTACCGGTTCGGCCAGGACACCATCGACCCCGAGCTGACGGTCGACGCGCTGGAGCGGATGGCCGGCCGGCTGCGCAAGGCGGCGGCGGGCAAGCAGCGGGTGCTGTTCGCGACGGGCCACCCGGGCGGCCTGCTGGACGTACACCGCGCGACGGCGGCGGCCCTGCGTGCCGCGGGCTGCGAGATCGTGGTGATCCCGGACGGGCTGACCACGGACGAGGGGTATGTGTTCCAGTTCGCGGACGTCGCGGTCCTGGAGCACGGCGCGACGCTGTGGCACACCCACTCCGGCGAGCCGATGCGGGCGATCCTGAAGGGCCTGGAGAGCGAGGGCCGCCCCCTGCCCGACCTGGTCGTCGCCGACCACGGCTGGGCGGGCTGCGCGGGCCGGCTGGGCATCGACTCCATGGGCTACGCGGACTCCAACGACCCGGCCCTGTTCCTCGCCGAGTCCGAGGGCACGGTCCAGGTGACCATCCCCATGGACGACCACGTCACGAGCCCCCGGTACTACGACCCGATGACGGCGTACCTGCTGGACGCGGCGGGCCTCACGAACACCGAGTGAGGCCCCGGCCGTAGGACGTCAGCGGGGAATCCGTACGACACCCTCCTGGATCACCGTGATCGCCAGCCGCCCGTCCTGCGTGTAGATACGGGCCTGGCCCAGCCCCCGCCCGCCGGACGCCGACGGCGACTCCTGGTCGTACAGCAGCCATTCGTCGGCGCGGAACGGCCGGTGGAACCACATCGCGTGGTCCAGGGAGGCGCCGACGACGTCCCCGGTGACCCAGCCGCCGCGTCCGTGGGCGAGCAGCACGGAGTCGAGGAGCGTCATGTCGGAGACGTACGTGGCGAGGCAGACGTGCAGGAGCGGGTCGTCCGCAAGCTTGCCGTTGGCGCGGAACCACACCTGGGAGCGCGGCTCGCGTGCCTCGCCGACGCTGGCGAACGGCGGCGCGTCGACGTAACGGAGGTCGACGGCCTCGCGTGCCTCCAACATCCGCTCCACGACACCCTGTTCGCGGTACACGTCCAGGTACCGCGGCAGCATCTCGGCGGCCGTCGGCAGTGTCTCGGGATCGGGCGCGGCGGGCATGTCGGCCTGGTGGTCCATGCCCTCCTCGTACGTCTGGAAGGACGCGGAGAGATGGAAGATCGGCTGCCCGTGCTGGACGGCGACCACCCGGCGGGTCGTGAAGGACCGGCCGTCGCGGATCCGGTCGACGGTGTAGATGATCGGCGCGCCGGGGTCCCCCGCGCGCAGGAAGTACGCGTGCAGGGAGTGGGCGAACCGGTCATCGGGGACCGTACGCCCCGCGGCGACCAGTGCCTGTGCCGCGACCTGCCCGCCGAAGACGCGCGGGACGACGGCGAACCGGGACTGGCCGCGGAAGATGTCCTGCTCGATCCGCTCGAGGTCGAGCAGATCGAGCAGGGCCTCAAGTGCCTTGCTCATGCGTCGGTTGTACCGTGCGGTGATTTCGCGGCCCTTACAGGCCCATGTCCTTAGCGATGATCGACTTCATGATCTCGCTGGTGCCGCCGTAGATGCGGTTGACGCGGTTGTCCGCGTACAGGCGGGCGATCGGGTACTCGTTCATGAAGCCGTAGCCGCCGTGCAGCTGGAGGCAGCGGTCGATGACGCGGTGGGCCACCTCGGTGCAGAACAGCTTCGCGGACGCGGCCTCGGCCGCGGACAGCTCGCCCGCGTCCAGGGCCTCCAGGGCGCGGTCGGCGACGGCCTGCGCGGCGTCCACCTCGGCCTGGCAGGCGGCCAGTTCGAACTTGGTGTTCTGGAAGTGGGCGACCGGCTTGCCGAAGACGGTGCGCTCCTGCACGTACTCCTTGGCGAACCGGACGGCCGCCGCGGCCTGCGCGTACGCGCCGAAGGCGATGCCCCAGCGCTCGGAGGGCAGGTTGCCGCCGAGGTAGTAGAAGCCCTTGTTCTCCTCGCCGAGCAGGTCCTCGATCGGCACCTTCACGTCGACGAACGCCAGCTCGGCGGTGTCGGAGGTCTTCAGGCCGAGCTTGTCCAGCTTGCGGCCCACCGAGTAGCCCTCGGACTTGGTGTCCACGGCGAAGAGGGAGATGCCGTGACGGCGGTCCTCGGCCGTCGGGGCGGACGTACGGGCACAGACGATCACGCGGTCGGCGTGCACACCGCCCGTGATGAAGGTCTTGGCGCCGTTCAGGACGTAGTGCGTGCCGTCCTCGGAGAGCTTCGCGGTGGTCTTCATGCCCGCGAGGTCGGAGCCGGTGCCCGGCTCGGTCATCGCGAGGGCCCACATCTCCTCACCGGAGACGAACTTCGGCAGGAAGCGCTTCTTCTGCTCGTCGGTGGCGAGCGCCTTGATGTAGGGCAGGCCGAGCAGCACGTGCACACCGGAGCCGCCGAAGGAGACACCCGCGCGGGCGGTCTCCTCGTACATCACGGCCTCGAACTTGTACGAGTCGATGCCGGCGCCGCCGAACTCCTCGTCCACGCGTATGCCGAAGACGCCCAGCTCGGCGAGCTTGTAGTAGAAGTCGCGCGGCGCCTGGCCGGCCGCGAACCACTCGTCGTAGACGGGAACGACCTCGGCCTCGATGAAGGCCCGGAGGGTCTCCCGGAACGCCTCATGGTCCTCGTTGAACACAGTACGGCGCACCGCCGGCCCCTCTCTGCGCCTACTCCGGCGCCGCTCTCGCGTATGTGGTTGCTCGCCGTCGGGGTTCCTCAATTGATGGTTGCGGTCCCGTGACTAAGCGCTCGCTCAGCCTAAAAGCTACCGGCCGGTTGGCGCGCCTGTCCAGAGATCCACGTCACTCCGAGGCAGGTCACTCCGAGGCAGACGCGGCCGCGAAGGCCCCCCGCGCCATCCGGTGCAGCAGCGCCGCCGTGACCGCGCGGCCGGGCAGCGCGCCGGGGCGTCCGAGGTGCGGTGTGGAGTTGAGCAGCCCGAAGACCGAGTGCACGGCCGAGCGGGCGGTCGGTTCGGCCAGGTCCGGATAGACCTCGCGCACGACCTCCACCCACTGCTCGACGTACTGCCTCTGCAGCTGCCGTACGAGCTTGCGGTCGCTGTCCCGGAGGCGGTCCAGCTCCCGGTCGTGCAGGGTGATCAGGGGGCGGTCGTCGAGCGCGAAGTCGATGTGCCCCTCGATGAGCGAGTCGAGGACCGCCTCGGGGTTCCCGGGGTTGTCGTGCGCCTCGGCCTCCTTCAGGCGCCGCTTGGCGCCGGTCAGCAGCTGCCCGCTGATCCCCACCAGCAGCTCGGCGAGCATCGCGTCCTTGCCGGCGAAGTGCCGGTACAGGCCGGGCCCGCTGATGCCGACCGCCGCCCCTATCTCATCGACCCCGACCCCGTGGAAGCCGCGCTCGGCGAAGAGCCGGGCGGCCTCCTTGAGGATCTGCTCGCGGCGGGTGGGGGCGTCGGTTCTCGTGGCCATGAAGGCAATTCTAGACAGGGAGGTTAGCGGTCGTTAACCTGAAGGAAATGGGTTAACGCTCATTAACAAGGTTCGATGACCGAAGTGAGGGGACTCCGCGATGCACGAGGCACCGGAGCTGACGACGGCGGCGGACCCCGCGTCGGAGGCCTGGCGGGCCAACGAGGCGGCGCACCGCGCACTCGTCGACGAGCTGCGGCGGAAGCTGGCCGCGGCCCGCCTCGGCGGCGGTGAGCGGGCCCGCGACCGGCACACCGCCCGCGGCAAGCTGCTCCCGCGCGACCGCGTGGACACGCTCCTCGACCCCGGCTCCCCCTTCCTGGAGCTGGCCCCGCTGGCGGCCGACGGGATGTACGAGGACCAGGCCCCGGCGGCCGGCGTCATCGCCGGGATCGGGCGGGTCAGCGGCCGCGAGTGCGTGATCGTCGCCAATGACGCCACGGTCAAGGGCGGCACGTACTACCCGATGACGGTGAAGAAGCACCTGCGCGCCCAGGAGGTGGCGCTCGAGAACCGCCTCCCCTGTGTCTATCTCGTCGACTCCGGAGGGGCCTTCCTGCCCATGCAGGACGAGGTCTTCCCCGACCGTGAGCACTTCGGACGCATCTTCTACAACCAGGCGCGGATGTCGGGCGCGGGGATCCCGCAGATCGCGGCCGTCCTCGGCTCGTGCACGGCGGGCGGGGCGTATGTACCGGCGATGAGCGACGAGGCCGTCATCGTGCGCAACCAAGGCACGATCTTCCTCGGCGGCCCGCCCCTCGTGAAGGCCGCGACCGGCGAGGTCGTCACGGCGGAGGAGCTGGGCGGCGGCGAGGTCCACTCCCGGGTCTCCGGCGTCACGGACCACCTCGCGGAGGACGACGCGCACGCGCTGCGGATCGTCCGCACGATCGTCTCCACGCTCCCCGCGCGCGGACCGCTGCCCTGGACGGTCACGCAGGGCATCGAGCCGAAGGTGGACCCGGCCGGGCTGTACGGCGCGGTGCCGGTGGATTCCCGCACCCCCTATGACGTACGCGAGGTCATCGCGCGCGTGGTCGACGGTTCGCGTTTCGCGGAGTTCAAGTCGGAGTTCGGGCAGACCCTCGTCACCGGCTTCGCCCGGATCCACGGGCATCCGGTCGGGATCGTCGCCAACAACGGCATCCTGTTCTCCGAATCCGCCCAGAAGGGCGCCCACTTCATCGAGCTGTGCGACCAGCGCGGCATCCCGCTGGTGTTCCTGCAGAACATCTCGGGCTTCATGGTGGGCCGTCAGTACGAGGCCGGGGGCATCGCCAAGCACGGCGCCAAGATGGTGACGGCGGTGGCCTGCACCCGCGTACCGAAGCTGACGGTGGTGGTCGGCGGGTCGTACGGCGCGGGCAACTACTCGATGTGCGGCCGGGCGTACTCGCCGCGCTTCCTGTGGATGTGGCCGAACGCCAAGATCTCCGTCATGGGCGGCGAGCAGGCCGCGTCGGTCCTCGCGACCGTCAAGCGCGACCAGTTGGAGGGGCGCGGCGAGTCCTGGCCGGCCGAGGACGAAGAGGCCTTCAAGGACCCGATCCGCGCCCAGTACGAGCGCCAGGGGAACGCCTACTACGCGACGGCCCGGCTCTGGGACGACGGCGTGATCGACCCGATGGAGACCCGCCAGGTGCTGGGGCTGGCTCTGACGGCTTGTGCGAACGCCCCGCTGGGTGACCCCCAGTTCGGCGTCTTCCGGATGTGAGGGGACCCCTGACGATGTTCGACACGGTACTTGTGGCCAACCGGGGCGAGATCGCCGTCCGGGTCATCCGTACGCTGCGTTCCCTGGGCGTGCGCTCGGTGGCCGTCTTCTCCGACGCCGACGCCGACGCCCGGCACGTACGCGAGGCGGACACGGCCGTACGGATCGGTCCGGCGCCGGCCGCCGAGAGCTATCTGTCGGCGGAGCGGCTGCTGGAGGCCGCCGCGCGGACCGGGGCGCAGGCGGTGCACCCGGGGTACGGATTCCTCGCGGAGAACGCCGACTTCGCGCGCGCGTGCGCCGATGCCGGGCTGCTCTTCATCGGGCCTCCCGCTTCGGCGATCTCGCTCATGGGCGACAAGATCCGCGCCAAGGAGACGGTGAAGGCGGCCGGGGTCCCGGTGGTGCCGGGTTCGTCGGGCAGCGGGCTGACCGATGTCCAACTGGCCGACTCCGCACGGGAGATCGGGATGCCGGTGCTGCTGAAGCCGTCGGCGGGCGGTGGCGGCAAGGGCATGCGGCTGGTGCGGGACGCCGCGGTTCTGGGGGACGAGATCGCCGCCGCACGGCGGGAGGCCCGGGCCTCCTTCGGCGACGACACGCTGCTCGTCGAGCGGTGGATCGACCGCCCCCGGCACATCGAGATCCAGGTCCTTGCGGACGGCCACGGGAACGTCGTCCATCTCGGCGAGCGCGAGTGCTCCCTCCAGCGCCGGCACCAGAAGATCATCGAGGAGGCGCCGAGCGTGCTTCTCGACGAGCGGACCCGGGCCGCGATGGGTGAGGCCGCGGTCCAGGCGGCCCGCTCCTGCGGGTACTCCGGCGCGGGCACGGTCGAGTTCATCGTGCCGGGGAGCGACCCGTCCTCGTACTACTTCATGGAGATGAACACGCGTCTCCAGGTCGAGCATCCGGTGACCGAGATGATCACGGGGATCGATCTGGTGGAGTGGCAGCTGCGGGTGGCTGCCGGTGAGCGACTGGCTTTCGCTCAGGACGACATCACCCTCACCGGGCATGCGGTCGAGGCCCGCATCTGTGCCGAGGATCCCTCTCGGGGCTTCCTTCCCTCCGGGGGGACGGTGCTCCGGCTGCGTGAGCCCCAGGGCGACGGTGTCCGCACGGACTCCGGCCTGACGGAGGGTACGGAGGTCGGGTCGCTGTACGACCCGATGCTGTCCAAGGTCATCGCGTACGGGCCCGACCGTGCGACGGCGCTGCGTCGCCTTCGCGGGGCGTTGGCGGAGACGGTGACGCTGGGGGTGCAGACGAACGCGGGGTTCCTGCGGAGGCTGTTGGCCCACCCTGCTGTTGTGGCCGGGGAGTTGGACACGGGGTTGGTGGAGCGGGAGGTCGAGGGGCTGGTTTCAGGGGAGGTGCCGGGGTCGGTGTACGTGGCGGGTGGGTTGCTGCGACAAGCGGCTCTCTTCCCCAGCCCCGCCCCTTCCCGAAACTGGGGACTGCGCCCCCAGGCCCCCGCTGATCGGTCTGAACGACCTCGTCCTCAAACGCCGGACGGGCTGGATGGGTGGACCGATCCTTTCTCTGTTCCGAGTGGGTGGCGGCTCGGTGGGGAGCCCGCATGGACCGTGCACCACTTGCGGGTACCGGGGCACGAACCCGTGGCCGTCCGCGTGCGCGGCCCGCTGCACGACGCGGACGTCTCGTGGGGGTCTGGGGGACTGCCCCCGGTTTCGGGAAGGGGTGGGCTTGGGGGAGAAAAGTCCTCCACGGTCGCCCTCCACCTGGACGGCGTCACCCACACCTTCCACCACTCCGGCACCTGGCTCGGCCGGGACGGTGACGCCTGGAATCTCCTGGACCACGACCCCGTCGCCGCCTCCCTCACCGGCGCCGCCCATGCCGGCGTCGACTCCCTCACCGCGCCCATGCCCGGCACGGTGACCGTCGTGAAGGTGGCCGTCGGGGACGAAGTGGCCGCCGGGCAGAGCCTGTTGGTGGTGGAAGCGATGAAGATGGAGCACGTCATCTCCGCCCCGCACGCCGGCACCGTCACCGAGCTGGACGTCACCCCGGGCACGACCGTCGCCATGGACCAGGTCCTGGCCGTGATCGCGCCGCAGGACACCGCCCCGCAGGAGACCACCGCGCAGGAGGAGGAGAAGGCATGACCACCCCCGAACTCGGACTCCCCATGGCCGTACCGGCTGAAGGGCTCCCCTCCCGCGTGCGGATCTACGAGGTCGGCGCCCGGGACGGGCTGCAGAACGAGAAGGCGACCGTCCCGACGGAAACGAAGGCCGAGTTCATCCGCCGGCTGGCCGACGCCGGGCTCACCACCATCGAGGCGACCAGCTTCGTCCACCCGAAGTGGGTGCCCCAACTGGCGGACGCGGAACAGCTGTTCCCCCTCGTCCGGGATCTGACAGACCTGAGCGGTACCGCCCTCCCGGTCCTCGTACCGAACGAACGGGGCCTCGACCGGGCCCTGGCCCTCGGCGCGACCGGTATCGCGGTGTTCGCCAGCGCCACGGAGTCCTTCGCGAAGGCCAACCTCAACCGGACCGTGGAGGAGTCGCTGGCGATGTTCGAGCCGGTGGTCGAGCGGGCCAAGGCTCAGAAGGCTCATGTCCGCGGCTATGTCTCCATGTGCTTCGGCGACCCCTGGGAGGGCCCGGTGCCCGTCCCTCAGGTCGTCCGGGTCTGCAGGGCGCTGATCGACATGGGCTGCGACGAGCTGAGCCTGGGCGACACGATCGGCGTCGCCACCCCGGGGCACGTACGCGCACTCCTCACCGCGCTGGGCGAAGGGGGCGTCCCCACGGCCTCGATCGGCGTGCACTTCCACGACACCTACGGCCAGGCACTCGCCAACACCCTGGCCGCGCTCCAGCACGGCGTCACGACCGTGGACGCGTCCGCCGGCGGTCTCGGCGGCTGCCCGTTCGCGAAGAGCGCCACCGGCAACCTCGCCACCGAAGACCTCGTGTGGATGCTGACGGGCCTCGGCATCGACACCGGAGTCGACCTCGACCAGCTCACCGCCACGAGCGTGTGGATGGCCGAACGACTGGGCCGACCCAGCCCGTCCCGCACCGTCCGCGCCCTCTCCCACAAGGAGTGATCCCCATGTCCCTGGACCACCGCCTCTCCCCCGAGCTCGACGAACTCCGGCGCACGGTCGAGGAGTTCGCCCACGACGTCGTGGCGCCGAAGATCGGCGACTTCTACGAGCGCCACGAGTTCCCGTACGAGATCGTCCGCGAGATGGGCCGTATGGGCCTGTTCGGGCTGCCGTTCCCGGAGGAGTACGGCGGCATGGGCGGCGACTACATGGCGCTGGGCATCGCCCTCGAAGAACTCGCCCGCGTCGACTCCTCCGTCGCCATCACCCTCGAAGCGGGCGTCTCGCTCGGCGCCATGCCGATCCACCTCTTCGGCACGGCTTCCCAGAAAGAGGAGTGGCTCCCCCGCCTCTGCTCCGGCGAGATCCTCGGCGCCTTCGGTCTCACCGAGCCGGACGGCGGCTCGGACGCGGGCGCGACCCGTACGACGGCCCGCCTCGACGAGACGACGAACGAGTGGGTGATCAACGGCACCAAGTGCTTCATCACCAACTCGGGCACGGACATCACGGGCCTCGTCACCGTCACGGCGGTCACCGGCCGCACCCCCGAGGGCAAGCCCCTCATCTCCTCGTTCATCGTGCCG
This sequence comes from Streptomyces albicerus, assembly GCF_008905045.1. Lineage (GTDB taxonomy): Bacteria > Actinomycetota > Actinomycetes > Streptomycetales > Streptomycetaceae > Streptomyces > Streptomyces albicerus. Next base: position 48,182 of record NZ_VWMY01000059.1, read on the forward strand.
TCCGGCACGCCGGGCTTCACGGTCGCCGCCCCCTACTCGAAGGTCGGCTGGAACGCCTCGGACACCCGCGAGCTGTCCTTCTCGGACGTACGGGTCCCCGCGGCCAACCTCCTGGGCGAGAAGGGCCGCGGCTACGCCCAGTTCCTCCGCATCCTCGACGAGGGCCGCATCGCCATCGCGGCCCTGGCGACGGGCCTCGCCCAGGGCTGCGTGGACGAGTCGCTGAAGTACGCGAAGGAGCGGCATGCCTTCGGCCGTCCGATCGGCGCGAACCAGGCCATCCAGTTCAAGCTCGCCGACATGGAGATGAAGGCCCACACGTCCCGCCTGGCCTGGCGCGACGCCGCCTCCCGCCTGGTGACCGGCGAACCCTTCAAGAAGGAGGCCGCCCTCGCCAAGCTCTACTCCTCCACCATCGCCGTCGACAACGCCCGCGACGCCACCCAGATCCACGGCGGCTACGGCTTCATGAACGAGTACCCGGTCGCCCGCATGTGGCGCGACTCCAAGATCCTGGAAATCGGCGAGGGCACGAGCGAGGTGCAGCGGATGCTGATCGCACGGGAATTGGGACTCGTTGGCTGAAAAGATCACGCCACCGATCTCTGCGCATCCCTGAGTCACACAGGCGGCTCACAAGCACGAACGCGGGCCACCCTTGGCGTTTTCGCAGGTCAGACCTACCCCCTGGACAAGTAGTGAGGTTAGGCTAACCTACCTTTACACCTGTCCGGTGGGTCATCCGCCCTGTTCGAAAGCAGCCAAAACCATGTCCAACGCCCGTGCCACCCACCTCACCCGCCGCGGCGTCCTCGCCGCCGGCGGCGCCCTCGGCCTCGGCGCCGTTCTCGCCGCCTGCGGTGACGAAGACGCGAAGAGCGGTGGCTCGGCGGACTCGACGAAGAGCGCCGCCGCGTCCGGTCCGTGGAGCTTCAAGGACGACCGCGGTACGACGGTGAAGCTGGACAAGGTCCCGGCCAACATCGTCGCGTTCACCGGTGTCGCCGCAGCCCTCTACGACTACGGCGTCGAGGTCAAGGGCGTCTTCGGCCCGACCGAGACGCAGGACGGCAAGGCCGATGTCCAGGCCGGCGACATGGACATCAGCAAGCTGACGATCCTCGGCAACGAGTGGGGCCAGTTCAACATCGAGAAGTACGCGAGCCTGGCCCCCGACGTCCTGCTCTCCACGATGTTCGACGACGCCGGCACCCTCTGGTACGTCCCCGAGGAGTCCAAGGACAAGATCCTCAAGCTCGCCCCGAGCGTCGGCATCTCCGCCTACGACCGCCAGCTGCCCGAGCCGCTGGAGCGCATGCTCGCGCTCGCCGAGTCGCTCGGCGCCGATGTGAAGTCCGCCGAGATCGTCGAGGCGAAGAAGAACTTCGAGACGGCCGCCGAGCGTCTGCGCAAGGCCGCGAAGGCCCGCCCGGAGATCAAGGTCCTCGCCGGTTCCGCGGCCCAGGACATCTTCTACGTCTCCGGCTCGAACCTCTCCATCGACCTGGAGTACTTCAAGGCCCTCGGCGTGAACCTCGTCGAGCCCCCCGCCAAGACCCTGAAGGCCAGCGGCGGTTGGTTCGAGAACCTGAGCTGGGAGAACGTCGACAAGTACCCGGCGGACATCATCATCATGGACGACCGCACCGCGACCATCCAGCCCGCCGACATCACCGAGGGCACCTGGAAGAAGCTCCCCGCGGTCAAGGCCGGCCAGGTCATCGCCCGCACCCCCGAGCCGATCCTCTCCTACGCCAAGTGCACCCCCATGCTCAACAACTTGGCCGAGGCAATAGAGAAGGCCAAGAAGGTCGCCTGACGGGAAGGGGCGAGCGCCCCGTAAGGGGCGCGAGGCTGTGTCTTTCATGCGGCTCCGCCGCGTGGGCGCGACCAGCCCCCACAACCCGCAGCCCGGACACAACAGCGACCCACCCGCCCCCTGACGAAACTCAGGAGCACGCATGACCACGGCGACAGCCGCCCCGTTCCGTATCTTCACCCTCCAGGTCACACGGACGAGGCGGCTGAGCCCGTCCCTGGTCCGCGTAACCTTCACCGGCCCCGACCTGAACGCCTTCGCCTCCAACGGCCAGGACCAGAGCCTCTCCCTCTTCCTCCCCCGCCCGGGCCAGGAAGCCCCCGTCATGCCGATGGAGTACGGCGAAGGCTGGCGCCAGGCCTGGATCGACACCCCCGAAGACGTACGCGCGGTGATGCGCTCGTACACACTCCGCGCCCTGCGCCAGGACGCACACGGCACCACCACCGAAATCGACATCGACTTCGTCCTGCACGGCACGGAACCCGACGCCGCCACCCCGGCCGGCCCGGCCTCCCGCTGGGCCGCCGACACACAGCCCGGCGACCGGGCCGTCCTGCTCGGCCCAGCCGTCGCCGACAACACAGCGATCCGCTTCCGTCCGCCCGCCGACACCGACCTGATCGTCATGTGGGCCGACGAGACCGCCCTCCCCGCCGCCTCGGCCATCCTCGAGACGCTGCCGGCCGGGACGAAGGCCCGAGTCTGGCTGGAGGTCCCGCACGCGGGCGACCGCGTCGAGCCCACCACGGCCGCCGACGCCGAGATCACCTGGCTCGTACGCGACGAAGCGATCGGCGAAGTGCCGGGCGAAGCATCCGCCGAGGCACCCGACGAGGCACGCCGGGCAACACACAACGAGGGCGGCTCCCCCATGGCCCTCGAAGCCATCCGTACCGCCCAACTCCCGCCCGCCCAGGCCCCGTACGCCTGGATCGCAGGCGAGTCCGGCTGCGTGAAAACCCTGCGCCGCCACCTCGTACGGGAGCGGGAGATCGACCGCAGGCGCGTCACCTTCGTCGGCTACTGGCGGCGCGGACTGAGCGAGGAGCAGCTGCGCGAGCAGGGCGAGTGACGAGGGAGGCGCACGTCACAGCACAGCCGTGACGGCGGGGCGGACACTCACAGGAACTTAGGTTAGGCTTACCTAAGTTGAAGCCCACCCCCCACTTACGCCCCACCCTCGCGCCCCACCCAAGCGCCACACCCCTCTTCCTGTCGTCCCCGGAGGACTCCCCCATGCGCTCGCACCTGCTCAATGACACGACTGCGGAGCGGTACCGCCGCTCCGTGACCGAAGGAATCGAGCGGGTGGCGGCCAAACTCGCCACCACCGACCGTCCGTTCACCGGTGTCACGGTGGACGCCCTCGCCCCCCGTATCGAGCGGATCGACCTCGACAAGCCGCTGTACGACACCACCGCGGTGCTCGACGAGCTGGAGGACGTCTACCTCCGCGACGCGGTGTACTTCCACCACCCGCGCTACCTCGCCCACCTCAACTGCCCGGTGGTCATACCCGCCGTGCTCGGCGAGGCCGTCCTCTCCGCCGTCAACTCCTCCCTCGACACCTGGGACCAGTCGGCGGGCGGCACCCTCATCGAGCGCAAGCTCATCGACTGGACGACCGAGCGCATCGGCCTCGGTCCGGCCGCCGACGGTGTGTTCACCAGCGGCGGCACGCAGTCCAACCTCCAGGCGCTCCTCCTCGCCCGCGAGGAGGCCAAGCCAGGGCGGGCAGGGTGGGAAACATCGGCCAGCCACGCCAAACTGCGCATCTTCGCCTCCGAGGTGAGCCACTTCAGCGTCAAGAAGTCGGCGAAACTCCTCGGGCTCAGCCAGGACTCCGTGGTCTCCATCCCCGTCGGCCACGACAAGCGCATGCAGACGGTCGTGCTCGCCCGTGAGCTGGAGCGCTGCAAGCGCGACGGTCTGGTCCCCATGGCCGTCGTCGCCACCGCGGGCACCACCGACTTCGGCTCCATCGACCCGCTGCCCGAGATCGCCGACCTGTGCGAGCAGTTCGGCGCCTGGATGCACGTGGACGCCGCGTACGGCTGCGGACTGCTCACGTCCCTGAAGAACCGGCACCGCATCGACGGCATCGAGCGTGCCGACTCGGTGACCGTGGACTACCACAAGTCCTTCTTCCAGCCGGTGAGTTCGTCCGCCGTCCTCGTCCGCGACGCGGCCACCCTGCGCCACGCCACCTACCACGCGGAGTACCTCAACCCGCGCCGCATGGTGCAGGAGCGCATCCCCAACCAGGTGGACAAGTCCCTGCAGACCACCCGCCGCTTCGACGCCCTCAAGCTGTGGATGACGCTGCGCGTGATGGGCGCCGACGGCATCGGCCGGCTCTTCGACGACGTCTGCGACCTGGCGGAGGCGGGCTGGAAGCTGATCGCCGCCGACCCGCGCTACGACGTCGTGGTCGAGCCGTCCCTCTCCACCCTCGTCTTCCGCTACATCCCGGCCGCCGTCACCGATCCTTCCGTGATCGACCGCGCCAACCTGTACGCCCGCAAGGCCCTGTTCGCCTCCGGTGACGCGGTGGTCGCGGGCACCAAGGTCGGCGGCCGTCACTTCCTCAAGTTCACCCTGCTCAACCCCGAGACCACGACGGACGACATCTCCGCCGTACTCGACCTGATCGCCGGCCACGCCGAGCAGTACCTGGGAGAGTCCCTTGACCGCGCTTCCTGAATCCGCCGTGAAGATCCACGACTTCATCGGAATCGGCCTCGGCCCCTTCAACCTCGGCCTCGCCTGCCTCACCGAGCCGATCGTCGAACTCGACGGTGTCTTCCTGGAGTCCAAGCCGGACTTCGAGTGGCACTCCGGGATGTTCCTGGAGGGCGCCCACCTCCAGACCCCGTTCATGTCGGACCTGGTCACGCTGGCCGACCCGACGTCCCCGTACTCCTTCCTCAACTACCTGAAGGCGTCCGGACGTCTGTACTCGTTCTACATACGCGAGAACTTCTACCCGCTGCGCGTCGAGTACGACGACTACTGCCGCTGGGCGGCCGCGCAGCTCTCCGGCATCCGTTTCAACACGACGGTCACGGAGGTCTCGTACGCCGATGACGTGTACGTCGTACGGACGGAGACCGGCGAGACGTACCGCGCCCGGCACCTCGTTCTCGGCACCGGCACTCCCCCGTACATTCCCGAGGTCTGCGCGGACCTCGGCGGGGACTTCATCCACAACTCCCGCTACAGGCAGCACAAGCAGGAACTGCAGGCCAAAAGGTCGATCACGCTCGTCGGCAGCGGGCAGTCCGCCGCCGAGATCTACTACGACCTGCTGAGCGAGATCGACGTCCACGGCTACCGGCTGAACTGGGTCACGCGCTCCCCGCGCTTCTTCCCGCTCGAGTACACGAAGCTCACGCTGGAGATGACCTCCCCGGAGTACATCGACTACTTCCACGCGCTGCCCGAGCGGACCCGCTACCGCCTCCAGACGGAGCAGAAGGGCCTGTTCAAGGGCATCGACGGCGAGCTGATCGACGCGATCTTCGACCTGCTCTACCAGAAGAACCTCGGCGGCCCGGTCCCCACCCGCCTGCTCACCAACTCCTCGCTGAACAGCGCGCGTTACGAGAACGGCACGTACACGCTGGGCCTGCGCCAGGAGGAGCAGGAGAAGGAGTACGAGCTGCACTCCGAGGGCCTGGTCCTGGCGACCGGCTACAAGTACGCCGAGCCCGAGTTCCTGAAGCCCGTCCGCGACCGCATCCGCTACGACGAGCACGGCAACCACGACGTGGCCCGCAACTACGCCATCGACACGACCGGGCGCGGCATCTTCCTCCAGAACGCCGGTGTCCACACGCACTCGATCACGTCGCCGGACCTCGGCATGGGCGCGTACCGCAACGCGTACATCATCCGTGAGCTGCTCGGCACCGAGTACTACCCGGTCGAGAAGTCCATCGCGTTCCAGGAGTTCGCCGTATGAGCGCCACCGGAACTCTCGGCACCCTCAGCTTCCGGGCCCTCGACCCCCTCCAGCACGCCGAGCTGCTGCACTCCTGGGTAACCCACCCCAAGGCCGCCTTCTGGATGATGCAGAACGCGAAACTCCAGGACGTCGAACGCGAGTACATGGCCATCGCGGCCAGTGAGCACCACCACGCGTACCTCGGACTCCACGACGGCGTACCCGCGTTCCTGATGGAGAAGTACGACCCCCGGTACATCGAACTGGTCGGGCTGTACGAGCCCGAGCCCGGTGACGTCGGCATGCACTTCCTGGTCGCCCCCACCGACCGGCCGGTGCACGGCTTCACCAGGGCCGTCATCACAGCTGTGATGGACGAGCTGTTCGCCGACCCGCGCACCCGGCGGGTCGTCGTCGAACCCGATGTCAGCAACACAGCGGTACACGCGCTGAACGAGGCCGTCGGCTTCGTACCGGCGCGGGAGATCCAGAAGCCGGAGAAGCGCGCGCTGCTGTCCTTCTGCACGCGCGAGCGCTTCTTCAATAGGCACAGCCTTGCCACGCGAGGAGTTTCGATATGACCCTGTCCGACGCCGTGGCGCATCTGTCCCCCCACCGCTGGGCGCGGGCCGACCGCCTCCTCATCCGCAAGGCCCTCGCCGAGTTCGCCCACGAACGGCTGATCACACCCGAGGCACAGGGAGACGGCTCGTACGTCGTACGCGGCGACGACGGCCTCACCCGCTACCGCTTCACCGCCGCCGTGCGCTCCCTCGACCACTGGCAGGTCGACGCCGAGTCGATCACCCGCCACCGGGACGGGCAGGAACTCCCCCTGCACGCCCTGGACTTCTTCATCGAGCTGAAGAAGTCGCTCGGCCTGAGCGACGAGGTGCTGCCGGTCTACCTGGAGGAGATCTCCTCCACCCTCGCCGGCACCTGCTACAAGCTCACCAAGCCCCAGCTCACCTCCGCCGAGCTCGCGGAAAGCGGCTTCCAGGAGATCGAGACGGGCATGACCGAGGGCCACCCCTGCTTCGTCGCCAACAACGGGCGGCTCGGCTTCGGGGTCCACGAGTACCTCTCGTACGCGCCGGAGACCGCGAGCCCCGTACGGCTGATCTGGCTGGCCGCACACCGCTCGCGCGCCGCCTTCACGGCGGGCGTGGGCGTGGAGTACGAGTCCTTCCTGCGCGACGAGTTGGGCTCCGAGACCGTGGAGCGCTTCGACCGGACCCTCCGCGACCAGGACCTCGACCCGGCCGACTACCTGCTCATCCCGGTCCACCCCTGGCAGTGGTGGAACAAGCTGACCGTCACCTTCGCGGCGGAGGTCGCCCAGCGGCACCTCGTCTGCCTCGGCGAGGGCGACGACGAGTACCTGGCCCAGCAGTCGATCCGGACCTTCTTCAACAAGAGCGCCCCCGAGAAGCACTACGTGAAGACGGCCCTGTCGGTCATCAACATGGGCTTCATGCGCGGCCTGTCCGCCGCCTACATGGAGGCGACTCCGGCCATCAACGACTGGCTGGCCCAACTGATCGACAACGACCCGGTGTTGAGGTCGACCGGCCTGTCGATCATCCGCGAGCGGGCGGCCGTCGGCTACCGGCACCTGGAGTACGAGGCGGCCACCGACCGCTACTCCCCGTACCGCAAGATGCTCGCCGCCCTGTGGCGCGAGAGCCCGGTCTCCTCGCTCCGGGACGGCGAGTCCCTCGCCACCATGGCCTCCCTCGTCCATGTCGACCACGAGGGCGCCTCGATCGCGGCGGCGCTGATCGAGCGCTCGGGGCTGACGCCGGTGGAGTGGCTGCGCCGCTATCTGCGCGCGTACCTCACGCCGCTGCTGCACAGCTTCTACGCCTACGACCTGGTGTTCATGCCGCACGGCGAGAACGTCATCCTTGTCCTCAAGGACGGTGTCGTCGAGCGGGCGATCTACAAGGACATCGCCGAGGAGATCGCCGTCATGGATCCGGACGCGGTGCTGCCGCCGACGGTCGAGCGGCTGCGCGTGGACGTGCCCGAGGACAAGAAGCTCCTGTCGATCTTCACGGACGTCTTCGACTGCTTCTTCCGCTTCCTCGCCGCGAACCTGGCGGGCGAGGGCGTCCTGGAGGAGACCGACTTCTGGCGGACGGTCGCCGACTGCGTGCGCGACTACCAGGCGGCCAACCCCGAACTGGCCGACAAGTTCAAGCAGTACGACATGTTCGCGTCGGAGTTCGCGCTGTCCTGCCTCAACCGGCTGCAGCTGCGCAACAACGAGCAGATGGTGGATCTCTCCGACCCGGCGGGCGCACTCCAGCTCGTCGGGAACCTGAAGAACCCCATCGCCGGGCTGTAGAGCCCCTGTCGGGCCTCAGCGGCCCTCACAAGCAGGCGGGCGTCCCCACGTACGGTCCCAGGGGGCGCCCGCCGCCGTATTCACCTGCCGGGCTTCAATTACTCGGCGGGCCAGGGCACTTGCGGTGACCGGTAGTAGCCGATCCCCAGCGCGTCCCACCGCGGCCCCTGCGCCGCGAGCCGCACCTTGTAGGCGTCCCAGTCGTGCGTCGACGCGGGCGACCAGCCGAGCTCGGCCACGCCGGGCAGCCTGGGGAAGGCCATGTAGTCGATGTGCGCCGAGGTCGAGACGGTCTCCGTCCACAGCGGCGCCTCGACACCCTGAACGGACGAACCGGGCGCGCCCGGAAGGTAGTTGCCCGGGTCCCAGTCGTACGACCGCTGGACCTCCACGTACCCCGCCCAGTCCAGGCCGAGCGGCGTGTCCTTGGTGTACTTCATGTCGAGGTACACCCGGTCGGCCGGCGACAGGATCAGCCCGGTGCCGTTCCGCGCGGCCGCCGCGACCTGCTCCTTCTCGGCGGCGCTCGTGCTGTCCAGGCCCCAGTACTGGGCAAGCGCGCCCTTCGCCGGAGTGGCCCCGGTCAGCTGGTGCCAACCCACCACGGTCTTCCCGTACTTGGCGACGATCGGCTGGACCTTGTCCATGAACGCCACATAGTCCTCGTGGCTGGTGGAGTGCGCCTCGTCGCCGCCGATGTGGAGGTACTCGCCCGGTGTGAGCGCGGCCAGTTCGCGGATCACGTCGTCCACGAAGTCGTACGTCACCGGCTTGTCGACACACAGGGAGCTGAAGCCGACCTCGGTGCCGGTGTAGAGCGGGGGCGCGACGCCGTCACAGTTCAGCTCCGCGTACGAGGCGAGCGCGGCGTTGGTGTGCCCTGGCATGTCGATCTCGGGCACGACCTCCAGATAGCGCGAGGTGGCGTACTTGACGATGTCCTTGTACTGGGCCTTGGTGTAGTAGCCACCCGGCCCGCCGCCGACCTGCGTGGAGCCGCCGTACGTGGCGAGCCGCGGCCAGGAGTCGATGGCGATGCGCCAGCCCTGGTCGTCGCTGAGGTGGAGGTGCAGCTTGTTGACCTTGTAGAGCGCCAGCTGGTCGATGTAGCGCTTGACCTGGTCCACGGTGAAGAAGTGCCGGGAGACGTCCAGCATCGCGCCGCGGTAGCCGTAGCGGGGTGTGTCGGTGATGGTGCCGCCGGCGACCAGCCAGGGGCCGGGCTGCGCGGAGTCCTTCTCGACGGCCGCGGGCAGGAGCTGACGCAGGGTCTGCACGCCGTGGAACAGCCCGGCGGGCCCCCGGGCCGTGATGGTGACGGCGCCCTTGCCGCTCTTGAGCCGGTAGCCCTCCTCGCCCAACGCGGCGTCCTTGCGGGTGAGTTGGAGCCGGATGCCGTCGCGGCCGGAGTCGTCCGTGACCGGCAGCCGGTAGCCGGTCGACGGCCGCAGCACCTCGGCGAGGTACGAGCCGATGCGGCGGGCCTCCCGCGAGTCGTCCACGCGAATGCGCGTACCGCCGGTGATCCGGTACGGGGAGCCGCTCGCGTCGACCGAGGCGGGCGCCGGAACCACCTGGCCGAGCGGAGTCACGGTTCGGTCGGCGGCGGCCGGTGCCGCGCCGACGACAGAGATACCGGCAGCCGCCACGAGCAGCAGCGTACCGAGCAGACGGGGCGTTCTGTGCTGTCTCACATGCGCTCCCTTCGAATGGGTATAGACCACTCTCCCGCACAGCCGGTGAAACAATCACCCCCATGGCGGAAATCATCCAACGGGACGGCACGTGGACCTTCGACGGCGACGCCCTGCGGCTCGTGCCCGGCCGCGACAAGAACGTGAACCTGCTGCGCAAGACCTTGGGTGAACTGACCGTCCCACTGGGCGCGTTGGCGGGGATCTCCTTCGAGCAGGGCAAGAAGTCCGGGCGGCTCAGGCTGCGGCTGCGGGACGGCGCGGACCCGCTGCTCCACGCGACCGGCGGCAGACTCGCGGACGCCGCCGACCCCTACCAACTGGCGGTCGACTCGGACCGCTACGGCGTCGCCGAGTACTTCGTGGACGAGATCCGCAACGCGCTGCTCCTCGACGAGGTCCCGGCCACCGCCGTCGACCGCTATCTGCTGCCGGGCCCGGCCGTGCCGCTGTCGGTCTCCGCCGGTGACGGCTCCGCGAGCTTCGACGGGGAGCACGTCCGTCTGGAGTGGAACTGGAAGACGGAGGAGGCCAAGTCGGCCGCCGGCGCCCGCACCCTCGCCCTGGCCGACGTCCAGTCGGTGGAATGGCACCCCGCGGTCGGCCTGGAGAACGGCTACCTCCGCTTCACCGTCCGCAACGCGCCCACGAAGGCCCCGCCGAAGTACGACCCCAACTCCGTGGAGCTGTGGGGCTTCAAGAAGGACCCCCTGATGGCCCTGGTCGCGGCTGCGGTACAGGCACGCCTCCCGCATCCGTCGGCGCCCCCCGTCGGGGACGCGCTCCCGAACCAGCTCACCGCCTCCGCCCCCGCCCCGGAACCGCCCGCGGAGGCCGACCACGACGCCCTCCTCCGCCGCCTGCGCGAGCTGGGCGAACTGCACAGCTCCGGCGTCCTCACGGACGAGGAGTTCACCTTGGCCAAGCAGGCGATCCTCAAGCGGATGTAGCGGGCGCCGCGGCCCTTTCGGGGCGCGGCGACCCCGAAAGGTGCTCCCCGCACCCATCGCCCCGCGGGTCACAGGATGAACAGGCCCCGAGCAGGCTCTTATGAGCGTTTCAACAGCTACCTGCCCGATATCGGGCAGGATTCTTGCGATTACCCGCGCTTTACCTCAGGATCGACGGGTGCACGACGAACTTGTTGATCATCTGACGCGTTCCTCGCCCCTCAGTCGGGGCGAGGCGCTGCGTGTGATCCAGGACGTGCTCGCCTACTTCGACGAGACGACGGAGGACTACGTCCGTCGCCGCCATCGGGAGCTCCAGGCTCAGGGCCTGGTGAACTCGGCGATCTTCGAACGGATCGCGGCGGACCTGAAGTACCGCGCGGTCGCGCCGCCCGAGCTCACGCTCAGACAGCTGCGCCGCATCGTCTACGGCTGACCGCCGCCGGACGACAGAGCCGAACTGAACGACTGAGGGGACAGAGGAAACCGTATGTGCGGAATCGTGGGATACATCGGCAGGCGTGACGTGGCACCGCTCCTCCTCGAGGGCCTGCAGCGCCTCGAGTACCGCGGCTACGACTCGGCGGGCATCGTCGTCACCAGCCCCAAGGCGGCCGGCCTCAAGATGGTCAAGGCCAAGGGCCGCGTCCGCGACCTGGAGGCCCGCGTCCCCAAGCGCTTCGCCGGCACCACGGGCATCGCCCACACCCGCTGGGCCACCCACGGCGCCCCCTCCGACGTGAACGCGCATCCGCACCTGGACGCCGAGGGCAAGGTCGCCGTCGTCCACAACGGCATCATCGACAACGCCTCCGACCTGCGGAGGAAGCTGGAGGCCGACGGCGTCGAGTTCCTCTCCGAGACCGACACCGAGGTCCTCACCCATCTGATCGCCCGCTCCCAGGCCGAGAAGCTGGAGGACAAGGTCCGCGAGACCCTCCGGGTCATCGAGGGCACGTACGGCATCGCCGTCATGCACGCCGACTTCCCCGACCGCATCGTGGTGGCCCGCAACGGCTCCCCCGTCGTCCTCGGCATCGGCGAGAAGGAGATGTTCGTCGCCTCGGACATCGCCGCCCTCGTCACCCACACCCGTCAGATCGTCACGCTCGACGACGGCGAGATGGCGACGCTGAAGGCCGACGACTTCCGTACGTACACCACCGAGGGCACCCGCACGACGGCCGAGCCGACCACCGTCGAGTGGGAGGCCGCGTCGTACGACATGGGTGGCCACGACACGTACATGCACAAGGAGATCCACGAGCAGGCCGACGCCGTGGACCGCGTGCTGCGCGGCCGTATCGACGACCGGTTCTCCACCGTGCACCTCGGCGGGCTGAACCTGGACGCCCGCGAGGCGCGCCAGATCCGCCGCGTGAAGATCCTCGGCTGCGGCACCTCGTACCACGCGGGCATGATCGGCGCCCAGATGATAGAGGAGCTGGCCCGCATCCCCGCGGACGCCGAGCCCGCCTCGGAGTTCCGCTACCGCAACGCGGTCGTCGACCCCGACACGCTGTACGTCGCGGTGTCCCAGTCCGGTGAGACGTACGACGTACTGGCCGCCGTGCAGGAGCTGAAGCGCAAGGGCGCGCGGGTGCTGGGCATCGTGAACGTGGTGGGCAGCGCCATCGCCCGCGAGGCGGACGGCGGCATGTACGTGCACGCGGGCCCCGAGGTCTGCGTGGTGTCGACGAAGTGCTTCACGAACACCACGGTCGCCTTTGCGCTGCTCGCGCTGCACCTCGGCCGCACCCGTGACCTGTCGGTCTCCGACGGCAAGCGGATCATCGAGGGCCTGCGCAAGCTGCCCGGCCAGATCACGGAGATCCTCGACCAGGAGGACGAGATCAAGAAGCTGGCCGAGCAGTACGCCGAGGCCCGCTCGATGCTCTTCATCGGCCGGGTCCGCGGCTATCCGGTGGCCCGTGAGGCCTCGCTGAAGCTCAAGGAGGTCTCGTACATCCACGCCGAGGCCTACCCCGCCTCGGAGTTGAAGCACGGCCCGCTCGCGCTGATCGAGCCCGCGCTGCCGACGGTCGCGATCGTCCCGAACGACGACCTCCTCGAGAAGAACCGCGCCGCCCTGGAGGAGATCAAGGCCCGCAGCGGCAAGATCCTCGCCGTGGCCCACGAGTGCCAGGAGAAGGCCGACCAGACGATCGTCGTCCCGAAGAACGAGGACGAACTGGACCCGATCCTGATGGGCATCCCCCTCCAACTCCTCGCCTACCACACGGCTTTGGCCCTGGGCAGGGACATCGACAAGCCGCGGAACCTGGCGAAGTCGGTCACGGTGGAGTAGCGCCCCTTCAGGGGCGCGGGGAACTGCGCGAGCAACCCCCACGCACCCGCAGAGGCGGAACAAGAGGACGGACCCCCACGTGTGCCACCAAACACGGGGGGGTCCGTTCAATCGCCGGGGCCGCCCATTACCCCGGCTGGCTGCCAATTAGCCGGTGGCCGTCACGCCCCGGCCGGCAGCACGTCGTGGCATGGCAGTTGGCCAGTGGGCCAGGGCCGCAGTCGCGGCATACCAGGCGGCCAGGCCGCCGACCGCCGCGAACCACCCGCCCACCTTGGCGAGAGCCTCGGAGTCGCCGAACTGCGCGATGGCCAGCAGCAGCATCGCCACAAAGAGCAGCGCGTACGCACCCCTGGCGATCGGAGACCCGGCGGACGCCCCGAGCGTCAGGCTGAGCGCGACGAGCGCGAAGAGAAGCAGGAAGAGTCCCGCGGCATTGTCGGAGACCTGGGTGTCCGCACCGATGCCCCACGTGAACCAGAACGCCCCGAGCCCGGCGAAGGCCGTACCGGTGAACGCGTCACGGTCGCGGAAGGCCATGAGACCGGCGACGAAGAGCGCGACGCCGCCGACATACGTGGCGAGCGAGACGGCGTCCGCCGCTGTCACGCCGTCGATCACTTCGGTGTGACCGAGGCCGAAGGCCAGCAGGGTGAGTCCGAGCGCGAGGTGGCCGAGGGTCCAGGTGGTGCTTCCCGCAGAGACGTCGTTGTCCACGGCGGGCTCCCTTCATGCATGTGCTGTTGTGCGGTGACCGATATATGCCCTTCACAAGCGCACAAACACATCTACGCGCAAGTAGATTTACGCGGCGTCAAAAGGGAGTTGACCAGCCCAACGGCTCATCTCACCTGGGACAACGGCGAGTTACGAAACGGCAACGCCGGAAGCGCGCATCACGGGATGACGACCACCGGGCGCTGCGCGCGCTTCGCGAGCCGGCCGGCGACCGAGCCGAAGATCCGGCCGACGATGCCGTGCGTGGAGCCGACGACGATCGCGTCCGCCTCGTACTCCCGCCCCACCTCTTCGAGTTCGTGGCAGATGTCGCCGCCGCGCTCGACGAGGATCCAGGGGACCTCGGCCAGATAGTCCGCGCAGGCGAGCTCGAGTCCGAGGACCTCGGTGCGGTGGTCGGGGACGTCGACGAAGACCGGGGGCTCGCAGCCCGCCCACACCGTGGTGGGCAGCCGGTTCGCGACGTGCACGATGATCAGGCCCGAGCCGGAGCGGCAGGCCATGCCGATCGCGTAGGCGAGGGCACGCTCGCTGGACGTCGAGCCGTCGAAGCCGACGACGACGCCGTGCTTGAAGGCGGGGTCGCAGGACTGACGTGGTTCTTCCGCCGCCAAGGGCTCGGCCGCCGTGGGATCGGCGACGGGGCGCTTGCGGTCCGCGGGTTCGAAGAATTCGTGACCGGCCATGGGTGTCTCGGCGTTCGGATCCTCGTGGGTGGGACGACAGGTGCAACGGAGCTGTGTCCGGGAATCATCTTCCCAACCCCATACCCCCAAGGGTACGGCGGCACGCCTCCTCTGCCCAGATCCCGCTCTCGCCGCGGGAGGGTTCCCCGGAGCATGCACGAGAGGGCGCCCGTAACGCAATGGTTGCTGCCCCGTACAGGCGGTTCGCACAGCGTTCATCCAAACGAGGAGGCCCCCGGCAGCGCCCCGTAAGGGGCGCGGGGCTGTGACATATGCGGCTCCGCCGCGATGGGGGTCCCCCCGCTCGAGCGAAGCCGAGAGTGGGGGAGCGACAAGCCCCCACCCACCCGCAGCCGACACACCACACCAGCTGGAGCCCATCCGTGACCGCCGGAGGCAACCCGCGTTGAACCCCGGTAAGCCACCGCCCCAGGGAGCCCTACCGTGTCCGGACGCCCCACGACCGCGCCCCAGTCGCCACCCTCCAGGACGCCCACCGCCCAGGACACGGTGAGCGATGTGGTGCGCTGGGCCGCCTTCAGCTGCGTCCTGGTCCCGGTGGTCCTCGTCGGGTACGGAACGTCTCTGGCGGGCGCGGCCGGCACGGCCTTCGGCCTCGCCGCGGTGACCGGGGCGTGCCGGGTGCTGCTGCGCCGGTCCGAGGAGGGCGCGGCGCGGCTGCACGCCGAGGAGCGGACCGCGCATGATGTGCGGCGCGACGGGGCAGACGCGGCGGTGCGGCGAGGGGGCCGGCACGCCGGTGGAAATACGCCGGTTGACTGACCGGTTTGCGCGCACGCGCCCGTTGCTTTTCAGCCAACTTCTGGGCACCGCGCATCCCTTGACCGAACCGGCCCCCACCCCCCGTTCGACCTGCACTGAAAGGGTCCCGTAGGGTACTCGCACCCTACGGGGACCGGCCACGGGGACGAGGCGCACTTCCCTGTACGGCCCACGAGTGCAACGCTTCGTGATCGAATGCTTCACGCCAAGTTGCCATGTCGACAATCTGCCGAGTGCTGAACTGGCCACCTCGGCACCACGCGACACAGTAGATTCGATCTTGACGTCTTACGGCGGGGGACTCGTGCAGGACCGAGGGGAAACGTGCAGGAGCGACACAACCGAGGAGCCGCGACCACCGAGGGGGGCTTAGCAGTATGAGCCACGACTCCACTGCCGCGCCGGAAGCCGCGGCCCGGAAACTATCCGGGCGACGCCGCAAGGAGATCGTCGCGGTGCTGCTGTTCAGCGGCGGCCCCATCTTCGAGAGTTCCATACCGCTTTCGGTGTTCGGGATTGACCGCCAGGACGCCGGCGTGCCGCGCTACCGACTACTGGTGTGCGCAGGCGAGGAAGGCCCACTGCGGACCACAGGAGGCCTGGAACTCACCGCGCCCAATGGGCTGGAGGCGATCTCCCGGGCGGGCACCGTTGTGGTGCCGGCCTGGCGGTCGATCACCTCACCGCCACCGGAGGAGGCACTCGACGCACTGCGCCGGGCCCATGAGGAGGGCGCCCGCATAGTCGGGCTGTGCACCGGCGCCTTCGTCCTCGCGGCGGCCGGACTGCTGGACGGCCGCCCCGCGACGACACACTGGATGTACGCGCCGACGCTGGCCAAGCGCTATCCGTCGGTGCACGTCGATCCCCGAGAGCTGTTCGTCGACGACGGCGACGTACTGACGTCGGCGGGCACGGCGGCCGGGATCGACCTCTGTCTGCACATAGTGCGGACGGACCACGGGAACGAAGCAGCCGGAGCGCTGGCCCGCCGTCTGGTGGTGCCGCCCCGGCGCAGCGGCGGCCAGGAGCGCTATCTCGATCGGTCTTTACCCGAGGAGATCGGCGCCGACCCGCTCGCGGAGGTCGTCGCCTGGGCGCTGGAGCACCTCCACGAGCAGTTCGACGTGGAGACGCTGGCGGCACGCGCGTACATGAGCAGGCGTACGTTCGACCGCCGGTTCCGCTCGCTCACCGGGAGCGCTCCGCTGCAGTGGCTGATCACGCAGCGGGTGCTGCAGGCGCAGCGGCTCCTGGAGACGTCCGACTACTCGGTGGACGAGGTCGCGGGGCGCTGCGGCTTCCGGTCGCCGGTGGCACTGCGCGGGCACTTCCGGCGCCAGCTGGGCTCGTCGCCGGCGGCGTACCGGGCCGCGTACCGGGCGCGCCGCCCGCAGGGCGACAAGCAGCCGGCCGACTCGGACGGCGCGCCACCACCGTCGCAGCCGCCGGTACCGCAGGAGGCACCCGTCCCGCTCCAGACCCGTCGTACGGCGGCCGCCCACGCGGTCGGCCCGGCGACGTCGTCCCTCTCCACGGAGACGGGACGGCAGGGCGCGGAGATGTACGCGGGACGGCCCAGTCTGCCGGGACAGCGGAGCGCGCCGTAGCCGCGTCGTAGCGTTGTGTGTCGGCCCCGGATCCACTGCGGTCCGGGGCCGACGCCGTACAGGGCCTTCGGGGGCAGATGCCGAGGTCCCGAGCCTGCCGGGGCGCGTGGGCGGGCCGTAGGGTGAACCCATGAACGATCGCATGGTGTGGATCGACTGCGAGATGACCGGTCTCTCGCTGTCGGACGACGCGCTCATCGAGGTGGCCGCGCTGGTGACCGACTCGGAGCTGAACGTGCTCGGCGAGGGGGTGGACATCGTGGTCCGTCCGCCCGACGCCGCGCTGGAGACCATGCCGGATGTGGTGCGCCAGATGCACACCGCCTCCGGTCTCCTCTCCGAGCTGGCCGCGGGCACGACCCTGGCGGACGCCGAGGAACAGGTCCTCGCCTACGTCCGTGAGCACGTCAAGGAGCCCGGCAAGGCCCCGCTGTGCGGAAACTCGGTCGGCACCGACCGCGGCTTCCTCCTCCGCGACATGCCGACGCTCGAGGACTATCTCCACTACCGGATCGTGGACGTCTCCTCCATCAAGGAGCTGGCCCGCCGCTGGTACCCCCGGGCGTACTTCAACAGCCCGGAGAAGAACGGCAACCACCGCGCCCTCGCCGACATCCGCGAATCCATCGTCGAACTCCGCTACTACCGCGAGGCGATCTTCGTCCCCCAGCCCGGCCCCGACTCCGACACGGCCCGCGCCATCGCCGCGAAGCACGTCCTACCTGCGGAGTAGCCCCCGTACAAAGGCGGGCGCGAGCACCCCTGCGGACCCTGTACACTTTTTCTCGGCCGGTCGGTGAACCACTCGGAGAACCACCGGTCATGGTGGGTGTAGCTCAGCTGGTAGAGCACCTGGTTGTGGTCCAGGATGTCGCGGGTTCAAGTCCCGTCACTCACCCTGATCGATTCGAGGGCCGGTTCGCGGAAGCGAACCGGCCCTCGAGTGCTTTCCGGCACAGTAGTGACCATGCTTGAGGCAGTGGTGGCGGTCGTCGGGACCGTGGTGGGCGTGGCCGGGCTGGCCACGAGTTACGCCGGGCACCGGCATTCCGTGCGGGAAGCGGCGCGGGTGGCCCTGCTGACGCGGTCGGTCGAGGAGCGGGAGAGGCAGCTCGCGAAGGAGGCCGAGCGGCGGGCCGAGGTGGTGCAGGCCTCCTTGGTGCAGGTGGTGATGGGGAGTCGGCCGTCACCGCTGGCCGAGCAGTGGGTCAGTCACAGCATTCGAGCGACGAACGGAAGCGATCAGCCCGTCAGGGACGTCACCCTGCGCTACGACGGCCGGCCGCTCCCCGCGAACCTCGCGAACGGGCCTCTCCCTGCCGGCCGGCTTCTCCATGCCGGGGAGAGCGTCAGTGCCGCACTGCCCGCGAGCGACGTGGGCCCCGGTCCCGCCGATCCCGCCCTCGGCGTCGTGGAGTTCACGGACGCGGCGGGAGTGCGGTGGCGGCGGTCCACCCTGGGCATCCTCGAACGGCAGTATGCCGACGGGAGCTGGGACGCCCAGCCTCCCAACGTGGCCCCCTTCGCACAGCAGCAGCCGGGGATGCCTTACCTGCAGCCTGGGCAGACGTCGGCGCCGAGGCGGCGGAAGACGTTGCCACGATCGGTGTCCGCTCTGATGATCCTCGTCGGCGCGGTCCTCGTGGCGTGGGCCGTGTGGTCACTGGCGCGGTAGAAACCCGTCTGCGGTGGCCTCCCCGCCCTACGACGAAGCGCGCGCCACCAGCTCGGTGGGCAGCACCAGTTGCCGTCTCTCCAGCCCCCGGGACACCGCCGGGCGGCGGTCCGCGATCTCGTCCATCAGGAGGTCGAGCATCGCGCGGCCCATGTCCTGTATCGGCTGGCGCACGCTCGTCAGGGGCGGGTCCATGTGGCGGGCGATGGCCGAGTCGTCGTATCCGACGAGGGCCACGTCGTCGGGTATGCGGCGGCCGGCCTCGCGCAGGACCTGCCGGGCGCCCGCCGCCATGACGTCGGAGCCGGCGAAGACCGCGTCCAGGGACGGGCAGCGGGTCAGCAGCTCCGTCATCGCGCGCCGGCCGCCCTCCTCGGTGAAGTCGCCCGGCACGATGAGGCGTTCGTCGACCTCGCGCCCCGCCTCGCGCAGTGCCTCCCGGTAGCCGTCGACACGGCGCTGGGCACCGAACACGTCGAGACGTCCCGCGAGGTGGGCTATGGTCTGCCGGCCCTGGGAGATCAGGTGCTCCACGGCGAAGCGGCCCCCGCCGAAGTTGTCCGAGTCCACGGACGGCAGCGTCTCGTCGGCCGAGCGGCGGCCGCTGATCACCGCCGGGATCTCCAGCTGCGCCAGCAGATCCGGCAGCGGGTCGTCCGCGTGGACCGAGACCAGCAGGACCCCGTCCACACGGTGCGCCGCCAGGTACTGGGCCAGCCGGCGCCGCTCCCGGTCGCTGCCCGCGAAGATCAGCAGGAGCTGCATCTCGGTGTCGGAGAGCGCCGCGCCCACGCCCCGCAGCATGTCGGAGAAGTACGGTTCGGCGAAGAAGCGGGTCTCGGGCTCGGGGACGACCAGGGCGATCGCGTCCGTGCGGTTGGCGGCGAGGGCACGGGCCGCCGTGTTCGGTACGTAACCGAGTTCCGCGACCGCCGCCTCGACGGCCGCGCGGGTGGCGTCGCTGACCCGCGGAGAGCCGTTGATCACGCGGGAGACCGTGCCGCGGCCCACGCCGGCGCGTGCGGCGACCTCCTCGAGGGTCGGCCGCCCGCCGCTCCGGCTCCGCGCTCCGTGGACTGCCATGGTCCGCCTCCCGTCCGACACGGTTCACACCGCGTTTGGCCTGGAATCTAACAGCCGTGATCGGGACCGGGCTCCCTAGGAGAACACCTCCGGGCCACGGCCGCACCTCCTCGGCATCCCGTCCGTACCCCCTCGGCAGCCCGCCGCGAGGCCCGCCGGGCACCCGGGGACCCACCCGGGAGCCGACCTCCGTGCCGACCTCGGATCCGCTCCGAGGCCCGCCTCGAAGGCGTCGAAGACCTACACTCCCGATCCCCACCGGCGTTAGCTAACAGCCCGATAACTGAAGACATATCTCGATGTCCTCTCCCTTGACACCCCCGCGTCGAACGACGAACCTTCAACACATCACCTGTGGGAGCGCTCCCACAGTACCTGACACATACACATCCCGCACGTTCCCCGCCCGAGCCGCAGCATGAACTAACGGGCCCAACAACGCAGTTGGCCGGGGGGTCGGCACGTCAGGGCAACAGGAGGACGCAATGCGAGCACGTACCCGTTTCGCCCGCCGGACGACGGTTCTCGCGGCCGTCGCCGCGCTGGGCGCCGGGCTGCTGGCCGGCTGTGCCGACGACGGCGGCGACGAGGAGTCGACAGACACCGGTGGCGGCAAGACCAAGATCACCCTCGGTCTCTTCGGCAGCTTCGGCTTCGAAGAGGCGGGCCTCTACAAGGAGTACGAGAAGCTCAACCCGGACATCGACGTCCAGCAGACGGTGATCGAGCGGAACGAGAACTACTACCCGCCGCTGGTCAACCACCTCACCACCAACAGTGGCCTGCTGGACATCCAGGGCATCGAAGTCGGCAACATCAACGAGGTCGCGAACACCTACGCGGACAAGCTGGTGGACCTGTCGAAGTACGGCAAGGAGAGCGACTTCCTGGAGTGGAAGTGGAAGCAGGCGACCACCAAGAGCGGCGAGACGATCGGCCTGGGCACCGACGTCGGCCCAATGGCCATCTGCTACCGCAAGGACCTGTTCGAGGCGGCCGGTCTGCCCAGCGACCGCGAGGAAGTCGGCAAGCTGTGGGCGGGCGACTGGGAGAAGTTCGTCGAGGTCGGCAGGGACTACAAGGCGAAGGCCCCGAAGGGCACCACCTTCATGGACTCCCCCGGTGGTCTGCTCAACGCCATCATCGGCAGTGAGAAGGAACGGTTCTACGACGCCTCCGGTGAGGTCATCTACAAGTCGAACCCGGCCGTGAAGGCCGCCTTCGACCTGACAGCCGAGGCCGCCGAGGACAAGTTGGTCGGCAACCAGACGCAGTTCCAGCCCGCCTGGGACACCACGATCGCCAACAGCAAGTTCGCCGCGATGTCCTGCCCGCCGTGGATGCTCGGATACATCGAGAGCAAGTCGAAGCCCGAGAACGCCGGCAAGTGGGACGTGGCCACGTCGCCGAAGGCCGGCAACTGGGGCGGTTCCTTCCTGGCCGTGCCCAAGTCGGGCAAGAACGCCGAGGAGGCCGCGAAGCTCGCCGCCTGGCTGACGGCGCCCGAGCAGCAGGCCAAGCTGTTCTCGAAGCGGGGCAGCTTCCCGAGCGCGCAGGCGGCGTACGAGCTGCCGCTGGTGACGGGCGCGAAGAACAAGATGACCGGTGACGCCCCGATCGGTGAGATCTTCGCGCCGCTGGCCGAGGAGAGCCCGATCCAGACCATCGGCCCGAAGGACCAGATCATCCAGCAGGGTCTGACCGACAACGGCGTGGTTCTCGTTACCCAGGGCAAGTCGCCCAAGGAAGCGTGGGAGACGGCCGTCAAGACCATCGACAACAACCTGGAGAAGTGACCGGTATGGCCACCCGGCACGACACCGCCGCGCCCCCCGAGAAGGAGGGGGGCGCGGCCCCGGGCCGTCCCGCGGCCGATGCCGTCCCCCCGGCGGTGGCGAAGAAGCGGGCCAGGCTCTCCCGCCGCTGGCAGCGGGACATGCGCTGGAGCCCGTACGCCTTCGTCTCGCCGTTCTTCCTGCTGTTCCTGGCGTTCGGTCTGTTCCCGCTGATCTACACGGCCTGGGCGTCCCTGCACACGGTGGAGCTGACGGCGCCGACCGACATGGAATGGGCGGGGCTGCGCAACTACACCCGCATCTTCGACGACGAGTTCTACTGGAACGCGGCGCGCAACACCCTGACCATCGGCATCATCTCCACCGTCCCGCAGCTGCTGATGGCACTGGGCCTGGCCCATATCCTCAACTACAAGCTGCGTGCCTCGACCTTCTACCGGGTCATGATGCTGGCGCCGTACGCGACGTCGATCGCTGCCGCCTCCCTCGTCTTCGTGCTGCTCTTCGGCCGCGACTACGGCATGATCAACTGGGCGCTGAACTTCGTCGGCATCGACAACATCGACTGGCAGAACGAGAAGTGGGCCTCGCAGCTCGCGGTCTCGAGCATCGTCATCTGGCGCTGGACCGGCTACAACGCGCTGATCTACCTGGCGGCGATGCAGGCGATCCCGCAGGACCTGTACGAGTCCGCGGCCCTGGACGGCGCCTCCCGCTGGCAGCAGTTCATCCACGTCACCCTGCCCCAGCTGCGGCCGACGATCCTGTTCACCGTTGTCGTGTCGACCATCGGGGCGAGCCAGCTGTTCGGTGAACCGCTGCTGTTCGACGCCAACAAGGGCGCGTCCGGCGGGTCCCAGCACCAGTTCCAGACGCTCGGTCTGTACATGTACGAGCAGGGCTGGCTCAACCAGCACCTGGGCCGCGCCTCCGCCATCGCCTGGACGATGTTCCTGATCCTCATCGTGATCGGGATCGTCAACTACGTCATCTCGCGCCGGCTGCGCGCCAGTAGTTAGGAGAACCGGCCGTGACGACGACCCTGACCAAACCTCCGGCGGACCCGGAGCCCGGACCGCCCAAGCGCGTACGGGGGCCCAAGGCGGCGCGCGCCGGCGGGCAGATGCACGCCGGGCCCATCGCGTACATCATCCTCGCCCTGTTCACCATCGGCTCGTTGTTCCCGCTGGTGTGGACGGCGATCGCCGCGTCACGCGACAATGCGCGGCTGGCCGAGACACCGCCGCCGTTCGTGTTCGGCAGCAACCTCTTCGACAAGCTCGAACTGGCCTGGACCGACGCCAACCTCGGTGAGGCCTTCTTCAACACCACGATCGTGGCGGGCATTTCGGCGATCACCATCGTGTTCCTGTCGACGATCGCCGGGTTCGCCTTCGCCAAACTGCGCTTCAGAGGCCGGGGCGCCCTGATGCTGATCGTGATCGGCACGATGATGGTGCCGCCGCAGCTCCAGGTGATCCCGCTGTACATGATGGTCGCCGAGCTGGGCTGGACCGACCAGCTCCAAGCCGTGATCCTGCCGTCGCTGGTGAGCGCGTTCGGCGTGTTCTTCATGCGGCAGTACCTGCTCCAGGCGCTGCCCGACGAGATCATCGAGGCGGCTCGCGTGGACGGTGCGAGCAGTTGGCGCGTGGTGTGGCACGTGGTGTTCCCGGCCGCCCGCCCCGCGATGGCGGTCCTGGGCATGCTGATGTTCGTGCAGACCTGGAACGACTTCCTGTGGCCGTTCCTCGTCCTGACCCAGACCGGCAACCCGACCGTGCAGGTCGCGGTCGCGGGCCTCGGCCGCGGCTACACCCCCGACCAGTCGCTGATCATGGCGGGCGCGCTGCTCGGCACGCTGCCGCTGCTGATCGTCTTCGCGATCTTCGGCAAGCAGATCGTCGGCGGCATCATGCAGGGCGCCGTGAAGGGCTGAGCCCCTCTCACGGGTTCCTCCTCCGGGTCCCTCCTGTGGGGCCGGGTCACTGTCGCCCCGGCCCCGCCCCTCCCCCCTCCAACCCGTCGGTCTCCACGACCCCTCGGCCCTCTATGGGAGCGCTTCCATGCCTGAGCCTGTGACCTTTCCGCCTGCTTTCCTCTGGGGGGCAGCGACCTCCGCGTACCAGATCGAGGGGGCGGTGCGGGAGGACGGCCGTACGCCCTCGATCTGGGACACCTTCAGCCATACGCCCGGCAAGACGGCCGGCGGCGAGACCGGCGACATCGCCAACGACCACTACCACCTGTACCGCGACGACGTGGCGCTCATGGCGGAGCTGGGCCTGACCGCGTACCGCTTCTCGGTGTCCTGGCCGCGGGTGCAGCCGACGGGCCGCGGCCCCGCCGTCCAGCGCGGTCTCGACTTCTACCGCCGTCTGGTCGACGAGCTGCTGTCCCACGGCATCAAGCCGGCGCTCACCCTCTACCACTGGGACCTCCCCCAGGAGCTCGAGGACGCGGGCGGCTGGCCCGAGCGCGACACGGCGCTGCGTTTCGCCGAGTACGCGCAGATCGTCGGCGAGGCGCTCGGCGACCGCGTCGAGCAGTGGATCACCCTCAACGAGCCGTGGTGCAGCGCGTTTCTGGGCTACGGCTCCGGGGTGCACGCACCGGGCCGTACGGACCCGGCGGCGTCCCTCCGCGCAGCCCACCACCTCAACTTGGCGCACGGGCTCGGGACTTCGGCCCTCCGCGCGGCGATGCCGGCCCGCAACACCATCGCGGTGAGCCTCAACTCCTCGGTGGTCAGGCCGCTTACGCAGGACCCGGCGGACCTGGCGGCGGTCCGGCGGATCGACGACCTGGCCAACGGGATCTTCCACGGCCCGATGCTGCACGGCGCGTACCCGGAGACCCTGTTCGCGGCGACCGCCTCGGTGACGGACTGGTCGTACGTCCTGGACGGCGATCTCCCCCTGATCAACCAGCCGTTGGACGCGCTGGGGCTCAACTACTACACCCCCACCCTGGTCGGCGCCGCCGAGGCCGCCCCGGACGGCCCGCGGGCGGACGGCCACGGGGCGAGCGACCACTCGCCGTGGCCGGCCGCGGCTGATGTGATGTTCCATCAGACGCCCGGCGAGCGTACGGAGATGGGCTGGACCATCGACCCGACGGGCCTGCACGAGCTGATCATGCGCTACACGAGGGAGGCCCCGGGGCTTCCGCTGTATGTGACCGAGAACGGCGCCGCGTACGACGACAAGCCCGACCCCGACGGCCGCGTCCACGACCCGGAGCGCATCGCGTACCTCCACGGCCACCTGTCCGCGGTCCGCCGCGCCATCGCCGACGGCGCCGACGTCCGCGGCTACTACCTGTGGTCCCTCATGGACAACTTCGAGTGGGCCTACGGCTACGGCAAGCGCTTCGGCGCGGTGTACGTGGACTACGCGACCCAGGCCCGTACGCCCAAGTCGAGCGCCCTCTGGTACCGGGAGGCGGCCCGGACAGGGGCGCTGCCGGCGGTGAGCAGCGAGTAAGCCATTTCCCGGGGGGTGCTTCTATCTGTTTGGTCAAGGTCTGTGGGCTTGGTCAGGCTGTTTGTTGGTGCCCGGGTTGGTAGAGGGTGCGGTGCTTG
>NZ_VWMY01000006.1 GCF_008905045.1 Streptomyces albicerus
CCGGATCATCAAGGACAGGGGCAACGAGTCATACCGGCCCCGAAGGCCACGAGCCCCGAACCGGGCTCTACGAAGACGGTAATGGGCAACGGGGGACGGGGCGCGGCACGGTGAGGGGGGTGCCGCGCCCCGCACTCCGCGTACAGCCGATCGTTCGCGATCTTCGGCGGCATAACCCCAGAAACTGGACACGGTCCATCTGGAGCACCCGGCCAACTCCCTCTTCCCGCGGGATGGAGTCCAGCTCGTCGAGTACGCCAAAATGTTCGAGCGGCTCTGCGAGTTGGCCCTGGCTCCGGTCGATCCCGAATCGGCGCCGGAGACACACGAGTCACGCGACTCGCCGAGCGAGAGCGAACACCCGCACGAGATCACCACGACCACACCCCACGCCTTGGCGAACCTGCTCCACGCGGTCAAGGCCGGAGGCCTCCGTCACTGAGGCCCAGGTGTGCGAAGACGACGTCCCGTACGCGGAGGACGGCGTCGGGGTCGATCGCGGCGAGAACCGGGACGGCGTGGTGCCAGCCGTCCGGGGTGAGGGCTTCCGCGAGGAGAGCTCACGCTCGGGGGAGGTCTGCTCCGGACAGGGGTGGGAGCAGGAGAGAGGCCAGGCGGCGGCTGAGCGAAGCGACGTTGCGAAGGTCTTTGATGAGCGGAACGTCCGTGGAGTCACTGGGGATACAGGCGACATACGCGGCGACGTGGGCGAACATCTCCGAGCGTCCCTCTTCATCCGCTTTGCGCCGGGCGATGGTCTGGGCCGCCTCATAGTCACCGAGCGCGGCGTAGACAACGGCTGCAGAAGCGGTTCGGGAACCAGGCCCCACTCGTCCTTCGTACAGTGATACCGATGCGTCGATGAAGCGACGGGCGGCGGCCGGGTCGACGGTAGCGGTCAGCAGGCTGAGCAGCACCCTGTCGTCGTACTCCAGAGCTACGTCGGCGCACCCGTACTGACGGTGCAACACCTGCTTGATGCTGGTGGCGAGCTCGCTGTCGTGGGGCCCCACGACGACGAGGTGTTGTGCACGGCGCGATACGGATCCGCCGTACCTGCCCAAGAGCGCCTCTCCCACCAGTCGGCCTGCCAGGTCCGGGTCGTGCGGCCACAGGCCCGCAGCCGTGGCTGTGCGGACGTGATCGCACTCAACCATGGTCAACCCGCGCCGGCTCAAGAGCCTCTCGAAGAGCTCCACAGCGCGATCCCTCGCGCCCGCGCACCCCAGCGCCTGGACGGCGGTCGTCACTGCGTCAGGGGGACCCAGGACGAAGTTCGCGAACGACAGGTCGGCCGCCTCTTCGGCGAGCCGCTGCGCCCGGTCCGGGTCGACGCGCGCGGCGGCCAGGGATACGACGGCACAGCCCCAGGCACGCGCCCCTTCGACGTCAGAGATGGCTGCCAGGAGTCGCTCTGCCTCATCGGGTCGCCCTGCGGTGGCGAGCGCACCCGAGAAGGTGGCGAGGCGTTCATGCTGGGTGTAGCTGACCGGTCCGCCCACGGGCTGATGCCAGTGCTCGGCCTCGTGGAGAAGCGGGAGCGACCGCTTCGGATCGCCGGCGACAAAGTGATCGGATAGGACGGCAAGTGCTTCCGCGCCAGCCCATCGGGGGCAGTCCGCCCCGGTGAGTAGGGCTTCCAACTGATCGGCCGCACCGGCTCCGGTAAGGAGCTCGGCGATTCGCGCGGTGGAGCCGTCGCCGTTGTCAGAGCTCCCGTAGAACGCCCAGGAATGTTCGAGAGCCGACCAGGCTTCGGTCGCCTCGCCCTGGCGAGCCCATCCTTCGGCGATCGCCAGCCAGGCGTCCCGATACCGGTCCCCCTCATCCTAGTGATCACCGAATTCCGGCATGGTTTCCGCGATCCGGCGGGCATCCACCATCCGGTTCGCGGCGACGAGCGCGTACACGGCGCCATATGTCGCCCTCCCACCGACCGCGTGTCCGCGTCGGCCCAATTCGGCTGCGGCCAGCGAGGCCAGGAGCTTCGCATTGCGCGGGCGCGTCGCACGCAGGGCCTCCGCGGCGACTGCGGGGAGGTTCTCGAAGCCGCCCGCGTGACGTCGGGCGAACCAGACCACGGAGCCATGTCACAAGCCCCCACACCGCGCACCGGCCCACAGCGACGACTACACAGCGACGAGACGCACCCTGTCCCCGCAGAGTTTCGCCATGTCGTCGATGTCCGAGGTGAGCATGACCACCGGACGATGCTGCCGCAGCGCCATCTCGGCCACGGCGGCGTCGATCGCGTACTTGTGACCATGCAGTCCAGCACTGATCAGCATGTCCGACGCGGCCTTCGCCTCTTCGTCACCGATATGCACGATCCGGATGCCGGACAGCACCCAGGCGAGCCGCGCTCTGTCGGTCCGACGATGGACCGCTTCGATGAGGGTGAGCGCGCTGATGACCACCTCCATGCCCCTCTTCCGCGCCTCGGCAACAAGGGCCACGACTGGCTCGTGATCGCCGACGAGCTTGGACAGGCCTTCGCGGTCGAGGACGAGGGTGCCTTCGTGGCTCAGCTTGCGGCGGGCCACTGGCCCTCCTCGGTGAACACCTCGTCGAAGACACGACGAGCCCGCTCTTGTTCCTGCTCGGAGATGGGTCCCTGGCGGTGCTCGTAATCGGCCAGGTACTCATCCAGGATCTGGCCGCGCAGTTCACGCTCCACCGCCTCGGTGATGAACGCGGAGAACTCACGCTTGCCGACCCGCTGACGGATCGCCTCGGCCGTCCCCTCCGGGAGCGAGAGGCTGACCCTGGTGGCGGGCCCTTCGCCGATGCTGTACGGAGTCTCACCCATGCGGCAAGATTATCAAACGAGTAGGAATCCCGTCGCGCCGCAGCTCCCAGCCGACGAACCATCCCTACGGATGCAGCGACCCCTCGCCCACCACCCGGATCCCCGTCTCCTCCCCCGGCCGGACCGACAGCGGTCCCGCGACCCGGATGCCGACCGGGTCACCGTGTCCGTCGACGGACACGGTGACCATGGCGTCGTGGCCGTAGAAGCGCACGTCGGTCACCGTGCCCCGCACCGCGCCCGTCGTGCCCGGGCCGGTCAGCCGGAGCTGTTCCGGGCGGAGCAGGACCGTGCCGGTGCGGGGGCCGTCGGAGGGGGCGGCGAGGGGTACTGAGCCGAGCGCGGTGCGGGCCGTGCCGTCGGCGTGCACGGCGGCGGGGAGCAGGACGGCGTCGCCGACGAAACCGGCGACCCAGGGGTCGGCGGGGTGGCGGTAGAGGTCCTGTGGAGTGGCGCACTGGACGACACGGCCGTCGCGGACGACGGCGACGACGTCGGCGGTGGACAGGGCCTCCTGCTGGTCGTGGGTGACGAGGACGGCTGTCGCGCCCGTCGCGCGCAGCGCGGCCCGCACATCCGCCCGTACCCCCGCTCGCAGCGCGCTGTCGAGGGCGTTGAACGGCTCGTCCAGCAGCACCAGTCGGGGGCGCGGGGCCAGTGCCCTGGCCAGGGCGACGCGCTGCTGCTGGCCACCCGACAGCTCGTGCGGCATACGGTCGCCGTAGCCCGCCAGACCGACCAGATCCAGCATGTCCTCCGTGCGTCGGCGTCGCTCGGCCCGGTCCACGCCCGTCAGGCCGAAGGCCACATTGCGCGCCACGCTCAGGTGCGGAAAGAGCGCGCCCTCCTGCGGCACGATGCCGACGGAGCGTCGCTCGGGCGGAAGATGGGTGCCCGGACCGGTCAGCACCCGGTCGCCCACCCGGACCGTGCCCGCGTCGGCGCGCAGGAAGCCCGCGACGATACGCAGCAGCGTGGTCTTCCCGCAGCCGGAGGGTCCGAGGACGGCGGCCAACGCACCCGCCGGGACCGTGAGTCCGAGTCCGCGCAGGACCGGCTCCCCGGCTCCGTAGGACTTGGTGAGCCCTTCGACGTGCAGTTCGTGCAGTTCGTTCATGTGCGGTGCCTGCCTAGGAGGTACGACGGGACGGCGGCCAGCAGGATCAGCGCGGCGGCGTAGGGGGCCGCGGCCGCGAAGGATCCGGCGCCCGTCTCGGTCCAGAGCCGGGTGGCGAGGGTGTCCATGCCGGTGGGGCGCAGGAGGAGGGTGGCGGGCAGTTCCTTCATGCAGACCACGAAGGTGAGCGCGGCGCCGGCCGCCACTCCGGGCGCGGCCAGCGGCACGGTGACCTCGCGCAGGACCTGCCACGGCCGCCGCCCCAGCGACCGGGCCACGTCCTCGAGGGCGGGCGGCGCCTGGAGCACGGCGGCCCGGGTGGCGGCCACCGCGACCGGCAGGAAGAGGACCGCGTACGCGCCGACCAGCAGCGGGAGTTGCTGGTAGAGCGGGTACGCGTACCGGACCGCGAAGAAGACCAGCGACAGCGCGACCGTGATGCCGGGCAGCGCGTGGCCCGCGTACGACGCCTGTTCCAGGAGTCGCGCGCCGCGCCCCCGGTGCCGGGCGGCGATCACCCCGACCGGCAGGGCGAGGGCAGTGGTGAGGGCGGCTCCGGCTGCCGCGACTCCGAGGGTGGCCCAGGCCGTGTCCGCGAGCCCGCCCAGGTCCCAGGTGGCCGAGGTGCCGGCGGCCAGCCAGTACCCGAGGGTGCCGAGCGGGAAGGCGACGGCCACGGCCGCCACCGCCCCGCACCACAGCAGTGCGAGCGGCCGCCACCGGCCCAGGGGGAGCGGAACTGCCGGGCGTGCGGTGCCCGTTCCGGTCCTGGTGTGTCCGGCGCGTCCGCGTGTACGGGCCTCGGCGGCGACCAGCGCCACCGTCATCACCACCAGCACCACGCTGAGCGCGGCGGCGGGCGTGCGGTCGAAGGAGGCGCGGTACGAGGTGTGGATGGCCCGGGTGAAGGTGTCGTACCGCATCAGCGAGACCGCGCCGAAGTCGGAGAGCACGTACAGCGCGACGAGCAGCGCCCCGCCCGCGGCCGCCGGTCGCAGTTGGGGCAGGGTGACCCGGAGGAAGGTGCGCAGCGGCCCGTATCCGAGGGAGCGCGCGGCCTCCTCCTGCGCCGGGTCGATGCCGCGCAGCGCTGCGGCGACCGGCAGTTGGACGTACGGGAAGCTGACCAGGGTCAGCGCCAGCGCGGCTCCGCCGAACCCGGCGAGCCCCGGCTCGGCGGACAGCCAGGCGAACGCGGCGACATAGCTGGGCACGGCCAGCGGCAGCGTGGCCAGCACCGACCAGGCGCGGGCGCCGGGCAGGGCGGTGCGCACCGTCAGCCAGGCCAGCGAGACGCCCAGCACCAGGCAGGCCGCCACGACGGCGGCCGTGAGGCCGAGGCTGCGGCCGAGGAGCTGGAGGGTGCGTTCGTCGGCGACGATCTCCCACGCGTAACCCGGGCCGCGTTCGAGGGCGCGGACGGCGAGGTAGCCGAGCGGGAGCAGGGCGAGGACAGCGGCGGCGCAGGCGGGGATGACGAGGACCAGCGGCGGTCTCCGGCCGGCCGGCTCGCCTGCCGTACACGATTTCCGCCCGGCCGCCGTACGGAACAGCCGTGGCCCGCGGCCGCCGCCCCCTCCAGGAGTACTGACGCGCTCGCGTCCGGCCGGAGCGGACGCTCCGGCCGGACGCGACGCGGACTCTGCTGACGCGGACCCCGATGTCCCGAACTCCGGTGACTCGGATTCCGGTGGTGTGTGCACGGCCGTCAGACCAGTCCGACGTCCTGGAGCATGGCCTGGGTCTCCTGGACGGACTCCAGCTTGCCCAGGTCGATGTCGGGGGCCTCGAGGGAGTCGAGCGGCGGCAGGTCCTCGACGGTGCTCGTGACGCCCGCGGCCAGCGGGTACTCCTTGGTCTTGTCGGCGAAGTAGGTCTGCGCCTCCTTCGACAGCAGGAAGTCGACGGCCTTCTGGGCGGTGGCGCTCTGCCCGCTGTCCTTGAGGATGCCCGCCCCGGCGACGTTGATCAGCGCGCCGGGGTCCTTGCCGGGCAGGAAGTGCAGCCTGGAACCGACCTTTTCCTCGCCCTTCTCGGCGACCCGCTCGTACCAGTAGTAGTGGTTGACCAGCCCGAGGGAGACCTCGCCGGCCTCGACGGCGTCAAGGGTGGCGAGGTTGTGCGCGTAGGTCTTGGCGCCGTTGTCCTTCAGCGCCTTCAGCCACTCGCGGGTGGCGTCGTCGCCCTCCAGGACGCGCATGCCGGTGACGAAGGCCTGGAAGGAGGCGTTGGTGGGCGCGATGCCGACCTTGTCCTTCCACTCCGGCTTCACCACGTCGTGGACGCTGTCCGGGACCTTGTCCTCGGTGACCTTGTCCGGGTTGTACGCGATGACGCGGACGCGCCCGGAGAGGCCGATCCAGTCGCCCTCGCCGCCCCGGTAGGCCGTGTCCACCTCGTCGAGGGTGGCCTGGGGCAGCTTCTGGAGCATGCCCTCCTTGGAGAGGGCGCCGAGGGCCCCGGCGTCCTGGGAGAAGAAGAGTCCGGCCTTGGTGCGGTCGCCCTCCTCCAGGATCTGGGCGGCCAGTTCGGCGCTGTCGCCGTAGCGCACCTCGACCTTGGCGCCGACCGCCTTCTCCAGCTTGTCCAGGAGCGGCTTGACCAGCTTCTCGTTGCGGCCGGAGTAGATGACGAGGGCGGAGTCGCCGCCGTCCCCCGAACCGCCGCTGTCGTCGTCGGAGCCGCAGGCGGCGAGGGCAGGGAGAAGCAAACCAGCCGCGACGAACGCGGTGATCCGGCGAGCCGAGGGGCGTCGCATGGTGAGGAACCTTCCTGCGTGGCTCGCCTTTACGCCGCGGTCGCGTCGTCGGTCAGCAAGCGGCGAATCGATACTTTCAAGCCAACTGTGAACATGCTATGAATAAGGTAAAGCTTGCCTAAGCGTCAAGGGATCTGTGTTACCGGCGGACGCTGCCACGGAAAGGGCGCGCCCCGTGATACATCCCTCTGGTCCCCTCCGGGTCCCGGCCACCGTCCGCCCCCCGCGCCCCACCACGTCGCTTCGGCCCACACCGCTTCCGTCTCCATCGCTTCCGCCTTCATCGCTTCCGTCGGGGTCGCTTCCGTCCACGTCGCTTCCGCTCGCGAAACCGCCCGTACGGCCGCACGCGCACGGCGTGCCCTTCGCACGCGACCTCGCGGTGTACGGCGACCGCGTCGCCCTCCACACGCCGACCGGCGCACTCACCTACCGCGCACTCGCCGACCGGGTCGCCGCCACCGCCGAACGCCTCGGCCCCGCCCGCCGGCTGGTGCTGCTGGCCGGCGCCAACCGGGCCGACGCCCTCGTCGTCCACCTCGCGGCCCTCTCCGCCGGCCACCCCGTCCTGCTCGTCCCGGGCGACAGCGACAGCACGGTCCGCTCGCTGACCACCGCGTACGACCCGGACGTCGTGGCCCGGCCGGACGCGGACGGCAGCTGGACCCTCGAGGAACGGCGGCGGCACCCGGGGAGCGCCCACACCCTCCACCCCGACCTCGCGCTGCTGCTGAGCACCTCCGGTTCGACCGGCTCACCCAAACTGGTGCGGCTCTCGCACGAGAACCTGCAGGCCAACGCCGAGTCCATCGCCACGTACCTCGGCATCTCCGACACCGACCGCGCGGCCACGACCCTCCCGCCGCACTACTGCTTCGGTCTGTCGGTCATCCACAGCCACCTGCTGCGCGGCGCCGGCCTGATCCTCACCGAGCGTTCGGTGTCGGAGGCTGCCTTCTGGCAGGAGTTCCGCGCCGCGCGAGGCACCTCCCTGGCGGGCGTGCCGTACACCTTCGACCTGCTCGACCGGGTCGGCTTCGAACGGATGGAGCTGCCGCACCTGCGCCGCGTCACCCAGGCGGGGGGCCGCCTGGCGCCGGAACGCGTGCGGCGCTACGCCGAGTTGGGGCGCCGTTCCGGCTGGGAGCTGTTCGTCATGTACGGGCAGACCGAGGCGACGGCCCGCATGGCCTACCTGCCACCGCACCTCGCCGCCGAGCGCCCGGAGGCCGTCGGCGTACCGATCCCGGGCGGCTCCTTCCGACTGGCCCCCGTGGACGGCCCGGACGACGACGGCCCGGACGACCACGGTCCCGAGGTCGGCGAACTCGTCTACTCCGGGCCGAACGTGATGCTCGGTTACGCCGAGAGCCCCACCGACCTCGCCCTCGGCCGCACCGTCCGGGAACTGCACACGGGCGACCTGGCCCGGCGCGCACCCGACGGGCTGTACGAGATAGTCGGCCGCCGCAGCCGCTTCGCGAAGATCCTCGGCCTGCGGATCGACCCGCAGCGCGTCGAGGCGTTGCTGGAGCAGCATGGGGTGAGGGCGTACTGCGCGGGCGACGGGGACGCCCTGGCGGTGGCCGCGCTCGGCGACGCGGGCGAGGAGGCGCAGGCCCGGCTTCGGCGGCTGGTCGCCCAGGAGTGCGGACTCCCGGCCCGTGCGGTCCGGGTCCTGGCCCTCCCCGAACTCCCGCGGCTCGCCACGGGCAAGCCCGACTACGAGGCCGTACGACGACTGACGCGCCCGGCGCCGGAGGAAGCAGCCGGGCCCACTGGGGATCTGTGCCGGCTCTACGCCGAGATCCTCGACCGCACCGGCGTCACCGAGGACAGCAGCTTTGTGAGCCTCAGCGGCGACTCGCTCTGCTACGTCGAGATGTCGCTGCGGCTGGAGGAGGCGCTGGGCGGTCTGCCCACCGACTGGCACACGAGACCGATCCGCGAACTGCGGTCCGCGACGGTGTCTCCGCCGGCTGCACAAGCGCCCCTGGTGACAGCGGAAGCAACGGAACGTACGGCTCGTCGGCCCTGGCGGTCTCCGGCATCATCACCCCGATCCCGGAGCGTCCGGCGCTCCCTCGAAACCGGCATCGCCCTGCGCGCCATCGGCATCGTCCTGATCGTCGGCTCCCACATCCCGGTCTTCTCGGTCCAGGGCGCCGCCCACGTACTCCTCGGCGTCGCGGGCTACAACTTCGCCCGCTTCCAGCTGACCGGGGCCGAACGCCGGGAGCGCGTACGGCACTTGTGGCGCAGCATCGCCCGCATCGCCGTGCCCAGCATGGTGTGGATCACCTGCGCGGTGATGCTGACCGGCCTGTACGACCCGGCCAACGCCCTGCTCCTCAACAGCCTCCTCGACCAGGGCACCGAACGCCACGAGTGGCACTACTGGTTCGTGGAGGCCCTGGTCTACGTCCTGGTCGCCCTGTGCGTGCTCATGACCGTCCCGCTGCTGGACAGGCTGGAGCGGCGGTACGCGTTCGGGGTGCCGCTGGCCCTGATGGGGATCGGGCTGATCGGCCGGTACGACCAGCTGGGGCTGGCGCCGGCCCGCTTCCACCTGGGGCCCACCGTGGTCTTCTGGCTGTTCGCGCTGGGGTGGGCGGCCGCGCGGGCGACCACCGTGCGGCAGCGGTCGCTGCTGACCGCGGCGCTCCTGCTCACCGTGCCCGGACTGTTCCCCGACCAGCCACTGCGCACGGCGCTCGTGGCGGCCGGGCTGACGCTGCTGATCTGGGTGCCGACACTGCCCAGCCTGGGCTCGCTCAACCGGGTCGCCGGGGTGCTGGCGAGCAGCTCGCTCTACATCTACCTGACGCACTTCCAGGTCTACCCCCATCTCCGGGACGACTTCCCGCTCCTGGCCCTCTTCGCTTCGCTGGCGGTGGGCATCGGGTACGCGACCGTGGCGACCCGAGCGATGCGGTGGCGCCCCGGCCGGGTGGGGGGAAGGGCCGGCCGGGGCGCGTAACCCCCGTGCGGAGGTGGCTGTGTGCAGGACTCACGCGTGGGGTCGCTCGTAGAGCCGCTCGCGGGCTGCTTGTACGCGCCGCGCTCGCGGGCTGCTTGTACGCGGCGCTCGCGGGCTACCTGTATGTGGCGAAGGCCTTCGAGAAGGCGTGCCCGTCCTGGAGGATCGAGCTGCACGTCGCGTCGGCCGAGGGCTTGGTGCCGCCGGGGCACTGCTTGTCCCGGGTGGCGGACCACATGGAGAGCCAGCCGAGGCCCTTGGACTCGGCGAAGTTCACGAGCTGGGCGGCGTCGTCGACCTTGAAGATCTCCGTCGTCACGTCGTTGACGCCGATCATCGGGGTGACGGCGACCGTCTTCCAGGCGGCGGACTCGGACAGTCCCAGAACTCCCTTGATCTGAGCCTGCGTTGCCGTGGCGGCCTGTTCGGCGTAGGTGCCCATGTCGCCGCTGTACGCCGGGCCGTAGTCCATCGCCATGATGTTGACGGTGTCGATGCCGACGCCGTTCGACTTGGCATTGGAGAGG
The DNA here is from genome assembly GCF_008905045.1 of Streptomyces albicerus. Taxonomy (GTDB): domain Bacteria; phylum Actinomycetota; class Actinomycetes; order Streptomycetales; family Streptomycetaceae; genus Streptomyces; species Streptomyces albicerus. The sequence goes on from NZ_VWMY01000006.1 coordinate 10,192, forward strand.
AGGTTCACGCCGTCCTGGGTGAGGCCCTCGGGCATGACGGGCAGGGTGAACGAGACGTCCAGGCCGGGGTGTTCCTGCTGGAGCTCGGCTATCGCCTTCGCCCGGCGCGTGTTCGCCGCCGTGTCCGGGAGCGCACCGCCCTCCACGTCGAAGTCGACCTTGGTGAGCTTGTACGCGTCCACCACCTTGCCGTACGCCGCCGCCAGGGCGTCCGCCGACGAGCAGTTCAGCGCCAGCTCCGAGCCCGCCGCGCCGCCGAAGGACACGCGGACGTCGCCGCCCTTGGCACGCAGGTCACCGATCTGCGCGGCCACCGCGTCGCTGCCGAGGTCCGTCACACCGCCCCACTTGGGGGTGCAACCGCCGCCGTCCGTGACGAAGGCGAGGTTGTAGTCCTTCACGCCGGTGGCCTCGGCCGTGGCGAGCAGGTCGAAGGCGGGGTAGAGGGAGGTGTCGACGTAGGGCGCGAAGCCGGCGGTGGCAGGGGTGCCACCGCCGGTGGACTCGGAGGGCGACGGGGTGGGGCTGGAACTCTGGGTGGGCGTGGCCGTCGGGGTCGGAGTCGCGGTGGGTGCCTGTGTGGGGGCCTGCGTCGGGCGGCCGGTCGGCTCGGGGGTCGCGCCGTCGTCCACCGAGCACTTGGCGTTGTCGATGAGACAGCCGGTCGGGTTGCCGGAGCCGTTCACCACGAAGCCGACCGTCACCGATTCGCCTTTCGCCAGCCCGTCCTTGTCCCAGGCCGGCGGCTGCACGGTGACATGCCGGCCGCTCACGCTCGACTCTCCGTTCCAGAGCGAGCCGAGCCTGGCGCCGGACGGCAGGTCGAACTCCAGCGTCCAGTCGGCCTTCGCCCCACCGCTGTCGTTCGTGATGACGTACTGGGCGGTGTAGCCCGTCGACCAGTCGCTGGTCCTGGTGTACGCGGCGCCGACCCCGGCCGCCTGCGCGGTCCCGGAGAACGCGAAGGCTCCACCGCCGACCACGGCCGCGGCGACCACGCCACCTACCGCCTTGCTTCTGCCACTGACCTTGCGCCGGTGCGTGCTCATCGCGTGCCTGCCTTCGGTGTTCACGAGGGGGGTGGATGCGGCAGCACGCTAGCGAGGCCGAACCGGGCAATCTGCCCGATCCGGACGGGGGTTGGGGATCTTAGGGTGCGCTTAAGGAAGGGATCGGGACCGGTTAAAGGTCGAGACCAATTTGGTGTTTCTGCGACGCCGTACCGTCGCGCCCCGATGTCCCCGCCGCACCGGCTCGCGCCCGTCCAGCTGGATCCAGATCCGGACCTCGGTCCCGCCCAGGACGGAACGCCCGATCCGTACGTCCCCGCCCGTCGACTCCGCGAGCCGGCGCACGATGTCGAGCCCAAGCCCGGTGGAGCCGTCGCTGCCGGAGCCGCGGCCCCGTGCCATCGCCGCCTCGGGGTCCGCGATCCCCGGGCCCGCGTCCGACACCAGGACGATCACCGCGTCCTCGCCGTTGTGCACGTCGACCGCGAAGGCCGTGCCCTCGGCCGTGTGCCGGAACACGTTCCCCAGCAGCGCGTCGAGCGCGGCCACCAGCTCGGCGCGGGCCACGGGTATGCGTACGGGCCGGTCGACCCCGGCCACCCGCACCTTGCGCCCCTCGTCCTCCGCGAGCGCCGACCAGAAGTCCATCCGCTCGCGGACGACCTCGGCCGCGTCGCACCCGCCGCCGACGCCTATCGCCGCGGTCTGCGGCTTGGCGTCACGGGCCGTCCGGATGATCGTGTCGACCTCGCGCTCCAACTGCGCGACCGCGGCCCGGGTCTGCTCGGCGGCCGGCCCGTCGCCCAGCGAGGCCGCGTTCAGCCGCAGCACCGTCAGCGGCGTACGCAGCCGGTGTGAGAGGTCGGCCGCCAACTCCCGCTCGTTCGCCAGCAGTTGGACGACCTGGTCGGCCATCGAGTTGAAGGCGACCGCCGCCAGCCGCAGTTCGGTCGGCCCTTCCTCGGGCACCCGGGCGCCCAGCTTCCCCTCCCCCAGCTCGTGCGCGCTCTCCACCAGGCGCTGCGCGGGCTGCACCATCCGTACGCCGAGCCGGTCGGCCACCGCGACCGAGCCGACGATGAGCGCGACGCCCACCCCGGCGAGTACGGCCCAGGCTGTGGCCACGCCGTTGGTGACCTCCGACTCGGGGACGTACACCTCGACGACCGCGATCTCGCCCGAGCTGAGCGCGACGGGCTGGAGCAGCGTGGAGCCGCCGGGGACCTCGGTGGTGGAGGCCCGGCCCAGCTTCCGGGTCGTGGCGATGTCCTCGTCCGCGGCACGCTGCCGCCCGATGTCGACCGCCTGCGCGTCGGCGGCCGCGCCCTCGCTCGCGCTGTCGCCCTCGCCCGCGCTGTCGCTCGCGGGTATGTGCACGGCCATCCCCGCGTCCGAGCCGGCGGAGGCGACGACCCGCTCCAGCTGGTCCCGGTCGGTGGTGATGGAGAGCGCGGGAGCGATGGCCGCGGCCTCCCGCTCGGCGTTCGAGAACGCCCGGTCCCTGGCCATCTCCCTGATCACGAGCCCGAGCGGGACCGCGAAGGCCACCACGACCATCGTGGTGACGGCCACACAGACCTTGACCAGCGCCCACCTCATCGCGGTGGCTCCGTGCCCGTCGGCCCCGGCGGCTCCAGCTTCACCCCGACCCCGCGCAGGGTGTGCAGATAGCGCGGCCGGGCCGCCGTCTCGCCCAGCTTCCGCCGCAGCCAGGACAGATGGACGTCGATGGTCTGGTCGTCGCCGTACGACTGCTGCCACACCTCGGCGAGCAGCTCCTTGCGCGCCACGACGACCCCGGCCCGCCCGGCGAGGAAGGCCAGCAGGTCGAACTCGCGCCGGGTCAGATCGAGACGTACGCCGTCCAGCTCGGCCTGGCGGCGCAGCGGGTCGATGGACAGGCCGCCGACCCGGATCTCCGGCGACGGCGGGGCGTCCCCGGCCGAGGACCGGGCGCGGCGCAGCACCGCCGACATCCGCGCCGACAGGTGCTCGACCGAGAACGGTTTCGTCAGGTAGTCGTCCGCCCCGTCGTTCAGCAGCCGGACGATCTCCGTCTCGTCGTCCCTCGCGGTCGCGACGATCACGGGCACGTCGGTGATGCCGCGCAGCATCTTCAACGCCTCCGACCCGTCCAGGTCGGGCAGGCCGAGATCCAGGATCACGACGTCGAAACGGAAATGGGCGACCTCGCGCAGCGCCTCAAGCGCGGTGCCGACACTGCGCACCGTGTGCGCGGCCTCGGTCAGATGCCGGATGAGGGCCGAGCGTACGAACTGGTCGTCCTCGACCACGAGCACACTTGCCATGGCCCGCACCGTACGCCATACGAGAGAGGCAGGTCCGAGCCTGTGGACAACTGCCCGCGCGGCCCTCACACGGGACACGTGTGGGGCGCGTGGGGCAGTATGGCCCGCGATGCGCAGAGGACTCGTACACGGTTTGGCATGGTCGCTCGCCACGGGCGCGGCGGTCACGCTGTCGTGGTGGGGTGTGCACACGGTGATGACGGGGACGGCCTACGATCCGCCGCGGGCGCTTCCCATCACGGCGGAGGGGGCGACCGCCCAGGGGGCGAAGCCGCTCGCTTCTTCGACGAGTCGGCCCGAGCGCGAGACCGATCCCGAGCCCGAGCCGTCGAAGAGCCGCAAGCCGGGTACGAGCCCTTCGCCCTCGAAGCCTGCGAGCCCGAGCCCGAGTCCCACGCCGAGTGCGGGCGCCTCCGCCTCCGGCGAGGTGAAGAGTTACGACACCGAAGGTGGGCGGGTCGTTTTCGACCTCGGCGAGACTTCGGCGTCGCTGGTGTCCGCGACGCCCGCGTCGGGATGGTCCATGCAGGTGTGGAAGACCGAGACCTGGATTCGGGTGGAGTTCTCGTCGGGGGCGGATCGGGTTTCGGTGTTCTGTACGTGGCACGACTCGGCGCCGCGGGTCGATATCAACGATTACTGAGTTCCGGCCCGGTGGTGATCCGCGAGTCCGTTGTGGCTAGTCGCGCCGTTCCCCGCGCCCCTAGAAGGGGCACCACTGTCGGAGCAGTTTCAACGGAACACCGATGGTGGGGGTGCCGGTGACGCCACCGCCATTGCGTCCGTGACCGGCAGGGCTCCGCCGGTGAAGTCCCGTAGCCCCTTGCCGTGTTCGACCCTCGCCGGGTGCGGGTCGGAGGCCGCGCGGCGGGTCAGTTCGAGGATGGGCAGTGGCAGGTCGGACCCGATCAGGACGGCGTTGCCGAAGCGCTTGCCGCGTAGGACCGTCGGGTCGGCGACGAGGGCCAGTTCGGGGAAGACGCCGGCGGCGGTCGCGATCTGGCCGCGGAGATGTGCGAGGGGCGGGCCGTCGGCGAGGTTGGCGGCGTACAGGCCACCAGCCTTGACGACCCTGCGTACGTCGGTGAGGAATTCGCCGGACGTCAGGTGCGCGGGCGTCCGCGCCCCGCTGAAGACGTCCGCGATGACGAGGTCCGCCCAGTCGTCCGGCACCTTGGCGAGCCCTTCACGGGCGTCGACGGACCGCACCCGGATCCGGGCGTTCGGGTCCAACGGCAGTTCACGGCGGACCAGTTGGACGAGGGCCGCGTCACGTTCGACGACCTGCTGGGTGGAGCGGGGGCGGGTGGCGGCCACGTAGCGGGCGAGGGTGAACGCGCCGCCGCCGAGGTGCACGACGTGTACGGGTTTGCCGGGCGGGGCGACGAGGTCGATGACATGGCCGAGGCGGCGTTGGTACTCGAAGCCCAGGTACGCGGGATCGTCGAGGTCGACATGCGACTGCGGGGCACCGTCGATGAGCAGCGTCCAGGCCCGCGCCCGTTCCCGGTCGGGCATCAGCTCGGCGAGCCCCCCGTCAACGCTCTCGACGACAGCCGACACGGCCCCACGTCTGTCACCCGCCCGTTTGTCGTCCGACCGTTTGTTCCGAGCCCTCGCCATCCGCCCATTATCCGCCCGAGCGAGTGAGCAGGCTCAGCGAGAGGCGCCCCTCAGGGGCGCGGGGAACTGCGCGACCAGCCCAATCCGACCCGCACACGACAAACAACCCCAAGCCCCCCGAACCCCCCGCCAAGCCTCAACGGCAGTTGTCCGCGGCCTCGATCAGACGAGCCGCCTCCCCCAGCGCGGCCCGCAGCACAGCCGGATCCGTGGCCAGATCCGCGTCCTCGGGCGGAAGCAGCCAGTCCGAGCCCTCCACAGGCGGCTCGGGCGCGAGACGAACACCTCGCCCGTCGGTCTGCGTACACGTACTGCCGGGGACATCCCAGGCGTCAGCCGTCCCCGGCGGCACCAGAAACCCGAGCGTGTCGCAGCTGTCGTCGTGCAGCACGGGCCCAACCGCCTCCGCGGAAGCACCCCGGCGCAGAATGTCGACGGCCTCCAGCCCCTGCCGAGCGGGAACGGTGACGAGATCGCAGGGGTCCTCGGCGTCCTCACCCCGCTCACCGCCGGACGGCACGAGCGGCGTACAGGGATCGACGCTCTGCCTGGTCTCCATCCTGGCCTCCACCACGGAACCCTCCTCGATCGAGCTCACCGCATGGTTCAACGCCCCACTTCGTCAACGGCTACGGCGAAACTCGGCCGCAAAGGATGGCAGTTCATGGCAGATCAGGGATGAGATATCCGGTTTGTAGCCAAACTCCGCGTGGTGCTCTCGTCACAGCGGGTACGTTCGTGCCCGCCGGAAACACAGGTGCGGCACGATCGCCGACATGATCAACTCGCCCTGATTCCGGCATGGTTCGACGGTTCGTGAGAGAGGGCCCGGCCATGACGTCGTCAACGATGACCTCGTCGTCCCAGTCACCTCGGCCGCCGCGGCCGAACCTCGCCTTCCGGCGGCTGCGCGGCCGGCGCTCGCCGGGCGAATTCGCCGCGGCGGTGCGGCGGGCCGCCCGGGAGATCGGCGAGCGGGTCAGCTGCGACGCGCGCTACATCGGGCGGGTCGAGGCGGGGGAGATCCGGTGTCCCAACTACGCGTACGAGCGGGTGTTCCTGCACATGTTCCCCGGCCGCACGCTGACCGACCTGGGCTTCGCGCCCCGCTCGACGGTACGCGGCCGGGGGGCGCGCACCACCGAGGAGGCGCCCGCCCCGCACACCACGAGCCCGTTGTCCGCCCCGTATGAGACGGACGGGGCGCACGGGCCGTATGACACCACGTACGGCCCACAAGACACGCACGACCCGCACTACCAGCACCACCCGTATGACCCGCACCACCCGCGTGATCCGCACCACCCGCATGATCCGTATGACCCGCATGAGATCGACGATCAGAACCACGAGGAGAGCGACGTGCAGCGTCGCGCATTCATGAGCGGCGGTACCGCCACAGTGGCGGCCGCCTCCCTGGGCCCTTTAGGGCTCGCTTTCGGCGGCGTCGCCGCGGCCGCGGACCGTTCCGTGCGCCGGCCCGGCGAGGCCGAGGCGGGGGCACTGGAAGAGGCCGTACGCAAGATCCGGCTACTGGACGACCGGCACGGCGCCGACGGGCTGTACCGGAGGGCGGCGGCTCCACTGCGGGCCGCGTACGCCCTGCTGGACGCCGGCGCGACGCGGCGGGCGACCGCCGAGCGGCTGCACACGGGGGCCGGTGAACTGGCCATCTCCGTGGGCTGGCTGGCGCACGACTCGGGGCGTTTCGACGACGCGCGCTCGCACTACGCGGAGGCGCTGGCGACCGCCCGGGTGGCCGGGGACCCGGCCCTGGAGGCGCACGCCTTCTGCAACACGTCCTTCCTCGCGCGTGACGCGGGGCGCCCGCGCGAGGCGGTGCGGGCGGCGCAGGCCGCGCAGTACGCGGCGCGTCCGCTGGGCTCGGCCCGGCTCCTGTCGCTGCTCGCGCTGCGCGAGGCGGGCGGCTGGGCGGGGCTCGCCGACCGCACGGGCTGCGAGCAGGCCCTGGCCCGCGCGCAGGCGCTGTACGGCCGCGGTCCCTGTGACGCCGATCCGGAGTGGATGAGCTTCTACGGAGACGCCGAGTTGGCGGGCCTGGAGGCGCAGTGCTGGTCGACGCTGGGCGACTGGCCGCGCGCGGCCCACCAGGCGCGGCGCGCCGCCCAGCTCCAGGACCCGCACTTCACCCGCAACCTCGCGCTCTACACGGCCGAGCTCGCCGACGACCTGGCCCGCGCCGGGCACCCCGACGAGGCCGCCGCGGCCGGACTGCGCGTCCTGGACCTGCTGGACGAGGTCCAGTCGTCCCGGGTGCAGACGATGCTGGCGGGCACGGCCCGCGTACTGCTGCCGCACCGCCGCGCGTCGGGGGTGTCGGACTTCCTGGAACGGCACGGGGCACTGCCGCGATCGGCGTAGCGGGCGGGCGACGGGCGTGGGGGCGGGGCTACTACAGGGGTACCGGCGGGGTTACGCGGTCAGGTGGCCGCAATCGTTCCAGGTCTCGATGGCGGGCTCTCCGTAGGCCCAGCCCAGGATCGAGAGGGACGTCGGGTTGAGGCGGACACGGGCCGCGAAGTCGATGTCCAGGCCGAGCCAGCGGGCGCCTATCGAACGCAGGATGTGGCCATGGGCGAAGACCAGCACGTCACGGTCGGCGGAGCGGGCCCACTCGACCACCTCGTCCGCGCGCGCGGAGACCTCGGCGAGGGTCTCGCCCCGGGGCACCCCGTCCCGCCAGATCAGCCAGCCGGCACGGCCCGCCTGGATCTCGTCGGGGGTCATGCCCTCGTACGCGCCGTAGTCCCACTCCATGAGCGTGTCCCAGGTGGTCGCCCGGTCGCCGAACCCGGCGAGTTCGCACGTCTCACGCGCGCGTGCCAGCGGACTCGTGCGCACCTCGACTCCGGGGAGCCCGTCCAGCGGCGCCCTGTGCAGCCGCTCGCCGAGCAGTTTGGCGCCGCGCCGGCCCTCTTCCAGGAGCGGGATGTCGGTCCTGCCGGTGTGCTTGCCGGACAGCGACCATTCCGTCTGTCCGTGCCGGGCCAGCAGGATGCGCGGTGCCATGGAGGGGCCTTTCCGGGAGAAATGAGGGGCGGATCACTTCATCATCGCGCACCCTTGTGCGGGGCAACCTGCCGGGCGATCTCTGCGTCTATGACCACCAGGGGCGCCCCCGACAGGCGTTCGCATACACCGTAAATTGTGGGAGTGGTCCAACGGCCACGGAAGCAGGAGGGGGAGGGATCGGATGCTGCGGACCGATGCACCGGGCACCGAGGCGGCACCACGCACCCGCCTCCGCTGGTGGACCGAGCTCCCCCTGATCCTGCTGGTGTACGGGGCGTACTCGGCGGGCCGGCTCCTCGCGCGCGGGGATGTGACCAGCGCCGTCGACCACGGCCTGGCGATCCTGCGGGTCGAGAAGTTCTTCTACCTCAACGCCGAGCACCCGCTGAACCGTCTCTTCACGCGCGAGCCCTGGATCGGCATACCGGCCGACTTCTGGTACGCGTCGCTGCACTACATGGTCACGCCCGCGATCCTTGTCTGGCTCTTCCGGTCCCGTGCCGTGCGCTACAGAGCCGCTCGAACCTGGCTCATGGCCTCCACGTTCATCGGCCTGATCGGTTTCACCCTGCTTCCTACCTGCCCGCCGCGGCTGCTGTCGGCGAGCCACGGGTTCGTCGACACGATGGCCCAGTACAGCGACTACGGCTGGTGGGGCGGCGAGGCGAGCGCGCCGCGCGGGCTCGGCGGCATGACGAACCAGTACGCGGCGATGCCGAGTCTGCACTGCGGCTGGGCCCTGTGGTGCGGTGTGATGCTCTGGATGTACGGCGGCACACGGCTCACCAAGGTCGCGGGCGTCCTGTACCCGTTGATCACCACGATCGTGGTGATGGGCACTGCCAACCACTACTTCCTCGACGCGGTCGCGGGCTTCGTCGTCATGGGCGTCGGATTCCTGCTGACCCGGCCGCTGTTGCGGCTCGCGGACACGATGCGGGTGCGGCTCGGGGTGCGGCCCGTCGCACCGGCCACGAAGGGCTCGCACGGCGCAGGTTCCTCAATTGTCAGTGCGGGGTGCCAGACTTCCCCGGGTGAGCGAATTCCCCGACAGCGCAAGGCCCCAGCCACCCCGGGTACCGCCGAGCCGGGAGCCCGGCCACCGGGAGCCGAAGAGGGAGCGAGTCCCCCCGGCGCGGGGGACGGGGCTCCGGCAGCGGCTCGCTGAGCTGCGCGGCCCGGCGGTTCCGCCGCAGCCGCTCGACGCGCGCGCCCTCGCGGCGCTCGCCGCGAACCCGGGCTGCAAGCGGCGGGCGATCCTCGACGGGGCGGGGGTGAACAAGGCGGCATTGGCGAGCGCGCTCGGCTCCCCGTCCGCCTTCGGGCAGTCGCAGTTCGCGTTCATGCGGGGCAACGCCTTCGAGGCGCGGGTCAAGGCCGACGGCGGCGCGGAGCTGCTGCGCCTCGTGCACGAGAAGCTGGACGCGAGGGCCGAGCCGCCCACCTCCGGTGTCGTTCCCGACCTGTCCGCCGTAGGCCCCGAGGGGCGCACGGCCCGTACGGCCCTGGCCCTGCGCGAGGCCACCGCGGCGGGCGTCTGGACGCTGCTCGACCACCCCCTGCTCGCCCTGGAGGTCGCGGGCTCCCCCGCCTTCCTGGAGCCGGACGCGGTGGTCGTGCACCCCGACGGGAGCTGGACGGTCGTCGAGATCAAGTCCTTCCCGATGCTGGACGGTTCGGCGGACGCGGCGAAGGTGGGCGCGGCAGCGCGCCAGTCCGCGGTGTACGTACTGGCGCTGGAGCGGGTCGCGGCCCGTCTCGGCGCGGAGCCGGAGGGGCGCGCCGGTGCCGAGGGGAGGAGCGCAAAAGAAGACAGCGCGGAGCCGGAGGGGCGGCACGCCCAGGACAGCGCCCCCGCGCCCAAGGTCCGGCACACGGTGCTGCTGGTCTGCCCCAAGGACTTCTCCAACCTCCCCACCGCCTCCGCCGTCGACATCCGCAAGCAGCGCTCGGTGACCCGCCGCCAGCTGGACCGCCTCACCCGCATCGAGGACATCGCCGACGCCCTCCCCGAGGGCACCTGCTTCTCCCCCGACCTGCCCACCCCCGACCTGACGGTCGCGGTGGAGTCGGTCCCGGCGACATACGCCCCGGAATGCCTCTCCGCCTGCGAACTCGCCTTCCACTGCCGCGACCGCTCCCGAGCGGAGGGCGCGGTGACCTCCCTGGGACGCTCCCTACGAGCGGAACTGGGCGGCCTGACCACGGTCGCCGACGTCCTGTCGGCGTCCCGCGGAGAATCCGGCGACCCCACCGACCCGGCGGTCGCTGCCTTGCGCAGGGCAGCGGAACTGCGGGCGGAGGCGCTGAGCGGCGGGCCGGCCCTGCACCCCGAGGCATCGGGACATGCAACGTGATGAGCCCGTTCCATCTCCGGTGCGCACCGGCCAGCCCCTTCAGGGGCGCGGGGAACTGCGCGACCAGCCCCCACCGACCCGCACGCAATGCACCAGCCCGCGCGGAGCACCTCTCCGGCCATGAGGGAGCCGCATGTCCCTGATCACCACCCTCGCCCGCCTCGAGGCAGTCGACACCGGCCGAGCCCAACCGCTCGCCACCGTCCGACACCGCCACCTCTCCGACCGCCCCCTCGTCTTCGTACCGCTCACCACCGCAGGGGAAGCCGGGGCCCCGCTGGGGGCACTCGTCGGCACGGACCGCGACGCGCCGCGGCTGCTGGTCGTGCCGCAACCCCGCGACAGGGACCTGCGGTTCGCGTTCCTCGCCGAGCTCGCGGATGTCGTGCTGCCGTACATCGACTCGTACGCGGAGGACGTCGAGGCCGCCGAGCGCAACGAGACCGACCCGGAGACCGGCAAGCGCGTCAAGGTCGAGGTCGAACTGTGCGCGGACGCCCCGCAGTTGATCGTGCCGAGCCGGGCCGGCATCGACTTCGTACGGCTGCTCGGCCGCTCCATGCGCTTCAGGCGCACCGCCGAGCAGGACCCCGAGACACCACATCCGGCGCCGCCGCGCGTGCCGCTGCTCGGGCGGTGGCTGACGCACTACGGGGAGCGGGCCCGCGTGCCCGGTTCCTCGCTCCTGCTGGCCCTCACCGACGTTCTGTCCCGGCACTGGGCGACCGGGCAGAGCAGCCTGGAGGACCAGCACCTCGGGGCGCTGCTCGCCTGGATCGACCCGCCCGACGACGAGTCCGGCGCCGAGGCCGCGCTGCGGGCCGAGCTCCAGCGGGACGCCAAGGGCCAGCTCGTCTGCCCGCCCGCCGGGCCCGCCACCGACCCGGCCTTCGACAACAAGCTGCTCGCCCCCGCCATCGAGCGCTACGACCGCGCGCGTACGGCACTCGCGGCCGCCGAGGACGGCATCGAGGCGGACGACCGGCTCGGTGAACTCACCGCCGCCGAGCGGCAGATCCGCGACCTGGTGGCGAGCCGCACCCGCCCCACCTGGGACGCGGTGTGGCGCGGCCTCGACCTGCTGCGGGCCCTGCCGGAGGGTGCGCACGCGACCGACCGGTGGACCCGCGACCGCTGGTCGTTCACCGGCCACCGGGACCGTGTCCTGGCCGGAGAGCCCCCGCAGCCGCGCCGCGACGACGCGGTCACCGCGGCGAACAAACTCGCCACGCGCGAGCGCGAACAGGCCCGTCTGGAAGCCCAGGAGGCCCTCGACGACCCGCTCGTCATGGCCGGGCGGCGCCTCGCCGGCGAGGCCTTCGCGGGCGAGGTCACGGATGTCGTCATGGCGTACAGCGAGGGCAAGCGGCCCAGCCCGCGCCCCCTCGTGACCGTCCGCACGGACGACCGGCCGCATCTCGGCGAGCGCGCCAAGGTCTACCGCTCGCTGGGCGGAAAGCCGCAGGCGGCCGAGTTCGTGGGGTACGAGGGGAACGGCGGAAACGGGGAGGAGCAGGGGGGATACGGGGAGGAGCACGGGGGCTACCAGTCCGGTGGCGCCCTCGATGACAACGGCGCCCTCGTCGTGCTGCGCGTCGTCGACAAGATGGGCCGAGGCAAGGAGCCCGAGACCGGATCCGTACCGGAGAAGGGCGACCTCGTCTGCTTCACGCTTTTCGAGCACGAGCAGCGGGGCGGGGCCAAGCTGCCCGACCCGGAGGAGACGCCGTGGACACACGGCGGACCTCCGGGAGAGACCGAGGCCACCCCGCAGCTCCACGCGCCCGACGCCGTGACCGAAGAGGACGTCCTGTGACCACCGTGTTCGATCCGGGTGCCGAAGCCGCCCGCGCCACCGACGCGATCCTGTGCGACACCCTGCACGGGACGCACCGCGGGGTCGTGGTCGACTCCCCGCCCGGTGCCGGCAAGTCCACGCTCGTCGTCCGGGCCGCGCTCGAACTGGCCGACGCCGGACGCCCGTTGATGGTCATCGCGCAGACGAACGCGCAGGTGGACGACCTGGTCCTGCGGCTCGCCGAGAAGAACCCGGAGCTGCCGGTCGGCCGGCTGCACAGCAGCGACGCGGACCCGTACGACAAGGCGCTCGACGACCTGCCGAACGTCCGCAAGTCCGCGAAGGCCGGGGACCTCGCCGGGCTCGACGTCGTCATCTCGACGGCCGCGAAGTGGGCGCACGTCAAGGGCGTCGAGCCATGGCGGCACGCGATCGTCGACGAGGCGTACCAGATGCGCTCGGACGCGCTGCTCGCCGTGGCCGGGCTCTTCGAGCGGGCGCTGTTCGTGGGCGACCCGGGCCAGTTGGACCCGTTCGCGATCGTCGGCTCGGAGCAGTGGGCGGGCCTGTCGTACGACCCGTCGGCCTCGGCCGTGACGACGCTCCTCGCCCACAACCCGGAGCTGCCGCAGCACCGACTTCCCGTCTCCTGGCGGCTCCCGGCGTCGGCGGCGCCCCTGGTCTCGGACGCGTTCTACCCGTTCACGCCGTTCCGCAGCGGCACGGGTCACGGCGACCGCCGTCTCACCTTCGCGGTGGCGTCGGACGGTTCGGGCCCCGACCGGGTCATCGACGAGGCGGCGGAGTCGGGTTGGGGTCTGCTGGAGCTCCCGGCCCGGCACACCCCGCGCACGGACCCGGAGGCGATCCGGGCACTCGCCCAGGTCGTACGCCGCCTCCTGGACCGGGGCGGCGCGGCGACCTCGGAGCGCGCCCCCGACCCGGCGCCTCTGACGGCCGACCGCATCGCCGTCGGCACGGCCCACCGCGACCAGGCGGCGGCCGTCCGCTCGGCCCTGGCGGAGCTCGGCGTCCCGGAGGTGACCGTCGACACGGCGAACCGGCTCCAGGGCCGCGAGTACGACGTGACCGTCGTCCTGCACCCCCTGTCGGGCCGCCCCGACGCGACGGCCTTCCACCTCGAAACGGGCCGCCTGTGCGTCCTGGCCTCCCGCCACCGCCACGCCTGCATCGTCGTCTGCCGCGCCGGAGTCACCGACCTCCTGGACGACCACCCGTCCACGGAACCGGTCCAGCTCGGCGTCACGGTGAAGTTCCCGGACGGCTGGGAGGCGAACCACGCGGTGCTGTCGCATCTGTCGGAGCACCGGGTGGCGTGGGGATCGTAAGGGAGCGCGGGGGCTCGTAGGGGGCGCGCATCGGGGCCGGTCAACGGGGCTAGGGGCCCTCTTGCGCGGTCAAGGGACAATGGACTGTGGCCCACCCACACGGACGGGTCGACCGCTGTACGAGGAGGAGAAGTCATGGCGGAGCCCACGCCGCGTCGGAACGAGCCGCGGCTTCGCCCCGCGCCGCTGCTCTTCGAGCCCGCGGAGGCAGCCGCCGACCCGGAGCACTTCTTCGACCTGGAGTCGATCGACGACCCCCTGGCACTGCTGGACCGGGCCACGGAGCTGACCCTCGCGTTCCGCGCGGCCACCGATCGCGCGGTCGAGTTCCAGGCGATGGCCGCCGCGCAGCTCGCCGATCCCCGGCGGTTCGACCGGCTCACGCCCGCCGAGATCGCCGAGCGGGCCGAGTGGACCGAGGACTACGCGAAGAAGATGGTGGAGTTCGGGCGAGAGCTGCTGCGCGGGGCGGACGCCGAGGGGTACGCGGACCCGCTCTGAGCTCGGACGGGCACGAGCCTCAAGGCCGGGACAGGCCGCACCTCAAAGAGGCCGGGCGGGCGGGACCTGAAAGAGCCCGGACGGGCCGAGCAAGCCTGGCCGAGCCCCGAGCCGACCTGCGCCCACCCGTGAGTCCGGCCTCGAAACATCCCTTGGCATATGCCGGACGGGCAAGATACCCGAGCCCACCCCCTCCTGTCCCCGTTTCCTGCAACCCTCAGGAACGGGCCGCTCACCCCCCGTAGATCTAGAGCCATGAGCAGCACACGGAACCCGGTAAGCACCGTCCCCCAACGCCCCCGCCACGGCACGGTCGAGCCGCTCCCGGACCGGTTCGACGTCTCGGGCGGCCCGGCGGCGGGCGTCACCTCGGAGGGCGCCGCCTGGCTCGCCTCGGCGGGAACGTATCCGCGCGGCACGCTCTCCCTCTGGGAGGACCGGCCCGCCGCCGCAGTGGTCCTGTCCTGCGGCTCCGCCTTCGACGTCGTCAACGCGCCCGCGGTCTTCGGCCGCCGCATGCTGGACCGGCTGTGGGACGAGGGTCCGGGGTCGGGCCCCGTGGCCACCCACCGGGGCCGGATACTCCTGTTCGCCGCTCCGGGCACCGCGCAGCGCCTGCCCTCGCTCCTGGAGTGGGAGGAGTGGGGCTCGGGCGGCGCCTCGGACCGCGGCCGCGCGATCCCGCCACTCCTCTGCCACGGCACCGGCGACGCGGTGACGGTCCCCGCGCCGAGCCTGGCCGCCCCGGCCTCCCCGCGCCCCCGCTTCGACTCCCGCTGGCTCGTCGCCCCCGACACCCGCCACCCGTGGCTGCCGACCCCCGAGATCCTGCTCTGGGCGGCGGTACGGGCGGCCCGCGCGGCAACCCGCGCAGCGGCCCGGCGGAGGATCCAGGAGCCCCAGGCCGAGGCCCGGATATCGATTTTTCCTCCCACCGATCAGGATGCTAAGGTCTACGACGTCAGCAGGCGCCGCTAGCTCAGTTGGTTAGAGCAGCTGACTCTTAATCAGCGGGTCCGGGGTTCGAGTCCCTGGCGGCGCACAGACGGTGAGAAGCCCCTCGCGGAAGCGAGGGGCTTTTCGCATGCCCGGCAGGCGTCGGCAACGCGATCAACGCGCCGCCGAAATCGTCACCGTCCAAGCCCCCGATGCCGTCCGGTCCTCCACCTCGATCCGTACGTTCTCGCCCGGCACGGTGAAGCTCTCCCCGAGCCCGACCGGTGCGTCCGCGAGCGGTGGGTAGACCGAGTCCTCCCAGCAGGCGTCGGACGCGGGATGCGCGTCGACGACCTCGATCGGCCCGCCACCGGAGACGGTCCCGCTGCGTACGCGGTAGACGAGCACGCCCTGTGAGCAGACCGCCTCGTCGTTGCCGACCGGCCCCCGCGCCTCGAAGGCGATCGCGCTGTCCGGCCCGGTCCGCACGACCGCCACCTTCGTCCCGTTCCCCGAGCCGAACCCCAGTGGCCCCGAGTCGCCCCTTCGCCGGCCCGCCCCGAAGGCCTCCGCGCCCGCCGCGGCCATCCCCGGCCCCGCCCCCAACGGCTCCAGCGTCAGCCGCGTACCCTCGTCCCCCGCGCCCCGCACGCACGCCACCTGACGCGGTTCAAGCCACCCGAGCTTCCACTTGTGCCAGCCGAACAGGTCGGGGGCCAGTCCGAACTGGCTGCCCATGAGATCCCAGTCGCCGACGTACGTGTCCCAGTCGCCCTTGCCGTCGGAGGGCCGGTGGTAGAGGTCGGGCAGGTCGAAGACATGGCCGGTCTCATGGGCCAGGACCAGCCGGTCCGGCGGGTGCTCCTCGAAGACCGTGACGACCCGGCGGATGTCCTTCCCGTCGGCCCGCAGCGGCATGTCCAGGTTCACCACCTTCGTCGCGTCCGAGTCGACGCCCGGCGCGTCCGGGTCGGCGACGAAGTAGACGACGTCGTAGCGGGAGAAGTCGACCCGGTCGTCCGCCGCGGCGAGGGCGTCACGCAGGTAGGCGGAGCGCGCCGCCGCGCTCCAGTCGCGCTGTATGGCGTACGAGGTGGAGGCCCGCGGCATCCGGATCCACTCGCGGAGCGGGTGCGGGCGCAGGTGGAACCTTCCGTACGAGGCCTGTTCGAAGAAGCGGCTGGTGGCCGGGAAGTAGTCGGCCGTCAGTTCGTCGGGCATGGTCAGCGGCTCGGCGTCCGGGAAGGAGAGGAAGACCATCACCGCGTCGAGACGGCGGATGGGCCGCGGATAGGCGGCGTTCCAGGTGTCCACGCCCTCCGAGTGGTGCGCCTCGGTCCGCTTCAGCGCGCACGGCATCGAGAGGGGCACGGCGACCGAGGGGCCCGCCACCAGGGAGGTGGCGGCGAGCGCCGTCATGGAGGTGAACGCGGCCGCGGGGCCGTGCCAACCCTGCCGCCAGCCCGGCCCGCGCCATGGGAGCCGGCGCCGGTTCTGCCCACGCCGGCTCGAATCAGGCAGGCCGAAACCGCGCCAACGGGGTCGAACCCCGCCACGGGTGAGCCCCTTGAGGGGGAACAGACGCGGCACGTCGACCTCCGGACGCGGAATTCGGGATACCGCGTCCAGCCTGTGACGGTTTGATTACTAATGCCCTGTTTATCTGAACCAAAGGAGTGAGAGGGCCGACATCCGACCGAGAACCCCGGGGAGCGCCAGGGGGGCGCCAGGACGCGCCGACACCCCGAGAGCTCACGGAACGTCACAAGCGATCGGCCAGGGAAGGAACCCGTCCAGGTGCGGGCAGAAACGATCTGTCAGAGTGAGGGGTTCTTCCGGGACACTGGACAGTAGCTGGAAGGCCTTCCGGCCACCCTCTATGATCGGCACACTTTCCTGCGCGGACACGGCTAGAGCGGCCGTCCACCACCGGCCGACCCCCGACGAGACCTGTACGACGAACGAGTGCACAGCGGGAGCGAACGGTGAGCGGAACGTCCGATGGGCCGGCGCCCACGGCAGACCTCGTCCGACCGGCCGTCACAGACAGTCACATCGCGACCTCTCGTCGCGCCGGGGCCCCACCTCACGAGGAACGGACCCCACGCGTCGAGCCCCTGGTCGAACCCCAGGTCAACCACTCGGCCGGGCTCCCGGCCGAGTTCTCCGACGGATTCCCGCCCGGTCTCCCGGCCGGGCTCCCGCCTCACCCCGAGGCCGGTGCCGGCAGCGAAGCGGACGTGGGCATGGACGTGAACGCGGACGCCGGAGTCGAGGCCCATACCTTCCGCGCCATCTTCGGCGCCGCTCCCCTCGCGATGGCCGTCGTCAACCGTGAGGGCCTGGTCGTCACGGCCAACGACACGCTGGCCGCGCTGCTCGGCGCCGGCCCGGAAGGGCTCACCGGCCGGATCGCCGCAGATCTGGTGGACCTCGCCTCGGACGCCCGCACCTGGCACGCGTACCGCGAGGTGCTCCGCGGCCGCCAGGCAAGACTTCGCTGCACCCGACGTCTCAAACACCCCGACGGGCACTCGCTCTGGGCCCAGGTGACGGTCAGCCCGCTGCCCGAGGAGGAGCGGGCGGTGCTGCTCTCGGTCTCCGACATCAGCGCCCGCCGCGAACTCCAGGCCCGCCTGCGGCACTTGCAGATGCACGACCCGGTGACGCGGCTGCCCAACCGCGCGCTGTTCTTCGAGCGGCTTTCGGCCGCGCTGGAGGCGGAGGCGTACGAGGAGTCCGGCACCGGCCGGATCGGGCTCTGCTATCTGGACCTCGACGGATTCAAGGCGGTCAACGACACGCTCGGCCACCGCGTCGGCGACCGGCTGCTCGCGGCCGTCGCCGAGCGGCTCACGCGCTGCGCGAACGAGGCCGGGTACGCGAGAGCGGTCACGCCGCTGGTCGCCCGGCTCGGCGGCGACGAGTTCGCGCTGCTGGTCGAGGACTCCACGGGTACGGAGCAGCTCGCGGACCTCGCCGATTCCGTACTCCAGGCCCTGCAGGCGCCCTTCGACCTCTCCGGGCAGCGGCTCTCGGTCTCGGCCTCGATCGGTGTCGTCGAGCGGCACGCGGCCGGCACCACGGCGACCGGTCTGATGCAGGCCGCCGACACGACGCTGTACTGGGCGAAGGCCGACGGCAAGTCCCGCTGGACGCTCTTCGACCCGGAGCGCAACGCCCACCGCATGACCCGCCAGGCCCTCTCCTCCACCCTCCGCCCGGCCATCGAGCGCGGTGAGTTCGCCCTGGAGTACCAGCCGCTCGTGTGCATGGAGGACGGCGGGGTGCGCGGGGTCGAGGCACTGGTGCGATGGAACCATCCTCAGTTCGGCACACTGACGCCGAATCGGTTCATCGGACTTGCTGAGGAGGACGGCTCGATCGTGCAGCTGGGCCGCTGGGTGCTGGCCACCGCCTGCCGGCAGGCGCGCCGCTGGCAGCTCGACCACCCGGACGCGGAGCCGATCTTCGTCAGTGTGAACGTGGCGGTGCGTCAGGTCTGGGACTCCGACCTGGTGGCCGATGTGGCGGCGACCCTCGCGGAGACCGGACTCGCCCCGCACCTCCTCCAGCTGGAGCTCACCGAGTCCGCCGTGATGGGCTCCGCGGGCCGACCGCTCCAGGCCCTCCAGGCGCTCAGCGACATGGGCGTACGCATCGCCATCGACGACTTCGGCACCGGCTACTCGAACCTCGCCTACCTCAGCCGGCTGCCGGTCTCGGTCCTGAAGCTGGACGGGTCGTTCGTACGCGGCTTCCAGTACGAGACCGCCGAGAACGCCGCGGGCGGCGACGGCACCACCGCCCCGCCCAACCCGGCCGACGAGGTCATCGTCGAGGCGATGATCCAGCTCGCGCACCGGCTCGGTCTGACCGTCACCGCCGAATGCGTGGAGACGGCCGGCCAGGCGTCCCGACTGCGGCGCATCGGCTGCGACACCGGCCAGGGGTGGCTGTACTCCCGGCCGGTGGCGCCGGATCGTATCTCCGCACTATTGCACTCGGCCTGCGCTCAGGCCTGAGCCGTCGGCGCGGTGGGCAACTGGTAGGCGTCCGCGATCAGTTCGTACGAGCGCAGGCGTACGGCGCCGCTGTGCGCGTTGGCCGTGAGCATCAACTCGTCGGCGCCGGTGCGCTTTTGCAGGTCGTCGAGGCCGGAGCGGACCTCGTCGGCGGTGCCGTGGATGACGTTGGAGTTCCAGGAGTCGATGAAGTCCCGCTCCATCGGGCTGAATTCGTACGCCTCCGCCTCTTCCGGGGTGGGGACCAGGCCGGGGCGGCCGGTGCGCAGGCGGACCATGTTCAGGGCGGCGGCCAGGATCTGACGGCGGGCCTCCTTCTCGTCGTCCGTGGCGAGGGTGGAGACGCCGATCAGGGCGTAGGGCGAGTCGAGTACGGCCGAGGGCTGGAAGGACTCGCGGTAGAGGTCGAGCGCCGGGATCGTGTTCTGGGCGGAGAAGTGGTGCGCGAAGGCGAAGGGCAGGCCGAGGACGCCCGCGAGACGGGCGCTGAAGCCGGAGGAGCCGAGCAGCCAGACGGGCGGGCGGTGCGGGGACTGGACGCCGCCGGGGGACGTGGCCTGGATGGGGCCCGGGACCGCGTGGATGCGGGCGTAGGGGTGGCCGTCGGGGAAGTCGTCGTCCAGGAAGCGGGTGAGCTCCGCGAGCTGCTCGGGGAAGTCGTCCGCCCCTTCGTTCAGGCGGTCCGTGCGGCGGAGGGCCGCCGCGGTCGCCCCGTCCGTGCCCGGGGCCCGGCCGAGGCCCAGGTCGATGCGGCCCGGGGCCATGGCTTCGAGCGTGCCGAACTGCTCCGCGATGACCAGGGGGGCGTGGTTCGGGAGCATGACGCCTCCCGAGCCGAGGCGGATGCGGGTGGTGTGGGCTGCCAGGTGGGCGAGGATCACCGCGGGGGAGGTGGAGGCCACGCCCGGCATGGAGTGGTGTTCGGCCACCCAGTAGCGGTGGAATCCGCGGTTCTCTGCGAGGCGGGACAGTTTGACGCTCGTCCGGAGTGCGTCGGTTGCTGTGTGGCCTGCGCCCACCGTGACCAGGTCAAGGACCGAGAGGGGGAACTGGGCGGTGCCCTGCGTCCTGCCTCGGATTCCGTCGGGGTCGGTGGGCGTGTGGTCCGGTGCCGCCACGGGGTGCCTCCTGTTTTGTGCGTCGCGTTGTCCGCGGTGCACTAACAGGAGGGGGGCTCCGTTTATTCCCCGGGCTTTACTCGTGGGTGGTGACGTGCGGGTTGTCTGTGGCTGGTCGCGCCCACGCGGCGGAGCCGCACATGTCACAGCCCCGCGCCCCTTACGGGGCGCCCGAACCGAACGCCTCTCGACTACTGAACGCCTCTAGGCCTGCACGATCGGCTCCTTGGTGAAAAGTGTGCCTAGTTCTGGGGCGTTCACGCGGCGGTCTGTCAGGCGTAGGCCTTCCCAGACTGTGACCTGGTTGGCGGTGAGGATCGGCTTGGACAGGGCCTTTTCCAGGTCGGGGATGTAGGACGCCGTGTGGAGGGCGGTGTCGGGGAGGAGGATCGCCTCGGCCGACGGGTGATCGCCTTCCTCGGCCAGGAACATGACCTCGTCGTGGCCCCAGGTGCCCACTTCGGCCGCCGTGATGATGCCGCTGCCGCGGACCGAGACCACCTCCACTCCCCCGTCCTTCAGGAACTCGGCGAAGAGTGCGGCCACGTCGTCGGGGTAGGTGGCGGCGATCGCTACCCGCTTCGCGCCGAGTTCCCGGGCGGCGTGGGCGAACGCGAAGGACGTGGACGAGGCCGGCAGGCCCGCCGCCGTGGCCAGGGCGCGGACCTGGTCGTGGGCGCCCTGCCAGCCGTAGACGAAACTGCCGCTCGTGCAGGCCCAGACCACCGCCTCGGCGCCGGACAGGCGCAGCTCCTCGACCCCGGCGGCGAGGCGGGCCGCCGAGCCCATCTCCAGCAGGGCGTCCACGCGGTGGGCGTCCTCGCCGATGTCCGTGTGGACGACCTGGAGGCGGATGTCGCTGCCGAGGAGCTGCTCGATGCGCGGGTAGTCGTCCTCGGCCGAGTGGCCCGGGTAGAGGAATCCGAGAGCCGTCATGCCCAACCTTCCTGTTCTTCCGGCAGTGCGGGCGGTAGAGCGGGCGGCATCGGCCGCTGCCGTGCCGAAGCGTCGATCAGCGCCTGATACGGCCCTACCGCCCGGGTACCCAGATGGCGCAGGGCGGCCCACATCGTCACCTGGTTGGCCGAGATCACCGGAATGCGCAGCTCGGCCTCGAGCTGCGGGATGACGTCGTACGTCGGGAGGTTGGTGCAGCTGATGAAGAGGGCCTCCGCGCCCCCTCGTACGGCGCTGTGGGCCATGTCGACCACGTCGCGGTACGGGACCTTCCAGATATGCCTGGTCAGGCCCATGTAGGCGCGGCCGGTGACCGTGATGCCGGCCTCGGCGAGGTAGTCCTCCAGGGACTGGGTGACGGAGACCGTGTAGGGCGTGACCAGGGCGATCCGGCGCACACCCAGCTCTGCCACGGCCTCCAGGAGGGCGCCGGACGTGGTCACGGAGGGCACCTCGCCGGCCCGGGTCATGGCCTCGCACATCGCGCGCTCGCCGGCGATGCCGCCGACGAAGCTGCCGGACGTGCAGGCGTACGCGACGATCTCGGGCTCGACGGCGTTCAGCGCGCGGACCGCTTCGCCGAGCGTCTCGTGCTCGCTGACCAGGCGTGCCAGGTCGAGGCTGACCTCGACGGGGACGAACGGAGTGCGGGTGAGGTGCAGGGACACCTCGTCCGGGACCCAGCGCCACAGTTCGCGGTCGAGGGCGAAGTCGAAGGGGGCGACGATGCCGACACCCCTTTGAGGGTGCGGTCCACCAAGGAAGGAGACGTCCATGAGCAGCCCCAACTCAAATCGAGCGAGCGGTGGAGACCGGCCGGGAGGCCGGGGGACAGAAGCCGGCGCGTGCCGGGACGTCGGGACAGGGAAGCGGGCGGGACTCCGGGAATCCCACGGAAAACGAGCCCTTGTTGACGAAGGTAGGTTCCGGTGCGAGCGTGGTCAATCCGCGCATCTCAGACGGCGTGCCCGATCTCAGAAGGCGTGGCCGATGTCCCGCACGAGTGCCATAGATTCCAGAGAAGCGGACCCGCGTTGCGAAACGGTTTCCCCCCGATGACCGCTCCCACGTCCCCCCACATGGCCGAAAAGACGACCCTGCTGGTGCTCGACGCCGAGCCGCCGCCCCGGCTCGGACGGCTCACCGGGCGAGCCCGGATCGAGCACGCCGACGAGTCGACGCTGGCCGCGCTGCTGCCCGCCGCCGACGTCCTGCTGGTCTGGGACTTCACCTCGCACGCGGTGCGCCGGGCCTGGCCCGGCGAGGGACCGCGGCCGCGCTGGGTGCACACGGCGAGCGCGGGCGTCGACCACCTCATGTGCCCCGAACTGGCCGCGTCCGACACGGTCGTGACGAACGCCCGCGGCGTCTTCGACCAGCCGATCGCGGAGTACGTGGCCGCGCTCGTCCTCGCCATGGCCAAGGATCTGCCGCGCACCTGGGAGCTGCAGCGGGCGCGGGAGTGGCGGCACCGCGAGTCCCAGCGGATCGCGGGCACGCGCGCGTGCGTGGTGGGTTCCGGGCCGATCGGGCGGGCGATCGAGCGAACGCTCCAGGCCCTCGGCATCACGACGGCGCTCGTCGGGCGCACCCCGCGCGAGGGGGTGCACGGCCCCGACGAACTCGACCGGCTGATGGCCCGCGCCGACTGGGTGGTGTCCGCGGCACCGCTCACGGACGAGACGTACGGCATGTTCGACGCGCGGCGTTTTGGGCTCATGCAGCCGTCCGCGCGCTTCGTGAACGTCGGACGCGGGCAGCTTGTCGTCGAGGAAGCGCTGGCCCGGGCGCTCACGAACCGTTGGATCGCGGGAGCGGCGCTCGACGTGTTCGAGCACGAGCCGCTGGGGCCCGAAAGCCCGTTGTGGGAGGTCCCGGGCCTGATCGTGTCGCCGCACATGAGCGGGGACATCGTGGGCTGGCGGGACGAGCTCGGCACGCAGTTCGTGGAGTTGTACGAGCTCTGGGAGGCGGGCAAGCCGCTGCCGAACGTCGTCGACAAGCAGCGTGGATACGTACCTGGCCACTGACACACGTTGGAGGGCGGATGACCGAGCTCACCGAGCTGACGGCCGTACGACTCGTCGAGGGATACCGCAAGGGCGAATTCAGCCCCGTTGACGTGGCGCGGGCCGCGCTGCGCCGGGCCGAGGAGGTCCAGCCCGCGGTGAACGCGTTCGTACGCCTCGACGCCGAGGCCGCGCTCGCGCAGGCGCGGGACTCCGACGAGCGATGGCGGCGCGGTGAGCCGGCCGGGCTGGTGGACGGGGTGCCGGTCTCGGTGAAGGACATCCTGCTGATGCGGGGCGGCCCGACCCTGCGGGGCTCGAAGACCGTGCCGGTGGAAGGACGCTGGGACGAGGACGCGCCGTCCGTCGCGCGGCTGCGCGAACACGGGGCCGTGTTCATCGGCCGGACGACGACGCCCGAGTTCGGCTGGAAGGGCGTCACGGACTCACCGCTGTCCGGGGTGACGCGCAATCCGTACGCCCTGTCCCGCACGTCGGGCGGGTCGAGCGGCGGGAGCGCGGCGGCCGTGGCGCTGGGCGCCGGCCCGCTGTCCCTCGGCACGGACGGGGGCGGCAGCGTCCGCATCCCGGGCGCCTTCTGCGGGATCTTCGCCCTGAAGCCGACGTACGGGCGCGTGCCGCTGTATCCCGCGAGCGCGTTCGGCACGTTGGCGCACGTCGGGCCGATGACGCGGGACGCCGCGGACGCGGCGCTGATGATGGACGTCATCAGCGGATCCGACGTGCGCGACTGGTCGGAGCTCGGCCCGGTGAGCGGTTCGTACGCGGACGGTCTCGAGGGCGGCGTGAGGGGACTGCGGGTCGCCTACTCGCCCTCCCTCGGCGGGCAGGTGGCCGTCCAGCCCGGGGTCGCGGCGGCGGTACGGCGCGGGGTCGAGGGGCTCGCCTCCCTCGGCGCGTACGTCGAGGAGGCCGACCCCGACCTCACGGATCCCGTCGAGGCGTTCCACGTGCTGTGGTTCAGCGGGGCGGCCCGGGTCACCCAGCGACTCGGCCCGCACCAGCGGGAGCTGCTGGACCCGGGGCTGCGGGAGATCTGCGGGCTGGGCGCGGGCTTCAGCGCCCTGGACTACCTCGCCGCGGTGGACGTACGCATGGACCTCGGACGCCGGATGGGCCACTTCCACGAGACCTACGACGTCCTGGTGACCCCGACGATCCCGATCACCGCGTTCGAGGCGGGCGCGGAGGTCCCGCACGGCTCGGGCCACCGCCGGTGGACGGGCTGGACCCCGTTCACATACCCCTTCAACATGACCCAGCAGCCGGCGGCGACGGTCCCGGTCGGGGTGGACAGGGAGGGGCTACCGGTGGGCTTGCAGATCGTGGCCGCCCGCCACAGGGACGACTTGGTCCTGCGGACGGCGCACGCGTTGTATGCGGCGGGGGTCGCGGGGATCACCCCGCCCGCGCCCCTGTAGGGGCGCGGGGAACTGCGCGACCAGCCCCCACCGGCCCGCAGCTCAGGGACTACCCGGCACTACCCCATGCGCTCAGGCCCGACGAAAACTCAGCGTCTCCCCCAGCGCACCCCCACGCCACAAGTCGTTACAAGCCTCCGCCATCCCATCCAGCCCCTCCACCACCTGCCCCCACACAATCCCCGGCACCCACCCCACATCCCCGTTGAGCAGCAGATTGTTCCGCTCGTAGAAGAGGGCCAGGTCGATCACCGGCGTACCGGCCTGGACCCCCGAGGCGCCCCCGTACCCGTACGACTGCGTCCCGAGCTGCGTACCCGAGAAGGAGAAGTAGCAGAGGTCGCCGGGGATGGGGGTGACGGTGGGGTTCTCGAGGGGCGGTTCAGAGGGGGCGAACGCCGGGAACAGGGCATAAATCTCGTTGCGGGCATACTTCGCGTGGTACACGTCCCCGCCCAGCGGCAACGCGTTCCACACCGCCTCGCAGGTGATCGGCGCGCGGTCGTCGAGGAGCTTCGCGGTGCAGTGGACTCCGCGCTTGGACAGGGAGACGTCGATGTAGCGGTCGGCCATGATTCCCATGGTCCACCCGGGGTCAAGAGCGCACCCGCCGTAACAGGGGCGCAAACTGATCCGCATAACTCGCATGGTCCCGGGTAGCCGCGCGCCCATGGCTCCACCACTTGGGAACGACGCGAAGGAAGCTTCGGCAGAAGTAGGGAAACGCGGTCCGAGCCGCCGGTCACTGCTGGCCGGCGTCGCGGCGCTGGGCGCGCTCGGCGCCGCGGGTTGCAGCCGTGTGGCCACGGCGTCGGGTACGGAGGGCGGTGATCTCCTGGACCGGCTGAAGGCCCAGGGTGTCGTACGCCTCGGTATCGCCGGCGAGATCCCCTTCGGATACATCGACAAGAACGGAGAGCTCACCGGCGAGGCCCCGGAACTCGCGAAGGTCATCTTCAAACGGCTGGGGGTGGACAGCGTCCAGCCCGTGCCCACGGAGTTCGGCTCGCTGATCCCCGGCCTGAACTCCCAGCAGTTCGACGTCGTCGCCGCCGGGATGTACATCAACGCCGAGCGCTGCGAACAGGTGATCTTCTCCGATCCTGACTACCAGATGCTCGACGCCTTCATCGTGCGCAAGGGCAACCCGAAGAACCTGCACGACTACAAGGACGTCGTGGAGTCCAAGGCCAAGTTCGCGACCGGCACCGGCTACGCGGAGATCCAGTACGCGGTCGACGCCGGGTACAAGGAGAGCGACATCCTGATCGTCCCCGACCAGGTCGCGGGACTGAACGCCGTGGAGGCGGGCCGTGTCGACGTCTTCGCCGGCACGGCGCTGACCACCCGCGAGGTCGTCAAGAAGTCCGCCAGTACCGAGGTGACCGAGCCGTTCGCCCCTCTCGTGGACGGCAAGCCGCACGTCGACGGCGGCGGCTTCGCGTTCCGCCCGACCGAGACGAAGCTGCGGGACGCCTTCAACGTCGAGCTCCACAAGATGAAGGAGAGCGGTGAGCTGTTCCGCGTCCTCAAGCCCTTCGGCTTCACAGAGAAAGAGATGACCGATATGACCGCGAAGGAGTTGTGCGGCGGATGACATCGGGACTCTGGGAACTGGTACTGAAGGGGATCTGGATCACCGTCCAGCTGCTGTTCTTCAGCGCACTGCTGGGCGGGGTCGTCTCCTTCGTGGTGGGCATCGCACGCACTCACAGGCTGTGGATCGTCCGCTTCCTCGCGGGCTTCTACACCGAGGTGTTCCGCGGTACCTCGGCGCTGATCATGATCTTCTGGGTGTTCTTCGTGCTGCCGCCCGCCTTCGGCTGGCAGCTGGTCCCGATGTGGGCGGGCACACTCGCGCTGGGGCTGACCTACGGGGCGTACGGCTCCGAGATCGTGCGCGGCGCCCTGAACTCCGTCGACCCGGCGCAGCGCGAGGGCGGTATCGCACTGAGCTTCACGCCCATGCAGCGGATGCGGCTGATCCTGCTGCCGCAGGCGGTGCCGGAGATGATCCCGCCCTTCTCGAACCTGCTGGTCGAGCTGCTCAAGGGCACGGCCCTGGTCTCGATCATGGGCATGGGCGATCTGGCGTTCAGCGGCAACCTGGTGCGGCTCGCACTGCAGGAGAGCGCGGAGATCTACACGTACATCCTGCTGATCTACTTCGTGATCGCCTTCCTGCTCACGCGGATCATGCGCGGTCTGGAGAAGCGGCTGAAGGCCGGGATCGGCAAGGCGCCTGAGCGTCGCGGCAAGCTCGCGATGCCCCGGCCGGAGACCACGGGCGTCGGCGCCGGCGCCGGAGGTGGTGCCTGATGAAGTGGGACTGGGACGCGGTCGGCGACTTCATGCCGCACTTCTGGGACGGACTGCTGGTCACCCTGCAGGCCCTGGTGCTCGGCTCGCTGATCTCCTTCGCCCTCGGCCTGGTGTGGGCGCTGCTGATGCGGGCGCCGAGCCGCTGGGTGCGCTGGCCGGTGGGGGTCGTCACGGAGTTCATCCGGAACACCCCGCTGCTGGTGCAGCTGTTCTTCCTGTTCTACGTGCTGCCCGAGTGGGAGATCACGTTCTCCGCGATGACCACCGGTGTCGTCGCCATCGGGCTGCACTACTCGACGTACACGATGCAGGTCTACCGGGCCGGTATCGAGGGCGTGCCGGCCGGCCAGTGGGAAGCGGCCACGGCACTGAACCTGCCCATGCGGCGCACCTGGACCGCGGTGATCCTGCCGCAGGCGATCCGCCGCGTGGTGCCCGCGCTGGGCAACTACGTCATCTCGATGCTCAAGGACACACCCCTGCTGATGGCGATCACCGTCCTCGACATGCTCGGCGAGGCGCGGCTGTTCGCGCAGCAGAACTTCCAGTTCACCGAGCCGCTCACGGTCATCGGTGTGGCCTTCATCCTCATTTCCTATCCGGCTTCCCTCCTCATGCGAGCCCTGGAGCGACGTCTTGTCCGCTGACACGCCTTTGATGAAAGATCCCGACGCCAACTCCGACGCCAATCCGGCGGCGGACGGCAGTGAGCTGATCCGGTTCGACAAGGTCACCAAGCGCTTCGGCGCCAACACGGTCCTCGACGAGCTCGACTTCTCCGTCGCGCCCGGCAAGCACGTCACGCTGATCGGCCCGTCCGGCTCCGGCAAGACGACGATCCTGCGCCTGCTGATGACCCTGACGAAGCCCGACGAGGGCACGATCAAGGTCAACGGCGACTACCTCTACCACCAGGAGAAGGACGGCAAGCTGGTCCCGGCCGGCGAGAAGCACATCCGCGAGGTCCGCAAGAACATCGGGATGGTCTTCCAGCAGTTCAACCTCTTCCCCAACATGAAGGTGCTGCGCAACATCACCGAGGCGCCGGTCACCGTGCTCGGCATGTCCAAGGACGCGGCCGAGGAGCGGGCCCGCGAGCTGCTCGAACTGGTGGGGCTGACCGAGCACATCGACAAGTACCCGAGCCAGCTCTCCGGCGGCCAGCAGCAGCGTGTCGCGATCGCGCGCGCCCTGGCGATGCGGCCGCAGGTGCTGCTGCTCGACGAGGTGACCTCGGCGCTCGACCCCGAGCTGGTCGCGGGCGTCCTCGACGTGCTGCGGGACATCGCCCGCACCACCGACATCACGATGCTCTGTGTGACCCACGAGATGAACTTCGCCCGGGACATCTCGGACCAGGTGCTGATGTTCGACTCGGGGCGCGTCCTGGAGGCCGGGGTGCCGGAGAAGATCTTCGGTGATCCGGATCACGAGCGGACACGGGAGTTCCTCGGCGCGGTGCTGTAGGCCCTTCTTGAAGCACCTCTTGAGGCACTTCAAGAGGTGCTTCAAGAAATGAAGACGGCAAGGTCCGAGGCCGGGCCGCCGGGGCATGACTTTGGCATATGCCAGAGAAATGCACCGCTGTTGAGGGGACTGGAATGCGCCACCAATCTCGCCAACAGCCCCTCCCCGTCCGCCTCTTGGCGGTTATCGTGGAGGGGGCCCGGCCGTCCGGGCTGCGTTGATGTGAAAGCCGGGCCAGAAAGCGCAGGGGGACAACCGTGGCGCTGAAGCACGAGCCGACCGCGCCGTACCACTCGGCCCAGGACGCCCTGCGCGTCCTGGAAACCGTGGCGCGGCACACAAGCGGCGTCACCGACGTCGAACTCGCCCGCCTCACCGGCCTCGGCACCGAGCGCCTGACCGCCCTCCTGCGGATGCTGCGCCGCGAGGGGTACGTCGAGCAGGTCGCCGACGGGGCGTACGTCACCGGCGCCGCGCTCAGCAGGCTCGGTTCCGCACATGGCCGGGACCAGGCCCTGCGCGCCCAGCTCCAGCGGAACCTCGACCGGCTGCGCGACTCGGTCGGCGCCGCCGTCTACATCAGCCGGTACGTCGACGGCGAGATCCACGTCACCCAGTGCGCCGAGGGCCCGAGCACCCCGGCGGTCAACGAGTGGGTGGACTTCCGCTCCTCGGCCCACGCGAGCGCGATAGGCAAGAGCCTGCTCGGCCAGCTCGACCTCAACGGCCGCCGTGATCACCTCTCCCGCCACAAGATGGCCCGCCTCACCTCGCGCACCATCACGAACGAGCGGGTGTTCCTGTCCCGGCTCGACGCCCAGGCACCCACCGTGCCCGTGCTCGACCTCCAGGAGTACGCGGTCGGCACGGTCTGCGCGGCGGTCCCCATCACGGCCGGCTCTGCCGTGGGCTGCCTCGCCCTCTCGCTCCCGGTGGCCGACGCCCACCGGCTGCGCGACGCCGCGGACAGGCTGAACCAGGGCGCGGCACCGGTACTGCTCTCCCTCGCGATCTGAGGCCGTGCCCGAGCGGCCGGTCCCAAGTGGTCCGGAGCACATTCGCGCGGTCCGGAGCACCCCTGCGGACCGGGTAGTATTTTCTCTGTCGCCAGCCGCGAAAGCGGTCGGCGAGAGTCATGCGCCGCTAGCTCAGTTGGTTAGAGCAGCTGACTCTTAATCAGCGGGTCCGGGGTTCGAGTCCCTGGCGGCGCACAAAGTCGATGGCGAGGCGTGTTCGCGGAAAGCGCGAACCACCCGCCATCGTCGTTTCTGCGCGGTTTCGCCGCGCCCAGCGGGGCTCCGCCACCCGCCCCCTGCGCCGGGGCCGGGCTCAGCCCCGGAGGTAGGCCAGCACGGCCAGCACCCGCCGATGCGTGTCCTCCGCCGGCGGCAGGTCCAGCTTTCCCAGGATGTTCCCGATGTGCTTGCCGACGGCGGCCTCGGTGACGACCAGCTCACGGGCGATCGCCCCGTTCGACTTCCCCTCGGCGACCAGTCCGAGCACCTCCCGCTCGCGCGGAGTCAGCGCGGCGAGCGGATCGCGCCGCCGCCGCAGCAGCTGCCGTACGACCTCGGGATCGACGACCGTGCCACCGGCCGCCACCCGCTCCACCGCCTCCGCGAACTGCTCGACCTGCCCGATCCGGTCCTTCAGCAGATAGCCGACGCCGGTGCCGTCGCCGGTGTCCAACAGCTCGGCGGCATACGCCCGTTGGACGTACTGGCTGAGCACGAGCACCGGCAGGGTGGGCCGTTCGGCGCGCAGCGCGAGCGCCGCCCGCAGGCCCTCGTCCTGGAATCCGGGCGGCATCCGTACGTCGGTGACGACGAGTCCGGGGTCGTACGCCGCCACGGCCTCGACGAGCGCGTCCGCGTCCCCGACCGCCGCCACGACCTCGTGCCCGAACCGCTCCAGCACGCCCACGAGCCCCTCGCGCAACAGCACGCTGTCCTCGGCGAGCACGATCCTCAACGACTCGGGCAAGGAATCTCCAGACGCAGAACGGTCGGCCCGCCGGCCGGGCTGGTGACGGTCAGTGTGCCATCGAGGACGGCGAGCCGGTCGGCGAGCCCGGTGAGCCCGCTCCCGGCGGCCGGGTCGGCCCCGCCGCACCCGTCGTCCCGTACGCCGATGAGCAGCCGCCCGTCCTGGTACGAGCCGTCGATCCGGGCCCGCGTCGCCCCGCTGTGCTTGCCCACGTTGGCGAGGGCCTCGCGGACCGCGAAGTACGCGGCGGACTCGACGGATTCGGCGAACCGGGGCAGTTCGAGGGACACCTCGACGGGTACGGGCGACCGGTCGGCGGCGTCGGCGATCGCGTCCGCGAGCCCGTAGTCGGCGAGCACCTGCGGATGGATGCCGTGGATCAACTCCCGCAGCTCACCGAGGACTTGGCCCGCCTCCTCGTGCGCGGCGGCGAGCTGCCCGGCCAGCGCGGGCGGCGCGTCGAGGCGGGCGAGGCCCAGCGTCATCGACAGGGCGACCAGCCGCTGCTGTGCCCCGTCGTGCAAGTCCCGCTCAATGCGCCGCCGTTCGGCGTCGAAGGCCGCGACCAGCCGGGCCCGCGACCGCGTCACCTCCGCGAGCCGCCGCTCGGTCTCGGCCTCGCGCGGGGCGAGCAGCAGCCGGGCGAACGCGGCGCGGGCACGGGCGTACAGGGTGAGCGGCCACAGCAGGGCGAGGAGGAGTACGAGTCCGGCGGCGGCGCAGACGGCGGCCTGCGGGTAGCTGTCGATCAGCCAGAGCTTGACGATGCGGGTGTCGCCGCTGGTGTCCGCCGAGACCGCGAGCTGCACCGGCGCCCCGATCATGGCGCCGGGCACGGCCAACGCGAAGGCCAGGACCAGCAGGTCGAGCGGCCACAGCACGAACGCGAGCAGCACGGCGTAGGCCAGTTCGCGCCAGGTCGCCTGCTCGGTCAGCCGGAGCCGGGCCCAGGCGGTGAGGCCGGGTTCCGGCGGAGTGCGGTGGGGGTCCGGCACGGTTGCCGGGCCTAAGCGGTCTCGGGAGGTGGGGTGCGTTCCCGCGTCGTTCGGTGCGGTGCATCGGCGTGCTGCCGCATCGCCCTCGTACTGGACGTACTTGGGTGATGCGGCAGTGCGGCGAGGTGCCGTGCCGGGCGGCGTGGGGGCGTGCCTCACTTCCCCGAGACCGCTTAGCAGCCGCAACCGCCACCGTTCGAGCGCCCCGACCGGTACGCCCGACAGCGCGAGCAGCACCAGCAGCGGCAGCCCGACGAGCACGACCGACAGCGCTGCCCCGACGACCCCGAGCACCAGCATGCCGACGAGCAGCGGCGCACCCACCAGCACCCCGCCGACGAGATACCCGGCCGCCCGCAGCGGGTTCCGCCCGCGAAAGTCGATCACGCGCCCACGGTAGGCGGCCGCCACCGGCCCGGACCATACGAGCAGCGGGTGTTCCGGGGGTATGCCCAGCCCTACCCGATCCCCATGCGAGCCCTGTCCCATCCCCGTCCCGTGCCCAGCCCTACCGCACGCCCGTCCCGTGTCACCTCGCCAGCAGTTCCTCCCGCCCCCGCGCCCGGTACTCGGCCTCCAGCCCCTCGACATCCGCGCCGCTCAGAAGCCGGTAGCCGGACTCCCCCGGCGGCCGCCACCACACCGGGTCCGCGCACCGGAAGCCCTCGCGTCGCAGCCCGACCCGGTGGATCTTGTTGGTTGCGGTGACCGGCATACGGTCGACGACCCGCACGAAGCGCGGTGCCATCTTGGTCCCCAAGTCCGCCTGGTCCAGCAGGAACTCGGCGAACCCGAGCGGGGCGAAGTCCGCCCCCTCCCGCAACGCGAGGGTCGCCATCACCTGGTCCCCGGCCACCGGATCCGGCACCGCGTAGACGGCCACGGCGGCGGCGTCCGCGTACCGGGCGAGGATGTTCTCGATCACCGCGGCGGCGAGGTTCTCGCTGTCGACGCGGAGCCGGTCGTCCGTCCGCCCCGCGAAGTACAGGAACCCGTCGGCGTCCCGGTAGAAGAGGTCCCCCGTCCAGTACCAGCCGTCGCGCCGCCGTGCCGCGTCGGCCGCCGGGTTGCGCCAGTACCCCTCGAAGGGGTTGGACCCGCGGTTCACCAACTCCCCTATCGCGTCACGCCCGTTGAGCAGCCGCCCGTCCGCCCCGAAGACCGCGGCGGGGCACTCCGCCCGGCTCACCGGATCGACCACTGCCAGGTCGTCACCGGGTGCCGCCCGCCCGATCGCCCCCTTCGGCGTGCCGGGCGTCCGCTGGATCGCCGCCCCGCCCTCCGACGACCCGTACCCCTCCACCAGCCGCACCCCGAACCGCTCCTCGAACGCGGCCGCGTCCACCGCTCCGGCCTCCGTCCCGAAGCCGAGGCGCAGCGGACTGTCCCGGTCGTCGGCGCGGGGCGGGGTCGCCAGGATGTACTGCACGGCCCGTCCGACGTAGGTGAAGTACGTGGCCCCGTACGCCCGTACGTCCGTCAGGAACCCCGAGGCCGAGAACCGTCGCCGCAGCGCGACGCCCGCGCCGGCCGCGAGGGCGGGTGCCCAGTCGGCGATCACGGCGTTGCCGTGGAACATCGGCATGCAGATGTAGTGCACGTCGTCCGCGCGCACCCCGAAGTGGTCGACCAGCGACCGCCCGGCCGCCGCGAGCCGCCCCTGCGAGCAGATCGCCGCCTTGGGCGCGCCGGTCGAGCCGGAGGTGAAGTACAGGAGGAGGCGGCTGTCCGGCGCGGCGGCCTTCGTCGGCTCGGGGCGCGCGTCCGCGTACGGCGCGAGCAGTTCCTCGTACTCCTCCGTGTCGGTCACCAGCAGTCGCACGCCTGGGAGTTCGAGCCCGTCGAGGAGCGGGAGGTGCGCCCGCTCGGTGACCAGGACCCGGCACTCGGTGTGCAGGATGTCGCGGGCGAGTTCGGGGCCGCGGCGGGTCGGGTTGATCCCGGCGACGGCGGCGCCCGCCAGGGCGGCTCCGCTCAACCACAGCGGATATTCGGGGGTGTTGTCGAGCAGCACGCCCACATGCGGCTCGGCGCCGGGCGGCAGCAGGTCACCCAACAGCGCGGCCCGCGCCGCCGCACCCGCGGCCACCTGGTGATGCGTCAGGGAGCGCTCCTCGAACCACAGCCCCGGCCGGTGGTCGCCCCACCGCTCCTGTACGAGTTCCGCGACGGTCCGCACGCTCTCGGCTCCCATGAGGGCGCACCATAATTGACGGAGCGTCAGATGTGGAGGGTCAGACGCGGAGCGTCAGACGCGGAAGGTCACGGCACCTTGTCGTACGGCATGTCGTCGAGCCCAGGGGGCTCGTCCACCTGGGTGCCGGAGGGTCCGTCGTCCATGAAGGAGTCGCCCGCCGACAAGACCTCGGCGTACGTGACCATGAAGCCGACGCAGAACAGCACGACCACCCCGAGGAACAGCAGGATGCCCACGGTGGCCGCCGTGTTCCTGACGCGGCTCGGCGTGTGGGCCGTGGCCTTCACCGTCTCGCCCTCGGAGTAGTGCACGACGACGATGTCGCCCTCGAGCGTCGTCCCTGGCCCGCCCTCCTCCTCGAAACGGATGGTGCGCCCGCCCCGGGCCGTGAACTCGTAGACGTGATGCAGGGTCGTGCGCACGGAGGAGTCGCCGCTGCCGCCGCTGGTCGTCGTGTACGTGCGCAGGCAACGCGCCTCGGCGGTCAGGCCGCTGTTCCAGGCCCGCCTGAGCTCCAGCGAGCGACGGATCACGCGGCTCGCCACGAAGAGGACCAAGGCCATGATCAGCACCGGTGCCCCGTAGAACATGAAGTCCATCGACAACCCCCGATGTTCGGTACAGCTCCACGCACGCCGTCATGGTCATGTCGACGTGCGTGGAACCTACCCGTGGGGGGTGCGGAAGAGCCTCAAGGGATGCTCAGAGGTCGGGCGTTCAGAACGTGACGTCCGAGCAGGCGTAGAACGCGTTCGCCGTGTCGGCGATCGTCCACACCGCGAGGATCACGTGGTGCCCGCTCCTGCCGCCGGGGACCGTGCCGCTGTGCGAGAGCGTGGACGGCGGGCGCTGGCCGTTGTAGGGGACGGTGAGGAACGGCGTGGTGTCCAGGTCCGAGCGGCTCAGCGCGTGGTTCTGGTTCCAGCCGTTCTTGGTGATGTAGTACTTGAAGTCGGTCGTGGCGTGCATGGCCGTGAACTGCCAGCGGAAGGTGTAGCTCTGCCCGCCGTTGACCTTGGTCGTCGGCCAGGCACCGCCGGACGGCGTCCTCGGCTGGTTGAGAGCACCGAAGTTGGCGTGGTTCGCCGAGCAGATCTGGCCGTCGGCGGGACCGGCCGCCGGGAAGCCCTTGGGCCCCTCGACACTCTGGGGCTCCCACTGGATGGCACCGCAGTTGGTCACGGTGCCGTTCTGGCAGAGCTTCTGCCGGCTGATGGGGAGGTCGGTGTAGCCGTGGCCGGTGGCACCGCCGCTGGAGAGCACGAACGCTCCCGTGGTGGCGAGCCCCACCACGGTGGCGTACCACTTCGTCTTTTTCCGCATGCTGCCGCTCCTGGAGAACGTGGGGGAAGTTCCGTGAGCTGTGCGTGCGCATCGCGATGCGTATGACGATGATTCAGGTCTAGACCAAGTTCCAGATTATTGCCGGTTGTTGGCTGTGTCCATATCAAAAAGAGGATGGGTCCATACCAATCGTGGTGAGGATTCGGTGGCAGCGGTCCCGCGACTTCTCCACGAGCTCCCCGTTCGGATCGTCGTTCGTCGCGACCCAGTCCCGCGCCTCCACCTCGTTCCTCCCACCTGCCAACTGCCGCTCCAACAGCCTCACTTGACGCACGTCCCCGGGCGCCTCCACGTACCAGCACTCCCCCATGAACACGTACGCGTCCCGCCACCCCGGCAGATCGCAGGCGAGGTAGTTCCCCTCGGTGACGACGAGCCGGGCGGCCGGGGGCACCACGTGCCGCGCCGCGACGGGCTCGTCGAGCGTGCGGTCGTAGTCCGGTACGTAGATGTCGCGGCCGGTCTCGTCGAGGACCCGGCGCAGCAGGTCGACGTACCCCCATACGTCGAAGCTCGGCTCGGAGCCCTTGCGGGCGGTCAGGCCGAGGCGCTCCAGCTGGGCGTTGGAGAGGTGGAAGCCGTCGAGCGGGAGATAGGCGGCCCCCTCCCCGAGGTGCGCGACCAGGGCGCGGGCGAGGGTCGACTTCCCGGCGCCGGGCGGACCCGCGAGGCCCAGCACGGCGCGCGGTGTGCCGTCGGTCAGGCTCCAGGCGTCCGAGGCGAGCTCGGACAGTGTGGGGCGTTCTCCAGCGGGCGTACGTCGGTCAGCGATCTCCATGTCCCGTATAGAACGCCACCGTCAGATCCTTCACCAGAGCCTTGCGCTCGTAGTCGTCGAGTTCGACGAGCCCGCGTACGGTCAGCCGGGTCACCGTGTCCTCGACGGAGTCGACGACCGAGGTGAGGACCTTGTCGCGGTGCTGGGCGTCCAGGGCCGCGATCCGGCGGCGCTGCATCACGGCGGCGACCTCGGGCGCGTACTCGACGCGGACCGGCTGCGCGGAGAACACCTGGAGGCCGACCGCCCCCGCGTCCGCGGCCACGATGCGGGTCAGCGAGTCGCTGACGGCCTCCGTGTTGCGCAGGGTCGCGGCGTCCGCGGCCCTGGGCGCACCCGGCGACACATCGGCGGGCAGCTGCGCGAGCACCCGGGCGAGCGCCGCCTCGACGCACTCGCGCAGATACCGCTGGTGGTCCTCGACGCCGAGCGCGGCGCGGGCGGTGTCCTTCACCCGCCAGACGACGAGCACGACGACGCGCAGCGCGACCCCGTTCGCGTCGACCGCGGGCATCGGATCGCTGCGCCAGTGCCGCAGGCGTACGTCGATCCGGCGGCGCAGCAGCAGCGGGTTCACCCACATCAGCCCGGTGCGGCGGACCGTGCCCCGGTAGCGGCCGAAGAGGCCGAGCACCCAGGCGCGTCCGGTGCGGCCGCGGGCCAGCCCGCCGAACCCGAACAGGCCGAGCGCCCCGGACCCGGCGAGCGCCGCCCACTGCGGTCCGCGCAGCCCGGCACCCGTGTGCGTCGGCAGCCCCAGCGCGTCCACGGCGAGCGCCGGCAGTACGCCCGCCCACCACGACGCCAGCACACAGCCGGCCGCACCGACCGTTCCGGCCAGCACCCCGGCCGCGCCCGGCAGTACGCGTGCGGGCCGCTCCACCAGGTCGGGGTCGACCTCGGGCACCGGCCGCGGTTTCACCGGGGCGGATGCGCGCCGGGGGACCCGCGGCTGCTCGCCCGTGCCCCGCCGCCGGCTCACGACGGCGGGCGCGAGCGGTACGGACACCGGCTCGGGCTCGTCGCGGAACAGCAGGTGGACCGGGATCTCGGTGGTCGCCTCGTTGTGGATGAGCCGCGCCCCGCGGCCACCCGCCTCTGGGGTCCCCTCGAACTCCGGGGACTGTGAAGTCGTCGTGGTCATACGTGCCTCCGTGCCTCCGCGCCAGGAAGAACTGCCAAGAGAGAGGTGCCGTCAGGGGCCGTCGAGAGCCCTCAGGAGAAGAGCCGCCGCCACGTCTCGGGCCCCGGGTAACCGTCCGCCGCCCCGCCGCGCCACCCCTGCGCGCGCTGGAACGCCTCGACGTTGCGCCGGTCGCCCTCGCCCCAGCGCGGCCCCGGACCCTGCGTGTAGTACTTGCCGAACCCCTTCCTCACCAGCTGCTTCCCGAGCTGGGTGACGTATGTGTTGCTGGCCCCGGGCCGGAACAGCGCCCGCCCGGGATAGCCGGCGACGCCGTGCGAGGCGACGCCTCCGGCCGGGGGCAGTGCGGGGGTGCCCGGGCTCCCGCCGCTCGCGACCCTGATGTCGCGGCCCTTCCCGTTCACCAGGTACGACCAGGTCGTCGGCCCCGGAAACCCGTTCGCGTCGGCCCCGGTCCAGCCCTGCGCCCGCTGGAACGCCTGGGTCGCCCGCCGGTCCGCCTCCGACCAGCGCGGCCCGGGCCCCGCCGAGTAGTACGCGCCGGCACCTCGCGCGACGAGCATCCGCCCCAGCCGGGTCACGTTCGCGTTGTTCGCCCCGGGCCCGAAGGCGGCCGCGCCCGGGTAGGCGGCTGTGGCCGGATCCGTCGCTGGAGACGCCGGAGACGCCGGGAACTTGACGGGGGTCGCCGGGGTTTTCGGGTCGGCGGGGGAAGCCGGGTCCGAACCTCCCGTCCCCGTCCTCACCCCTTTGTACTGGTAGGCCAGATAGCGGTCGGAATGGCTCCAGTAGGCGTAAGGAGTGGCCTGCCTGCGGGTGTGCGGGCGGGTCTGCTCGTACGCGAGGTAATGGCTCCGCGTGTAATCCGTCCAGCCGCCGAAAATCACAACGTGCGACCCTTTTTCGGGGTCCGCCGGGTTGTGGAACAGCAGAATGTCCCCGGGCTGGAGCTGGTCCTTGGAAATGCGGACGCCGTACGTGTGGAGGCTGCCCGTCCACTCGTTCCCGCCGAGGTTCCAGGCCATCGAGACATAGCCCGAGCAGTCCTGGCGGTAGCCGTCGGACCAGTACTCGCTCATGCTGTACGGCACCGCCGCCTCGACCCACACCTTGGCCCGGTTGATGATCTCGGCCCGGGTCGTCGGGGGCGCCTTGACCTTGGCCGGAACACCTCCCGGCCCGTGCAGCGGGGCCTTGCCGCCCTGCGGTGTGTCGGGCTCGTCAGCCGTGGGAACGCCGGGCCGCTGCGGGGCGTGCGCGGCGGCGACGGCCACCGCCGCGTGCCCCGCGCCGAGCGCCGTGCCCGCGGCGGCCGCGAGCACGAGCGCGCGGTGGGCCGCCGGGTGCCCGCCGATTCCGCCGGCCGCCGAATGCGGCAGGACGCGCCGCCAGTGCTTGCATCCGGGGCATTCACAGCCGCTCTCGGGATCGAATTCCTCGAATACCGGAGCTGCCATGCGATTCCCCTCACACTCCAGGTGGAAATGTCCGCGCTTCTGCACGTCCGTCAGTTTCTCAACTGTCACCGGGTGTCGCATGTTGACGGTCCGAATGATGTAAAGGGGGGTGCGGGTGCCTCCGGCGGGTCGGTGGTCGGCTGCGAGTGAGTGGGGGTTGCTCGCGCAGTTCCCCGCGCCCCTATCGGGGCCGGGGTGCGGCCCGATCCCCGCAGACGACGCCCCGGTCCCGGCCACCCAGCCACCTCAGGGGCGCGGGGAACTGCGCGACCAGCCCCCACCCACCCGCACCAGGAACACAACCCGTAACAACACGAGCCGCCGAACCGCCGGAGGCTACGGCTACCCTCTCGCCATGGCGCGCGACCTTCAGGAGCGGATCAAGAAGCTCATCATTGACCGACGGCTGCCCTCGGGTGCCGTACTGCCGACCGAGCCCGAGCTCATGGAGCTGCTCGGCGCCAGCCGGAACTCCGTGCGCGAGGCCCTGAAGGCGCTCCAGGCGATGGGCATCGTCGAGATCCGGCACGGCTTCGGCACGTATGTCGGTCCGATGTCCATGGCGCCGATGATCGAGGGCCTCGCCTTCCGCACGGTCGCCGGGCACTACCGCGGCGAGGACAGCCTGCTCCAGCTCCTTCAGCTGCGCGAGGCCGTGGAGACCGGGCTGATCACCCGTCTCGCGGGCCGGGTCCCGGCGGAGGACCTCACCGAACTGGACGCCCTGGTCGACCGTATGGGGGCGGAGGCCGCCGCGGGCACCGGCCTCGCCGAGACCGACCGCGCCTTTCACGCCACCCTCTACCGGGGCATGGGGAACCTCCTCCTGAGCGAGCTCCTGGAGGCGTTCTGGGACGCCTTCCACCGCGTACGCACGGATCTCGTGGAGCTGCCGCAGGATCCGAAGATCACCTGCCGGCAGCACCGGGAGATCCTCGACGCGGTGCGATCCGGCGATGCGATCAGGGCTGAGGACGCCATAAGAGAACACTTCGGCAACATCCGTAGACGCTTGACCGCAACGGCACCGAACGAGACCATCAGGCACCCCAATGAGCGCGTATGACCGGTAAACACCGCGTTTCGCATCTTGCGATCATGATGAATGACGTAGAACCCTGAACTTTGGTCTGCCAAGGGGCTGCGGTCACGGGGCAGTTGGGGGCTTGGAACCGGTTGCGTTCCGAGGCGGGGACAGGGGGCCCCGTTCATGAACGGATGTCGAGGGGGGCATCATGCAACCGTAGGGCCGGTGCGCCATGTCTATAGGGTATGTAGATGATGTGGTGGCGGGGGCCTGCTGTTGATGCGCCTGTGAATGTCTAGGGGGACATGAGTGGGCGAACGGAACAACGAGCACGCGCTGTTTCGCGTGTGGGGGGATGACTCATGACGTCGACGCCGACGGGCGCCCGGCAGAACTCCGATCCGTCCGAGACGACCCAGTTGAGGGTGCCGTCACAGACTCGGACCGGGAGCTTCCGGAGAATCAAGAAGAATCTGCCGAGATACGACTACGAGCACTACAGCCGGCTCGCTGGTCCTCTCACGCAGCCCGATCCGACGAAGCCGTACAAGGTGCAGTACCGCTCGCTGCTCTCGCAGGAGCCGCACCGGCTGCGCGCTGCCCTCATGCTGGGCGCCGCGCCGCTGCTGTCCCTCGTGCTGCTCGCCTGGCTGCTCCAGCCGACGCACTGGACCAAGCGCGACTACGTGCCCAACGCCTACCTCGAGCACCTCGATGTCGTGATGTTGATCTCGATCGGTCTGATCGAGCTGTTCCGTTGCATGAACGTGCTGTCCAACGCGCACGCCACCCTCGTCGCCCGCGACCCCATCCCGGTGGTCCCGGAGACCGGCACCAGAGTGGCGTTCCTCACCTCCTTCGTGCCCGGCAAGGAGCCGTTGGAGATGGTGACGAAGACCCTGGAAGCCGCGGTCAAGATCCGTCACCGCGGCCTCATGCATGTCTGGCTGCTCGACGAGGGCGACGACCCCGAGGTGAAGGCGGTCTGCGAGCGTCTGGGCGTGCACCACTTCTCCCGCAAGGGCGTCGCGAAGTGGAACCAGAAGAAGGGCCCGCACCGCGCCAAGACCAAGCACGGCAACTACAACGCGTGGCTGGACGCGCACGGCGACAACTACGACTACTTCGCCTCCGTCGACACCGACCACGTCCCGCTGCCCAACTACCTGGAGCGGATGCTCGGCTTCTTCCGCGACCCGAACGTCGGCTTCGTCATCGGCCCGCAGGTCTACGGCAACTACGACAACCCGATCACCAAGGCCGCCGAGTCGCAGCAGTTCCTGTTCCACGCGCTGATCCAGCGGGCCGGCAACCGGTACGGCTCGCCGATGTTCGTGGGCACCTCCAACGCCGTACGCATCACGGCGCTGAAGCAGATCGGCGGTCTGTACGACTCGATCACCGAGGACATGGCGACCGGCTTCGAGATCCACCGCCACAAGAACCCGGCGACGGGCAAGAAGTGGCGCTCGGTCTACACGCCGGACGTGCTGGCCGTCGGTGAGGGCCCGAGCGCCTGGACGGACTTCTTCACCCAGCAGATGCGCTGGTCGCGAGGGACGTACGAGACGATCCTCAAGCAGTACTGGAAGGGCTGGTACTCGCTGCCGCCGAGCAAGCTCTTCAACTACACGATGATGATCATCTTCTACCCGATGTCGGCCCTCAACTGGCTTCTGGCGGCGCTGAGCTGTGCGCTGTTCCTGGGCCTGGGCGCCTCGGGTGTGAACATCGACCCGGCGATCTGGCTGATGCTCTACGGCAACGCCTCCGCGCTGCAGATCGGCCTCTACGTCTGGAACCGCCGCCACAACGTCTCGCCGCACGAGCCGGAGGGCTCCGGCGGTGTGGCCGGCATGATCATGTCCGCGTTGTCGGCGCCGCTCTACGCGAAGGCGCTGATCGACTCCGTGCTGCGCCGCAAGAGCAAGTTCGTGGTCACCCCGAAGGGCGACTCCGCGAGCCCGGACCGCTGGTTCGCGACCTTCCGGTACCACTGGTACTTCATCGTGATCTTCGCCGCCTCGATCGCCGCCGGCTTCGTCTACGGCCACTCCCACCCGGCGATGATCATCTGGGCGTCGTTCGCGCTCCTCATCACCGCCTCGCCGATGTTCGCGTGGCGCTGGATGATGCGGCAGGAGAAGAAGGGGCGGAAGCACCGGCACGGTGACGCGCCCAAGGAGCCGCCGGCGCCCGCGCAGGACAGCCGGATTCCCCACCACCAGACCCAACAGCCTCCGTCCGCACCGCACACGCCCCAGCACAAGCCGAGCTGGGCGGCCGACGGAGGGAACGACCAGACCGTGCAGATTGCCCTTGGGGGACATAAGAAATGAAAGACGGTTCCAGCCGCCGCCGCGCCCGCCGCATCGCGATAGGTGCGGCGGTGGTGCTTGCGCTGGCCGGGATGAACGGACCCGCGCTCTACCGCTTCGGGTCGGACCAGTACCACGAGTACAAGATCAACAGACCCGAGTACAAGGCCGACAACGGCAAGTGGGACATCGTCGAGTTCCCCGAGGAGTACCGGCTCAACACCATCCACGCCGCGCTCCTGCACACCGGCAAGATCCTGCTGATCGCGGGCTCCGGCAACAACCAGGACAACTTCGACGCGAAGAAGTTCGACACCCGCGTCTGGGACCCGGTCAAGAACTCGATCAAGAAGGTCCCCACCCCGGCCGACCTGTTCTGCACGGGTCATACGCAGCTGCCCAACGGCAATCTGCTGATCGCGGGCGGCACGAAGCGCTACGAGAAGCTCAAGGGCGACGTCACCAAGGCCGGCGGCCTGATGATCGTCCACAACGAGAACCCGGACAGGCCGATCACCCTGCCCGCGGGCACCCGCTTCACGGGCAAGGAGAACGGCAAGACGTTCGAGTCGAAGGACCCGGTCGTCGTCGAGCGCGCGAAGAAGGTCTTCGACAAGGAGACCGGCAAGTTCCTGCGCAACGAGCCGGGCCTCGGCCGCATCTATGTCGAGGCGGAGAAGCGCGGCGCCAAGTACGAGACGGGCACGCAGGACAACTACCGGATCCAGGGCCTGTCGGGCGCCGACGCGCGCAACACGTACGGCATCGCCCAGAAGATCGCCCTCGACAAGAAGGACTTCCAGGGCATCAAGGACGCCTACGAGTTCGACCCGGTCGCCGAGAAGTACATCAAGGTCGACCCGATGAACGAGGCGCGTTGGTACCCGACGCTCACCACGCTGTCCGACGGCAAGATCCTCAGCCTCTCCGGCCTGGACGAGATCGGCCAGCTGGTGCCGGGCAAGAACGAGGTGTACGACCCGAAGACCAAGGAGTGGACGTACACCAAGGACGTCATGCAGTTCCCGACGTACCCGGCGATCTCCCTGATGCAGAACGGCAAGCTGTTCTACTCGGGCGCGAACGCCGGCTACGGCCCGGACGACGTCGGCCGTGACCCGGGCGTCTGGGACCTGAAGACGAACAAGTTCAAGAAGCTCTCGGGCATGTCCGACCCGAAGCTCCTGGAGACCGCGGGCACGGTGCTGCTGCCGCCCGCGCAGGACGAGAAGTACATGGTGATCGGCGGCGGCGGGGTCGGCGAGTCCAAGCTGTCCAGCAAGAAGACCCGCATCGTCGACCTGCTGGCGGACGACCCGAAGTTCGTGGACGGGCCCGACCTGGAGAAGGGCACCCGCTATCCGCAGTACTCGGTCCTGCCCGACGACAACGTGCTGGTGTCCGGCGGCTCCGAGGACTACCGCGGCCGCGGCGACTCCAACATCCTCCAGGCGCGGCTGTACGACTCGAAGAGCAACGAGTTCAAGCGCGTCGCCGACCCGCTGGTGGGCCGCAACTACCACTCGGGCTCGATCCTGCTGCCCGACGGCCGCGTGATGTTCTTCGGCTCGGACTCGCTCTACGCCGACAAGGCCAACACCAAGCCCGGCAAGTTCGAGCAGCGCGTCGAGATCTACACGCCGCCGTACCTCTACCAGGGCTCGCGGCCCACGCTCTCCGGAGGTCCGAAGACCATCGAGCGCGGCGATTCGGCGACGTTCTCCTCGCAGCACGCCTCGTCCATCAAGTCGGCCCGCCTGATCAGGCCGAGCGCGTCCACGCACGTCACCGACGTCGACCAGCGGTCCATCGCCCTGGACTTCGAGAAGAAGGGCAACGGCATAGAGGTCACCGTCCCGAAGAGCCGCAATCTGGTCCAGTCCGGCTGGTACATGCTGTTCGTGACGGACGACCAGGGCACCCCGAGCAAGGCCCAGTGGGTCAAGGTGCCCTGACCGCGACCGGGAGTTACCCGCTGACCCCCTGAGAGTCAGAGGACATCACGTAGAAGGGGCGCCCTCCGGTGTGGAGGACGCCCCTTCTACGTGTCTACGTGCAGGCCGCTACTTGCTGGCCTTCGCGAGTTCCAGCGCGTACTCCGGCCACCACTGGCCCGCCTTCGGGCCGCCCTTGCAGGTGCCGTCGGACTCGCCGGGGCGCTTGACCCACAGGTAGGCGTCGACGAGGTCGTCGCCGGTGCTGATGGTGGGCGTCTCGCCGAGCGCGCGGCCCGGCGGGTTGCACCAGTTGTCCTGCGGGTCGCCTTCCGTATACGGGCCGTTGCCGTTGCGGCTGGTGTCGATCACGAACGGCTTGTTGCCGATCTTCGCCGACAGTTCCTTGCCGTACTTCGTGCTGTCCTCGGTCGTGTAGAAGTTGGACACGTTGACCGAGAAGCCGTCGGCCGCCTCGACGCCCGCCAGCTTCAGCGGCTCGGAGATGTCGTCGGACTTGCCCCAGCCCGCGTTGCCGGCGTCCAGGTAGACCTTCGTGTTCTTCAGGGACTTGAGCTTCTCGACCGCGCCCTTGAGGAGGTCGTAGCGCTCCTCGTGGAACTCGTCCGGAGTGCAGCCGTCCACTATGTGCAGGACGGCGTCCGGCTCCAGTATCACCGTGGCCGGGCGATCACCGATACCCGCGGCGACCTGGTCGATGAAGGCCCGGTACGCGTTCCCGTCCGCGGCGCCGCCGCCGGAGAACTGGCCGCAGTCGCGGTGCGGAATGTTGTAGACGACGAGCAGCGCGTCCCGGTCGGCCTTCTCGGCGGCCTCGGTGAAGCCGCGCGCCTCCTGCTCGGCGTTCTCCGGAGTGAGCCACTCCCCGGTGGGATGCTCGGCGATCCTGCGGATCAGCTCGGCGTCCGCGTCCTTGCCGTCCTCCACATACGAGGCCACCTGCTCGGCCGCGTTCCCATCGGGATTGACCCAGAACGGGTCCTTGTCCTTGGGCTGCTGGCTCACCTTGGCGCCCGACTTCTCCTTCTCGCCGTCGTCGCCCGAGGACGAACACCCCGCGAGCAGCAGCACAGCTCCGGCCGCCGCCACGGACGCCCTGGCCAGCGTCCCTGAAGTGAAAAGAGACACAGCCCCCCTGCTCCCGTACATCGAACTCCCCCTCGGGTGCACCTTCAGAAGTACCAATCCTGACATACGTGTCTAGCCGCCACGAGCGCGGTCGCGCCCTTGTCGGCCAGCTGTTACACCCCCTCCCGACCGGGTAGGCGCCGGACGGCGGGGCGGGTGGCGGGGCCGATCTCGGGAAGGGCGCGGAGATGCACCACAGCAACCGGGAGATCCGGCTCGGGGCGGCCCTCGTGGAGGCCGCCGACACACTCTCCGAGGCCTTCGACACGGAGGTCTACCTGCAACGGCTCTCCGACCACTGCGTGGCCCTCCTGGAGG
Organism: Streptomyces albicerus; assembly: GCF_008905045.1. Taxonomy (GTDB): domain Bacteria; phylum Actinomycetota; class Actinomycetes; order Streptomycetales; family Streptomycetaceae; genus Streptomyces; species Streptomyces albicerus. The sequence continues at coordinate 55,095 of NZ_VWMY01000006.1, forward strand.
CCTCGGCGGCCGGCATCATGCTGATCGAGGGCGGCGAGGCGGTGTCGTTCGGCGTGAGCAGCCGCCAACAGGAGCTGGCGCTCGACCTGCTGGAGGTCCAGCACCACGGCGGGCCCTGCCTGGACAGCTACGGCACCGGGGAACCGGTCCCGCCGGTCGCGATCCGCGCGGCCCACGCCGCCTCCCGCTGGCCCGACTTCACGGAACGGGCGCTGCGCTACGACGTCGAGGGCACCTTCGCGGTGCCGCTGCGCCGGGACAGGACGCGGCTGGGCGCGCTCAACGTCTTCGTGCCGGAGCCACCCGATCCGCCCGATACGCACGAGATACCCGATATACACGAGATGACCCAGATACCCGAACCGGCCGAACCGTCGGCCCGGCCCGAGCACCCGGTGTGGGAGGAGCGGTCGGGGCTGCGCCTCGCGCAGACCCTGGCCGACGCGGCCGCGCTCGGGCTCACCAACCATCGCATGCACGCCCAGTACCGCACTCTGGCCGGCCAGCTTCAAGGGGCCCTCTCCAGCCGCGTACTCATCGAGCAGGCGAAGGGCATGCTCGCCGAGCGCTGGCGGACCGGGGTCGACGAGGCGTTCATGGCGCTGCGCCAGTACGCGCGCAGCCGCCGCCTGCCCCTCGCCGATGTCGCGATGGCGGTGATCGCGCGCACGGAGGACGCCGCGGAGCTGGGCCGCGGGCGTCCGGAACGCCCATAAACCGGCAGCCACCCGGCGACTAGCTGCGCGGATAACACAGCGCCACCGGTCCGGGACTTGGCGTCAATCAGACCCTAGGCCGGAGCGCTCATCCGTTCTAGAGTCTTCCTCAGACGGCCCCGGCCCCCGGCTGTCCAGACCATCCGCCCATGTCCGGATGGGCCCCTGAACCTCCCGTGCCGGTCGCCGGGTTACTCCCGCAGCCCGTGCGCGCACGGTCGAGGACCAGCCCGGTCGACGGCTCCAGGGGGAGCGGGTCGTCGACCGGGCCAGGTGCGGGCCCCACAAGAAATTCGCGTCAGAGAACCGCGTCACAGAATCGCGTCACAGGCCAGTGCCGCTGAGATACGCGGAGACGACCACGTTCGCCGTGTAGGTACGGCTGGACCGGTCGAAGGAGCCACCGCAGGTGATCAGGCGCAGCTCGGCGCGCCCGGACTGCCGCGTCCCGTACACCTGCTGGGCGTCGAAGCGGTCCCGGGCGAAGACCTGAACGTCCTCGACGGTGAACTCCGCGACCGTGCCGTCGTCGCGGATCACCCGTACCATCTCGCCCGGCTTCACCTCGCTGAGGTGGTAGAAGACCGCGGGCCGGGTCTCCGTGTCCACATGCCCGACGAGCAGCGCGGTCCCGGCCGCCCCCGGCTGCGCACCGCCCCGGTACCAGCCCACGACCCCCGCCTGCCCGTACGGCGGCGGATCGATCGCCCCGCGCGAATCGAGTCCGCGCGCCACCACGGGTGCCTGTACGCGCAGCGCGGGTATGTCCAGGCGCTGCGGCCGTGCGTCCCCCAACGGCTCGACCGCGGGCGGCAGTTCGACGCCGAGCGGCCGTCCGACCGCCGCCACGTCACCCGTGGTCGGCGCTGATATGCCCTGGCGTACGTCGGTCACCTCGCGGCCCCACAGCCACAGCCCGAGCAGCAGCAGCGCCCAGGCCACGCCCATGAGCAGCCGGCCACTGCCGGAGGTACGTTCCCCGTCGTCCCGGCGCTTCCGGTCGGACATGGTCAGTCAGTCCGTACTGCCCGTACTGCCGCGCCCCCGGCGGGCGCTGCGCACCGCCACGGCGACCGCGGCGACACCGGCCAGCACGAGGCCGACCACCGCGTGCCGGGTGCCGGGCCCCTCCGACTCGGCGTCGACGACCGCGAGCCGCGCGGTGCCGCCACCGCCCGCGTGCACGGGTGCGACGGGGGACGCGGGCGTGCTCGGCTTCTGCTGCTTCTCCTGCCCGTCATGCTTGCCCTGCCCGTCATGCTTGCCCTGCCCGTCGTGCTTGCCCTGCCCGTCATGCTTGCCCTGCTCGTCCTGCTTGCCCTGCTCCTGCTTCTTCTGGCCGACGGCGATGTCGCCCTTGACCTTGTCCTCGACGCCGTCGCAGGTGACCTTGACGTCGTAGGTGCCGGGGGTGAGCGTCGAGCGGACACGGGTCTCGCCGGTCAGGGCCCCGGGCTGCCCGGTGAGCTGCGCGTCCGCGACGAACGCCTCGGACGCGGCGCTGCCGGTCCTTCCGGTGCAGCCCCGGACCCACAGCTGGATGTCGCTGCCGGGAGCCGGGGACGCCGGGGTCACGGAGACGCCTCCGTCGGCCGCGTGGGCGCAGGGGGCGGGGGCGAGCGCGGCGGCCACCACCACCGCCGCCCCGGCACAGAGAGTGAGTCGCAGTGAGCCCATCGTGAACCTCCAGACACTTGAAGGTTCCTCCCGGGGGCACAGTGGCGCATCCGGAGGAGGGTTCCACTGCTCCGTACGGGTGCCCGGCGGGAAGCCGGAGGTTTACGGGTCTACGAGGGGCTCAGACGCGGTCGACGAGGTCCGCGATGGAGTCGACGACCTTCGACGGGCGGTACGGGTACCGCTCGATCTCCGAGGGCGCGGTGAGACCGGTGAGGACCAGGAAGGTCTGCATCCCGGCCTCCAGACCGGCCAGGACGTCCGTGTCCATGCGGTCGCCGATCATCGCGCTGGTCTCGGAGTGCGCCCCGATGGTGTTGAGCCCCGTACGCATCATCAGCGGGTTCGGCTTGCCCGCGAAGTACGGCTTCTTGCCGGTCGCCTTGGTGATCAGCGCGGCCACGGCACCGGTGGCGGGCAGCGGGCCCTCGGTGGACGGGCCGGTCTCGTCGGGGTTCGTGGCGATGAAACGGGCACCGCCCTGGATCAGCCGCACGGCCTTCGTCATGGCCTCGAAGGAGTACGTACGGGTCTCGCCCAGGACCACGTAGTCGGGGTCGTGGTCGGTCAGCACGTACCCGATGTCGTGCAGGGCCGTGGTCAGGCCCGCCTCGCCGATGACGTACGCCGTGCCCTCGGGCCGCTGGTCGTCCAGGAACTGGGCGGTGGCCAGGGCGGACGTCCAGATGTTCTCGACGGGCACGTCCAGGCCCATTCGCCGGAGGCGGGCGTGCAGGTCACGGGCCGTGTAGATGGAGTTGTTCGTGAGGACCAGGAACGGCTTCCCCGACTCCCTCAGCTTCTTTATGAAGGCGTCGGCGCCGGGGATCGGCACGCCCTCGTGGATGAGCACCCCGTCCATGTCGGTGAGCCACGATTCGATGGGCTTGCGCTCTGCCATGTGCCGTCTCCTGCCGTACGCGTGCTGCGTGAGCCGTGCGGGTGTGCCGTGCGGATGTGCCGCGCGGGGTGTGGGGGGACGCCGTCACAGCTGTGTGCCGACGCCTCCAGACTAGCCATCCGCTGGATCTTGGTGGAGGGGGCGGGCGCGGCTTCCCGGGGAGGGCTTGGGGCCGGGTTTCGGCGGTGCGTGCTTGGGGGGCGGCAGTGCGTGCTCGGTGCGTGCTTGGTGCGTACTTGGGAGAGGGCGGCCGGCTCCGCGCTCAGCGTCTGCGGCGGGCCGTGAGGAGTGCGGCGACACCGGCACCGAGGAGCAGGAGCGCGCCGGCCGTCGCCGCGAGGATCGCGCGCGGGGAGTCCAGACCAGTCCTGGCCAGCTCCTCCGCGAAGGGGATGCCGTCCGGTACGGGGGTCGGGGCGTCCCCGCCGTCCGGGGTACCGTCCGGGTCGCCGGTGACACCCGCATCGCCCGCGTCTTCCTTGCCGCCCCCGTCATCCCCGTCGCCCTCGTCGCTCCCGTCGCCCTCGTCGACGATGCGGAACCGGTAGTCGTTCGACTGCCCGACCCACTCGCCGTCGTCCTCGTGCCGCTGTACGACGGCCGCGTTCGCGACGACGTCGTTGGCCACCGCGTCCGAGGTGATCGCGAGCCGCATCTTGACGGAGAGGGTCGCGCCGGGCGGCACGGTGAATCCGGGGAACGCGTCCTCCTCGCGTTCGGGATCGCCTTTGGGGCCTCCCTCGGGAGCGCCGAGGATCCCGATGCTCTCGTCCTCGTCGGTCCGCTCGAAGGTGACAGGGCGGGGCCGCTCCCCGTCGTAGAACTCGAGGCGCGGCTGCTCCGGCTTCAACGCCCGCTTCCCGTCCACGAGGACGACGATCGGGTGGATGTTCCCGCAGGTGGCGTCGGTGGTGTTGGTGAGGTCGATGTACCAGGTCCGGAACCCGCCTCCGGCGTCGTACGCGGTGGGCCCGCCGTGGATCCTCGTACGGACGGGGAACTCACGGTTTCCCGGCGCGGCACAGGTGGGCCGGTCGAGTCCGGGTCGGCCGGCCTGGCGATCCGGCCCGGGCGCGGCGACGGCCTGCGCCGGCACGGAGACGGGCACGGAGATGAGGGCGGCTGCAGCGGTTACGGCAAGAGACACGGCTTTGCTCAGTCGCATGGACACGGGAGCTTGCCAGGGGGCTACGGGGTGTCGGCTCCGACGCGCTGGGGCGGGGGCCGTTCGGGGGTGGGATTGCGCCCGGTCGGGGCAGGCCGGGCAAGCCGGGGCGAGGGCCGACCCACCTAGGGGCGCGGGGAACTGCGCGACCAGCCCTCCACGACCCGCACATCACGTCGGACCCGCGGAAGCCTCACTTTCCCCTCCTCACGCTTCGGCCCGCCCGAACAAAGGCGCCAACAGCAACTGAGCCGCCCCCTCCGCCACAGCCCGAGCCTCGCCGGAGGCAACCCGCACGGGCACGGGGCTGCCCGCGCCCGCCCGCTGGGCATGGGCGTCGAGGGCAGCACCGACACCGCGTACGAAACGCTCGGGCTCGGCGGCCACGGTGCGGCCGCCGAGCAGGATGAGGTCGATGTCGAGGAGCCAGACGAGGTTCGCGGCGCCTTCGCCGAGGACACGGGCCGCCTCGTCCACGTCCCCCCGCGCCACCGCCGCGAGGCACAACGCCTCGACGCAGCCCCGGTTGCCGCACGAGCAGGGCGGCCCGTCCAGCTGGATGACCTGGTGTCCGAACTCCCCCGCCCCGGTGCGGGCCCCGCGGTGGACGGCCCCACCGAGTACGAGCCCGGCCCCGAGCCCCGTACCGAGATGCAGATACGCGAAGGCCCCGACCTCACCCCCGACGGCCAGCCCGAGCGCCGCGGCGTTCGTGTCCTTGTCCAGCACGACCGGCACCCCGAGCCGCCGCGCCAACTCGTCCCGCAAGGGGAAGCCGTCCCACTCGGGGAACCCGGTCACGCGGTGCAGCACGCCGTGGGTGTGGTCGAGGGGGCCGGGCATGGCGACGCCGACACCGAGGACGGCGGTCCTGGCAGCGGCGTCCGGACCGGGCACAGCCCCCGACCGCCCCGCGGCCGACCCTGCCACTACCTCCCCGATCTCCGCCACGACCGCGCCCAGCACGGCCTCCGCCCCGGCGCCCAGATCGAGCGCGGCCCGCCGTTCTCCCGCGACCGCCCCGGTCAGATCGACGAGCACGACCCGCAGCTCGTCCCGGTCGAGGTGCAGCCCCACCGCGTGTCCGGCCTCCGGCACCAACCGCAGCACCGTGCGCGGTTTGCCTCCCGTGGAGGCCTGCCGTCCCGCCTCGGTCACCATCCCGTCGTCCCGCAACCGAGCGGTGATCTTGCTGACGGCCTGGGGTGTCAGCCCCGTACGCTCCGCGAGCTCCAGGCGGCTGATCCCCATCCGTCCGGCGCGCCGCAACAGATCGAGCAGCAGCGCGGCGTTGTGGCTGCGCAGCGCGAGCAGGTTCGCCCCGGTCACCCTGGAGGCAGGTCCGGGGCCCGACCCGGGTCGGGCCCCGGACCTGCCTCCAGCTCCCGCGCCGATGCCGGCCACTCAGATCCCCCCTGCGCTACCACTCGCGTCCACACCCCCATTGTCCCCCGTGCTTGCACTTTGGCAACAGCGTTGCTTAAGTGGAGGACATGACTGGCACAGGCTCCGGCACCTCCCTCCGCGAAGGTCCCTTCCGCGACGGCCCCTTCCGCGTGGGCCTCGTCGGCTACGGGCTCGCGGGCTCCGTCTTCCACGCCCCGCTGATCTCCGCCACCGAGGGGCTCGTCCTCGACACGGTCGTCACCGCGAACGCGGACCGGCAGCAGCAGGCGAGGGCCGAGTTCCCGGACGTACGGATCGCGACGACCCCCGACGAACTGTGGCCGCGCGCCCACGAGTTGGACCTGATCGTCATCGCGTCCCCGAACAGGACGCACGTCCCGATCGCGACGGCCGCCCTCAAGGCGGACCTCCCGGTCGTGGTCGACAAGCCGATCGCGGGCACCGCGGCGGAGGCCCGCGAGCTCGCCGCCCTCGCCGAGGAACGCGGTCTGCTGCTCTCCGTCTTCCAGAACCGCCGCTGGGACAACGACTTCCTGACGCTCCAGAAGCTGATCACCGAGGGCGACCTCGGTGACGTCCACCGCTTCGAGTCCCGCTTCGAACGCTGGCGCCCCCAACTCAAGGGCGGCTGGCGCGAGTCCGGCGATCCCGCAGAGATCGGAGGTCTGCTGTACGACCTCGGCAGCCATGTGGTCGACCAGGCCCTGGTCCTCTTCGGCCCGGCGGCCGCGGTGTACGCGGAGTCGGACGCACGCCGCCCGGACGCGGAGACCGACGACGACACGTTCATCGCCATCACGCACGCGAACGGCGTCCGCTCCCACCTCTACGCCTCCGCGACGACCGCCCAACTCGGCCCGCGCTTCCGGACGTTGGGCTCGAAGGCCGGTTACGTGAAGTACGGCCTCGACCCCCAGGAGGCCGCCCTGCGCGAGGGCGAGCGTCCGGCCGCGGGCAAGGTGAAGGAGTGGGGCGTCGAGCCCGAGGAGCTGTGGGGCCGCGTCGGCTCCGGAGAGTCCCCGCTGACCGGCGGCGGCACCCCGGTCCCGACCCTCCCGGGCGCGTACCCCGCCTACTACGCGGCCGTCGCCGCAGCCCTGAGCGGCACCGGTGAGAACCCGGTCACCGCACTGGAGGCCGCCGCCGCCCTGGACGTACTGGAAGCCGCCCGCCGCTCGGCCCGCGAGAACGTGACGGTGACGCTGTGACCACCGACTCCGCCACCACGGCCCCCACGATCGCCGAACTCGAGGAGCAGGAGCGCCGCCTGACGCTCCCCCGCTTCACCTACGACGACGCGTGGACCCTCGGCACACTCCTCGTCGAACTGGCCCGCGACCGCAACGCCCCCGTCGCCATCGACATCCGCCGCGCCGGCCAGCAGCTCTTCCACGCCGCCCTCCCCGGCTCGACCCCCGACAACGACGCCTGGATCGACCGCAAACGCCGAGTCGTCGACCGCTACGCCGCCTCCTCCCTCCTGGTCGGCACCCGCTTCCGAGCCAAGGGCACAACGTTCGAGGACTCGTCCCGTCTGAACCCGGACACCTACGCCGCCCACGGCGGAGCCTTCCCGATCACGGTGGAGGGAGCGGGCGTAATCGGCACGGTGGTGGTATCGGGACTACCACAACTGGAGGACCACGCAATGGTGGTGGAGGCCTTGGAACGCTTCGCCGCCGGTTAAGTCCTCAATTCATCGCCGGCCAAGTTCTCAATCGCCGGGCAACAAGGGCGCGCCCTTTAGGGGCGCGGGGAACTGCGCGACAAGCCACGACGGGTCCGCACCCAACAACGCGCCGTAGTCCCCGCCCCCAGTGGAACGCCTACGCGTCCTTGAAGACCTGCCGCTGCCGCCCAAGCCCCTCAATCTCCAGCTCCACAACATCCCCGGCCCTGAGGAACGGCTTGGGCTCCGGCATACCCAGCGCAACCCCCGCCGGCGTACCGGTATTGATGACGTCCCCGGGATACAGCGTCATGAACTGACTCACATACCGCACGACTTCGGCAACGGAGAAGATCTGGTCGGACGTACTGCCGTCCTGCTTCAGCTCCCCGTTGACCCACAGCTTCAAGCCGAGCGCCTGAGGATCCGGAACCTCGTCCGCCGTCACGAGCCACGGCCCGAGCGGATTGAACGTCTCGCAGTTCTTCCCCTTGTCCCAGGTCCCGCCCCGCTCGATCTGGAACTCGCGCTCGGACACGTCGTGCGCCACCGCGTACCCGGCGACATGCGCGAGCGCCTCCTCGTGCGAGCCGAGGTAGCGGGCCGTACGCCCGATGACGACCGCGAGCTCGACCTCCCAGTCGGTCTTCACCGAGCCGCGCGGCACGAGCACCGTGTCCTGCGGCCCGACGACCGTGTCCGCCGCCTTGAAGAAGATCACCGGCTCGGCGGGCGGCTCGGCGCCGGTCTCCTTGGCGTGGTCGTGGTAGTTGAGGCCGATGCAGACGATCTTGCCGATCCGGGCGAGCGGCGGGCCGACCCGCAGCCCGGCCGCGTCGAGCACGGGCAGTTCCCCGGCCTCGGCGGCGGCACGGATCCGGCCGAGCGCCGCGTCGTCGGCGAGCAGCGATCCGTCGATGTCCGGCACGATGCCCGACAGATCCCGCAGGACTCCCTCGGCATCGAGCAGCGCGGGACGCTCGTCCCCAGCCGTACCGACTCGCAGCAGCTTCATGATCACAATCTCCCTCGATCGCGGGCGGCCCGACCGATGGGTGCAGCCATCGGAGGACTGGTCGATCCTCCAAGGTCGGCGTCCAGTCCGCAATACCCGGTTCACGGACTGGACCGTAACCTCACGCCGCGGTGGCCGGCGCCGCCCCCGGCATGTCCCGGTACAGCACGGCTCGCTCGACCGCGCTCCACGTCGTACTGGTCACCACGTACAGCGCGGCGGCCAGCGGCACCACCGCCACGGTGACCAGGGTCATGAACGACATCAGCGGCATGAACTTGAGAACGGCCCCGAGCCCGGGCACCTGCTCGCCGCTCTCGGAGGGCACGACGGGCATGGCCGTGGCCGCCATCTGTCGCTTCGTACGCCGGTAGTTGAAGGTCGCGACCGCCGCGACGATCACGAACAGTCCCGCATACACCAGCCCCTGCGCCCCGAAGACCCCGCCGTCCCCGAGCGCGTCCGCCCACCGGTCGCCGAGCGGCGCCGCGAACAGCTTGTGGGCGAGCAGGGAGTTCGCCTCGCCGCCGATCTCCGAGTTGGAGAACAGGTGGTAGAGGAGGAAGAAAGCCGGCAGCTGGAAGAAGCTGGGCAGACAGCCGGAGAGCGGCGAGACCTTCTCCTTGGCGTGCAGCTCCAGCACCGCCTTCTGCAGTTTCTCGGGGTTCTTCTTGTGCTTCTTCCGCAGCTCGGCGATCCGCGGCTGCAGCGCGGCCCGCGCCCGCTGCCCACGCGCCGAGGCTCGCGACAGGGGATGCACGAGGAGTCGTACGAACGCCGTGAACAGGACGATCGCGGCGGCCGCCGCGGAGGCCTGGAAGAGCGGTTCGAGCAGATCGGCGAGCCCCTCGACGAGGCTCGCGAAAACGGACATGAAGGAAGAGAAGACGGACATGGGTGAGCCCTCCGAGGGTCTCGTCGTGCCGAGGAGAGGAGACGTGACGTGCGTCGGCATGACGACCCGCGAGGGGCACTGAGGAAGAGCAGAGGAAGAGCAAGAAGCGAAAGAAACCACGGATACTGCTGCTCCGCGGAGCTCCCCTACGCGGCCGTCGGAAGGGACCGGCCGGGTGCTCGGGGACGCCTGCGCCCCCGGGCGTCGGGGTCGCGCTGCGGCAGGAACGCCGTGCGCTGTTCACGGTCGCGGATGGCCGTACGGACCCGTGTACGGGGCACGGCGGGCGCGAGCCGTGAGGCGATGAGCGAGCAGGCGGCGAGCGCGGACCCGGCCGCGGCGGTCGCGGCGAACGCGACGGCGCCCGCGAGGCTGCCGGTGTCGAGCAGCGCCACCTCGAGAAGAAGGACGAGCAGCAGGGCGGCGGGCTTCAACTGCGCCCAGGTCCGCGTCATCGGCTGTCCTCCGTCCCTTCTTTCTCGTCTTTCTCGCTCCACGGCTTCCTGCCGTTATACAGGATCCGCCTTCAGTGGCTCAGTCCCCAGAGGCTCCGTTCCCAGAGGCTCCGTCTCGATCGGCTGAAGCAGCCTCTTGGGCTTGAGCAGTGCCCGGCTGACCGGATCCTCCGGGGCCGGGTCGAGTCCGGGTCCCGGCATCATCTCCACGTCCTCCAGCGGTACGACGGTTCCGCAGGCGGCGCATTCACCGTACGGGCCGAGTTCCGTACCGCAGATGGTGTGCCGGAAGTAGCGAAGCAGCGTCTCCGTGAAGTGCAGGCGCCCCCAGAGGCCGAGTGACCGGACGGTGGGCCACAGGCCGCGGCCGCGCTCGGTCAGGACGTACTCGTCGCGCGGCGGCGACTCCTGGTACCGGCGCTTCTCGAGGACGCCCGCGGCGGTGAGCGTCTGGAGGCGGGCGGCCAGGACGGCGCGCGGGATGCCGAGATGGACGAGGAAGTCGTTGTACCGCCGCACGCCGTAGAACGCGTCGCGGACGACGAGGAGCGTCCAGCGCTCGCCGACGACCTCCAGCGCGCGGGCGATCGAGCACTCCTGCGCTACGTAGTCCTTACCCAGAGCCATGGGTCCCACTGTAGCGACTTTTCGACGTCTTGGTTCATTCACCGAACCTTGGGTGCTACGGTCGACTCATCAAATGAGTTCATTCACTGAACCTTGTAGAGGCTCAGTGGAGCTCAGTGAGCCTTATCGACCGGACCGCACGCACCTGGATGCTTCGAAGGGGCAACCGATGCCACGCACCGACACCACGAAACCCGCCGTACAGCAGCTCTCTCGAGCCACCCCCGCCCCCGTCCGTCCCACCGCCACCCTCGCCGTCACCAGCGCCGCGACGGCCGTGGCCCTGATGGCATACACCGCGCCGATCGTCACGCTCCCCGACACCGCCGCCTCGCTGCACACCCCGCTCTCCGCCCAGGCCTGGCTGCTGAACGGCACTCCGCTCGGTCTCGCCGCGCTGCTCCTGGTCGCGGGCAGCCTCGCCGACGACTACGGCCGCCGCCGGATCTTCCTGGGCGGCACGGTCGCGCTGGGCATCACCACGGCGCTGGGCGCGCTCGCGTCCTCGACCTGGCTGTTCACGCTGGCCCGTATCGCGCAGGGCGCGGCGAGCGCGGCGATCCTCGCCAGCAGCCTGGGCCTGATCGTGCACGCCTTCCCGACGGCGGCGGGGCGACTGCGGGCCACGGGCGTCTGGGGCGCGTTTGTCAGCGGCGGCATCGCCACGGGCCCCCTGCTCGCGGGCGGGATCGCCTCCTGGGACTGGCGGGCGGCATACGCGGTCCTCGGCCTGGCGGCGCTGATCGCCGCGCTCTTCGGGGCCCGTGCGCTCTCGGAGTCCCGCGCCCCACGCGGCGGCCGCCCGGACCTGGCGGGCGCGGTCTCCTTCGGCCTCGCCCTCGTCTCCCTGGTGGCCGCGCTCACCCTGGGCCGTGACGGCTGGCTGCGCGCGCCGGTGGGCCTCCTGCTCGCCGCGACCGTCCTGCTGACCTTCGTGTTCGTCCTCGTCGAGCGCCGCACCACGACACCCATGATCGACCTCGGGCTGCTGCGCCGCCCCCGCTTCCTGGCGTCCTCCGCGGGCGGCCTGTTCACGGGTCTCGCGGTGATCGGCCTGTTCAGCTTCCTGCCCGCGATCCTGCAGCAGTCACTGGGCATGTCCGCCATGGACACCGCGTGGCTGTTCCTGCTCTGGTCCGGCCTCTCCTTCGCGGTCGCCCTGCAGGCGAGGCGGCTGGCCGGCCGGGTCTCTCCCCGCCACCAACTGGCCCTCGGCTTCGCCCTGCACGCCGCCGGCGCCCTAACGATGCTCGGCGCGATCGGGGCCGGCTCCTGGCACCGCCTCCTCCCCGGCCTCGTCGTCGCGGGCATCGGCAGCGGCCTCCTGAACGCCGCGCTGCCGCTGCTCGCCGTGGAGTCCGTCCCGGCCACCCGGGCCGCGATGGGTTCGGGCGCCAACCAGACGTTCCGCTACATCGGTTCGTGCGCGGGCGTCGCACTCACCATCGCGGTGGTGACGTCCTCCGGCACCCTCTCCCGCGGAGCGGACCTCGCCCTCGCCGTCTCGGCGGGGCTCGGGCTCCTGGCGGCGGCCAGCGTGCTGGTTCTCCGGGACCGGGACCGGGCGTGAGGCCGTCCAGGCCGACAGGGCCCAACGGGGGCCCAACCGGGGGGCCTAGCGAGGCCGCATGGAGGCGAGCTTCCCCCAGACCACCAGGCGATACTTGGACGTGTACTCCGGCGTGCAGGTGGTGAGCGTGAGGTAGTACCCGGGGTCGGTGTACCCGTACGAGGGCCTGACCCTGCTACGAGGGACCTCACCGATCACTCCGCCATCCCCGGCCGAAGTCTGCGACAGCGTCCGGTCGACGACGTACGTGAAGGCGGCCACCTTGGTCTCGACCTCGATCCGATCCCCCTTCCGAAGCCGGTTGATGTACCGGAACGGCTCGCCATGGGTGTTCCGATGCCCCGCGAGCGCGAAATTCCCGGCGCGGCCGGGCTGGGCGGTGTCCGGATAGTGGCCGACGTACCCCTTGTTCAGAACGTTTGGCTTACTGATGCCTTCCGCCACGGGAACGCGGAGATCGAGGCGGGGGATGGTGAGGATGGCGTAGGCCTGGTCCCACCGGGGTCGCTGGACGACGGTGGAGGTAGGAGTCCGCCGGGATCCGGACCCGGAGCCATTGCCGCTGCCGCTGCCGGAGTCGCCCGCGTCCCCATCGCCATCGCTGTCACCGTCACGGTCGCCGTCTGGGGTATCACCGGAGCTGTCGGTGGCATCCAGGCCTCCTCCACCCGCCTCCCCCCACTCCCTCTCCAGGGCCTGGACCTTCCGCTCGGCCCCTTCCCGCGCCTGCCGATTGGTCCACCACAGCTGATGGACGACGAGCAGCATCAGGACGACACCGAGGGTGACGAGAACTTCGGCGCTGCTCCAGAGGAGGCGGCCGTACCGGGCACGCCGCCGCAGCTCACGCTGATGGACGACGGGAACCCGCATACGTACGCCTCCCTCCCGCAAAGGCTGCCGCCACAAGGCCCGCGGCCGAGGCGGCACGATGCCGCAGGCCGCACGGCCGAGGCGGACGATAAGGGAGGAGCCGCGAACTAACCATCCCCATGAACGCCACTGAACGCCACGCAGTCTCCGTACGACCTCACACCGTTCCCCGCCACCCCTCCCCGCCACTCTTCCCCGCCCTCCGTCGATCTCGCCTCTGGCCTGCACATACCTCTCTTCTGTCGGTCGTCGGCAGTACGGTGTCCCCCATGCGCCCCGACACGCCTGCCGAGAACGTCGACCACACCGCCGAAGCGGCACGCCTGGAGCGGACCGCCGGCCTCTACCCGGAGGACGCCGAGCACCTGCTCCTGCAGGCCGCGGCCCACCTCGAACTGGCCGACGACCGCCCCCGAGCCAGCTCCCTCTACGACCGCCTGCTCGCCGGCCCGACGACCCTGGACAACCCGTTCCTGGTACGGGCCCTGAAGGCGGCCAACCTCTGGGAGTACGGCCACGAGGCGGAGGCGAGGGCGATCATCGAGGGCGTCCGCGCGGCGGCACCCCGCGACCCGGCGCCCTGGGTGATCGTGGCGGAGGCCCTGGAGTCCCACGACGAGCTGGAGGCGGCGCAGGAGACGTTCACGCAGGCGGCGGTCCACCTCCTCACCGACGTCCCGGAACCCCCGTACGCGACCCACCCGGTCCTCTTCGGCCGCCACCGCGTACGCCGCATGCTGGGCCTGACCCACGACAACTGGGACACGCTGGCGGACACGCTCCACTCGTCCCCGGTCTCCCTGGACGAACTCCACGACCCGAAACGTGTCTGGTCCCTCGGCTCCAATAACCCGGCGGAACTGGAGGCGGAAATCTCCCGCCTCCGAGCAGAACTGGGCACGTACCGGGAGGCCCTGTCCCGCCCCTTTCCGGTAGCGGTTCTGCACTGGCCGGCGGAGGAATTGGCTGAACTGGTGACGGCGTACCCGGAGTTGGCGGAGGAGTACCCATCCCACGAGGAGCACCTCGCGACGATAGAGCGGGCACTGCGGGAGCTTGCTGCCTCGGGCACGGCCAACTTGGGGATCGTGACCGGGACGGTTCCTTCGTATGAGGCTTTCGCAGCTTCGGAGGGGGCTTCGCCGAGCGACGCGTCGCTGCTGCCGCAGTATGCGACGACGCTGGCGGCGCGGGGGAGGGCTGTGGCTTGGCCGCCGCAGAGGGGGGCGGGGTGTTGGTGTGGGTCGGGGCGGAGTTATGGAGAGTGTCACGGCCAGGCGTAGGCGACCTTGTAAAAACTCTCCCTGAGGACGAGTCTTGGAAGATTCTCTTTTCCCTCGCGATATCACGGCAGCGCAGAATATCGCAAACTCGCCACCCCCTCTCGATCCTGACCCAAATTTACTTGAGGTTCGAGACTGGTTCAAGATGCAACCGAAGCTCGAAGCTCGATTCGGGCAGGTACTACGTCAATCGATCGATGAAGTTCTCGATGGACAGCGAACAGGTCGCTTCAACATTAAAGATCTCGAGAAGACAGAAAAGACATACCTGGGAACAAAAGTTGAGATCATCGCCCGAACGGAATTTAATCTTGGCCGCGGAAATAGAATGGACTTCTCCATTTCCGGCCATGACGTAGACTCGAAATTCACAAGCGGTGATAACTGGACAATCCCACGCGAAGCCGACGGGCACATTTGTCTACTGATCAAGGCAAATGATCTCAAGGCGAGCTACCAGGTCGGAATACTTCGAATCCATGACACTCTTTTGAACCTGGGAGCAAACAGGGACGGCAAGCGCACACCGTCAGCCGCTGGACGGAGCGCCATACAGTGGATCATCCCCGAGGGAAGGCTCCCCGAGAACATTTTGCTGACCCTCTCCGAGACAGACAGAGATGCAATCTTCAAAGCTGGGACCAGCGGACAAGCGCGCACCAATGAACTATTTCGCCGCGTACAGGTTCGGCTGGTAAACCGCAACACCGTCCTCACGGTGGCCCGACAGGACGACAGCCTGAAGCGCGTGCGTGACGCCCGTCATCATCTCCGTAACGAAGGAATCATGATCCTCGGCCATCAGAAGCAGCATCCTCACATCGCCCGCGCCCTAGGTCTTCGCGTACCCGAAAAAGGATCATGGATAGCGATTCGCGTTGCCTGCGTCGATAGTCTTGACTCGGCGAGGAAGTCTACTCGAATCTCCGGCCAGGACTATGCAGTCTGGGAAGAAGGAGACTCTTCGGTCCCAGCTCCTGCCGAGTACTGATCGCAGCGCCTGATGACGAACGAGGAACAGAAAGACAGCCTTCCGTCCTGGACTCCGCCAACCGGGTCCTGGGCGTCATCAGCAGCGCGCCGCCGAAACATGCAGGCTATCCGTAGCCGGGACACCACCCCAGAGCGCATGATCCGTCGGCTTGTTCACGCTCAAGGCCTTCGCTACCGGGTCGCAGCCAGGCCGCTTCCCGACCTCCGCCGGACGGCAGACATGGTCTTCCGTCCGGCGAAAGTGGCGGTTTTCATCGACGGCTGCTACTGGCACGGCTGCCCGGAACACTACGTGCCGCCGAAGACCAACCCGGGCTACTGGTCGGACAAGGTAGCCCGAAACATGGCCCGCGACCGGGACACCGACCAGCACTTGGCCGAGGCCGGCTGGACGGTGCTCCGGTTTTGGGAACATGAGCCATCAGCAGAGTGTGCGGAGCGGATCGCGACCGAGGTCAAACGACGCCGCGACTCTGCTGCGGAGAGGAACGGCTGATCAGCGCTTCTTGCGGTCACGCTCACGCGCAGCCTTCAAAACGTCGATGATCGACTCTCCGACTGCTTTGGCCACCGGTGGCGGGAAGGCATTGCC
This sequence comes from Streptomyces albicerus, assembly GCF_008905045.1. Classification (GTDB taxonomy): domain Bacteria; phylum Actinomycetota; class Actinomycetes; order Streptomycetales; family Streptomycetaceae; genus Streptomyces; species Streptomyces albicerus. The sequence continues at coordinate 70,933 of NZ_VWMY01000006.1, forward strand.
AACCTGCCGGTACTGCGCCGTCTTGCCGCCTTGGAATCGCCACTTGCGTGGGAACCCCTGAATGATCGCGGCCTGCTCCACCGTCAGCATCGGGCCGTCCTCCCTGAAGAGGTCCCGATCCTCAGTGCCCTTCTTTGCACAGGTCTCAGCATCATTAGCAACCCCGAGCCCACAGACACCAAGCTGCTTCCATGCAGCCTTCGCGCGACTGGGGCCCAAATCAGCGCCACCGTGCTTCTTGGACCCGCCGACTAGCGTGGGCGCGATGCCGCCCCCCTTGCCCTTGAGCTCCGCATCACGCTTCTGTGCCTGATGGAGCCAGCGATCATAGGCTTTGCGGGCTCGCTCGGCGTGGATCCCCTTGAAGTACGGCTTATAGCGATCGAGCATGGATTGCTCAAGGCCCTCCGCGACGCTGACCGGCTCCTCATGAGTAGGTGTCGGCCACTCGTACTTCACGTCCTTGAGGACGTCATTGCGGAAGGCCACGAGGATGGCCCGCGGACGAAGTTGCGGGACCCCGAAATCGCTGGCTTCCAAGATGCCCCACTTGCAGACGGTGTAACCAAGCCCTGCAGTATGGGCCTGCTCGCCGTCCTCACCTCGATATGTGCCGCCCTGGAGCCGAGCCACGATCCAGTCACGATAGTCAGAGAACTTCGGGTCCATGATCCCGCGCACGTTCTCAATCATCACTGCACGCGGTTTGAGCTCCTCAACGAGCTTCAGCATCCGCGGGAAGAGATCACGCTCATCGTCCTTGCCTAGCTGCTTACCCGCATGCGAGAACGGCGGGCACGGGACACCTCCGGCCAGGAGGTCCAAGCCATGGGGCCCGAGCAGGTCACCACTCTTCTTGAGGTCTTCGGACGGGGAGAACTCGTTGACGTCTGCTGACAGAACGTCGCAGTGTTCTCTCTCCCAACTCCATTCCTCGTGGGTCTTGATGTTTTCAGCGAGCGTCTCTGCCGCATGCGAGTCGATCTCCACGAGCGCGAGGTGCCGGAATCCGGCCTGATGCAGGCCGATGGCCTGCCCTCCTGCTCCAGCGCAGATCTCCACAGAGGTGTATGCGACATCGTTCGTGCGGGTCATGCCCCCTCCTTACAGCCGTGCAGCGGCAGACACATCTTGCGATCCACCATCACTGAGGGTGACAGACCCCACTGACAACGAGACTCGACCAAGTGTGCAGCACTCCCCCTCATTCGTTGCACGCACCCTCCGTCGCGCCGAACACTCATACGATATTGCTCATGAAGAGCCCCGCGTGGACTGAAGACGAACTCGTGCTGGCTGGAGCGCTCGTCGTGAAGAACGGCTGGCGCGAGCTGAGGACCGGCGACCGGAAGGTGCAGGAGCTGTCCGAGCTGTTGCGCTCGCTGCCGATCCACAGCGCGGAAGCCAGGGCCCTGCCTGAATTCCGCTCCATGGACAGCGTCAGCCGCAAGACCACGGACTTCGCCACGAACTACGGCCCTTACTCCGGCAAGCCCACCCGCTGCGGCGAGCCCACTCTCCAGATGATCAAAGCGTTCACCGAGCGCGAGTCCCAGATGCTCCAAGCCGCCCAAGCCATCGAAGAAGGCATCGGATCCGGCGAGCTGTACCTCCTGCCCCGGCAGCCCGACGAGGTCGACGACGACGGGTTCACGGCCATCGAGGGACGACTCCTCGTCCGCCGGGCGCTCGCCCGCGAGAGGGACCCGAAGCTTCGCAAGCTGAAAATCCGGCAGGTGAGTCGCGATGGGCAGCCGCTGAGGTGTGAGGTCTGCGACTTCGACTTCGCCCGCACCTACGGAGACCTCGGCGAGGGCTACATCGAGGTGCACCACGTCACTCCCCTCTACATCTCCGGACGCCGGAAGACCAAGCTTGAGGATCTCGCATGCATGTGCGCCAACTGCCACCGCATGTGCCACAGGAGCCGTCCCGGAGAATCCTGGCGCACTCCGGGCGCGCTTCGGGATGAGATACGGAAGTCCGCGCAGAATGGCGCCCACTAGGCCGCGTCCGCGTCAGCTTCGTAGTGCATCTGGGCCCGTTCAAGGATGCCGTCTGGATCGCACCCTCGGGCGGCAGTCCAGTGGAGCAGATCGGCGATCAGCTCCACCGCTGACTCCTCAAGCCCGGTGCCTGTTCTACCGCCGCGAAGGACAGCACCGCCGCAGGCTTCCTGATAACTCTCAAGCGCGCCGACAGCGCGCTCGATACGGCGGCAGGCACTGCCGTAGTCGAGCGATACCTCGCACCAGACCGCCTTGCCCGCCGCCGACAAGGCCGTTCCCCAGTCCACGGCCAGAGCAGCGAGCAAGTGCAGGCCGCGACCACATTCTTCATCGCAGTCGGCGGACCGAAGGGACGGGACCACGTGGCTCTTGTCGTGGACTTCAACACGGAGGCGCTCACTCTGCAATTCAAGGATCAAGGTCGCCGAAGCGCCCTCCCCTACATGCTTGATGACGTTCGTCGCCAGCTCAGTGACGAGCAGTTCCGCTTCCTCAGCAGCCTCACGCATTCCCCATAGGTTGAGCTGTGCGGAGGCAGCCTTCCGGAGCAAGCGCACCTCCGCCGGCTCTGCCTCGAAGGGGAGAACACAGCGGAGTCGGGGTGTAGCGACGTCGTAGCCGGTCATGGCCACTCCTCCCTCCATGCCACGCGCGTGCTGCGCCTGCCGTGTTCACACGACTGCACTGCGTAGCGATCTGCAGAGGAGCATGGCACAGAGAAGTCTCACTGTGTAACTTCTCACGAGAATCCATCGAGTGAATCTGCTGGTACTTCAAGTTCCGTACTGCCTAGCCTGATTGGGATCTCCGGGCGGGCGCCCGGCGCACGCGGAGAGGAGTTGCATGTCGGTCCGGACCACAACACGGCGCCGTCAACTGGGCGCGATGATGCGCAAACTGCGGGCCCGCAAGGGGTTGACCCTTGAGGAGGCCGGGCGGCTCGTCGGAGCTTCCAAGGCCACGATCAGCCGGTACGAGACCCAGGCCGGACCGGTCAAGTGGCTGGTCGTGGATGCGCTCTGCCGCGAGTACGGGGCAACAGATGCTGAACGTACGGCAGTTGTCGGCCTCGCCAAGGATGTCAAGCAGCAGGGCTGGTGGAGTTCCTTCGCCGACTCCATCCCGGAGAGCATGAACCTTCTGCTCACGCTTGAGGACGAGGCCGTACGCGAGGATCACTTCTCATGCGTCTACGTTCCCGGGCTCCTGCAGACCCGTGGCTATAGCACAGCTCTGCAGCAGGCCAACGAAGTACGTCTGGAGCCGGCCGAGATCGAGCGGCTCGTTGACATCCGTATGAAGCGGCAGGAGATTCTCACGCGGCCAAAGCCCCCGCACCTGTGGGCAATTCTCGACGAGTCCGTGCTCCGTCGCGTCGTCGGTTCGCCGGAGATCATGAAGGAGCAGCTCGGCCGACTCCTCGAAGGGAACGAGTCAACGCAGGTCACGCTGCAAGTACTTCCGTTCTCCAAGGGGGCCCACTGCGCAGCCCTCGGAAGCTTCGTGATCATCGGTGGCAGGGAGCCAGCTCTCGACGTCGTGTACGTGGACTTCCACACCGGGTCGCTGTTCCTGGAGAAGGACGAAGAGTTGGAGCGTTACCGACTTGCGTTCGAGTACCTCCGCGCACAAGCGTTAGACATTGAGGCTTCCTCGTCCTTGATCCACCGCATCCGCAAGGAGCTATGAATGCCCGCCACCCCTCAACTCACTCCTGCCCACGCTTGGTTCAAGTCGTCATACAGCGGCGGCAACACGACCGAGTGCGTGGAAGCTGCCTTCGTGCCGGCCGGTGTGCTGGTACGGGACTCCAAGCGGCCGGAGGGCCCTCACGTCGCGATATCGACGGAGGCATGGGGGAGGTTCTTGGCTGCTCGGCTGGACTAGGACAACCGAGAGAAGGAGACGGAACGATTCCACCCCGACGCATGCCGCCCATGATCCGCGCTGTGGTCTTCGGCCTCGGCGTGCACTGCCGGCTACGGGAGCCGCGCAATGATCTCGTTCTTCTCTTCTTTCAAGAGCGCCTTCGTTTTGCCGATCGTCTTGAGGACGAGATCGCGGATCTTGGTGCTGTCGAGCTCGAGTGAGTCCAGGATGTAGTGCCGCCGACCGTCCACCGTAGTCGTGGTGATGTCCAGTCCGAGTTCTCTGAGTTCCCTGATGCGGCGCTCCGTGTGGATGTCGTCCCCATTGATAGTGCGGAGACGAGCGTTGTCGACAGGCCAGCCGATCTCCTGGTGAAGGACCGCAAACAGCCTCTCATTTGCCTTCGTTCCGTAGGGAACTTTTAAATACCGCTCCGGTACGTGCCCAGAGAACCTCAAGTGCATTTCATCCTGGATCCGAGCCCGCAACTCGTGGAACTCAGCGCAGGTGGGAGGGAGTTGCGACCGCAGTAGCGACTGCATGGACTGGGCCAGAGCGCGCTTCGCAAACAGGTAGGCATCCAGGACCGCATCAGGCGATGCGTCTGGCTCCTCCAAGGCTGAACTAAGCGCCTTGACCGCGAACTCAGTGTCAGGCTTCAGACGCCCCCACGCCTCGAACGCACCCTGATTCTCTATCGCCACGCTGGCTGCCCTTCGCTCTCAGTCCTGGCACGTACTCATCAAGTAATAGACGCTATCGCAGCACTCCGGCACGGTGGGAATCAATGAGTGCAGGGACCCGTACACCGAGCGTCGGCGCCGTCAACTAACGGGAGCGTCGGTTCTTCTCTGCCTGCTGTGCTGCGAGTCTGCGCAGTACGGCCCGGTCCATCTGCGGAGTAGCGTCCAGGAGTTCCATGAACCACGGCGCGATCCACGACGAGTCCCGGTGGAGCCACTCCCCCGGCGGCAGGACCGTACCCGGTTTCCACAGCGGGGACGGCGGCTCAGGACTTCTCGATGCCGCTGCGATATCAACGCTGGGCTCCCACTCCTCGGGGATTCGTCGCCCTAGCTGGGCCGTCACACCGATGAGCCACCACTGGAACATCCACTGGGATGGGGAGGACGACTCAAGAGCAGCGCGCACGGCCGAGGACGCAAGCTCCACCGACTGCAATGCGGACAGCGCCAACCCCTCCGGCGGAGCAAGTTGAGGGGCTATCTCCGCCGTGACGATTGGGTCGTCCTGGGTCTTCACGTCGAAGGTCTCAGACACCCGCACGATCTCTGCATACGTGTCCTCAGCGAGCTCGGCATCCAGGAACTCCCTTATCCCGCCGTAGAAGTGCAGCTGAGTCTCGATCCTCAGATCTGCGCCTGCCCTCCGCTTCAGCTCGTCGATGAGACTCGGCCACGGACGTGAATTGCGCGAGCCGGCATCAGATTCGTACCAGTCTTCCTTCGTGTCGTTCGATACGAACAACACGCGGCGACTGGACTGGGACAGCTGGCTGACGTGTTCGATCAGCTCTTCCCAGAGGAGGAAGTCTCCAGCCGACCTCAGCGGTGTGTCCTTGTCGGAGTCTGCGAACCCAGGCGGGATCTTGTTCGGGAACCGGAAGGCGGTAGCTTCCTCCAGGCGCTTGCGGAGGACTTCGTCGTCCGGCTGCTGGCCGACGCCTTCCCCGTAGAGCTTCGCGACGCGCGGCAGGATCGGATCCTCTGCATCGGCCGCATTCAAAGCCAGGTCGTGATCAGCCTTCAGCATGTCCAGGTGGCGTTTGAACTCTTCCCGATAGACGGACAGGTGCTTGTCAACCGCCGAGTCCTTGGCCAGTTCATCGAGACTGGCTATCTCCTCCGGAGCGCGGGCGTACTTATCAAGCTGGGCACACACGAGGTTCTTGGCTTCCACGATTGCCTTGCGCGCGGCCATGAGCTTCTTGTTGACCTCTGACGCGGCGTCTGAGAGTGCCCTCTTCCGAGACTCGAGCGTGCTGCGGCGGCCGCGTACGAACTCAAGACCGACCTGGTACGGCATCCACAGCCGCCCCGCGGTCTGCTCGAGCGCCGAGAGAACCTCTTCGCGGGACGTCTCTGTGTACTCGTACAGGCTGAGGAGCACGTTCGTGTCGAGAACGATGATCCCGTCCTGGAAGAACGCGCTGCGTTCCGCATCCTCCGCCGATGGCTGCGGCTGCAGCCATGCTGCGAACCGCTGCAGCAGTACCGGGTCGCTCATATCCGCCTCCGGTTCGACAATGCGCTACTTCCTCACGTGATCATGCCGGCACAGGCCGCCGGCAGCCGAGGCTTGCCTGCACGACTGCCGACGCTCGGCTCTACTACAGCTCTCAACTGCCCCTGCATTTACGGAGGCTGAGCGAGGCTGCCGTCCACTACATTCCATCGAAGTCGGCAAGCAGGGCCGAAACCCGTGCTGGAGCCTTGTCGAGCAAGAAGTCGTCAATGAAGACGACATCTGGGACACCTCGGCTGTCCAATGCGGCAGCCTTGCGCACAGCACTGAGCCGGACGGACTGCAGAGGCTCGTCGGCAGCCTCGAACGGGCTCTTCGCGGCGACCCAGACCCGCTCTTCGAAGAGGACCGCAGGTCCTGTGCCTCCGAGGTCGTCAACGAACTCCGCGTCCCCGTGAGGGAAGTCCGACGCCCAGTTCCGCAGCAGTCGCACAGCCCCCCGCGCTCGCCGACTGCTCGCAGCGTCTTTGCCCTCCTGGAGGATGGAGAGCAGGTCACCGGCTAGGCGCCAGTCGAGCAGGCTGTGGTACGCCATGTTCGTGTAATCGCGGAGGCACTCGTAGCACGAGCCTCCGCAGTCGCGACCGTGCGCGCCCTCCTCGAGTTTGGCCAGCTTGTTGTGCGCGGTGGCCATGAGCTGGGTGAACACCTCGGGGTCGGCAAGGTGCGTGCAGTATCCAGCGCCGTTGTCCAACGTGTCGGAGAGGAAGGCGAAGGTGCGCGCCTCCCGGCTCCCGGATCCAGCGCCGTGGATACCGGACGCGATCTCGTTGGGCTGCACTTGAAGGAGTTCGCCCGCGGCCGTCCGGAGCAGCGCGGCGAGTGAGTACCAGGCAGCCCGCCTTCCTGAGCGGTCGTCCGGGAAGCCGGTGCTCTGGGGAACAGACGTGAGGTTGAGGCGCAGTCCGAGCTCTGGGATCTCTCCGGCCTGAGGCCCTAGGAGGAACAGGTCGGTGTGCTGAGTGGCGCCGACGGCCGTGGTCAGTAGCTCTTGGTCTGCTGCGATGTCTTTCTTCAGCCAAGGGAACAACTCCGCCGCCCCGGCCTCCAGATACGCCCCGGACCAGCGTGCGGCCGGAGTCACCTTCGCGAAGCTGAACAGTCGGCCCCCGTTGTCGTTGACGGCGTAACGGCGACCTTTACCTGCATGGACAACCATGCCCGGCGTCGCAATCGCCAGGCGTGCGCCTTGCTCGAGGTCTGCGGCGGTTCGAGGCGCCAGCGACCTAGCCCGCCAAGCGAAGTTGCCATCGAAGTCGCGGGCCTTGCCTGCGGAGTAGAAACCTGCCGGTTCGCGGAGTCCGATCTCGCGGTACGAACCGTCGGCGGCTCCGCAGGCGCGACAGGGCTGCGGTGGGGCACCGTCATCCTGCGTCGGCAGCGTCTCCACACTCTCCGCAAGGTGGCCGCAGGCTCGGCAGATACCGATGAGTGCGGCCTGCCCGAACGGCTCTTCCACGACCAGCGGCGCCCTTCCTGTCGGCTCGAACGCGACGACACCCACAGCCGTATGAACCTGTCCGTCTTTCACCGTCTCAGCACCGGGCGCGAACTGCGAGATGGCGATGTCCAACGACCGGTCGACGACTCCGCTCGGTGGCCACGGGTACGAGTCGAAGGGGCGCTTGGTGTACAAGTAGCGGGCAGACGTGGGGAATCCGAACATCGGCAGGAGGCCGGACTCTGCCAGCCGCTGGCTTAGTTCATGGTGGCCCTGAGGCCGGTCCGCGATCTGCGTAACGCGATTGACAAGTTCGCCGTCCACCCATGCCGTGGCCTCAGCCGGGTGCCACGCGCTGCGGGTCCGCTCAGCGAGTGCTTCGGCAAGGCTTCGGATCTCGGCATCATGCGACTTGATCCACGCGCTCACGGCCTCGGCTACGACGGGCCAGTCTGCACAGTGGCCGAACTGGCCGTGGACGTTGCGGGTCGGGTCGAGCCCGCCGTCGTCGTCAACGGCGGTCTGTACGGCGTCGAACGCCCGGCGCAGCACCTCCGCTGCGAGCACGCGTTGGTAGATGTCCTTCATGTCGGTGGACAAGTACGGCCGCGGAGTGGCGTCGTTGGTGATGCGCTTCGGGTCCTGGAAGTAGTGCTCGTCGTGGCTTCGGCCGCGGCACACGGTCAGAGCGAGCGCGACTGGCGAGCTGCGACGCCCTGCACGGCCGACGCGCTGCTGGTAGTTGAACCGGGTCGGCGGCATGTTGGCCATGAGGACTGCCGAGAGTGGGCCGATATCGACGCCGGCTTCCATCGTGGTGGTGACGGAGAGGACGTCGAGCCTGTCGGGGAGCTCGTTCTCCTTGCCGTTCAGGAAGATGCCCTGGAAGCGGGCCTGGCGTGCCTGCGCGTCGAGGCGGTCTGTCTGTCCGGTGAGTTCGGCTGTGTTGAGCCGGAAGTTCCCGAACTGGTTGCGGGCCATCCAGGCGTAGTAATCCGCGTCGGTGCTCTCGAATGGCTCAGGCGTCGCAGGAAGCGGACGTCCGCATTTCGTGCAGACGCCGACACCCGGGTGAAGGTGCCGACGGCGGCAGGTAGAGCAGGTCCAGGACACCCCGCGACCGTGGCGCAGTGCAACATGCTCAGGTTGGATGACGTACTTGACGACTGCGCTCCCCCAGATCCGCTCCACCGTCGCCTGGAGATCGTCTTTGTCCTGCCCCAGGTGATCTGCTGCGCTGGCCCAGAAGGCCCGGAGCTTCTTCGGGGGATTGTCCGCGGGGCTCCGCAGGCCGGCGAACCGGCGCATGTGGCCGAGGACCCGCAGACTCGCCCGGGCCAGCGCTGCATCGGACGCCCGCTCTGCCTCGAGCGGCCACTGGTCGGATGCCAGAGTGAGCCAACCCAGTCCGAGGGATTCGAAGTCGCGCCCAGCAGTGCCGAAGAGGCCGTTGAGCAGTTCGCTGCTGAGGTCTTCGCGCATGTCCTGGCGCAGTTGCTCCTGCCGCTCGCTCAGTACGAGGCCTGATTCATCCCGTACTGGGCCGTTCCCGCCCACGGGCCAGCGGTACAGGGAAGTCCAGGGCTGCGGCAGCGAGCCCTTTTGGTAGGCCGTCTGCTGGAGGGATGCCTTTGGGCCGCCGGGGTTAACGCCGAGTTGCACGAGGCGTTCAGCGACGGCGGCAGTGTGGCTGTCGAGGCTCGGTACGCGGCTCAGAAGGCCATAGAGCGCTTGCTCCTCAGCAGGGTCGGGATGGTCGTCGCTGAGGTCATCGAGATTTTCGGAGGCCTGGGGTTTCTGGAGTTTCTCCCACGCGTCGTACGTATCCCGGTCTCGGGCGTGGAGCCGATCGCGCGCTGCCTTGGCCGTATTCCTGTCCACCGGGTTTCCAGGCGACTTACGGAAGAAGCCTGCGACGGCAGCGAGGTCTGCTGCTGGATCGCCCTGGCCCGCGACCTCCTCAGCAAGCAGCAGGCGCAGCAGGTCCTGATAGTGGCGAAGTCCGAGGCCTGCCGACAGCTTGGCCGCATCCTGCCGACTGTCGGAGAAGACCACCGCCTGCCGGTTCGGGAGGTTGGAGAGGATCCCGGTGGTCAGCACCTGGTTGACCTTCTCGAAACCAGTCCGCATAGAGCGGACCGGGGTGCGCATACGCCGCGGGTCGCTCAGACTGACGTGCTCGTTCCCGACCTGCCGGACTTCCCAGTCATCGCCGCACGACGGGCATCGGGTCGGCGCCGCAGGGAGGTTCTCGGCCTTGAGCCGGGCTCTCCCATTCTTCGGCTGGGGGACGCTGACGTGGAAGGACCAGCCTGTGTGATTCTTCTGGTTCCGGAGACGGCCTGTACGTGGGTCGTACTTGCTGCGCTTGAACTCGAAGCTGGCGCTCAGTGTTCCCTTGTCAGATGAGGAGTTCCAGGCCCACTCGTCCGCGGCTGGGTCGTCCTTTCGCGGCCAGTAGACGATGTAGTTGGCCGCACTCGGCCCGAGAGCAGCAGCATCGGGGAGGGAGTCGAGGTCGGGCAGATCCGCCAGCAGGCCGGCATCGAACAGGCGGTCCTTGGCATTCTGAAAGGCCGATCCAGGCGCGTATCCGCCGAGGAAGGCGTCACCGCAGTTCTGGCAATAGAGGAGTTCGAGTACGCGGCAACCGCAGCTGCATCGCGGCGTGGGCCGCGAGTACAGCTTTCCGACGGTCCTCCCGGTGCCATCGCGACGCTCGGCATCGGGGCATGCAGGGTCTGAACAGGCCCAGACTCCAGGGATGTTGCGGAAGAAGAGGTGTCCGCGGAGCTTGGGGGTCTTCGGGTCTTCTGAGCGGCGCAACGCAGCGAGGACACCGCGCAGCGCATGTTCCTGCCTGGTGTCGTCGGCGGAGGGAAAGAGCTTGCCTGCGACTTCATCGTCGAAGTCCGCGATCAGCCGGTCACCCTCGCGCAGCGCGTTGACAAATGCATCGGCAGCTCCGGTATCGGCCAGGAGTCTTTCAGCCTCGGCGGGTTCGGGGTCTGCATTAAGGCCCGCGTACGTCTCAGCGTGCTCGGAGATGTCGGTCCGCGTGTGGGGCGGCAGTACGAGCTGGCCGCCGAGGACCTCGAACCGATCGCGATCAGCGCCGAAGAACTCTTCCAGGAAATCCAGGTCGCGAGGCGCTTCAAGAGAGGCGGAGGCCGCGAGGATCCGGAACTTCTCCGGCTTGTCGTCGAGGCCCAACCGGTGACGCAGGTTGCGCAGGAGGTAGGCGATCTCGGTGCCCGCGGTGCCGCGGTACATGTGGAGCTCGTCGACGACCAACGTGAAGCGGGCGTCCGGGACTTCATTCAGCCAGCGGCGCGTCTTTTCGAAGATGCCCGACTCGCGCGACCGCATCAGCATGACGTTGAGCATGCTGTAGTTCGTGATCATGATGTCCGGTGGAGCCTGGATCATGTCCCATCGGCAGCGCATCTCTCCGCCATCGAGCCTCGGGATGAAGAACCGGCCGTCTCCTTCGGCTTTCTGCGCCTGGCGCGAGCGCTCCTCAGTCGCAGCGAACTCCCTGCGCAGCGTCTTCACACCGGCGGCCGAGCCGAGGTCTCCGGGGACGGGCGTCGCTCCGGTGTAGCGGCCGAAGTAGAAGCGATGCCCCGGCCGCGACTGCTCAAGCCAAGACCGCACCTCGTCGCTGTCGAGGGCCTTGCGCAGGCGCATCATCTGGTCGTCGACGAGCGCGTTCATGGGGTAGAGGACGAGAGCACGTACAGCCGCGTGCCGCCCGCTCTCGCCTGCTCGTTGCGGCTGGTACTCACCGTCGGGAGAAGTCCACCAGCGGTTCAACGGCAGGCTGCCCACCGGCCAGGCTGCAGACTCGCGGACCAGGTCGGCCAGGATCGGCAGCATGAAGGACTCCGTCTTGCCAGAGCCCGTACCAGCAGTGACGACGACGTCGCGCCCGTCTCGTACCGCGGCGACGAGGGCCCGGTGCTGGTGCTCGTAGAGCGACGGAACACCCTGCAGCAGGCCAAGCTGCACCAGTTCCGCAAGATCAGGGTGAGCTCCTGCCCTGCGAACGGACTCCGCGATGCCCGCGTCCATCGTGACGTACCGCGGGCGGACCTCCAGGAGCGGTCGCCGCCACGCCCCGCCGTCCTCATCGAAGAGGTCCTGCCGCTCACGTTGCAGGTCCTCGTCAGCGAGGCCGAACGGCGTGTTGTAGTAACGGAAAAGCGCCTCTTTCAGATGCTCGAACGAGCCCAAGATGTCGACGTCCCGGCCAGTGCTGCCGGACTGTTCCGCGACGGTGTCACTCATCGTTCTCCCCGAGATGTTGTCCGAGCGAGTCTGCGATCTTCACAGCAACGATCTTGGGCACGTTGTCGTACGCCAGGTTCTCTGCGTGCGCGTTGATGCGGGGCGCGAGGCCGGAGCACATGACGGCCACCCGCCTATGCAGATCCGGCAGCGGGTAACCCCAGTCGACGTACAGGGTGCCGTACCTCTCCCGCCCGCAGTCCTTCTCCGGCAGCCAGCGGAGAACATCGGCGTCCCGGCTCTGGGACTCGAGAACTGAGTAGACCCCCAGCTCATGGCTGGTCTCGTACCACTCACCGTCGCGCAGAACCTGGCACACGCGCTTCGAGTCGCGCCGTTTGAGCCGGTACAGGCCGTCGCCCCGAGGGCTGCGCACGGGCTGGTACTCGCGACGGTCCAAGTCGTACTGCTCAAGCGGCTTCCCGAACTCCGGTTTAGAGGTGCGTACTTCAAGCCCAAGAGGCGGAAGCAGAGCAGCTCCCTGAAGGGCGAAACAGGGCGTGTACGAGACTCCGAGTTCGGCAGCCCACCCCACGAGCCCTGCCTCATCGTCGAACTGGACGATCAGCGAGACAGGCAGAGGGATATCCCGCGGTGGGCGAGTGCTGGGCACCCGGAAGAGCTCCACCAAGCCGTCCTGCACTACTTGTGTGAGGCGCGCTTCAAACGCGGCTGTCCTGCTTCCGGTCAGCACCGCCAGACCCCGGGCTTGCGGCAGCCGGGTCAGGGCGGGTGGGGCCGCGCACCAACGCCTGTTGTGCCAGCCGATGTCCATGTGCGCGAGGGACAGAGCGTCCCGCAGCCAGCGGCCTGGGGCACCAGGCTCGATGTCCGGACAATGTCTGGCGGCAAGCCACCACATGCCCTGCTTGAGATCGGACAACGTGCCCGCGCCCTGCTCGCTCACCCAGCGCAGCAGCAGGTCTCCGGGGTCAGCCATCAGGCCCCCTGTCTTCCGGCGATCACATCGGCTGCCGCTACGTAGTCGAGCCAGGCCGGGTCCTGCAAGCGCTCGGCGGCGCTGAGTACGGCGTATGCCCATGCGAAGTCGCCGGCAGACGGAGCGGGCGCGGGGATATCCCCTGCTGCCGCCAAAGGCCGTACCGACCACCGGGCTGCTGTCCGGTAGACCAGCCAGACGTAGCCCTCTGGCACCTCGACCTCAAGGCAAGGGCCGAGAGCATCTTCTGGCAGGCGCGACTCCATCCAGGCCGGGACGGTCTGCTGCTTGACTTTGCGTACGCCGCCGTAGGGATCGATCAGCACGGCTTCCAGGACGGTACGCCGCACTAGCTCGGTACGCGGGAGCCGTATGCCCTCCGGCGTGTACGCACCGCGGATGGCCTCCTCAGGATCTTCGGCGTCACTCAGCTCACGCCGAGCGGTGCCATTGCAGGAGTACCCCAGCGTCCCAGTTCCCGGCGGCAGCGCTTCGTGCAGTCCATCGTGAAGGGTGAAGACCTGGCTGCTCTCAGCGGTACCTACCCGGTGTGCACCTTCTTCGAGGGGGACTAGGCAGAGCGGGAACGGGACCCGTGGGTCGGCGCGCAAGTTCTCGGTGCAGCCGTCGAGTACAACCTCGACTCGTCCGTCCGCGGCCTCGCTGGCAGGCAGCAGCAAGTCCGGGGCGCCGCCGCGGAGGAAGTGGCCTGCGACACCGGCGCCTGCCCGGTACTCGGAAGCGATGCGGAGCCCACCGGACAGCTCGGCGTGCTGCCGGATCTGGGGCTCGAGGACGTGGGCATGGACTCCGCCTCGGTCCAATGTGCGGGCAAAGGCACTCCCGTTGACAGCCCGCACGCCCTTGAACAGCTTCCACCCCGGTACAGGCGCAGGCGCTTGGCGGACGGTGCGGCCGCCGAGGGCACTCACCATGGCCCGCACTTCGCCGACTGCGGAATCAGCGGCCAGGATCCAGTGCTGCTCGCCCGGTTCGAAGTACTCGGTGCTCACCCACTCGCCAAGATGGGGATGCATCCGCAGCAGTATGACCTCCTGCGGTGCCCACTCCAGGACAAGGGCATGGCCCTCAAGGCGTACACCGTGGGCCAGCTGCTGCGGCGAGGGGTGCAGCGACTCCAGACCGTCGTAGACGCCGCCATACTCCTCGCGGAGTCTGAAAGCACGCCCACCCGGTATACCGACCTCAGTTTCGGGGAGCGCTTCCACGGTCTCGGCGAGCCATTCGAGGCGGCTTCCCCGGTCCGCGACCATGAGCCGGAGCCCGAGCGCCCGGCGCCGGTGCTCACGCTCCGGCTCGTGAAGAGTCCCGTCCCAGTCATCGGCAAGTCGTTTGAGGAGACTGGTGATGAGCGTTTCGCCGACGTCGACCGCGTTAGCGAGTTCATCCATGAGTCGGGGGGACAGATGCCGGTCGCGCCCTACTGTCCAGACGCGTAGCCGCCTCAGGAGTTCCCGACCGGAAACCCCGTTCCGATTGCGCGGCCGCAGGCGGGTGGTGGCGAAGAAGCGGGTGAGGATCTGCCGGTCCGAACCGCGGACCAGCGCCTGGGAGATGGGGTAGCCGATCTTCCAGTAGTGGTCGTCCGTGCTCACCGTACTTGTGCCGTAGAGACCACCCGCTTCATCTAGCCAGGTATCGAGCTGCTCCCACATGGCGGCGACGTCCAGGAAGGCCTTCTGCAGCTTGTTCGCACGGTAGCCGGATGACTGCTCGCCGAACAGATGGATCCAGCGCCCGTAGAAGTTGCTTCTCAGCATCCCGTCGGAGGACGCCATTCGAGTGGCAGCGAGCACGGACAGGGCGAGCACCGGGAGGCTCGGCGGGGGTCCCTTGCTCCCGTCGCTTTCCCACTGCACGACCTCCCTCTGGACACGGCTGAACAGGGGCCTCTCCAGGTCGCTCCAGTTGAGTTCGTCGGCCACAGCCAGGGCCAGGCCCGTTCCGATGCCCTGGCCCTCTACGAGCTGCCGTTCGATCTCGTCGTCGACATACAGGACCGTGCTCTGCAGCGCGTGTTCCGCACCGAAGAATTCTGCGGAGAGAACCTCATGCCACTGCTTGTACGCAGCCCTCATCGCACTTCCAGCCCTCATCCGTCACCGCAGCCCACCTGCGGCGGGGAGCACACTTCGGCAGGCGCCCTCCCGCCCCGTACCCTCCAGAGGCGACCGCATAGCCGTGCCTGTCCGCGAAGCAGGTCAGCGGGAGAAACGTATTCGGGGCGTATACAGCCCCAACACGCGGCTCCGACTGCCACCGGCGAAGCAGGTATTTGAATATGCCATCACCTAGCGTAGCGGCTCCGCGACAGGTGTACGAGGCGTATTCGCAATTCGACGGCCTTGCCTTCGAGTACCTCCGCGCACAAGCGTTGGACATGGAAGCCTCCTCTTCCTCGATCCACCGCATCCGCAAGGAGCTATGAATGCCCGTCGCCCGCCAACTCCTATCTGACCTCGCCTGGTTCAAGTCGTCGTACAGCGGCGGCAGCGGGACCGAGTGCGTAGAGGCCGCCTTCGTGCCGACCGGTGTGCTGATACGGGACCCCAATCGGCCGGAGGGACCTCACGTCGCGATGAGGCGCCGTTCCGTCAGTGGGCCCCCTTACGGCAGGAGGTCGAGGCACGCACCGAGCAGCTACGTCAGCGTGCGGAACTCGAACGCTGGGCGGAGGACTGGGAGCGCTCCGGGCGCAGCCCCGACTACCTGCTCACCGGCGAGCGGCTCACTCTGGCACAGCGCTGGCTGCAGGCACTGCGCGAGTCCGGGCAGGCCTCGGAGACCGCGCAGGTGCTCGTCGAGTCCTCGCAGCGGCGTGATCTCGCCTTTCTGCGCCGCGTATCGGACAGCATCGGGCAATACGCGCTCGGCGCCGCCGAGCAGCAGCCGGAGCAGTCCCGTCTGCTGTCCCTGGCCGCACTAGGTGAATGCACGCCGACCCCGTCCGCCCGACGGGGCCTGATGGCGGCCCTGGCATCCAGTCACCTGCGCATCCAACTCGACGGACACACCGACACCGTCCGGCACATCGCCTGGTCGCCGGACGGCCGACCCTTGGCCACCGCGTCACGAGACGGTACGGCCCGCATCTTCGACGCGCGGTCGGGTCGCTCGCTACGCGTCCTTCCGTCCGGCGGCGCCATGGTCGAGGGCGTGGCCTGGTCACCGGACTCAACCCGCATAGCCACCGTAGGCCGCGATCACGTCGTACGGATCTGGGACGCCGCATCCGGAGAGCCGCTTCGGTCGCTCACCGGCGCCCCCGATTCCTCGACGAGGGCGGGTGCCAGGTGGTTGGTGGGCTCGTCGAGGAGCAGAGGGTCGACCGGGTCGCTCACCAACCGGGCCAGCTCGATCCGGCGGCGCCGTCCGTAGGAGAGTTCCCCCCACGCGCATGCGCAGATCGGCCGGGCCGAACAGGCCGAGCGCGAGCAGCGTCTGTCAACTCGCCGCTCTCGAAGCGCTCCTGCCGGGCGATGAGTCTGAGCAGCGTGGACTTTCCGGAGCCGTTGTCACCGATGACACCGACCTTCTCGCCCGGCTTGACGGTGAGGCTCACCTGGTCGAGTACGACGTGGTCGCCGTACCGCTTGGTGATGTCGTGGAGGGTGAGTTGTGACGTACGTATGGCGCTCTTCCCCTGTTCTCGGCCGAGCCGGTCGATGACCGTCGATGACGTTTCCGTGCTCGATGACGTTTCCGTGCGCACCGTGCGGGGCGGGGCGCAGCGAGGTCGGCGAGGGGGTAGCGGGCGTCCTATGGGATGTCTCCTCTGTGCGGGGGCAGGGCGTGACGGCGGCGTCGTGGGATCAGTCGTGAGATGAGTCGTGAGATGAGTCGTGAGATGAGTCGTGGGATCAGGGAGCGGCCGGTGCGGTCCACTCGACGAACTGGACGATCACGCCGTTGGGGTCGGTGATCTGGAAGAGGCGTTCGCCCCAGGGCTCCTCGCGCAGCGGCATGGTGATGTCCACGCCCGCGGCGTGCAGGCGCTTCTCCTCGTCCTGGATGCCGGTGGTGGTGAAGGCGAGGATCAGGCCGGAGGCGTGCTGGTCGCGCTGGTCAGCCGGCAGGATCTGGGTGCCGCGGGCGAGCAGGACGATGCCGACCGCGGCGTCCTGGCGGGTCAGGGAGGCGAAGCCGTCGGCGGCGGCCTGTTCCGTGTAGCCCAGGTGGGTCGTGAAGAACTGCTGGGAGGCGGCGACGTCGTCGACGGTGAGCGAGACGGTGGAGGCGTTGATCTGCAAGGTGTTTCTCCTCATGGGTTCCGGGAGGGGGAGTTGTGAGTGCCGGTCGGGTGCGGGTCAGTAGCCGGAGCGGCGCGGCAGATTGCGGGCCGGCGGGGGAACTCGTCGGGCGCGGGCGGTGGGCGTCTGGACGGGCGGGCGCCGGTCGCCGCGGTGCGGGGCCGGGGTGCGGCCGTCGCGTCCGGCCAGGGTCCGGCCGATGACCTGGGTCCGGCCGATGTTGACGGCCGGGATGCGGAGGGAGGTGAGGAGGGGGTCGGGCATGGGCACTTCCGTTCTTCGCTCCGTGGAAAATTTGCGACTGACGTAAACTTAGCCCAGCCCTCCCAAGGGTGTCAACATAAAAATGCTACGAGTGTAAGATTGCCCCATGACTACTGATGCCACCTCGTCCGCGCCCTCTGCCGGCCTGCGGGAATCGAAGAAGCAGGAGACCCGGCAGCTCATCTCCGACCACGCCACCCGCCTGTTCATCGCCCAGGGCTTCGAGCAGACCACCATCGCCGAGATCGCCGCCGCCGCACGGGTCGCCAAGAAGACGGTGACCAACTACTTCCCGCGCAAGGAAGACCTGGCCCTGGACCACCAGGACGCCTTCATCGCCTCCCTGGCCCGCACCGTGACCGATCGTCAGGCCGGGGAGTCGGCCCTGGCGGCACTGCGCCGCGCCTTCACCGACGCGGCCACGGCCGCCGAACCGGTCGCCGGGTTCTCCGGGCCCGAATTCGCCCGCATGATCGCCGACAGCCCCACCCTCTCCGCCCGCCTGCGCGATCTGCACGACCTGCGCGAGGCAGCCCTGTCCGACGCCCTGACCGAAGCCACCGGCGCACCCCGCGACGACATCACCCCCCGCGCCGCCGCCGCACTGCTCGGCGCCGTGCACCGCACCCTGTTCCAGCGCATCCAGGAACTCACCCTCGCCGGCCAGGACAACACCCGGATCTCCGCCACCGTCACCGCGGAGGCGGACAGCGCCTTCGGCCTGCTGGAGCCCTCACTCGCCGACTACGCCGCGGCGTGATCCGAGCGTCGCTCGTCGGCGTCCCGGTAGGGATGTCAGTGACGTCGCGCCCCTGCGGGTCGCCGATGACGGTTGTGCGAGGGCTACGACCGGGATGCTGCCCAGGCCAGTGCGTAGCCGAAGCCGTTGACGGCCCAGTGCAATGCCGCGGGGGCCAGCAAGCTTCCGGAGCGGCGGCGTAGTTCGCAGAGGATTGCGCCGGCGGCGATCATGGCCACTACCGCTGCCGCGACGGTCAGGGTTACGTCTGCCGAGCCGGTTCCGAAGACCGTCCCGGCGGCGGTGTTGGAACGGTTCAGGCCGCGGGAGGGCAGTACGTGCCAGAGGCCGAAGAGCAGTGATGACACTGTGGTGGCCCATGTGCTTCCGCGTCGGCGTCGGATCATCGCCCACAGCACGCCGCGGAAGGCGGTCTCCTCCATCAGTACGGTGCCGAACGGCACACGTACCAGCACGCTCCACAGCAACTGTTCCGCGGATGTACCGGCGGCCCTGGTGTCCTGGAACGCGTCTCGGCTGAGCGGGACGGCCAGGGCGAGCAGATAAACGGCGAGGACGGTACCGGCCAGGACGGGTGCCCAGCGCAGGCCCCGGCGCAGAGCCACCGCGTCCAGTCCGAGGTCGGCCAGGGTGAGGCCGTCCCAGCGGGCGATCAGCATCAGTACGGCGGTCGCGGTCACGCAGGTGAGCACGTAGGCGCCCGGCGCGAGCCAGTTGTTGAGCACGGTCGCGGCGACCAGGACGACAAGGACAGAGAGGATCCGCATCTTGGTTCCAGGATCCCCCGTCGGGGCGAGTGCCAGCGTGCCAGGCGATCAACGGGCGTGGCGGTTCTGGATGTTGTCGCGCCTTGGCTCTCGTTGGCGTCGCGCGTTGGCGTGGTTGCGTTGGTGGCATTGGTGGCGTGAGCGGAGATGCCTCCTGAGCCTCGCGCGAAGGTTCGGAGCCTTTCTGTTATTGCGGTGCGACTGTCTTTAGCCAGTCTTCGACTGTGACGGCATCTGCCCACTGCGGGAACAGTTTCTCGGTGAGGATGCGGTGTACCTCGGGGTCGGTGTCGAGGCAGGCGTCTGTCAGGACGGTGAGGCCGAAGTCCAGGTCGATGGCATGCCACAGGGTGGACAGCACTACGGCGCTGGTGGCGATGCCGGTGAGAACAAGGCTGTCGATATCGCGAGCCCTGAGTACCAAGTCGAGGTCGCTGCCCGAGAACGCGCTCCCCCGCCTCTTGGTGACCACGACGTCGCCCTGCTGGGGCGCGACGTCGTCATGGATCTCGGTGCCAGGAGCCCCCTCTCTGAACAGGCCGGCTCGCACGGCGTTTGTCACCACCCTGTTGCGGGGGCTGACTTCTGGATCGCCCGGCCGTAACCCCATCACCACGTAGATCACGGGGATGCCGGCAGCCCGGGCACCGTCGATCGCGCTGCGCAAGCGCGGCAGATATCCGGAACCGTCGTCGGCGATGGCCACGACGTCCCGTTGGACGTCCATCACGAGGAGGGCGGTGTTCGCCATGTTGCCGTCCCTTCTTCTCTTCGCTGGGAAACAAGAGTCTTCACTGGGAGAGGGCAGTGCGTCAGCAAGATCGGGCCGCCGCCTGTAAGTGACTTGTCGTGTGCGGGCTGCCTGCTCGAGCCCGGTCCTAGAAGGTGGCGTGGGGACCGCCCGCTTCTTGGTCAGTGTCGTGCTTCCGCGGGCCGAGTAAAGGGCGCTCCCTTCGGTCGCGTCGGCTTCGCCGATTCCGCTTCGCTTCACCCTTGACTCTGCCCGCTCCAGCACGGGTGAGAAGCGAGCGGGCGGTCCGGAAGGGTGGGGTCCCACGGTGGGCTGCGGGGTGGGTGGGGTTGGTTGTGGGCCGGGACTGGCGGGTGCGCGGTCGCGTCTCGCCAGCACGCCGGGGAGGCTCGGCGGCTGGCTGGTAGTGGGTGGGACGCGCGTCGGCGTTTCGACTTGGCGCCGGGTGACTCGGCGGCGTCGGGCTGTTGCCTGCTTTGAGTCACCCGGGATCCGCATACCGGCGTAGCCCTCTGGACCGCGCCGACCGGGCACACGTACACCAACGCCCCACCCGTCTACCGCGAGTGACGCGGCGCGGGGCGTCGTCCACCGCTTCCGCTGTG
The DNA here is from genome assembly GCF_008905045.1 of Streptomyces albicerus. Classification (GTDB taxonomy): domain Bacteria; phylum Actinomycetota; class Actinomycetes; order Streptomycetales; family Streptomycetaceae; genus Streptomyces; species Streptomyces albicerus. The sequence goes on from NZ_VWMY01000006.1 coordinate 91,165, forward strand.
CGCGCAGGCCAGACCTACTTCGGGCCCCCTTCCCCTGGACCATCAGAACCGCCCCGCGGGTCAGGTCCGGCGGGGCGAGTCAGCAGGTCAGGTCAGCGGGCGTGACGTCCTGCCCGAGGCCTCGTCTATTTCGTCGTGGGCCTTGGTCAGGAGCCTCATCGCCAGTTCGTTGAGGGCCCTGGCGCCGGCTACTTCCTCGCCCACCCTTGGCTGGTTCGGGTCGGAGGGATGGCGGCTTGCGTAGCCGTGGGCCCGTACCTCGCTTCCGTCGGGGAGGCGTACGAGGGCGGCCGCACGGGTGCGGTTGGCGTCCTCCTCGAATTCCATCTCCACATGCCATCCGACAGCGGTCTTCATCATCACGATCACCTCCGGAGCCGCTGTTTCCAGATGCTTCCAGAGTGCGCCTGCTCAGCTGCGATTGCACGACTTGGCCCGGCGATGCCGCGGCTGTCGCCAACCGCACTCCGGCCGACCTGGGACGCCTCCGGCACCCGCCCCTCCCGGTACCGGTGCCGGGAGAGGATGATCTGTCCCATGGCACACGGGACATGGGAGAGGCGGCTGGTCGGGCATGGATGACGCCCGGGCTTGGGACGAGCGGTTGGGGTGGGCGTACGGGCTGATTGCGGACGACCCGGCTGAGCGGGCTGCCGCGCTTGATCATCTGGTTTCCTCCCGGAAGAACGCCCTGGACGCTCAGCTGCGGTTCAACGAGGCGTGGCTTACGGCCGACCGGCTGGGAGTCAAGGACCGGTGGGAGGAGCCGGTGTTTCGGAATGCCCACCAGGAGTACCGCCGGGTTCAGAGCCACAGCCTGCCCGAGGCCTTCTGGGGTGGGGTGGATCGCGAGGACCTCGTCGAGTGGCCCGGGCTGCCCTACGCCCTCGTCTTTCTGGAGTGGGAAGCCCGGTATCCGGAGGAGTGGACCCGGCATGCCAAGGCGTGGGGGACGAAGGAAGTGCTCATACGGGATCTCGCCAGGGTCGCCACCGATGCCTCTGTCGGGCCGGACTCACCGGTCACGGTCAAGCTGGTCGATCTGGTCGAGGTCGTCGTCCAGCGGGCCTATCGCTGTAAGGATCGCGAGTACGTGCGCGTCGCCCGGGCCGTCGACGGGGACGAACTGCGGGGTCGGCTGGAGCTCGCCCTGCGGTCGGAGAATCCCTGGGCGCAGTTGCACGCCGGGTACGTCCTCTGGCTCCTCGACCGGCCCGCCGTGCCCAACACCCGGCATGTCTGGCGTACTTGGCTGGCGGACGGGCGTCAGTGAGATCAGTGAGACTGGCGTTCCGCCGCCGGTGATTTCAGGCATCCAGTGGCTTCAGGAAGGCCCGTACCGCCTCGTGCAACCGGTGCGGCTGGTCCAGGTGTACGTCGTGGCCCGCGTCCTCGATTGTCTCGGTCGCCGTCTGCGTCGGGCGGCGGGTTCTCATCTCCTCCATTTCCGCTTCCCGCATCGTGCCCCTTGAGCCGCGTACGACGAGGGTGGGGCAGTTGATCCGGTCCCACTGCGGCCAGTACGCGCGGGCGGCCAGTTCGTCGATCGCCGCGAGCATCGTGTCGCGGTCGAAACGGGGGTGTCGGCCGTCCTCGCGTTCCTCCAGGCCTCTCGCCCAGGCCTCGTGGCCGAGGAACGCGGCGGCGGAGGAGAAGGACGTGAAAGGGGTGGGCCAGCTGTCCAGCCAGGTGGCTATGCGGGTGGGGAGGTCCGGGTTCGGGCCGGCCGGGCCCGCCTCTATCAGGATCAGGGAGTCGACCAGGGGCGGGTGGGCGGCCGCGGTGAGGAGGGCCGTGTGGCCGCCCAGGGACTGGCCGAGGAGGGTTACCGGCGTGGGGAGGGAGAGCTCCTCGATCACGGTTGTCGCGTCTCGTACCGCCGAGGTTCTCGTCATGTCCGGTGGGTGGCGCGTGCTCGCGCCGTGGCCTCGGGCGTCGTACGTGATCACGCGGTGGCCGTCCGCCAGGAGGAGGGGCAGTACGTCGTCCCACTCCCCCATGTGGCCTGCCAGGCCGTGCAGGAGGAGGAGCGGGGAGTGGGGGCCTGGGGCCGGCGGGGCGTGGTCCCGGTAGGCGAGGCGGGTGCCGTCAGGGGTGGTGACGTGACCGGTGCGGGTGTCCAACTTGGGTGCCTCTCCTCGTACTCACCCTTGGTTCACCCATTGTGGCGGCAGCCTCGCAGGACGCGGACCACGAGGTCGTCGCCCACCCCGGCAACCTTTCCCGTACTGGCTGCCACCTCTCTCCGACAGTCCTCAACTCCTGTGTAGGGAAGGTCAGATGAGCCGCAACGCCAGTGCCAGTAGCCGCAGACGGTTCCTCGTCGGTACCGCGGGCGCTCTCGGGGCCGGGGCCCTTGGTGCCCTGAGCCTGCCCGGTACCGCTGCCGCCGCCTCCCGGAGCTCCGCGAATGCTACGAGTACGACGAGTGCCGCCGCGGCGACCGGCACCGTCTACATCGCCAGTGACTCCACCGCTCAGACCTACAGCTCCCGCTTCTACCCCGAGGCCGGCTGGGGCCAGAAGCTGTCCGCCTACTTCACCCCGAACATCACCGTCGCCAACCACGCCATCGGCGGCCGGAGTTCGCGGTCCTTCATCGAGCAGGGGCGGCTGGCCGCGATCCATCAGGTGATCAAGCCAGGCGACTACCTCTTCGTGCAGTTCGGGCACAACGACGCGACCGTGAGCAATCCCGAGCGGTACACGCCGCCCGCCGACTACAAGGAGTACCTGCGCAACGACTACATCCGGGCGACCCGGGCGCGGGGCGCGACGCCGGTCGTCGTGACGCCGGTGTCGCGGCGCTCCTACAACGCGTCGACCGGGAAGTTCAACGTCTCCTTCCCCGCGTACGTGGATGCCGCGAAGGCGGTCGCGAGGGAGGAGAACGCCCCGCTCGTCGACCTGTCGGCGGCCAGCCGCGCCTACCTCGACGGGATCGGCGTCGAGGCCTCGAAGGGCATCTTCCTGTGGCTGGCCGCCGGGCAGTACCCGAACTTCCCCAACGGGGTCCAGGACAACACCCACTTCCAGGAACGGGGTGCCGTCGAGATGGCCCGGCTGGTGGCGCGGGCCGTGGCGGGACTGGGGCTGCCGATCTCGGGTGAGGTGCTGCCGGGCGCCCGGTAGGGGCGGGTTAGCCTCGGTCCGACCGTCGGAAGTCGACCGTCGGAAGCAGCAGCAGGAGGCAGTGATGGCGAAGGTACCGGCCGCGGCGGTGGCCGCGAGTGGGCTCATCGGTGGGTACGGGGTCGCTCGCTGGACCAAGAAGCGGCAGCTCGGCGGGGCCGTGCTCGCCGTCGCCGGGGCCGCGGCCGCGCAGCAGTGGCGGCAGCAGGCCGGCGGGCGTGCGGCCGGGGCACTGACCGCCGCGTACGTCGTCGCCTTCGCCGGATCGCATCCGCTGGCCAAGAAGGTGGGGGCGTGGCCCGCGGTGTTCGGCGTGGCCGGGGCCGTGGCGCTGGCGTCGTGGGCGGTGGCGGACCGGCGGGGCTGATGCCGAGCCGCGGCCGCGCCACACTGCGGCCGCGCCACATCCGCGCCGCGCCGACAAGCCTTAGCTGACCGGCGCTCCCCGGAACGCCCTCCGGTAAGCCTGCGGGCTCGTCCCCACCACCCGCTTGAACCGGTCGCGGAAGGCGGTCGGTGAGCCGAAGCCCGCCTGGGCCGCGATCCGTTCGACCGGGTGGGATGTGGTCTCCAGGAGGTGCTGGGCCCGGCGCACCCGCGCCCGGTGCAGCCACTGCAAGGGTGTCGTGCCGGTCTGCTCGCGGAACCGGCGGTTGAGCGTACGGGCGCTCATGCCCGCCTGGGCGGCGATGTCGTCCAGGGTCAGGTCGCGGTCGGCGTTGTCCTCCAGCCATGTCAGGAGGGGTTCCATCGTCGTGCCGGCCGGGGCCGGGGGCTGGGCGTGGACGATGAACTGGGCCTGCCCGCCCTCCCGTTCGAGCGGCATGACGGACATCCGGGCCGCGTGCGCGGCGACGGCCGAGCCGTAGTCCTTGCGGATCATGTGCAGGCACATGTCCATCGCCGCGGCGGCGCCGGCCGAGGTGAGGAACTGGCCGTTGTCGACGTAGAGGACGTTCGGGTCGACCGTGACCTTCGGGTGCATGGCCGCCAGGTCCGCGGCCGCGATCCAGTGGGTGGTCGCCCGCTGTCCGTCCAGCAGTCCGGTGGCCGCGAAGATGAACGCGCCGACGCAGATCGACGCGATGCGCGTACCGTTCGCGGCCGCCTCGCACAGGGCCTCGGCCACACCGGCCGGCAGCGGGACGGTCGGGTCCTCGGTGCCCGGCAGGATGATCGTGTCCGCCTCGGCCAGCACCTCCAGCCCGTACGGCGCCCGTACGGTGAACGGGCCCGCGCTCACCTCCTCCGTCACCGAGCAGACCCTGATCCGGTAGGGCGCGCGGCCGTCCGGCAGCCGGGCCCAGTTGAAGGTGTCGATCGGGGCGGAGAGGTCGAATGGGATGACGTGGTCGAGTGCCAGTACAGCCACGGAGTGCATGGCGAGAGAGTATGCGGGGCACGGGTTCTGGCCAACAGGACATCGGTCGGCATCGGCCCTGTTCGGCCCGTCCAGGGCCAGAAGACCTGCCCGCGGAACCACCCCGGCACGACCCGGCGAAAGCCCTGGCGAGAATCCGTTGAACCATGGCAATACCGCCACTTCCACAAGATCCCGTACGCCGCCTACCGTCCCCTCGTGACCAAGTTCTTCCTCGTCCTCCATGTCCTCGCCGCGATCGTGGCCGTCGGTCCCGTCACCGTGGCGGCCAGCATGTTCCCGCCCAGCGCGCGGCGGGCCCTCGCCGATCCCGGGGACCCGCGGGCGGCGGAGACCGTATGTCTGCTGCACCGGATCTGCCGGGTGTACGCGGGCATCGGCATCGCCGTCCCCGTCCTCGGTTTCGCCACGGCCATGAGCATGGGCGTACTCGACGACGCCTGGCTGGTCGTCTCGATGATCCTGACCGCGATCGCGGCGGCCGTCCTCCTGGCGCTGGTGCTGCCGCGTCAGGAGGAGGTCCTCGAGGCGGTGACGGGGACCACCGAGACATCCACCGAGACCACCGGGACATCCACCGAAGTCGCCGTGAGCCCCCGGGCCACCGTCCGGCTCGCCATGTTCACCGGCATCTTCAACCTGCTCTGGGCCACCGTCACGATCCTCATGATCGTCCGGCCCGGCTCCACGACGGGCGCCTGACGGCTCCGCCCGGCCTGCTCATCCCGGCCCGTTCGGGCTCAGCCCGTCACACCTGCCCGATCACTGGTGCGTGAGCACGTTCACGACCCGCCCGTTCGGATCCCGTACGAAGAACCGCCGTACGCCCCACTCCTCGTCCTGAACCCCCCGTACGATCTCCGCGCCGGACGCCACCACCTCGGCGTACACCGCGTCGACGTCCTCGACCTCGACGCTCATGTCGGGGACGACCGGAGCGGTCCTCTCCTCGGTGAAGAAGCTGACCTGGGCGGTGGGGTTGGAGGGCGAGGCGACGGTCGCGACCCAGCCCATGTTCATGACTTCCTCGAAGCCCAACAGGCCGTAGAAATCACGGCTTTGGGCCATCGACTCCTTGGAGTCGGTGCGGATGTTGGGGACCACCCTGCGGATACTCACGGGCTCCACACTCCTCACGGCAATCAGAGCGATCAGACGCTCACGCGGACTTCTCGACGGGCTCGCGATGGGCTCACGCCGAAGGGTGGGCGACCATCAGCCCGTCCATCGAGTCTCCCCCATCCTCCCTGAACTGCCGTGCCACCGACGCCGCGACGAGCACCCCCGCCGCCATGACGAGTGTGGAGAACGCCCAGGTCAGCGGCCACAGGGATGCGTCCGGCGGCTCGGGGTTCGTACGGAACGAGAGGTACATGAGCGTGGCCGGGGGTGCCGCCACTAGCAGCAGGGGCCAGGCGAGGGCGTCGCGGTGGCCGAAGTACACGGCGAGGACGAGCAGGAACACGGCCAGGACCGCGACGCCGAGGACGGTCGCCGGGGTCGTCTCGGTCGTCGAACCGGGTGACTCGGCGCGGTTGCGCAGGTCCCACGGGAGGCAGAGGAGGTACGCCGCCGAGGACAGCGCGGCACCCGCCAGGCGGGTCAGCCAGCGTTCCGTCCAGGGGCGCTTCGACAGGAGGCCCAGCAGCTTGTCGGTCATGGGAACAAAGGTCCCCTGGACATACACAGGGCCGACAGAGTACGCGTACTCAGTTCCCGTGAGCACTCCGTGAGCATTCCTCCCGGCCGTACGACTGGGGCGTATGACCGACCCTCGGCCTAGACTCCCAGGTCATGAAGGGACTGCTGCTACGGCTGTCCGCCCTCGACGCGGACGCGGCGGCTGCGCTGCGGGTCATCGCGCACTTCGAGGCGCTGCTCGGGGCCGGGCGGCTCGACGCCGAGTCGCTCGTGCGGTCCACGGCGCGGCTGGCCGAGTGTCCGGCGGGGCTCGAGGTGGGCGGGCGTGTGGTGCGGTTCGGGCCGGCCGGGACCGTACCGGCGGGGCCCGTCCCCGCGGTCTCCGGGAGTGCCGAGTTCGCGCCGGGCGGGCGGGTGTGGCTGGAGCGGGCGGGAGCGGCGGGGCCCCTCGACGAGCTGGTGCTGGAGTGGATGGCCATCGCCGCGGGCGTCGTACACGGCAGCCGCGATCAGGACAGCGCACCCCACCAGGTGGCCGACCCGGCGCTGGTCGAGCGGGTGCTGTCGGAGCGCGAGGCGGTCGAGGACCGGGCTCGGGCGCTGCGTCTGCTGGGTCTGGTGCCCGAGCAGCCGCTGCGGGTGGTGGCCGCCGCCGGGGCCTCCTCGGTGGCCGTGCTCGGGCGGCGCGAACTGCGTCCGGGCGTGCGGGTCGCCGCGGTCGGTCAGCTCGCGGTGGCGCTGGCGCCGGGGGCCGCCTCGTCCGCCGACGAGCTGCGGGCGTTCCTCCGGGAGCAGGGCTCCGAGGGGGTACGGATCGGGGTCGGCGGCAGTGCTCCCGCCCTGGACGCCGGGGTCTCCTGGGCGCAGGCCCGGCTCGCCCTGCGGTTCGCCGTCGATGTCGCCGGGCTGCCCGACGAGGCCGTCGTCGACCACGACACCCTCGGCCCTGTGGCGCTGCTCGCCGACATCCCCGTCGACCGGCTGCGGGCCCAGCCCGACGTGCGGGCCCTGGCCGACCTGGCCGAGGGCAAGGGCGGCCCGGCTGCCCTCGCCGCCCTGACCGCCTTCCTGCGCACCGGCTCGCTCCGCCACGCCGCCGCCGACCTCCACCTGCACCACAGCTCGGTCGCCTCCCGGCTGTCGGGCGTGGAGGCCGCGCTGGGCTACCGCCTGAGCGACCCGCAGGACCGGTTCAGGGCCCAACTGGCTTTGTATGCCTTGCGTTTGGCGCCCCTTTAGGGGCGCGGGGAACTGCGCGACAAGCCACAGCGGACCCGCACCCAACAACCAACAGGAAGCCCTCGCCCCACCCAGCGGAGCGCTACCGCAGCGCCTTCCGCAACACCGCCACCGCCTCCGCGGCCTCCCGCTGGGACACCTCCGCGTGCGGGATCATCCCCGAGCCGTGGAAGGTGCCGGGGAACAGGTGCAGCTCCACGCTCACACCGGCCGCGAGCAGCGCACAGGCGTAGTCGATGCCCTCGTCGCGCAGCGGGTCGAACTCCATGACGGAGATGTACGCCGGCGGCAGCCCGGCGAGCTGTTCGGCGGTTGCGCGGGCAGGGGCGGCGTACACCGGGACGTCGGCGCTCCCGGGGACGCCGGAGCCGAGGTAGGCGTCCCAGCTGACGATCGCGTTGGGGCGGTTCCACAGCGGCGTGTCGGTGAAGGCCCGCATGCTGGGCGTGTCGAGGCGGTCGTCGAGTTCGGGGATGCCGAGGTACTGGAAGGCGATCGCGGGGCCGCCCCGGTCGCGGGCGAGGAGTGCGAGACCGGCCGCAAGACCGGCGCCGGCGCTGATGCCGAAGAGGGCGATCCTGGCGGGGTCGACGCCGAGTTCGGTGGCGTTCTTGGCGATGTGGACCAGTCCGGCGTACGCGTCCTCGAGGCCGGCCGGGTACGGGTTCTCGGGGGCGAGCCGGTATTCGACGGAGAAGACGGCGGCGCCCAGTTCCCGGGCGAGCGTCGCGTTGGTGCCGTGGTCGAAGTCGACGTTGCCGAGGATGAAGCCGCCGCCGTGGATGTCGTAGACCACCGGCAGCGGGCCCTCGACGCCCTGCGGGCGGTAGCTGCGCAGGACGACGTCCGGTGCTCCCTCCGGCCCGGGGGCGACCACTTCGGAGACGTCCACGCCGGTGGTGTCCGCGCTCTCGAGGGCCGCCGCGATACCGCCGAGCATCTCGGCCCGGGCCCCTTCGAGGTCCGAGCAGTCGGCCCGCGGCAGCATGGGCAGGACCTCGGCGAGCTCCGGGTCGAGCTGGTAGGTCGTCATCGTCGTCCTCCGATCCGACGCGCCGTCCCGTCTTCGCGGCGCTGCGTCGTTGCGGAAACCGTGCCATGCCGCATCCTCGCAGGTCACCCGACGGGTGTCGGGGAATCAGACGGGGCGACCCGACAGTCGTACGGGTCGGCTCGCGAGGTTGGTGGCGGGGTCGGTGACAGGGACGGCGACGGACATGGGCTCCCTCCCCGGGCTCCTCGGGTCACGCCCACCGGTCCCCGTACGAAAGCCGGTAACGCCAGTCCGTATGAGGGCCGGCTACGCCCCCAGCGCCCGCGACACCGTGTAGATCAGCAGGCCCGCGAGCGAGCCCACCACCGTGCCGTTGATGCGGATGAACTGGAGGTCGCGGCCGATGTGTGCCTCGATCTTCTTCGAGGTGTGGTCGGCGTCCCAGCCGGCGACGGTGTCGGTGATGAGGGAGGTGATCTCGTCGCGGTACGTCGTCACGACGTACACCGCCGCGCCCTCGACCCAGCCGTCGACCTTCGACTGGAGCTTCGGGTCGGTGGCCATCCGGGCGCCGAGCGAGAGCAGCGAGGCGCGCACGCGCAGCCGCAGCTCGCTGCGCTCGTCCTCCGCCGCGGACACGATCATCTGCCGTACGGCGGACCAGGCGGAGGCGATCAGGTCCTGGACCTCGCCGCGGCCGAGGACCTCGCGCTTGAGGTTCTCCACGCGCGCGCGGGTGTCGGTGTCGGACTGGAGGTCGGAGGCGAAGTCGGTGAGGAAGCGGTCGAGGGCGCCGCGGGCCGGGTGGGCGGGCATGTCGCGCATCTCGGTGACGAAGCGCAGCAGCTCCTTGTAGACGCGCTCGCCGACCCTCTTGTCGACGAACCGGGGGGTCCAGCCGGGGGCGCCGCCCTGCACCGCGTCCATGACCTGGTCGTTGTGGAGGACCAGCCAGTCATGGGCGCGTACGCAGATCAGGTCGACGACCCGCCGGTGGCCGCCGTCCGCGACGACCTTCTCCAGCATCTTCCCTATGCCGGGGGCGATCTCCTGGGCGTCGGCCCGCCGGTTGATGGCCTCGCCGACGACGGCCTGCACGTCGGAGTCGCGCAGCACGGCCAGGGCGCCGCGCAGCGCGGTGGCCAGTTCCGCCGTCACCCGGTCCGCGTGGTCCGGAACGGCCAGCCAGGCGCCGAGCCGGCTGCCGATACCGACGGCGCGCAGCCGCTGCCGTACGACGTCCTGCGAGAGGAAGTTCTCCCCGACGAACTCGCCCAGGGAGACGCCCAGCTGGTCCTTCTTGGTGGGGATGATCGCGGTGTGCGGGATGGGCAGGCCCATGGGGCGCCGGAACAGGGCGGTGACCGCGAACCAGTCGGCGAGCGCGCCGACCATGCCGGCCTCGGCGGCCGCGGCGACGTATCCCGTCCAGGCACCCGCGCCGGAGTTCCCGGCCCACTTCGCGAGTACGTAGATCACAGCGACGAAGAGCAGCAGGCCGGTCGCCGTGAGCTTCATCCGGCGGACACCGCGGAACTTCTCCTCGTCGGCGGCACTGAACGAGGTCATCGCACGGTTGGCCGTGGCCCCGCCGGCGACCGTGCGGTTGGTCACACCGCCTGGGAGGGCATGCTGCCCCTCTGAAGATGTTTCGCCTGTCACATCCGCTTTCGTACGTTCCATCCACTCCACCCGTTCCCGGTCCCCCACACCCATTGTCCCAACCTGACCGACTCCTGGAACGGAACAGGAGTTCCCGGCGTCTGTCCGGGCGGGGGCCAGATAATTGGATACGGCCTGCGGGGGCAATGAGGGTCCTGTCGGCTTCCCTCCACCCCATGCCTCATCATGGGGTGATCACGTCGGAGCCTCGGGCTCCACTGCTCGAGGAGACACGCACCGCATGACCAAGCGTCACGGTTATGCCTTGCTGGCCGCGATCATTGCCGTGATCGTGGTCATCTCAGCCGCCATATACGTCGGTGTGTCCGCCGACGACGGCGAGGACAACACGCTCGCCGGCGGCCGTACGCCGCACAACTCCGCGGCCCCCGCGTCCACCGGCACCTGGGTGGGCGCCTGGTCGGCGTCCCCGGCCGGGTCGGAGCCCGGCACCGAGGTGAACGGCATGGCGGGCCGTTCGGTACGCAACGTCGTCCATGTCGGCGTCGGCGGCACCGCGGCCCGGATCACCCTGTCCAACCTGTACGGGCAGCAGCCGCTCAACATCACACACGCCTCGGTCGCCGTCGCCGCCACCGCGAACAACGCCGCCGCTGCCGCCGACACCATGCGCCGCCTCACCTTCGGCGGCCGCCCGTCGGTCGTCGTGCCGGCCGGGCAGCAGGTGGTCAGCGACGCCGTACGGCTGCTGATCCCGCACGACACGGACGTGCTGGTGACGACGTACTCGCCGACCCCGTCCGGGCCCGTCACCTACCACCCGCAGGCACGGCAGATCTCGTACACGGCGGAGGGCGACCGCACGGAGGACGTGACCGGCGCCCCCTACACCTGGCAGACGCCGTACTGGCGCTATCTGACCGCGCTGGACGTACTGAGCAACGAGTCCAACGGCACGGTCGTCGTCATCGGCGACTCGCTCACCGACGGCGTGACCTCGGCCATGGGCGAGAACCGGCGCTGGACGGACGTCCTCGCCGACCGGCTGCGCGACAACTCGGACGGGCCCCGCTACAGCGTGGTCAACCAGGGCATCAGCGGCAACCGCGTCCTGGCCAGCGGGCTCGGCCGCCCTGCCGAGAACCCCAGCGGCCTGATCCGCTTCGACCGCGACGTGCTCGGCCGCACGAACGTGAAGGCCGTCGTCATCGCGCTCGGCGTCAACGACATCCTGCGTACGCCGCACCAGACCGACGCGAGCAGGATCACCGCCGGTCTGCGCGAGCTGACGCGCCTCGCCCACGCCCGGGGCCTGCGGGTCGTCGGCGCCACGCTCATGCCCTTCCAGGGCCACCGCGGCTACCGGCCCCACCTGGAGGACACCCGCCAGGCCGTCAACGCCCAGATCCGCTCCGGCAAGGTCTTCGACGCCTACGTCGACTTCGACAAGGCACTCCGCGACCCGTACAACCCACGCCACCTGCACTCCGACTACGACTCGGGCGACCACCTCCACCCGAGCGACAGGGGCTACAAGCGAATGGCGAAGGTCTTCGACCTGGACACCTTGAAGGGGGCAGCTCCGGCCGAGCTGTAAGCCCCTTTAGGGGCGCGGGGAACTGCGCGACCAGCCACACACGGCCCGCAGTGAAGGCACAACCCGCGGGAGCATTCAGTCCCGATCACGCCGCTCGCGCCGAGCGCGCCGCTCCTCGTGGCGTTCCTCCCGGTGCTCGCGCAGCATCTCCCGATGCTGCTCCATGGCGTCGCGGTGGATGGACCGGGCCTCGTCCAGGGAGTCACGGTGGTCCAGAGAGTCAGGGTGGTCCCAGGCGTCGGTGCCCTCCAGGGCCCGGCGCCTGGTCTCCTCCAGCTCTTCCTGGCGGGCAGCCTTCCGCTCCAGCTTCTCCAGCCGGCGCTCCTCCTTCAGGCGCAGCCGCTCGGCCTTGGTCACCTTGCGCTCGACGCCGACGCCGCCCCAGAAGGCGAAGCCGGTGACGATGACGCGCGGGGCGCCGGGGTCGCCCGGCACACCCTCCTCGCGGTGGTCGAAGCCGCCCATGATGCCGATGCCGCGGACGACGACCTCGACGCCGGGCGGCACGATGACCTGGATCCCGCCCATGATCGCGACGCAGTTGACGACGACCTCGCCGTCGGCGAAGTTCGCCTCGCGCAGGTCGATGACGCCGCCACCCCAGAACGCGAAGGAGTTGAAGCGGCGCGGCATCGTCCAGCGGCCCTTGCGCTCGAACCCCGACATGATCGCGACGCCCCACTGCGACGTGCCCTCGCCGCCGACGATCCGGCCCGGCCAGTCCCCCGCCCCGACCGCTCCGGCGGGCTGCTTGACCATCGACACCGTGGGGGCGGGGGCGGTCACACCGGCCGCGGGCAGATCCCGGGTGATGGGCGCCAGCTCCTTGTACGTACGCGCCTTGTACGTCGCTTCGAGCCGTTCCTCGAACTCCTCCATGTCGAGGCGGCCCTCCGCGAGGGCGTCCCTCAGCACTTCGGCGACCTTTTCGCGGTCGGCGTCGGAGGCTCGCAGCTCGGGAAGTCCGCCGGGGAGTTCGTCCGTCATGAACAGAAGCCTACGAGGTTGCCTTCTCCGCGTACATGCGGCTGATGACCGCCTCGATGTCCGGTTCACGTACCGACAGGTCCACCAGCGGATACTCCGCAGCGATCCGCGCCACCAGCGGAGCCGCCGACTCCGCCGCCGGGAAGGCCAGCCACTGCCGCGGCCCCTCGACCTTCACCACACGCGCCAACTCGACGTCGATGGGAGGCAGTTCGCGCTCCAGGTCCACGACGAGCGTCCGCTCGCTCTCGCCGATCTCGTGCAGCCCGGTCAGCGGCCCGTCGTACATCAGGCGCCCGTGGTCGATGACCATCACCCGCTGACAGAGCTGCTCGATGTCGGTCAGGTCGTGGGTCGTGAGCAGCACGGTCGTGCCGCGCTCGGCGTTGAGGTCCCGCAGGAACTCCCGCACCTTCGCCTTGCTGATCACGTCGAGCCCGATCGTCGGCTCGTCCAGGTACAGCACCTCCGGGTCGTGCAGCAGCGCCGCCGCGATGTCGCCGCGCATCCGCTGCCCGAGCGAGAGCTGCCGGACGGGTACGTCCAACAGGGCGCCCAGTTCGAGGAGTTCGACGCACCGGTCGAGGTTCTCGGCGTACCGGGCGTCGGGGATTCGGTACATGCGGTGCATCAGCCGGTACGAGTCGATCAGCGGGAGGTCCCACCACAGGGTCGTACGCTGCCCGAACACCACCCCGATGCGGTGCGCGAGCCGGGTGCGCTCGCGGGACGGGTCGATGCCCGCGACCCGGAGGCGGCCGCCGCTCGGCGTCAGGATGCCGGTGAGCATCTTGATGGTGGTGGACTTGCCGGCGCCGTTCGGCCCGATGTAGCCGACCATCTCGCCGCGCGGCACGGTGAAGGAGATCGAGTCGACCGCCCGTACCTCCCGTCGCTCACTGCGCAGGAAGCCGGTCTTCTTGCGTACGTCGAAGACCTTCTCGACGCGATCGAGGTGAATGAAGTCGTCGGCGTGAACTTCGGCGTGACTGTCGGCGTGAATGAGGTCCATGTGCGGCTAACTCCCCGTGCTCCGGTACGAACGAAGACCCGCGCGCCAGGCGACCCCCGAGAGCGCGCAGCAGGCGACCGCCACCAGCGGCGGCAGGAAGGCGACCCACTCCGGCAGGTCGAGCGGATACGGCAGATCCAGCACGTACAGCGCGGGCAGCCAGTTGACGAAGGCGAGCGGCAGTACGAAGGTCACGCCACGTACGAGGTCCTTCGCGAAGACGGTCGGCGGGTACTGCAGGAGCGTGGTGCCGCCGTACGTGAAGGAGTTCTGCACCTGGGACGCGTCCTGCGCCACGAACTGGAAGGCCGCGCCCGCCACGAACACCGCCGCGAAGATCCCGGCCCCGCTGACCACCATCACCGGCATCAGCAGCACCTTCAGCGGGGTCCACGAGATGTCGAGTACGACGAGCGCGTATCCGAGGACCAGCAGCCCCTGTGTGATCCGGCCCAGGCGGCGCAGCGCGAACCGGTCGGCGGCGACCTGCGCGAGCACCGGCGCGGGACGCACCAGCAGTGTGTCGAGCGTGCCGTCACGCACCCGCGCGCCGAGCCGGTCCATCGAGCCGAGCACCAGGTCGGTCAGCCCGAAGGCGGCGCAGGACAGCCCGTACAGGAAGGCCACCTCGCCCAGCGAGTAGCCGCCGAGCTCGTCGACCCGCGAGAACATCAGCAGGATCGCGACGAAGTCGAGCGCGGTCCCCGCGAAGTTGCCGAAGACGGTCATCGCGAAGGACGCCCGGTACGCCATCGTCGAGCGGATCCACATGCCGGCGATCAGCCGATAGGCGCGCAGCCCGTCCACCAGGCGCGAGCCACCGGCCGGCGCGAAGTCGCGGTACTCGTCGCGCCTCTCGTCGAGGTCAGCCACCCTGGACCACCACCCTGCGCGTCGCCGCCGACTGGACCAGGCGTCCCACCGCGAGCAGCCCGACGGCCCAGGCGGCCTGGAAGGCGTACGTACGCAGCAGCCCGAACCCCGTGCGCTCGCCGAGCAGGACGTCCGCGGGCGCCTGGAGGAGCGCCGACCAGGGCAGCGCGCGGGCCAGCTCGCCGAGCGCGCCCGGGAAGACGTTCAGCGGCAGCACCATCCCGGAGAAGAACAACCCGGTGAGCACTGCCAGTTGCTGCACGCCCGCGCCGTCCATGAACCAGAACGCCGACAGCGCCACGAGATAGCGGATCGCGAAGCTCACGAGGACGCCGAGCCAGACGGCGACGAGGAACGCCAGCCATGTCCCGGCGTCGGTGGGCAGCGCGATGTGGAAGACGAGCCCGCCGAACGCCATCGGCACCACGCCACGCCCCAGCAGCTGGAACGCCGCCCGCCCCGCGTCCGCCGCCAGCCACCACGCCTGGAGGTCCGCGGGCCGGTAAAGGTCGATCGCGATGTCACCCGTTCGGATTCTCTCGATCATCTCGTCCTCGAAGCCGCCGCCCATCACCGCGACCGCCGAGAGCAGCCCCTGTCCGAGCCACACGTACGTCAGCGCCTGCGCCTGGTCATACCCGCCCAGACCAGGCCTTTCGTCCCACAGCGCGATGTACGTGTACGCCAGGACCACCCCGAAGACGGTGTTGGTGAACAAGCCCGCCGCCGTGGCCACCCGGTAGGTCGAGTACCGCCGGAAACCGCCCGCCGCGACGGCCGCGTACAACCGCCCTGTCCCCACCCGAGGCCCCCTTCAGCTGCTCCGAGCCAAAGCGCAGGAGCCTAGCCGCGGGGCCGTGCCGGGTGCCAGGCATTTTCTCCGTGCGACACGTGCCACGTCCCGGGAACGAATCGCCGGGTGCGACAGTCTTCAAGGGAGGGGGCGCACAAGACGTATGAGGGCGTACGAGACGTATGACGCGAAACGGGAGTCCGGCACAACATGAACGACCAGCCGCAGCCGCAGCAGCCGAGCGAGGGCTGGGCACCGAGGGAACCCCTGGCCGCCTCCGTGGCGGCACCGGACACCCCCGGCAAGAAGCCCAAGCGCCCCCGGCGCACCGGCTGGCGGCGGCTGATCCCGACCTGGCGGATGGTGCTCGGCACGTTCATCACCGTGGTCCTGCTGCTCATCGGCCTGTTCGCGCTCGGCTACTACCTGGTGGCGATCCCGTCGGCGAACGAGGCCGCGACCAAGCAGAGCAACGTCTATCTGTACGCGGACGGCAGCCAGCTCGCCCGCGACGGTGAGGTCAACCGGGAGAACGTGACGCTGGCGCTGATCGCCAAGGACGCCCAGCACGCGGTACTGGCCGCCGAGGACCGGGACTTCTACACCGAGTCCGCGGTCGACCCCAAGGCGATGGTCCGCGCCGCGTGGAACACCGCGACGGGCAAGGGCAAGCAGTCCGGCTCGACGATCACCCAGCAGTACGTGAAGAACTACTACCTGGCCCAGGAGCAGACGGTCACGCGGAAGGCGAAGGAGTTCTTCATCGCCATCAAGCTGGACCGCGAGAAGAGCAAGGACGAGATCCTCGAGGGCTACCTCAACACCAGCTACTTCGGCCGCAACGCGTACGGCATCCAGGCCGCCGCCCAGGCCTACTACGGCGTCGACGCCAAGGACCTGACGGTCGGCCAGGGCGCGTACCTGGCGGCGCTCCTCAACGCGCCGAGCGAGTACGACGTGGTCGCGCACCCCGAGAACAAGCCGGCGGCGCTGGCCCGTTGGAACTACGTGCTCAACGGCATGGTCGAGAAGAAGTGGATCAGCGAGGCGGACCGCGCCGGCGTCAAGTTCCCCGAGCCGAAGCAGACGGTGATCGCGACGGGGATGTCCGGCCAGCGCGGCTACATCGTGAAGGCCGTGAACGACTACCTGACCGACAACAAGATCCTCGACGAGGACGAGCTGAACGCCGGCGGCTACCGCATCACGACCACCCTGCAGAAGCCCAAGCAGGACGCCTTCGTGAAGGCCGTGAACGACCAGGTGATGGACGAGCTCGACAAGAAGGACCGCAAGGTCGACAACTACGTCCGCGCGGGCGGCGCCTCCATCGACCCGAAGACCGGCAAGGTCCTCGCGATGTACGGCGGCATCGACTACACGAAGCAGTACTACAACAACGCCACGCGCCGGGACTACCAGGTCGGCTCCACCTTCAAGCCGTTCGTGTTCACCGCGGCCGTGCAGAACGACTCGACCACACAGGACGGCCGCCCGATCACCCCGAACACCATCTACGACGGCACGAACGAACGCCCCGTGGAGGGCTGGGAGGGCGGCTCGTACGCCCCGGAGAACGAGGACCAGGTCTCGTACGGCCCGATCTCGGTCCGCACCGCCACCGACAAGTCCGTGAACTCCGTGTACGCGCAGATGGCGGTGGACGTCGACCCGACGAAGGTCAAGGAGACGGCCGTCGACCTCGGCGTCCCGTCCGACACCCCCGACCTGACCGCGTCCCCGTCGATCGCCCTCGGCCCCTCCACGGCCAGCGTCCTCGACATGACGGAGGCGTACGCGACCCTCGCCAACCACGGCAAACGCGGCACGTACACGATGATCGAGAAGATCACCAAGGACGGCGCGGACGTGGTGGATCTGCCCGAGCGGAAGACCTGGCAGGCCGTGAGCCGCGAGGCCGCCGACACCACGACCTCCGTCCTGCAGAGCGTCGTCGAGGGAGGCACCGGCACGGCCGCACAGGCCGCCGGGCGCCCCGCCGCGGGCAAGACCGGCACCGCGGAGGAGGACCAGGCGGCCTGGTTCGCGGGCTACACCCCGAACCTCGCCACGGTCGTCGCCATCATGGGCCAGGACCCGGACACCGGCGTCCACAAGCCCCTCTACGGGGCGCTCGGGCAGGAACGCATCAACGGCGGCGGCTATCCCGCGCAGATCTGGGCCCAGTACACGAAGGCCGCGCTGAAGGGCACGTCGGCCCAGGACTTCGACCTGGAGCTCCAGGAGGGCTCGGAACAGCAGGAACTGCCACCGTCCGACCCCACCCAGAACCAGCCGGGCACGGCGGCCGGCCAGGACAACGGCGGCACGACCACCGGCGGCCAGGAAACCCCGGGAACGCAGGGCCAGACCAACGGCGGCACGACGAACGGCGGCGGAACCACGCCCCCCGGGAACACGACGACCGACGGAGGCACAACCACGGACGGCGGCACGACGGACGGAGGCGGCGGAACCACCGGCGACGGCGGGACGACAACCGGCGGAGGCACCACCACGGACGGCGGCACGACGGACGGAGGCGGCGGAACCACCGGCGACGGCGGGACGACGACCGACGGGGGCACGACCACGGACGACGCCCCTCTCTCGCTCTAGGCTCTCTCGGCTCGCTCTAGTGACCGGCAGGTCGCCTTCAGGCCCACCGCCTAGTGACCGGAGGTCGCCTTGAGGCCCACCACGGCCACGAGCAGCAGACAGACGAAGAAGATCCGGGCGGCGGTCGCCGGTTCACCGAGCACCACCATGCCGAGCACCGGCGCCCCGGCCGCGCCGATACCGACCCAGACGCCGTAGGCGGTACCGATGGGCAGCGACTTCGCCGCGTACGACAGCAGGAACATGCTGGCGACGATGCCGGCGCCGGTGAGGACGCTGGGCACAAGGCGGGTGAATCCGTCGGTGTACGGGGGTCTGGGGGTGTCCCCCAGATAAGCACAGCATGCCGATCGACCAGCCGACTTCGAGCAGACCGGCGACGATGAGCAGGACCCAGGCCATGAGACGCAACCTCCAGAAGATGACGGCCTTCAAGAAGTGCGTCGTCTTTGCGAGGTCCCGGTACGGCGCGTCTCGTCGAGTTCCCTTCGAAGGTAGCAAAAGGCAGGCAAAAGGGGCTGGTGACGATGGTCACCAGCCCCTGCTGCCTTTGTTCCTGAGGCCTGACCTCTGGGGCTCCAGGCCTTGTTCGAGGCCTTAGAGGTACAGGCCCGTCGAGTCCTCGGAACCCTCGAACCGGTCCGCCGCCACGGCATGCAGGTCCCGCTCACGCATCAGCACATACGCGGTGCCGCGCACCTCGACCTCGGCGCGGTCCTCCGGGTCGTACAGGACACGGTCGCCCGGCTCCACGGTCCGTACGTTCTGCCCGACCGCGACGACCTCGGCCCAGGCGAGCCGCCGGCCCACGGCCGCGGTCGCGGGGATCAGAATGCCGCCGCCGGAACGGCGCTCGCCCTCCGAGGTGTCCTGCCGCACGAGCACACGGTCGTGCAGCATCCGGATGGGCAGCTTGTCGTGATGGGTGCTGTGCACATTCCTGTTGGCGCTCACAGTCCGAACCTACCTGCCTTCGCGCGGCTCGTACGCAGCTGGGGTGCGGGTGGGTGTGGGTGGAATGCCGGCGGGGTCAGGCCCGGCGACGCCTGGTGCCCAGGGTGAGCAGCCCGACGACTCCGACCACGACGAGCGCCACGGGCACGATGCGCTCCAGCCGCGGCGCGCCCTCCTCCGTGACGAACTGCCCTTTCACATCGCCGACGATGCGGTTGACACCGACGTAGGCACGTCCGAGCGAGTGGTCGACGCTGGACACCATCTTGGCCTTGGCGTCCCCGACGATCGTCTTCGGGTGCACCCGCACACCGATCTCGTCGAGCGTCTCGGCGAGGGTTTCGCGACGGCGTTTGATGTCCGCCTCGATCTGCGCCGGAGTCCTGGTGTCCGGCGTGCTCGACGTGTCCGTCACGCGCTGCCTCCGTGGTCGTGTTCGTTCGCTTCCCGCGGCCTGTTCTCATCGGCCTTTTTCTCTGGTCGACAGTCTGTCAGCTCCGCCCGCCGCGCACCGCCCGGCACCCCCATTACGCTCGGGTCCGTATCCACCACCTCGCAAGGAGACCGAACGAGATGAGCGAGCGACTCCAGCCCGGCGACACCGCCCCCGCCTTCACCCTGCCCGACGCCGACGGCAACGAGGTCTCCCTGGCCGACCACAAGGGCCGCAAGGTCATCGTCTACTTCTACCCGGCCGCCCTGACCCCCGGCTGCACCAAGCAGGCCTGCGACTTCACCGACAACCTGGACGTCCTCGCCGGCGCGGGCTACGACGTCATCGGCGTCTCCCCCGACAAGCCCGAGAAGCTCGCCAAGTTCCGCGAGAAGGAGAACCTGAAGGTCACGCTGGTCGGCGACCCCGACAAGACGGTCATCGAGTCCTACGGCGCCTTCGGCGAGAAGAAGAACTACGGCAAGACCTACCTCGGCGTCATCCGCTCCACGGTGATCGTGGACGAGGAGGGCAAGGTCGAACAGGCCCTGTACAACGTCCGGGCAACCGGCCACGTCGCGAAGATCATCAAGGACCTGGGGATCTGAGGTCCGGCTCCCCTTCTCGGGCGTCCGGACGTCCGGACGCCCGGGCTTTCGCAACCGTCGGAACGGCCCGCCCCGCGAGAAGCGGCGCGGGCCGTTCCAGCCGAAGCCGGGGAGAACGGCATGACGTAAACCTCCGCTCAGCAGCGCCCATGTGACCGGTACGATGGCATGCGGCTGGCGGCGGTGGCGCAATGGCTGACGCAGCAGACTTAGGATCTGTGGCCCGTGAAACGGCTTGAGGGTTCGAATCCCTTCCGCCGCACAGTTGACGGCCTGCGAATCGAATGATCGATGCGCAGGCCGTTTCCTTCTGCCCAGCAGGAGTGGGACTGCTACTCGACCGGGAGAGCGAACCATCGCAGCAGTACAGGCCTGGCGTCGGGCGGGGCATCCTCCGGGCCGCGGGTGAAGCGGGTCAGTAGGTCGAGGTAGGCGTCGTGGAAGGCGGTCACCTCGTCCTTGGTGAGGTGGCTGAGGCTGCGGGAGCCGCGCATCCACCCCTCCGACTCGGCCTGCTCCTCGGTGAACCGCCGGGCCAGCTCGATGTCCTCGTCCAGCCGCATGCGGTCGAGGGCGCCCGCGACCGCCCGCTCGCTTTCGGTCATCTCCTCCTGCGCCGGCCTGCGTACGTCCAACCCTCGCACTGCCCGCCACCAGCGCTCGCGGCTGTTGGGCCGTTCCGGAACGTCCTCGATGAAGCCGCCGCGTTCCAGGCGGCGCAGGTGGTAGCTGAGGGTGCCGGTGTTCTCCCCGAGGGCGGCGGCGAGCGTCGTGGAGGTCGCGGGGCCAGAGACGCCGAGGTGGCGCAGGATCTTCAGCCGCAGCGGGTGCGCGAGCGCCTTTAGAGCTGCCGGGTCACTGACCGTGCGTCGCTCGCCGCCCGACTCGGCACCCCCGGCGTCCCCGACGCCCCCACCGCCCACGCCATCCCCTTCGCGCGTCGTATCGCTCATGCGGGCAGCCTACAGCGACTCGCAGCCGATCCTCTGCATAGTAAATTCTGCAGATTTTTCTCTGCAGATCTTCCATTGCAGAGAAACGGCTGCAATCCTTGTCGTATGCGGGCGCCTCCTGGTCGCCCGCCGACTACTGACCTGGAGGCCTTCATGCGTCGCGCCCGACGTCTCGTCATGGCACTGTCCGCTCTGACCCTTGCCGCGAGCGTGGGTGCTACGGCTGGGCCGGCGCACGCCGACACGGTCGTGCGGGAGCGTGGCTTCGATGACTGCCCGGCCCTCTCCGAGCTCCCCGAAGGCGCCGATCCGGCGAAGTGGCGCTGCGAGGCCATGACCGCCGTCGGGCATCTGACGCTCGGCCGCGTCGATGTACCGATCGAGCGCCCTCTGGGGATCACCTTCGCGGAGGGCACGGTCGACGGCGAGTTCCGTCAGGTGTTCGGCGCGATGGCCGCCACTCCCCTACGGGTCCGGGGCACACCTCTGTCGATCACGCCCCGGTACGGCGGCTATTCGGACTTCGAGTCGAACGACGAGCGGCGCGGCGAGCTGGCTCTGACGTTCCGGATAGCCGGTCCCGGGGTGCCGCCCGGTTGCTCGATAGGCACCGAGGCGGCCCCGGTCCACCTGGTGCTCAAAGAGACGGACCCGCCGAGGGTCGTCACGCCGGAGCCGCTGGTCGTCGCCTTCGGTATCGAGGACAACCGGTTTGCGGCACCGGGGACTTCGGGCTGCGGCTGGCTGGGCCCCGTGCTCGACAGGGCCCTGCGGCTCCCGTCACCGTCCGGCGCGAACGGCATCGACCAGGATGCCCGGGTGGCGCTGCGCTCGTACGGCGAGGCGGGGTAGCCGAGCGCGGTGACCAAACATGGCAGCCGAATGCGGTGGTCGAACGCGGCAGCCGAATTCGGTAGTCGAACACGGCAGCCGAACGCGGTCTCGAACGCGGCAGCCGGTTCTTCAGCCCAGCAGCTCCCGCAGGACCAGTACCAACCCCCGGAACGCCTTCCCCCGATGGCTGATCGCGTTCTTCTCCTCCGGGGTCAGTTCCGCGCAGGTTCGGGTGTCGCCGTCCGGCTGGAGGATCGGGTCGTAGCCGAAGCCGTGGGAGCCGGCGGGCTCTCGGCGTAGCGTCCCCCGCAGCCGTCCCTCCACCACTCGCTCCGTACCGTCCGGCAGGGCCAGTGCGGCGGCGCAGGCGAAGTGGGCGGCGCGGTGTTCGTCGGGGATGTCGCTGAGCTGGTCGAGGAGGAGGGTGAGGTTGGCTCGGTCGTCGCCGTGGGAGCCGGACCAGCGGGCGGAGAAGATGCCGGGGGCGCCGCCGAGGACGTCGACGCACAGGCCCGAGTCGTCGGCGACCGCCGGGAGGCCGGTGGCCTGGGCGAGGGTGTGGGCCTTGAGGAGGGCGTTCTCGGCGAAGGTGACGCCGGTTTCCTTGACGTCGGGGATGTCCGGGTAGGAGTCCGCGCCGACGAGGTCGTGGTGCAGGCCTGCGGCGGCGAGGATCGTCCTCAGCTCGGTGATCTTTCCGGGGTTGCGGGTGGCGAGGATCAGGCGGGTCATGGTTCTCACCCTAGCCAGCCGGGCCGCGCCGCCCGGCCTGGTGGGCCGCGCCACTCGCGCGGCCCCCGCCCGTGTCGCGGTGTGCCGCTACGGCGTGCAGACCTTCGTGAGCTCGCCCGCCGCGTCGGTCACGGGGCTGATGTCGGGCGTCTCGTCACCGTTCTTGATGGCGTCGCGGACGTTGGTGACCGCCGTCTGGAGGTCGTCCACGGCCTTGTTGATGTCGGTGTCGTCGGTCTTGTCGCCGATGGTGTCGAGGTTCTTGTCGATGGAGTCGAGCGCCTCGTCGGCCTGCGTCGGGTCGTTCGCCGCGTTCTCCACGGCCTGCTGGAGGTCGGTGACGCTGTCAGCGATCGTGTCGGCGGTCTGGACGCAGTCCAGTGCCTTGTTGACGGCGTCGCAGCCGGTGGTCAGCCCGGCCGTCAGCGCGACGGCTGCCACGGCTGCGGCGATGGCAGTGGTACGGCGGGCTCGGCGGCGGCTCGCGGCCATGGAACGGTCCTCCCGTTGGTCAGGCCCCACGGGCCCCGTTGGTCCGGCCGGGGCCGGTGGGGCCCCGTCTGGTACTGGCCGGGCGTACAGCGGTGTGCCGTACGCCCGTACTCGTAGGGACGCGACGGCCGGTGCCGTGGTTGCCCGCGGCGGGGCGGCTGTCTTGGTGCGTCCTTTACCTTTCCAGGACCGTATCAAGTGCCTTGCGCTGGGCGACAGCGAGTTCCGTACAGCCCAGAACGGCCAGATCGAGAAGGGAGTTGAGTTCCTCGCGGGCGAACGGCTCGGCCTCCGCGGTGCCCTGGACCTCGACGAAACGGCCGTCGCCGGTGCAGACGACGTTCATGTCGGTGTCGGCGCGCACGTCCTCCTCGTAGCAGAGGTCGAGGAGCGGTACGCCGCCGACGATGCCGACGGAGACGGCGCTGACGGTGCCGGTGAGGGGCTGGCGGCCGTGCTTGATGAGTTTCTTGCCCTGCGCCCAGGCGACGGCGTCGGCGAGCGCGACGTACGCGCCGGTGATGGCGGCGGTGCGGGTGCCGCCGTCGGCCTGGAGGACGTCGCAGTCGAGGACGATGGTGTTCTCGCCGAGCGCCTTGTAGTCGATGACCGCGCGCAGGGAGCGGCCGATGAGGCGGCTGATCTCGTGCGTACGGCCGCCGATCTTGCCGCGGACGGACTCGCGGTCGCCGCGGGTGTTGGTGGCGCGGGGAAGCATGGAGTACTCGGCGGTGACCCAGCCCTCTCCGCTGCCCTTGCGCCAGCGCGGGACGCCCTCGGTGACGGAGGCGGTGCAGAAGACCTTCGTGTCGCCGAAGGAGACGAGGACGGAGCCCTCGGCGTGCTTGCTCCAGCCGCGTTCGATGGTGATCGGGCGGAGCTGTTCGGGCGCGCGGCCGTCGATTCGAGACATGGCGTCGAGCCTAGTCGTATACGGGTGAGGGGCCGCCCCCGGTAACGGAAGCGGCCCCTCAGGTGTGAGGCTTCATGAGTGTTCGTGAGGCCTCGGGAGTCTTCGGGGTGAGCGTTCAGACCCGCGGTCCGCGCCCCCGAGCCGGCGTCGGAGCCCGGTGGTTCAGCCCCGGAGCCGGCGCTGGAGCCCGGTGGTTCACATCATGTCTTCGATGTCCGCGGCGATCGGGTCCGCGTCCGTGCCGATGACGACCTGGATCGCCGTGCCCATCTTGACGACGCCGTGGGCGCCCGCGGCCTTCAGGGCGGCCTCGTCGACCTTGCTCGGGTCGACGACCTCGGTGCGCAGCCGGGTGATGCAGCCCTCGACCTCTTCGATGTTGTCGATGCCGCCGAGCCCGGCGACGATCTTCTCAGCCTTGCTGGCCATGTCCCTACTCCCTGATCCGAACCGCTTTGTCGCAGTAACCCACAGTTGGCCCATCTTCGCGAGCGGTCATGTCACCCGTACCGAATGATGGCGATCACGACAGCTCAACCGTTCGCCGACTGGTCTACACCAGTTTTCAACGACCGCCAAACCCGGCCCCGTTCCAGGGAGCGAGGGAAGGTGCACAGGGGCGCGGTGGGGCGCGGGAGGACGCAGGGAGGAACGCCGATGAGTGCCGACAGCGCGGCCGCACCCGAGCGCACTCGGTGGAGCAACCTGTTCCAGGGCCTGCAGAAGATGGGCCGCAGCCTCCAACTGCCCATCGCCGTGCTGCCGGCCGCGGGCATCCTCAACCGCCTTGGCCAGCCGGACGTGTTCGGGGACGACGGTCTCGGCTGGACGAACGTCTCGAAGGTGATGGCGGGCGCGGGCAGCGCGCTGCTCGACGGTTCGCTCGGGCTGCCGCTGCTGTTCTGCGTCGGTGTGGCCATCGGCATGGCGAAGAAGGCGGACGGTTCGACGGCGCTGGCGGCCGTGGCCGGGTTCCTCGTCTACTACAACGTGCTGCGCCAGTTCCCCGAGGACTGCGCGAACGGGGCGAAGGAGGTCGCCACCGGATGCCAGGCGGCGGACGGCACGGTGACGGCGTTCACGTACCAGAACCCGGGTGTCTTCGGCGGCATCATCATGGGCCTGATGGCGGCCTATCTCTGGCAGCGCTACCACCGCACCAGGCTCGTCGACTGGCTCGGCTTCTTCAACGGGCGGCGGCTCGTGCCGATCATCATGGCGTTCGTGGCCATCGTGTTCGCGGCGCTGTGTCTGTGGGTGTGGCCGCCGATCGGGCGGGGCCTGGAGGACTTCAGCGACTGGCTGGTAAGCCTCGGGGCGTGGGGTGCCGGAGTCTTCGGCGTCGCCAACCGGGCGCTGCTCGTGATCGGGCTGCACCAGTTCCTGAACGTGCCCATCTGGTTCCAGTTCGGCAGTTACACCAAGCCGGACGGGACGGTCGTGCACGGTGACATCAACATGTTCCTGGCGGGCGATCCGGACGCGGGACAGTTCACGTCGGGGTTCTTCCCCATCATGATGTTCGCGCTGCCGGCCGCGTGCCTGGCCATGGCGCACTGCGCGAAACCCCACCGCCGCAAGGAAGTTGGCGGCCTGATGCTCTCGGTCGCGCTGACGTCGTTCGTCACGGGCATCACCGAACCGATCGAGTACTCCTTCGTGTTCATCGCACCTCTGCTGTACGCGGTGCACGCGGTGCTCACCGGGGTTTCCATGGCGGTGACCTGGGGTCTGGGTGTCCACGACGGCTTCAGTTTCTCGGCGGGCCTGATCGACTACGTCATCAACTGGAACCTCGCGACCAAGCCGTGGGCGATCATTCCGATCGGGCTGTGTTTCGCTGTCGTGTACTACGTGATCTTCCGGTTCGCGATCACCAAGTTCGATCTGCCTACTCCGGGGCGGGAGGCGGAGGAGGAGGTCGAGGACGTAACCAAGGCGTGAGCGCTCCGCTGGGTTGGGCGGGTTCGTCGGGTCGTGGGTGACGTGCGGGTCGTAGGGGGCTGAGCGCGCCCACGCGGCGGAGCCGCATATGTCACAGCCCCGCGCCCCGAAAGGGGCTTTCGCCCCACATGCGCAAAGTCCTCAGGTATGCGCCAGGCCACAAAATTCGCGGGTTCCTTATCTCACCTTCACCGTGCTACAACAGGTCTACACCACTGAGTGGTGTAGACCACGTGGATGCTTCCCGTCCCCGGCAGCACCCAGCACATGGAGGAACCATGACCACCGCCACAGCACCGGCGGCCCCCACGAAGAAGTGGGGCTCCGGCCTGTTCCAGGGCCTGCAGAAGGTCGGCCGCAGCCTGCAGCTCCCCATCGCCGTGCTGCCTGCGGCCGGCATCCTGCTCCGTCTCGGCCAGCCCGATGTGTTCGGCGCGGACGGACTCGGCTGGGACAGGGTCGCGTCCGTGTTCGCCACCGCTGGCGACGCGGTCTTCGCCAACCTGCCGCTGCTGTTCTGCGTCGGCATCGCCATCGGCTTCGCCAAGAAGTCCGACGGTTCCACCGCCCTCGCGGCGCTCGTCGGCTTCCTGGTCTACAAGAACGTCCTCACCGCCTTCCCGATCACCGAGGCCAAGGTTCAGGACGGCGCGGACGTCGCCGCGACGTACAACGACCCCAAGGTCCTCGGCGGCATCGTGATGGGCCTGATAGCCGCCGTCACCTGGCAGCGCTTCCACCGCACCAAGCTGCCCGACTGGCTCGGCTTCTTCAACGGCCGCCGGCTCGTCCCGATCCTGATGGCCTTCATCGGCACCGCCGTCGGCGTCTTCTTCGGTCTGGTCTGGGAGCCCATCGGCGACGTCATCACCAACTTCGGCGAGTGGATGACCGGCCTCGGCGCGGTCGGCGCGGGCATCTTCGGCGCCATCAACCGCGCGCTGCTCCCGGTCGGCATGCACCAGTTCGTGAACACCGTGGCCTGGCAGGAGATTGGCTCCTTCAAGGACTCCGCCGGCGCTGTCTGGCACGGTGACCTGCCGCGCTTCTTCCACGGCGACCCGACGGCCGGCCAGTTCATGACGGGCTTCTTCCCCATCATGATGTTCGCGCTCCCGGCAGCCGCCCTGGCGATCACACACTGCGCCCGGCCCGAACGCCGCAAGGCCGTCGGCGGCATGATGATCTCCCTCGCGCTGACCTCCTTCGTCACGGGCATCACCGAACCGATCGAGTTCGCGTTCATGTTCATCGCGCCGGTCCTGTACGTGATCCACGCGGTCCTGACCGCCGTCTCGATGGCCGTGACCTGGGCGCTGGGCGTGCACCACGGCTTCAGCTTCTCCGCCGGCGCCATCGACTACTTCCTGAACTGGAACCTCGCCACCAAGCCATGGATGATCATCCCGATCGGCCTGGTCTTCGCGGCGATCTACTACACGACCTTCCGCTTCGCGATCATCAAGTTCAACATCGCGACGCCGGGCCGCGAGCCCGACGAGGAGGTCGAGGACCTCACGAAGGCGTAGGCCCCGCCGCGCCGCAAGAGGCATGACGAAGGCCCCCGGAACCGATCGGTTCCGGGGGCCTTCGATCGCGTACGAGCCGCTGTGTACCCAGGAGGTACCCACGAGGTACCTACGAGACGTACGAGGCCGTCAGATCTCGTACGTCACTCGCGGCGCCGCCAGCTCCACCGGTCCCCCGTACACCGCGCGGGCGTCCGCCAGGTTCACCTGGGGGTCCGTCCACGGTGGGATGTGGGTGAGGACGAGGCGGCGGGCCGCGGCGCGGGTCGCGGTCTCGCCTGCCTCGCGGCCGTTGAGGTGGAGGTCCGGGATGTTCTCCTTGCCGTGGGTGAACGCGGCCTCGCAGAGGAACAGGTCGGTGTCGCGGGCGAGTTCGCCGAGCGTGTCGCACACGCCCGTGTCCCCGGAGTACGTCAGCGACCGCCCGCCGTGCTCCACGCGGATGCCGTACGCCTCCACGGGGTGGCTCACCTTCTCGGTGTGCACCGAGAACGGGCCGATCTCGAAGGAGCCCGGCTTGACGGTGTGGAAGTCGAAGACCTCGCTCATGGAGGAGGCGGAGGGGGTGTCCGCGTACGCAGTGGTCAGGCGCTGCTCCGTGCCCTCGGGTCCGTAGACCGGGATCGGATCGCAGCGGCCGCCGTCATGGCGGTAGTAGCGTGCGACGAAGTACGCGCACATGTCGATGCAGTGGTCGGCGTGCAGGTGGCTGAGGAAGATCGCGTCAAGGTCGTAGAGACCGCAGTGGCGCTGCAGCTCGCCAAGGGCACCGTTGCCCATGTCGAGAAGCAGCCGGAAGCCGTCGGCCTCGACGAGGTAGCTCGAGCAGGCCGATTCCGCGGACGGGAACGACCCCGAGCAGCCGACGACGGTGAGCTTCATAAAGCAGAAACCTCCGCTGGCGGGGAGTGAAGACGGGGGTCGTGCGGTCCGTCGAGCGTAAGGCGCAAAAGGGTGGGTCGCTCCTCCGTCGAGGGCTGTTGTGGGGGAACTCACCTGCGGTGTCACCGGTTCGGGGGCCAGCGGGGTGGACAAGCGTGGGCCAGGTCACGCTTGTACCGTCATATGCATGGACACGTCGTGGTGGCTGGCGTTGGCGGCGGTGGTGCTGCTCGCGGTTGTCGCGGCGCTGGTGGACGGGTGGGGGCGGCGGCGGCCGTCCGGACGGGTCCGTCCGCCGGGGCGGGGCCGTAGGCTCCGCCGGTCCCCTCGGCCTCGGCCGGGCGAGATCTGGTGGGCGAATGTTCCGTACGAGGACCGGCCCGGTGCCAAGGACCGGCCCTGCCTGGTGCTGGCCGTGCGTGGCCATACCGCCGTCATCGCCAAGATCACCAGCAGGGAGCACGGCGAGCGGGACGGGATCGTTCCGCTCCCGCCGGGGTCCGTGGGCGATGCCCACGGCCGGGCGAGCTTCCTCGAGACCGATGAGCTGCGGGATCTGCCGGTGTGGGATTTCCGGCGGAGGGTGGGGGTGGTGGATCCGGTGGTGTGGGATCAGGTGCGGCACTTGGCCGGCTAGGGGGTTTTCGCCCCCGCCGCCCCTACCCGTCCCATCCTTCTGGGGCTCCGCCCCAGACCCCGTTCTCGGGGGCCGGCCCCCCAACCCCCGCTCCTCAAACGCCGGAGGGGCTGAATTTCAGCGGGGGTCTGGGGGTGGGAAGGCTACGCCCAGAGCTGGCCCTGCAGCGTCTCGATGGCCTCCTCCGTGGTGGCGGCCGTGTAGACGCCCGTGGAGAGGTACTTCCAGCCGCCGTCGGCCACGACGAAGACGATGTCCGCCGACTCCCCCGCCTTGATGGCCTTCTTGCCCACGCCGATCGCGGCGTGGAGGGCCGCCCCCGTGGAGACGCCCGCGAAGATCCCCTCCTGCTGCAACAGCTCCCGCGTACGGGTCACAGCGTCGGCGGAGCCGACCGAGAAGCGGGTCGTCAGCACGGACGCGTCGTAGAGCTCGGGGACGAAGCCCTCGTCCAGGTTGCGCAGACCGTAGACCAGGTCGTCGTAGCGCGGCTCGGCGGCGACGATCTTGACATCGGGCTTGTGCTCGCGCAGGAAGCGGCCCACACCCATCAGCGTGCCCGTGGTGCCGAGGCCTGCGACGAAGTGGGTGACGGAGGGGAGGTCGGCCAGGATCTCCGGGCCCGTCGTCGCGTAGTGCGCGCCCGCGTTGTCGGGGTTGCCGTACTGGTAGAGCATCACCCACTCGGGGTGCTCGGCGGCCAGTTCCTTCGCCACGCGCACCGCCGTGTTGGACCCCCCGGCCGCCGGAGACGGGATGATCTCGGCACCCCACATGGCGAGCAGCTCACGCCGCTCCTGGGAGGTGTTCTCGGGCATGACGCAGACCATGCGGTAGCCCTTGAGCTTCGCGGCCATGGCGAGCGAGATGCCGGTGTTTCCGGACGTCGGCTCGAGGATCGTGCAGCCGGGCGTCAACCGGCCGTCCTTCTCCGCCTGTTCGATCATGTGGAGCGCGGGCCGGTCCTTGACCGAACCCGTCGGGTTCCGGTCCTCGAGCTTCGCCCAGATCCGTACGTCCACGGACGGCGAGAGCCGCGGCAGGCGCACCAGAGGGGTGTTGCCCACCGCGGCGAGCGGGGAGTCGTAACGCATCAGCGATCAGAGCCCGGGCCCGGTCAGACCATGCCGCCGGCGACGGCCGGCAGGATCGTGACGCTGTCGCCGTCGGTGAGTTTGGTGTTGATGCCGTCGAGGAAGCGGACGTCCTCGTCGTTCAGGTAGACGTTCACGAAGCGGCGCAGCTCGCCTCCGTCGACGATGCGGGCCTGGATGCCCGTGTGGCGGGTCTCGAGGTCGGAGAAGAGCTCGGCGAGAGTCTCCCCGCCGCCCTCGACGGCCTTCTGACCGGCGGTGTAGGTGCGGAGGATGGTGGGGATGCGGACCTCGATGGCCATGGTTGCGGGCTCCTGTCGGGAGGAAGTCAGGTCGGTGGGCGCGCGGCAGCGCGGAAGTGCGTGGGTGGTACGCAGGTTGGGCGCCGCGGCTCACGGCCGTACGGCGGCAGGCGGCATCAACAGATGGCGCTGGCGAGCCTGCACAGGTCGACGTGCAGCCGCGCCACGAGCAGCATGCCCGGCGTCTTGTCGCTCACGTCGTGGGAAACCATGGGGTCATCGTATCGATTCCCGGTCCGGGTCCTGGAATGTGATCTCAGATAGTGGATGAATTCTGACCGAAATGCGGGATGCGGCAGGGCACGGCAGGGAACGAGGGTCGGATCCGGCGAGGGTCGGACGGAGTCAGTACGCCTCCACGATCTTGACTTCCTCCTCCGTCACCTCGCCCTCCACGATCCGGAACGAGCGGAACTGGAAGGGTCCGGCGTCGTCCGTGTCCGCCGTGGAGACGAGGACGTAGTGCGCGCCGGGCTCGTTCGCGTACGAGATGTCGGTGCGGGACGGGTACGCCTCGGTGGCCGTGTGGGAGTGGTAGATGACGACCGGCTCCTCGTCGCGGTCGTCCATCTCGCGGTACAGCTTGAGCAGGTCGCCGGAGTCGAACTCGTAGAAGGTGGGCGAGCGCGCGGCGTTGAGCATCGGGATGAACCGCTCGGGGCGGTCGGTGCCCTCCGGGCCGGCGATCACGCCGCACGCCTCGTCGGGGTGGTCCTGGCGCGCGTGCACGACGATCAGGTCGACGAGCATCTGGGTGATGGTCAGCATGACGGTCAGGATAAGCAGAAGGGCCACCTCGTACCGAAGGGTGGTACGAGGCGGCCCACATGCTGAGCCACGAGCTCAACATGGCCCCGGAGAGATTCCGGAAGAGGCCTCGGAAGAGACCTTGAGAAAGACCCGTCAGCCCATCTCAGCCGGTCTCAGCCGACCTTCTCGAAGACCGGATCGCGGCGCTCCGCGACCTCCGGGTTCCGTGACTTCAGTACGGCCCAGCCGATGCCCAGGGCGGCCGCCCAGCCCGCCATCACGTACAGGCAGACGCGGGAGTCGGCGTCGTACGCGATGAGGCCGGTGACGAAGAGCAGGAACGCGACCGCGACCCAGCTGAACTTCGAGCCGCCGGGCGCCGGGAAGGACGAGGCGGGCAGGCGCCCGGCGTCGACCGCGCGGCGGTACAGGATGTGGCTGACGAGGATCATCAGCCAGGTCCAGATACCGGCCGCGGTGGCCACCGAGGTGACGTAGCCGAAGGCCTTCTCCGGGACGATGTAGTTCAGGACCACGCCGATGCCCATGAAGAGCATGGAGACGGTGATGCCGAGCGCGGGGGTCTTGGTGGAGGACAGCTTGTTGAAGACCCTCGGGGCCTCGCCGTTGTCCGCCAGGGTGCGCAGCATGCGGCCCGTGGAGTACATGCCGGAGTTGCAGGAGGAGAGGGCGGCGGTGAGGACGACGAAGTTGACGATGCCCGCGCCCGCCGGGATGCCGATCTTCGCGAAGGCCTCCACGAAGGGGCTGACCCCTGGGGCGAACTCCGTCCACTTCACGACGCAGAGGATGACCGTGAGCGCGCCGACGTAGAAGAGGGCGATGCGCCAGGGCAGGGTGTTGATCGCCTTGGGGAGGGTCTTCTCCGGGTTCTCCGACTCGCCCGCCGTGACGCCGACCAGTTCGACGGCCAGGTACGCGAACATGACGCCCTGCAGGGTCATCAGGGACGAGCCGATGCCCTTGGGGAAGAAGCCGTCGAAGGCCCAGAGGTTGGAGACCGCGGCGGAGTCGCCCGCCGAGCTGAAGCCGAAGGTGAGCACGCCCAGGCCGATCACGATCATGCCGATGAGGGCGGTGACCTTGACCATCGAGAACCAGAACTCGATCTCGCCGAAGAGCTTGACGGAGATCAGGTTGGCCGCGAAGAGGACGATCAGGAAGACCAGGGCCGTGACCCACTGCGGGATGGCCGGGAACCAGTAGTTGACGTAGATCGCGGCGGCGGTGAGCTCCGCCATGCCGGTGACGACCCACATCAGCCAGTACGTCCAGCCGGTGAAGTAGCCGAAGAACGGGCCGAGGAACTCGCGGGAGTACTCCGCGAAGGAGCCCGAGACCGGCCGGTAGAGCAGGAGCTCGCCGAGAGCCCGCATGATGAAGAAGATGATGACGCCCGCCAGGGCGTACATGAAGATGAGACTGGGGCCCGCCTTGGCGATGTTCGCCCCGGCACCCAGGAAGAGGCCGACGCCGATGGCGCCGCCAATCGCGATCATCTGGACCTGACGGCTGCCGAGCCCGCGTTCGTAGCCCTCTTCGGGGGCGCCGCTGCCCGCGACGCCATTACCGTCGTGCCCGTCGTGATTCTTACCGACCTGCACTGAGGTCATGTGTGCTGCGCCTTTCTCCACGCCGATCCGAGCCGGCTGTGCGGCCTCGGATCGGGTCCCGATCCCCCCGGATATGGATGGAGCCTGTGCCTGGCCGGCGATCAACCGGCTCGGTGGCGCCTCTGACCGGACATGGGTGGTCCCGTCAGGCGGTCGTGAAGATTTATCACGGCGGAAACGTTGATCGACTGCGCGGCGCGTGGCGCACACCACAGGGAGAACCGGACAAACGTCGAACCGCGCCCCATAGGGCGCGGCCACGGTGACGCGATCTTTATCCGGATTTGAGTGTCCGTTGAGCGAACAGCAGTTGTCTTTTGTCCCGACAACTCAGGGCATAAGGGTTCAGGGCATCAGGGTTTCGACGAGCGTCTCCTGAAGCCCGCCCAGCCACAGATACGCCATCACCATCGGCTTGCGCGGATCCTCGTCCGGCAGCCGGTAGAGGAGGTCGGTGTCCTCCTCGTCGACGACGTCGAGGCGGGAGCCGATCGCCAGGCGCAGGTCGTTCAGGGCGCGCAGCCACTGCTCGGACTCCTCGGCGGACAGCTTGAGGATCGCGCCGCCCTCGCCCTGGACCGTCAGCGCGTCCAGGGAGCGGATCACCGCGAGGGCGTTGTCGCGCTTGCCCGCGCGCAGGTCGTTCTCGGTGAAGCGGCGGAACTCCGCGGAGTACGCCCGCTGCTCCTCGGCCTGCTCCGGCGAGTTCGCCTCGACGTCGGGTCCGCTGTACGCGTCCGGGAAGAGGCGCTGCAGCACGGGGTCGGAGGGCGGCTCGCTCGGGCCCTCCGCGAACAGTTCGGCGAGCGGATCGTCGGAGGAGTCCTCACCGGGGCCCGGTCCGATGAGCTCCAGGAGCTGTACGGCGAGGGAGCGGATGATGGAGATCTCGACCTCGTCGAGCGCGACGGCCGCGCCGCCGCCGGGGAGCGGTTCGAAGTGTCCTGGCATCAGGTTGCGTCGCTACTTCCGTACTGCGCGCTGCGTCGGGTTGTTGCCGGTCCTGTTGTTGTTTCCGGTGCTGCGGGGCCTACTGCGTCCGGTGTTACTTCCGGTCCTGCTGGAGGGTGGCCCACAGACCGTAGCCGTGCATGGCCTGTACGTCGCGTTCCATCTCCTCACGGGTGCCGCTGGAGACCACGGCCCGGCCCTTGTGGTGGACGTCGAGCATGAGTTTGGTGGCCTTGTCCTTCGAGTAGCCGAAGTACGACTGGAAGACGTAGGTCACGTAACTCATCAGGTTGACCGGATCGTTGTGGACGATGGTCACCCAGGGGACGTCGGGCTCGGGTACGGCGAAGACCTCCTCCGCCGACTCGGTCTTTTCGGTCTCTAGGGGTGCGGGAGCCGTCACACGGCCCATGCTGCCACCACAGGTGGGTACCCGGCCAAACGAGCCCCACAAATCGTCAGAGTGACGAGATTAGGGGTAGCATCCTTTGCCATGAACACTGCGGACCTAGGGCTGCCGGTGGACGTGCCGTCGACAGCGCTCTTCACGGACCACTACGAGCTGACCATGCTGCAGGCCGCCCTCAAGGGCGGCACCGCCGACCGGCGTTCGGTCTTCGAGGTCTTCACGCGCAGGCTGCCCGAAGGGCGCCGCTACGGCGTCGTGGCGGGGACCGGGCGGGTGCTGGACGCGGTCGAGAACTTCCGCTTCGACGCGGACGTCCTCGGCTTCCTGCGCGAGCGCAACGTCGTGGACGGCCCGACCCTTCAGTGGCTGGCCTCGTACCGCTTCAGCGGCGATGTCTGGGGCTACCCGGAGGGCGAGGTGTACTTCGCCGGCTCGCCGATCCTGCGGGTCGAGGGCTCGTTCGCGGAGTGCGTGCTCCTGGAGACCGTGATCCTCTCCATCCTCAACCACGACTCGGCGATCGCGGCCGCGGCCTCCCGGATGGCCTCGGCCGCCGGCGAGCGCCCGCTGATCGAGATGGGCGCCCGGCGCACGCACGAGCTGGCCGCGGTGGCCGCGTCCCGGGCGGCGTACGTCGGTGGCTTCACCACCACCTCCGACCTGGCCGCGGGCTTCCGCTACGGCATCCCGACGGTCGGCACCAGCGCCCACGCCTTCACCCTGATCCACGACAGCGAGCGGGACGCCTTCCGGGCCCAGGTGGACTCGCTCGGCCGGGGCACGACGCTGCTCGTCGACACGTACGACGTCGCCGAGGCCGTCCGGCTGGCCGTCGAGGCGGCCGGGCCCGAGCTCGGGGCCGTGCGTATCGACTCCGGCGACCTGCTGCTCGTGGCGCACCGGGTGCGGCAGCAGCTGGACGAGCTGGGCGCCACCAAGACGAAGATCATCGTGACCTCGGACCTGGACGAGTACGCGATCGCCTCGCTGGCCGCGGCGCCCGTGGACGCGTACGGCGTGGGCACGCAGCTGGTGACGGGATCCGGCCATCCGACGTGTTCGATGGTCTACAAGCTCGTGGCGCGCGCCCACTCGGCGGACCCGAAGGCTCCGCTCGAACCGGTGGCCAAGAAGTCGACGGGCGGCAAGACGTCCATCGGCGGCCGCAAGTGGGCCGCGCGACGGCTCGACGAGTACGGGGTCGCCGAGGCCGAGGTGATCGGCACGGGGGCCGTCCCGGCGGAGCTCAGCGACCGTCAGCTCCTTGTGGAGCTCATAAAGGGCGGCCAGGTCGTCGCCCGCGAGCCCCTCGACGTCGTACGCGACCGGCACGCGGCGTCCCGCGCGAACCTGCCCCTCTCCGCGACCCAGCTCTCCCGCGGGGAAGCCGTCATTCCGACGGAGTACGTGTGAGCCGCGTGGGCCCGGCCCGGCGGGGTACCCAGGACACACCTCCAGCCAACCCGTGCCCGTACGCGCCCGTACGGGAATGAACGGGCGAGGAGAGGGAATGCAACCTCGAAGCCTCTCGGCTCGGTCCAACGGCCGCGCCCCCTCAAGGGGCGCGGGGAACTGCGCGACCAGCCCCCACGACCCGCACGTCACAACCGGCCTCCCCGCGGGGCGCCCCGCCTGCCAAGCCAAAGGACACCGACCATGCGCCGCGCATTGATCGTCGTAGATGTGCAGAACGACTTCTGCGAGGGAGGCAGCCTCGCGGTGACCGGAGGGGCGGACGTGGCGGCCGCGATCACGGAGCTGATCGGCCAGGCCCCGGCCGGCTACCGCCACGTCGTGGCGACCCGCGACCACCACATCGCCCCCGGCGGCCACTTCGCCGACAACCCCGACTACGTCCACTCCTGGCCCGCGCACTGCGTGGCGGGCACCGAGGGCGTGGGCTTCCACCCGAACTTCGCACCGGCGGTCGCCTCCGGCGCGATCGACGCCGTCTTCGACAAGGGTGCCTACGCGGCGGCGTACAGCGGCTTCGAGGGCGCCGACGAGAACGGCGTACCGCTGGGCGACTGGCTGCGCGCCCGCGAGGTCACCGAGGTCGACGTGGTGGGCATCGCCACCGACCACTGCGTCCGCGCCACCGCCCTGGACGCGGCCCGCCAGGGCTTCCGCACCCAGGTCCTGCTCGACCTCACGGCCGGCGTGGCCGAGGACACCACCGAGCAGGCCCTGGAGGAGCTGAGCGAGGCAGGCGTGGAACTCAGCGGCAAGCCGATCGTCTAGCAGCGCCCCCGTAAGGGGCTTGGGGCTGTAACACTATGCGGCTCCGCCGCGTGGGCGCGACAAGCCCCCACGACCCGCAGACGAAGCACAAGCTCCCAGCGGAGCGCTACCGCACAGCGGTCCGGATCAGCGCCCGGATCGGATGCCACAACTCCGCCGCGCAGGCATCGGCGCCGGGGGCCGTGCGCCATATGAGCCCGTCGGGATGGTGCAGCACCGCGGTGATCTCGTCCGGGGTCGGAGGCTCCGCGTTACCCCGCAGATACACCGCCCGCAGGCCCAGGTTGCGCAGCCGCGTCAGCGCGCGGGCGCGGTTGTGGGCGTGCACGAGCACGCGTACCGAGCCGCTGCCTGCGGTGGACGGGCTGGGCAGGTTCAACGCCACCACCACCGTGCCGTTCGGCAGCTTGCAGAAACCTCCTGCGGCCATGCAGTCACACCCCCGTGAGAACCTGTGTCAATAAGAGAGTCACAGGGGGCACCTAAACACGATCGGCCGCAACCCGCCAGGGGGTTGCGGCCGATCATGGTTTGACCTGCGAAAACGCTTCTTACTTCGTCGCGGCCGAGACCTTCACCGTGATCGACGAGCCGTCGCGGGGCTCCTTGACGATCGCGATCTTGGTGTTGGTGTCAGTTATCTGGACGCCCGCGTACGGGGTGGCCGGGTCGTAGTACGTGTTCGTGTGGTCGTTGAAGATCCGGTTGCCCGGGAGCGACGGGATCTTCGTGGCGACGTCCGCCTTGTGCAGCGTGAACCCGTCCGTCCGGTAGGAGCTGAACGGCGAGTCGTACGCCTGGATGCGGCTGCGCATCGCCGTGCCGTCGGCCCACTTCAGCGCCTTCGGGTGGGCGTCCACCGGCAGCAGCAGGCCCTTGCCGGGGTGCGCGCTGACGTTATTGTCCCGCTGGGAGGTGTCCCACTTCCAGACCAGCAGACCGTTCTGGTAGGGGAAGTGCTCCACCCAGGACGGACGCGTGTTCGCGAAGCCGAAGTTGTACGGGCCGGTCTTGAGGGTCTTGTCGTACGACACGTACTGGCGGTTCTCGGCGATGTAGTACTGCGCGTAGTCCTTGGTGAAGGACGCGCCGATACGGGAGAAGCCGGTGGCCTTCCAGGCGGCGTCCGCGGTCTCGGCGTTGTCCGAGAAGAGCGGGGAGCCGTCGGCGGTGACGGTGATCTGGTCCGCCGCGAAGCCCTTCTGCGCCACACCGCCGTCGGTGGAGTAGCGGAAGCGCAGGTCGATCTTCTTGCCCGCGTAAGCGTCGAGCGGGTACGACAGCTTCTTGTACGCGTCCACGGTGCCGGTCAGCGCGGGGCTGCCGCTGGCGTCGCGCGGGATCGCGGCGCCGTCGACCGTGCCGTCGACCGGCGTCCACTTGGCGCCGCCGTCGGTGGAGACCTCGGTGTAGAGGTAGTCGAAGTCCGTCTCGATGTCGTACCAGCCGTCGAGGGTCAGCGTGGCCGAGGACTTGCCGGTGAGGTCAACGGAACGAGTCAGCGTGTTCTTGAGGTTGTTCGCGCTGCCGCTCCACCACTGGGTGGCGCCCTGCGCCGGGGTGACGACCTCGGTGGCGACCGCCTTCTTCGGCAGTTCGACCACCAGCGCCTGCGCGTTCCTGGTGTTGTACTCCGCCACGCCCAGCTTGTGGGTGGAGCGCGTCGCGGCCTTGGCCGTGTCGTACTTCAGCCAGCCCAGCTGGAGCTTGTCCCAGGCGGTCATGTCACCGGGCAGGTCACCGATGGCGTCCTTGCCGGTGCCGAGCCAGGAGCCGGAGGACATCAGGGTCCAGAAACCGGTCGAGTTCTCGGCCGAGTTGGTGGTGTCGTAGTGGTCCGGCAGACCCAGGTCGTGGCCGTACTCGTGGGCGAAGACACCGAGTCCGCCGTTCTCCGGCTGGATGGTGTAGTCGCCGACCCAGATTCCGGAGTCGCCGATCTGCGCGCCGCCCATCTTGTTGCCCTCGGGGCCGGTGGCGCCGGCGTCCGTGCCGAACGCGTACCAGCGGTGGGCCCAGATGGCGTCCTCGCCCTGGGCGCCGCCGCCCGCGGACTCGTCCTCGCCGGCGTGCACGATCTGGAAGTGGTCGATGTAGCCGTCGGGCTCGTTGAAGTTGCCGTCGCCGTCGAAGTCGTTGCGGTCCCACTTGTCGTAGGCGGACAGCTCCGACTTGATCTCGGCGTCGGTCTTGCCGGCCGCCTTCTGGGCCTCGACCCAGGCGGTGACACCGTCGGCGACGGCGTTCCACGCGCAGGTGTCCGGCTCGCACTTGTTGGAGCCGTAACGGGCCTCGTTGTAGGGCACCTTGACCCAGTCGGAGACCGCGCCGTCGATGGAGTAGCGGCCCGAGGACTGCTTCTCGTAGTACTTCTTCATCGACTCGACACCCTTGCCGGTGCCGAAGTAGAGCTTCTCGAAGTGTTCCTTGTTGTAGTCCGCCTGCCAGGCCGTGCTGTTGTCCTCGGCACGGTCCGGCTCGGCTATCTGGTTGTGCAGCGGACCGGGGGTGCCGCCGTAGCGGGGGTCCGTCTTGTCGCCGAACTCCACGAGGACCGTGAAGATCTGGTCGGTCTTCTCGCGGCCGAGCTCCACGTACTTGCCGTCCTGGAGCTTCACGACCTGCGAGCCGCCACGCTTCGTGACTGCGGCGTCGCCGGATATGACCTGCTTGAGCGCCTCCTCGCGCTGGGCTTCCTGACGGTCGGTCAGCGGGCCCTTGAGGTCGTGCTCGCGCTCGGTGTGCTCCTCGGCACGTGCCGGGTCCTGCCGGTTCGCGGCCGGATCCTGAAGCTTGGCTGCCGCGGCCGGCTGGTCGCCGCTGTCGGCCTGCGCCACCGCGAAGGTCGAGAACGTGGCAGCGGCCGCCGTGAGCGCCACACCCACCGCGGCTGCTCTGAACGTCCATGGTCTGCTGGTCACTTGATGCAGTCCTCCCCCGCGCCCGGGCGCGCGGAATGGAGGGGTGTCCAGGTCATGGAGTCCGCGCGCGCTCTATGCGCGTCACAAGTGACGCCATTCGACCGGAGTTGAAGGAGAAAAGACAGACCTTGACTTGAACAGGTCAAATGGACTATGTACCTCCGGCCGCGCGCTGTACACCACCGTCCGGCCGCTCCGCGGCGATTGGTGTACCGCTCAACAGGCGCGTTCGAACGTCCACTTGGTGGACGCCATGACTCCGTGCGCCCCCTGTGCACCGGCACCGTGGGTTAGGTCACGCTTACCGCTCGTTCCACTCGGGCAGACAGGCGAATAGAGTCGGTTGGCGGCTCGCCGGATTTCCGACGGTTTGCCAACCCGACACCGTTGTCGAACCCCCGATTCTTATCCGCACCCTCCCCCATCGCGAGAGGCACGGGGGGAGACCCCCATCCCGAGGACGGAATAGCCATGCCTCGTCCGACCGCCGCACAGCTCGTCTACGGTTCCTGCACCGTGATCTTTTCCACGCTCGCCATGTTGCTGCTGTCACAGACGAGTTCGGGCCCGGGAGTCGTATTGATCGCGCTCTCCGCCCTCGTGCTCGGCCTCCTCGTGGCCATGACGGTTCCCGTACCGAAGCCCGCAGCGCGGGTTACGCCGACCCCTGCCTCTACTTCTGTTTCCTCTTCTGCTTCGACTCCTGCTTCGGCTTCTGCCGCGCCTGCCGCCGTCACGGATCAGCGCGTTCCGGAGCGGCGTATTCCGGTGCAGCGTGAGACCGTCGCCGCCGCGAGCGCGCCCGAGCCGGTACGCGAACGCGCCTGAGCCCGAACCCCACAAGCCCGGAAATGTGAAGCGGTACGCGAACCGGCGAGCCCGTCGACCACGGACCCGCCGGTGTCGTGAGACCGCCTTCTCTCTCTTGCAGCCCTCTCAGCCGCTGCTCCGGCCACCGACCGCGCCGCTCAACTCGTGCTGACCACCACCGTTTTGGCGGCCTTGTCGTGCAGGCCCTGTTTGTACGGTTTGTCGAAGAAGCTCCAACCGCCCGCGATCGCGGTCCAGATGCACGCGCAGCAGAACGCGAACGGCACCCACAGGACCAACGCGCGGACCAGTGAGGTCTGCACGGAGGGCGTGGAGCCGTTGTCGAGGTTCGCCACGCGCAGATGCAG
Organism: Streptomyces albicerus; assembly: GCF_008905045.1. GTDB lineage: Bacteria > Actinomycetota > Actinomycetes > Streptomycetales > Streptomycetaceae > Streptomyces > Streptomyces albicerus. Next base: position 131,447 of record NZ_VWMY01000006.1, read on the forward strand.
CCACTTCTTGCCGAGGGTCTGCCCCGACTTGGCGGTCATGAAGGTGTCGTAGCCGATGTAGAGCAGCGCGGCGATCAGGGACTGGCCGAACGAGTTGCCGTAGTCGATCTTGTCCGTGTCGACGTCGTACTCGTTGACGTTGAAGCCCCACGTCAGCAGCCACACCACGATGATGACGAGGATCATGTCGATGATCCGGGCGAGCACGCGCTTGCCGCTGTCGGCGAGCGGCGGCATCCCGGCGAGCGGGTCGTTGCCGTGCGGGCCGCCGCCGTAGGGGTCACCGTAGGGAGAACCACCGCCGGGCGGGGGCTGGTTGCCGGACGAGGGGCCGAACGGCGGGCCCTGGCCCTCGCCGCCGCCCGAGGGAGGCGGGGGGCCGTACGGGGAGCCGTCGCCCTCGCCGGGTGGCGGCTGCTTCTTCTTGAACGGGTCGTCTTCCGGAGGGGGCGGCGGCTCGGTGGTCATACCCCGAGTCGACCGCGAACCCTCCGACTGCGCAATGGGGGGCGGCCGTCCGGGGTAGCCGTCAGCCGGCGACGAACGTGTGGGCCGCCTTGTCGTGCCAGCACTGGCGCCACGGGCGGTCGAACAGGCCCCACACGACACCCACGACACCGATGGCGAGAATGCCCGGGACGCTGTAGACGAGCCAGCGGCGCAGGGCCAGCCCGAACGACGGGGGTTCGCCGCCCTCGATGTCCCGCACCTGCAGGCCGCACAGTTTCTTGCCGAGGGTGCGGCCCCACTTGGCGGTGGGCAGCGCCTCGTAGAGGACGCCGAAGAGGAGCAGGACGGCGAGGATGATGCCGAGATAGACCGCGGTCGTGCCGTCCAGCAGCCAGACCGTGACGGTCTCGCCGGAGAGCTTGGCGGCGTCGATCTTCTCGTTGACGTGGTCGAGGGCCTTGGTGCCCAGCGGTACGGCGGCGGCGCCCGTGACGCCTGCCAGTACGACGGTGTCCACGAGGCGGGCTGCCAGCCGCTTCCCGAGCCCCGCCGGACGCGAGTTCGCCTGCGAGCGGGCCGCAGCCTGGAACGGGTCCTCCCGCACCGGCTTCCACGGCACGACGGGCGGCTCGTTCTCGGCCCCGGCCAGCCGGTGCACCTGCTGGGCCCAGGAGGGCTGTCCGCCGCCGGCGCCCGCGGTCATGGGGGCGCCGGTGCCGGACTGCGGGGGGACGGTGGGGGTGGAGCCGGCCGCGGAGGCCTGGGCTGCCGGAGGCTGGGTCGCGGACGGGGTGGAGGGCTGGGCGGAGGGCTGGGACCCGCGCTGCTGTCCCGCTCGCGGCGATACGGCCCTGAAGGTCATCGTGCCCTCGGAGGCGAGGGGCTCACGAGAGCCGGGGATGCCGGGCCGGTCGGGGCCCGTGGAGTTGCCGGCGCCGGCCGGGGCCGTACCTCCGGCCGCGGCGTCCGTGCGCCCGGCGCCGGATGTGCCCGCGACATGCGCGCGCCCCGCGCCCATGGCTCCGGCCGCCTTGCCCGCTCCCCCGGCCGACCCGTCCGAGCCCGCGGATCCGGTGGGGCGTACCGGTCCGGTGGGCCTGCGGAACACCACCGTGCCGCCCGAGGCGGGCGGCTTGACGGCCCCCGAATCCCCGTCCGCCTCGGACGCGCGGAACGTGGCCGTGCCGTCCGTGCGGTCCGACTTGCCGTCCGGCTGGGACGGCTGGGCGGGCCGATCCGGCTCGGACGGTACGCGCGGGTCCGGCGAGCCCCAGGCGACCCGGCGGTCCGGGTCGCCGCCGAAGCCGGTCTGCCGGGAGCGGTCGGCGCCCCACGCGGACGCGGGCTCGGGACGGCTGCCGTGCTGGGCGTCGGCGGGCGATGGACCGGCCGTCGGCGGGTCCTCGTCGAAGAAGTGCGGGCCCGTCTCCTCCGTGGAGACGGGGCCCGGCCGTGCGTCACCCGCGGGCGACGGGAGCGGCAGGCCGTCGGACGGCGCCGGTCGGCTGGTGCCCGGCACCCACGAGGCACCGTTCCAGTACCGGACATATCCAGGAATGGACGGGTCCGGGTAATACCCTTCGCGGGGCCTGTCGTCGCCGGGGGCCGGGGTTGGGGCGCTCATGTCCGTCGTCCCGTATCTGCTCGGGGGTCGTGTTGAGCAACCACATCTATCAGACGGGGGCAAGCGCCACTGCCGCTCCTGCCGTACCTCCCCCCTTCGAGCAAGGTTCTGCCACGCTTTGCCACCGCACGCGGCCGTATGGCGGAGCCGTAGGAAAAAAGTTCTGCGCACCCGCGTAATGCTTCGAACCCCGCGCCCTCTCCACTCGTACGGGCCCACCCACAGGGCCCCGGACGCGAGAGGAAACGTACGACATGTACACCGTGGTGGAACGCGAGCTCGAGCTCAAACTGGTCCTGTCCCCCGAGCGCAGCATCCCGGTCCCGGCCCGGCTGAGCTTTCGGACCGACGATCCGTACGCCGTCCACATCACCTTCCACATCGGCTCCGACCACCCCGTGAACTGGACGTTCGCGCGGGAGCTGCTCGTCGAGGGGGTGTTCAGGCCGTGCGGGCACGGGGACGTGCGGGTGTGGCCGACGAAGGTCGGCGGACGGAGCGTCGTCCTGATGGCGCTGAGTTCACCCGACGGGGACGCCCTGCTCGAGGCGCCCGCCGCGCAGGTGTCGGCCTGGCTGGAACGAACCCTGCGGGCGGTCCCTCCGGGCTCTGAGGCCGAGCAGCTCGGCATCGACCGCGGCCTCGCCGAGCTGCTCGCGCCCACCCCGGCCGACGATCTCTGGCTGCGCGACCCGTGGCCGTCGGACGAGTCGAAGGACGGTGAGTGAGACGTATGGGACGCATGGGACGAATGGGTGGTGCTTCAGAACAACTTGCCCGGGTTGAGGATGCCCAGTGGGTCGAACGCCGCCTTGATCGCCCGCTGCATCTCCACACCCACCGGGCCGATCTCCCGCGCCAGCCACTCCTTCTTGAGGACGCCCACGCCGTGCTCGCCGGTGATCGTGCCGCCGAGTTCCAGGCCGAGGCCCATGATCTCGTCGAAGGACTCGCGGGCGCGCCGGGACTCGTCGGGGTCCTGGGCGTCGAAGCAGACCGTCGGGTGGGTGTTGCCGTCGCCGGCGTGGGCGACGACCCCGATGGTCAGCTGGTACTTCTCGGAGATCCGCTCGACCCCTTCGATCATCTCGCCGAGCTTCGACCGCGGTACGCACACGTCGTCGATCATTGTCGTGCCCTTGACCGCTTCCAGCGCGGTGAGGGACAGCCGGCGGCCCTGGAGGAGCAGTTCCGACTCGGCCGCGTCGTCCGCCGGTACGACCTGTGTGGCGCCCGCCGCCTCGCACAGCGCGCCGACCGCGGCCAGGTCGACCGCGGGGTCGAGCGTGTCGAAGGCGGCGAGGAGCAGGCCCTCGGTGGTCTCCGGAAGGCCCATGTTCGCCATGTCGTTGACGGCCTTCACCGTCGTACGGTCCATCAGTTCGAGGAGGGACGGCACGTGCCCGCCCTCCATGATCCGGCAGACCGCGTCGCAGGCGGCCGACGCCGACGCGAACTCGGCGGCCAGCACCAGCTGCTGGGGCGGCTGCGGCCTCAGGGCCAGCGTCGCCCGTACGACGATGCCGAGTGAGCCCTCCGAGCCGACGAAGAGGCGGGTCAGGTCGTATCCGGCGACGCCCTTCGCCGTACGGCGGCCCGTGGACATGAAGCGGCCGTCGGCGAGGACGACGTCCAGGCCGAGGACGTACTCGGCCGTCACCCCGTACTTCACACAGCACAGGCCGCCGGAGGCCGTGCCGATGTTCCCGCCGATGGTGCACATCTCCCAGCTGGAGGGGTCCGGCGGGTAGTAGAGGCCGTGTTCGCCCACGGCGCGGGAGAGCGTGGCGTTGATGACGCCCGGCTCGACGACCGCGATCCGGTCGACCGGGCTGATCTCCAGGATGCGGTCCATCTTGACGAGGGACAGCGCGATGCAGCCCTCGGAGGTGTTGGCGGCGCCCGACAGGCCCGTACGGGCGCCCTGCGGGACCACCGGGACGCGCAGCTCGGTGGCGATGCGCATGATGTGCTGGACCTGCTCGACGGTGCGTGGCAGGACGACGACGGCGGGGGCGTTGGCCTCGCAGAAGCTGGCCATGTCGTTGGCGTACGAGGCCGTGACGTCCGGGTCGGTGAGGACCGCCTCGGCCGGCAGGCCCGCGAGGAGACGGTCGACGAGGTTGCCCGTCGCTTCGTCGCGTGGGGCTTCGATACGGCTCATGATCACAGCGTCGCACCCGGGGCCATCGGTGTGAACCCCGCCCGCGAGAGGCTTTCCGTGCCGGGGTGGTGGCCGGATGTGCTCTTCGTATTGACGCACAGTGAGCGGCATGGAGAGCGCCGTGGAGAACGAGCAGGCTTCTGATTCGGTGACTGGTCCGGCGAGGCGTGAAGTCGGCCTGCGGTGGGCGCTCGTCGGCTCCCTCGTGGGGTGCGTCGTCCTCGGTGGTGTGCTGATGGCGATGCCCTCGGGGCAGGGCGGACCGCCGCCCGCGCCCGGGCCGGTGGCGCGGGCCATGGGCGCGGTCGGGGCCGGGACGCCCGCCTCGCTGCCCGATCTGGCGGCGCTCATCGGTGACCGTGAGGCGCATCTGCGGGCCCATCCGGGTGATGTGCAGTCCTGGGCGGTGCTCGGGGCCGCGTATGTGGAGCGGGGCGAGCGGACCGCCTCGACGCGGTACTACCCGAAGGCCGAGAAGGCGTTGCGTACGTCGTTGAAGGCGAAGCCGAAGGGGAACGTGGAGGCGCTCGGCGGTCTTGCCGCGCTCGCCAACGCCCAGCACGACTTCCGGGCGGCGCGGAAGTGGGGCGAGGCGGCGGTTGCGGCCTCGCCCAAGCGGTGGACGGCCTATCCGACGCTGATCGACGCGTATCGGGGGCTCGGGGACTACAAGGCCGCGCGCAAGGCGCTGGCCCGGCTTGTCGAACTGCGGTCGGGGGCGCGGGGGGCGGGAGCCCGGGGGTCGGGTGCGCAGGTGTCGGGTGCCCGGGGGTCGGGTGCGCAGGTGTCGGGTGCGCAGGTGTCGGGTGCCCAGGTGTTGATGCGGGCCGGGCTGGTGTACCGGGATCGGGGGTGGCGCGAGGATGCCGGGGCCGCGCTCTCCGACGCGGCGGCGCTCGCCGCCACGCCCGCGGAACGGGCGGCATGTCTCGTACGGGTCGGGGAGCTGGCCTGGGAGCGGGGGGAGCCTGCCGAGTCGTTGCGGGCTTTCGACGCCGCGTTGCGGGCCGATCCCGACGGGCACGCCGCGCTGGCGGGGCAGGGGCGGGCGCTGGCCGCGCTGGGGCGGATCTCGGAGGCGTTGCGTGCGTACCAGTCCGCGTTGACCAAGCGGCCGTTGCCTCAATACGCCCTGGAGTTGGGCAAGTTGTACGAGTCGCTGGGGTTGGGTGGGGCGGCTCGGGCCCAGTACGACGTGTTGCGGACCCGGGTGCGGGAGAGGGCCGCCGGGGGTGTGAACGACGAGCTCGTTCTTGGGCTCTTCGAGGCGGACCACGGTGATGCCGAGGCCGCGGTGGGGCGGCTGCGGGACGAGTGGAGGCGGCATCCCTCCGTCCAGGTCGCCGATGCCCTCGGGTGGGCGCTGCATCGCTCCGGTGCCGACGAGGAGGCGTTGCGCTTCGCGACGAAGGCGATGGACGAGGAGCGCGGGGGTGGGGTGCGCAGTGCGTTGTTCGCTTATCACCGGGGGGTGATCGAGCGGGAGTTGGGGCGGTACGGGGCGGCTCGGCGGCATCTTGAAGAGGCGCTGCGGATCAATCCGGAGTTCTCGCCGCTGTTGGTGCCTTTGGCGGAGGAGGCGTTGGAGGCGTTGGGGGAGCCGGAGGAAGGGGGGCCGGAGGGGGTGGAGGGGAGTGAGGTTGAGGAAGGGAGTGAGGTTGAGGAAGGGGCTGAGGTTGAGGAGGGGGCTGAGGATGGGGCTGAGGCTGAGGAGTAAGGCCGGGGTTTCTCTTCCGGGTTACAGCTCGGCCGTCCCGATCAGCGCGTTTCGCGTGACCAGGCCGGTCAGCTCGGCTTCGGACATGGAGTCCGTATCGGCGGGCCTGCGGGGCAGCACCATGTAGCGGGTCTCCGCGCTCGAGTCCCAGACCGTGATCTCTGTGTCGTCGGGGAGGTTGAGCCCGAACTCGGCCAGCACGGCGCGGGGTTCGCGGACCACTCGGGAGCGGTATGCCTCGGACTTGTACCAGGACGGGGACGGGCCGAGGAGGCGTAGCGGGTAGCAGGAGCACAGGGTGCAGACGATGACGTTGTGGGTCTCGTCCGTGTTTTCCACTACTCGCAGGCGTTGGAAGCCGCCTTCCATGAAGCCGAGTTCGCGGACCGCCGCCGTGCCGTCGGCGAGGAGGCGGGACTTGTACGCCGGGTCCGTCCAGGCGCGGGCCACCACCCTCGCGCCGTTCGCCGGGGAGGCGCCCGACAGGGACGCGTCGATGATCTCGTCCAGCTGGGCGCCGGAGAGTACGCCCTTCTCCTCCAGGAGGGTCTCCAGCCGCCGTACCCGGCGGGCGATCAGCGTGTCGGGGTGGTGATCAGCGCTCGTCATCCGCGTCCGCCTCCAAGTAGCTTTCCCACAGGTCCAGTACGACGTGGTGGTCGCCCTCGCCCCACAGGTCGCGCGCGGCGAAACGTACCGCGTAGATCTGCTCGACCGGCGCGTCGCCGCGTCCCTGCGCGCTGATGTCGGCGAGTTCCGCGTGGCCTTCGGGTTCCACTACTACGCCGCTCTTGCCGCGTGCGTACCGTGGCAGTCGGGTGTGGTGCGGTGGGTCGTGGCGGAACGTCCGTACTCGTGTGCCCGGTGCGAAGCGGTCAGTCATCGAGCTCACCCGGCTCGATCACGCCCTTGCGCTCCAGCAGCGTGCAGATCGCCTTGAACCATCGCTCGTAGTACGAGGTCGCCAGGTACTCGGCGGGGGGCATGGACTCGATGGCGTCCCTGAACTCGTTGGTGTTGAACACGTCTTGGGCACGGAGGGCGTTGAAGAGGCCTACTACGCGGGCCTCCCAGTCTGCGTGGAACGGCTCGGTGTCTTCGGTGGTGTCGATGGGGCCGAAGCCCTGCATGCCGCCGATGTCGTTCATCCTGGCCATGGGTCGACAGTAGTGCCGGGGTGGGGGTGGGCGCGTGGGCGCGCGGCGTCGGTGTGTGGGTCGGGGCCGTGCCGGTACGTCGAGTCCGCCACCACTGGGTATCCGGCTGTGGTTTTGGAGGGTGGCGTTTCCTGGAGGAGCCCTACGTGGCGGACTGCGACGTACCGGCACGGCCCCTCCCGTGCGATGGCGACTGCGGGTGCGTTGTGCGTGGGGTGGGGGTACGCACGGCGGGTTGGGCTGCGGCCCCACGGGGCGTGGGTTCCGTAGGGCCGTGAGGTCCGGTGAAGTCGCTGCGGTTCGGCGGCACCCTGAAGGGGCGCGGGGAACTGCGCGACCAGCCACGATGGCGCCGCAGACGATCGACGGCACATCGCGGCACTTCCAGCGGAGCGCTAAGGCTCAGAGGTTGCCGCGCTTCTCCTGCTCTCGTTCGATTGCCTCGAAGAGGGCCTTGAAGTTGCCCTTGCCGAAGCCCATGGAGCCGTGGCGTTCGATGATTTCGAAGAAGACCGTCGGGCGGTCCTGGACCGGCTTGGTGAAGATCTGGAGCAGGTAGCCGTCCTCGTCGCGGTCGGCCAGGATCTTCAGTTCGCGGAGGGTGTCGAGGGGGACGCGGGTTTCGCCCACCCACTCGCCGAGGGTGTCGTAGTAGGAGTCCGGGGTGTCCAGGAACCGGACGCCTGCCGCGCGCATCGTGCGGACCGTCTGGACGATGTCGTTGGTGTTGAGGGCGATGTGCTGGACGCCTGCGCCGCCGTAGAACTCCAGGTACTCGTCGATCTGGGACTTCTTCTTGGCGATGGCGGGCTCGTTGATCGGGAACTTGACCTTGAGCGTGCCGTCGGCGACGACCTTCGACATCAGGGCGCTGTACTCGGTGGCGATGTCGTCGCCCACGAACTCCTTCATGTTCGTGAAGCCCATGACCTTGTTGTAGAACGACACCCATTCGTTCATGTGGCCCAGTTCGACGTTGCCCACGCAGTGGTCGATGGCCTGGAAGGTGCGGTGGGCGGGTGGTTCGACGATCGGGTCGGCTGCCGTGAAGCCCGGGAGGTACGGGCCGTCGTAGCCGGTGCGCTCGACCAGGGTGTGGCGGGTCTTGCCGTATGTGGCGATCGCGGCCAGGACTACCGTGCCGTGCTCGTCCTTCAGCTCGTACGGCTCGGTGACCGAGCTGGCGCCGTGCTCGACTGCGTACGCGTACGCGGCTCGGGCGTCCGGGACCTCGATGGCGAGGTCTACGACGCCGTCGCCGTGCTCCGCCACGTGCTCTGCCAGGAAGTGGCCCCAGGGGGTGGTGGCCTTGATGACGGAGGTGAGGACGAAGCGGGCTGATCCGTTCTCGAGGACGTAGCTCGCGGTCTCGCGGCTGCCGTTCTCCGGTCCGGAGTAGGCGACGAGCTTCATGCCGAAGGCGGTGGAGTAGTAGTGCGCCGCCTGCTTGGCATTGCCCACGGCGAAGACGACCGCGTCCATTCCCTTGACCGGGAAGGGGTCTGCCTGCCGCGCGGTGTCGGGGGTGTGGTGGGTTGTCTGTGTCATGGCCGCAGGCTCTCTCCGTTCCGCAAGGTGCGCAATAGTTTGCGGATTGGCTGAGCAATTTGCCTAGTGAGATGCTAGTGCAGGCGGGCGTTGTGTACAGGATGACCATTCCGGAGGGCACCATGGCGATCGATCATCTGGACGGGCAGCTGCTGGTGCTGCTCGCTGAGGAGCCGCGGATCGGGGTGCTGGAGATGTCGCGGCGGCTGGGGGTCGCGCGCGGGACCGTGCAGGCGCGGCTCGACCGGCTTCAGTCGAATGGAGTCATCCGGGGGTTCGGGCCGCAGGTGGATCCCGCGGCCCTCGGGTATCCCGTCACCGCCTTCGCGACGCTTCAGATCCGGCAGGGGCAAGGCGCGGACGTACGGGCGCACTTGGCGACCGTTCCCGAGGTGCTGGAGCTGCACACGACCACGGGTAGCGGGGACATGCTGTGCCGGCTCGTGGCGCGGTCCAACGCCGATCTTCAGCGTGTGATCGACCGGGTTGTCGGTTTTGATGGCATCGTCCGGGCCGCGACCGCGATCGTCATGGAGAACCCCGTGCCGCTGCGGATCATCCCGCTGGTGGAGCAGGCCGCGGAGGACCGTGACTGACAGGAGTCCGACGGGAGTGGTGGCGTGTGGGGTGACCGTGTGCGGGGTGAGCGCGGGTGAACTTCTGGGAGTACCTCGGCAGTCGCCATCAGCAGCTCCTCATCGACGCCTACCAGCACGCCAGTGCCGTCTTTCAGTGCATGGTCGTCGCGACGGTCGTGGGTGTGGTGATCGGTGTCGTCACCTATCGGAGTGAGTGGGCCGGCAATCTCGCCACGACCACGACGTCCACGATTCTGACCATTCCCTCGCTCGCCATGATCGGTCTGCTGATTCCGATCGTGGGGCTGGGGGTGCCGCCGACTGTCATCGCACTGACCCTCTACGGGCTGCTGCCGATCGTTCGTAACGCCATCGTCGGGCTGCGCGGGGTCGATCCGTCGCTGGTCGACGCCGCGAAGGGCATCGGGATGTCCCGGCTCGCCCGGCTCGCGCGGGTCGAGCTGCCGCTCGCCTGGCCGCCGATCCTGACCGGGATCCGGGTCTCCACGCAGATGCTGATGGGGATCGCCGCCATCGCCGCCTATGCCTCCGGCCCCGGTCTCGGCAATGAGATCTTCCGCGGTATCGCCTCCCTGGGCAGCAAGAACGCGCTCAACCAAGTGCTCGCGGGCACGCTCGGGATCATCGTCCTGGCGCTGCTGTTCGACGCCGCGTACGTCCTTGTGGGGCGGCTGACCATCCCTAGGGGGATCCGTGCCCGAGACGACTGAGGTGGCTGGGGTGAGTGGAGTGGCTGGGGTGGGTGCGAAGGGTGCCGTTTTCGGCGCCGCCATCGAGCTCGAGAACCTGACCAAGCACTATCCGGGGAGCTCCGCCCCCGCTGTGGACAGCGTGAACATGCAGATCGACGCCGGTGAGCTCGTCGTCTTCGTGGGGCCCTCGGGGTGTGGGAAGTCCACCACCCTGAAGATGATCAACCGGTTGATCGAGCCCACGGGCGGGCGGATCAGGATCGGTGGCGAGGACGTCACCGACATGGATCCCGTGAAGCTGCGGCGGAAGATCGGGTACGCGATTCAGGCCTCGGGGCTCTTCCCGCACATGACGGTCGCTCAGAACATCGCCCTCGTACCGAAGATGGTGGGGTGGGAGAAGGGGCGGATCAGGGCTCGGGTCGAGGAGATGCTCGATCTGGTCGGGCTGGATGCGGGTGAGTTCCACGGGCGGTATCCGCGGCAGTTGTCCGGTGGGCAGCAGCAACGCGTGGGGGTGGCACGGGCGTTGGCCGCCGATCCGCCCGTGCTGTTGATGGATGAGCCCTTCGGGGCCGTGGACCCCATTACCCGTGATCACCTTCAGGACGAGTTGATCCGGCTCCAGCACGAGTTGCACAAGACCATCGTCTTTGTCACTCATGACTTCGACGAGGCCATCAAGCTGGGTGACCGGATCGCCGTGTTGCGGGAGCGGTCGCACATCGCCCAGTTCGACACCCCGGAGGCGATCCTCACCAATCCCGCCGACGATTTCGTGTCCGGGTTCGTGGGCGCGGGGGCCGCGTTGAAGCGGCTCAATCTGTCGCGCGTACGGGATGTGGAGATCACCGGATATCCGACGGTGATCGTCGACGATCCGCTCCAGGAGATCTTCAACAAGCTCAAGTCGAGCGGTACGAACGAGATCCTGCTGCTCGACAGGCGCGGGCGGCCCTACAAGTGGCTGCGGCGCGGGGATCTGATGCGGGCCAGGGGCTCGCTGGCCCGGGCGGGCACCCTGGTGCACGACACGGTGACCCGGGACGCGACGTTGCGGGACGCGCTGGAGGCCGTGCTCACGGACAACGCGGGGCGGGTCGTGGTGACCGGGCGGCGCGGGGAGTACACGGGCGTCGTGGACATGGAGACGCTGATGAACTCCGTGCACGAGCTGCTGGAGGCCGACCGGCTCGACGCCCTGGAGCACCAGCACGAACTGGAGGAGACGCGAGCCGAGCAGACCCGTCACGAGCAGGAGGGCGTGGACGGCGGGGAGGCGAAGGCATGAGGGCTTCCGAGGCAGATCCCGGGTCTGAGGTGGACAGCGGGTCTGAGGCGGGCAGCGGGTCCGGGGTGGAGGGCGGATCTGGACTGGGCAGCGGCTCTGGGCCGGACGACGGTTTTGAGGGCGGCTCCGGGGGTGCCGAGGCCGGTAGTCCCGCGCCCTCCGAGTCCAGTGCCCTCAGGGTCGGTTGGCAGAAGCTCACCCTTCTGCCCGCCGTGCTCGTGGCCGTGCTGCTCGCCACCTGGCTCTGGTTCCGGCAGGCGGATCTGGACCCGCTCTCCGAGAACGCGCTGTCGGGCGGCCAGGTGTGGAAGGCGCTGCGGCAGCACATCGAACTGACCGTGATCTCCACGTTCTTCGTGCTGATCATCGCGATTCCGCTGGGCATTCTGCTGACGCGCAAGGCATTCAGGAAAGCGACCCCGGTCGCCATGGCCGTCGCCAACATGGGGCAGGCCACCCCGGCCATCGGCCTGCTGGCCCTGCTGGTGATCTGGCTGGGCATCGGCCGTAAGGCGGCGCTGATCGGTATCATCGCGTACGCCGTCCTGCCGGTCCTCTCCAACACGATCGCCGGGCTGAAGGCGAACGACCCGACGCTCCTGGAGGCCGCCCGGGGCATCGGCATGTCGCCCGCGGGCGTGCTGACCCGCGTCGAACTCCCCCTCGCCGTACCGCTGATCCTCGCCGGCGTCCGTACGGCACTCGTCCTGAACGTGGGCACGGCGACGCTCGCCACCTTCGGCGGGGGCGGTGGTCTCGGCGTACTGATCACGACCGGGATCACCAACCAGCGGATGCCGGTCCTGATGCTCGGCTCGATCCTGACCGTCGTGCTGGCGCTGCTGGTGGACTGGCTGGCTTCGCTGGCCGAACTGCTGCTCAGTCCGCGCGGGTTGGAGGCGGGGGCATGAGGCGACGGCGTACGGGTCTGGTGGCCGCCGGGGCAGTGTTGCTGGCGTCGGCCGGGTGCGGGCTGACCAGTGGGTCGCCCATGGTCGACGACGTGCGGCCCGGCTCGATCGGAGAGGGGGCGCCCCTCAAGGGCGCCGATCTCACCGTGACGTCCAAGGAGTTCACCGAGCAGCTGATCCTCGGCGCGATCATGGGCATCGCCTTCCAGGCGGCCGGCGCGGACGTGCTGGACCGCACCGGCATCCAGGGCTCCATCGGCGCCCGCGAGGCGGTGAAGGGCGCGGACGCGGACGCCATGTACGAGTACACGGGCACCGCCTGGATCACGTACCTGGGCAACTCCGAGCCCATCCCCGATCCGCGGAAGCAGTGGGAGGCCGTGCGCGACGCCGATCTGAAGAACGGGCTGACCTGGCTGCCGCCCTCGTCGCTCAACAACACGTATGCGCTGGCGATGAACCAGGCCAACTTCAAGAAGTACGGCACGAAGACCCTCTCCGACGTGGCCGCACTCTCGAAGTCCCAGCCGAAGGCCGTCACGGTGTGCGTGGAGAGCGAGTTCGCCAACCGGGCCGACGGGCTGCCGGGCATGGAGAAGGCGTACGGGATGAAGCTGCCCGCCGGGAACGTCACGCAGATGGACACCGGGATCATCTACACGCAGGCGGCGAAGGGGAGTTGTACGTACGGGGAGGTCTTCACCACCGACGGGCGCATCAAGTCGATGAACCTGGCCGTGATGGAGGACGACAAGAAGTTCTTCCCCAACTACAACGTGGCCCCTGAGATCAACTCCAAGTCCCTGAAGAAGCATCCGGCGATCGCGGCCGTGCTTGATCCGATCACAAAGCGACTGAACAACGATGTGGCCCAGGAGCTGAACGCGAAGGTGGATGTCGACGGGGAGGACCCGCATGCGGTGGCACTGGACTGGATGAAGGAGGAGGGGTTCGTGAGGGAGGGATGAGCCCTTGTTTGTGAGCCCTTCGCGCGGGTTCCGGACGGCCTCAGCGCCCTGGGTGGCTCCCGCCCACTAACAGCTCGGTACCGAGCCCGATCCCTTCTCCAGCGCCACCAGCGCGTTGACCGCGCTCTTCAGCGTCGACACCGGAATGAGGCGGAGCCCCTTCGGCAGCTCCGACTTGGCATCCGAGCACTCCGCCTTCGGGACCAGGAAGACCGTCGCGCCGTCGCGGCGGGCGGCCTGCGTCTTGAGGGCCACTCCGCCGACCGCGCCGACCTTCCCGTTGGCGTCGATCGTGCCCGTACCCGCGATGGTGCGGCCCCCCGTGAGGTCGCCGCCGCTGCCGTCGCCGTCCAGTTTGTCCACGATGCCGAGGGAGAAGAGGAGGCCGGCGCTGGGGCCGCCGACGTCGGCGAGCTTCAGGGTGACCTTGATGCCGTCCGAGTCCTCGCCGAGGTGGTTCAGGGCCGCCTCGGTGGCGATGTCCTGGGACTTTTTCATCTCCTCGGCGTTGTACTCCTCGATCTCCTGGACGCTGTCGCCGCTCGGGTACACGGAGTCGCGCGGCATCACGGCCCGGTCCGTGGCGAACCAGCCGTCGAGCACGTCGCCCAGGTTCACGTCCTGGTCCGGTCCCGTCGCCTCGATGGTCGTCATCCGGAGCTGCCCGCGCGTCTCGCGGCTGTCCGCGCCGGAGATCGTGATGACCGGGTCGCCCTGGTTCTCGCCGAGGACGTTCGCCGTCATCCCGGGCTGGGCCACCGAGAAGGGCAACGGCGCGAACGCCGCCGCGGCGAGCAGAGCCACGACGGGGAGGGCGCAGACGGCGACGGCCTGGGGGCGCGTGAAGCGAGAGAGCACGGGATCAATCTAACGCGAGTACGAATTCCGCTGACGAGCCGGGCAGCGCCCCGTAAGGGGCGCGGGGAACTGCGCGACCAGCCACGACGGGCCCGCAGTGTCCGTACAGCCCTTCCCGCGGATCGTTTAGCGCCGAGCAGCAGTCGGATCCGCCGTCGGTCAACCGCTCAGACCCACGTCAGCCCCCGCACCGATCAACCGCTCAGGACCAGCGTCAGCGCAACGCGTCGGCCACTTCCTTCGCCGCGTCGACCACCCGTGGACCCACCCGCTCGGGTACGGCGTCCGCGAGCATGACCACGCCGACGCTGCCCTCGACGCCCGTGACGCCGAGCAGCGGCGCCGCCGCCCCGCTCGCTCCGGCCTCCAGTTCGCCGTGGGTCAGGGTGTATCCGGGTTCGTCCACGGAGGCGACCCGGGCGGAGAGGATCGCCTTGCCCGCGGCGCCCCGGTCCAGCGGGTGCCGGAAACCCGCGCGATAGGCCACGTGGTAGTCGGTCCACGTCGGCTCGACCACGGCGACTGCGAGCGCCTCCGTGCCGTCGACCAGCGTGAGATGGGCAGTCGCCCCTATGTCCTCGGCCAGCGAACGCAACGCGGGCAGCGCGGCTTCGCGTACCAGCGGATGCACCTGCCGCCCGAGCCGCAGCACGCCGAGCCCGACCCGGGCGCGGCCGCCAAGATCACGGCGTACGAGAGCGTGCTGCTCCAGTGTGGCGAGCAACCGGTACACGACGGTCCGGTTCACCCCTAGTTTGTTGGACAACTCGGTGACGGTCAGACCGTGGTCGGTGTCGGCGAGCAGTTTGAGGACACGTAGTCCCCGGTCGAGCGTCTGGGAGGTCTCCGCGGTCACGACGCCCACTCCTTAGTGGTGAGAGTCGACGGCCCCCTACGCGGCGGTTGCGTCACCGGTCCCATCGGCGACGCGCGTCAGAGGCCGCCGGTCGGCAGCGTCCCGGGCACTCCCGGGCGGGCACCGGCTGCGCTCCGCGGCGGCGCTGCCACGGGGCGTGTGCGTAGCGGGACAGTAGCGAGCTGGTTCGCTCAGCGGAAGTCTCCGTCCAGAATCCGGGCATCAGCAGGTACGGACCGCTTTGGCTTACCCCGGGTTAGGTTCACTTTTGTCCCGATGTGACCGGCGCGCGCCGTCCGACGTGCACCACCTCCGCACAGAGCGCACAGAGCGCACAGACGCGGGAGCGCCGGTGTCGTGACGACACCGGCGCCCTTATCTCCGTACCCGAGGTACGAACGTCTTCGTGTGTGACGTGCGAACGTCACCGCTCGCGACATCGCGACATGCGAACGTCACCGCATACGGGTGGCCCACTCCTGCACCTTGGCGATCCGCTGCCGCAGCTGGCCGGCCGTCGCTTCCGCGCTCGGCGGGCCGCCGCACACGCGGCGCAGCTCGGTGTGGATCACGCCGTGGGGCTTGCCGCTCTGGTGGACGTACGCGCCGACCATGGTGTTGAGCTGCTTACGGAGCTCCAGCATCTCCTTGTGGGAGACCACCGGCCGTCGCTCGGCGGGGAGTTCGAGGAGATCGGCCTCGTCGTCCGGCTTCTTGCGGCTGTGCGCGATCTGCCGGGCCTGCCGCTTCTGGAGGAGCAGCTGGACCTGGTCGGGCTCGAGGAGGCCGGGGATGCCGAGGTAGTCCTGCTCCTCCTCGCTTCCCGGGTGGGCCTGCATACCGAACTCGGCGCCGTCGTACAGGACCCGGTCGAAGACGGCGTCGGACTCCAGCGCCTCGAACGGCAGCATGTCCTGCTCGCCGGTGTCCTCGTCCTGCTCCTTGTTCGCCTCCTCCATCTCCTTCTCGGATTCGGCGTACGGGTCCTCCTCGCCTTCCTTCTTCGGCTTGTCGAGGACGTGGTCGCGCTCGACCTCCATCTCGTTGGCGAAACCGAGGAGGTCGGGGACGGTCGGCAGGAAGACGGAGGCGGTCTCGCCGCGCCGCCGGGACCGTACGAAACGGCCGACGGCCTGGGCGAAGAAGAGCGGGGTCGAGATGGTCGTCGCGTACACGCCCACCGCGAGCCGCGGTACGTCGACGCCCTCGGACACCATGCGGACTGCGACCATCCAGCGGTCGTTGTTCTGGCTGAACTCGTCGATACGGTTGGACGCGCCGGCGTCGTCGGAGAGGACGAGGGTGGCCTTGTTGCCGGTGATGTCGCGGATGAGCTTGGCGTAGGCGCGGGCCGAGTCCTGGTCGGAGGCGATGACGAGGGCGCCCGCGTCCGGGATGGCCTTCCTGACCTCGGTGAGGCGCTGGTCGGCGGCGCGCAGCACGCTCGGCATCCACTCGCCGCGCGCGTCGAGTGCGGTGCGCCAGGCCTGGCTGATGGCGTCCTTGGTCATCGGCTCGCCGAGCCGGGCGGCGATCTCGTCGCCCGCCTTCGTACGCCACCGCATGTTGCCGCTGTAGGAGAGGAAGATGACGGGCCGCACGACGCCGTCGCCGAGCGCGCTCCCGTACCCGTACGTGTAATCGGCGGCTGACCGCCGGATCCCGTCGTTCCCCTCCTCGTACGTGACGAAGGGGATGGGGTTGGTGTCGGACCGGAAGGGCGTACCGGTGAGCGCGAGCCGGCGGGTGGCGGGCTCGAAGGCCTCGAGGCAGGCCTCGCCCCAGGACTTGGAGTCACCGGCGTGGTGGATCTCGTCGAGGATGACGAGGGTCTTGCGCTGCTCGACGCGGTTGCGGTGCAGCATGGGCCGCACACCCACACCCGCGTACGTCACGGCGACGCCCTGGTACTCCTTGCTGAGCGGCCCCGCGCTGTATTCGGGATCCAGCTTGATCCCTATCCGTGCGGCCGCCTCCGCCCACTGCTTCTTCAGATGCTCGGTCGGCGCGACCACGGTCACCTGCTGCACGACATGGTGGTGCAGCAGCCACGACGCGAGCGTCAGCGCGAAGGTCGTCTTGCCTGCGCCGGGTGTGGCGACGGCGAGAAAGTCACGTGGCTGCTCCTGGATGTACTTCTCCATCGCCCCCTGCTGCCACGCGCGCAGCTTGCTGGCGGTACCCCAAGGGGCGCGCCCGGGGAACGCGGGTGACAGGTGATGCGAAGAAGTGGCACTGGCGGCGGTGGTAGTCACGGTCTCCGTGGGGTGGTTGGGCGGCTCGGCTACGTATGGCAACGGCTGTGTATGACAACCGGGCCACCCTACCGGCGGCCCGGCGGCGTCAACGCGCGGACGACGCCGGGTCACCCCTGGATGGGATCCAGGTCACAGTGAGCGCAGGCGCTCCGCGATCACCCCGATGTCGCCCTCGGCACCGGAGGCCACGTCGATGACCAGGTCGTACGCCGTGTCCTGGTCGCATGCCGCGAGGTCCACGCCGTTCAGGGCGAGAAAGGTCGCGGCTGCCAGCCAGGCGGTCCGCTTGTTCCCGTCCACCAGGGGGTGGTTGGTAGCGAGGGCGTGGAGCAGCGCCGCGGCCTGCTCGTACGGGTCCTGGTAGGCGGCCGTGCCGAACATGCGGGCGCGGGGGCGGTGCACGGCCGAGGCCAGCAGCCCCGGCTCGCGGGCCTCGGGCGCCCGCCCGCCGAAGGCGATCTCGGCGATGCCGGTGACGTCGGCGACGGTGAGGTGGCGGGTCGCGGCCGCCACCGAGTCGTTCCGCGTCATTCGCCCAGCCTCCTCAACAGCTCCGCGTGCTCCTTCGCGAGCCGCTCGGCGAGGGCACGCACGGGTGCGCCCTCCTCGTGCAGGTACCTGAGCACGGCTTCCCGTGCGAGCTCTTCGGGCAGGCGGTCCCGCGCGTCCGCGAGGTCGGCGAGCGTCTGCTCCACGGCGGGGTCGAGGCGAAGTTCCATGGGGCCGAGGGTAGGACTCGGCACCATCCGGTTTCGCCCTGTTTACGATCACCGCGTCCCGTTTACGATCACCGCTCCCGCAGCCGCGTCGTCACCCAAGCCCCCACCAGCGCTACCCCCGCCATCGGCAGGAACACGGCGGCGAAGGCGGCCGGGTGACCGCCGGAGGCCTCCGTGGCCGTGTGCGTGACCGTGCCGCCGCCCAGCGCCGCGAAGGCCGCGCCGCCCGCGGACAGGAGGATGACGTTCGAGAGGCCGTCGGAGATCTGGAGGGCGGCGGAGTTGGTGCCGGCCTCCTCGGGCGGGGAGAGGTGGAGCAGGAGGACGCTGGTGGAGGAGATCACCAGACCCATCCCGAAGCAGCCGAAGGCCCACGCCACCGCCAACGTCCACACCGGCACCCCGTCGATCAGCACGCTCGGCGCGGCGGCGATCGAGGCCGCGACCAGCACCATGCCGAGCAGCATCAGCCGGTCTCGGTACGGCTCCACGCGCGCCCTGGACTGCACGAAGGACCCCAGCGCCCAGGTGCCCCCGCCCGCCGCCAGCGAGAACCCGGCCAGCGTCGGCGACAGCCCGCGCTCGGTGACCAGCATCAGCGGCACGAAGGACTCGGCCGCGATGAAGGACCCGGCAGCGACCCCGCGCAGCAGCACCACGGACGGCAGGCCGCGCGCCGCCCGGTAGGTCCCGCGCGGCAGCAGCCCGAGCATCGCCGGGACCAGCAGCGCGGCCCCTGCCACAGCCGGGACCAGGGACAGCCACCGCACCCTTTCGTCGGATACGGCCTGGGCCGCGTACTGCAACAGCCCCGCACCCAGCGAGATGCCCAGCGCCAGCCGGATACGACGCCGGTCGAAGGGCGCTGCGACGGTTCCCTCCGTCGGCCCGGACGCCCGGCGCCGTATCTGCGGCAGCGCGAGCGCCAGCGGCAGGACGACCAGCACAGGTATCCCGACGAACACCCAGCGCCAGCCGAGGTGTTCGGTCACCGCGCCGGAGGCGAGCGGCCCGACCACGGACGGAATCACCCAGCTCGCCGCGAACGCCGCCATGATCGACGGCCGCAGCCGCTCCGAATAGGCCCGCCCCACGACCACGTACAACGCGACGATCACCAGCCCGCCGCCGAGCCCCTGCACGGCCCGCCCGAGGATGAACAGCCACATCACCCCCGCCGTCCCGGACAGCAACAGGCCCGCCGCGAACGCCCCGATCCCCGCCGTCAACGACCCCAGCGGACCCGCACGGTCCGACCACTGCCCGGCCAGCACCATCCCGAACAGACTGGTCGTGAAGTACCCGGAGAACGCGAACGCGTACAACGACACCCCGTCGAGCTCCCGCGCCGCCACGGGCATGGCCGTCCCGACCGCCGTCGCCTCAAAAGCGATCAGCAGCACGACGGACACGATCCCGATGCTGAGCGCCCGGTGGGAGCGGCTGAGGACACTGTCCTGGGTGACGTCTTCGGTGGGTGCGGTCGGTGCTGTCGGCGCGGTCGATGCGGTTGGAGCGGTCGGGGTGTGCGCGACGTCGGTGTCGCTCGGTTCCGGGGTGGTCATGACCGTCAGCGTAAGGGGCACCACTGACGTTGACCCCTGTCGGGAGACGGTGCTCGACCGGGACCTTGGTCGTACGACCACTCTTCGGCCCTCCTCTCGGCCGTCCTTCTCGGCCCTCCTTTCATGAACGCCGTGTGGCAGTCCCGTTGCAGCCCCGGCCCATTCCTTGAGCCCTCGCCCGACCGCCGCCTACGGTCGACACATCGAGTTCGGAACGAGCACTTCGGAGCAAGCGAAACGCAACGTTCCCAACCCGGCCGTGTGCCCGAGTGGTTGAGGGGCTCGCCTGCAAAGCGAGTAACGCGGGTTCGATTCCCGCCACGGCCTCTCAGTGCGGTGGTGGGCTCGGCCGTTGTCAGGTCGGGCTCAGAGCACCCCGCCGGCCTCGTCCTGGAACAGCTCAGTCCAGTAGTGCCACTCCCCCTGCGGGGCGGAGCCCGTGGGGTCGATCGTCGAGAGGGTCTGGGTCATCGTCGTGGCCAGTTGGTCGTAGACCTCCGAGGTCAGTGCGTGGGAGAGGGACTCGTCGATCGTCTTCTCGCGGTGGAGCAGCCAGAGGGTGAAGGCCAGGGTGGAGATGTCCGTGTTCAGGGCGTACAGGGTGGCCTCGGGCTCGCTCCAGTTGAGGATCGCGCCCGTCGCGCCGTCGACGACCAGGCTGTTGTCCTCGATGAGGTGGCCGAGGCGTATCAAGTGGTCGGCAGTATCGGGGAGTTCGTCGGTGTACTCGCCGGGGCGCTCGTCCTCGTAGTACTCGGCGAGGGTCGGCAGCGGTACGTCCGTGTCCAGCTGGAACAGGTGGCCGTCCTCGGGCAGGCCCGTCTCGCGCAGGAAGCGGCGGGTCGGCTCGTGCGTGAGCGCCGCCGGGAAGTCGACGTCCTCGAAGCGCACGACCCGGCCCTGGCCGAACTCCTGGTCCAGCAGGCGGGCGGACAGGTCCAGGGTGAGCGCCGAGTCCGCGGGCGGGCCCGCGATCAGGGCCAGTGGGCGGATCAGCGCCGCCATCCTCCAGAACGGCGGGACCTCGCCCCCGGTGCCCTCCTCGAACACCGTGCGCAGCTGTCGCGACGCCTCCGTGACCGCCTTCGGCCCGAACCGGCCCTCGTAGGCGGCGAATTGACCGCGCCGCGCCGTCATCTCCTCCGTCGCCGTCACGAACTCCGTCAGCGTCCGGAGCGACGGCGCGAGCGGGCGGCGGTCCATGAGGTCGGGGCGGTCGTGGAGGAAGTAGGTGGTGGACACCTCGCCCGTCGCTCCGTCGAGCAGGACCGACTCCGCCTCGGCCCCGGCGGGGCCACGGAGCGCGCCTATCACCAACTGGTCCCGCAGCGACTCCGGCAGGCGGTCCGGGTCTCCGGTCGAGTCCGCCACCGTCCGCAGGCCGTCGACGCGCAGTGCCTCGAAGGTCAACAGGCCGCTGTCATCCGGCAGTCCGGGGCCCGCCAGCCAGCGCCGTGTCGGTGTGTGCGCGACGTACGGATCGAGTTCGCCCTCGGTCAGAGTGATCGTCTTGGTGCCGGTGTCCGTCGTGCTCATCGTTCCCCCGCGCATGGTTGTTCACAGTCCCCCGGCAGGACCGAGCCAGGCGGCAAGCACGCGGAAAACCCCACGGAAAACCCACGGAAGATGTCCCGCCGCCCAGCGGTCCTCCCCACTGCCCAGAACACTACGCGGCACCACTGACAACGCCCCGGCACAGCCGTGACCAGCGGACTCGCAGCAACTCCCGGCCGGAATCGGACCTCAGCCGAAGTACACGCCGCCCGCGACGACCACCACCGCCGCCAGCACGAACACCAGCACCCACAGCGTCAGCTTCCCGACGCCGGGCCCGGGCTCGTACCGCGGCGGCCCGGACGGCTGCCGCTCGGACCGCGGCGACCCGGAAGGCTGCGGCTCGGACCGCTGCGGCTGCGGTGACTCGGTCACTGCGTCGCCGTCACCACGGCTGCCTGTGGACGTATCGGCAGACGGTTCACCGGACGCCCGGTGGCCGCCCGTACCGCGGACGCGACCGCGGCCGGGGACGTGACCACCGGCACCGCGCTGACGGCCTTCGCGCCGAAGGGGGCGACCACGTCGCGCTCCTCGACGAGTTTGACGATGCGGATGTCGGGGGCGTCCAGGGCGGTCGGCAGCGAGTACCCGGTGAGGTCGGGGTGGCGCACCAGCCCGCGCGCGGTGCGCAGGTTTTCCGTGAGGGCGACGCCGATGCCCTGGGTGACGCCGGCCTCGATACGGGCGGTGAGCTGCGCGGGGTTCAGCACGCGCCCCACGTCCTGGGCGAGCGCCAGCTCCACGACCCGTACGGAGCCCAGCTCGATGTCGACGTCGACGACCGCGCGGATCGCACAGAAGGCGAGGCCCACGAAGGCGTCACCCTGCCCGGTGCCGTCCAGCGGCTCGGTGGGATGCGGGCGGCACTGCGCGGTGGCCCACAGCTCCTTGCCGTCCAGCGCCTCCGTGACGGTGGTCGACAGCACGCCGTCGTACGAGGTGATCTTGCCGTCGGTGATCTGGAGCAGCTCGGTGGACATGCCGAACTTGTGCGCCAGGGGCTGCAGCAGTTGCGTACGGACCATCTTGGCGGCCCGTTCGACCGCGCCGCCGGAGACCCAGGTGTGGCGACCGCGGCAGCCCGGCCCCGCCGGGGGCTGATCGGTGTCCACGGAGGCGACGTGCACCTCCTCGACGCCGAGCGTCTCCTGGACGATCTGCCGGGCCAGCGTGGTGAAGCCCTGGCCGGTCTCCACGGCCGCGCAGAGCACCGTGGCGACACCGTCGTGGACCTTCACGGTGGCCGTCGAGACCTCGTCCGCGCCCTCGGCGCCGAGCATGTGGACCATGCCGAGCGCGTAGCCGACGCCGCGGCGTACGGCACCGGGTTCGCCGGCGCCCTCGGGGCCGCCGGGCAGCAGCCACTCGTCCTCGGGCGTGTCCTTCGGGAGGGCGGGCAGCGGGAAGTCCTGTACGGCTTGCAGGAGTTCGGCCACCGGGGCCGGGCAGGTCACGGTCTGGCCGGTGGGAAGTACGTCCCCCGTAGCCATCGCGTTGCGCAGGCGCAGCTCGGCCGGGTCGATGCCCAGCTTCTTCGCCAGCTTGTCCATCTGGGCCTCGTAGGCGGCGCACACCTGCATGGCGCCCTCGCCGCGTACGTGCCCGGAGGGCGGGTTGTTGGTGCGGACGGCCCAGCCCTCGATGAAGGCGTTCGGGACGACGTACGGACCGCAGGCGAAGGAGACGGCGGCGGCGAGAGCGTCGGACGACGTGTCCGCGTACGCGCCCGCGTCGAGCAGGATCTGCGCCTCGACCTTCACCAGCTTGCCCTCGGCGTCCGCGTGGTGCCGGTAGCGCAGCAGTGTCGGATGCCGGTGGACGTGGCCCAGGAAGGACTCTTCGCGCGTCGCGGTGAGTTTGACCGGACATCCGGTCTGCAGGGCGAGCAGCCCGAGAGGGAGCTGGAAGCCCTGGTCCTCGCGGTCGGCGGTGGCGCCGGGCACGCCGGTGACGACGACCTTCACGCGCTCCGGTTCCAGGCCGTAGCAGGCGGCGGCCGTGTCGCGGTCGGCGTGCGGGTCGGTGGACGCCACGTAGAGCTCGACCCCGCCGTCGGGGCGGGGCACGGCGAGGCCGGCCTCCGCGCCGATCGGGGCCGGGTCCTGGCGGCCGATGCGGTACAGGCCCTCGACGACGATGTCACCGGCCGCGTCCGGGTCGCCGTGGCGCAGCGGGATGTGGCGGATCAGGTTGCCGTCGGGGTGCAGGGGTTCGGCCTCGAAGGCCTGCTCCGGGTCGGTCACCGGGTCGAGTACTTCGTACTCGACGATGACGGCGGCCGCGGCCATGCGCGCGGTGTCGGGGTGGTCGGCGGCGACGGCCGCGATGGGCTCCCCGTGGTGGCGTACGACCTCGGAGGCGAACACGGGGCGGTCGGCCTTGCCGCGGCCGTGCAGTGCGGCGCCGGGCACGTCCTCGTGGGTGATGACCGCCCGTACGCCGGGCATCTCGCGCGCGTGGGTGGTGTCGATGGACAGGATGTGCGCGTGCGGGTGCGGTGACCTGAGGACGGCCGCCCACAGGAGGCCCTCGGCCCACAGGTCCGCCGCGTACGGGAAGGTGCCCTCCGTCTTGGCGCGGGCCTCCGCGGGCAGCAGAGACACGCCGAGGCCGTGCGGTGGCGGCTCCGGGGCGGTGCCCGGCTCCGCGGTGGTCGCGGTGGCGGTGTCGTTGCTCACGCCTGGCCTCCGTCCTGGCCGTACGGCTGCTCGTGCGGCTGTGGTGACTCGAACGCGGACGGGTTGACGCCACCGGCGCCCGGGCCCGCCTGGTGCGGGATACGGGCCTCGTCGGCGTCCTGGGCGGACTCGGCGGACGCGTGGGCCTCGCGCTCGGCGACGACCTCGCGCACGGCGTCCAGGACACCCCGGTAGCCGGAACAGCGGCACAGGTTTCCGCACAGGGCCTGGCGGGTCTCCAGCTCGGTCGGCGCCGGATTGCCCTCGAGGAGGTCGTGCACGGTCATCGCCATGCCCGGGACGCAGAAACCGCACTGCACGGCGCCGCACTTGGCGAGCGCCCGCTGGACGTCCGAGGGCTGCCCGTCGGCGGCGAGGCCCTCGACCGTGCGCACCTCGCTCCCGGCGGCGGTCACGCCGGGCACGAGGCAGGACGCCACGAGCCGTCCGTCCACCTGCACGTTGCAGGCCCCGCACTCGCCCTGCGAGCAGCCGTCCTTGGCGCCCGCGAGACCGAGCCGTTCGCGCAGTACGTAGAGCAGCGATTCGCCGATCCAGGCGTCGGTCACGGGCCGTTCCACGCCGTTCACCCGCAGGATGTACGAGGCGAGGGGGTGGTCGATGTGCGAGGACGCGCCCTGGGAGTCGTCGGCCGCGGGCTCCTCGGCGGTGTCGTCGGGCGCCTCGGCGGACTCCTCCGGAGAGACCGCTTCGGGCTCGGCGGCAGGTTCGTCGGCGGGCTCCGGGGTGCCGTGTCCCGCCGGTGCCTCCGCGGGTTCCTCGTGCACCGGTTCTTCGCGCTCTACGGAGACGGCGATTTCGTCGGCGTGCTCTCCGGAGACGGCGATGATCTCGGCGGCGTCGTGCTCGGCGCGGGGCGGCGCGATGTCGTGGTCGGCGTGCGGCGCGACGGCGTGCTCGGCGCGGGACGCCGCCTCGTCGGCGGACGGCGGCTGGTCCGGGGCGGGCTGCTGGGCCCAGGGCTCGTTGGCCCAGGGCGCGGCCGCTCCGCCCGGCAGGGTGGCCGGCGGGGTGCCGCCCCACTGCTCGACCAGCGACGACGTGGTGAACTCGCCGGACTCGTCGGGCAGCTCACCGTCGGCGACGGGGATGGACCACTGTCCGGTCACGTCGTGTCCGGGCGCGCCCTGGCCTCCCTGGCCGCCGTGTGAGGGCTGGTCGAAGGTCCACTGGCCGGTGGCCCCGGGGTTGTACGAGAACGCGTCCTGGGCGGGCTGCCGGTGCTCTTCAGGCATGGCGTTCGGGTCGGGCCACTGCACGGTCTGCGGCTGCCCGGCGTCGGCGACCTCGGGCGGTACGGCCCAGGACCCGGAGGCGGCCGGGTCGGTCCCCGTGTCCGTGGTGGGAGCGGCCGTTATCGGCGGCGGTACGTAGCCGTGGCCGGGCGCGGCGAGCGGCGAGTCCGCGAGGAGGGCGTCGATGCCCCCTTCGGGGAGCTTGACGAAGGCGGTGGCGCCGTCGTCGTAGTCGCCCTGAGGCAGCGGATCCCAGCGGCTGCCCGCCTGAGGGGCGCCCTCTCCGTGCTGGTCGTCGGTCACGAAAGTGCCCTCCCCAGTGCTCGTCGGGCCAGCGCGGCGACAGTGCGCCGCAGGTGCAGTACGGCGGGCGGCAGCTGCTCTACGGAGCCGTCCTCGGCGGGGGCCGGGTCGGGGATGCAGGCCGCGGCGACGTACTCCCCGAAGGCGGTCAGCGCCTCGGGGACGATCGCGCGGTTGTTGTCCCAGTCGATCAGCGAGGCGACCCACTGCTCGGCGTCCAGGGGACGCAGCGGCATCGGCGCTATGGCCCCCACGGCGCACCGCACTCCGCGCCGGGCGGGGTCGAGGACGAGCGACACGGACGCGATGGAGCGTCCGGGGCCGGTCCGTCCGGTCGCCTTCAGGAAGACCTGCGGGGCGTGCAGCAGCGGCACGCGCACGTACCCGATGAGTTCGCCGCCGCGGAGCATCTCCATGCCCGCGAGCAGGTGCGAGACGGGGATCTCACGGCGGGCGCCGCCCGGGCCCGCGATGATGAGTGTCGCCTCCAGGGCGGCCAGTACCGGAAGCGCGTCCCCCGTAGGGGATGCCGACGCGATGTTGCCGCCCAGGGTGCCCGCGTTGCGGATCTGCGGTGGTCCCGCGGCTCTCGCGGCGGCCGCGAGGGCGGGGATGAGGGCGGCGAAGTCGGGGCGTCCCATGCGGGCGTGGGTGAGGCCCGCGCCGAGGAGCGCGTGGCCGTCCTGGTACTGCCAGCCGCGGATCTCGCTGATCCGGCCGAGGCCGACGAGCGCGGCGGGCCTCATCTGCCCGGAGTTGACGGCGGCCATGAGGTCGGTGCCGCCGGCCACGGGAACGGCGGCCGGCATGGCGGCGAGCGCCGCCACTGCCTCGTCCAGCGAGGCGGGCAGCGTGACGGCCTGCGCCGCCTGCGGTGCGTGCGTGGTCAAAACCGGCTGCCCCTTCCCGCTGCCCCACCTGGTCCCACCTGTGTTGCCGTACGGTACGTGCTGACAGGGCGGACGTGGCAACTCTGGCACATCTTCCCCGTCCCTCGACGCGGGGGTCCGCTAGGAGGCATTCCTACCCGCCACCGGCGGATGGTCCGTTTTCGCACCACATCGCCCGTCAGCGTGAATTGACATTCTTCGATGCCTCTTGGGCACCTTTCTCCTCGGGGGCCACCGTCCCAGGGCAACCGCTTCGGACGACACCCTGTGGGAGCCACCTCACACGTTTGGAGGCGCCCCCTCGATCGGGCGTCCGAGCACACCGGGGCGTCGCTGCCACGGCAACGGCCCGGTGGGCGGGCGGTAGGCGACCCCCAGGGCGTCAAGTCGCCGGTAATGGGCGGTCATCCGTCGCTCGAAGTCAGTGAAGTCGCGTTCGGCGGGGGCGGGCAGGGCGCTCCAGGCGACCTCGGCGAAGGCCGCGAGCCGTGGGAACGCCTGGTAGTCCACGCGCGCGTGGTCCTCCATCACCTCGGTCCACAGGTTTGCCTGGGTGCCCAGGACGTGCCGCGCCTGACCTGGGGTCAACTCCGGTGGTACGGGCTCGAAACGGTAGACGTCCTCCAGGGTGCGTACGTAGCCGATGGGCACCGGCTCGTCCGGGCCGCCGTGCTGACGGTGGTCCAGGTACACCTGCTGCTCGGGGCACATGACGACGTCGTGGCCCGCCCGTGCTGCCGTGATGCCGCCCTGGTAGCCGCGCCACGAGGACACCGCGGCACCCGGAGCGAGGCCGCCCTCCAGGATCTCGTCCCAGCCGATCAGTCGGCGCCCGCGCGCGGTCAGCCACGTGTCGAAGTGCCGGATGAACCACGACTGCAGTTCGTCCTCGTCCGCGAGCCCGAGTTCCTCGATCCGCGCCTGTGCGGTGGGCGACGCCTTCCACTGCTCCTTGGCGCACTCGTCGCCGCCGACGTGAATGAACTGCGAGGGGAACAGGTCGAGGAGTTCCTCGAAGACCCCCTCGTAGAAGCGCAGGGCGTTGTCAGTGGGGGCGAGTACGTTTTTGGAGACGCCCCAGGTGTCCCAGACGGAGAGGGAGGTCGTGTCGATGACGTCGGTGTTGCCGAGTTCCGGATATGCGGCGATGGCGGCCTGCGAGTGGCCCGGGATGTCGATTTCGGGGACGACGGTGATATGCCGCTCGGCCGCGTACGCGACGATCTCGCGGATGTCGTCCTGGGTGTAGAAGCCCCCGTGCGGCTTCTCCTCCCAGAGGGGCGAGGCACGATGGCCGAATTTCGTGCGCGCCCGCCATGATCCGGTCTCCGTGAGCTTCGGGTACCGCTTGATCTCGATGCGCCAGCCCTGGTCGTCGGTGAGGTGGAAGTGGAAGACGTTCAGCTTGTGCGCGGCCATCAGGTCGAGATAGCGCAGGACACCGTCCTTGGGCATAAAGTGCCGTGAGACGTCGAGCATGAGGCCGCGCCAGCCGAATCGCGGGGCGTCATCGATGATCTGGAGCGGGATGCCGTAGGTGGTGTCCGGCCGGACGGGAGCCCGCCGGAAGGCGTCCGGACCGATGAGCTGACGCAGCGTCTGGGCGCCCCAGAACACCCCGGCGGGGCCGCCGCCGCGGATCTCGACGCCCCGGTCGGCGACGACACTGAGTTTGTAGGCCTCCGGTTCCAGGGTGCCGTCGATACGCAGACGTACGGAGTTCTCGGCGTCCTCCTCGCCGGGCGGCAGGGAAAGTCCCAGGGCCATGCCGAGCGTCGCGCGCAGCCAGCGTTCGGTGGTGCCGGTACCGGGCCCGGCCCACAGCGAAGTGCCCGCGTCGAGCGGGACGCCTCGGCGCATGGGGCCCTCGACGGCGGAGGGCGCCGGAATCACATCACTCACGTCAGTCCTTCACCGCGCCGCCCAGTCCGGAGACCAGCCGTCGCTGTACGAGTACGAAGAAGATCAGTACCGGAATCGTCATCACCGTGGACGCTGCCATCACACCGCCCCAGTCCGGGTCGTCGGGCTTGTAGAAGACAAGGAGGGCCATCGGCAGCGTGGACTGCGAAGTGTCGCTGATGATGAAGGACTTGGCGAAGAGGAAGTCGTTCCAGGCGGAGATGAACGAGAAGACGCTGGTGGCGACGAGCCCCGGAAAGACCAGCGGGAAAAGGATCTGCCACAGGAACCGCGTCCGGCTCGCCCCGTCGATGTACGCCGCCTCCTCCAGCGCCTCCGGGACGGCCTTCACAAAGCCCCGCAGCATCCAGATCGCGAAGGGCAGCGAGAAGGCGATGTGCGGCAGGATCAGCGCGCCCAGCGTGTTGAGCTGCCCGAGGTCCCGCATCTGGAAGAAGAGGGGGATCGTCAGGGCCTCGATGGGCACCATCTGCGCGATCAGGAACATGATCAGCAGGGTGGTGCGGAAACGGAAGCGGAATCGTGTCACGGCGGTCGCCGCTAGAAACGCGATGAGGGCCGAGACGGCGACCACGGTGACCGCCACGACAAGGCTGTTGAGGAAGTAACGGCCGAATTCCTGCTGCCCGAAGACGCGTCGGAAGGAATCCAGGGACGGGGACAGCGTCCAGGGCCGCGGCTCGGTCGACTCGATCTCTCCGGCGGGCTTGAAGGCGCTGAGCGCCATCCAATAGAGGGGGAATGCGACGACGGCCGCGATCAGCAGTGCCGAGGCCTCCGCGGCCAGCCGCCACGGTCGCTGTACGGAACGGCGTACGAAACCGCGTACAAAGCCCTTGGTCTGCACGGGAGTTGCGGTACTCGCGGTACTCGCGAGCCCCGTCGGACGCGTGGAAGTCGTGGAAGTGGTGGAACTCATGGAACTCACAGCTCCTCACCCTGCCTTCGCAGCAGCCTCAGATATACGAGCGTGACCGCCAGCAGAATCAGCAGCATCACCACTCCGATCGCCGAGCCGAGGCTGTACTGCGAGGACGCGAAGGCCTTCTGGTAGGCGTACACGTTCAGGACGAGGTTCTGGCCGGCGATGCCGCCGCCGTTGGTCATCACATAGATCTGTGTGAAGACCTTGAAGTCCCAGATGACCGACTGGATGGTGACGACCACCAGGATCGGGCGGAGCATCGGCGCGAGCACCGAGCGCCAGATCCGCCACTGGGAGGCACCGTCCAGGGACGCGGCCTCCAGGACCTCGGCCGGTACGGCCCGGATGCCGGCGTACACCGTCACCATCACGAACGGGAAGGAGCACCAGACCACTTCGAGCAGGACGAGGGCGAAGGCGCTGTAACGGCCGTACGTCCACGAGTGGTCGCCGAGCCCGAGGATCCGGTTGACCGGCCCGAAGTCGGCGTCGAACAGGAGCAGCCACACCGTCGACCCGGTGACCGCGGGCGTCGCCCACGCGCCGAGCCCGGCCAGCATCAGCGCGAGCCGTGGCACGGCACGGACACGTGTCAGGAGGACGGCGAGCGCGCAGCCGACCGCCAGGGTCGACACGACGCACGCCGCCGCGAACAGCACGGTGGCCAGCAGCACTTGCCAGAACTGCTGGTCGCCGAAGAGCGTCGCGTAGTTCCCGAACCCCTGGAAAGTCGTCGGCTCCCCGCCGCTGACCTGCGCCTGCGTGTACTCAAGGAACGAGATCAGCCCGAGCTGGTAGACGGGGTAGACGAGCAGCCCACCCAGCACGACGAGAGCGGGCGCGAGATAGAGCCAGGGCGTCCAACCGCCCCGCGCGAGCGGCGACTTGCGCCGCGCCGCCGCGCCGCGGCCCGGCCGGGGGGCGGCGGGCGGCCGCGACCCCTTCGCCGACTGCTCGGAGCTCGCCGCCTCCCGGACCGCGACCGACACCGCGGCCCCCGACCGGCCTGCGCCGAGATCACCCGCCGCCCCAGAGCCAACACCCGCCACCGGAGAACGAAGCCCTCCGGGTGGAGTGATGCCCGCGGAACCGGCACCGGCCGCCAAGCGGGACACCTCCTGCCCGCCAGACAGAGCCCCCTCGCCAGGCAGGGCCTGCACCGGGCCGCGCCCGGCGGCGTCCGGCGCCGCCGCCTCGCCCGGCCCGGGCACAGCCCCGGACTCGGCGGAAGCCGCCTTCTCTGGTTCGGCCGACCGGGCCTCCCGGGGCCCCGCCGCCGGGGCCTCACCGGGCTCGGCCGCTCCGGCCGCCCTGTCGCCCCCGGCCGGAGCCGGCTCACCGGCCCGCCGCGCAGGGACACCGCGGCCGGGCGGTGGGGCGGATCCGGGAAGCGGACGGTTCGTCATCCGGCTCACCCCGCGGAGCTGAACGCGGCGTTCATCTTCTTCGCCGCGTCCTTCGAGGCCGCCGCCACGTCCTTACGGCCGCTGACGATCTCCTGGAACATCGTCGGCAGGACGAGGGACGCGTCGATCTGGGACCAGGCGGGCGAGGCCGGCACGAACTTGGCGCCCGCGCCGAGGGTCTTCACGAAGGGCTCGACGTACGCCTCGCGCTGCGCGACGTCCTGGCGTACGTCCGTGAACGTCGGCAGGAAGCCCATCGCGTCGAAGAGTTCGCCCTGCGTCTTCTTCGAGGCCAGTTGCTCCATCAGGTCGACGGCGAGGGTGCGGTGCGTGGTGCTGTTCAGTACGCCGAGGTTGTTGCCGCCCGCGAACGCGGGAGCGATCTCGCCCGACTTCAGCCCCGGCAGCGGCACGACGGCGAACTTGCCCTTCACCTTCCCGGCCTCCACCGCCGTGTAGTTGAAGTCACCGCCGATCGCCATGCCCGCCTTGCCCGAGGCGAAGGCGGTGACGGTGTCGTTGCCGCCCATGCCCGCGCACTTGGCGGCCGGGCAGTTGTCGTCGCCGAAGAGCGAGGTGTACGCCTTGATGCCCTTCTGGGACGCCGCGCTGTCGATCGTCGAGGCGTACGAGCCGCCCTTGCCCTGGGCGATCTCGCCGTCGTTGGACCAGATGAACGGCATCGCGCCGAACGTGTAGGCGCCGCCGACCGCGAGCCCGTACAGGTCCGGCTTCGCCTGCCGGATCGCCTTGGCCGTGCTGATCAACTCGCCCTGTGTCTTGGGGACTTCGAGGTCCAGCTCCTTGAAGATGTCCGTGCGGTAGTAGAGGGCACGGACGCCTACGAAGTAGGGGGCGCCGTAGATCTTGCCGTCGACCGTGACGGACTGCTTGGCGGTCGGGTCGGTGTCCTTGGACTCGCTCCAGTCCGTGAACTCCTTGGTGACGTCGGCGAGTCCGCCGTCCTTGACGTAACCGGCCGTGTCGGTGTTCCCGTACTCGATGAGGTCGGGCGCGCTCTTGGGGTCGTTGAAGGCGGCCTTGATCTTCTCGGCGCGGGTCTCGACGGGGATGTACTGGACGTCGACCTCGGTGTCCTTGTGGGCCTTCTCGAAGGCCGCGACGACACTGTCGACGACCTTCTCCTTCGGCCCGTTGTTGACCTCCTGGAAGAGCCAGACGCGCAGGGTGCCGCTTTCCTCGTCCTTTCCACCGGAGTTGTCGGAGGACTCGGGGGCACAGGCGGTCGCCATGAGTCCGGCGACGACAAGTGCGGCGATCGGGGCGGCCGTTCGGGCAGAGAGCTTAGGGAGCTTCATCAGGCGTCCTCCGGGGGCGCGTTGCAGCACGTGCAATGGTGGTTTTGCGCTGCACAACACCCGGAGGCTATGGAGTACATGAACATGCCCACAAGAGGTCTCAACCACTCTGTGACCGGCTGAAGCACTCCGTGCAACGAGTGGTCGGTACACGGGTATCGCGCGGGCAGCACAAAGGCCCCGGATGCGCCGAGAATGCGCATTCGGGGCCTACGACTTCAGGGCCTACGACAGACAAGCCGCCAGGGAAGACGTCAGGGAAGACGACGAGAAGTCGAGCTCCGGGTACGACGAGACCGCGACAGCCCCCACCGGGGCGCCGCGGCCGTGCTCAGCCTCCGCCGCGTACCGAATCAGCCGCGCACTGAATCAGAAGGAGCCGGAGGCGTTACTTGTCGCCGCCGCCCTTGCCCTCGTCGCCGCCGGAGCCCATGGACTCGTAGATCTCCTTGCACATGGGGCACACGGGGTACTTCTTCGGATCGCGGCCCGGCACCCAGACCTTGCCGCAGAGCGCGACGACGGGCGTACCGTCCAACGCGCTCGCCATGATCTTGTCCTTCTGGACGTAGTGGGCGAAGCGCTCGTGGTCCCCGTCGCCGTGCGACGTCTGCGGCGTCGGCTCTACGAGGGTCCCCGTCCCAGTGCCTCGCTGGGGCTGGGTCTCAGGCTCAAGAGTGCTCATAAACGCAAGAGTACTGAAGCCGAGGGGCATCAGTTGAGCGAAGGGTCGTCCGGATACGTGGCCACCATCGCCAGCTCGTTGCGCTGGCGGCGCAGCACCTCGCGCCACAGCCGTTCCGGAGAGGGCGAGGAGACGTCTCCGGGCTCGGACTCGACGACGTACCAGGCGCCCTCGACGAGCTCGTCCTCCAGCTGTCCGGGGCCCCAGCCCGCGTACCCGGCGAAGATCCGCAGCGAACCGAGGGCCGAGGCCAGCAGCTCCGGCGGAGCCTCCAGATCCACCAGACCGATCGCGCCGTGCACCCGGCGCCAGCCGAGCGGAGCCCGCTCCCCGGAGGCGCCGCCGGGAATCACCGCCACGCCGAGCGCCGAGTCGAGCGAGACCGGACCGCCCTGGAAGACGACGCCGGGATCGCCCGCGAGGTCCGCCCAGCCCGAGAGAATGTCGCCCACGTCCACCGGTGTGGGGCGGTTGAGGACGACGCCCAGGGAGCCCTCCTCGTCGTGGTCGAGGAGCAGCACCACCGCACGGTCGAAGTTCGGGTCCGCCAGGGCGGGCGTGGCCACGAGCAGCCGCCCTGTGAGCGAGGACACCTCGGTCATGGCAGACATGATCCCGCATCTTCC
Organism: Streptomyces albicerus; assembly: GCF_008905045.1. Classification (GTDB taxonomy): domain Bacteria; phylum Actinomycetota; class Actinomycetes; order Streptomycetales; family Streptomycetaceae; genus Streptomyces; species Streptomyces albicerus. The sequence goes on from NZ_VWMY01000006.1 coordinate 164,392, forward strand.
CCGCGCGGGGGGAGCCAATGCCCGTACCCGAGTGAATGCAGCTCAGGGCGCAGAGATGCAGGTGGAGCGCACACCCCTGCCGGTGACCCCGAGTGTCCGATCAGGAGCGGCTCGTGTTGTGGCAAAGCTATGACGTCCTTGGTGCGCACTTGGGCTTACTGAACGGGGGTAGGCGGCCATTACGCTTGCTTCTTCGCCCCTGCCCCACCAACCGGAACGCGAGATACATGACCGTCAACGGTTCAGACGACGTACTCCTTGTCCACGGCGGAACCCCGCTGGAGGGCGAGATCCGTGTCCGCGGTGCGAAGAACCTCGTACCGAAGGCCATGGTCGCCGCGCTGCTCGGGAGTGCTCCGAGCCGACTGCGCAACGTCCCCGACATCCGTGACGTGCGCGTCGTACGCGGGCTGCTGCAGCTGCACGGCGTGACGGTCCGTCCCGGGGAGGAGCCGGGCGAGCTGGTCATGGACCCGTCGCACGTGGAGAGCGCGAACGTCGCGGACATCGACGCGCACGCGGGTTCGTCGCGCATCCCGATCCTGTTCTGCGGCCCGCTGCTGCACCGTCTCGGGCACGCGTTCATCCCGGGTCTGGGCGGCTGCGACATCGGCGGCCGGCCGATCGACTTCCACTTCGAGGTGCTGCGGCAGTTCGGCGCGACGATCGAGAAGCGGGTGGACGGCCAGTACCTGGAGGCCCCGCAGCGGCTGCGCGGCACGAAGATCACGCTGCCGTACCCGTCCGTGGGCGCGACCGAGCAGGTGCTGCTGACGGCGGTCCTCGCGGAGGGCGTGACGGAGCTCTCGAACGCGGCCGTGGAGCCGGAGATCGAGGACCTGATCTGCGTTCTGCAGAAAATGGGCGCGATCATCGCGATGGACACGGACCGCACGATCCGTATCACCGGTGTCGACTCGCTCGGCGGCTACACCCACGCGGCCCTCCCGGACCGCCTGGAGGCCGCCTCGTGGGCTTCCGCGGCGCTGGCGACCGAAGGCAACATCTACGTCCGCGGCGCCCAGCAGCGCTCGATGATGACGTTCCTGAACACCTACCGGAAGGTGGGCGGCGCCTTCGAGATCGACGACGAGGGCATCCGCTTCTGGCACCCGGGCGGCCAGCTCAAGTCGATCGCCCTCGAAACGGACGTGCACCCGGGCTTCCAGACCGACTGGCAGCAGCCGCTCGTCGTCGCCCTCACGCAGGCGACGGGCCTGTCGATCGTCCACGAGACGGTGTACGAGTCCCGCCTCGGCTTCACTTCGGCCCTGAACCAGATGGGCGCGCACATCCAGCTCTACCGCGAGTGCCTCGGCGGCTCGCACTGCCGCTTCGGGCAGCGCAACTTCCTGCACTCAGCGGTCGTGTCGGGCCCAACCAAGCTCCAGGGCGCCGACCTCGTGATCCCCGACCTCCGCGGCGGCTTCTCGTACCTCATCGCGGCCCTCGCGGCCCAGGGCACGTCCCGGGTCCACGGCATCGACCTGATCAACCGCGGCTACGAGAACTTCATGGAGAAGCTCGTGGAGCTGGGCGCGAAGGTGGAACTGCCGGGCAAGGCGCTGGGCTAGCGAGGATCAGCCCGGCCGGGTATCACTCAGGCCGGCCGGGCATCAGTCGGCCCGGCCGGCGTTCGAGGCTGTTTTTGAGCACAACAACGATGGGGCGGCACCCGGAGAAGTCCGGGTGCCGCCCCATCGCATTGCCTACGTGCCGTACACCGTCCCGTGAGGTGTAGACGGCAAGGTCACTTGCCCTTGGCGGCTTCCTTGAGCTTCGAGCCCGCGGAGACCTTCACGCTGTAGCCGGCCGGGATCTGGATCGGGTCGCCGGTCTGCGGGTTGCGCGCGGTACGAGCGGCACGGTGGGTGCGCTCGAAGGTCAGGAAGCCGGGGATGGTGACCTTCTCGTCGCCCTTGGCGACGATCTCGCCGACGGTCTCGGCGAACGCGGCCAGAACGGCGTCGGCGTCCTTGCGGGTCACCTCGGCGCGGTCGGCCAGCGCGGCCACCAGCTCACTGCGGTTCATGTTGTTACTCCCGTGTTCTTCTTGCCGTTGAGGCGTGCCACGCGGCGGAGCCGCATATTGGGCACAGCGAAGTCGATGCTGCCAGGGTCCTCGGTCGGTCCCCGGACCCGGGTCCGTAGCCAGACCCTCGCGCCCGAAGACGCATCCTGCCCCCACCTGCGGCGGGAAAGCCAATCCGGCACCCCTGGGAGTCACACGAACACCCTTGGGAGTCACACGAAAAGGCCTGCAAGGCCCGAACCTGGCCGCCACCCTAAAGGCGGCCACAGGCCCCACGTTCCGCGACGCGCCGGAGCCTGCACGGCCGTGGCGGCCGTCACAGCCGCCGGTTCGGCCGCCGTACGGGGCACCGAGACTCCTTATACCAGTGCGCCTGCCCACACCATCACAGGGCACACGGCGTACGGCGGCCGGGGTGGCTCAGACCGTCGTCTCCGTCGCGCCCGCGGCCTTCGCCGCGTTGCGGACCGCGCCGGCGACCGCGCCCGCGACCTTGTCGTTGAAGACGCTGGGGATGATGTAGTTCGGGTTGAGCTCGTCCTCGGTCACCACGTCCGCCAGGGCCGTTGCGGCCGCAAGCATCATCTCCGTGTTGACCGTGCGGGACTGGGCGTCCAGCAGGCCGCGGAAGACGCCCGGGAAGACCAGCACGTTGTTGATCTGGTTCGGGAAGTCGGAGCGGCCGGTGGCCACGACGGCCGCGGTCTGGCGGGCGATCGCCGGATCGACCTCGGGGTCGGGGTTCGCGAGCGCGAACACGATGGCGTCCTTCGCCATGGCCGCCACGTCGTCGCCGTCCAGGACGTTCGGGGCCGAGACGCCGATGAAGACGTCCGAGCCGCGCACGGCTTCCTTCAACGTGCCCGTGACGCCCTCGGGGTTGGTGTTGTCGGCGATCCACCGCAGCGGTGAGTCGGGGGCCGCCTGGACCAGGTCCTCGCGGCCCGCGTGCACCACACCGTGGATGTCGGCCACGACGGCGTGCTTGACGCCGGCGGCGATCAGCAGCTTCAGGATGGCCGTACCGGCCGCGCCCGCACCGGACATGACGACGCGGATGTCACCGATCGCCTTGCCGGCCACGCGCAGCGCGTTCGTGAGGGCCGCGAGCACGACGATCGCCGTGCCGTGCTGGTCGTCGTGGAAGACCGGGATGTCGAGGGCCTCGCGCAGGCGGGCCTCGATCTCGAAGCAGCGCGGGGCCGAGATGTCCTCGAGGTTGATGCCGGCGAAGCCCGGGGCGATCGCCTTGACGATCGCGACGATCTCGTCGGTGTCCTGGGTGTCCAGGCACAGCGGCCAGGCGTCGATGTCGGCGAAGCGCTTGAAGAGGGCCGCCTTGCCCTCCATGACCGGCATGGCGGCCATCGGGCCGATGTTGCCGAGGCCCAGGACCGCCGAGCCGTCCGTCACGACCGCGACGGTGTTGCGCTTGATGGTGAGGCGGCGGGCGTCCTCGGGGTTCTCGGCGATCGCCATGCACACCCGGGCCACGCCCGGCGTGTAGATCATCGAGAGGTCGTCACGGTTGCGGATCGGGTGCTTGGACTGCATCTCGATCTTGCCGCCGAGGTGCATCAGGAACGTACGGTCGGAGACCTTGCCGAGCGTGACGCCCTCGATGCCGCGCAGCTGCTCGACGATCTCGTCGGCGTGCGCCGTGGAGGTCGCGGCGATGGTGACGTCGATCCGAAGCTTCTCGTGGCCGGAGGCCGTGACGTCGAGGCCGGTCACCGAGCCTCCGTGGGACTCGACGGCTCCGGTGAGCTGAGACACCGCTGTGCCACTGGCGGGCACCTCGAGGCGGACCGTCATCGAGTAGGAGACGCTGGGCGCCGTTGCCATGGCCGACTTCCTCTGCTTTCACCGGGTACTGCGAGCGCTATTGGTTCGCGGGTTTGCCGTCCGATCGTCGCACCTACCGCGGAGTACGTGGTAGCCGCCCCGGATTGCGAACGTTTTGTTCTCAATGAAAAAGAGGTCCACGTCACCGGGTGACGTGGACCTCTCGTAGATCTAATGGCACCGACCCGCCATGCTCGCCTCGCGGCAAGTGGTCGCTCGTAGCGACGAAGGTTGGGCCCGGGGGCTTGGATCGGGCCGGTGCCACATCCAAGGTAACAAACGATCCCCGTAAGGCAATTCCCGCACCGGAGGTTCACAGGGACCGTTCACCGGCTCAGTCCCACGGGTTCACCGGTTCAGTCCCGCAGCAGGTCCGGCACCCCGTTCGCGTCCGGTTCGTCGCGGTCCGCCGAGACGACGGTGAGCTGCTGGGTGGCCCGGGTCAGCGCCACGTACAGCACGCGCAGCCCGGCCGGCGACTCGTCGGCGATCTCCGCCGGAGAGACCACCACCGTGGCGTCGTACTCCAGTCCCTTGGCCTCCAGGCTGCCGAGGGCCACCACGCGGTCCCCGAGCCCGGCGAGCCACCGGGCGGCCTCCGCGCGCCGGTTCATGGCGACGACCACGCCGACCGTGCCGTCGACCTGGTCGAGCAGCCGCGTGGCCTCCTCCCGCACGGTCTTCGCGAGTGAGTCCCGTACGACGGTGCCGTGTCCTTTGCTCGTGGTCACAAACCGCGGCCGCACGCCCGTGGAGCGGACCGCGGACGGGGAGTCGGAGCCGGGCATGGCGAGGGCCAGGACCTTGGCGGCGAGCTCGGCGATCTCGGCCGGGTTGCGGTAGTTCACCGTGAGCGTGAAGCGGCGGCGCGGGCGGGTGCCGAGGGCTTCGTCGCGGGCCTCGGCGGCCTCGTCCGGGTCGGACCACGAGGACTGGGCGGGGTCGCCGACGACCGTCCAGGTGGCGTGCCGGCCACGGCGGCCGATCATGCGCCACTGCATGGGCGTGACGTCCTGCGCCTCGTCGACGATGACGTGCGCGTACTCCGTGCGCTCCTGGGCCAGCCGCTCGGCGCGCTCGCGCTGCGTCTCCTCGCGTACAGGCATGAGCTCCTCCAGGCCCGTGAGCTGGTCGAGCGGGTCGAGGTCGCGCTTCCTGCGGGGACGGGCCGGGGTGCCGAGGATCGCCTGGAGTTCGTCGAGCATGGCCACGTCGTGCACGGAGAGCCCGTCCCGCTTGAGGGAGCGCGCCACGCGCCGGACCTCGCCGGGGTTGAGGATCCGCCGCGCCCAGCGCCCGAGCCGCTTCTCGTCGGCCATCGCCTCCAGGACGGCGCGCGGGGTCAGCTCGGGCCACCAGGCGTCCAGGAACGCGATGAAGCTGTCCTCGGAGCTGACGTCCTCGTCGAACGACGAGCGCAGTTCCGCCGCCAGCTCGGGGTCGGTGTGCCGGGTCCCGGCGCCGGACTGCGCCCAGAGGGCGTCGAGCAGCAGCTTGCGGGCGCGCGGGCGCAGCAGGTTCACGGGCGCGGTCCCGGAGAGCGCGTTGTGCCGGATGCGCTCCAGCTCGGGTGCCTCCAGCTCCAGCCGGCGTCCGAAGGCGACGACGCGGAGGCGGGCGGGCGGTCCTGCCGGGGGCTGCGGATCGCGTTCGTCACCGAAGTCGTCGCCGGGTTCGCCGAACGCGAGCTGCCCGGCCCGCTCGGCCGCACCCGGCTGTCCGCCGGGCCCGCCCGGCGTCTCCAGCGCTCCCCGAGCCGCCTTCCGCAGCACCTTCAGCATCCGGTACGAACCCTTGGCCCGGGCCACGGCCGGCGAGTCGTACAGCGTGGCCTCGGCGCCGTCGACCAGGGAGCCGACCGCGCGGATGGCGACCTGGCCCTCCTCGCCGAGGGACGGCAGGACGCCCTCGGTGTACGCCACCAGCAGGGGCGTGGGCGAGACGATCAGGATGCCGCCCGCGTACCGGCGGCGGTCCTGGTAGAGCAGATACGCGGCCCGGTGCAGGGCGACCGCCGTCTTGCCGGTGCCGGGCCCGCCCTCCACGTACGTCACCGACGCGGCGGGTGCCCGGATGACGAGGTCCTGCTCGGCCTGGATGGAGGCGACGATGTCCCGCATGGTGTGGCTGCGGGCCTGGCCCAGCGCGGCCATCAGCGCACCGTCGCCGATCACCGGCAGTTCACGCCCGGCGAGGGAGGCTTTCAGCTCCGGGCGCATCAGGTCGTCCTCGACCCCGAGGACCTTGCGGCCCTTGGAGCGGATGACCCGACGGCGTACGACCCGGCCGGGATCGACCGGCGTGGAGCGGTAGAACGGCGCGGCCGCCGGGGCCCGCCAGTCGATCACCAGCGGCGCGTAGTCCGCGTCGAGGACGCCGATACGGCCGATGTGGAGTGTCTCCGCGATCTCGGCGGTGTTGTCGGGCCGTACGGCGCCCTCGGCGGGTTCGACCGCCGTGTACGCGCCGTCCGGGCCCTTCTGGCCGTCCTTGCCGAGGAGCAGGTCGATCCGTCCGAAGAGGAAGTCCTCGAACTCGTTGTTCAGGCGGTTGAGGTGGACCCCCGCCCGGAACACCTGCGCGTCACGCTCCGCGAGTGCTCCCGGCGTACCGACCTGGCCGCGCTTGGCGGCGTCGTTCATGAGGAACTCCGCCTCGTGGATCTTCTCCTCGAGGCGCCGGTACACCCGGTCCAGGTGTTCCTGTTCGACGCCGACCTCGCGGTCGCGCACGGAGTCGCCCACCGGATCGAACGCCGTTTCCTGCTGAACCTGAGCGGCCACCGGGCCCCCTTCTGACGTGCATGGCAGCCGTCAACCGTACGCGAAGGGGGGCCCGTGAGGCTACGTATCCGCTCGTGATCCGCTTACACGTCGACTTATACGTCGACCTGGACCAGTTTCTTGCCGTCGAAGGTCACGACCTCGAAGTGGTCGATGTCGGCGGTGTTCATGGCGACGCCGCCGTGGACGTAGAGCGGGTTCTTGGCCTGCTCGGTGGTGGCGTTCTCGATGCCGTAGCCCCATTTCGGGACCGCCCAGGTGGTCGCCGTCTCCCGCTCGCCGTTCTTGCCGACGGCGATGAGGGAGCACTTCTCCGGGCCCTTCACGTTCTTCAGCTCCAGGACCGAGTGGGTGCCCCAGGCCTTGCTCTCCATGCCGACCACGGCACTGACCTTGGTGCTCGCGTCCGTGGCCTCGACCTTGTCGGTCATATGCGTGAACGCGTCCTTGGCGGGACTGCTGGACTGGGCCAGCGGCCGCGTGCCGGAGTCGTCGTCGCCGCCGGTGACCGCGATCGCGGCGACCGGGCCGCCGATGATCAGCGAGGCCGCGAGCCCGAAGAAGGCGCGGCGAGTCCTCTTCGCGCGGACACGGCGCTGGGCGACCTCGTCGACCAGCTTGTCCGCGAGCCGTGGGCTCGGGCGGGCGGCCAGCGACTCGCCGATGGCCGGCGTGCCATGGGAGGCTGGCAGATCCGCGAGGGCGGCGAGCATCGGCTCCATGCCCGCGAGCTCGTCGAGCTGCTGCGCGCACCACTCGCAGGTCGCGAGGTGCGCCTCGAAGGCGGTGGCTTCGACGTCGTCGAGGATGCCGAGCGCATAGGCACCTACGGTCTCGTGCACATCGCCCTGCCCTTGCGAACTTTGCATGGGTCCAGGACTACCCGTTCCGTATCCCCCGTATGTGCTCATGCCGTCACCCCCCGCTCCTCCAGTGCGAGCTTCATCGAACGCAGGGCATAGAACACCCGTGAGCGCACCGTTCCGCTGGGTATCCCCAGGGTCTCGGCGGCCTCGTTCACGGTACGCCCCTTGAAGTACGTCTCGACCAGTACCTCCCGGTGGGCGGGGGTCAGGTCGTCGAGCGCGTCAGAGAGTGTCATCAGCCACAACGCCTTGTCGATCTCGTCCTCCGCGGGAATGACCTCCAGCGGCGACGGGTCCACCTCCTGCGGCCGGGCCTGCCGGCTGCGGTGACCGTCGATGACGATGCGCCGGGCGACCGTCACCAGCCAGGGGCGTACCGAACCGGTCGCTCGGTTGAGCTGACCGGCGTTCTTCCAGGCACGGATGAGCGTCTCCTGCACGACGTCCTCCGCACGCTGCCGGTCCCCGGCGACCAGCCGCAGCACATAGGCGAGCAGGGGTCCTGCGTGTTCGCGGTACAGCGCACGCATCAGCTCCTCGTCCGGTTCCGAGGGCTGGGACATGCGATGTCGGGCCCTCGGCAATCGTTCATCGGCCACGGCGGAATCCTTGCGCACGCCTACCTCCGGTGTCCGGGGGATCCCCCAGTCGGTCGCTCATCACCGGATACGGGTGGAGGCGCTGCGCTGTTCAATGTGCACGGAATTCTTTGTGAGGAACGTGGGACTGAGAGCAGGTCAACTCTCTTCACATGCTCCACATTTGCTTCACGGGGGCTCCATCGAGGGATCCTAGCCCGCGCGAACGCCGCTCCATACTCGCAGGTATGCGATCACCCTATGCCCGCGCGAGCGCCGCCCTGCGCCGATGCCGCGCGACCCGTTCACGGTTCCCGCACACCTCACTGGAGCACCACCTGCGACGACGCCCCCGGGACGTGTCCAGGTAGACGATGGGACAGTTGTCTCCCTCGCACTGGCGGATGCTCGCGCGGGCGACGGGATCTGTGAGGAGTTCCACTGCGTCGCGGGCGATCGCCGCGAGAAGAGCGGCGCAGCTCGGCGGGCCGTCCAGGGCGCGTACGAGCGAGCCGCCGGCGTCCCACACCGCGCGCGGTACGGGCGGTGCGGCGCGGGCGAGTTCGTTGACGCGGGTCAGCGCGATGTCGAAGGGCCGGGAGTCCCGGGAGGGCTCGCCGCGCACCAACTGCCCGATATGGGCGCGCAGTTCGCGAAAGCCCACGAGCCAGGAGGAGTCTGCCGCCGCGAGTGGCGTACCCGGCGGGACGAGTCCGGATCCGTTGATCCAGGCCCGCAGCGGCTCGGCCGAGTCGAGCCGTTCCTCCGGGTGCGTGGTCGCCAGGAGATCCAGGCAGAGCCGCCCGGAGTCGAACCGCAGCTCGTACGAGGCCGTGGCCGTGCCAAGTGCCATGTGCCTGTCACCGCCTTGGGGTTACCGCCGTGAGGGGTCGGTGAGGGGTCCGTCTCCCTACAGTGCCTTCCCGCACGCGCCGCCGGAACCCCCAGTAACGCCTTGGCCTCCGTACGGACCTGGACCGGCCCTGGACGTCCGCGTATGCGCGTGCGAGCCACGGCCATGTCGTCCGCCCGGGCCCGCCGCTTGACTCGTAGGCATGACGAACACGACAGCAAGGACAGAGAACAGGGAGCGGCGGTGGACGACCGCCGGGGGTGTCCTGGTCGCGGCGACGGTCGCCACGGGTCTGATGGCCGGACTCTTCGCCGCGTACGCGAACAACGTGATGCCGGCGCTGGCCCGCAGCGACGACCGCGTCTACATCGAGGTCATGCAGAACATCGACGACGTCATCCAGAACCCGGCGTTCCTCCTGATCTTCAGCGGCGCGCTGGTGCTGACCGCCGTCTCGGCCTGGCAGCTGCGCGGTTCGCCACGTCTTCGGGTGTGGGTGTTCCCGGCACTCGTCATGTACGTGCTCGCGTTCCTGGTGACCGTCGTCTTCAACATCCCGTTGAACACCGACCTCGTGGACGCCGGGAATCCGGCCACGCTGGCCGATCCGGCCGCCGTGCGCGAGAAGTTCGAGGACCCGTGGGTGGCCTGGAACGCCGTACGGGCCGTACTGCACATCCTCGCGTTCGTCCTGCTGACGCCGGCGCTCGTGCTGTACGGGCGCCACGGCCGCAGCGGGCGTCAGACGTCGCCGTACTTGGAGTCGGCGGCCGGGTCGAGCGCCAGCCGGTAGCCACGCTTGACGACGGTCTGGATCAGCTTGGGCGTACCGAGCGCCGTACGCAGCCGGGCCATCGCGGTCTCCACGGCGTGCTCGTCCTTGCCCGCACCGGGCAGTGCCCGCAGCAGCTCGGCCCGGGCCACCACCCAGCCGGGCCGCCGGGACAGCGCGCGCAGCAGCGACATCCCGGCGGGCGGCACGGGCCGCAGCGCGTCGTCCACGAGCACCGCGTGCCCCCGGATCTCCACCCGGTGACCGGCGATAGGCAGCGTCCGCGCCCTGGACGGCAGTTCCTGACACAGCAGCTGTACGAGCGGGCCGAGCCGGAAGCGCTCCGGCTGCACCGTGTCGATTCCCCGGGCCTGCAGCGGCAGCGCGGTGACCGGGCCGACGCAGGCGGGCAGCACGTCGTGGCTGAGGGCGGCGAGCAGTTCGGGCAGCAGCCCGCGGTCCTCGGCGCGGCCCAGCAGCGAGGCGGCGGCCGGGGCGCTGGTGAAGGTCAGCGCGTCCACACCGCGGGTGACCGTGGCTTCGAGCAGCCGGTCGACGGGCCCGATGTCCTCCGGGGGCATCCACCGGTACACGGGGATGCCGACGACCTCCGCGCCCCCGGCCCGCAGCGCCTCGACGAAACCGGGCAGCGGTTCGCCGTGCAGCTGGATCGCGATACGGCGCCCGTCGACCCCCTCGTCCAGCAGCCGGTCGAGCACCTCGGCCATGGATTCGGAGGACGGGGACCATTCCTCGGTCAGCCCCTGGGCCCGTATCGAGCCCTTGACCTTGGGTCCGCGGGCCAGCAGCTCGACACCGCGCAGCATGGTGAGCAGATTCTCCCCGAGACCCCATCCGTCGGCGGCCTCGACCCAGCCCCGGAACCCGATCGCGGTCGTGGCGACCACGATGTCCGGGGCCTGGTCGAGCAGCTGCTTGGTCGCCGCGAGCAGTTCGCTGTCGTCGGAGAGTGGCACGATGCGCAGCGCGGGCGCGTGGATGACGGCCGCCCCACGCCGCTGGAGCAGGGCTCCGAGTTCGTCGGCACGGCGGGCGGCGGTCACACCGACGGTGAACCCCGCGAGGGGCCCGTGATCCTGTCGGTCCGGTCGCTGCTCTTGTCGCTGCGGTTCCTCGTACATGGCTCTCGTCCCGCTCGAGTGGTGTTCGTCCTGCGTCACCCGCTGGGTTGGGGCGTACGGCTTGGAGCGCCCGGGCCGGTGAGTCCGGCTCCGGGGTGTCCCGCTCCGGGGGCGTCCTCTGCACGCCCCATTTGCCCGCATCATGGCGGTCGACCGAGCCTGTCAATGGTGCATGACAGGCTCGGTTCCGCTTGATGTCGTCCGTGTTACGTCACACCTCGGCGTAGCTGAGCTGCGTCTTCGCCTCCGAAGCCGTCGTGGCGGGAGATCCGGTGGCCGCCGGGCGGCGAAGGTATACGGCCCAGGTGACCACGAAGCAGACCCCGTAGAAGGCGAGGAAGGCGACGAAGGCCCCGGTGCCGGAACCGACACTCAGGAACGACTGCCGGAAGGCGAGGTTGATCCCGAGCCCGCCGAGCGCGCCCACGGCCCCGATGAGCCCCATCGAGGCCCCGGACAGCCGGCGCCCGTACGACGCGGCCTCTTCACCGGTCAGCCCCATGGCCGCGGCCTTCGCCTGGAAGATGCCGGGGATCATCTTGTACGTGGACCCGTTGCCGAGCCCGGTCAGCACGAACAGCAGGATGAAGGCCGTGGTGAACAGGGCCAGCGACTTCTCCATGGAGGCGGCCACGATGACGGCGGTCGCGACGCCCATGCCGACGAAGTTCCACAGGGTGATGCGGGCCCCGCCGTACTTGTCGGCGAGCCAACCGCCCACCGGCCGGATCAGCGAGCCGAGGAGCGGCCCGATGAAGGTGACGTAGGCCGCCTCCAGCGGCGTACGCCCGAACTGCGTCTGGAGTACGAGCCCGAAGGCGAAGCTGTACCCGATGAACGACCCGAACGTCCCGATGTAGAGGAAGGACATGATCCAGGTGTGCGGGTCCTTCACGGCCTCCTTGGCGGCGCCGGTGTCGTTCTTCACGGACGTGATGTTGTCCATGTACATGGCGCCGAGGACGGCGGCGATGATGATGAGCGGGATGTAGATCCCCAGCAGGACACGCGGCCCGGCACTGGCGCCGATGACGGCGAGCCCGACGAGCTGCACAACCGGCACGCCGATGTTGCCGCCACCGGCATTGAGCCCGAGAGCCCACCCCTTCTTCCTCAAGGGGAAGAAGGAGTTGATGTTGGTCATGGAGGAGGCGAAGTTGCCTCCTCCGACGCCGGCGAGCATGGCGCACACCAGGAAGGTGCCGAAGGACGTCCCCGGCTCCATCACGATGAACGCGGCGATCGTCGGCAGGAGCAGCATGCTCGCCGAGACGATGGTCCAGTTCCGGCCACCGAAGCGGGCTACCGCGAAGGTGTACGGCACCCGCACGATCGCGCCGACCAGCGTGGCCATCGAGATGATGAAGAACTTGTCGGCCGGGGTGAGCCCGTACTCGGGCCCCATGAAGAGGACCATGACCGACCACAGGGTCCAGATCGAGAACCCGATGTGCTCGGAGAGAACGGAGAAGAACAGGTTCCGATGGGCGACCTTCTCCCCCGTCTCCTTCCAGAACGTCTCGTCCTCCGGGTCCCACTGCTCGATCCAGCGGCCCCCCTTGCGCGGTGCGATGCTGCTGCTCGGGGCTGTCATCTCACGCCTCCACATTTCTACGGGTGGTGTGCCCGAAGGTAGGGATGGCGCGTTTCCGGCCTGTGGCTGCGAGTGACCGCCGGGGAACTTTGCTCTCACCCCGGGGCGCGGGGCGCGGTGAGGGTTTTTTCGGGGGGTGGGGGTTTTCTACTGGTGAGGGGGGTGCCGGGGGTGCGATTGCGGGGGCTCCTGCGGGTGCGGGGGCTGCGGCTGCGGCGGTATGGGGGCGGCCGGGCCCGGGCCCGGGTGGGCGTAGGGGGCCGGGGGGCCGCCGTACGGGCCGGGGGCCTGAGGAGGAGGGTACGGGGCAGGGGGCTGGGGTGCGGCGTACGGAGCGGAGGCTTGCGGTGCGGCGTACGTACCCGGGGTTGGAGGGGCGGCGTACGGACCTGGGGCTGGAGGGGCGGCGGCGTATGGGCCCGGGGCGTGTGGACCTGGGGCGTGTGAACCCGGGGGGTGTGGACCCGGCGTCGGCGAACCGAAGGGATTGCCGTGGCCCGCGCCCGCCGCTCCGAGGGGATTGCCGTGGCCCGGATCTGCCGCTCCGTAGGGGTTGGCGTGGCCCGGATCCGCCGTTCCGTAGGGGTTGGCGTGGCCCGGATCCGCCGTTCCGTAAGGGTTGCCGTGGCCCGGATCCGCCGTTCCGAAGGGGTTGCCGTGCGCCGGGCCCGCAGCGCCGAAAGGGCCGAAAGGATTGGCATGCCCCGGCAGCTGCCCACCCGGGGGCAGATACCGCACCCGCCCCGTCTCATCCGTGACGGGCATGAACCCGGAGGCCTGCAACCGGGCCGCGAACTTCGCGTTCCGCTTCCGCGTGACGAGGAATCCAACACCCAGGATCACCATGAGCACCGCCCAGGACGCGATCACATAGGTCACCCCGTCCCCACTCGCCCGCATGACCCCGATGGCCATGCCGACGGTGAGGCCGACCGCTCCGAACCCCATCCGCTTCTCGGCACTCCTACCGGTCAGGTCGAAGTTGATCCGAGCCTTGAGCAGTTCCAGGGCGTCGGGCACGAGGGGCGGCAACGCCCCGCCGCCGGCCGCCTGCGGAAACTGGGCCCAGTTCTGCGCTGCCCGCGCCCGGGCCTGCGGACTCGGATCCGGCACGATGAGCATCTTCAGCGAACCGTTCTGCCCGCCCTGCCGCACATCCGCGTACTCGTACCCGAACTGCTGAGCAATGAAGGCAAGCCGAGCAAGCTTCTTCACGGACGCCATGGCGCTGGTGAGCTCCACGGGCTCCCCACCGGCCATGAGCTGGAACATCTTCTGGACTTGGCGGTTGCTCATGCCTGTCTTTCGGGTCGCCGGCCGGTGATCGTTGTTCGCGTGGGCAGCCTAGCCACTGCCGCGGAGGGCCAACGAACCCTCACGCGGACTACACGGAAGGCTCACACGCAACGACTCCGCCCAGCCGGACTCCCGCCAGCCTGAATTCATGACGGCGGCTGGCGGATCGACTGTCATCGCACGGATACCGACTGCGACACCTCCTCTTCCCTCCCTCCGACCTCGAACCACAGCAGCTTCCCGACACCACGCCCGAGCAAGCCGCCACCGAGGGACCAGCCGCCGCACGAACTCGCGCGCTGCTGCACGAGGAGCAGTCCGCGCCTTCCTTCCGCATCTGTCGGAGCGGGCGGGACACGGTCACTTGGGGGCTTATCGGAGGGCGGCGGAATGTGCGGGCTGCTGTCCCACACACCCACTCGCACTCGCTCGTCCCCCAGCGCGGACAGCCGCAGGGAGGCGTGGCCTCTCGTGTGCCGGTACGCATTGGTGATCAATTTGGCACCTATGGGTCACACAGTCGGCGGTGGTCACTTCGTACCACTTCCTTGCGGCCCGAGGCCCATTTTCACGGTCAACGGGCCTCGCTCGCGCCTTCTTCCAGCGGATTGTCGAAGCTGACCGTTTCGGCGATCTGCTTGAGGATCGCGCGGTACTGCTCGCGGTGGGCCGCAGCCGTCGTACTCAGCGTGAGGACGACCAGGCGCCTGCAGTCCGGGTGCGGCAGGTGGGCGTGGATCTGGAGAAGTGCCTGCCGAGGAAGACCACTGTCGGCTGATGGTGTGCGCACGGTCTCGCCGAACGTGGCGGGACCACAGGGCAGTTCGAGGTACTCAATGTGCGTATGACCCTCGGCAGAAGCCACGGCACGGGCTGCGGTGGCCGCACGCGACGACAGGGTCGTGTCACGCCAGGAGAGGGTGACGAAAGAGAGCAGGGGCTGACCATTGGCTCCGCTGTCCGCGTCATCGACGTCGTCGCGATGTAGGCCGATGGAGCAGTGGACGGTACCGATCTCACGCAGTGCGGCCAGCAATCGCTGCCCTTCCGCGACTTGAGCAACGAACCGCTGACGGGTCACCTCGTCGGGTGCCGCGTCGAGGAACGGGGCGAAGGCGGTACGCAGGTCGTGGGCGGCTGGGGAGTCAGGTGCAGCGAGCAAGAGGTCGAGAGGGAGCGGGGTGAAACCTGCGGGTTCGGCGAACCAAATGTCTGCCTGGGGGTCCTTGGCAGAGTCGTCAACGGTGAAGCGGGGGGTGGCGGTCATGGGTCCTGTCCGGTACGCGTAGCTCAGCGTCGGCGCTACTGCTTAGCCGACGGGTCGGGCACGTGAGCTCCGGCGCGGCGGGCGCGTTCGAGGGCGGCAGGGCTGGCGTTCCAGTCGGTCGGGGTGATTCCCCGGCGGCCCGTGGCCGTGCGCTGGTAGAGGAGGTGCAGCCGCTTGGGCGTGTTGCCTCCGCGGCCGGTGGCCGCGACAACGGCGATAAAACGGGGATCGCCGGCGAACCAAAGGGGATCGATCTGAGCCTTCAGTTCTGGTTTGGTACGGGAGGTTCCGAATCGCCTCATCCACCAGAAGGTGCGCATGTTTGCCAGGAAGAGCAGAGGAATCTGCTCCTCTGGCTTCTCAGGATTGGGGATCTCGAACCACATCTCGTCCTCCTGAGCCTGGAGGTGCTTGTTCCGGCCACGGGGGACGCCGGTGAGGAGCTGCCAGGGGTACTGCTGGAGGACACGCCGGATGTGGAGGGACGGACGAAAATAGGCGAGTTGGAGCACGGCGCGGAAGGTCGCGTAGACGAGGACGGGAAGAAAGACCCAACCGATCCAGGGTGGTGTCGCCACGATGAGAAAGAGGACCCCGAACCAGACGGAGATCCAACCGACCAGCCGCCCGACGATCATGATCATGTGCTGGTTCCAGGCCTGCTGGGTTGGTGAATGGCCCCAAGCTGTCGGGGAGGTGGTTGGGTTCATGTGGCGGGTTCTCTCTATGTTTGGGGCTCAGAAAACATGCCGGGCTAGGTCGACGAGCGCACCACCGTCAATACCGAGCCGCGCTCCGTCGATGCCTGCCACGGAGCCGTCCTTGATCCCGTCGTCGTCGGCGTCCACGGCCTTCATGACCAGGCCGAAGCCTGCGGTAGCCACGCCGATTGAGGCTGAGGTGACCTCGACCGATCTAATGGTCTGCTCGGCCCGGGCGCCCCGAATCGTGAAATTAAGGAGGGAGTTGTCCAGGGCAGAGATGGATTTCGCCTGTTCCATGGTGGCAGTACCGAAACGGGCAGCTCGCTGGCCCAGCGTGATGACTTCTCCCGCCTCGCCAGTGGCTCGCACGGCAGCCATAACGCCTTTGCCCGCTGCGCCGACTCCAGGAAGCATGCCAAGGGCGTCGCCGCTGACCGTGACGAGGTTGCTCCAGAAGTCCGTGTCGAACTCACCTTTGGTGAACCCATCCCACAACGAAGCACGCAGCGCTGGGTCGCCCAGCACCCGCATCCCCAAGGCCGTAGCACTAAACGCCCCCGCGACGAGCAGCAGCACCGCAGCCGCCGTCCCACCCGTCAGCACGAACAGCGCCGCCAGCCCGACCACTGCCGCCACACTGCTGAGGATGTCCGGCAGGTTCTCACCAAGCCAGTCAAGCGCCGAGTCGAACCACCCCGGCTCATGCGGCGCCAGCTTCTTCGTAGCGTCCCGGATCTTGCCGGCGCGGTACTGCGCCTGGGTCTCGTGCTCCTCGGCCAGCTTTCGGGCCCTGCTCAGGATCTTCTCAAGGTCGGCTTCCGCCTCGTC
This sequence comes from Streptomyces albicerus, assembly GCF_008905045.1. Classification (GTDB taxonomy): domain Bacteria; phylum Actinomycetota; class Actinomycetes; order Streptomycetales; family Streptomycetaceae; genus Streptomyces; species Streptomyces albicerus. The sequence continues at coordinate 180,952 of NZ_VWMY01000006.1, forward strand.
GACGGCCGTGTTCGCGCGGGTCAGCGCCTTCTGCGCGTCGTCCTGGGCGGTGCCCTTCTTCTCCAGGGCCGGGTCGTCGCCCGCCGTGGTCGCCTTGCCCTTGGCGGTGTCGACTGCGGCGCGGGCGTCCTTTGCCTCTTCGTCAAGGCGCTTGGCTCGGCGCTGGAAATCGTCGAGTTCACCCTCCCAGAGGCTCAGTTGCTTGGCCGCCTTGCGAATGGAACGCGCGGCGTTCTTCAGGTTCAGCGGCAGCGGACCGCCGTCGAGCTGCTCCCGGAAGGCGACGGCCGCGTCGCCCTTCCAGTAGCTGCCGTCCATCAGCTTGGTGACCAGGTCACGCGTGTCTTCGAGGACCTTCGCGCAGCTTGCAAGCTTCTTGTGCAGGCCGCTCACTGTGTCGGTGCTGCCCGGCACAGGGTTGAAGCCCAGGTGCGGATAGTCGGGGTTGGGCATCCTCGGCGAGGATTTCAGCCCTTGAGGCAGCGGACCGTCCTTGGCTGCCTGGGAGCTGGGGAGGGACGACGGTTCAAGGCCGGAGGTGACAGTCACTTCTTGCCGCCGCCTTCGCCGTTGCCGGCCTTCTTCAGCGCCTCTTCCAGCGCCTTGTCGACCTCGAGGTAGCTGTCCCGGCTCTTGCCGATGATCTCGGCAAGGTCTTCGGTCTGCTTGCCGATCTCCTCCGAGCCGTACTTCCAGTCCTCCTGGAAATCCTCGCACGCGGAGTCCAGGTCGTCGGTGCCCAGGCCCGTGATGGTCGCTTCGGACAACGCCTTGCGGACGCCCTTGAGCGAGTCCGTCGACTTGTTCAGCATCTTCATGAAGCGCCCGAGCTCATCCCCGTCAACAGCCAGCCGCTCCGCCACGCGCACCTGCTCCCCGCTCGACTGCCGTTCCTGCAGGGCAGCGACGCTAGTTGCTTCACCCCGCCTGGGGCAGTCGCGGTCGGCCCCGCGGTCTGTGGTTGACGGCCTGGAGGAGTTCTTGTGTTTGCGATGCCGGCGGGTGGAGCCTCGCCCCGGTTCATCCGAAAGCAGGAAGAGGAGCAGAACGGTCTAAGCGGCTACACCACCGTGACCTGTCTCCAGCCTCCCGCGTCCGCGCCCCGTACAGGAGCCGCATACCCCTCCGGGTCGGCGAACACCCGCACCTGGTCCCGACGGTCAAGTCGCCACAGTGCGCCGGCATCGGCGCCCACGATCTTGTCCTTGTCCTCGGAACCGTCGTCGCTGCCACAGGCTGACAGCGACAGGGCCGCGGGGGCGGTCGGCGCGATCGCTGCGAGCAGGGTGGGGCGGCGGTTCACGGACGGTTCCCGGTGGGGCGAGGGTTGGATGAGCGAAGTGACGCTATCGATGCGGTTGTGGTGACACCAGAGCGAACTGCGTCGAAGGCGGCGGCTCCGTGCCGACCCCAAAGCGCCCATCAGGCCGTCAAATGGCAGCCAGGAGACTTCTATTGAGTGATCTCCGTGAAGCGGAGCCGTTACAGCGTTTGCCGCACGGTCCACTCGCGCGCGGCACCGCTCGGGCGAGCGCGCCGACCGGGCCTCGCAAAGGGCCAGCCGTTGGACCTGCATTCGCAGCCCCAGCGCCGCTCTGGCTACTTGTTTCCCTCGATGAGCTTCTCGAGTGCTTTGTCGCCGGTGTCCGCCAACAAGCTCACGTAGTCCATACCGTGGTAGACCGCCCCATTCTCGGCCATGGTCAGGTAGAAGTTGCCGCGGGCGGCGTCGCCGATGGGATAGAGATAGGTCCCGACTTCCTCACTTTGGACATCGATGATCTCGAAGTCCCATTTCGCCACTAGCGGGTCAAGCCGGAATGGTGACCGGCCCATCGTCCGACCAGGCCCCTTCACCTGGAACTCCAAGCCGCCGAATTCAGTGAGGAACCGCCGTGCGGCATCATGCATCTCGAAGCCCTCGTCCTCCTCGTACAGGACGCGTTCCCACTCCTCGGTGGACACCGAGCGTCCTGGGTGCCACCCGGCCAGCCGCAGCACCCGATCTGTCTCGGCGGACCACCGGGTCCCGATCTCGGCGCTCACATCGTGTTCGGGACGGTGCGGCAGCGCGAGATGGTCACCTGCCAGCACGAACGGCAAGGGGGCATTGGTGGGCTGCTCCATGACCAGCTTTTCCACCGCGTCACAGCCGGTATTCGCCAGCAACTCAAAACGGTCCTTGCCAATGTAGACCGCCCCGTTCGCGGTCATACCCAGATAGCTTTCACCACTGTCAGCCTGGCCGATGGGGTAGATCGAGATCCCGGCTTCGTTGGTCACCCTGGCGAAGGCACGGCTGTCCGCTTCAGTGATGAGCGGGTCGAACCGGAATGGCGACTGGGGCATGATCGGGCCCGGTGTCCACTCGTCGGTCCTCAGCCCGCCGAACTCGGACAGGAACCTCCGCGCGGCATCGTGCATCTCTACGCCATCGTGCTCACGAACACGGCCTTCCCGAATCTCGGTGGGTACTGATCGACCGGGGTACCATCCGGCATCCCGCAACACGCGGTACGTCAACATGGACCAACCCGAAGGTACTTCGTCGCTCACTTCTAGATCACCGCCGTAACTCTGAGTTCGTCAAGCACGTGCTGACACAACGGGCAGGGAGGCTTCGGCGAACCATGTGCCGGATTGCCCGGGGCCCGCACATTCACGGCCGCCATCACTCCACCTCGCAGGCGGCCAGCGACAGGACCGCGGCGGCGGTCAGCGCGATCGCTGCGAGCAGGGTGGGGTGGCGGTTCACGGACGGCTCCCGGTGGGGCGAGAAGGACATGAGCGCAGCCACGCTACCGACGGGGCAAGGGGCGACACGAGAGTGAACTACAGCAGCGGCAACCACACAGCGCCTGGGACCGGCAGCGCACGCGGACTATGTGTTCCGTTCCTCCTGGCCGCTCGCATCGAGCAGTTTCTCCAGCGCGCGGGCATGGGCCCGGAAGCCCGCCTTGCCGCTCTCCGGGGCATCCGAACCTGGACGGAGGTTGCCCGGCAGGAAGTTGACCCGCCACGTCCTGAACGTGCCCTCAGCAGTGCTTCGCCCCGCATCGTCCGCGAGGGACACAGCAAGGGTGAGAGCTTCGGCGATCCTTTCCGCTCCGCAACCCGCTGAACGTCCTTCCCTCCAACGATGGCGGCGGTGACCAGCGCCTGCAGGAAATGTGCCAGTTGAAGATCGGCCCCCATGCGACACAGGCGTCGCACCGCCGACGGCTCCTCGAGTTCTTCGAGGCGGGGCGAGATCTCCTCGATGGCGCCGGACCAGAGCAGCAGGGACGGTGCCGTCACCTGGTGGTCCCGCAGCCAGCCCAGTTCGTCCGCGATCGCCATCGACGCGTCACTGAAACCGCCAATCTCACGGACGGTGGCGAGCAACCGGCCCACCTCGTCCTGTCGACGGGCCAGAAAAGCTCCCACCGAGACGTCCGGCAGCGCCCAGGCGCGGGTGGCTTGAACAGCCCCGATCTCTACGATTCCGCCGAGCGGCCCGAAGATCTCGCGTGCCAAGAGTTCATCCGTAATGGGAATGGCGTTTCCTGACACTCTCGCATGCTCCAAATTCTCTAGAATTCTCCCATCCCGTTCTGAACGAAAGCATCGTCCTCCCTGAAGAGCAACGCCATATCGGCCTCAATCCCCATAGATTCATGAAATGACGGTCTGGAACCTTCAAAAGAGTGACCTTCTGAGAGCTTCGTCATCGCCGCGTTGGCCGTCGCAAAGCCTCCGTACCGAGCTGACGCCGAGGCGTCGGCACCGTCGGCACCTTGGGGGTTGTCTAAGCATAGGGATCTGTCGAGAACTCCAGGTGATCGCTCGGGAAGCCATCAGGGAAGAAGCGAAAACGAAGCGCTCTCGTTAGGAGATTCAACACCACACCCGTAGAGCTCTTGAGTAAGACTACAAAATCGAGCTGGCCAGCCTGAATGACAACTGTCGGCGTCAGGTTCACGTTGTCTGCGCCATTCGCAAAGACCCACAAGAATTCGTCGAAGCATCCGGCGCCGTACGCGGCAATCAGGTCGTCGTGACTACCAGGAATCGTTCGGGTTGTCGTTGTCCGTTCCAGTGATTCAGGGCGAGACGGACCAGGGGACGCTGGAAGCGGGCAGAGTGCCGTGACGCTCAGCAGCTCGTCCGCGTGGTTTACTCCGAATCGTCCTTGAGGGTCCATGCGGGCGAGCCCTTGGGCGGCAGCGGACGGATCGGCAGCTGTGTGAAGTCGATGTCTGCGTCCGCGTCAGCGTCCCCGGTCGGAAGGCGATCTTTTCCGTCGGGGTAGTAGTACGCGCCATAGGCCCAAAATTCCGGGAACTCGTGGCACATGAGATCAGGGTACGGAGAGATCTCCAAGTTGCCGTACCTCTCATTGATCCTCGCCACCGCCTCTGCGCGAGAAATATCAAAACGCTCCATCATTTCGCTCACCATGTCGCGAAAATATTCGAGCATTCCTTCATCGAGCTTCATAAGGAATTCTGCAGTCACGATGTCGGGGGCCCTACTCTTCTATGAATTGAATTAGTGAACAGTTCCGCTGCCCGGTCTCCAAATATGGCGATCTGATGTCCATCGAAGACCGGATCCTTGCCACGCAGGAATCCTGCGGGATTCATCACCATGGGGCCTTCAACCATCTCATAGTTGTGCATGGCGCCTCCCTCACGATGATGCCTGATGAAGGATGCGAGATCATCGCCTGGGCCATTGAATATCCTACTGCTTAGGTTGTCCAGCTCTGCCCGGGGAACCCGGAAGTGGATCACAGCAGGCACACCTCCTCGGCGTGCGGCAAGTTTCTTGGCCCAGTCGAGGGCCTGCCGGGGGTCATTGGTCACGTAGAAACCGCCCCTACCGAAGTCCATGTTGCGCGTGGAAGCATTGATATCAATTCCGTCCCGCATAATATTGTCCGCATGGTGACCCAGGGTCCCGTGATAGAGATCCACCATGCATGGGGCCTTGAGCCCCAGCGGGTCTGTCCACTGCAGCGGGTTCTTCACATACGCGTAATGATTCGGCGCGGGCGTGCGCCCCAACGGGTCGGGACTCAGATAACGTGCCGTGCCTGGCTCGTAGTAGCGGTGATGGTTGTAGTGCAGCCCGGTTTCCGCGTCGAAGTACTGGCCCGGGAAGCGCAGTGGGCAGTCGACGCGACTGCTGCCGCCGACCGGTCCGGCCGGAACGCCCCACAGCGTCGACGACTGCGTCCAGACGACGTCTCCGTCCGCGTCGACCAGTTCCGTCGGCGTCCCGATGAGGTCGGTGACGATCGCGTAGAAGCGCTCGTCGATCTCTTCCTGTGGTGAGCCCGGCCCCACGGGCCCGCTGCCTCGGACCCGCTGGCCGACCGGGGTCGTTCCGCCGCTCCCCCAGTCCCACGACGTGCTGACAACGCCGTCCGTCTGCTCCACTAGCTGGTCACCGTCCCAGAAGAAGGTGACCTGCTCGACAACCATCGTGCCGTCGTCCCCGAGCAGTTGCTTCGCCACGCGCCGACCGAGGGGATCGTAGACGTAGTGCCAGTGGCTGCCGTCCGGAGTGCGGACGTCCGTGAGCTGGTCCTCGGCATTCCATGTGTAGCGCCACTCGCGCCTGCCGCCGGACAGCAACTTCGTGACCCGGCGGACCACCCGGCCCTGACCGTCGTGACGGTAGAAGGTGCGGCCCGCCCGGTCGATCAGCGTGCCTGAATACGTCCGGTCCCCGGGGCCTGCTTCCTCGTCGTCCACTGGCGCCGACGTGCCGAAACCTATGAGATTGCCGAGATCGTCGTACTGATACGTCTCGTCCCAGCCGCCGCCCCGCGCGGCGGTCACCCGCCCGGCCCGGTCCAGCTCGAAGGACCGTTCGCCGTGGCGGAGGTCGGACACTCCGATGAGGCCACCGTCGGCGCTGTGCTGGTAGGTGCGCCGCATCACGTCGCCCGAGCCCGCCGAGCGCAGCTGCTGCGTCGTCCGCAGGCGGTCCGAGTCCCAGTCGTGGGTCAGACGCGCGGCATCGCCGAGCACCCGCTCGATCTCGCGTCCCGCGACGTCGTACTGGAAGGCGATGTCGTGGCGCCCGATCCGCTGTACCAGCGAACGCCGCGCGGGCGCGTACGTCCAGCGAGTGACCGCACCGCTCGGTGTCCTTCGAAGGGTGCGGCGCCCGGTGATGTCGTACTCGGTGCGGACCTCGTGCCCGTTCCACCGCTCACCCAAGACCCGCCCCGCCGCGTCGCGCTTGATGCCGAACTCGACGTCGGTGTTCCGCGCCTGGACGAGCCTGCCCAGCGGGTCGTAGGCATACGTCGTGGTGGCGCCGTCGGCATCCATGGCCACGATGTTGCCGAGTGAGTCGTGACGGAATGCCGTGGCCTGTCCCGCTCCGTTGACGCGCTTCACCAGCTGGCCCGCCGCGTCGTACCGGTAGGTCAGTGTGCGGCCGTTGAAGTCCGTCTCCGAGGTCAACCGGCCCACTGGGTCGTACTCGTAACTCCAGACCTGTCCGGCTCCGTTGGTGACGCTTCGCAGCCGCAGTTCGGTGTCGTACTCGAAGCGCTCCAGGGTCCCGTCCTCGTTCTCGCGCACGGAGCAGAGATCGAAGTGAGTGTTCTGGTACGTGGTGTGGCGGCCGGTCGACGACGAGTACTCGAGGGGATTGCCCTCGGCGTCGTACGACCAGCGCTCGGTGGTCCCGTCCGGCAGCTCACGCCAGGAGATCTGGCCCTCCACCGTCCAGCCGACGCGGGTGACTCCCCCGAGAGGATCGGTGAGTTCGATGATCCGGCCGAAAGCGTCCCGCACGAACCAACTGCTCGCGCCCAACGCGTCCGTTGTGCCGACGACCAGGCCGGCGGCATCGTTGACGACGGTCTGCTGCCGGTTGCCGAGCGCGTCCATGACGCTGGTGAGGCTGCCACGCTCGTCGAACGTGAAGGAGGTCGTGGCACCGAGCGGGTCGACGACGGCAACACGGTTGCCACGCTCGTCGTAGACCGACTCCCATGAACTGCCGTCCGGCTGCGTCACCTTGGTGATCAGGCTGAGTTCGTTGTACTCGGTGGCGACAACACCCCCATCGGGGCGCACGACCTCCGTGACGTTGCCTGCCGCGTCATGGCTGTAGCGCGTGGTACGCCCGAGCGGGTCGGTGAGCGCGGCCAGCCGGCCGCGGTCGTCCCAGGTTCGCGTCGTGGTGTGGCCGAGGGGGTCGGTCTCGCTGACGGGCCGGTACGTGGCATCGAAGCTGTACGCCAGGGAATGCCCGAGAGAGTCGGTCGCGACCGTGGTGCGAGTCTCGTCGTCGTACGCATAGGAGTAGGCGAGGGCTCCGTCCGCACCGCCCGAGCGAACACACCGGTCGACATCGTCGTACGCGTACCGATACCAGTCGCCGTCCCTGCTCTGCCAGCCAGTGATCCGCTGCCGGTCGTCATAGCTGTAGCGCTGAGGCACCATGGACGAGTCGCTGACCCCGGTGAGACGGCCCTGCTCGTCGTACTCGTAAGCCATGAGGCGGGGCCGGTCGGGAGCACTGAGCAAGGTGAGAGCGGTGACTCGGTCCGACTCCGTGGTGATGCCGAGTCGGTAGCCGGAGTGGTGGATCAGCTCTTCCGGGGAGCCGTCGGGGGCGTACCGGATGTCGATGGTGTTGCCGTTGCGGTCTTCGATGCCGACCAGGGGCAACTCCGCAGTCCGTCCGCCTGGTACCCGCTTGAACCGCAGCGTCGTACCGCTGTCCGGCTGCCGCACCCTGATGTCCCCATCGGGGGTGCCGTCCCAGCTCAACGGCCAGCTGGGCCCGACGATCGGCTGCATCGGCTCGTCGGCTTCCGGAACGGCGTAGTACAACACGGTGCCGTCGTCGGCGACGAGCCGGATGCCTTCGCCGTCGACGAGGAGCCGCTGGTCCAAGGTGGATATCCATCCGGCACCGAACCAGTGCCCGGCCTTAACGCCGGTGCGATGGCTTCGTTCGACCACGAGGGGCAGGACGCCGGACAACGAGACGTCCGATATCGACATCACCATCTGGCCCGTGGCCATGTCGATCGGATCGCCGCAGGTGAAGAGGTTCTTCATCTGGCGCCCGAGGCCCTGAATGCGTGGGCCGAGCCCCTTGAGGCCCATGGCCATGCCCTTGAGGCCCATCTTGCCGAGAGATTTCAGGCCCTTGGCGAGGCCACCGAGGGTGGTCAGGCCCTTCATGCCGGGGATGCAGTCCAGCGCCGCGAACGCCACATCCCACAGAGAGGCTTGGCCTTTCGCGTATTTGTTGAGGGTGTCGGCGAGGACGACGAGCGCGGCGATGAGGACGATGGCGCCCAGGATCGGCCCGCCGATGATCATCGCGATGATGCCGAGGACGGCGACGACGACCTTGCAGACCGCGACGATGGTGTCCCAGTTGTCGGAGAACCAGTCGCCGACCTCCTCGTACCACTTGCGGTTCTGGATACCCGCGTCGGAGGCCTCGTCGAGCTTGCGTTTCGCTTCCCCGGCGGCCTCCTCGCGCATCTTCCGCGCGTCCTCGGCCATCTTCTTCGCCGCGTCCAGGGCGTTCTGCGCGGAGGTGACATCCGCCTGGGCCGAGGTCTGCGCCGACTCGGCGTTGGTCGCGTCCCGGGTGGCGGCGCGGACCTTGGCCTCGTCCGGCTTCTCGACGTCCTTGCCGCCGGTCGGGTCGTCCTTGTACTTGTCGGCTTCCTTGTTGGCCCGGGTCACCCACGAATCGGCCGTGGACAGGCGGGACTTGGCGGAGGACAGATCGGCCTGCGCTTCGCGGCCCTTCGCGAGAGCCTTGTCGGCGAGCGACTGGGCCCGCTCCAGCTTCGGCCAGTACGCCGCCAGCGCATCTCCGGCCAGGTCGTAGGACTTCTTCAGCTTCTTCAAGTTCTTCGGGACCCCGGAGAACTCGTCCTGGAACACCTTGGCGGTCTTGCCCACCCACGTCAGGACGGCCTCTTCCTCCGCCATCCCCTTGACCAGACGAAGGGCATCGGAGACGTCGTCAGCGAAGTCGTGCAGGCTCTTGGCCAGCGACCGCACCCGGTCCGGATCTCCCGGTGTCGGATCCTTGTCCAGATCCAGCACATGCCAGTCCGTCGGCCGATAACCCGCCACGCCGCAACCCCCGTCACGCCAACCCCACCAGAAACGTACGCACAAGCGAAGCTACCGCACCACCCAGGCGGCCGTGCGATGTAGGCGAGGCAGCCCGAGATCCGCCTCACGTTGTGAAACGGAGCCCGGGCTCTGCGAGTTGTCCCTGCGTTCCTGTCAGCGGTTGACGGCCTGGATCTCCTGGACGATCACGTCCTGGTCGGCCCCGAACTCGCCGTCCGGCAGTGGCTGTTCACCATTGACGCCGGTGCCGGTCCAATGGATCTTCCAGGTGACCGTCGCCTGGAGCTTGTACGTGTCGTCGCCCGAGGAGCGCAGGTACTTCACACCACACGGCGGGGTCTCGTCGGACTTGCCCTTCGCGTAGGCCTCGCCGATCTGGTCGCCGTTCAGTTCGCACACGCCGGAGGCGGGATAGGTCGTCGCGTCGGCCGTGCCCGGCTCGATCTTCAGGGAGATCGGTTCGGCCGTGGTGGTCGCCTCGACGCCCAGCAGCGGGACGGATGCCGTCACGGAGACCGGCTTGAACTGTGCCGCGTCCAGCCACGCCCACGTCGGGAGGTTCACCTTCGTGGTGCCCTCCGGGGCGAGTTCGACCTTGGTCGAGGGCACGCGGATTTCGGCGTAGGCGAGTTGGGCCAGCATTTCGGGGGTGATCGCCTCAGGGATCTCAGGGGGAGGAGGGTCGCCCGTGTCCACCCAGAAGTAGTCTCTGTCACAGTCGAGCGCGCCAGGGTCACCTTCCCTTCCCTCGGTGACGTACGACGCCCAGAAGTAGCCCTCGCCGGTCTTCTCCTTGTTGAAGTCCTTGTACGGGTCGCCGCCTTCGAACTTCTTACGCTGCTTCGCGTCCCACTCGTATCCCGTCGAGCCCGCCTCCCAGACCGGCTCCAGGACCTTCTGCAACTGGGCCGGGGTGTACTTGGGGGCGTAATAGCAGGCGGGTGGGGTCCAGTTGGCGGCGGACGAAGTCACCGGGCCCGCGGATTCACCGGAGCCGTTCTTCGAACGGTCGAAGACCACGGCGCCGGCGGTCGCGGACACCGCATCGTCCTTCTGGCCCCCATCCACCTGGGTCTCGGAGCCTGTGCCGTTGCCTCCCGGAACGAAGTCGGCCCAAGCAGTCGGGCCGACGGCCAGCACCGTGATGCCAGCCATGACGACGGCACGAACCGAGATCCTTACTACGGCTGACACTGTGCCGCCCCCCTCGTGGAAAGGATCTGGGACGTCTGCCAGACCCCGTCGGCGTTCTTGTCCAACTTGGTGTTGTACAGGACGTAGCTGTTCTTGGTGACCGGAGTCTTGGCGATCTTGTTGGTCTTCTTGTCCCTGCTGAAGCCCTTACTCTCGTCTGCGCAGAACGTGACTACTGCGGACGTCTTCCCCTGGAGCGTCACGTTGCGGTCGTAGTACCTCGCCTCGCCTGTGAGCGTGGCACCAGCATCCTTGAACTGCCCGACCCAGGTCAGTGCAGCTTCGCGAGCTTTGCCTGTGTTGTAGAAGGCAAGCGCTTCGCCCTTTGGATCTGTCCCTGTGATCGCAGCGTCCACAGCACGCATGCGCTCCGCACTGTCTGCAAGCACCGCGTCTTTGACCGCGTCCCCGGTGTCCGTGTCCTCAAAGGTCAGCGTCAGGTCAGACGGCAGTTCAATCTTTGGGCGGCCAGCAGCCGACGAGGCCGAGGCGCTCGGCGATGCCGCCGTCTCTCCTCCTGTGTCGGCGCCGGCGATCTTGTCCTTGTCCTTCGAACTGTCGTCGCTACCGCAGGCGGACAGCGACAGGGCCGCGGCGGCGGTCAGCGCGATCGCTGCGAGCAGGGTGGGGCGGCGGTTCACGGACGGCTCCCGGTGGGGCGAGGGGGTCATGAGCGCAGCCACGCTACCGAGGGGGCGGGGGCGACACCAGAGCGAACTACGCCAAGGCCCTTACGGAATGGGGCCAAAGCCTGCATATCGGCACACGGAATCATCGAAAGAAGGACAACAAGTGGCGGGCCAAGTCCCCGACTTGGCCCGCGCAAACGGCATAACGGCGTACCTGCGCAAGGGCGCGACAGCGCCCAATGGCACAACAGCGCAACGAAATGACGCAGCCATCGTGGGCGGCCGCCCAACGGCCACCCAACGGCCGGCCGTTGGCGGCCCGTGGAGCCCGTGTGCCTACCTCGCCCTTGCCCGTCCCCGGGAGCTGGGTCGGAGAGCCCGGGGCTTCTTCGTTCCGCTGGGCCACAGTTGCGGCCGGCGCTTGGCCGCCAAGTCCTCTGCCCAGCCGAAGCACAGGATGCAGCCGCCGATGAGGACCCAGGCGACGGCGAAGACCGGCCATGGGCTCTCCAGGAGCCAGGGGACGTTCTGGTCCAGCACGTCGACGCTCCAGAGGCGGTCCCACTGGGTCACGGCGATGAGGATGCAGATGTTGTGCCAGAGGTAGATCGTCACGGCACGGGAGTTGAGGAGGGTGATCGGTTTGTCCCAGCGGCGCAGCCGGCCCGGCCATTCGGACCAGGTCGGGCTGAAGTGCAGCAGGAGCAGCACGGTGCCGCAGGACCAGAGGGCCTGGGCCAGCGGGATGCTGTCCAGGTCGTGGCCCTCGGAGAAGTTGTGGTTCGTGGCGTACCAGAGGCCGACCAGCGCGATGACGGGGGCTATGGAAGGCACGATGTAGCGCGGCAGGCGCTGCAGGATGCCCTCCTGGTGGGCCATGCCGAGGATCCAGCACGCGCCGAAGGTGCTGAAGTCCGTGACGGCTGACGGGAAACGCTCGCCGGGGAGGCTCAGGTACCCCAGCTCGAACGCCGCCGACAGAGCGATCGGCGCCGCGATCGTCACCAGCGGAATCGCGCGCAGGGCGCGGAGCAGGACCGGCGACAGCAGCACGTACCAGAGATACGCGCGGACGTACCAGAGCGGGCCCGCGAGCTCCGCGGCCCAGTCGCCGCCGATGAAGCCGTGGATTCCGGGCAGCCCCTCCGCGTACGGCGGATCGCTGAAGGGGACGATCCAGAACGTGAGGTGGAGCAGCCACCAGACCGGGTGCCCGTCCTCGTCCGGTCCCCAGCCCTGCAGGACCATGCCGGTGACACCGACCGCGCCGAGGAGCCACAGCGGAGGCACCAGGCGGCGGATGCGGCTGCGGATGACCTGGGCGGCCGGGCGTTTCAGCGAGCGCGCCATGAGGTTGCCCGCCAGCGCGAACATCACGCCCATGGAAGGGAACACCAGCGGCAGCCAGGCCCAGCCTGTGAGGTGGTAGAGGACTACGCGGAAGAGGGCGAGCGCTCGGAGGAAGTCGAAGTAACGGTCCCGGGCGGGGGCGCGCTTGGCGGCCGCCGGTTCCGGTGTCTCCCCCGGCTCCTCCGCCGTCACCTCCGCGACGGGCGGGGCCGCCATCGCCGTCACCATCGCCGTCGCCGACGCCGGCGGTCCGTCCGTGAAGCCCGGAGCCTCGGCATGGTCGGAGAGCTTCTCGTCGCGGGACCCATGTGACCCGTACGGCCCGTATGGCTCGTACGGCTGCTCGTACGGCTCGTATGCGTCATACGAGTCGTGCGTCGAGCCGTCCTGCCCGGACCCTCCCCCGGCCCCTGCCCCCGTACCTGTCCACGGAGTCCCGGAGGGTGGAGGTGTGCTCATCCCACGGGCCTCCGGTCCATCGACTGCTGCTGCGGGGCGGCGGGTCCCGCGGCTCCGGGGAGCCCCACCGCGCCCGTACGACGGAGTTTCTGCCAGCGCAGTCGGCCGCCGGTCAGGGCGGTGATCCAGGACTGGAGGAGTACGACGTACATGAGTTGGCGGTACAGGATCTGCTGGAGCGGGAGGGAGAGGAGGTGGGTCATGCGTTCCTTGTCGAGGCGGAAGGCGTAGGCCGCGCATATCGCCTGGACCACCAGGACGCCGAACCAGGCGAGGATCGTCTCCTCGGTCGGGCCGAACACCAGGCCGTAGAGGAGGAACACGTCGATCAGGGGGGCCAGGAGCGGGGCCACGACCATGAAGAGGGAGACCAGGGGCATGCCTACGCGGCCGAAGCGGCCCGACGGGCCCCGTTCGATGATCGCCCTGCGGTGCTTCCAGATCGCCTGCATGGTGCCGTACGACCAGCGGTAGCGCTGGGACCACAGCTGCTGGACGGACTCCGGGGCCTCGGTCCACGCGCGGGCGTTCTCCGCGTACACGACCCGCCAGCCGTCGCGGTGCATCGCGATGGTGATGTCGGTGTCCTCGGCGAGCGTGTCGTCGCTCATGCCGCCGACGCGCTTGAGAGCGGAGCGCCGGAAGGCGCCGACCGCTCCCGGGATGGTCGGCATGCAGTTCAGCATGTCGTACATACGGCGGTCGAGGTTGAAGCCCATCACGTACTCGATGTGCTGCCAGGCGCCGATCAGCGAGTCGCGGTTGCCGACCTTCGCGTTGCCCGCGACCGCACCGACGCTGGGGTCGCCGAAGGGCTGGACCAGCTCGCGGACGGTGGCCGGTTCGAAGACGGTGTCGCCGTCCATCATCACGATGAGGTCGTAACGGGCGTTCGCCACGCCCCTGTTGAGGGCGGCGGGCTTGCCCGCGTTGAGCTGGCGTACGACGCGTACGTTCGGCAGGCGCAGGTTCTCGACGATGCGCGCGGTGCCGTCGCTCGACCCGTCGTCGATGACGATCACCTCGATGGGGTGATCGCTCGCCACCAGGGAGCGGACCGTCTGCTCGATGCACTTCGCCTCGTTGTAGGCGGGCACGAGGACCGACACCGGTTCGGTGATCGGTCGCCCCCAACTGAAGCCCCGGCGGCGGACCTTGCGGGCGTGCATGACGGAGAGCAGCAGCATCAGCCCGAAGCGGGCGAGGACGAGCACACCGATCACGGCGAGGCCGACGACGAGGACGCTGGTCGTCTTCTCGGAGGCCTGGACCGCGAGGACCCACGCCTTGCCCTTCCACAGGTCGACGCCGGTGACCTTGGTGTGCGCGCTGGGCGCCTTCAGAGCGGCGGTGAGGGTGTCGAAGCTGTAGCCGTCGTCCTTGAGCCCGCCCACGAACCGGTCGAGCGCGGCCACGGTCTGCGAGCGGTCGCCGCCGGAGTCGTGCATGAGCACGATGGCGCCCTTGCCGCCCTTGGGCATGGCGTTGCTGATGATCTTGTCGACGCCCGGCTTGCGCCAGTCCTCGCTGTCGGTGTCATTGACGATCGTGATGTAGCCGCGGCTGCCGATGTACTCGGTCACCGGCCACGACTTGTTGTCCATGGCGCCGGCCTGCGACGAGTACGGCGGCCGGAACAGCGAAGTCCGGATGCCGGCCGAGCCCGCCAGCGCGAGCTGGTTCTGAGACAGTTCCCAGTCGATGCGCTTCTTGGACTGGAGCGAGAGGTCCGGGTGGTTGAAGGTGTGCAGGCCGACTTCGTGGCCCTCGTCGACCATGCGCTTGACGAGGTCCGGGTGGCGCGAGGTCATGGTGCCGGTGACGAAGAAGACGGCGTGCGCGTCGTGCCTCTTGAGGACGTCGAGCACCTTCGGCGTCCACTTGGGGTCCGGGCCGTCGTCGAACGTCAGGACCACCTTGCGGGCCGGCATGTCGACACTGTCCTCGCGGCCCTGCCGGGTGTCGATCACCGGGCCGCCCTCCAGGATCTCCTCGGGGACCCGGTCGGACGCCGCCGGCGAATTGACACGGTGGTCGCCGAGGATCTCGCTGTGCACGAAGCCCCGCAGCATCAGCATCGCCATCAGGGCGACGAGGACGAGCGAGGGCAGCAGGTAACGCATGGGCAGGCGTCGGCGCCGGGCGGCGCCCCGCTCTGCGCCGCGGCGGATGCGGGGTGCCATCAGAGAACGTTCTCCGGGGACGACTGGGTGTACAGGGAGTACAGGGAGTACCGGACGGATTCCAGGGACTGGGATGCCGACGGCATGGCGGGATCGTCCGAATCGGCCGGATCCTGCGACACGGGTATCGGGTCGGGCGTGAGCAGGTCGCCGGCGACCGTGTCGAGGCCGCCCGCGGGCGGGGGATCCGAGGGGCCGGGACTGACGCTGCCGCTCGGATTCGGGTCGGGGTCGGGGTCGGACGGCACCGGGTTCGAGGGCCCGGTGACCGTCGGCTTCGGATCCGTGCCCGGCTTGGTGTTGCTGACCGAGGGCTTCGGGTCGGGGCTCGTGGCCGGGTCCGAGGCGCTGGCCGACGGGTTCGGTGCCTTACTGACCCCCGGCGAACGGGTCGTCGTGCCGCCGGCCGACGGAATCACGCCCTGCGAGGGGTTCGCCGAGCCGGACGGCTTCGCGGACTCGGCGTCCAGCGGCGGGGAGTCGACCCGGTCGGCCGGCTTGTCGTCCTGCTGCCGGCCCAGTTCCGGGAGCCAGGGCGCGCTCGAGTTGCCCGACAGGAGCGTGGCGAGGATGACCACCGCGTACACCGCGCAGGCCATGCCGACGGCCATACCGATCCTGCGGTACCGGCGACTGCGGCGGCCCGACTCGTCGACGAAGACCGGGCCGTCCGGGGCCTCCTGGGCGCCCGGGGCACCCTTGGCCTGCTGGACGAGCCAGTCCTCCATGTGCCGTCCCACACCGTCGAGCTGGACCGTGACCTCGTGCGGGTCATGGGTGTGCTCGGGGTGCTCGGACTCCTGCCAGGAGGCGTCGCCGTCGTCGGAGTCGGAGTCGGCGCCTGCGCCATCCCAGGCGGACGGGCGGCCGGACTCCGGCCAGGTCACGCCCGGCTCGTCGTCCCTGCGCCCAGGGCGCCCCTCGCGCGCGTCCCGCTCAGGGTCTTTCCGTTCACGGTCATTCCGCTCGTCGATTTGCTGCTCCTCGACTCGCTGTTTGTCCTGCTCGTCCCGCTCGTCGACTCGGTGTTCGTCCTGCTCGTCGACTCGCTGACCGTCGTCCCGCTGCCGCGCCACCGACGTGGCCGCGGCACGGCGGAACCACTCGTCGGTGCCGTCGGAGTCACGGGATCTACTCGAGTCACTCGAGTCACTCGAGTCCCTGCGATCGGAGTCACTACGGAACGATTGGTCAGTCTCCATACGGACCGGCTCACCGGCCTGTTCACGGAACGACTGATCGTCCTTACGACGGACCGACGGATCGGCTCCACCCTCACCCGGATCATCGGAATCGCTCCGACCCGGCTGGGCGTTTTCCCGCCAACTTTCCACGCGCACGCTCATCCCCCCACGGGACTGGTTCAGGGGTGCGCGCACGACCCGGGCACTCGCACTCGTCGTCCGGATCGGACCCCCATCCGATCCGAGCGCCCCCATTATCACACTGCACCCGGACCATGAATGTAGCGCACGTAAGCATCAGTGAGAGTTGTGTGTCAGGCGCGACTCATCATGATGAGCGCATCTGTGGCCGGAATCCACCCCTCAGAAGGGCACTCCAGCCACCCTTCTTCGGCTGCGAGTCGCGTCGCCGCGGTGCGCAACGCCTCGAGACCGCGATGCATCAGCCCCTTCCGCCACACCAGCGACAGGGGTGACAGCGGGACGGGGTCGACGAGGGGTCTGAGTATCGATTTGGGCATGGCCGGAAAATCCACCGCGGCGAGGACGGGGGTCCGCGTCTTGGCCATGATCCTCTGGAACTCCTCGGCGCCGACGGCTAGCGGCGCGGGCGCCGCGACCTCGATGCCGCGCCCTTCGAAGAGCTGACGGGCGAGATCGGTCCACTCCAGCGTCCGGGGATTGCCGGCACCCGCGTACACCTGCTCGCCCGCCAGCGCGTCCAGCGGTACGGCCTCCAGCGCGGCCAGGCGATGGTCCTCGGGCAGGATGACAGCCATCGGCTCGTACCGGACGGGCTGCTGCTCCAGGCGGGCCCGGACCGCCGGGTCCAGGCCCGCGAAGCGTCCGAAGGACGCGTCCAGGCGGCCGGCGAGCAGCTCGGCCGCGGCACCGGTGAGGCCGCTCTCGAAGCGGGCCATCAGCTCGCAGTCGGGAGCGAGTTCACGGGCCAGGGCCAGCACACGCTCGGCGGCCAGGCCGGGGCCGGGGCTGTTCACATCCACCAGCAGAGGACGCTCGGCGTCGGTCCGCCCGAAGGCGGCGAGCAGCTCGTCCTGCGCCTCCAGCGCCCGGCGCGCGTACGGCAGCAGCCGCTCGCCGTCGGGGGTGAGCGTCACCTGGCGGGTGGTGCGTACGAAGAGGTCGGCGCCCAACTCCCGCTCCAGGCGCCGGATGTCACGGCTGAGGGCCTGCTGGGCGACGTACAGCCGGGCGGCCGCGCGCGTGAAGTGCAGGTCCTCGGCGACGGCGAGGAAGGCGCGCAGCAGGCGTGGGTCGAGGTGGGCGGGCATCCGGCGAATTTACAACGTGAGTGCGTCAATCGGTAGGCAGAAGGTGTTGGACCCCTGGTGGCGGGCCGGGCGAACGTTGATCCATGCCGCAACAGCCGCAGCACTCCCCCCGTACGACCATCCTGACCGTGACCGCCGACAGCCTGGTTGCGGCCGACTTCGGACCACGAGGTCCACAAGGTCCACGAGAACGGCGAGAGCCGCGAGGACCAGGAGAGCCAAGAGAACCAAGAGAACCAGGACGTTCACGAGCGCCCCGCCGCTCCTCCCGCAACCCCTACCGCCGCCTCTTCACCATCCCCGGCACCCGAGCCTTCACGATCGGGAATCTGATCGCCCGCCTGCCCATGGGCATGTTCAGCGTGAGTGCCGTGATCATGATCGCGGGGGCGCGGGGCTCGTACGCGCTCGCCGGTGCCGTCACGGCGACCGGGCTGGCGGCCACGGCGGTCGTCGCGCCCTGGACGGCGCGCCTGGTCGACCGCCACGGGCAGGCGCGGATCGCCGTACCCGCGACGGCCGTCGCGGCGCTCGGCTCACTCGCGCTGCTGCTCTGTGTCCGGTACGAGGCGCCCGACTGGACCCTGTTCGCCGCGTACGCCGCCACGGCCACCACGCCCAACACCGGAGGCATGTCCCGGGCACGCTGGGCCCATCTCCTCAAGGGCGACCCGGCACGGCTGCACACCGCGAACTCCTTCGAACAGGCCGCGGACGAGCTGTGTTTCATGCTCGGACCGGTACTCGCCGCGTTCCTGTGCGGGGCGTTCTTCCCGGAGGCGGGCACCCTCGTCGGGGTCGTCCTGCTGCTGGCCGGTGTGCTGCTCTTCGCCGCCCAGCGGTCGACGGAACCGCCCGCCCAGGGCCGTACGGGCGCCCGGACCCCGTCCCCGGTCCGCGCACCCGGCATACCCCCACTTCTGATCGGGTTCCTCGCCACCGGAGCGGTGTTCGGCTCGATGGAGGTGGTGACGATCGCGTTCGCGGACGCGCAGGGGCACCGGACGGCGGCGGGAGTCGTGCTCGCCCTCCAGGCGGCCGGGTCATGCGCGGCGGGGCTCCTCTACGGAGCGCTGAAGCCGGCGGGCCCGGCCGAGCGGCGATACCCGTGGAGCCTCGCCGCGATGGCCCTGCTCATGTCGCTGCCCCTGCTGGCCGCCTCGCTCACGGGTTCCCTCGTGGTGCTCGCCGGCGCCCTGCTGATCGCCGGGATGGCGACGGCCCCGGCGATGGTCACCGCCATGACCCTGGTCCAACACCGCACCCCCGAGGGCCGGTTGAACGAAGGGATGACCCTGGCGGTGACGGGGCTCCTGGGCGGCATCGCCTGCGGATCCGCGCTCGGCGGGTGGGTCGTGGAGCACGGGTCGGCCGCCGCCGGATACGTCGTCCCGGTCACCGCGGCCGCGACGGCTCTGCTGATCGCCCTCGCAACGGTGCGACCAGCGGCTCGGTGAACCGCGCCGCCGCCCGGGCATCCGAGGTCACCAACCAGGCGATGCCCCTGCTGGAGCGGACTGGAGCGGACGAACTCGTGCTGCCTCGTACTGCGGGGCGATGGCGTCGCAGACGATATCGAGCAGCCGGTCGTACGGCATCCGCCGACCCGCCCGGGCGGCCGCCCGTCGAAGCGTTTCGCGGTCGGCCCGTCGAAGCGTCTCGCACCCGATTCATCGAAGCGTATTCTGTCCGACCGGTCGGATCTTCGATCCAATTCGTGCGCACCCCATTGACGCGTCCACAGCCCCCACATACCTTCCCCCGTCGAAGCGCTTCGACATCGCGCATCGAATCGATTCGATGAACGCTGCGTGATGTCCCGATACCCATCCGACTCCCCTGGAGGAACTGGATGTTGACGGCACGAAGGCGTGTGATGGCTGCGGCCGCGGCGGTGGTGAGTACCACCCTGCTGCTGGCCTCATGCGGTGACTCGGACAGTGGGTCTTCCGACGGGAAGACGCTGAAACTGTGGCATTACGAAGCGCCCAACAGCGCGATGGGCCTGGCCTGGAACGAGGCCATCAAGGAGTTCGAGAAGACGCATCCGGGCGTGAAGGTGAAGTTCGAGGAGAAGGGCTTCGAACAGATCCAGAAGACCGCCCCGATGGTCCTCAACTCGGGCGACGCGCCCGACCTCATGGAGTACAACAAGGGCAACGCGACGGCCGGGCACCTCTCCCAGCAGGGGCTTCTCACCGACCTGAGCTCCGAGGCCACCAAGCGCGGCTGGGACAAGAAGCTCAGCGCCGGGGTGCGGACCACCAGCCAGTACGACGCAAAGGGCGTGATGGGTTCCGGGAAGTGGTACGGGATCCCCAACTACGCCGAGTACACGATGGTGTTCTACAACAAGGATCTCTTCAAGAAGCACGGGATCAAGGAACCCACCACGTTCGACGAACTGACCGCCGCGATGGACAAGTTCGTCGACGAGGGCGTCACCCCGCTCGCCAACTCGGGCGCCGAGTATCTGGCCCACCAGTACCTCTACCAGCTGGCGCTGTCGAAGGCCGACCGGGCCTGGGTGGACTCGTACGAGCTCTACAAGGGCAAGACCGACTTCCACGACGCCGCCTGGACGTACGGCGCCGAGACCTTCGCGGACTGGGTGAAGAAGGGCTACATCAGCAAGGATTCGACCAGCGCCAAGGCGGAGGACGCCGGGGTCTCCTTCATCCAGGGCAAGAGCCCGATCCTGTTCTCCGGCAGTTGGTGGTACGGCCGCTTCGTCGATGAGAACAAGTTCGACTGGGGCACCTTCCTCTGGCCGGACTCGAAGATGACCCTCGGCTCCGGCGGCAACCTGTGGGTCGTTCCCAAGGGGGCCAAGAACAAGGATCTGGCGTACGACTTCATCGAGATCACCATGTCGGAGAAGATCCAGAACCTGCTCGGCAACAAGGGCGGAATCCCGGTGGCCGCCGACCCCGCCGCCATCACGGACCCGCGGGCCAAGAAGCTCATCGGCGACTTCAACACCCTCTCCGATAGGGACGGTCTGGCCTTCTACCCCGACTGGCCGGTCACCGGCTTCTACGACGTCCTCGTCTCCGAGACACAGAAGCTGATGACGGGAAGCGCCAAACCCGACGCCTACCTGGACGCGGTGCAGGCGGCGTACGACAAGGGCGTACAGGACCAATGACGGTCACTGTCGAACGGGGCGGCCGGGGCGGCCGCGTGGTCGCAAAGCAGCACCACGCGAAGAACCCGCGCCGCCCCCGCGACTCGTACGCGCTGTTCCTGCTCCCCGGATTCCTCGCCTTCTTCGCGATCATCGTCGTGCCGTTCCTGATGAACACGGGCGTGAGCTTCACCGACTGGCAGGGCGTCGGCAGCCCGGAGTGGTCCGGGCTCGCCAACTACCGCGAGCTGATGGACGATTCGGAGTTCTGGGCGTCCTTCCGGCACAGCCTCTTCATGGTCGTGGCGATGGCGGCCGTACCGACCGTCGTCGGACTCGTCCTCGCCGCCGCCCTCTTCGACTTCGTCGGCAAGAACTTCGGCAGTAGGACGGCCGCCGTGCTGCGGGCCTGCTTCTACCTCCCGCAGGTGCTGCCCATCGCGGTCGCGGGCATCGTGTGGAGCTGGATCCTCGCGCCGGAGAACGGCTCGCTGAACGAGCTCCTGAAGGCCGTCGGGCTCGGCAGCCTCCAGCAGGACTGGCTCGGCGACCCGGACATCGCGCTCTACAGCGTCATGGGCGTGATGGTCTGGGTGCAGATCGGCTTCCCGCTGGTCGTCTTCATGGCGGGGCTGCAACGCGTCGACCCGCAGCTGTACGAGGCCGCCGAGCTGGACGGCGCGGGCTGGTGGCGGCGCTTCTGGCACGTCACGCTGCCGCAGATCAGGCCGGAGATCTACGTCGTACTCCTCTGGTGCACGATCGCCGCGCTCAAGGTGTTCGGCGCGGTGTACGTGCTCACGAAGGGCGGTCCTGGCGGGGCCACGAACGTGCCCTCCTACTTCTCCTTCACCACCTTCTTCGAGAAGACGCAGGTCGGCTACGGCGCGGCGATCTCCACCGTGCTGACCGTGATCATCCTCGTCCTCGCCCTCGTGGGGCTGAAGCTCCAGACCCGCGCGGAGGACGCAGAGGAAGGGCTCCGAGTATGACCGCCGTACGAGACGTGACAGCCGTACGCACCGAGGCGCGCCGGCCCGCCCGCGCCGTCATCAGCCGCTACCCCGTCCTCGTCGCCCTGTTCATCGGCGCCCTCTTCATGGTGCTGCCCTTCCTGATCGTCGCGGTCAACGCGGTGAAGTCGCCCGCCGAATACTCGTCGAACGGGCCGCTGAGCCTGCCCGAAGGGCTCTACCTCGACGGCCTGAAGGACTTCTGGGAGCGCGTCGACTACGGGCAGAAGCTGATCAACTCGATCCTGATCAGCGGGTCGGTCGCCATCGGCGCCGTCGCCCTGTCGGTCCTCAACGCGTACGCGATCGGCATCGGCCGGATCAAGGGACGCACCTGGGTGCTCGCCTTCTTCGTGCTCGCGAACATGCTGCCGCAGGAGGCGCTGGTCTACCCGATCTACTACCTGAGCAAGGAAGCCGGCCTGTACGACACCCGGTTGAGCGTGATCATCGTCTTCACCGTGATCCAGGCCGCCTTCGGTACGTATCTGCTGTCCTCCGTCCTCGGTCAGTTCCCGCGCGAGATCATCGAGGCCGCCCGGATCGACGGGGCGAACAAGTGGCAAGTGCTGTGGCGGATCGTCGTCCCGGTCAGCAGACCGACCATCGGCGTACTGCTTGTCTTCTTCTTCATCTGGACCTGGAACGAGTTCCTGCTCCCCCTGGTCATGCTGATCTCCAACGACAACCAGACCGTGTCGGTGGCTCTCGGCGTCCTCCAGGGCCAGCGCCTGATGGACGCCACGATGACGAACGCGGCCGCGCTCCTCGGCGTCCTGCCCGCCATCGTCTTCTTCCTCGTCTTCCAGCGGACGCTCACCCGCGGCATCGCCGTGGGCGCGGTCAAGTAAGGGGTGTGCTTGTGAAGTTCACCGACGGCTACTGGCTGCTGCGCGAGGGTGTGACCGCCGCGCACCCGGTCGAGGTCCTCGATGTGACCGCCGAACAGGGCGCGTTGGAGATCCACGCGCCGACCCAGCCCATCCGCCACCGCGGCGACCTGCTGAAGGGACCGGTCGTGACGATCAGCGCCCACGCGCCGATGCCCGACGTCATCGGCGTCACATTCACGCACTTCGTGGGCGAGGAGCCGCGCGGGCCCCAGTTCGAGCTGGGCAAGGAGGAGTTCGCCGCCCACGCCGAGTACGACGAGGAGTCCGCGACCCTCACCGCGGGCGCCCTGTCCGTCAAGGTGAGCCGCACAGGACCCTGGCACGTCGACTTCCTCGCGGACGGCCGCACCCTCACCACCAGCGGCCCCAAGGGCATGGGCATCATGCGGGAGGCCGGCGGCGGCCACTATCTGCGCGAGCAGCTGAACCTCGGCGTGGGCACACAGGTCTTCGGGCTCGGCGAGCGCTTCGGGCCGCTGGTCAAGAACGGCCAGGTCGTCGACATGTGGAACGCCGACGGGGGCACGGCCACGGAGCAGGCGTACAAGAACGTGCCGTTCTATCTGACGGACGCGGGCTACGGCGTGTTCGTCGACCATCCGGGCCGGGTGTCGTTCGAGGTCGGCTCGGAGGCGGTGTCCCGGGTCCAGTTCAGCGCCGAGACACAGCAGTTGACGTACTACGTCATCTACGGCCCGACCCCGAAGGACATCCTGCGCAAGTACACGGCGCTCACCGGCCGTCCGGCGCTGCCGCCCGCCTGGTCGTTCGGGCTGTGGCTGTCGACGTCCTTCACCACCTCCTACGACGAGACGACCGTCAGCTCCTTCATCGACGGGATGAAGGAGCGTGAACTCCCGCTCTCCGTCTTCCACTTCGACTGTTTCTGGATGCGGGAGTTCAACTGGTGCGACTTCGAGTGGGATCCGCGGGTCTTCCCGGACCCGGAGGGGATGCTGGCCCGGCTCAAGGAGCGCGGGCTGCACATCAGCGTATGGATCAACCCGTACATCGCGCAGCGCTCGCCGCTGTTCGCGGAGGGCAAGGCCCTCGGGCATCTGCTGAAGAAGCCCGACGGCAGCGTCTGGCAGTGGGATCTGTGGCAGCCGGGCATGGCGCTCGTCGACTTCACCAGCCCGGCCGCCCGCGACTGGTACGCGTCGAAGCTGGAGGCGCTGCTCGCGCAGGGCGTCGACTGCTTCAAGACCGACTTCGGGGAGCGGGTCCCGGTCGACGTCGCATACGCGGACGGCGGCGACCCCGAGCGGATGCACAACTACTACTCGTACCTCTACAACCGGACCGTCTTCGAGGTGCTGCGCAAGCACCGCGGGGAGGCCGAGGCCGTCGTCTTCGCGCGCTCGGCGACCGCCGGCAGCCAGAAGTTCCCCGTGCACTGGGGCGGCGACTGCGAGGCGACATACGAGTCGATGGCCGAGTCCCTGCGCGGCGGGCTGTCGCTGGGCCTGTCCGGGTTCGGCTACTGGAGCCATGACATCGGCGGCTTCGAGGGCACACCGACACCGGCCCTCTTCAAACGGTGGATCGCCTTCGGACTGCTGTCCTCGCACAGCCGACTGCACGGCAGCTCGTCCTACCGCGTGCCCTGGCTCTTCGACGAGGAGGCCGTGGACGTCCTGCGCCTGTTCACCCGGCTGAAGCTGCGCCTCATGCCGTATCTGTACGAGGCCGCCCGCACCGCGCACTCCGAGGGCGTCCCGATGATGCGTGCGATGGTCCTGGAGTTCCCGGACGATCCCGGGTGCGCGCATCTGGAGCGGCAGTACATGCTCGGCCCCGATCTGCTGGTCGCGCCGGTGTTCTCCGACGACGGCGACGTGTCGTACTACGTGCCCGAGGGCACCTGGACGCACTTCCTCAGCGGGCAGCCGGTCACCGGGCCGCGCTGGGTGCGCGAGAAGCACGGCTTCTCGAGCGTGCCGCTCCTGGTCAGGCCGGGCGCGGTGATCCCGGTGGGATCCGTCGACGACCGGCCGGACTATCCGTACGCGGACGGGGTCACCCTGCACGCGTACGGCCTTGAGCGCGGCGCGCAGGTCACGGTGCCCGTGGACGGCGTGACCTTCACCGTCGTACGCGAAGGGGACACGCTGCGCGCCTCGTCGAGCGATCCGTCGGCGCCCTGGGGGCTGGCGGCCGGCGAGCGGACGGTGCGGGCGAAGGCCGGGACCGGCTTCCTCTCCCTGGAGCTGGCTGCCGAGCAGGAGCGGGGCTGATCATGGTGAAGATCACCGACGTGGCACGGCACGCGGGGGTGTCCCCCAGCACCGTCTCGTACGCGCTGAGCGGCAAGCGCCCGATCTCCGAGGAGACCCGGCAGCGCATCGAGGACAGCATCCGCGAGCTGGGCTACCGGCCGCACGCGGGCGCCCGGGCCCTCGCCAGCAGCCGCTCGAACGTGCTCGCGCTGGTGGTGCCGTTGCGGGCGGGCATCCATGTGCCGGTGGTGATGCAGTTCGCGGTGTCCGTGGTGACGGCCGCGCGCCGGCACGACCACGACGTGCTGCTCCTCACGCAGGAGGAGGGCGAGGACGGTCTGCGGCGGGTCGCGGACACGGCCCTGGTGGACGCGCTGATCGTGATGGACGTCCAACTCCACGACCGGCGGCTGCCGTTGCTGCGCGGGCTGGACCGGCCGTCGGTGCTCATCGGGTTCCCGGCCTCCCCGGATGGTCTGACCTGCATCGACCTGGACTTCAAGGCGGCGGGCGAACTGTGCGTCGAGCATCTGGCCGGGCTCGGACACCGGGTGATCGGGCTCGTGGGCTCACCGCCCGAGGTGTACGTACGGGAGACGGGGTTCGCCCAGCGCGTGGTCCAGGGCTTCACGGCCGCGGCCGACCGGAACGGGCTGTCCTCCTCGGTGCACCCGTGCGAGGCGGCGCCCGCGGCGGCCCGGCAGATCGCCGAGCAACTCCTGCGGGAGCGGCCCGCGTTGACGGGTGTCGTGGTGCACAACGAACCGATCCTGGAGCCGCTGATCGACGCGTTCGAAGCGCTCGGGTTACGGGTCCCGGGGGATCTGTCCGTCACGGCGATCTGCCCGGACGAGATGGCCGAGCGGGCCCGCGTCCCCGTCACCTCGATCGCCATACCGGCCGACGAGGTGGGCGCCGGGGCGGTGGAACTGCTGATGAAGAAGCTGGGCGGCGGGACCGTACCGGAGGCGACGCTGCTGTCCCCGCGGCTGGCCGTGCGGGCGAGCACGATGCCGCGTCCCTGACGCCCCGAGAAGACCACCCCCCACGGAAGAGAACTGTCCAAGCCCCAAGTGCGAGGCCCTAGTTGAAGGAGCCATGCCATGCAAGGCAAGAGAAGACAGAGAGCCGCCGTGAGGCTGAGACGGGGCGTCCCCGCCCTGGCCCTGGGCCTGACCCTGGTCGCGGGACTCGGCGTCACGGCCACGGGAACGGCCGCGGCGGACGACTCCGCGGCCGGCCCCGCATACGCCTTCCGCAACCCGACGCTCTCCGTCGACCGCCGTGTCGACGACCTGCTCGACCGTCTCACCCTCGACGAGAAGATCTCGCTGCTCCACCAGTGGCAGCCCGCGATTCCCCGCCTCGGCATCCAGTCGTTCAAGACCGGCACCGAGGCCCTGCACGGCGTCGCCTGGCTCGGTGAGACCACCGTGTTCCCGCAGGCCGTGGGGCTCGCGTCGACCTGGGATCCGGCCCTGATGCGGCAGGTCGGCTCGGCGGTCGGCGACGAGGCGCGCGGCTTCCAGCAGGAGCGCCCGACCGGCTGGGGCCTCAACCTGTGGGCACCCGTGGTCAACCCGCTGCGCGACCCGCGCTGGGGCCGCAACGAGGAGGGCTACTCCGAGGACCCGCACCTCACGAGCGCGATGGCGACCGCGTACGGCACCGGCCTGACCGGCGGCGACCCCGACCATCTCAAGACAGCCCCCACGCTCAAGCACTTCCTCGGCAACAACAACGAGGTCGACCGCACCACGACCTCCTCCGACCTGCGCCCACGCGTGCTGAAGGAGTACGAGGAGCAGGCGTTCAAGCCGGCGATCGAGGCGAACGCCGCGACCGGCGTGATGTCCTCGTACAACCTGGTCAACGGCCGCCCGGCGACGGTCAATCCGGCCCTCGACGACGATGTGCGCACCTGGTCCTCGTACGACCTGCTGAACGTCACCGACGCCTACGCGCCCAACAACCTGATCGGCACCGGCAGTCAGAAGTACTACGACACGCTGGCCGAGGGGAACGCGGCCGCGCTGAAGGCGGGCATCGACAGCTTCACGACGGACGACTCGAACTCCGCCCCGACGACCACGGCCGTCAAGTCGGCAGTCACGGCAGGCCAGTTGAAGGAGTCGGATGTCGACAGGGCCGTCGGACACATCCTGAGCGTCCGCGTGCGGCTCGGCGAGTTCGACCCGGGCGGCGGGAAGTACGGGTCCATCGACAAGTCGGTCGTGAACAGCCCGGCGCACCAGAAGCTCGCCCGGCAGGCAGCGGCCGACGCGGCGGTGCTGCTGAAGAACTCGGGCGGCACCCTGCCCCTGAAGAGCTCGGCGAAGAACGTGGCCGTCGTGGGCCCGCTCGCCGACACCCTCTACACCGACTGGTACTCGGGCACGCTCCCCTACGCGGTCACCCCGAAGGAGGGCATCGCCGCGAAGCTCGGCACCTCCGTGACCAGCAGCGAGGGCGTGGACCGGATCGCGCTGAAGAACGCCGAGACCGGGGCGTACGTGACGGCGGGCTCGGACGCCGACGGCGAGGCGCTGAAGGAGAGCGCGTCCGGTGGGGCCGAGACCCAGGCTCAGTTCGACGTGTTCGACTGGGGCGCCGGCATCGTGACGCTGAGGTCGGCGGCGAACGGCAAGTACGTCGGCTACAACTGGTCGAACTTCGTCAACGACCAGGTCCAGCCGAACGGTTGGTTCGTCCAGCAGCAGTTCGCGCTGGAGGAGCAGACCGACGGCACGTACCTGCTCCGCTACGCCGGCTACGAGACCAGGGAGCCCTGGTGGTCGAACCCGGTCTACCTCGGTCCGACCGGCGACGACGGCACACTCGGACTCGTGACCAAGGAGGAGGCCGCGCACTACACCAAGGACGTCGTCCGCAGCGGCGCCGAGGAGGCCGTGGCGGCGGTGAAGGGCAAGGACACGGCGGTCGTGGTGGTCGGGTCCATGCCCGCGATCAACGGCCGTGAGAACGACGACCGCGAGGACATGAGCCTCGCGCCGTCCCAGGAAGCCCTGGTCAAGGCGGTCCGCGCGGCCAACCCGAAGACGGTCGTGGTCGTGGAGAACAGCTACCCGACCACCCTCGGCGCCCTCCAGAAGGAGGTCCCGGCCCTCCTCTGGACCACCCACGCGGGCCAGGAGACCGGCAACGCCCTCGCCGACGTCCTCTTCGGCGACGTGAACCCGGCCGGACGGCTCACCCAGACCTGGTACGAGTCGGAGGCCGACCTCCCCTCCATCCTCGAGTACGACAACATCAAGCACGACCGCACCTATCAGTACTTCAAGGGCGACCCGCTCTACGAGTTCGGCTACGGGCTCTCGTACTCCTCCTTCCGCTACGGGGAGTTGCGGCGGGTCGACGGCGGATACGAGGTCCCGGTGACGAACACCGGCCGCCGCGCCGGTGACGAGGTCGTGCAGCTCTACACCCACCAGCGCGTCTCCCGCGACAAGCAGCCGCTGAAGCAGCTGGAGGCCTTCCAGCGGGTTTCGCTGAAGCCGGGCCAGACGAAGACGGTGAAGCTGAAGCTGCGGGAGAAGGACCTCGCGCACTGGGACGTGACCCGCTCCAAGTGGGTGGTGGAGAGCGGCACGTACGACGTGCTCGTGGGCGCGTCCTCCGAGGACATCCGCTCCCGTACGTCGCTGAAGGTGCGGGGCGAGACGATTCCGGCGCGGGATCTGTCCCGGGTCACGCGGGCCGAGAACTTCGACGACTACGAGGGTGTGCGGCTGGTCGACGAGTCGAAGGCGCGGGGCACGGCGGTGGGGGCTTCGGGGGACGGGGCCTGGGTGAAGTTCGCCGACTCCCAACTCGGCTCCGGCACTTCGAAGTTCAGCGCCCGGGTGGCCGGGGCGGCCGGGAAGGTCGAGATCCGGCTCGGGTCACCGACCGGAACGCTCGTCGGTACGGCCACGGCATCCGGCACCGGGTCGCCTTACACGTACGAGACGGTGGACGCCTCGCTCTCCAGCGCCGCCAAGGACCGCCAGGACGTGTACCTCGTCCTGGGCGACGGCATGCGATTGTCGGCCTTCTCCCTGCGCTGACCCGCACGGCGGCAGAACAGCGGAACGGCACAACGGCCCAGGGCGCCGAAAGGGCGCCCTGGGCCGCACCTCATCTCGGCACTCGCTCAGCGCCGCCGTCCTTGAGAACTCAGCACTCCGCCGGCTTGCGCCACGAGCACTCCAGATCCCCGTCCCGCTCGGCCCCGCGCGCGCTGCCCGGCTTCACGAGCACCGCCTCGTCCGCTGTGGACTTCGCCAGCGTCACCACGATCGCGTCCTCCAACGGCTTCACGGACGACGCCAGGTAGTTGTTGAGCACGATGCTGTAGACGAGCTCGCGCCCGCCGGCATCCGTGACATATCCGGAGAGCCCCGACGCGCCCGTCAACGACCCGGTCTTCGCACGGGCGTTGAGCGCGGCGGGCGTCCCGCACATCCTGGTCCGCAACGTCCCGCCCACGAACCGCTCCGGATCGCAGGCCACCGGCAGGGACCGGTACCAGTCCGCGTACCAGGGCTCGCCCCGCACGGCGAGCAGCAGCTCGGTGAGCTGCCCGGCGGGGATGTTGTTCATCCGCGACAGCCCTGACCCGTCCGCCTGCCTCAGCTTGCCGGTGTCGACGCCGACGCCCTTCAGATAGCCGCTGACGGCAGCGAGCCCGGCGCTCCAGCTTCCGGCCCCCGAGACCTTGTGCCCCATGGCCTTGGTCAGAACCTCCGCGTGCATGTTGTTCGAGAGCTTCATGAAGGGGATCAGCAGGTCCTTCAGCGGCATGGAGTCGTGCGAGGCGAGCCGCCGCGCGCCCTCCGGGGTGGCCCGCCCGAGCCGCGTCGGCCCGGTCACCTTCACTCCGTGCGCGGCGAGCGCGTCCCGGAACACGGCGGCCGCGTACCCGGTCGGCTCCCACACGGTGACCCACTCCTTGGCCCCCGAGCCGCCGACCGGTGTCGTACCGCTGACGGTGATCGTGTTGGTGCCGTGCTCCCGCTCGACGATGAGGTCGTCCGCGCCGCCCGCGCCGACGGTCGTGGCCCGCACGTCGATGTCGACGTACTCGGTCTTCGGGGTGACGGTGACGACGGGCTCCTCCCCCGCCGCCGCACCTGGCGCGACCTGCACGATCACGGTCCCGGTGTCGTAGTCGGTGTCGGGCGCGACACTCAACGCGCTGATCTGCGCCGAGTAGTACGAGGACTCGTCGTCGGCAGCCCAGGAACGGCCGAGCCGCACACTGTCGAAGCGGGTGTCGTCGGCGAGGAGCCGCCCGTTGACGCGGGTGACACCCGACTCGGCCAGATCGGCGGCCAGCGCGGCGTAGTCCTTGGCGAGTGCCGTCGGGTCTCCGGTGCCGCGCAGATACAGATCGCCGTTCAGAACGGAGCCCTGGCGACGTCCGGTCGCCAGGACATCCGTCGTGAACGTGTGGTCGGGGCCGAGGATTTCCATCGCCGCGGCCGACGTGGGCAGCTTGGTGTTGGAGGCGGGCATCAGCCGCGAGGTGGGCTGCCGCTGGTACAGCACCTCTCCGCTCGCGGCATCGGCGACCACGACGCTCGCGGCCCCGCCCTCCATCCGGCTGTCCCCGAGGATCGTGTCGATGGCCTCCGGCAGCCCACTGTTCTCGGAGTCCGCCCCGGCCGGCGCACTCCAGCTGAGCCCGGCCGCCGCGATCCCGATCACGACAGGCCAAATCCACCGGTGCATACGGGAGTTGACGCGCCCCCCAGAACACTTCGCGGTTCTTCTCACGGGTCTACTCATGCCACAGCAGCATCCCGGACGACGCGCCTCGTGGACAGTACGCCTCCAAAGCGCTCAGCCGATTCCCCACGACCGCCCGAGCCGGTAGGCCGCGCAAAGGTTCACATCGAGGACATACGGCCCCGCCGTACCGCACTGCTCACCACCGCTCCCCGGATCGACGGGCTGCCCATGCCCCATCCCCGTGAGGCTGTACGTCTCCACGACCACCGTCCCGCTCGCGTCCCGGAACGCCTGGTGGGGATAACCGGCGACGCTGTCGCTCACGTCCGCGACCTGGTCGGCGCCGTGTACGTCGGTCCACTGCTTCATGAGGTCGGTCATGTTGACGGGCTTGACGGTGTAGTCGGCGGTCCCCTGGAACACGGTGAGCCTCGGCCAGGGCCCGTCGTACCCGGGCCGGGCGGCCCGCACCCGGTCGCCCCACTGCGGCGCACTCTGGGTGGCGCCCACGTACATGCACACGTACGGCGACCCGGCGGCCTGCGCGCACCCGTACGGCAGCCCCGCGACCACGCCACCCGCGGTGAACTTCTCCGGGTACGCGGCCATCATCACGGAGGTCATCCCGCCGCCGGCGGACAGCCCGGTGACGTACACCCGCGAGGCGTCCCCCGACACGTCGGCGAGTTGCCGGTCGACCATCTGCGCGACGCTGGCGGCCTCGCCCTGCCCCCGCGCGATGTCACCGCTCTGGAACCAGTTGAAGCACGACGAGGCGTTGTTGCCCGACTGCTGCTGGGGCAGCACGACGGAGAACCCCCAGCGGTCGGCGAGCTGCGTCCAGCCGCTGCCGGTGCCGTACCCGGCGGCGTTCTGCGTGCACCCGTGCAACGCGACGACGACGGGCCGTCCGGCGGGCAGCCCGTCGGGCACGTAGCGGAACATCTTCAGAGCCCCGGGATTGGCCCCGAAGCCGGTGACCTCCTGCACGGAGGCGGCAGCGGCCCGCCCCGGCGGCAGGACGAGGGACAGCAGGGCGGCCAGGAGGGCCACCAGTACAAGACGCGTGAATGTTGCGGCTCTGGTCTCGGTCATGAGGAGGGACCGTAGAAGCGTGAACCGTCCCCCGATATGTTCCCGGACCCCACAACGAGGTCGTGCGTCGTGTGCCCCATAGACACGACAAAGGCCCCGCTGCCTGAGCAGCGGGGCCTTCGCCTGCTGTATTCAATTGAAACATGGGAAAGTGGAGATGGCGGGAATCGAACCCGCGTCCACCGGTGCAGAATCAGGGCTTCTCCGAGCGCAGTTCGCTGCGATTTTCTCAGCCCCGGAGATCACGCGAACAAGTCTCCGACGGGCTCAGTCACTGTTTGATTTCCCGTTGAACCCCGTGACCGGGCTCGACGGTTTAGTTCCCTAGATTATGCCAGGGTCCGGGTCGGGAACACCCCCGGGCTGACACCCATTAAGGGTCCTTCACTCACTGCTTATTAGGCAGCGAGGGCGAAGGACTGGGAATCGCTCTTGGAATTGGCGATTATTGGTTGCGACATATGGTTAACGAGATCATTGCCGCTTCCTCGGCTCGCTTCCCCTGCTTCGACAGCCGCTGTCGAAACCGATCATCCCCATGTTGATTTTTCAAAGCCGGGTCTTTCGACCCACGCACCCTCGGTGAGGTGCAGGTGCCATCGTACGTGACCAACGCGCGACGATGCCACCGTATTCCCGACGGCCGGGCGCCACCCGCCCGCCACGCGCCCGCTACTCGCCCCGCTGCTTCCTCTTGGCCGCCGCGATCGCCCGGTCCGACTCCCGCCGGTCCTGCTTCTCCCGCAGCGTCTGCCGCTTGTCGTACTCCTTCTTGCCCCGGGCGAGCGCGATCTCGGCCTTGGCGCGACCGTCCTTGAAGTACAGGACGAGGGGCACGATCGTGTGACCCGTCTCCTCGGACTTCGACGCGAGCTTGTCGATCTCCTCGCGGTGCAGGAGCAGCTTGCGCTTGCGGCGCGCGGAGTGGTTGGTCCAGCTGCCCTGGCTGTACTCGGGGATGTGGGCGTTGTGCAGCCACGCCTCGTTCCCGTCGATCTGGACGAAGCCGTCGGCCAGCGAGGCGCGGCCCTGGCGCAGCGACTTCACCTCCGTGCCGGTGAGGACGAGCCCGGCCTCGTAGGTGTCGATGATCGCGTAGTCGTGCCGCGCCTTCTTGTTCTGCGCGACGATCTTGCGCTTGCCGTCCTTGGCCTTGCCGGAGGCTCCCCCGCCCTGCTTCGGCTGGGACTCTTTCGGTACGTACATGCCCTTGCTCATAGTGCTGCCATTTTCGCACTAGAGAGGGGTCCGGGGGAAAGCCGATTACCAAGGCCATGACCCGTCGGCCACCAAGGCCGTGCGCGGTCGGCTACGTGGGGTCGCCGAGCCCGCTCAGTACCGTCTCGGCCCGTTCCAGGGCGCTCTCCTCGACCTCCAGGTCGGGGGTGATGCCGCGACCGTCCACACCGCGCCCGGACGGGGTCCGGTAGTGCCCGACGGTCAGCTCGGCGACGGAGCCGTCGGGCAGCCGGCTCGGCATCTGGACCGAGCCCTTGCCGAAGGTCCTGGAGCCCACCACGATCGCGCGGCCGCGATCCTGAAGGGCCCCCGTGAGGAGCTCGGCCGCGCTCATCGTGCCGCCGTCGACGAGCGCGACCAGGGGTCTGGTGGTGTCACCGCCGGGATCGGCGTGCAGGGCACGCTG
The DNA here is from genome assembly GCF_008905045.1 of Streptomyces albicerus. GTDB lineage: Bacteria > Actinomycetota > Actinomycetes > Streptomycetales > Streptomycetaceae > Streptomyces > Streptomyces albicerus. The sequence goes on from NZ_VWMY01000006.1 coordinate 214,087, forward strand.
GTCGCCGTTCACGTCGTACGTCGCCACGAGGCCGCCGTCGAGGAAGGCGGAGGCGGCGGTGACGGCCTCGGTGACCAGACCGCCGGAGTTGCCCCGCAGGTCGAGGACGACACCGGCCCCGGTGGGCGCCTCGGCCACGGCGGTCCTCACGAGATCGCCGGAGCCCTTGGTGAAGGAGGCCACCTTGATCACGGTGACCCCGCCGGGGAGCTCGCGGACCGTCACGGAGTCGGTGGACAGCCGCGCCCTGCGCAAGGTCTCGCTCCACGCGCGCGTGCCGCGCTCGACGCCCAGGGCGACGGTGGTGCCGGCGGGGGCGTCAGTGGCGTCACCCCTCAGTAAGGAGACGACCTCGGTGACGGGCCTGCCGTCGACGCGGTGGCCGTCGACGCTGCGCAGCCGGTCGCCCTGGCGGATCCCCGCCGCGGCCGCGGGCGAGCCGGACTGCACCCGGGTCACCTCGATACGTCCGTCACGCTCGCGCCTGGCCCACAGGCCGACGCCGGTGTACTGGCCGTCTAGGGCTTCCTCGAACTCCTCGTACTCGCCCTGGGAGTAGATCGCGCCCCAGCGGTCGCCGCTGCGGCTGACGGCCCGTTCGGCGGCCTCGACCGGGGACTTGCCGTCGGCCATGGCCTCGGCGGCGGCGTCGGCGACGTCCTCCTGGTGGCCGGCCGGGGTGGACCGGGCCGACGGGGTCGCCGTTTTCCGGCCGGGGGCGTCGAACGAGCCGGTCGCGGCGCCCGCCGCGAGGACGCTCGCGAAGACCAACGTCAGGGCTGCCCCGCGGCGGATGCGGCGGGGCTGACAGAACAGGTCACGGCCTGACATGCCGGTGAGTCTAGGACAACGCGAAGGGCCGTACCGGCGGTTGCAGGTACGGCCCTCTTGGCATGCGTCACACCTTCAAGTACTTGCGCAACGCGAAGAACGCGGCCAGCGCCGGCATCAACAAGCTCGTGGCGAGGATGAGCGGCAGATACTTCAACACCGCGTCCCAGCCGATGAAGTTGATCAGAGTCAGCTTCTCCGACAGGGCGAGTCCGTGATCGATGATGAAGTATCTGGCGGTCACCAGGAACCCGCACGCGACCGTCCCGCCGATGAGCCCCGCGACGGCGGCCTCCATGATGAACGGCGCCTGGATGTAGAAGCCGGAGGCGCCCACCAGACGCATGATGCCGGTCTCACGCCGACGACTGAAGGCGGAGACACGCACCGTGTTGACGATGAGCATCAGCGCTACGACGAGCATCATCGCCATCAACGCGCGGGCCGCCCAGTTCATGCCGTTGAGCAGCTCGAAGAGGTTGTCCAGGATGCCCTTCTGGTCCTGCACGGACTGCACGCCGTCACGGCCGTCGAAGGCGGTCGCGATGACCTGGTACTTCTCCGGGTCCTTCAGCTTGACGCGGAAGGACTCCTGCATCTGGTCCGGGGTGAGCGAGGCGGCCAGGGGGGAGTCGCCGAACTGCTCCTTGTAGTGCTTGTACGCCTCGTCGCTGGACTCGTGCGTGACGTTGTCGACGACCGGCATCTTGTCCAGGTCGGTCTGGATCTGCTCCTTCTGCTCGGTGGTGACCGCTCCCTTGGCACAGTTGGGGTCGGACTCCGCGTCGCTCTTGTTGCAGAGGAAGATCGAGACGTTGACCTTGTCGTACCAGTAGCCCTTCATCGTGCTCACCTGGTCGCTCATCAGGAGCGAACCGCCGAACAGGGCGAGGGAGAGGGCGACCGAGACGACGACCGCGAAGGTCATCGTCAGATTGCGGCGGAGACCGACACCGATCTCCGACAGAACGAACTGGGCGCGCATGGCGTCTGCTAAGCCTTTCCGTGGACCGTCGTCAGTGCTGGTAGCCGTAGACGCCGCGCACCTGGTCGCGGACGAGTCGGCCCTGCTCCAGCTCGATGACGCGCTTGCGCATCTGGTCCACGATGTTCTGGTCGTGGGTCGCCATCAACACCGTCGTACCCGTCCGGTTGATGCGGTCGAGCAGCTTCATGATGCCGACGGAGGTCTGCGGGTCGAGGTTTCCGGTGGGCTCGTCGGCGATGAGGAGCTTCGGCCGGTTGACGAAGGCCCGTGCGATGGCGACTCGCTGCTGCTCACCACCCGACAGCTCACCCGGCATCCGGTCCTCCTTGCCGCCGAGCCCGACAAGGTCGAGCACCTGCGGAACGGACTTGCGGATCTCACCGCGCGACTTGCCGATGACCTCCTGCGCGAAGGCGACGTTCTCGGCGACCGTCTTGTTCGGCAGGAGCCGGAAGTCCTGGAACACCGTCCCCAGCTGGCGCCGCATCTGCGGCACCTTCCAGTTGGAGAGGCGCGCGAGGTCCTTGCCCAGGACGTGCACCTGACCGTGGCTGGTCCGCTCCTCGCGGAGGATCAGCCGCAGGAAGGTGGACTTTCCGGAGCCGGAGGACCCCACCAGGAACACGAACTCGCCGCGCTCGACCTCCAGGGAGACGTCCCTCAGAGCGGGGCGGGTCTGCTTCGGGTAGACCTTGGACACGTTGTCGAATCGGATCACGGATGCACCACAGGCCGTCGGGGGTAGATGAGCGTGACCATACGCGAACCGAGTACGCAAGCGCAGGCGCCGGGAGAGGTTGCGGAAGGGTTGTGCGCTTTTGTTCCGGGCAACCTCTCAGAAGGGCTGCGCCCCGAAGGGGCGCGGGGAACTGCGCGACCAGCCACACACAGCCTGTAGCCGCGAGACAACAGCAACCACCCCATCTCAGAGCGACCCGCGCGACCTCCGGTGGAACCTGGCACAGTGGAGGGGGAACGTTCGCGTTCCCGAGAGCGTTGTGTACGTGGAACCGGTGCAAGGAGGGCGAGCGCATGACGTACGACCGGCTGGTGTGCGCGAACTGTGCCGCGCCCGTGAACGAAGGCCGCTGCCCCGTCTGCCGCGCGAACCGCCAGCGGCTGCAGCAGGAGGGCCCCTTCGGAGGCCTGAACCCCATGGCGCTGATCGCCCTGCTCGCCGTACTGATAGCGGCGGTGGCCCTGCTGGCCCACCAGACCGCGTAGGACCCGCGAGACCGGACGCGCAAGGGCGTTCGGCGGGAAGAACGCGCGAGGCAGCACGGAGCCACGGAGAGCAATACACAGAGACGCAACGCAAGTCACAGAGACATACGAGAAGGGCCCGGAGCCGATGCTCCGGGCCCTTCTCGCGTTGCGTACGCCTATGACGTCCGTCACCTACGACATGCGTCAGGCAGCGGTGCCGCGGCCGTTCATGAGGCGCGGCAGCATACGGAAGCCGATACCGCCGGCGATCATCGTCGCGGCGCCGATCAGCAGGAACGTGACATTCTCGGCGGCGCCGGTCTCGGCGAGCTCGCCGCCGCCGGTGCCCTGGGCGGAGGTGTCCGAGCCGGTGTCGGTCAGGCTCTCCTTGCCGGCACCCTGCTCGACGGGCTTGGAGCCGCCGTCGGGGTCGGTGTCGTTGCCGCCGCCGTTACCGCCGCCATTGCCGTTGCCACCGCCGTTGCCGTTACCGCCGCCGTTCCCGTTGCCCGGGTCGGTCGGCTCGGTGGTGGGCTCGTCGGTCGGGTCCTCCGTCGGCTCGGTGGGCTCGACGGTCGGCTCATCGGTGGGCTCGGTGGTGGGCTCCGTCGGGATCACCGTCGGGTCCTCCTCCGACGGAGTCGGCGTCGGAGTCGGGTCCTCGACACCGATGCCGACCTCGACACCGTTCTCGTTGGCGCTGGCGCCGACGTTGAGGCCGCCCACGTTGACACCGACATCGAGAGCCGAGGCGGCACCGGCGGCGGTCAGCGAAGCACCGGCGGCGATCACCGTACCGGCGGCTATCCGCGCGATCCGGATCCGCGTCTTCTTGGTCATCTGGTTGCTACCCCCAGTAGCTCATCGTCAATGGAGCAGCGTCCGGGGCCGCGACGTCGGGGAAAGCTCAGTGAAGCCCCCGGTTCACATGCGCCCCAGAGATACGCATGCCGCGCATTAGCCTTCCCACTTTTCGAAGCAACGTCAAGGTCGTTGCGACCGCGATGTCCAGATCAACGTCATTTGACCGGCAGAGCGACGCGTGAGTGTGATGTAAAACCCAGACATCGGGTCATACAAAGGGCAACTACCATCCACTGCATGGTAGTTGCCCTGTCGACAAAGCGACGTCTTCAAATGTCGCTTACTTCTCCTGCTGCTTGCGCCAGCGAATTCCGGCCTCGAGGAACCCGTCGATCTCGCCATTGAAAACGGCCTCGGGGTTTCCGACTTCGAACTCCGTGCGCAGGTCCTTGACCATCTGGTACGGGTGCAGGACGTACGAACGCATCTGGTTGCCCCAGGAGTTGCCGCCGTCGCCCTTGAGGGCGTCCATCTTGGCCTGCTCCTCCTGCCGGCGCCGGTCGAGGAGCTTCGCCTGCAGCACGTTCATCGCGGACGCCTTGTTCTGGATCTGCGACCGCTCGTTCTGGCAGGAGACGACGATTCCGGTGGGGAGGTGGGTGAGCCGCACCGCGGAGTCGGTCGTGTTGACGCCCTGACCGCCGGGCCCGGACGACCGGTAGACGTCCACCCGCAGCTCGGACTCGTCGATCTCGATGTGGTCGGTCTGCTCGACGACGGGCAGCACCTCCACACCGGCGAACGAGGTCTGCCGACGGCCCTGGTTGTCGAAGGGCGAGATCCGTACGAGCCGGTGCGTGCCCTGCTCCACCGACAGCGTCCCGTACGCGTACGGGATCTGGATGGCGAAGGTGGTCGACTTGATGCCGGCCTCTTCCGCGTACGAGGTCTCGTAGACCTCCGTCTTGTATCCGTGCTGCTCGGCCCAGCGCAGGTACATGCGCTGCAGCTTCTCGGCGAAGTCGGCGGCGTCGACGCCTCCGGCCTCCGCGCGGATGTTGACGAGCGCCTCCCGGGAGTCGTACTCCCCCGACAGCAGCGTCCTGACTTCCATCTCGTCCAGCGCCTTCTTGACGGCGATGAGCTCGGTCTCGGCCTCGGCACGGGTGTCCGGGTCGTCCTCCTCCTCGGCCATCTGGAAGAGCACGCCAAGATCGTCGATGCGCCCTCGGAGCGCCTCGGCCTTCCTTACCTCCGCCTGGAGGTGGCTCAGCTTGCTGGTGATTTTCTGCGCTGCTTCCGGGTCGTCCCACAGGGACGGCGCTGCCGCCTGCTCCTCGAGCACGGCGATGTCTGCCCTCAGCTTGTCGAGGTCCAGGACGGCCTCGATCGACTCCATGGTCGAGGAGAGGGACTTGAGCTCTTCGGATACATCGACGACTGCCACGCCTCCCAGCGTAACGGCTCCGCCGGTTGAGCAGGTCTGTGGTGGGTTGGGGGACCTCGGAACTGGGTGGTTCGCCCCCAGACCCCCTCAGGCTGGTACGTAGGCCGCGGGCCGGTGGGGGTTTGTCGCGCAGTTCCCCGCGCCCCTTACGGGGCCCAGGCCTCACCTACCCAGGGGCGCGGGGAACTGCGCGA
>NZ_VWMY01000060.1 GCF_008905045.1 Streptomyces albicerus
TTCCGAACCCGGAAGCTAAGCCTTACAGCGCCGATGGTACTGCAGGGGGGACCCTGTGGGAGAGTAGGACACCGCCGAACAAATTTTAGAGCTTCGGTCCTTGGACGATAAGTCCGAGGGCCGAAGCTTTTTTGTTTTCCGGGACGCTACCCGAACCCCTCCGCACTGCGGACAGATGGCTGAGGGTAGGGTCAGGGGGCATCGTTGGCACGTTCCCACAGGAGGCCCCCGGGTGGAGGTCCAGGAGACCCGCGTCCAGACAGACCGGGTCCTCACCATCCCGAACATCCTCAGCATGGCGCGTCTTGCAGGCGTGCCGCTCTTCCTGTGGCTGATCCTCAGGCCGGAGTTCGGCGGGCCCAAGAGTGACGGCTGGGCACTCCTGGTGCTCATGCTGAGCGGCATCAGCGACTATTTGGACGGCAAGCTCGCCCGCCGGTGGAACCAGATCAGCAGCCTGGGCCGGCTGCTGGACCCCGCGGCCGACCGGCTCTACATTCTGTCGACTTTGCTCGGCCTGACCTGGCGCGAGATTCTGCCGCTCTGGCTGACGGCTGTCCTGCTCGCGCGAGAGCTGGTTCTGCTGGTGATGGTGGGCATCCTCAGGCGGCACGGCTATCCGCCGCCACAGGTGAACTTCCTTGGGAAGGCTGCTACGTTCAACCTGATGTACGCCTTCCCGTTGCTGCTGCTCAGTGACGGAAGTGGATGGCTTGCATCACTCGCTGCTATTTTCGGATGGGCGTTCGCAGGATGGGGTACAACGCTCTACTGGTGGGCAGGGATCCTCTACGTGGTTCAGGTCCGCCGCCTTGTCCGCGCGGACACCATGGCCGATTGAGCTCGCCGAATGGGCGGCCGTTAGTGGCCTCTGATGGCCCGCAAGCAGAATGTGCGGGACAATCTGACGGGTGAAGTCGGCTAGACCGTCGTCTCTTCAAGGAGGACGCTTCCGACATGAAGGCCGTCGTGATGGCCGGAGGCGAAGGCACACGCCTTCGCCCCATGACCTCAAGCATGCCCAAGCCGCTCCTACCCGTGGCCAATCGCCCGATCATGGAGCACGTGCTGCGGCTGCTCAAGCGGCATGGGCTCAACGAGACCGTCGTTACTGTCCAGTTCTTGGCCTCTCTCGTCAAGAACTACTTCGGTGACGGTGAAGAGCTCGGAATGGAGCTCACCTATGCCAATGAGGAGAAGCCACTCGGTACTGCCGGCAGTGTCAAGAACGCCGAGGAGGCGTTGAAGGACGACACCTTCCTGGTGATCTCCGGTGACGCTCTGACCGACTTCGATCTCACCGATCTGATCAATTTCCACAAGGAAAAGGGCGCGCTGGTCACTGTCTGTTTGACCCGGGTCCCGAATCCGCTGGAATTCGGCATCACCATCGTCGACGAAGAGGGAAAGGTCGAGCGCTTTCTCGAGAAGCCGACCTGGGGCCAGGTCTTCTCGGACACGGTGAATACCGGTATCTACGTCATGGAGCCCGAGGTCTTCAACTATGTCGAGGCCGATGTCTCCGTCGACTGGTCAGGCGATGTCTTCCCCCAGCTGATGAAGGAAGGCAAGCCGATCTACGGCTATATCGCCGAGGGCTACTGGGAGGACGTAGGCACGCACGAGAGCTATGTGAAGGCGCAGGCCGATGTCCTGGAGGGCAAGGTCGACGTCGAACTCGACGGCTTCGAGATCTCGCCCGGTGTGTGGGTCGCCGAGGGTGCCGAAGTGCATCCGGACGCGGTGCTGCGCGGGCCGCTCTACATCGGCGACTACGCCAAGGTCGAGGCCGGCGTGGAAATCCGCGAGCACACCGTGGTGGGCTCCAATGTGGTCGTGAAGACCGGGGCGTTCCTGCACAAGGCCGTGCTGCACGACAACGTGTACATCGGCCAGCACAGTAATCTGCGCGGCTGCGTCGTCGGAAAGAACACCGACATCATGCGGGCCGCGCGCATCGAGGACGGCGCCGTCATCGGGGACGAGTGCCTCGTGGGCGAAGAATCGATCGTGCAGGGGAACGTACGGGTTTACCCGTTCAAGACCATCGAGGCCGGTGCCTTCGTCAACACGTCGGTCATCTGGGAGTCCCGGGGCCAGGCTCATCTCTTCGGAGCTCGCGGGGTGTCCGGGATCCTCAACGTGGAGATCACTCCCGAGCTCGCTGTACGGCTCGCGGGGGCGTATGCGACGACGCTCAAGAAGGGCTCGACCGTCACGACGGCACGCGACCACTCGCGAGGTGCCCGTGCGCTCAAGCGGGCGGTCATCTCGGCGCTGCAGGCCAGCGCCATCGACGTACGAGACCTGGAGAACGTACCGCTGCCGGTGGCACGGCAGCAGACTGGGCGGGGCAGTGCCGGCGGGATCATGATCCGGACGACGCCAGGCGTGCCCGACTCCGTGGACATCATGTTCTTCGACGGGCGCGGGGCTGATCTCTCGCAGGCGAGTCAGCGGAAGCTGGACCGGGTGTTCGCGCGGCAGGAGTACCGGCGCGCGTTCCCGGGCGAGATCGGGGATCTGCACTTCCCTGCCAGCGTCTTCGACTCGTACACAGGGTCCTTGCTGAGGAATGTCGACACCACCGGGATCGCCGAGTCCGGGCTGAAGGTGGTCGTGGACGCGTCGAACGGCAGCGCCGGGCTGGTGCTGCCCAGCCTCCTGGGCAAGCTCGGGGTCGACTCGTTGACCATCAATCCCGGTCTGGACGAGTCGCGTCCGACGGAGACTGCGGACGCGCGCAGGTCGGGGATGGTGCGGCTCGGGGAGATCGTGGCGTCCGCGCGCGCCGCGTTCGGGGTGCGGTTCGATCCGGTTGGCGAGCGGCTGTCGCTCGTCGACGAGAAGGGCCGGATCATCGAGGACGACCGGGCGTTGCTCGTCATGCTCGATCTGGTGGCCGCCGAACGGCGAAGTGGGCGGGTGGCGTTGCCGGTGACCACCACGAGGATCGCCGAGCAGGTGGCGGCGTACCACGGAACCCAGGTCGACTGGACGACGACGTCTCCCGACGATCTGACGCGCGTCGGGCGCGAGGAGTCGACGATCTTCGGAGGCGACGGGCGCGGCGGTTTCATCGTGCCGGAGTTCAGCAGCGTCTTCGACGGTTCGGCAGCCTTCGTACGGCTCATCGGTCTGGTGGCGCGGACGCAGCTCACGCTCAGCCAGATTGATGCGCGGATTCCGCGGGCGCACGTCCTCAAGCGTGATCTCGCGACTCCCTGGGCGGTCAAGGGACTTGTGATGCGGCGCGTCGTCGAGGCGGCCGGTGACCGGTTCGTGGACACGACCGACGGCGTACGTGTGGTGGAGACCGATGGGCGCTGGGTGATGGTCCTTCCGGACCCGGCGGAGGCGGTCACGCATCTGTGGGCCGAAGGGCCCGACGACGCGTCGGCGCAGGCGTTGCTCGACGAGTGGTCGTCGGTGGTGGACAGCGCCGGTCGCTGAGCGGCACGCGCGCATGCCGGACGGTGCCCTCGAAGGGGCCCGTCCGGCACACCGGTGGGGCCATTCGGAGGTACTGGCCGCGACGTGCGACGATGTGCGGCATGCCGCAGCAGCACCCCGTTCGGAGTACCCCCACGCGCCCCACGCGTCCGGACGCCTCCATGTCGCTGCTCACCAACGTCATGGACCACAGCCTCGACGACGGGTACGCGGAGGCGGCCGCCCGCAAGGAGGCCGAAGGCACCGGCGGCATGCCGAAGACGTTGCGGGCGAAGCTCGGTCTCGCGGCCGGTCTGGTGCTCGCGGCCCTCGTGGTGACCGTGGGGGCGGCGCAGGCGCGGATAGCGGCTCCGGTCGTCGCCAAGGAGCGCGAGGAACTCATCGACCGCATCGACCGCGAGACGTCGGCGGCCGACAAACTCGAGAACAGCATCGACAAGCTCCGCGACGACGTGAGTGCGCGGCAGCGCGAGGCGCTGAAGAAGCACGGCGGCGACCAGGGCGAGCTGGTGGCCATCCTGGCGGGGGCGGTCGAGGTGCACGGTCCCGGTGTGAAACTCGTCGTGGACGACGCCAAGGAAGCCGACCAGAGTGGTGACGGAGACGCCCGTGAGACGTCGGGGTTCTCCGACACCGGACGTGTACGTGACCGTGACATGCAGCGCGTGGTCAACGGGCTGTGGGAGTCGGGTGCCGAGGCCGTCGCGATCAATGGGCAGCGGCTGACGGCACTGTCCGCGATCCGGGCCGCGGGTGACGCGATACTGGTCGACAACAAGCCGCTGGTGCCGCCCTACACGGTGCTGGCCGTAGGGGACGGCCGGCGGCTGAGCACCAAGTTCCAGAACAGCGGCGACGGGCAGTATCTGCACGCCCTGCAGGAGAACTTCGGGATCCGGACCAGCATTTCCGTCGAGGACGACGTCCGGCTTCCCGCCGCACCGAGTGTGATCGTAAGAACAGCAGAACCGAGTACAGAGAAAGGCACATCGTGATCGCCGTACTGGGCCTCGTCGTGGGAGTCGTGGCTGGATTGTTGGTCCGGCCCGAGGTCCCGGCGGTGGTCGAGCCCTATCTTCCGATCGCCGTCGTGGCGGCGCTCGACGCCGTGTTCGGAGGCCTGCGCGCGATGCTCGACGGCATCTTCGACGACAAGGTCTTCGTGGTGTCGTTCCTGTCCAACGTTGTCGTGGCCGCGCTGATCGTCTTCCTGGGCGACAAGTTGGGCGTGGGCGCCCAGCTGTCCACTGGTGTGGTGGTCGTCCTCGGTATCCGTATCTTCTCCAACGCCGCGGCGATCCGCCGGCACGTGTTCCGGGCGTGAGGCCGATGAGCGACAAGGACGAGACCCCCGAGAACCCACTGCGCAAGGAACTGCCCGAAGAGGTGCCCGCGGAGTCCTCGGAGACGCCGAGGGCCGAGGCGGAGCAGGACAAGCCGGTCCTGACCGGCCGTCAGCGGCTGATGAAGGGTCTGTGGCCGCCGCGCGTTTCGCGTGCGCAACTCATCGTCGCCCTCCTGTTGTTCGGCCTCGGCTTCGGTCTCGCCGTCCAGGTGGCGTCCAACAGCGACAGCGACGGCGCCCTCCGCGGCGCGCGTCAGGAAGATCTCGTACGCATCCTCGATGAACTGGACGACCGTACGCAGCGTCTGGAAGAGGAGAAGCAGGGGCTCGAAGATCAGCGCACCGAGCTGGAGAACAGTTCGGACCAGGCCGAGGAGGCCCGCAAACAGACGGTCGAGAAGGAGAAGCAGCTCGGCATTCTGGCGGGCACCGTGGCGGCGCAGGGCCCTGGCATCACGGTGACCATCGACGACGAGAAGGGGACGGTCGAGGCCGACATGCTGCTCGACGCGATCCAGGAGCTGCGCGCGGCCGGCGCGGAGGCGATCCAGGTCAATGGCGTACGGGTCGTCGCCGGTACCTATCTGACGGACGTGAGCGGTGGAGTCGCCGTCGATGGGAACAAGATCAGCGCCCCCTATCGTTTCAAGGTCATCGGCAAGCCTCAGGACCTCGAACCGGCGCTCAACATCCCTGGCGGAGTGGTGCAGACTTTGGAGAAGGAGCAGGCCACTGTCACGGTGGAACGCTCGGACAAGATCGTCGTGGACGCCTTGCGACCAGCGAAGCGGCCTGACTACGCTCGGTCGTCCTCCCAGTGAACGGGAGGCGCTTGGGGGCCGCTCCGCGAGGGCATGAGGTTGCGGGGGGTCGACGCACCGAATGGGTGGTGCGTGGTGGAAACTGTCTGGTGGACACGGACGTTGTGATGATGTCCGGCTCGACCGGTGTGTGTAGTCAGGGTTCGTCCTGCCCCACGGGCGGGTCTGTTTCGGTCAAGGGGAATCGCCCGTGAAGTTGTTTGCGAAGTTGTTCGGCAAGAGCGCGCGAGAGGGCAGCGACAATGCCACTGCCCGGCATCGCGCACCGCGCCCCTCAGACGCCGAGGGGCAGGGAGATCGTCCGCTCTTCCGGGATCAGGTCGGTGGTCCGGGCGGTGACATTTCCGGTGGTCAGGGCGCGCCGTCTGTTGACCCTGCCCAGTCGGGACGCATAGGTTTCGGGGAACCGTCAGCCTCAAGTACGGGTGGAGGGTTCGGCTCCGACCCGTATGCGTCCAATGCTCCCGCGGGGCAGCCGCGGCAGGAGGATCCGTCCATGTCGGCCCTGGTGTGTACGAGGTGCGGTAACCGCAACGCGGAGGCGAGCCGCTTCTGCTCCAACTGCGGTGCGCCGCTGCGGGCCGGTGCGACCCCGGAGCGCCCGTCGGAGACCACCTCGACGATCTCCATCTCCGGCCTTGAGGCCTACGACGCCGAGGCCACCGGCCAGACGCAGATGCCGATGCTCTCTCCCGAGGCGCAGGCCGCCGTCGACGCGCTGCCGCTCGGCTCGGCGCTCCTGGTGGTGCGCCGCGGACCCAACTCGGGCAGCCGCTTCCTGCTGGACGGCGAGCTGACCACCGCCGGCCGTCATCCGCAGAGCGACATCTTCCTGGACGACGTGACCGTGTCGCGCCGCCATGTGGAGTTCCGCCGCGCCCCCGACGGTTCGTTCACGGTGGCGGATGTCGGCAGCCTCAACGGCACGTACGTCAACCGGGAGCGGATCGACCAGGTCGCGCTGTCGAACGGTGACGAGGTGCAGATCGGCAAGTACCGGCTGGTCTTCTACGCGAGCCAGCGGGGCATCTGACCCTTCCCCAGACTCCGTCCGGGGGGACCCTCAGGAAGGTCCATGCTTCGAACACCGAGCGGCGGTGCCGGACACGGCACCGCCGCCACGGACAACGGGCTGATGAGCATCGGCACGGTGCTGAACGTGCTGCGCGAGGAGTTCCCCGAAGTCACCATCTCCAAGATCCGTTTCCTGGAGTCGGAGGGGCTCATCGAGCCGCAGCGGACCCCGTCCGGGTACCGGAAGTTCAGCCCGGACGACGTCGAGCGCCTCGGTCACGTCCTGAGGATGCAGCGGGACCACTATCTGCCCCTGAAGGTGATCCGCGAGCATCTGGACGCCATGGAACGGGGTGAGGCACTGCCGTTGCCGTCCGTGGGGCGCCAGCGGGACGGCGAGCTCCTCAGCGAGCCCGAGGGGCCGGCGGTGGCCCGGATCGGGCGGGCCGAGCTGATGGCCGCCGCGGAGATCGGCGAGCAGGAGCTCGAGGAGTGGGAGTCGTACGGGCTCATCACCCCGCTGTCGGACGGGGTGTACGACGCCGAGGCGGTGACCGTGGCCGGGCTGGTCGTGGAACTCGGGCGGTTCGGGATCGAGCCGCGGCATCTGCGTGCCGTGAAGGCCGCCGCCGACCGCGAGGCGGGGCTCGTCGACCAGGTGGTGGCCCCGTTGAGGCGCCATCGCAATCCGCAGACCAGGGTGCACGCGGAGGCGCGGACGAAGGAGCTGGCGGGGCTCGCGGTGAAGCTGCACGCCGCGCTGGTGCAGTCCGCGCTCGGGGTGCGGCTGCCCTGATGCGACGGTGCGAGCGGGGCGCCGGATCGGGCGCCCATTCCGTGCTCGACTACCCAAAGATGCCGGGCACGGCCTAGGGTTGCTGTGTGAACGAGCTCGACGTCGTAGGTGTCCGGGTCGAAATGCCCTCCAACCAACCGATCGTGCTCCTGCGTGAAGTGGGAGGCGACCGTTACCTCCCCATCTGGATCGGGCCGGGGGAGGCGACGGCGATCGCCTTCGCACAGCAGGGCATGGCTCCCGCGCGACCGCTGACCCACGACCTGTTCAAGGACGTGCTGGAGGCCGTCGGCCAGGAGCTGACCGAAGTACGTATCACGGACCTGCGGGAAGGCGTCTTCTACGCGGAGCTGGTGTTCGCCAGTGGGGTCGAGGTCAGTGCCCGGCCGTCCGACGCCATAGCGCTGGCGTTGCGTACCGGGACGCCGATCTACGGCAGTGACGGGGTCCTGGACGACGCCGGCATCGCGATCCCGGACGAGCAGGAGGACGAAGTGGAGAAGTTCCGCGAGTTCCTCGACCAGATCTCGCCCGAGGACTTCGGGACCAACAGCCAGTGAGCTTCTGCCGCCACCGTCCCGTGACCCTCCGGGACCGCCGGACGACAGGCCGTACGGCCGTCGTCCCGAGAGCATTCGGCTAGCCTTTCCCCGCGGTGGGACACGGGAAACCACTCTTAGGGTGATTATCACTCGGCGTGCCGAGTGTGGCGGTCGTTGACGCGCCCCTGGTGGCTGCCTACCGTCGAGAAGGCAGGTCAAGGACGGAGGTCGGCGTGAGAAGCAGCGGCGACGGTACGGCTGGGGGTGCCCGCGGACACGGTCTGGGGGAGAGCGGCCCGTACCCGCTTCACAGCAGCGCGGCCGATCACGTACAGCGGCCGACGTCGGTGCCGGGCGAGGGCGGGGCGGCGTCCGAGGAGATCGGCTATCGCGGTCCCACAGCGTGCGCGGCCGCGGGTATCACCTACCGACAGCTGGACTACTGGGCCAGAACGGGGCTGGTCGAGCCGAGCGTGCGGCCCGCCTACGGGTCGGGGACGCAGCGGCTCTACAGCTTCCGGGACGTCGTCGTCCTGAAGATCGTCAAGCGGTTCCTCGACACCGGTGTCTCCCTGCAGAACATCCGCACCACGGTCCAGCACCTCCGAGAGCGCGGATTCCGCGACCTTGAGCGGATGACGCTGATGAGCGACGGGGCGACGGTCTACGAGTGCTCCTCGCCCGACGAGGTCCACGCGCTCCTCCAGGGCGGCCAGGGCATCTTCGGGATCGCCGTGGGCGTCGTGTGGCGGGACGTGGAGAGCGCGCTCTCGCAGCTGCACGGGGAGCGCGTCGACACGGGCGAGACGCTCGTGGGGCACAACCCCGCGGACGAGCTGGCGCGGCGCCGCAACCGCGCGGTCTGACCACGGCCGGGCAGGGAGTGTCCCGGCGTACCGGGGCATTGTCAGTGGCGTAGGGCAGCATCGGACATGTGAGAACCGCGCCCACGATCCTGCATCTCGACATGGATGCCTTCTTCGCCTCGGCGGAGCAGGCAGCCAAGCCGAGCCTGCGTGGGAAGGCGGTCATCGTGGGCGGGCTCGGACCAAGGGGTGTGGTCGCCACCTGCTCGTACGAGGCCCGGGTCTTCGGGGTGCATTCGGCGATGCCCATGGCGCAGGCCCGCCGGCTGGCGCCGAACGCCGCGTATCTCGTACCCCGCTTCGGGCTCTACAAGGAGATCAGCGAGCAGGTGATGGGGCTGCTGCGGGACCTGTCGCCGCTGGTGGAGCCGCTGAGCCTGGACGAGGCGTTCGTGGACCTGGAGGCCGGACAGGCGGCCTGGGACGACGAATCGGCGCGGCTGGCCGGGGTGAAGCTGCGCGCGGACATCCGGGCCGTCACGGGGCTGACCGGGTCCGTGGGACTCGCCGCCTCCAAGATGCTAGCGAAAATCGCCTCCGAGCAGGCCAAGCCCGACGGGCTCGTGCTGATAGAGCCGGGCACCGAGCGGGCGCTGCTCGCCCCCATGTCGGTGCGCACGCTGCCGGGCGTGGGGCCCGCCACCGGAGACCATCTGCGGCGGGCCGGGATCACCACGGTCGGCGAGATCGCCGAGGCGGGCGAGGACGAGCTCGTACGGCTCCTGGGGAAGGCCCACGGGGTCGGGCTGTACGCCATGGCGCTGGCGCACGACGAGCGGCCCGTGGTGGCCGAGCGGGACACGAAGTCGGTGTCCGTCGAGGACACGTACGACGTGGACATTCACGACCGGGTGCGGGTGCGGATGGAGGTGCAGAGGCTTGCCGACCGGTGTGTGCAGCGGTTGCGGGGAGCGCACCTGTCGGGGCGGACCATCGTGCTGAAGGTGCGGCGGTACGACTTCTCGACGCTGACCCGGTCCGAGACGCTTCGGGGCCCCACGGACGATCCGGCGGTGGTGCGGGAGGCCGCCGCGCGGTTGCTGGAGTCCGTGGACACCACGGGAGGTGTACGGCTGCTGGGGGTCGGGGTTTCCGGGCTTGCCGACTACACGCAGGAGGATCTCTTCGCCCAGGCGCGGGCGGCTGCGGACGCGCTGCCGCAGGTGGCCGAAGAGGGCATGGAGGAGTCGGTGGAGGAGCCCGAGGTGCCCGCCGAGCGGCGGTGGCATGCGGGGCACGATGTACGGCATGCCGAGTTCGGGCACGGGTGGGTGCAGGGGAGTGGGCTGGGGAGGGTCACTGTGCGGTTCGAGACGCCTGACTCCGAGCCGGGGCGTGTGCGGACGTTTCGGACCGATGATCCGTTGTTGGAGGTCGCGGATCCGTTGCCGTTGGTGGAGCGAAGACCTGGGGGTGTGGGTTCGCCTGCGGCGGGCGGGGAGGGGTGACTGGGGTGCGTTCGTACGTGCGGGTCGACTGTGGCCGGTCGCGCCCGCGCGGCGGAGCCGCACATTGTCACAGCCCCGCGCCCCTGAAGGACTGACTCTGAAGGACAAAGACCGGCCGTCTCTCGGCCTCAGCCGTTTCCCGTCCCTCTACGGGGCTTCGTCCGAGCCTGCCAGATGGCCGAAGTCGTGGTCCGGGAAGGGGGGAGGAGGGGCCACGTCGAGGCCGTAGTGGTGGTAGAGCTGGAGTTCCTGTTCGGGGGAGAGGTGGCGGCCGACGCCGAAGTCGGGGGCGTCCTTGATCAGGGCGCGTTCGAAGGGGACGCGCAACGCGCCGTCGACCAGCTCGCTGGGCTCCAGGGGGACGAAGGCATCCCTGCTGAACAGGCCGGTGCGGATGGCCGCCCACTCCGGTACGCCGGTCGCGTCGTCGAGGTAGACCTCGTCGACGGTGCCGATTCTGGTGCCGTTGCGGTCGAACGCCTTGCGGCCTATCAGGTTGCGCGGATCGATGTCGGTCTGCACGGGCCCTCCAACTGCTCGCAACTCATCCGTAAGCACTACGAAAGAGCACTTTGAGCAGGGCGGCCACTCGAGGGAACCCCGCTGGTACGCTGGGCAACGGCTGCTGACCCCGTGCGGGAGAGTCCTCCAGGCTTCATCGGAGGCGCCGAAGGAGCAAATCCTCCCCGGAATCTCTCAGGCTCACGTACCGCACGGACGAGGTCACTCTGGAAAGCAGAGCGGGTGTCGACGGTTTCCGCTCTCACCGACGGTGAAAGCCGGCGTGCCTTCGTGGCGGGCCGGTGAAACTCTCAGGTTGAGATGACAGAGGGGGAGGCCGTCGGGGCACCCGCGCCGTGGTGCCCCTCGAAGGTCGTCAGACCAGGAGGCCTCCGTACATGACCGACCATCGCGTTCCGCTCTCCGAGCTCGAAGCGGGAATCCCCTTCGAGCAGCGCCACATCGGGCCCGACACCGAGGCCCGGGCCAAGATGCTCGCGCAGGTGGGGTACGGCTCGCTCGACGAGCTGACGGCCGCCGCGGTCCCGGATGTGATCAAGAACGCCGACGCGCTCGAACTGCCGGGCGCGCGCACCGAGGCCGAGGTGCTGGCCGAGCTGCGCTCCCTCGCGGACCGTAACCAGGTGCTGGATTCCATGATCGGGCTCGGGTACTACGGGACGTTCACACCGCCCGTCATCCTGCGCAACGTCATGGAGAACCCGGCCTGGTACACCGCGTACACGCCGTACCAGCCGGAGATCTCGCAGGGCCGGCTCGAGGCGCTGCTCAATTTCCAGACCGTGGTCGCCGACCTGACGGGCCTGCCGACCTCCGGCGCCTCGCTGCTCGACGAGAGCACGGCGGCCGCCGAGGCCATGGCGCTGTCGCGGCGCATGGGCAAGAACAAGAAGGGCCTGTTCCTGGTCGACGCGGACGCCCTTCCGCAGACCATCGCCGTGATCGAGACCCGCGCCGAGCCGACCGGCGTCGAGGTCGTCGTCGCCGACCTGAGCGACGGCATTCCGGCCGAGCTGGCCGAGCGTGAGATCAACGGCGTGCTCCTCCAGTACCCGGGCGCCTCCGGCGCCGCACGGGACATCAAGCCCGTCGTCGAGCAGGCGCACGAGCTGGGTGCGATCGTCACCGTCGCCGCCGATCTGCTCGCCCTGACGCTGCTCACCTCGCCCGGCGAACTCGGCGCGGACATCGCGATCGGTACGACGCAGCGCTTCGGCGTGCCGATGGGCTTCGGCGGGCCGCACGCCGGGTACATGGCGGTGCGCGAGAAGTTCGCGCGGAGCCTGCCCGGCCGGCTCGTGGGCGTGTCCCTGGACGCCGACGGCAACAAGGCCTACCGGCTCGCCCTGCAGACGCGGGAGCAGCACATCCGCCGCGAGAAGGCGACCAGCAATATCTGTACGGCTCAGGTGCTGCTCGCCGTGATGGCCGGGATGTACGCGGTCTACCACGGGCCCCAGGGCCTGAAGTCCATCGCGCAGCGCACCCACCGGTACGCCACGATCCTCGCCGCGGGTCTGAAGGCGGGCGGTGTCGAGGTCGTCCACGAGGCGTATTTCGACACGCTCACCGTGCGGGTGCGGGGCAAGGCCGCCGAGACCGTCGCGGCCGCGCGCGAGGGCGGTGTCAATCTCCACCTCGTGGACGCCGACCACCTGTCCCTCGCCTGCGACGAGACCACCACGCGGGGTCAACTGGACGCCGTCTGGGCCGCGTTCGGTGTCGAGGGCGATGTGGCGGCGCTGGACGCGACGGCGGCGGACACACTGCCGGCCGCGCTGCTGCGCACCGACGAGTATCTGACGCACCCGGTGTTCCACCAGTACCGCTCCGAGACCGCGATGCTGCGCTACCTGCGCCGTCTCGCCGACCGTGACTACGCGCTCGACCGCGGCATGATCCCGCTGGGCTCCTGCACGATGAAGCTCAACGCGACCACGGAGATGGAGCCGGTCACCTGGCCCGAGTTCGGGCAGCTGCACCCCTTCGCGCCCGCCGAGCAGGCGCAGGGCTACCTCACGCTCATCCGTGAGCTGGAGGAGCGGCTCGCCGAGGTGACGGGCTACGACAAGGTGTCGCTGCAGCCCAACGCCGGTTCCCAGGGCGAGTTCGCGGGCCTGCTGGCCGTACGCGGCTATCACCGGGCCAACGGCGACGAGCAGCGCACCGTCTGCCTCATCCCGTCGTCCGCGCACGGCACGAACGCGGCGAGCGCCGTGATGGCCGGCATGAAGGTCGTCGTCGTCAAGACCGCGGACGACGGCGAGATCGACGTCGAGGACCTGCGCGCCAAGATCGAGCAGTACGCCGACGAGCTTGCCGTGCTGATGATCACGTACCCCTCGACGCACGGTGTGTTCGAGGAGCACGTCGCCGACATCTGTGCGCAGGTGCACGAGGCGGGCGGCCAGGTGTACGTCGACGGGGCCAACCTCAACGCGCTGGTGGGCCTCGCCAAGCCGGGCCACTTCGGCGGTGACGTCTCGCACCTCAATCTGCACAAGACGTTCTGCATCCCGCACGGCGGCGGCGGTCCGGGCGTCGGTCCTGTCGGGGTGGGCGCGCATCTCGCGCCGTATCTGCCGAACCACCCGCTGCAGCCGGCCGCGGGCCCGGAGACCGGCGTGGGCCCGATCTCAGCCGCTCCCTGGGGCTCGGCGGGCATCCTGCCCATCTCATGGGCGTACGTCCGTCTCATGGGCGGTGAGGGGCTCAAGCGGGCCACGCAGGTCGCCGTGCTCAGCGCCAACTACATCGCCAAGCGTCTCGAGCCGCACTACCCGGTGCTCTACACCGGTCCTGCCGGGCTCGTGGCGCACGAGTGCATCATCGATCTGCGGCCGCTGACCAAGGCGACCGGTGTGAGCGTCGACGACGTCGCCAAGCGGCTGATCGACTACGGGTTCCACGCGCCGACGATGTCGTTCCCGGTGGCCGGCACGCTGATGATCGAGCCCACGGAGAGCGAGGACCTGATCGAGCTCGACCGGTTCTGCGAGGCGATGATCGCCATTCGTGCGGAGATCGAGAAGGTCGGCTCGGGCGAATGGGCGGCGGACGACAACCCGCTGCGGAATGCCCCGCACACGGCGGCCGCGCTGGGCGGCGAGTGGAAGCACGCGTACAGCCGGGCGGAGGCCGTCTTCCCGGACGGTGTCTCGACCGCCGACAAGTACTGGCCGCCGGTGCGGCGCATCGACCAGGCGTACGGCGACCGGAATCTGGTCTGCTCCTGCCCGCCGCTGGATGCCTACGAGGAGTAATCACCTCTGGACATGCGTCGGGGCCGGTTCCGGGTCTGCTTCCCCGGGCCGGCCCCTCATGTCTCCGGGCGGCCTGTCGGTCGCCCGTGGTGCGCCGGGCCGCTCAGGCGGCCGTCATCACGTCGATGACCAGAGGTCGGTGCGGCGCGATGATCCGGCCGTCCGGCAGGAGCTCACCGGTGTCCTCGAAGAGCAGGACGCCGTTGCACAGCAGGCTCCATCCCTGCTCCGGGTGGTGCGCCACGAGGAGCGCTGCTTCCCGGTCGGCGGAGTCGGCTGTCGGGCACGGCGGCTGGTGCTGGCACATTGATGGGATCTTTCGCTTCGGTGTGAGGTCGGTGATCGATGTCGTGTCTGTCCTGCGGCTCGAAGTGGTGCTCATGGCCGCCCCCCGTTTGTCAGATGGTCCGGAACCCAGTGTTGCCCTACGGACGTCAATCCGCAGGGATTTTGCGGCAGCGCTCCTCACAGGTTCAGGACGCATCACCCGTGCGGACGGTTCATTCCAACTGGGGCGCCTCTTCGGGTGGTTCTCAGTGGTCGGATGGGGCTAGTCCAGAAGGACTGGGCGTGCGCTGCGTCCTCCTGGCGTCACTCCGCGCAATGGCGTCTCCCCGGCTCACCGCGGGCAGCAGCGTGCCCCGCGGCCGGGGTGGGGCCGCGGGGCACGGAAGCGGAGGTGCGCTCAGGCGGGTGAGCCGAGCAGCGGGCCGGGCGTCTGCGTGGACGTGAGCCGGTGGGTCAGCACAGGCAGCAGCTCGGAAACGCGGTGCGGGCGGTGCGCGGCGATGCCGGGCGGGGCGGGTGCCAGCGGTACCAGGAGGTCGGTGGCGGCGGGGTGGCCCTCGGAGCCGTCGGCCGTGCAGTCGCCGTGCAGCCACAGCGTGAGCATGTAGAGCTCGGGGACGGACAGCAGACGGGCCTGGTACGAGCCCGTCATCGTCTCGGCCTGGCGCAGGGCGCGCTCGGTGGCGGTGACGTACGGACCCTCGAAGAAGTGCGAGAAGGCCCAGCCGTCGGGGGTCAGCCTCGTCTCGGCGGCCGCTACGGCGCGTTCGCCGCAGCGGATCAGGAAGCGCCATCCGGCGAGGCGGGTGGCCGAGGCGCCCGCCGGGCCGATCCGGTCGAGGACGTGGACGGGCAGCGGGAGTTCGGGAGTGGCGGGTCCCTGCGCGTTGCGCAGGGACGGGGTGCGTGCCTCGCGGACCGCGGTGGGGGAACCGAGGGCCGTGAGGACGGTGCGTACAGCGGGCGCGGGAGCCGGGGGGACATGCAGCGGCATGGTGGGTCGCCTCTCATTCGACAGGCATGGCGGCGCGAGGGCGGGGGCGGACGACACTGTCAGCTCTCGGGGTCAGAGGGGCGGGGGCAATGACCGCGAGCGCCAACTCTCTGCCTCGTTCGCGGAGTTTATACGAAACGTGTTCAGACGATGTTTCATCTAGCCGTTCCGCACATTAAAGGCAAGAGACAATTCGGTCGCCGTTACGCGTGTTTGGTCCTGGTTCACCGCGGGTACCCGTCGATGACCTCGGAATATGCCTCCGAAGTGGACGGCCGGTTCTCGTCGGCGTTTTTCACGACACTGCCGATCGTCGAAACCGCTCGCTGCCCCATGCCTAGTGAATGTGCCTGTGGGCAACTGCGTTCAGAGTAGCGCCCGGGGGGCCTGTCCAGGGCGTTATCGATCACATTGCCTGGGCATCATCCCCCGTGACCCGGGACACCAGCGGCCGGTTCGTCGGGCTGCCCAGTCGAGGAGGGACACTTCGATGGGGGAGAAGGTCGTGGCGGGGCCGATCGGCCTGTCCGATCGGCAGCGCTACCGCGCCAAGCTCCAGCAGTGCCTGGCGGGGCTGGCGCGGTTGCTGGCGGAGAAGCGGTTCGACCGACCCAAGAATCTCATGGGCCTGGAGATCGAGCTGAATCTCGCAGGGCCCGACGGCATGCCGAGAATGATGAATGCGCAAGTACTCGAACGCATCGCGAGCCGTGATTTCCAAACAGAACTCGCCATGTTCAATCTGGAAGTCAACATTGCTCCCCATCGGCTCGGCGGGCGTGTATTCGACCGGCTCGCCGAGGAGTTGCGCACCTCGCTTGCATATGCCCATCGGAAGGCCAACGAGGTAGATGCCGGAATCGTGATGATCGGCATTCTGCCGACACTCGCGCGTGACGACCTGGTCTCCGCGAACCTTTCCGACGTGGATCGCTACACGCTGCTCAACGACCAGATCGTGGCCGCCCGCGGTGAGGATTTCGCGCTGGACATCGACGGTGTGGAGCGGCTCAGCTGCACCTCGGCGTCCATCGCGCCCGAAGCGGCCTGCACCTCCGTGCAGTTGCACCTCCAGGTCACGCCCGGACGCTTCGCCGATGTGTGGAACGCGGCGCAGGCGGTGGCCGCCGTACAGGTCGCGATCGGCGCCAACTCGCCCTTCCTGTTCGGCCGTGAGCTGTGGCGCGAGTCGCGGCCCCCGCTGTTCCTGCAGTCCACCGACACCCGTCCGCCCGAGCTCCAGGCGCAGGGCGTCCGTCCGCGCACCTGGTTCGGGGAACGGTGGATCTCGTCGGCGTACGACCTCTTCGAGGAGAACCTGCGGTTCTTCCCTCCTCTGCTGCCCATCTGCGACGAGGAGGACCCGCAGAGCGTCCTCGACGAGGGCGGCATACCCCGGCTCGCCGAACTCGTGCTCCACAACGGCACCATCTACCGCTGGAACCGTCCGGTGTACGGCATCGACGACGGCGTCCCGCATCTGCGCGTCGAGAACCGCGTGCTGCCCGCGGGCCCCACCGTCACCGACGTCATCGCCAACGCAGCCTTCTACTACGGGCTCGTACGCGCCCTCGCCGAGGAGACGCGGCCCGTGTGGAACCGGCTGCCCTTCGAGGCGGCCGCCGCCAACTTCGACCACGCCTGCCGGTACGGCATCGACGCGCGGATGGAGTGGCCGCGGCGCGGCAGGTACGGCGGGACCACCCGGGTGCCCGCGGTGCAGCTGGTACGGGACGAACTGCTGCCGCTCGCGGCGGCGGGCCTGGACGCGTGGGGCGTCGAGCCAGCCGACCGGGACCTCTACCTCGGTGTGATCGAGGAGCGGTGCAAGCGCGGGGTCAACGGAGCGTCCTGGCAGTCCCGTACGTTCCACCGGGCGCTGGAGAGCGGTATGGGGCGGGATGCCGCGCTGGCCGCCACGACGAAACGGTACTGCGAGCTGATGCACCTAGGTGAGCCGGTGCACACCTGGCCGGTCGGGTTACCGGAGCCCGCCGTTCCGCTGAGGTGACGGGCGATCAGCTCTGGCTGCCCGCCCGCACGACGGCCTTGAGGATCACCGAGTGGATCTGGGACGGGTCGGTGACCTGATGACCCGAGCCGCCGGTCGCCTCGGCGATGTCGTCGAGCTCGTCCCTGTCGGCCTCCGGGCCGACGGCGACCGCGATCAGCGGCACCGGGCGCTCCGGGTCGCTGAGCTCCTGGAGC
Source organism: Streptomyces albicerus (assembly GCF_008905045.1). Lineage (GTDB taxonomy): Bacteria > Actinomycetota > Actinomycetes > Streptomycetales > Streptomycetaceae > Streptomyces > Streptomyces albicerus. Next base: position 17,561 of record NZ_VWMY01000060.1, read on the forward strand.
TCGGCGACGAGGCTGGAGCGCGAGATGCTCCCCGGGTCCTGGTTCACACCGTCGGTCAGCAGCACGACCGCGTTGAACTTCCCCGGCGCGTAGGAGGCAATGGCGGCCTTGTACGCGGCCAGCGCGGTGTCGTACAGGCCGGTCGCGCCGTCCGGGACCGGCTTCAGGCCGCTGAAGGCCGCCGACAGCCGGTCCCGCTGGGTGCCGTCGCCCGCACGGTCGCCGAGCCGCTCGGTCGGTACGAGGACGCGGTAGTCGCGCTTGCCGTCGAGCTTCGTGGAGAACTTCCAGAGCCCGATCTCGTCCTCCGGCGTGAAGGTGGCCAGGGCCTGCAGCAGTGCTGCCCTGGTCACCTCCATACGGGACTCGCTGGTGCCCGGCACCGGATCCGACATGGAGGCGGAGGCGTCGACGACCGTGGTGAGGCGGGCGCTCTGCACCGTGATCGTCCACATGCCGAGGGCCTCCTCGATCTCCTTGTCCGAGGCCGGTTCGGCCGGCAATTCCCGGTATGGCTGCGGGGCGCGGCCGCCGGCCTGCGTGACCAGCCTGTCCGGGATCTCGTCGTCGTCCGTACGGAAGCCGCGCTTCTCCAGGATCTTCCGGCCGTCGGGCTCGCCGAGCAGGGTCATGAACCGCAGCGCGGCCCGGCTCTCGTCCGTGGTCAGCGAGGGCTCGTCGACCAGCGCGAACGGGTAGTCGAGCCGGGGCGAGCCGTCCTTCGGGTAGAAGAGGTCGAGGTCGTCGCCGCTGTCCGCCGACGCGTTGTACGCGAACGCCGCCTGCTCGGAGAGGATCAGCGCCTGGTTGCGCTTCGGGTTGCCCTGCTCGGTGCCGGAGAGGTCGCGCGGGAGGGTGTCGAGGACCTGGCTGTCGCTGTCGGAGATGCGCTGTGAGAGGGCCTTCGTGGTGGCGGCCGCCTGGGTGTCGCCGTCCTTGGCCTTGGCCGCGGCGTGGGTGAGCTGAGTCAGGGCGAGCAGGCCGGTCGCGCTGCGCGCGGGGTCGCCCGCCCCGAGTTTCAGACTGTCGCTCGTCGTCGTCGCACTCGCCAACTCGGTCCAGCTGTACGTCTTGGCGGGCCATCCGAGGGACTTCGCGGCCGTCGGGATCATGGCGACGCCGACGGGGGACGACGCGACGTTCCCCGCCGGTGTCACCGGAGTCGACCTGTCGTCCGCCATGATCCGGTTCACCCACACGCCCGAGTCCGGCACCCATGCCTCGAAGTCGGTGGCGCCCTTGTCCTTCGACCGCAGGGCGTCCGTGACCTTGAACGCCTCCCGTGCGGTCACCTGGACGTCGAGGCAGTTGCCGTCGGACGTCACGTCGTTGTCCCGGGCGTACTCGGCCGCGTCCTTCAGTGCGGGCGTGATGTCCGGAGCGGCGGCGATCCTGAGGCGTACGGCACTGTCCCAGCAGGACGAGCCGAAGGAGAGCAGGCCGCCCTCGACCGCGGCCGCCGTGCCCGCGGCGACGGCGAGCACGAGGGCCGTCGCGAGCGCCACGCTGCGGCGCCGTGTGCGCGGCCGGGGGCCGGTGGCGCCCGTCCGGAACCCGTCGGGCAAGCTGTGACGTCCCATGGCGGTCGTGCCCCTCCTCGGTCGAACCTGGAGTCTTTGGAGCCGGGAAATGGCCGAATGGTATGGCACAGGGGGAGGTACGTCCCCACGGCGTCCGTCCCCCGACGGCTTGTCGCGCACGATCTTCGCAACTTCTTTCGAGACCCTAGCGGGGCGAAGATGGGGATGAGGCGGGATTACTCAACTGGAGGCAGGAGTGCAGGCGGAGGCGGGGCCGATGGCCGATTCTTTTCCGGAGGAGCGGCCTGTGCGACGGATTTTCCGCGACGAGACGCTCCTCGTACTGGGGGTCTCGCTCGGGGCGAGCGGGGTCTCCGCGCTGATCAGCTTTGTCGGGTCGGTCACCAAACCGGGGGGCCTCAAGGACCAGGCGGCCACGCTCAACGCCTCGGCCGCACCCGGCCGTCCCTGGCTTGATCTCGCATGGCAGCTGTTCGGCATCGCCACCGCGCTGGTGCCGGTCGCCCTCGTCGCACACTTCCTGCTGCGCGAGGGCAAGGGGCTGCGCGTGATCGGCTTCGACCGCACCCGACCGTGGCCGGATCTCGCCCGCGGTGCGGCGATCGCCGCGGTGATCGGCAGTTCGGGCATCGCCTTCTACCTGGCGGCCCGCGGGCTTGGCTTCAACCTCACCGTGGTGCCCGAGGCGCTGCCCGACGTGTGGTGGAAGTACCCGGTGCTGATCCTCTCCGCGATCCAGAACTCGGTCCTGGAGGAGGTCATCGTCGTCGGGTATCTGCTGCGCCGCCTCGGCCAGTTGGGCTGGACGCCGGTCACGGCCCTGGTGGCCAGCTCGGTGCTGCGCGGCTCGTACCACCTCTACCAGGGCATCGGCGGGTTCATCGGCAACATGGTGATGGGCGTGGTCTTCGTCTACCTGTACCGGCGCTGGGGCCGCGTCGGGCCGCTGGTGGTCGCCCACTCGCTCCTCGACATCGGGGCCTTCGTGGGATACGCGCTGCTGGCGGGGAAGGTGGGGTGGCTGCCGACCGCGTGAGCGGATGCGGACGGCGGGCAGAAGGGCATGTGAAGGGGGCGTACGAGACGGTCGTACGCCCCCTGTGCTGTTCACGTGCTCAGGCGGGCTTCGTGCCGCCTACGCGCGCTCAGGGTGGTTCACGCGAGAAGTTCGCCCTCGATGACGGTGACCGCGCGGCCGATGAGCAGGGTGCGGTCGCCGTGGAGCGCGGTGCGGACGCGGCCGGAGCGGGGCGAGGCCTGGAGGCCCGTGAGGTCGGTGCGGCCGAGACGCTCGGACCAGAAGGGGGCCAGCGCCGTGTGGGCGCTGCCGGTGACCGGGTCCTCGTCGATGCCGAGGTTCGGGAAGAAGCAGCGGGAGACGAAGTCGTACCCGTGGGAGGGGTCTTCGGCGCGGGCCGTGGCGATGATGCCGCGCTCGGAGTAGCGGGCCAGGGACTTGAGATCGGGGGTCAGGCCCAGCACGGTCTTCTCGTCGGCGAGTTCGATCAGCAGGTCGCCGATGTTCGGTCCCGTGTCGTGGGTGGTGCGCGGCTCGGCGCCCAGCGCTTCGGCGACGCCCTGCGGGACCTCGACCGGGGTGAGCGGAGCCGTCGGGAAGTCCAGCGTGATGGAACCGTCGTCCTGCGCCGTGGCGATGAGCACGCCGCTCCTCGTCGCGAACCGTACGGGGCCCTGGGCGGCGCCCGTGGTGGCCAGCACATGAGCCGTGGCGAGTGTCGCGTGGCCGCACATCGCGACCTCGGCGGCGGGGGTGAACCAGCGCAGCGCCCAGTCGGCCTCGCCGCCCTCCGGGAGGGGGTGGGCGAACGCCGTCTCGGCGTGGTTGACCTCCAGGGCCACGTTCTGGAGCCAGGCGTCGTCCGGGAAGGACGTCGAGGCGTCGAGGAGGAGAACCCCGGCCGGGTTGCCGGCGAAGGGGCGGTCGGTGAAGGCGTCGACGATTCGAATCCGCATGAGGCAGACGCTAGGCGCCGATCAGAGGCGTGGGCCAAGGCCAATCCGGGATGGGTGGACCGGGATGGCGGGGTGGTTGGGGGGTGGGCGACGGCCCTCTGCTGTCGGTGGGCGCACGTCGGCTCTGTCGGTGGGGACATGTCGGCAGGGGCTTGCCCACCGAACTATTCCGATATATCGTTGACGCATCGCGACCGATCAACGATGGAATGGAGTGATTGCGATGCGTTCCCACGGAGAGGAATACGGACCGGGCTTCGGCCCCGGTCATGGACGTGGACACGGCGGGCCCGGCCACCCCGGTCGGGGCGGCTTCGAGGGGCTGCGTGCGGCCTTCGGTCCCTTCGGGCCCGGTTTCGGTGGCCCCGGCCCGGGTCCCTGGGGTGGGCGCGGAGGCCGGGGCGGACCGCGCGGCAGGGCGCGGCGCGGCGACGTACGCGCGTCGATTCTGGCCCTGCTCAAGGACCGGCCCATGCACGGCTACGAGATGATCCAGGAGATCGTCGAGCGCAGCGGTGGAGCGTGGAAGCCCAGCCCCGGCTCGGTGTATCCCACCCTTCAGCTGCTGGAGGACGAGGGTCTGATCAGCAGCGCGACCGAGGGCGGCAAGAAGCTGTTCTCGCTGACCGAGGCGGGTCGCGCCGCGGCCGACGAGGGTCCGGAAGCGCCCTGGGAGGACGCCGGGCGCGGTGTCGACTGGGAGGCGCTGAGCGACATCCGGCAGGCCGGCTTCGGCCTGATGGAGGCGTTCGGGCAGGTCTGGAAGACCGGCAGCAAGGAGCAGCGCGAGAAGGCGCTGTCCGTCATCAACGAAGCGCGCAAGAAGCTGTATCTGATCCTCGCCGACGAGGACTGATGGCTCGCCAATGGGGGGTACTTCGACTTCGAAGTACCCCCTAAGCGTGTGTTGGCGCAGGCGCGGTGTGCTGCCGCGCTAGGCCACCAGCCCGCCGAGCTTGCGCAGGGACTCGTTCAGGGCTGCCGTCGCCGAGTCCTTCAGCTTGCCCGCCATCAGGGAGACGGCGGCGCCCGTGAACTCGCCGTCGATACGGACCTTCGTGGCCTCGCCGTCGGGTGTCAGCGTGTAGCGCGTGGCGACGGTCACGGCCATCGGGCCCTTGCCGCGGATCGCGAGCGTGCGGGCCGCCTCCAGTTCCTCGATGGTCCAGTTGACCTCGGCGGGGAAACCCATGAGCTTCATGTTCTCCTCGAAGGTGCCGCCGACTTCGAGGGTCTCGGGGCCGCCCTTCGGGAAGCTGGTGTGGGTGGAGTTCCACTCGCCGTACGAGGAGAAGTCCGTGAGCTGCGCCCAGACCTTCTCGGCGGGCGCCTCTATCCGTGCTTCCGCGCTGACTTCGGCCATGCGACCACCCCTTCGTCTCGGGTGCTGCGCCGGGCGCAGCGGGCTACGGTGTCGCGGAACGTAGCCGCAGGGCCTTGAACATTCAATACTGATGAACCGTCAGGAAGTGTGGAAGTGCGGTCCCCACGGCCCCGGGGAGGGGGAGTTGGGGAGACGGCCGGGCTCAGCCGACCCGCCGTATCACCGCAGCGTCGAACAGGTCCCACGCGCGCGGGAAGGGGCCTTCGTCGTGGCAGTGCCACGCCTCCCAGAACAGGTCGGCGAGCAGCGCGTCCTCGGGGGCGTAGACCCGGTACACGTACTGTCTGCCGTCGATCGCCGGCAGGGCCACCAGCCAGCACCTGCTCTCCATGCTCCTGTGGACGAGCGCCGGAGCGACGCGGTTGCGCGAGGGGCGCGGGGCAAGGCGGCGCGCGCCCCATCAGGGAAAACCGCGAGATAGTCATCCGTAAGGAGGAGAGTCAGGCAGGGACGCCCACCCTGTGTCGGACGCGAAGATGCTTCCCCACGAGGATGTCCAGAGTTGAAGGGACTGATGGGGTAGGGGATGTGCAACCCCGAATCCCCCACCAGCAGGCCGCCGAGCGTGGTCCGATCCGCGTGGACATCGAGGCCAGGCTCAGTGAGGAACTGGCAGCGGTGGTCGCCGGTGCGCGCAGAAGGGCGCTTCGGGACGGGGACCGGCTGATCGACACGGCTCATCTGCTGCATACACTCCTGGAGTCCGACCCCCACGTGCGCGCGGTCTTCGACAGTGACCCGCAGGTCGCCCGGCTGCTCGGCTATCTCGTCCAGCGCAGCATCGGCTACGGACTGCGCTGGCAGGGCTCCGTAGAGGACTCCGGTGCCGTGCCGACGGTGACCGAGGACGGGTGGTCGCCGGTGGCGGCAGGCGCCGTGGAAGCCGCGTACGAGCGGGCCGTGCGGCGGGGTGACGAACTCGCGGACGCGGTCGATCTGCTCGCGTCGATCGTCGCCGAGCCCGAGTCGCGGGCCGTGGAGGTGCTGGGGCGCGCGGGGGTCGACGTGCGCGAGCTGCTGGCACGCATCGACAGCGCGGCGGGGCAGGGCATCGAGGCCTGAGGGTCTTAGGACCTGAGGGCTTGAGGGCCTGAGGCCGACCGGGCGCCGAGCCGGGCCGGGTCTCCTTCACCTTCATCGAGCTTCGGCTCCTCATCGAGCTCCGACTCTTCATCGAGCTTCGGCTCTTGATCGGGCTTCGGCTCTTGATCGGGCTCCGGCTCTTCACCGGAGCTCCGGATTCCTCGTCGAACTCCGGTGAACCGAGTCGAGCGTGGGCCGAGCCCTGGGCCACAGGCGACTTCATGGTGTGCGTCGGCGCGGCGCGTCCAGTCGTTGAGACAGGTGTCATTGGGGGTGACGCTCATGTCGTCGCCTGTCATCATGTGCCGGTGCATACGTCTGAGAGCAGTCAGGGCAACCGCGGACGGGGCGTCGGCCTGGGGCTCGCGCTCGCGTCGGCGGTCGCCTTCGGAGGGTCCGGGGTCGCGGCCAAGCCGTTGATCGAGGCGGGCCTCGACCCGTTGCACGTGGTGTGGCTGCGTGTCGCGGGTGCCGCTCTGGTGATGCTGCCGCTGGCCGTGCGGCACCGGGGGCTGCTGCGCGAGCGCCCCGCGCTGCTCGCCGGGTTCGGACTGCTCGCCGTGGCCGGCGTCCAGGCGTTCTACTTCGCCTCGATCTCCCGGATCCCCGTCGGGGTGGCGCTGCTCGTCGAGTACCTGGCGCCCGCGCTGGTACTCGGCTGGGTGCGGTTCGTGCAGCGGCGGCCCGTGACCCGTGCCGCGGCCCTCGGAGTCGTGCTCGCCGTCGGTGGTCTCGCCTGTGTCGTCGAGGTGTGGACCGGGCTGAGCTTCGACGTCCTCGGACTGCTGCTCGCGCTCGGCGCCGCCTGCTGCCAGGTCGGCTACTTCGTCCTGTCCGACCAGGGCAGCGACGCGGGCGAGGAGGCACCGGATCCGCTCGGCGTCATCGCGTACGGACTGCTCGTCGGTGCGCTCGTCCTGACGGTCGTGGCGCGGCCGTGGGGGATGGACTGGTCGGTCCTCGGGGGCAGCGCGGACCTGGACGGCACGTCCGTCGCTGCCTCGCTGCTGCTGGGCTGGATCGTGCTGATCGCGACCGTCGTCGCCTACGTGACCGGCGTACAGTCCGTGCGCAGGCTCTCGCCGCAGGTGGCCGGTGTCGTGGCCTGTCTGGAAGCGGTCATCGCGACCGTACTCGCCTGGGTCCTGCTCGGTGAGCACCTCTCCGCACCGCAGATCATCGGCGGCGCGGTGGTCCTGTGCGGCGCCTTCATCGCGCAGTCGTCCACGCCCGCCAAGGCCTCGCAGACGCCGGTGGCGAGCGGCGGAGGCGAGGCCGAAAGGGAGTTGTCGGCGCGGGGCCGCGCCACCTAGGCTGCTGATCATGCATTCGGACGCACTCGTTCTTCCGCCTCCGGCCGCCTGAGGCGGGCCCTCCGGTAATTCACGCCTGACCGTCGGTCGGGCCGAACGGTGCTGCCCGCAGACGAAGTCCGAGGACCTTCCGCGCCGACGTGCCGCATGCACGGTGCACGACGCGCGACGTGGTCCTTCCCGAACTTCTGCGGATCTGCGGAGAGAACACGTGTCGAATGCTGCTTCCGGCCTGCCCATCGGGCGAGGCCTCCTCTATCTGACGGTCGCCGGTGCCGCCTGGGGCACCGCGGGCGCGGTCGCCTCACTCGTCTACCGCGCGAGCGACATGGGCCCCGTGGCCCTGTCCTTCTGGCGTTGCGCGGGCGGACTCGCCCTGCTGCTCGCCGTCCGGCTGCTGCGGCGGCGGCCGCGCTCCACCGAACGACTCCGCCTTCGTACGAGCCTGCTGCGGACCGGAGCAACGGGCCTGGGGCTCGCGATTTTCCAGACCGCGTACTTCGCCGCCGTGGAGTCCACCGGGCTGGCCGTGGCCACCGTCGTCACCCTCGGCGCCGGTCCGGTGCTCATCGCGCTCGGGGCACGGCTGACCATGGGGGAGCGGCTCGGGCGCGGCGGTGTCGGTGCCGTCGTCGGCGCGCTCGCCGGGCTCGCGGTGCTGGTGCTCGGCAGCGGGGGCGCGACGGTCCGGCCGTCGGGTGTCGGGCTCGCCGTCGTGTCCGCCGCCGGGTACTCCGTGATGACGCTCCTGACCCGGTGGTGGGGGCGCGACGGCGGCGCCGACGTCTCCTCCACCACGGTGGGGGCGTTCGCCGTCACGAGTCTGTGCCTGCTGCCGTTCGGTCTCGCCGAGGGGCTGGTGCCGCACACGGCCGAACCGGTCCGGGTCATCGCGCTGGTGGCGTACATCGCCGCGGTCCCGACAGCCTTCGCCTACGCCCTGTATTTCGCGGGCGCGGCCGTCGTCCGCTCGGCGACCGTCTCCGTGATCATGCTCCTCGAGCCGGTGAGCGCGGCGGTACTGGCCGTGGGCCTGCTCGGTGAACGGCTGACCGCCGCGACCGTCGCGGGCACGCTGCTGATGCTCGGGTCGGTCGCAGGGCTCGCGGTCGCGAAGGCGAGGGGCGCGGGGGCCGCGAGGAGGGAGCCCCGGGAAGAGCCGGCGCTGCTCTGACGAGCTGCCGGTACGGGGCCGAAGAGCCGCTGGTACCCGTCTGAGGGGCTGCCGGTACCGGCCGTGTGGGCCCCACCCCCGTAAGGCCCACACGGCCGGTCACCTCCGAGTGGTCCGGTGCCGCCCCGACCTCACCCGTTGCGTCGCCGCAGGTGGTGCTCCCGTGCCGTCGCGTCACCCGGACCGTCTCTTGTGGTCAGTTCGGCCACAATGCGGTTCTGGATTTCCTCCGGCTTGTGATTCGCGTACTTGAACTTCGCCCGTACGTCGGTGACTTCGAGCCGCAGGCCGCGGATCCCGGACAGGAGGCGGCCGTACGGGGCCTCGCCGGCCGTCGCGCGGGCCGAGCCGCCCTCCGGCTGAAAGTGGCCGACCTGGTGGTTGAGGAGCTCGGCCTTCTCCGCCGGGTCGTCCACCACCCGGGCGGTGCAGCGGAGTTGGACGGCCGCGTAGAAGCTCGTCGGCACCCCGTGCTCGGAGGGGGTGTCCGGCGGAGCCTGCCAGGGGCCCGGCACGTACACGTAGTCGTCGACGACGCTCAGCGTCACGACCGGGTTCGCCAGGAGGGCGGGCCACAGCGGGTTCGGGCGGGCCAGATGGGCGAGGGCCACGCCGTGCGGTCCGCGCTCGGGGTCGTACGCGAAGTGCATCGGCTGGACGTGCGGCGGCTCGCCGGGCAGGCCGTTCACGGCGAGCTGCCCGAAGTCGTGGGCGGCCAGCCACTGTTGCCACTCGGTGTCGTCGCGGGGTGCGTCCCAGGGGTGTATGAGCATCAGAGGGTCGCCAGGTAGTCGGGGACCTCGATTCCGGGGGCCAGGTCGTCCGCGGGGACCGGAGTGCCGTATCCCTTGCGGAGCGGGAGGACTCCGGTCCAGTGCGGCAGGCCGAGGTCCTCGGGCTCGTCGTTCGGGCCGCCGGTGCGCAGCTTGGCGGAGACCTCGGCGAGTTCCAGGCGCAGTACGGCGGTGGCGGCCAGCTCCTTGGCGTTGGCGGGCCGGGAGTCGTACGAGCGGCCGGGCACCACATGGTCGACCAGCGCGTCCAGGGCCTCCCGCTTCTCGTCCGGGTCCGTCACCTGGTGGGCGACGCCGTGCACCACCACGGAGCGGTAGTTGATCGAGTGGTGGAAGGCCGAGCGGGCCAGCACCAGCCCGTCGACGTGCGTGACGGTGAGGCAGACCGGCAGGCCGGGGTCGGCCTGACCCGCCATCCGCAGCGGACGCGAACCCGTCGAGCCGTGCACATAGAGCCGCTCGCCGACCCGGCCGTACAGCGTGGGCAGCACGACCGGCGCCCCGTCGCGGACGAAGCCCAGGTGGCAGACGTACCCCTCGTCGAGGATCGAGTGCACCATCTCGTGTTCGTACGCGGCACGCTCCCGGGAGCGGGTGGGGACGGTGCGGTCGGTCGGGGTGTACGTGGCGGGGTGCGGGGCGGCCGTCTCCGTCATGGTGCTCTCCAGGTCTCCGTCGTCATCTGTCGGCATCTGCCGTCGTCTGTTCTCGCGTGTATGCGGTGTACGCCGCGCTCGCCTTGCGTGGCATATTGCACTAGTGCATACTCTTCTTTGTGCTAGGAGAGTATCGGATCGAGGGAAAACGCGCAGCCGAGATTGCGGCCAGTGTCGAGCGAGCGGTGGGTTCGGGGGAGCTGGAGCCCGGTCAACTGCTGCCGCCCATGCGGGAGTTGGCGGTCGAGTTGGGCGTGAATCCCAATACCGTCGCGGCCGCCTATCGCACGCTGCGTGAGCGTGGGGTGATCGAGACCGCGGGCCGACGCGGCAGTCGCGTACGGCCCAAACCGGTGACGACCGCTCGCGAGCTGTCCCGCCTGGATGTGCCGCCCGGGGTGCGGAACCTGTCCGACGGCAACCCGGACCCGGCTCTGCTGCCCGCGCTCGCCGAGGCGTTCACGGCGGCCGCGGCACTCGCGGACCGCGAACCGGTGCTCTACGGAGCGGCCGCCGTGGAACCGGAGTTGGCGCGGATCGCGCGCGCGGACCTGGTCGCGGACGGCGTACCGGACGGGCCGGTCGTGGTCACCTCGGGGGCACTCGACGGCATCGAGCGTGTGCTGGCCGCCCACCTCAGGCCCGGAGACGCGGTCGCCGTCGAGGATCCCGGCTGGCGCAGTGTGCTCGATCTGGTCCCGGCGCTCGGGCTGCGGGCCGTTCCGGTCGGCGTCGACGACGAAGGGCCGATGCCCGACGACGTACGGACCGCCCTGGCTGCCGGGGCCCGGGCCCTGGTCGTCACCGACCGCGCGCAGAACCCGACCGGTGCCGCGCTGAGCGCCACGCGCGCGCGTGCGCTGCGTTCCGTGCTCGAGGAGTACCCGCGGACCCTGCTCATCGAGGACGACCACGGGCATCGCATCGTCGACCTGCCCCTGCATCCGCTGGCCGGTGTGACCCGGCACTGGGCGTTCACGCGCTCGGCGGCGAAGGCGTACGGGCCCGATCTGCGGCTCGCCGTGCTCACCGGCGACTCCGTCACCATGGACCGGGTTCAGGGGCGGCAGCGCCTGGGACCGGGTTGGGTGAGCCGGCTGCTGCAGCGGGCCCTCGTGCGGCTGTGGTCGGACGGTGCGGTGGACGTGCGCGCCGTCGCGGCGGCGTACGGGCGGCGGCGGGACGCGCTGATCGGCGCGCTCGCGGAGCACGGCATCGAGGCGCATGGGCGCAGCGGGATGAACGTGTGGGTGCCCGTTCCGGACGAGACCGGGGCCGTCGCGCGGCTGCTGCACTCCGGGTGGGCCGTCGCACCCGGGGCCCGCTTCCGGATGAGCGCGCCGCCCGGACTGCGGATCACGGTCTCGACGCTCGCGCCGGATGAGGTCGGGACGGTGGCGGATGCGGTTGCTGCCGCTGTCGGACCAGCACCCGCGCGCCGCTACGTCTGAATCCTCAAGGGCCGGACGAAGGGGATGGGCGTACGGGGCCGAGTCCTGTGCCGTCGTCGTGGACGGTTACGGCGAGGCCTTGGGCCTGGACTGCGTGAGTGCCGCGCCCGCCAGCACGATGACCGCGCCCACCGGCGTCGACCAGGTCAGCGACTCGCCCAGGATCGCGACGCCCGCGGCGGTGGCGATGACCGGGATGAAGTACGTGACCATCTGGGCCGTCGTGGGGCCGATCTCGGCGACCAGGCCGTACTGGACCAGCATGGCGACGCCCGTGCCCAGAGTGCCGAGCGCGACGATCGCGAGCAGCGGCACCACCGCGAAGCGGGTCGGCAGCGTGGTGAAGAGGGGGGTGACCACAGCCAACTGAGCGGTGGCCAGGAGGAGTTGGGCACCGGTCAGTGACAGGTTCGAGTGGCTGGAGCCGGCCAGTGTGCGGCGGACGTAGATCCAGCCGATCGGGTAACTGAGCGAGGCCAGCAGCGCCATCGTGGTGCCCTTGGCTTCGAGGCCGTGGAAGCCCTGCCAGGCGCCGAGCACCGTCAGGACCCCGAGGAAGCCGATGCCGAGGCCCGCGACCCGGCTGCGGGTGGGCCGGTCCTCCGAGAGGGCGACCAGCGACAGGGCCATGCCCCACAGCGGCGACGTCGCGTTGCATATCCCTGCCAGTGTGGACGGGATCGTCAGCTCGGCGTACGCGAACAGTGACCACGGCAGGGCGTTGATCAGGAACGCCGCGACGGTGAGATGCCCCCAGGTCCGGGCCCCGCGTGGCAGCCGCTCCCGCTTCCAGACCATCGCGACCGCGAGCACCAGGGTCCCGAACACGAGTCGCCCGAGCGTCACTTGGAAGGGCGCGTACCCTTCCGTGCCCACCTTGATCAGTAGGAAGCTGAAGCCCCAGATCAGGGTCAGGATCCCGAAGCGAACGCGCCGGTCGAGAGCGGCGCGACGGTGCGGTGCCGCGGCAAGGGGCGGGGCCGGAGAGGTGCGGGAATCGGCGGCGGCGCTCATGCCGAACACGATGACGGAGGCGATCTCGTAGCACAAGCGAGATTTGTCGCCGAGTATCTCGTAGCATTGCTTATATGTTGAACCTGGAGCGCCTCCGCACTCTCGACGCCCTCGCCCGGCACGGCTCGGTCAGTGGCGCGGCCGAGGGGCTGCATGTGACGACCTCGGCGGTGTCCCAGCAGATGTCCAAGCTGGAGCGGGAAGTGGGGCAGCAGCTGCTCGCCAAGAACGGGCGGGGCGTGCGACTGACCGACGCGGGACGGCTGCTCGCCGACCATGCCGCGCGCATCCTGTCCCAGGTCGAGCTCGCCCAGTCCGATCTGGAGGCGCAGCGCGGGCAGGTGGTGGGGGAGTTGCGACTCTCCGCGTTCCCGACCGCGGCGCGCGGGCTGTTCCCCGCCGCGCTCGCGGCGCTGCGGGCCGAGCACCCGGGACTGCGGCTCCGTTCACAGGAGTTGGAGCCCGCGGACGGCGTTTCCGCGGTGATCCGCGGCGACGTCGACATGGCGGTCGTGCTCGACTGGTACAACAAGCCGCTGCCCGTGCCCGAGGGGCTCGCCAAGGCCTCGCTCCTCGACGATCCCGCGGATGTGGCGATGCCCGCCGGTCATCCGCTCGCCGACCGGGCCGAGGTGGACCTCGAGGACTTCGCGGACGACGAGTGGATCGCCTGGCCCGAGGGCGAGTTCTGCCACGAGTGGCTGTTCTTCACGCTCCGCGCCAAGGGCATCGAGCCGGTCGTCGCACACCGTGCGGAGGAGCACCACACGCAGCTCGCGCTGGTCGCCGCCGGGCTCGGTGTGTGCGTCGCGCCCCGCCTCGGGCGCGGTCCGGTGCCGGCCGGCGTGCGTACCGTGCCGGTCCGCCACCGCGTCACCAGGCACGTGTACGCGGTGTGGCGCGCGGACGCGGACCGCCGCCCGTCGATCCGGGCGGCGGTGGAGGCGTTGCGGTCGGCGGGAGCGGAGCGCGAGTAGTCACGGTGGGCTGTCACTGCGAGGCGAGCTGGTGATCGGGGGGATCCTCACGCCGAAGCGAGCTGGTGATCGAGGGGATCCTCACAGCGAAGCGAACTGGTGACTGGTGTGGGCCTTCACAGTGAAGCGAGTTTGCGGAAGTCCCACGACGCCGTGGTCTCCGGCGTCAGGCGCATCCACGCGTGCCTGCCGTCGTGCGGCATCTCGTCCAGACCGAAGTTCTTGCGGGCGAACAACCGCTCCACGGCGTCGAGTTCGGGGCAGGGTTCGCCCGTGCGCGGCGCCTCGCCGACGAACTCGACCGTGCCCGACAGCTCGACGCCCCGCAGCTCCGCGTACTCCTCGCCCGTGTCGACGACCACGGCGACCCGGGGGTCGCGCCGCAGGTCGGCCCACCGCTTGCTGCGCGTGATCGAGTACAGCCAGAGGGAGGTGCCGTCCCAGGCGAACCAGAGCGTGCTGACGTGCGGGGCGCCGTCTGCGGAGACGGTCGCGACGCGGCAGGTGCGCTGGCTGGTCAGGAACTCGTCCAGCTCGTCGGATGTCATCATGATCCTTCGGCCCCGGCGCTGAGTGACGGCCATACGGTTCCCTCTTCTCCGACTTTTCTGACGTGGCGTCAGAAAAGCATGGGCCGTCTTCCGTCCGCGCGCAATGGTGGCTACGCTCGCCCGCCAAGCCCGCGACAGGGGGAGCCATGCCGTCGTACGAAGAGCTCAGCGAACTCCTCGATCCCGCGACCACGGTCCTGCTCACCGTCGAGTGCCAGCAGGGCGTCGTCGGCCCGGACAGCGCGCTGCCCGAACTCGCCAAGGAGGCCCGCGCCTCGGGCGCGCTCGCCCATGTCGCCAGCCTCGTCGCCGCGGCCCACGACAGCGGCGTACAGGTCATGCACGCGATCGCCGAACGCCGTCCCGACGGCCGCGGTGCCAACCACAACGCCCGGCTGTTCCGCGCGGCCGAACGCCTGCCGGTGCAGCAGTTGGCGGGAACCACCGCGGTACGCGTCGCACCGCCCATCGAGGTCGCCGAGGAGGACCTCGTCGTACGCCGTCTGCACGGTCTGTCGCCCCTCGCCGGCACCGACGTCGACCCGATGCTGCGCAATCTCGGCTGCCGCACGCTGATCGTCACCGGTGTCTCGGCCAACGTGGCGATACCCAACGCCGTGTTCGACGCCGTGAACCGCGGCTACACCGCCGTCGTGCCCAGGGACGCCATCGCGGGGGTGCCCTCCGACTACACCCCCGCGATGATCCGCAACACGCTCGCCCTGGTGGCCACCGTCACCACCACGGACGAGGTGCTGGCCTGTTTCAAGCGCCCGCGCAGGATCACATGAGCATGATCGAGTCTCCGTCGACCATGACCTTCGCGGCGGTCAGCGCGCTGGTCGCGGGCCCCTTCTTCACACTGCCGTCCGTGACGCTGAACTGGCTGCCGTGGGCGGGGCAGGTGATGACGCCGTTGTCGACGGCGTTCACGCGCTGCTTCTGGTGCGGGCAGACGGTCGAGTAGGCCTTGAACTCGCCGGCCGTCGGCTGCGTGACGACCACGCCCTGGTCGGCGAACACCTTGCCGCCGCCCTCCGGTATGTCGGTGGTCTTGGCCAGCGCTTCCCCGCTGGAGCCGGATGACTCGGATGAGCCGGACGAGCCGGACGAGCTGTCGTCGGAGCCTCCGCACGCGGTCAGCGTGGCGGCGATACCGGCCCCGCCTAGCGCCGCCAAGAGGGTGCGACGGCAGAGCGCCGGCGCAGGCTGAAGCGATTCGCTGGACATAGTGGCGGTCCCTTCCACAGATGTGCAGATGCGCGTTTGTTCAGATGTGCGTTGATCCAACCAGAGGTACGGGTCCTTCACCCTGGTAGTTCAGGTGGCTCAGGAATTCAGCGCCTTCTTGATGAAATCGAGATCCAGCCGGAGCAGGCTGTCTGTCACACCTTCCTGCGTCACCAGATGGGTCGCGCCCGCCAGCGGGAGCACGGTGTGCGGACGGCCCGCCGCGAGCAGCGCCGCCGAGAACCGCAGCATGTGTGCGGGCGCCACATTGTCGTCGGCCATCCCATGGACGAGCATCAACGGGCGGGTGAGTTTGTGCGCGTGCGCCACCAGTGAGCAGCGTTCGTAGTTCTCCGGCTGCACGTCCGGGTGCCCCATGAACCGCTCCTTCCAGTGCGTGTCGTACAGCCGCAGATCGGTCGGGGCCGCGCCCGCGACGGCCGCGTGGAACACATCGGGCCGGTGCAGTACGGCCCCCGCCGAGAGGTAGCCGCCGAAGGACCAGCCGCGGATGGCCACACGGCCCGTGTCCAGCTCCGGGAAGAGCTCCGCCACCGCGCGCACGGCGTCCGCCTGGTCCTCGATCACGGGCGTCAGCTGGTCCCCGTGGACGGCCCTCTCCCATGCCCGGTCGCGCCCCGGGGTGCCCCGTCCGTCGACGGTCAGTACCGCGAAGCCCTGCTCGGCGAACCACTGGTTCACCGCGTGGTGCCAGGCGGCCGCCTTCACGACGGTCTGCAAACCAGGCCCCGAGTACGAGTGCACGACCACCGGCAGGCGCCGCGCGCCCGGCTCATACGACTCCGGCAGGTACAGCGCCGCCCGCAGCTCCCGCTCGCCGAGTGTCAGGAAGCGGGGGCGCGGCTCGGTCACGGGCCGCTCGGACAGCACCCGGATCCGCCCGGCCGGTTCGCCGTTCCGCAGCACGGTCACCGTCTGCCCGTCCATGGTCCGGCTGTCCAGGACGACCGTGTCACCGCCGACGGCGGCGCTGTGCACGCCCGGCTCGTCGGTCAGCCGCGCGAAGCCGCTCCCCGGCTCGTACGACCAGACGTGCGCCTCGGTCGGCTCCTCGCACGCCGTGAAGTAGAGCCGATCGCCTGTCACGCCGAGCAGTTCATGGACGTACATGCCCTCAGGTGTGCGCACGCCCGTCCCCGTCATCAGCAGTCCGCGGGTCCCCTCCTGGGTGGTCACGACGAGGCCGCCGGCGGGGGTACGCACCGGTGTGCCGGGTACGAACTCCAGCCAGGCGGCGTCCCGTTGGCGGTGCAGCGTCGTGGTCGCGCCTGTCGACGGGTCGATCCGGAGCAGGTACGCCGAACGCTGGTCCCTGGTCTGCACGACGGCGGAGGGCCCGGCACTGTCCCAGCTCGCGTGCACGACGTACTCGAAGGCCGGGTCGGTCCACTCGCCCGCCGGGTGCGACTCGGCCTCCTTGGGCAGGTCCACGTCGACGCGCCGGCCGTCGAGTCCCAGCACGTGCAGCGACAGCTCCGCGTTGGCCGTACCCGCCGCCGGGTACCGGACCGCGCGCGGCGGACGCTCGGGCTGCGCCGGATCGCTGATGTACCACTGCTGGACGGGCGAGTTGTCGACCCGCACCACCAGCAGCGCGTCCCCGTCAGGCGACCACGAGAAGGACCGCGTACGGTTCAGCGACTCGGACGAGACGTGGTCGGAGAGCCCGTACGTCACCTCCGGGTCCTCCGGCTCGGCCAGCGCGCGGTCGTCCGTGCCGTCGGTGCGCACGACGCGCAGGGCGCCCTCGCTGACGTACGCGATGCGGGAGCCGTCGGGGCTGGGGCGCGGGGCGACGACCGGGCCCGGCGTGGGGATCCGGCGCGGGGTGCCCTCGTCCGTGCGCAGGGCCCACAGGGTGCCCGAGAGCGCGAACACGACCAGACGGACGGCCGCGTCGGTGGCGTACGAGACGACGCCGGCGCTCGTCTCGCGGGCCCGCTCGCGGCGGATCCGCTCGGCCTCCGGGACCTCTCCGCCGTCGCCGAGCGCGAGCGGGTCCGCGAGCAGCCGCTCCTCGCCGTCCTCGTACAGCCACAGCAGGCCCGTCGTGGAGCGGCCGCTCGCCGTGCGCAGGAAGAGCACGCGGTCGCCGTCGGGCGAGACAGTGAAGCCGCGGGGCACACCGAGGGAGAAGCGTTTCGTACGGGCGTACTGCAGGGGCAGGTCTTCGGCGGACACAGGTGATCCCTTCGCGTGAGTGGACGGGGAACGCCCCAGTAACCTGGGGCGATGCTCAAGGAAGTCAGCGCGACCCGCTACATCACGCCGTTGCGTGAGGGCGGCTCGCTGCCGGGGCTCGTCGAGGCCGACGATCTCGGCACGTACGTCATGAAGTTCACCGGCGCCGGACAGGGACGGAAGACCCTCGTCGCGGAGGTCGTCTGCGGTGAACTCGCCCGTCGCCTGGGCCTGCGCGTACCGGGACTGGTCACGATCGGGCTCGATCCGGTCATCGGACTCGGCGAACCGGACCAGGAGGTACAGGAATTGCTTAAGTCGAGCGGCGGGCTGAACCTCGGGATGGACTTTCTCTCCCGGGCGATCGGATTCGACGCCCTCGCGCACCAGGTGAGCCCGGAAGAAGCCGGGAAGATCGTCTGGTTCGACGCGCTGGTCAACAATGTCGACCGATCGTGGCGGAACCCTAACATGCTTGTCCGCCAAGGCGATCTGTGGCTCATCGACCACGGGGCCACCATGATCTGGCACCACAACTGGCCGTTCGCGCAGGCCTCCGCGGCCAAGCCGTACGACGCCTCCGACCACGCCCTCGCGCCCTTCGGCCCCGATATCGCCTCCGCTGCCGCGGAGTTGGCGCCTCGGGTGACCGAGGAGCTGCTCGCCGAGGTGACCGCGGCGATCCCTGAGGAGTGGATCCGGGACGAGCCGGGGTTCGACTCGGCCGACACGCTCAGGCATGCGTATGCGAAGCCGCTGCTTGCCCGCGCCGCCACTATTCACGAGCGCATCCGTATCGAGGAGGGGTCGAAGTGACCGAGCGCGACGGCCGTGACGTCTACGAGTACGCGCTGCTGCGCGTCGTGCCGCGTGTCGAACGGGGGGAGTGCTTCAACGCGGGCGTGCTCGTGTACTGCCGCGCGAAGTCCTTCGTGGCCGCCCGCACCCATCTCGACGAGACCAGGCTGCGGGCCCTCGACCCGGAGGCGGACGCGGCCGGCGTGCGCGCCGCCCTGCGGGCCGTCGAGGGCGTCTGCGCAGGGGGCGAGGCGGCGGGACAGGCCGCGCGCGACGACGCCGGACGGCGCTTCCGCTGGCTGATCGCGCCCCGTTCCACGGTCGTGCAGCCGGGGCCCGTGCACACCGGGCTCACGGCGGATCCCGCGGTCGAGGTGGGGCGGCTGCTCGACCTGCTGGTCAGGTAATGGATCACACGGACAGGGCATGCCGTTGACACTGGGTGCCAAGGCTTCTAGCGTCACGTCTGCTGAAGGTACTAAGCGGTTGCTCACCAAAGGTGCGTGCCGTGCGAGCCGCAGGCTTTCCAGGCTTCCGCAAGGTTGTCGAACAGGCTTTCCAAGGGCGAGGAGAACCAGCAATGTCCACCACTGAGCAGCGCGTCGCCGTAGTCACCGGTGCCGCGCGCGGTATCGGCGCCGCGACCGCCGTACGACTGGCCGCCGAGGGCCGCGCCGTCGCGGTGATCGATCTCGACGAGGCCGCGTGCAAGGACACCGTGGAGAAGATCACCGCCGCCGGCGGCAAGGCGATCGTGGTGGGCTGCGACGTCTCCGACGAGGCGCAGGTCGAGGCCGCCGTGGCGCGGATCGCCGAGGAGCTCGGGGCGCCGACGATCCTGGTGAACAACGCCGGCGTGCTCCGCGACAACCTGCTGTTCAAGATGAGCGTGTCCGACTGGGACACGGTCATGAACGTGCACCTGCGCGGTTCCTTCCTGATGACGCGCGCCGTCCAGAAGTACATGGTGGACGCCAAGTTCGGCCGGATCGTCAGCCTCTCCTCGTCCTCGGCGCTCGGCAACCGCGGTCAGGTCAACTACTCCGCGGCCAAGGCCGGTCTGCAGGGCTTCACCAAGACGCTCGCCTTCGAGCTCGGCAAGTTCGGCGTCACCGCGAACGCCGTCGCGCCCGGCTTCATCGTCACCGACATGACCGCCGCCACCGCCGAGCGGGTCGGCATGGGCTTCGAGGAGTTCCAGGCCGCGGCCGCCACCCAGATTCCGGTCCAGCGCGTCGGCAACCCGGACGACATCTCCAACGCGATCGCGTTCTTCACGGGCGACGCCGCCGGATTCGTCTCCGGCCAGGTGCTGTACGTGGCCGGCGGACCGCTCAACTAGGGCCGGGGGACAGGGACATGACTGTGGAACTCTCGGGCAAGGTCGCCCTCGTCACCGGCGCGAGCCGCGGCATCGGCTACGGCGTCGCCGAGGCGCTGCTCGCCCGCGGCGACCGGGTGTGCATCACCGGCCGCAACGAGGACGCGCTCAAGGAGGCCGTCGAGAAGCTCGGCGCCGACCGAGTCATCGGCGTCGCGGGCAAGGCCCACGACGAGGCCCACCAGGCCATCGCCGTCGAGCGCACCATGGAGGCGTTCGGCCGCGTCGACTTCCTGGTCAACAACGCCGGTACGAACCCGGTGTTCGGCCCGATCGCCGAGCTCGACCTGGGCGTGGCGCGCAAGGTGTTCGAGACCAACGTCGTCTCGGCGCTCGGCTTCGCGCAGCAGACGTGGCGGGCCTGGCAGAGCGAGAACGGCGGGGCGATCGTCAACATCTCCTCCGTCGCCGGCGTCTCGGCCTCGCCCTTCATCGGCGCGTACGGCATCAGCAAGGCCGCCATGATCAACCTGACGCTCCAGCTGGCGCACGAGTTCGCACCCAAGGTGCGGGTCAACTCCATCGCGCCCGCCGTCGTCAAGACGCAGTTCGCCAAGGCCCTGTACGAGGGCCGGGAGGCGGAGGCGGCCGCGGCCTATCCGCTCGGCCGGCTCGGGATGCCGTCGGACATCGGGGGCGCCGCCGCGTTCCTCACCTCGGAACAGTCGGACTGGATCACCGGGCAGACCCTCGTGGTCGACGGCGGGATCTTCCTCAACGCCGGGGTCGGCTGACGGCGGCGGGGTCCCCCGCTCGAGCTAAGCCGAGAGCGGGGGAAGGCGCCCGGGCGGTCTGGCCGAAACCGCGCGGGCGCCCCCCCGGTGAGGGGCCTGAAAAGGAAGGACACCGTTTCGACACCGTACGGACATACTCGCTGATCAAGAGCCCTGCCAGGGTGGAGGCCCAACCGGCCGGGCGCTGCGGTATCGTCTGGCCACCCTTGTGGTATGGCCGATCGAGGAGCGTGCGCGTGTTCAAGCGGGACAGATACCTGCGTCAGCTGGGGGCGTTCACGTCCATATCCCTGGTCGCCGGATGCGGTCTCTTCTCCTCGGACTCCTCCGACGAAGGGCGGCCGATCGTGGTGGGGACGACCAGTGCGCCGAGCACGCTGGATCCAGCGGCCTCCTGGGACAGCTCGTGGGAGCTGTTCCGCAACGTCCACCAGACCCTGCTGAACTTCCCCGCCGGCGCCTCCGAGCCCGAGCCCGACGCCGCCGAGAGCTGCCAGTTCACCGACAGCTCGAGCACGGTGTACAGCTGCAAGCTGCGCGAGGGCCTGAAGTTCTCCGACGGACACAAGCTGGACGCCAAGGCCGTCAAGCACTCCATCGACCGGATCAAGAAGATCAACGTCAACGGCGGCCCCGCCGGCCTGCTCACCAGCCTCGACCGGGTCGAGGTGAAGAACGACCTCGAGGTCGTCTTCCACTTGGGCCAGCCCGACGCGACGTTCCCCTTCGTGCTGTCCACGCCCGCCATGGCGATCGTGGATCCTGAGGAGTACCCCGCGGACAAGCTCCGCGAGGACGGCAAGATCACCGGCGCGGGGCCGTACAGCCTGGAGTCCTACGAGGAGGGCAAGCAGGCCAAGCTCGTCAAGAACGGCAACTACAAGGGCATCGCGGACCTCAAGAACAGCGCCGTCACCATCCGCTACTTCCCGGGGTCGTCCGAGGTGGTCGACGCCCTCAAGGACAAGCAGATCGACGTCGTCTACCGCGGTCTCGGCGCCTCGGACATCGTGGACATCCAGGCCAACAACAAGAAGGAGGGGCTCCAGCTCATCGAGAACCCCACCACCGAGATCAGTTACCTGGTGTTCAACCCCAAGGACCCGTGGGCCAAGAAGCCCGCGGTCCGCAAGGCGATCGCCCAGGTCATCGACAGGCCGGCGCTCGCCCACAACATCTACAAGGACACCGTCGAGCCGCTGTACTCCATGATCCCCAAGGGTCTGGTCGGCCACACCACGGGCTTCTTCGACAGTTTCGGGGAACCCAGCACCGCCAAGGCCAAGCAGATGCTCCAGGAGGACGGCATCACCGAGCGCGTCCCGCTCCAGCTCTGGTACACGACCGACCGCTACGGCTCCCAGACCAAGCCGGCCTTCGAGGAGCTGAAGCGGCAGCTCGAGGCGACCGACCTGTTCACCGTCACGCTCAAGAGCCGCCCCTGGAAGAACTACGTGGAGGGGTACCAGAAGGGCGAGTACCCGGTGTTCGGGCGCGGCTGGTTCCCCGACTTCCCCGACGCTGACAACTTCATCGCCCCCTTCGTGGGCAAGCAGAACGCGCTCGGCACCCCGTACGACGCACCGAAGATCACCGACGAGCTGATCCCCGAGTCGCGCCAGGAGAGCGACCGCGGGGCCGTGGCCGCGGAGTTCAAGGAGGCCCAGCAGATCCTCCTGGACGACGCCCGGCTGCTGCCGCTCTGGCAGGGCAAGCAGCACGTGGCCGCGAACGAGGAGATCGGCGGTGCCGAGTCGGCCATCGACCCGGCGACGATGATGGTGATGTCGGAGCTGTACTGGAAGACCAGCTGGTAGCCCTGGCCTCGGGCCCGACTGTCAGTGGGCGCCTGTAGGTTCTGTGCTCTGACGGTGGCCGCGCCTTGCGCGGCCACCCATGGCCGCACGCTCCGCGGCCGTGAAGTGAGCGCACACCGGAGGAAGTTCACGTGACCGACACCGCCATGCTGCCCGAGTCCTGGCGCGGCGTCCTGGGCGACGAACTGCAGAAGCCCTACTTCAAGGAGCTCACCGAGTTCGTCGAGGAGGAGCGCGCGAAGGGTCCCGTCTACCCGCCGCGCGAGGAGGTCTTCGCCGCGCTCGACGCGACGCCGTACGAGCGTGTGAAGGTGCTCGTCCTCGGCCAGGACCCGTACCACGGCGAGGGTCAGGGCCATGGCCTGTGCTTCTCGGTCCGCCCCGGCGTGAAGACCCCGCCCTCGCTGCGCAACATCTACAAGGAGATGCGGGAGGAGCTCGGCCACCCGGTGCCGGACAACGGCTATCTGATGCCGTGGGCCGAGCAGGGCGTCCTGCTGCTCAACGCGGTGCTGACGGTCCGCGGCGGCGAGGCCAACTCGCACAAGGGCAAGGGCTGGGAGAAGTTCACGGACGCGGTGATCCGGGCCGTGGCCGGCCGGCCCGACCCGGCCGTTTTCGTCCTGTGGGGCAACTACGCCCAGAAGAAGCTCCCGCTCATCGACGAGGAGCGGCACATCGTGGTGAAGGGTGCGCACCCCTCGCCGCTGTCCGCGAAGAAGTTCTTCGGCTCGCGTCCCTTCACGCAGATCAACGAGGCGGTCGCCAAGCAGGGCCACGCCCCGATCGACTGGCGGATCCCCGACCTGGGCTGACACGCTGCCCGCAGGGCCGGTCCGGCCGCGCGCCGGAGCCGGCCCGTTGGCCACTGGCCCGTCCGGCCACGGTCGGCCCGTCGGCCACCGGTTCGTCGGGCACCGGCCCTGGCCCGTCGGTCACCGGTCCGTCGGACACTGGCCTGGCCCGTGGGGCACCGGCCCGTCCGTCACCGGCCTGGCTCGTCGGTCACCTGCCCCTCCCCCTCCGTCACCGGCCTGGCCCAGCGGCGTACGGGGTCTGCGGGGCCGCCTGAGCTCGATTGTCAGTGCCTGCCGTTAGCGTCGGGAGAGGTGGCAACGGCCGGTGCGGGTGTGGCGGCCGGCGGACGAGCGTGGAGGACGGCCCGGTGGCGGAGCAGCAGGAGCAGGCGGCGGCGGACGCGATGATGACCAGGATCGGGCAGGTCGCCATGCTCCTCCACGGCGGTGACCGTGAGGAGGCCAGAAGCCGCTTCCTGGACCTGTGGGCGGAGATCGGTGAGGAGGGCGACGCGCTGCACCGCTGCACGCTCGCGCACTACATGGCCGACGCGCAGGACGACCCCTCGGACGAACTCGCCTGGGACCTTCGGGCCCTGTCGGCGGCCGACGAGCTCACGGACGCGCGACTCGCGGAGCACCACCAGTCCCTCGCGGTTCGGGCCTTCTACCCCTCCCTGCATCTGAACCTCGCCGCCGACTATGTGAAGCTCGGCCGCTCCGAGGCCGCCCGCAGCCATCTGCGCCGGGCCCGCGACACCGTGGGCGTCCTCGGCGACGACGCCTACGGGGACGGGATCCGGGCGGGCATCGGGCGCCTGGAGCTGAGGCTGGACGAGGAGGGCCCGTCGGGCGGGGCACCCGAGCCGACGCCGGGGCAGGGGAGAGGGCCGGGAGGAGAAACACTGGGGCCGCCGCGGCAGCGGCCCTAGGCGTCCGTCCGGGGACGTTGGCGACGGGGGCACGGACAACACCGCCGGGGACGGGCCGTGCTGATACGTCAGAGCTCGCGGCCCGCGGTGGTCAACGCCCGTACACCTCCTGGCAGATGGCCGCCTCCGGGCTGTCCGCCTTCCACCCGCCGTATGCCCGGCCCAAGGAGCACACGTCCGTGTCCACCGG
The DNA here is from genome assembly GCF_008905045.1 of Streptomyces albicerus. GTDB lineage: Bacteria > Actinomycetota > Actinomycetes > Streptomycetales > Streptomycetaceae > Streptomyces > Streptomyces albicerus. The sequence continues at coordinate 41,554 of NZ_VWMY01000060.1, forward strand.
AGCTGTGGGCACGGGCAGCCGCGGTACGGCATGGTGCTCGGGCCGCTGGGGCTTCGGGCGCCGGGGCGGATCGGCGGGGGGCCGGCGCGGGGGGTCCGCCGGGGCCGCGGCGGGGGTCGAAGCCGGCGTACGGCGGGGCGTGGCCGCGGGGGCCGAGGGGCGCCGGGACGGGCCGATGAGCTCCAGGGCCTCACGGGCGGGAGCCTGCACGACCGGGGTCTCGGCTCTGCCGTCCGGGCGCGGCTCCGGGGCCGGGGAGGGCGCGGACGGTACGCCCGGCGAGGGTGGTCGCTGGACGGTCACACAGCCCGAGACAGCCGAGACGGCCACGGTGACCAGGAGCGTTGCGGTGGTCGCGGTTCGATGCACCCGCTCAACTCTGCTGTGTCCGCCCCCATTTGGGGAGCTGACAAGCGGAGGATGCCCCGCATGGGTGAACGTCCGGGCGGCGTGCCCTCAGTCGCCGGTGGCCCCGTCGATCCGCTCGCGGATCAGGTCTGCGTGACCGTTGTGGCGCGCGTACTCCTCCACCATGTGGGTGTAGATCCAGCGCAGGTTGAAGGGCTTGCCGGTGAATCTGCTCCTGCCTTCGGACAGGTCGTCGAGGGCGAAGCGTGCCGCGTTCTCCCGGGCGATCCCGATCTCCCGCTGCCAGGTGGCGTACGCCTCCTCCCAGGTGTCCTCCTCGGTGAGGTGGAACTCGCCGTCCCGGTCCTCGTCGCTGTAGTAGATCGGCCCGGGGTCGTCGTCCGCCAGGACCTTGCGGAACCAGCTGCGTTCCACCTCCGCCATGTGCCGGACCAGACCGAGCAGGGAGAGCTCGGAGGGCGGCACCGCGGCGGTTCTGAGCTGGGCGTCGTCCAGGCCCTCGCACTTCCACGCGAGGGTCTCGCGGTGGTAGTCGAGCCAGCCCTCCAGCATGGCTCGTTCACCGGCGTCGGTCGCGGGTTCGCTGCGCTCAGTCGTCATGCCCGCATCATCGCCGAGAGGAGACGGGTCCTCACCGGGTTTTGCGCCGGAGGCCGGGCACCCGACGACGAACGGGCCGAACTCTTATGGCTCTTCGGCGACTGGCACGACCCGATCCCGGCCGTCATCGCCGCCCCGCACAGGTCCGACCTGGTGGCCTACACGGCGGCACGCAAGCCCCGTACGACCGCCATCGCCCGCAAGGCCGTCGGAGTCGCCCGCGTCGACATGGTGCGGAACCGTCCCGGGACGGCCCTGCGCAATGCCACGGTCGCCGTGGTGTCCAAAGCCGGACCCGCCCTCTTCCTGCGGAGTTTCGACGGAATCGCCGACTGGCGGCCGCCGCAGTCGCCGTATGCTTCCGACGAGACGCGCGTAGGCCCTTGACCCCTCGGACTCGTGGAGGAGACCCCTGTGAAGGTCGGCTGCATCGGACTCGGCGACATCGCGCTGAAGGCGTATCTGCCGGTGCTGGCCACCCGGCCGGGGGTCGAACTGCATGTGCACACGCGGACGCCCGCCACGCTGACGCGGGTGGCGGACAGCTTCCACCTCCCGGCCGGGCAGCGTCACACGGACCTCTCCGAGCTGCTCGCGCAGGACCTCGACGCGGCGTTCGTGCACGCGCCCACGCACGCGCACCCCGAGATCGTGACCCGGCTGCTGGAGGCGGGCGTGGCCACGTATGTCGACAAGCCGATCGCGTACGAACTCGCCGACACCGAACGGCTGGTGCGGCTCGCGGAGGAGCGGGACACCAGCCTGGCCGTCGGCTTCAACCGGCGCTACGCGCCCGGGTACGCGCAGTGCGCGGACCATCCGCGCGAGCTGATCCTGATGCAGAAGAACCGCGTCGGCCTGCCGGAGCAACCCCGCACGATGATCCTCGACGACTTCATCCATGTCGTGGACACGCTGCGGTTCCTGGTGCCGGGGCCGGTCGACGACGTGACCGTGCGGGCGCGCGTGGAGGACGGACTGCTCCACCATGTCGTGCTGCAGCTGGCCGGGGAGGGGTTCACCGCGCTCGGGGTGATGAACCGGCTGAGCGGTTCGAACGAGGAGATCCTCGAGGTGTCGGGACAGGACACGAAGCGTCAGGTCGTCAATCTCGCCGAGGTCATCGACCACAAGGGGCAGCCGACGATACGACGCCGCGGCGACTGGGTGCCGGTGGCCCGGCAGCGCGGTATCGAGCAGGCCGTGCTCGCCTTCCTCGATGCCGTGCGCGCGGCCAAGGTGCTCAGTGCCCGGGATGCGCTGGCGACCCATGAGCTGTGCGAGCGGGTGGTACGTGCGGTGACGGAGCGCTCCGCCTGAGCCGCAGCGACCGTACGCCCTCGGTGGCGCCCAGGGCGGCCAGGATCAGCAGGGCCGCGTACACCGGCCACTCGCCGAACCGCGCGTACGGGGTGACACCGTGTGCCAGCGGCACGTCGTACACCGCGGACGTCCTCGCGTCGGTGCCGAGCCAGGAGCCGACGCGCTCACCGCTCGGGCCGTAGACCGCGGAGACGCCGGTGAGCGTCGCGTGCACCATCGGCCGGCCCGTCTCGGCGGCTCGCAGCGCCGCCAGCGACGCGTGCTGCTCGGGCGCCCAGCTCTGCTGGAACGTCGACGTCGAGGACTGCGCCAGCAGGACATCGGCGCCGTCCCGTGCCAGACGGCGGCTCATGTCGGGGAACGCCGACTCGAAGCAGACCATCGGGCCCACCCGCAGCCCGTTCCCGACGTTCATCACCACCTGCTCGGTGCCGCGCATGCGGTCCTCGCCCGCCGCCTTGCCCACCGAGGTGGCCCAGCCGAGGACGGAACGGGCCGGAACGTACTCGCCGAACGGCACGAGCCGCATCTTGTCGTAGCGGTCGCCGGTCCGGCCCTGCGGACCCACCAGGACCGAGCTCTTGTATATGCCGGGCCGGTCGGAGCGGCGTGCGTCCACGTTGACCAGGATGTCGGCGCCGACCTCGCGGGAGAGCGCGGCGATCCGGCCCGCGAGATCGGGCCGTCCGGCGAGGTCGAAGCCGACGCTGCTCTCGCCCCACACGACGAGGTCCACGTCCTGCCCGGCCAGCTGCCGGGTGAGCGCCTCCTCGCTCGCGAACCGCTTCTCCGCCTTGCCGACGCCGTCGATCACGCCGGGCTGTACGACGGCGATCCGTACCTGGTCGTCGACGTCCGGGCGCGGCGACCAGACCCACGCCGCCGAGGTGGCCGCGGCCGTCGCGACCAGTCCGGCGACCGCGTGGATACGGGACTGCCGTACCGCGACGAGGACGGCGACCGCGACGTTCACCGCGACGATCAGGAAGCTGAGCAGCCACACCCCGCCCACCGAGGCCAGCCGCAGCGCGGGCTCCACGTCCCACTGGCTCGACCCGAGCAGACCCCAGGGCCCGCCCAACCCCTCCCAGGAGCGCACGAGTTCGACCATCAGCCAGCCCGAGGGCAGCACGAAGAGGGCCGCCACGATCCGGCCGGGCGAGGGCACTCCGGCCAGGAACCGGCGGGTCAGCCAGCCCCACGGAGCCCAGAGCGCGCCCAGCAGCGCCGCTAGGACCAGCGTGAAGACATGCAGACTCGGCAGCAGCCAGTGATGCACGGCCAGCATGAAGCCGAGCCCGCCCAGCCAGCCGTCGTACGCCGCCCGCCGGCCCGTCGGAGCCGACCGCGCGAGGAGGATCCACGGCACCAGCGCGACAAACGCGAACCACCACAGGGACGGCGCGGGGAAGCTCAGCATCGGCAGCGCCCCGGCGAGTGCGGCCGCGGCACCGCGCCACCAGCGCGAGCCGAGACGTCGGCGCCAGTCAGCGGCGGACAGCTTCATGCAGCGCCTCCCTCGACCCCCGGACGCCCGGTGCGTGCCTCCAGTGTGCGCGCACCGGGACGATCTCCGTAAGGGGGCACCGGCTCAGGCGGGCAGGCCCTCGTGCGGGGCGCCCGCTCGAGTGGGAATGCTCGCGGACGGGTGCCCGCTCGGACGCTCGCGGACGGGTGCCCGCTCGGACGGGAGTTGCTCGCGGAGGGGGCATCCGGCGGCTCAGTGGGCGGCGGGCTCCTGCCGTGTCTGAGCGGCCCGGCGCCACTTCTCATGGACGACCACTTCGCGCAGCCGCCAGCCGTTGTACGTACGCAGCAGCCCGAAGTCGTAGCGGCCGCCGCACACGAGGTCCGGCTCGGTGGATCCGCCGTCGTGTCCCGCGAACCGCATCGGATTGACAAAGTCGGCCTGGACCCGGGCCGTGTCGCCCGTGTCCTGCTCCAGCAGCCCGAACCGCACCAGCCGGTTGACGATCAGATGCTGTCGCATCGGGAACATCTCCATGGTCTGGGCGAGCCACCCGGCGATCTCCTCGGCGTTCCCCTCGATACCGCCCGCCGACCGGTAGTCGGCCCGCCCGTCCGGCGTGAACAGCCCTCGGTAGGCCTCCCAGTCCCCGTCGTCGACGGCCACCGCGTACTCGGTGATCAGTCCGTCGACCGCGAGCTTGTCCATCACGGCCGCCAGTTCCACACGCTGCGTCATCGGCTCAGTGTTGGCCACGGGGAGGATCGCGCCAAGGGGTTTACCGGGATATTCACTGGCCGTGCGCCGTATGGACGAACGGAACCTGCCCCCATGCGCTTCCGGTTACTCAGCCGGCGTTGGCGGTCGGTTCAGCGATGCCGACGATGAAGTTGCCCAGCGAACGGACGTCGGCCGACCACCCAAGCCCGGCAAGATCGCCGGTGAGCGTCGCAGGGTCGTGGAAGGCCTTCACGATGCGGTACCGGCTGCCGTCGTCGAGCCGGCGCACCGTCGCGGCGACGTCCTCGCGCGCGGCCTCGGCGGGGCCTTCGTCGATGAAGACCGCTTTGCCGTTCGGTGCGAGTGCGGCAGCGACGGTGTTCCAGAAGTCGGCCATCCGGGACGGCGGGACATGAGAGAGCCAGAAGGCGAAGAACACGGTGTCGTAGCGCCGCTGCGGCTGCCACGTGAACACGTCGGCCTGGAGGAACCGGACCTTGGGAGACGCGGCCCGCTCACGGGCGATGCCCAGCACTTCGGGCGCCGAGTCGACAGCGGTCACCGAGCGGGCCCGCCCGGCCAGCACCTGGGTCCACTGACCCGTCCCGCAGGCCAGCTCCAGCACGTCCCCCACGATCGGCAGCTCGTCGGCCGCGGCCAGCAGCCCTCGCAGGTCCTCGCGCTCGGCATAGACCCGGTCGTACTCGCCCGCACGGGCCCGGTAGTAGGCGATCTGCTCTGCCAGGAGATCATCGACATCACTGTCCATGGCCCCGACCGTAACCGTCCTGCCGCCTCGTGGGACAGCGCTGTCGTCGCCCGGCATCGCGGCTAGGGTTCGCCCATGAAAGCAGCAGTGCACAGCCGGTACGGGCCGCCCGACGTGGTCCGCGTCGCCGAGGTGGACAAACCCTCGATCGAGGACCAGGACGTTCTGGTGAAGGTGCACGCGACGACGGTCAACCGGACGGACTGTGCCTACCGGGCGGCCAGGCCCTTCTTCATGCGCGCATTGACCGGCCTCGCCCGCCCGCGGCGTGCCGTGCTCGGCACCGAGTACGCGGGAGTGGTGGAAGCGGTCGGCAGCGGCGTCACGTCCTTCGCGGTCGGCGACCGGGTGTTCGGGTACAACGAGGGCGCGTTCGGAAGCCATGCCGAGTACCTGTCGGTTCCTCAGGGCGGTGCCATCGCGACCATGCCGACGGGCGTGACCTTCGAGGAGGCCGCTCCCGGTACCGAGGGCGCGCACTACGCGCTGGCGTTCATCAGGAAGGCGGGCATCCGGGCCGGGCAGGACGTCCTCGTCCACGGCGCGACCGGCGCCATCGGCTCGGCGGCGGTGCAGCTTCTGAAACATCGCGGGGCCACCGTGACCGCCGTGTGTGACACGGCGCACCTGGAGCTGCTGAAGGGCCTGGGCGCGGACCGGGTCGTCGACCGCACGGCCCAGGACTTCACCAGGGACGAGCAAAGCTACGACGCGGTGTTCGACGCGGTCGGCAAGAGCACGTTCGGCCGGTGCAGGCGGCTGTTGAAACCCGGCGGGGTGTATCTGTCCTCGGAACTGGGTCCCTGGTGCCAGAACCTGCTCCTGCCGCTCGTCACGCCCCTGTTCCGCGGCAGGAAGGTGAAGTTCCCCTTTCCGGTGCAGGACCAGGAGATGGTGCGGTACTTCCGGGACCTGATCGAGACGGGAGAGTTCAGGCCGGTCATCGACCGGCGCTACCCGTTGGAGCAGATCGTCGACGCCTACCGGTATGTCGAGACCGGACGGAAGACCGGCAACGTCGTCATCACCGTCGTCCCGCCGAACTGACCTCAGCGGCAAGCCGTGCGATGGGGCGACCCGGCCGTATCGGCCGTCGCGACCCGGGCCCTCCGGAGAGGCGGCGGCGCCGTACGCGGCCGGGTGGATTGTGGGGGTGGAGCATGCGACGCCGCCGGCCGCGGCGGTGCGGGAGCAGGTGCGGGCGGGGGACTCGACCGGGAGCGGTCCGGAGCCGGACTAGGACCAGGGCTCAGGCAGGGATCGTCATTCTGCGGACCGGGCCGAGCGTTCGGGGCCGGACAGGGCGCCGAGGCTCTCCAACCGGCCGCCGCGGGGCGCCCATCGCCGCCCCGCGCCACCGGGCGCAGGGGCCGAGGCAAGGCCCCGTACCGGAGCGCACAGTGCCCCAGGGTTCACGCCGCCTCGATGACCTCGTCGCGTACCGCCGCGGCCCACTCCACGACCAGCAGCTCGTACTCGGCCCTCTCCTGGGCCGACAAGGAGCCGCCCGCGCGTATCCATAACGCGCGGATCTGCTCATTCAGCACGGCAGCAGACCGCGCGGAACCAGGGGTCACGGAATTGGGGGACATGCGCACCAGGGTAGGGCCAAGGACTGACGGTCCGCTACCGGATGACTACCCATGCCGTATGTGGTTGGTCACGCCATAAACGTTTAGGGCCTGTTGAGTTGGATAACGGCGTGGTCGGCTGCGCGCCTCAGCGCTGTTCGGCCCAGGTGCGCGACCAGTCCAGCAGCGGGCCCATGGCTGTCACGAGGTCCTCGCCGAGGGGAGTGAGGCGCCAGGTCGTGTCGTCCGTCGGGGTCGCGATGCCTGCCTCGCGGAGTTCGCTGAGGCGGGCGGACAGGACGCTGGAGGACATGGCGTCGCAGCGGCGCTGGAGATCGCGGAAACCGATCGGCGTGCCACTCCAATGCAGTTCCCAGATCACGCGGAGCGTCCAGCGGCGGCCAAGGAGGTCGAGCGCGGCCATCACGGGACGGCCGGTGGCCGAACCGCGCACGGGGCGGCCGGGACGGGGTGCCGTGCCCAAGGTGCCTCCCCTCCGCGCCGGTTGCCGCGCCTTGCCTCACTTAACCGACAACTTTCCGTCCGTTCCTTTGCGTTCCCACCCTTGCGCTTCGATTTTAGAAGCGCAAGGGTGGGGAGGCATGAAGCAGCGCATCGACGGCGTCACGCCGCCCTACGATCCCGAAACCGACCGCGCGTTACGCCGCTGGATGCCGCCCGGCGTCACCCGCGAACCCCTGATGCTCTTCAAGGTCCTGCAACGCCACCCCGACCTCGCCTCCCGCATGCGAGCCCTCGGCGCGGGCCTGCTCGTCCACGGCCTGCTCTCCGACGCCGATCGCGAGTTGGTCATCGCCCGGGTCGCGGCCCGCTGCGGCTGCGCGTACGAATGGGGCGTCCACATGGCCACGTACGCCGAGGCCGCCGGCCTGAGCGCCGAGCAGATCCCCCTGACCGCGACCGGTGCCCCGGCCGATCCGGCCTGGAGTCCGCGCCAGACGGCCCTCCTCCGGGCCGTCGACGAACTCCACGACAGGGCCCGGCTGACCGACGAGGCCTGGGCCGCCCTCCGCGCCCACCTCGACGAACCCGAGGCGCTGGAGTTCCTGGTCCTGGCGGGCTGGTATCGCACCATCGCGTACGTGGCCAACGGGCTGCGGATCGAGCGGGAGCCGTGGGCGAAGGCGTTCCCGGAGGGGTGACCCGGCGGGCCGGCAGATCGTCCGCCGGCGAGCCGTCGTAGGACCGCTGCGTTTTATTCAGGTGCCCCCAAGACCCCGCCCCGCTACGGTGGTTCACGTCCAGGTGCGAAGGCAGCGGCTACTTCTCCTCTCAAGAGAGAGACGCGGGTTCGAATCCCGTCGCCGGCTCAGGCCGGTGTCGTCCAGCGGCCCAGGACACTTACGTCGCCGCCGCCGAGTCCGAACTCTGGACACCGAGCACGGGCCGCCCGCCACGGGGGAATCAGGCGGGCGGCTTCGTCATGTACAGGGCTTTTCAACTGGGGAGGCGGGCTACCGTCAGCCCGCCGACTCCGCCGCGTGCGGGCTCAGCGCGCCCATGCTGACCAGGACGATGATGAGGATGCCGAGCAGGATGCGGTAGTAGACGAAGGGCATGAAGCTCTTGGTCGTAATGAACTTCATGAACCATGCGATTACTACGTAACCCACCACAAAGGCGATGATGGTCGCGAAGATCGTGGGGCCCCACGTGACGTGACCGCCCTCGCTCGCGTCCTTCAGCTCGAAGAGCCCCGAGGCGAGCACCGCCGGGATGGCGAGCAGGAACGAGTAGCGGGCCGCGGCCTCGCGGGTGTAGCCCATGAGGAGGCCGCCGCTGATGGTGGCGCCGGAGCGGGAGACGCCCGGGATGAGTGCCATCGCCTGGCAGACGCCGTAGATCAGACCGTCCCTGACGCTCAGCTCCTGGAGCGTCTTGCGCTCCTTGATCGCCCGGTGCTTCCCGCCCGTCTCGTCGCGCGCCGCGAGCCGGTCCGCGACACCCAGGATGATGCCCATCACGATCAGCGTGGTCGCGGTGATGCGCAGATCGCGGAACGGGCCCTCGATCTGGTCCTTGAGCGTGACTCCCAGCACACCGATCGGAATCGAGCCGATGATCACGAGCCAGCCCATCTGCGCGTCGTGGTCGCTCCGCATCGCCTTGTTCGTGAGCGAGCGGAACCACGCCGAGATGATCCGCACGATGTCCTTGCGGAAGTAGATCAGCACCGCCGTCTCCGTGCCGATCTGGGTGATCGCCGTGAAGGCGGCTCCCGGGTCCTCCCAGCCCGCGAACGCCGCGGTCAACCGCAGGTGCGCGCTGGAGGAGATGGGCAGGAACTCGGTCAGCCCCTGGACGAGTCCGAGGATGAGGGATTCAAACCAAGACATGAAGTTACGTGATCCAAGTGCTGATGGCGGGAGGGGAGCGAATGGCCGGACGGACGTGCCGTGTTGTCGTTTGCGGTGATCAGGCGCGCCCGGGGCAGCGTAGCGCCCCGTGGGAAGCGTGCGACGCCTGGGCCTCCACAGCGGAGACCCCGCGACGGTGACCAGGGTGTTGACCCGCCGCGATGCCGCCGCTTACGTTTCCGCGAGGAGTGAAAGCGCTTGCTGTCGGGAAGGCCACTTGTGGTCACCGCGATGGGCAGGCGTCTGCCAGATCCGCTGTCACGTCCGATGGAGTGCTGATCACGTCCATGCGTACCCCCCGCGACGCCACCACCAGTAAGACGACCGAGCACGAGAACATCGAGCACGAGAGCCGGCAGCACGAGAGCACCGAACATGAGAGGCGGCTCGCGGCACCGCTCGCCGGCCGCCGCATCAAGGCCGCCGTCATCGGTACCGGAGCCATCGCCTCCGGCAGCCATCTGCCCGCGCTCGCCGCACTCGCCGCGGAGGGCGAGGTGGAGATCGTCGCCGCGGTCGACATCGACGCCGACGCGGTGAAGCGCTTCTGCGCGGACGGCGGTGTCCCGCACGGATACACCGATCTCGACCGGATGCTGGCCGAACAGCGCCCGGACCTCGTCTCCATCTGCACCCCCCCGACCCTGCACCGCGAGCAGACGGTCGCCGCGCTGCGCGCCGGCGCCTGGGTGTGGTGCGAGAAGCCGCCGGTGCCGACGCTCGCCGACTTCGACGCGGTCGAGGCGGAGGAGGGCACCGACGGCGGTCCGTATGCCTCCATCGTCTTCCAGCACCGCTTCGGCTCGGGCGCCCGGCACGTACGGCGCCTGATCGCCGACGGGGCCATGGGCCGGCCTCTCGTGGCGCACTGCCAGACCACCTGGTACCGCAACGCCGCCTACTACGCCGTGCCCTGGCGCGGTAAGTGGGAGACCGAGGGCGGCGGGCCCGCCATGGGACACGGCATCCACCAGATGGACCTTCTGCTCGACCTGCTCGGACCGTGGAGCGAGGTGCGGGCCATGGCCGGACGGCTGGTGCACGAAGTGCAGACGGAGGACGTCTCGACGGCCCTCGTACGCTTCGAGAGCGGAGCGCTCGCGACCATCGTCAACAGCGTGCTCAGCCCGGACGAGGTCAGCCGGATCCGCATCGACTGCGAGCGTGCGACGGTCGAGCTCACCCATCTCTACGGGCACAGCAACGACAACTGGCGTATCACCCCCGTGCCGGACGCGGCGGCCGAGGACGTGGCGGCCTGGCAGGCCTTCGGCGTGGACGTGCCGAGTTCGCACCTGGCCCAGCTGCGTGACCTGGTCGCCAGCATGCGCGCGGGCGAGCGGCCGCGCAGCAGCGGCGCCGACGGGCGCACGAGTCTGGAGCTGATCACCGCGCTCTACAAGTCGGCGTTCACGGACACGACCGTCCGCGCCGGCGAGATCGGCCCCGGAGACCCCTACTACATCGCCCTGCATGGTGGCGCGCCCGGCTGGGCACCCGCGACGTACGAGGAGGCATCGGCATGACCGCACCGGACGGCCTGCGCATCGTCCACGCCCACGGCGACCGCATCACGATCACCGAACCGACCACGGGCGTCGACCTGTTGAGCTACGTCTACGGTCCCGAGGCCGCCTGGGAGGCCCCGAAGCCGTATCTGCATCCGCTCAGGACGCTGGCGGGCAACGTTGTCACGGACTACCGGCCCAACGACCACCGCTGGCACAAGGGCCTGCAGATGACCGCCTCGCATCTGTCGGGGTCGAACCTGTGGGGCGGCAACACATACGTTCACGGAAAGGGATATCTCGAACTCCCAGAGCGCGTCGGGTCGATGGCGCACGTCACCTTCGACCAGGTCGACACCGTCGGCGGTGACGGCGCGGTCATCGCCGAGCGGCTCACCTGGCATCCGTACGACGGCTCGCTGTGGGCCGAGGAGGAGCGCCGCGTCGAGGTGCACGACGTGGACGCGGCGTCCGGATCCTGGGCGCTGACCTGGACGACCGCCGTCACGAACCGCCGCGACGAACCCCTGCGCTTCGGCAGTCCCACGACGGCCGGGCGGGAGATGGCGGGGTACACGGGCCTGTTCTGGCGCGGCCCGCGCGCCTTCCGGGACGGGCGCATCATCGGCCCCGATGGCGAAGGGCCGGACGTGATGGGGCAGCAGGCGCCCTGGCTCGCGTACTCCGGGGAGCACGACGTCACCGACGGGTTCGCGACGCTCGTCTTCGCGCACGCCCCGGAGAACGACCACACGGGCGAGAGCGGCGCGCACCCGGCCCACTGGTTCGTCCGCAACGAGCCCTTCGCGGCCGTCGCCCCCTCCTTCGCCTTCTTCGACGAGCTGGAGCTCGCGCCCGGCGAGACCCTCACCCGGCGCTACCGCGTCGTCGTCGCAGACGGTGCCTGGGAGCGCGAGGAGATCGCCAAGTACCTGGCGGAGCACCCGTGGTGAGCGCGGCCGAGGGCTTCGCCGGACTCCCCGGAGGCGTCGCCGTCTCGCATCTCTCGGTCTACGACTGGCCCGCCGCGGACGGGGCGTGCGGCGGAACTCCCCATCTGCACCTGACCTGTTCGGAGGCGTACGTCGTCACCGACGGCCGGGGCGCGGTGCAGACCCTGACGACCTCCGGGTACGAGGTCACGCCGCTCGCGCCCGGCACGGTGGCCTGGTTCACGCCCGGCACGATCCACCGGCTCGTCAACGAGGACGATCTGCGCATCACCGTGCTCATGCAGAACAGCGGGCTTCCGGAGGCGGGGGACGCGGTGCTCACGCTGCCGCCGAAGTACCTGACCGATCCGGAGACGTACGCCGCCGCGACCGTCATTCCGGCGGACGCGCCCGAGGAGGAGAAGGAACGGATCGCCCGCGTCCGGCGTGACCTCGCGCTGGAGGGCTACCAGGCGCTGCGCGAGGCGGACGGGCCCGAGCCGCTCGCCGCGTTCCACCGGGCCGCCGCCGAGCTCGTACGCCCCCGGCTCGCCGAGTGGCGTGAGCGGTGGCGGCGGGGTGCCGAGGCGGCGGCCGCGGCGACCGGGGAGCAGCTCGACCGGCTGGAGCGGGGTGACGTGTCCCACCTGGCCGACGCCGCCGTGCGGGCCGAACAGCCGTCGGCGTACGGGAAGTTCGGGATGTGCGGGCGGCTCGACGTGTACCGGGGGACGTAAGCCGCTTCTGGCTCATGCCACCGCGGGTCCCGTCACCGTCCACCCCGGGACCTGCGGGTGGGCCGTCAGGTCGTCGTGCCGGACCTTCTCGCCGCACTCCGCGCAGGTGACGACGGGGACCAGTTCGTGGCCGCCCGTGTGTCCGGGGCCGCCGACGTGTTCGAGCACCATGGGGCGATCGCCGTCGTTGAGATGGCGGTCGCCCCACGCCATGAGCGTGAGGAGCACCGGCTCCAGCTCCAGACCGGCCCGGCTGGGCCGGTACTCGAAGCGCCGCGGCTTCTCGCTGTAGGCGACCTTCTCCAGTACGCCCGCGTCGACCAGCCGCTTCAGGCGGGTCGTGAGCACGTCGCGCGGGGCGCCGATGTTGCGGACCAGCTGGTCGAAGCGCGTGGCGCCCATAGTTACCTCGCGCAGGACCAGCAGGGAGTACTTCTCGCCGACGAGAGCGAGCGTGTCGGCGATCGAGCAGGGGCGGGCGTCCTTCATGCGACCCAGTCTAGGGGGTGGGTTGGTTCTTCCAACCCACTGGGCTACTGTGGAGTCACTTAGCGAGTTTGGAAAACAAACCCATGACTCCGAGGGGCCAGACCATGCGTGACGCAGTCATCGTCGAAGCCGTACGCACCCCGATTGGCAAGGGCAAGCCGAACGGTGCGCTCGCCCACGTCCATCCCGTGGAACTCCTCGCCCACACGCTCCGTACCCTCGTCGAGCGCTCCGGCGTCGATCCCGCGCTGATCGACGACGTGATCGGCGGCACCGTCGACCAGGTCGGCGAGCAGGCCATGAACACCACCCGCTACGCCGTCCTCTCGGCGGGCTTCCCCGAGTCGGTGCCCGCGACGACGGTGGACCGCCAGTGCGGCTCCTCCCAGCAGGCCGTGCACTTCGCGGCGCAGGGCGTCATCTCGGGGGCGTACGACCTGGTCGTGGCCTGTGGGGTGGAGTCCATGAGCCGCGTACCGATGTGGTCGAACGTGCCGGCGGGCAAGGACCCCTTCGGGCCGGGAGTCGCCGAGCGGTATCCCGAGGGGCTGATTCCGCAGGGCATCAGCGCCGAGCTCATCGCGGCCAAGTGGTCGATCTCGCGCGAGGAGATGGACGCCTTCGCGGTGGAGTCGCACCGGAAGGCCGCCGCGGCATGGGAGAACGGGCTGTTCGCCGACGAGGTGGCGCCGCTGGACGGCGTGACGCGCGACGAGTGCGTCCGGCCCGGCAGCAGCACGGAGGTCCTCGCCGGGCTCAAGCCCTCCTACTACGACCCGGACTTCGCCGAGCGCTTCCCGCAGATCGACTGGAACGTGACCGCGGGCAACGCCAGCCCCATCAACGACGGCGCGTCCGCCGTGCTCATCACGTCGAGCGAGACCGCGGCCCGCCTCGGCCTGCGGCCGCTGGCCCGGCTGCACAGCTTCGCCGTCACCGGATCCGACCCGCTGCTCATGCTCACCGGCGTCATTCCCGCCACCGAGAAGGTGCTCCGCAAGGCCTCACTGAACCTCGACGACATCGACCTCTTCGAGGTCAACGAGGCCTTCTCCAGCGTCGTCCTCGCCTGGCGGCAGGAGACCGGCGCCGACCTCTCCAAGGTCAACGTCCACGGCGGTGCGATCGCCATCGGGCACCCGCTCGGCGCGAGCGGCACGCGGCTGACGACCACGCTGGTCCACGCGATGCGGATGCGCGGGGCCCGGTACGCGCTGCAGACGATGTGCGAGGCGGGCGGCCTGGCCAACGCGATGGTGCTGGAAGGGCTGTAGGCCGAGGTTGGGATGTGGTGTGGACCGGGGGAGGCGGCGGGCGCCACCCCGGTTGACCCCGCAGCTTGTCAGCGGGCCAGTTGCCCTGCCGCCCGTCAGCGGGCCACTTGCTCTGCGGCCCGTCAGCGGGCCCGGAAGTGGTGGCGCTTGCGCCAGGCGATGATCGCTCCTGCCAGGGCGGGGAGGGCGATGAAGGCCATGGCGATCAGGAAGGCGGGGGACGTCGGGGCCGAGGCGCGGGCGCCGGCGACGACGTACGCGGCGGTGTTGGGGATCGAGCCGAGGGCCGTGGCGAGGAGGAAGGGGAACGCGCCCATGCGGGAGACGGAGGCGCAGTAGTTCGCGGCCCAGAAGGGCACCCCGGGGAAGAGCCGCGCGGCCATCATCGAGCGGAAGCCGTGGCGGCTGAGCTGGCCGTCCGCCGCCTTCAGCCAGCGGCCGCGCAGCAGGGGCCGCAGCGCGTCCTGCCCGAGGATCCGGCCGAGGCCGAAGGCGATCCCGGCCCCGAGCACCGTACCGGCGAGCGAGGCCCCGAGCCCGAGCTGCGAGCCGAAGAGGGCGCCCGCCGCGAGATTCAGGAGCGGCCGCGGTACGAAGGCGACCGTGCACAGCCCGTACGCCACCGCGAAGACCACGGCGGCCGCGGTGCCGTTCAGCTGCGGCGGCCAGCCGTCGGCCAGCAGTTTCTGCGGCTCGAACAGCAGCACCGTCGCGGCGGCCGACACCAGCAACGACACCAGCAGGGAGAGCCGGGACCATGGGGAGAGCAGTGCTCTCGTGCAACGGGCGGCCAGACCTGTCGGCGCGGGAATGAACTCGGCGGGGACGAGTTCCGTTGCGGGGACCGGGGGAGCGGCCGTGGCGGTGCCCCCAGAGCGGGTGGTGGCATCGAGCATTCGGCGACACTAACTGACCTATGTGTGTGATCGCCGTATGGTTCGTCTCATGGGCGTCACAGCTACCGGAACGTCAGATGGCTGTTCGGAGCTGCCGCGCAGCGTCCTCGCGGACACCGTGCTGGAGCGGCTCACCGCCACGTACGCCGCGGCGGCCGATCCGGAACGGGCGGTGTCGCTGCGCGCGTACATGAAGGACATCGCGCCCTTCCTCGGTCTGACCACGCCTGATCGCCGCGCACTCTCCCGCACCGTCCTGGCAGGCACGCCCCGCCCCGACGAGGCGGACTGCACGGCGGTGGCGCTGCGCTGCTGGCGGTTGCCGGAACGCGAGTACCACTACTTCGCAGTCGACTATCTGCGCCGCCATGTGACGCGTCTCTCGTCCGGCTTCCTGCCGGTGGCACGTCATCTCGTCTCCACGGTCCCCTGGTGGGACACCGTCGACCTGCTCGCCGCCCACGTGGTGGGAGGCCTGGTGGCCGCCGACCCGAAGCTGCGGGCCGACATGGACATGTGGATCGAGGACGACGACCTGTGGGTCGCCCGTACGGCCCTGCTCCACCAGCTCCGCTACAAGGACGCCACCGACACCGGACGCCTCTTCGCGTACTGCGTCCGCCAGTCCGGGCACCCCGACTTCTTCATCCGCAAGGCGATCGGCTGGTGTCTGCGCGAGTACGCCAAGACGGATCCGGACGCGGTGCGGGACTTCGTCGCCCGCGAGAGGGCCCACCTCGCGCCGCTGTCCGTGCGTGAGGCGCTCAAGAACATCGGCCCCTGACGCACCATCCGAAACACCCCACTGCCTGGGCCTCTCCGCAGCGAAAAACCATTCGACGTGGCCAGACACGTCAGCGAAGATCTCCCCATGTTCCGGTACGCCTTCGTTCTCGCAGCATCCGCAGTCGCGGATGCCCCGAAGGCTGCCGTCCTGATCACCGTGGCCGCCACAGAAGGCGCCCGAAGCTGACCCTTCCCGGATCGTCCGGCGGACCCCGCAGGGGGAGGGTCGGCAAGTCCTTGGGGTCCCCGTCCCGGCCGCTCTGACGCCGGGGCCAGCACTCAGCTCCGCTGACACCGAAGAGGCTTCGAGGTATTGCCATGCCCAAGACGGCTTACGTGCGCACCAAACCGCATCTGAACATCGGCACCATGGGTCATGTCGACCACGGCAAGACCACCCTGACCGCCGCCATCACCAAGGTCCTCGCCGAGCGCGGCTCCGGCACATTCGTTCCCTTCGACCGGATCGACCGGGCCCCGGAGGAGGCCGCGCGCGGCATCACCATCAACATCGCGCACGTCGAGTACGAGACCGACACCCGGCACTACGCGCACGTGGACATGCCGGGCCACGCCGACTACGTCAAGAACATGGTCACGGGCGCGGCCCAGCTCGACGGGGCGATCCTCGTCGTCTCGGCGCTCGACGGGATCATGCCGCAGACCGCCGAACACGTGCTGCTCGCCCGGCAGGTGGGCGTCGACCACATCGTCGTCGCCCTGAACAAGGCCGACGCGGGCGACGAGGAACTCACCGACCTCGTCGAGCTGGAGGTCCGCGAACTGCTCTCCGCGCACGGCTACGGCGGCGACTCCGTACCGGTCGTACGGGTCTCCGGGCTCAAGGCCCTTGAGGGCGACCCGCGTTGGACGACGGCGATCGACGCGCTGCTGGACGCCGTGGACACGTATGTGCCGATCCCCGAGCGGTATCTCGACGCGCCGTTCCTGATGCCCGTCGAGAACGCGCTCACGATCACCGGGCGCGGGACGGTCGTGACGGGCGCGGTGGAGCGGGGCCGGATCCACGTGGGCGACCGTGTCGAAGTGATCGGCGCCGCCGTCGACACGGTGGTCACCGGTCTGGAGACGTTCGGCAAGCCCATGGAGGAGGCGCAGGCGGGCGACAACGTGGCGTTGCTGCTGCGCGGTGTCCCGCGCGACAGGGTGCGCCGCGGGTACGTCGTCGCGGCGCCCGACAGCGTCGTGCCCAAGCGTCGCTTCTCCGCGCAGGTGTACATCCTGTCGACGCGCGAGGGAGGGCGTACGACACCGGTGTCCACCGGCTACCGGCCGCAGTTCTACATCCGCACCGCGGACGTCGTCGGCGACGTCGACCTCGGCGAGCGGGCGGTCGCGCGGCCCGGTGACACCGTCACCATGACGGTCGAGCTGGGCCGCGAGGTGCCGCTGGAGGCCGGGCTCGGCTTCGCGATCCGCGAGGGCGGGCGCACGGTCGGCGCGGGAACGGTGACCTGGGTCGGCTGAACTCGGCCGCGGCCGACCGGAGTTGGCCGAGCCGGGCGGGTGCCCGCCTCTCGTCTCGTACGGGAGGCGGGCACCCGCGTGTCGTCGAAACGCGCGTGCGTTCGGGCACGACCGCGGTTGAGGATGAGGCCATGACGAGCCCGCACCCGCATTCCCACCCCGACCCCCGCCCGCGCAGAAGAGCCGAGCTGTTCGTCGCCCAAGAGGCCGCCGCAGAGGAGGACCGCCGCTTCACTACGTCCGCCACCGCCGACGAGCGCAGCATGCTCGTCGACATCCTGGGCGCCCAGCGGGCGACGCTGGAGATGAAGTGCGCGGGACTGGACGCCGAGTTGGCGCGACGGTCCGTGGAGCCCTCCACGCTCTCGCTGCTCGGGCTGCTGCGGCATCTCGCCGACATGGAGCGCCGCTGGTTCCGGCGGGTGCTGGCCCGGCAGGACGCGCCCGCGCTCTTCTCCTCCGAGGCGAACCCCGACGGCGACTTCGACGGTGCGGTCGCCGACCCCGCCGTCATCGCCGAGGCCTGGGACGCCTGGCGCGGCGAGGTGGCGTTCTCCGAGGGCTTCGTCGCGGAGGCGCCCGGTCTCGACGTCACGGGCGAGGACTCCTGGCGCGGACCGGTGTCGCTGCGCTGGGTCCTCATCCACATGATCGAGGAGTACGCCCGCCACAACGGCCACGCCGACCTGCTCCGCGAGCGCATCGACGGAGCCATCGGCGTGTGAGGCGAGGCCGGCGGGGACCGGCGAGCGCCGGGCCCGGTCACGCCCGTACGGGCACAATGGACCCGTGGACGAGCCGATACCCGTGACGCGAGCCGTGGATCACGGGACCGCCAAGCTGATGCCGGACGTCGACCGGAAGCGGGCCTGGCTGCTGACGGTCGACGGGGC
This sequence comes from Streptomyces albicerus, assembly GCF_008905045.1. GTDB lineage: Bacteria > Actinomycetota > Actinomycetes > Streptomycetales > Streptomycetaceae > Streptomyces > Streptomyces albicerus. The sequence goes on from NZ_VWMY01000060.1 coordinate 59,755, forward strand.
ACCGCAGTCGTACGTCGATCTGGACGCGCCGACGCACCTGGAGTTCGAGTACGCGCGACGGCTCGGGCATGTGCTGGACACGGTCGCGGAGCCGGGGCGCGCGCTGGACGTACTGCACCTCGGCGGCGGCGCGCTCACCCTGCCCCGGTATCTCGCCGCGACCCGGCCCGGCTCCCGGCAGGACGTGGTCGAGGCCGACAGCGGTCTGCTGGACCTCGTCCTCGAGCAGCTGCCCGTGCCCGAGGACGCGGGCATCACGCTGCACGGCGCGGACGCCCGCACGTGGCTCGAATCCGCCCCTGCCGACTCCGCCGACGTCCTGATCGCCGACGTGTTCGGCGGCTCCCGTGTCCCCGCGCACCTGACCTCGGTGGCGTACGCGGGTGAGGCCGAGCGAGTCCTGCGCGCCGACGGCGTGTACCTGGCCAACCTCGCCGACGCCACGCCCTTCGCCTTCCTGCGCTCCCAACTCGCCACGTTCTCCACGGTGTTCGAGGAGCTGGCACTGATCGCCGAGCCGGGCGTGCTGCGCGGCCGCCGCTTCGGCAACGCCGTCCTCGTCGCCTCCCACCGCCCGCTCGACACGGCGACCCTCAGCCGGCGTACGGCCTCCGACGCCTTTCCGGCCCGCGTCGAGTACGGGGACACGCTGCGGGTCTTCATGGGAGGCGCCGAGCCCGTACGGGACGAGGACGCCGTGCCGTCGCCAGAGCCGCCGGACGGCGCGTTCAGCATCGGCTGACGGCAGAGCCCGTACGGAGTGCGGTGGGCTCAGCTGTCGGAGTGTGCCGGCTCGCTCTTCACCGGCGCTCCCTGCGCCACTTCCCTCGTATGCCGCGTCAGGTTCCGCACGTCCGGTACGCACAGCACCGCCGCCGTCACCACGACGACCAGGACGGCGCAGCCCCACAGGGACGCCGCACGCCCGAACGCGGACTCCGCCGGGCCCGCGAGCGCCGTGGCGAGCGGCACCATGGCGATCGACCCGAACCAGTCGTACGCCGAGACACGGGAGAGCTTGTCCTCCGGGATCTCCTGGTGCAGCGCGGTCATCCATGAGACTCCGAACACCTCGATCGCGGCGCCGGTCACGAACATCACCGCGCACAGGGGGCCGACCGGGACCGGTACGGCGAGCGCGGCCGACGGGAGGGCGAGCGGGAAGACGCAGAGGGTGCCGGCGAGGAGCAGCCGGCGCGGCTTCCAGCGCATCATCAGCAGGGCGCCGCCGACGGTGCCCGCGCCGAACGCGGCGAGGGCCAGTCCCCACGGGCCCGGTCCGCCGAGACTGTCCCGGGCGACCAGGGGCCCGTACACCGCCTCGGCGGCGCCGACCACGGCCACCACGACCGAGAACTGCGCGACGATCGACCAGAGCCAGGGCCGGCCGACGACCTCTCGCCAGCCGTCGCGGAGGTCGGTGAGCATCCCGCCGCCGGGTTCGCGGGCCGGTATGTGGCTCACGTCGAGGAAGGCGCGCAGGGCGCCCGCGACCGCGAACGCCACCGCGTCCACGGCGAGCACCCAGCCGGGGCCGACCACGGCGACCATGGCGCCGCCGAGTGCGGCGCCGCCGAGGCCCGCGCCGTGCATGGCGAGCCGGAACATGGCGAAGGCACGGCCGGCCTGTTTGCCGCTGACCGAGGAGAGCAGCATGCCCTCGGCTGCGGGGTTGAAGAACGCCTGGCCGGTGCCGCCGAGCGCGGTGAGGAGCATCATCTGCCAGAGCTGGGGTTCGCCGGCGATGACGAGTGCCGCGAAGGCCGCCTGGGAAAGGCAGTTGAGGGTGTTGGCCGCGACCATCACGCGGTGCCGGGGCAGCCGGTCCGCGACCGCGCCGCCGATCAGCAGGAAGAGCACCAGCGGGAGGGTGCGGGCCGCCGCCACCAGGCCCACGTCGCCGCCGTCGCCGCCTTCGTCCAGGACGGCGAACGCCGCCGCGATCAACGCACCTTGGCTGCCCAGGTTCGTCACGACCGCGGCGGCGGTCAGCAGGGTGTAGTTGCGGCCCGCCCAGGTGGGGCGGCGCGGGCGGCGGGCGGGGGAGTCGGTGGCGGGGGTCACCCGGCGACTATCTCCGCCGCGGACCGACTTGCCAAACGACTATTCGACCTGGCTCGACAATTCGGCCTGGCTCGCGTCCTTTCCGCTCCGCCCGTCCGCGGTTTCCGCCCGGGAGCTAGGAATCCGTCGGCGCGCTCTCGGTGAGGCGCACGGTGCTCAAGATCTTCTGGACGGTCGCCTCGGGGATCTCGTCGTCGACGCCCTTGGCCCCGTACAGGTTCCAGGTGACGAAGTCGCCCGCGCCGTTCTTGAACGCGAAGGCGATGGCCTTGCCCTCGCTGTCGCACTTCCCCTTCTGCGGCGTGTTGCTCGAGTACGCCGTGGCGATGCTGCCCTTGAGGCCCGACGTCGTGGTGTAGTCCTTCGCCTTGTCGAACTTCACGCTCTTCTTGTCCGGCTGCGTATAGCCGCCGAAGATCCACCACGGCACGCGGGTCTCGGCCGCCTCGGCCGTGTTCTTGGCGCCGTTCTCGCCGCGCGTTCCCGCGGTGGCCAGCGCAGTGTCCTCCTCGCGGCCGTCCTTGTCGCTGTCGGTGGAGCACCACTTGGACTTCAGGCTGGCGGGGGCGGTGACCGTGCTGCGGTCGGTCTTGCCCTTCTCCTCCCACTCGAAGCCGACGCTCGTGTCGGCGCTCTCGAGCTCCCAGTCGGCCGGTACGTCGAACATCGTGCCGAAGCGCGGGTTGACGACGACCTTCCAGCCCGCGATGGTCGGCTTCTCGCCGTCGGTGCCACGCGGATTGTCCTCGCCGGTGGACGCGGACGCGCTCGGGTCCTTGGCCGCGCTCGCCGACGGCGACTGCTTCACCTTGCCGTCCTTGTCGCCGCCTGCCTCGTCGTCCTTGTCGCCGCCCAGGACCAGGAAGCCCGTGACACCGGCCGCGACGACCACGGCCGTGGCCGCCACGATCGCGATGAGCTTCGTCCTGTTCCCGTCACCCCCGCCCTGCGGCGGCTGCGGCGGTTGCGGCACACCGGGCGCACTCCAACCGGGCTGCCCCGGCTGCGTGTACGGGTTCGGCTGCTGAGGTCCGGTCTGCTGGAATCCGGGCTGCTGATACGGATTCGGCTGCTGGTACCCCGGCTGCTGGTACGGATTCTGGTTCGGGTCCTGCGGGTTCTGCTCGCCCCCGGGCGGCTGGTTTCCTGGCCACATGGGCAGTAACCCTAGTGCCGCCCGGGACACGGTTGGGTCACTGCCCTTCGTCAGGGGCGTACCGGATCAGGAGTCAGATGGGTCCTTATGGAGACGTACCGTGCTGAGGATCTTCCGGACCGTCGCGTCCGGGACCTCCTCGGCGACGCCCTTGGCTCCCATGAACGACCAGGAGACGAAGTCTCCTTGGGAGTTCTCGAAGGCGAACGTCGTCGCCTTGCCGTCCGAGTCGCACTTGTCCTTCTTCTGGACCCCGGAGGACTCGGAGGTGGCGAGGCTTCCGGTGATGCCGGACGCGGTCGTGTACGACGGCACCGGTCCGGTTGTGACGTTTGTCCTGTCGGGCTGGGTGAAGGCGCCGTAGACCCAGTTCGCCGAGTCCGAACGGGCGATCTCCTCGGTGCTCTTGGCGCTCTTGTTGCCCTTGCTCCCCGCCTGCGCCAGCGGCGTGTGGTCCACGCTGCCGTCCTTGTCCTCGTCGGCCCCGCACCACTTCTCCTTGAGTGCCGCGGGAGCCATCATCGCGACCAGAGGGGTCTCCTCCGGATCGTCGTCCTCCGAGACGTACGAGACCCAGCTGGGCGAGGTGAGGGCCCACTCGGCCGGCACGTCGAAGGCGATGCCCTTCTGCGCGTTCACCACAACCTTCCAGCCCGCGATGGTCGGCTTGTCGCCGTCGGTGCCGCGCGGGTCGCTCGGCTCGGCCGAACTCGGCTGCCGGGAGGGCGATTCGGTGGGCTCGGGACCCGCCGTGTCGTCCTTGTCGCCGCCGAGCAGCACGAATCCGGTCACTGCGGCGGCGACCACGACGGTCGCGGCGGTGACGATCGCGACGATCTTCGTGTGATTGCCGCCGTCCTCGGGCGGTGGCGACGGCGCACCCGCCGGGACCGTCGGAGCGGTCCACTGCCCTGGCGGCCGCTGGTACGGGTTCGGCTGCTGGTATCCCGGCTGCTGGTAAGGGTTGTCATGCTGCGGGTTCTGGTCCCGCGGATTCGGCGCGCCCCCTGGCGGCTGTTCTCCTGGCCACATGCGCCGCAACGATACGGCGATCACGCTCCGCTTCTGGTCACGACTGGCTACTCGTGGGTAACATGCCGGCATGAGCGCAGATGATCAGATGTCGATCGGCGAGATGCTCGCCGCCACGGTGCCGATGGTGCGGACCCTGAAGCTGGAGTATCTCGAGACCACTCCGGAGAAGGCCGTGCTGGCGCTGCCTGATCAGAGCGAGTACCACAATCACGTGGGCGGGCCGCATGCCGGGGCGATGTTCACGTTGGGGGAGTCGGCGAGCGGGGCGGTGGTGCTGGCCGCGTTCGGGGATCAGCTCGCGCGGGCCGTGCCGCTGCCCGTGACAGCCGAGATCGCGTTCAAGAAGCTGGCCAGGGGGCCGGTGACGGCCACCGCGACGCTGGGGCGTCCCATCGCCGACGTCGTCGCCGAACTCGACGCGGGGGAGCGGCCGGAGTTCCCCGTGGCCGTCGCCATTCAGCGTGAGGACGGGGCCGTGACCGGGGAGATGAAGGTCATCTGGACGTTGCGGCCCAACGGTTGAGGGGCTGATCGAGCCATCAGCCGCCCTGGCCGTTGGAGCGGCTGTCCGACAGAGGCGTCTCCGGCGGCATGTTGTACGGCGTGACGACCTGGATCGCGGACGGGAGTGACGGGGCCGGGTCCGCGGGCAGGGCGTCGTGGGCCCGCATGATGGCCTGGCAGGCGGTGCGCATGTCCTGGCGCAGGTCGTGGTGGAGTACGGCGGACAGGCGCCCGGCGCGCAGCAGGCGGGCGTTGTCGTGGTCCAGGTCGTGGGCGACGAAGACGGCGCACGGTCGGCCCACGGCGTCGAAGGCGTCGAGGGTGGCGATGTTGCCCCCGCCGATCGAGTAGACGGCCCTGATCTCGGGATCCTGGCGGAGCGCGGCCAGGACGAGGTCGTACTGGGTGGCGTCAAGGCCGTCGCTGTCGGTGACCTCCACCAGGCGCCGCGCCGGACGCAGCGTACGCATCGTGGCCCGGAAGCCCATCTCGCGCTCCTCCTCGCCGCGGAAGAAGCCGCGGCTGATGGTGGTGAGGACGTGCCCCGGACCGTCCCCCAGCCACTGGCCGACGAGGTACGCGGCGGTGGCGCCGGCTGCCCGGTTGTCGATGCCGACGTATGCGAGCCGGCCGCTGGCGGGCAGGTCGGTCACCAGGGTCACCACCGGGATGCCCGCGGCCACCAGCCGTCCCACGGCCGCCGAGACCTCCGGCACGTCCGGGGCCTTGAGGATCACGCCCTGGGAACCGCGCCTGGCGATCCGGTCCAGCGTCGCGATCAGATCGTCCGGCGTGCCGGTCTCCCGGAAGTGGAACCGGCAGCGCATGACGGCCGGACGCAGTGACGGCAGCTCGGCCTCCAGCGCCGTGCGCACCGCCGTGGAGAACCGCTCCGGTGTCTGCATGACGATGTCGGTCATGAAGGTGCGGCCGGTGAGCCGGACCTGCGTCCGCTGCCGGTCCAGATCGGTGATGGCCTGGCGCACCGACCGGGCCGTGCTCTCCCGGACCCCGCCCCGGCCGTTCAGGACCCGGTCCACGGTGGCCTCGCTCAGCCCCGCCTGGCGGGCGATCTCCCTGATCGCGTACGGGTGGCCCATCGCCGGCTCCTTGAGGGGTTTTTGATGGCTCACTGACGATTGCTTGAGGGATGTGACGTCATAAGAATGACATCACCGCGTCGCCGCGATGTCCGACGTGATCTCCGAAAGGACGACGATGTCCCGCACCCTTTCAGGACCCCGTACGTGGCTGTCCGTGGACGACTGCGACCTCGGCCGTTTCCGTGAACTGGTCGAGCAGGTCACCGACCCGGCCGACTACCCCTACGCCGCCGCCGTAGAGCGGAACGTCCCGCTGTACGACAGCGACCGCCTGCGTGCCGCCGCCGGGACGCCCGAGGGCCGCCGGGACGTGCAGTCCGAGCTGGTCCGCGCGCTCGCCGACGGACCCGGCATCGTGGTGTTCCAGGGCGCCTTCCCCGACCGCGGGGTCATCGACCGGACCACCGAGGCGTTCGACGCCCTGATCGCCGAGCAGCGTGCGTCGGGCGCGACCGCGGGCGACCACTTCGCCAAGCCGGGCGCGAACGACCGGGTCTGGAACGCGCTGGAGAAGGCGGCCCTGCTCGACCCGGAGGCGTTCGCCGACTACTACGCCAACGACATGATCGCCCTGGTCTCCGACGCCTGGCTCGGCCCCGGCTACCAGGTCACGTCACAGGTCAACGTCGTGAACCCGGGCGGCGCCGCGCAGACCGTGCACCGGGACTACCACCTGGGCTTCCTGAGCAACGACGTCGCCGCCGCGTACCCCGCGCACGTCCACCGGCTCTCCCCGGTCCTGACGCTCCAGGGCGCGGTCGCGCACTGCGACATGCCCGTCGAGTCCGGCCCGACGATGTACCTGCCGCACTCGCAGAAGTACGAGCTCGGCTACCTGGCCTGGCGGCTGCCGGAGTTCCACGACTACTTCGAGACCCACCACGTCCAGCTGCCGCTGGCCGAGGGAGACGCGGTCTTCTTCAACCCGGCCCTCTTCCACGCCGCCGGACACAACCGGTCCGCGGACATCCGGCGCATGGCCAACCTGCTCCAGGTCTCCTCCGCCTTCGGCCGGGCGATGGAGACCGTCGACCGCGAGGCGATGGCCAACGCCGTCTACCCGGTACTGCTCAAGCGCAAGGCCGAGGGCGTGAGCCAGGAGTGGCTCGACACGGTCGTGGCTGCCTCCGCCGAGGGCTATTCCTTCCCTACCAACCTGGACTCCGACCCGCCCGTCGACGGCCTCGCCCCGCCGTCCCAGGCGGACCTCGTCCGCCGCGCCCTCGGCGAGGAGTGGACGCCGGAGCGGCTGCGGGAGGCGCTGCGCGCGGGTGCCGAGCGCCGCGAGAGCTGAGAGGCGCGACACCTGTGGGACTTCTACCGTGGGACTTCTCGGGAACAGAGAGCCGGACATGAGACTCCTCGAAGACAAGGTCGTCCTCGTCAACGGCGGCAGCCAGGGCGTCGGCGCGGCCGTGGCCCGGGCCGCCGCCCGCGAGGGCGCGACCGTCGCCGTCACGGGGCGCCGTCCCGAGCCCGGCGAGGCGCTGGTCGCCGAACTGGCCGAAGCAGGGGCCAGGGCCATGTACGTACGGATCGACCTGTCCGACGCCGAAGAGGCCCGGAAGAGTGTGGCCGGGGTGATCGCCGTCCACGGCCGGATCGACTGCCTGGTCAACTCCGCCGGGCTCACCTCGCGCGGGACGCTGCTCGACACCACGCCCGAGCTGTTCGACGCGCACATCGCGATCAACCTCAAGGGCCCGTTCTTCGCGATGCAGGCCGCGGTGGCGGACATGGTCGCGCGCAAGGCGCCCGGCACCATCGTCAACATCATCACCTCCTCCGAGCACGGCGGACAGCCCTTCCTCGCCCCGTACGTCGCCGCCAAGGCCGGACTCGCCGGGCTGACGCGCAACGCCGCGCACGCCCACCGCTGGGACCGCATCCGGATCAACGGCCTGAACATCGGCTGGACCGCGACCGAGGGCGAGGACGCCACCCAGCGCACCTTCCACGACGCGGGCGACGACTGGCGCGAACAGGCCGCCGAGCGGCTGCCGATGGGCAGGCTCGGCCAGCCCGACGAGATCGCCGACTTCGTCGTCTTCCTCCTCTCCGACCGCAGCGGCGTCGTCACCGGCTCGGTCATCGACTGGGACCAGAACGTCCTCGGCGGACTCGACTGATCTCTCCCAAGTCGATCTCTTACGAAGTTGATCTCTTACGAAGCCGACTCGACCCAGCACTCAAGAACTCAAGAACGCAAGCACTCAAGAACGCAAGCACGCAATCAAGGAGCCCCTGAACCATGCGTATCGGCATCCTCGGCCTCGGCCGGATCGGCGTCTTCCACGCCGAGACCCTCTCCCGGCTCGACGCGGTCGAGTCCCTCGTCGTCGCCGATCCGTATCGGGACGCGGTCACGGCGGCCGTCGAGCGCTTCGGCGCGGAGGCCGCCGCCTCACCCGAGGCGGTGCTGGCCGCGGGCGTGGACGGCGTGGTGATCGCCGCCGCGACCGACGCCCACCCCAGTCTGATCCTCGCCGCCGTCGAGGCGGGTGTGCCGGTCTTCTGCGAGAAGCCGGTCGCCCGCACGATGAAGGAGGGCGTCGAGGTCCTGAACGCCGTGCGCGACAGCGGCGTCGAGATCCAGATCGGCTACAACCGGCGCTTCGACGCCGGGTTCGTGGCCGCCCGCGCCGCCGTCCGGAGCGGCGAACTCGGCCCGCTGCACACCGTACGGTCCACCACGCTGGACCCGGCGCCGCCCCCGGCCGCGTACATCGCCGCCTCCGGAGGCATCTTCCGCGACTGCTCCGTGCACGACTTCGACATCATCCGCTGGGTCACCGGGCGCGAGGTCACGGAGGTGTACGCGACCGGCAGCAACCGCGGGGAGCCGTACATCGCCGAGGCCGGGGACGCCGACACCACCGCCGCGATCCTCACCCTGGACGACCAGACACTCGCCGTGGTCTCCAACTCCCGCCACAACGCCCGCGGCTACGATGTCCGCATGGAGCTGCACGGCTTCCGGGACAGCATCGCGGTCGGCCTGGAGGACAAGCTGCCGCTGCGCTCCGTCGAGCCCGGCGTCACGTTCCCGGCGGGCACCCCGCACGACTTCTTCATGGACCGCTTCACCGAGGCGTACCGTGCCGAACTGAGCGCGTTCACCGATGTCGTCGCCGGCCGGCGGACCTCGCCGTGTACCGTCGCCGACGCGCTGGAGGCGGGCTGGATCGCCGAGGCCTGCACGCTGTCCCTGCGCGAGCACCGCACCGTCACGATCGAGGAGGTACGCGGCGCATGACGAACCCGGTCGAGCCACTGCGCATCGGAGTGCTGGGCGCCGCCCGCATCGCCGAACTGTCCCTCGTCGGCCCGGCTCGCGCCACCGGCCACCGCCTCGTCGCGGTGGCCGCCCGCGACCGCTCCCGCGCCGAGTCCTTCGCCGCCGAGCACGGCGTCGAACGGGTCCTGGACTCCTACGCCGACCTGATCGCCGACCCCGAGGTCGAGGTCGTCTACAACCCCCTGGCGAACGGCCTGCACGGACCGTGGAACCTCGCCGCGCTCGCCGCGGGCAAGCACGTGCTCACGGAGAAGCCCTCCGCGAGCAACACGGAGGAGGCCGTCGAAGTCCGGGACGCCGTCGCCAAGGCGGGCACCGTCTTCATGGAGGCCTTCCACTACCTCTTCCACCCGGTCACCCGGCGTCTGCACGAGCTGCTGGACTCGGGGGAGTTGGGGGAACTGCGGCATGTCGAGGCCCTCGTCGCCGTTCCCGCTCCGCCCGCCGAGGACCCCCGCTGGTCCCTGCCGCTCGCCGGCGGCGCGCTCATGGACCTCGGCTGCTACAGCCTGCACGCCCTGCGGATGCTCGCCCCCTGGGCCGGCGGTGCGCCCACCCTGGTCAGCGCCACGGGAGGCGGACGCGAGGGCGCCCCGGAGGTCGACGAGTGGCTGGACGCCGACCTGGCCTTCCCGGGCGGCGCCACCGGCTCCGCCCGCTGCCACATGGACTACAGCGAGCTCCGTATGACCTGCCGGATCGTCGGCTCCCGGGGCGAGGCGACCGCGATGAACTTCGTCCTGCCGCACCTGGACGACCGCGTGGTCGTACGCACGGCTGCGGGGGAGCGGACCGAGGAACTCGGCAAGCGGTCCTCGTACACGTACCAACTGGAGGCGTTCGCCGCCCGCGTACGCGACGGGGCGGCGCTCCCGCTCGACGCGGAGGACGCGGTGACGACCATGAGGCTGATCGACGACTGCTACCGCGACGCCGGATTCCAGCCCCGGCCGCGCACCGCGCTTCCTCGGCCGTAACTGCCCGTCACTCATCGCCCGTTCGTAACCGCCCGGAGGGTGGACCCGCCACGCGGGTCCACCCTCCGGGCGGTTTCTCTGTTCCGTTCAGCTGCGGTCCGTTCCGTTCAGCTGTAGAAGGCCGGGCGCTCGATCAGTTCGACCTCGACCCGGCCGCCCTCGGTCTGGGCGCGGACGCCCGCCTCGCAGACCGCGGCCGTGGCGTAGCCGTCCCAGGCGCTTGGTCCTGTGACCTCGCCACGCCGGGTGGCGTCCACCCAGGCCTGCATCTGACGGTCGTAGGCGTCCTCGAAACGCTCCACGAAGTCCTGGGCGATGGTGCCGCCCCAGCGGCCGGCCATGTTCGTGACGAGGGCGTGCCCGTCACCGATACGGGCCGTGCCGCGCTCGCAGACCACCTCGGCCTGCACCTGGTAGCCGAAGCCGCAGTTGACGTTGATCTCGACGTCCACGACCGCGCCGCCGTCCGTCTCGAACAGGACGAACTGCGGGTCCTGCAGCCCCTCCGGGGCGTTGCCGGACGGCGTCGGCTTCAGCACGGTGACCGCGGTGATCTCCTGCTCGAGCAGCCAGCGCGTGATGTCCATCTCGTGCACGACGGAGTCGTTGATGAGCATCGCGCTGGTGAAGCCGGGCGGGGTGGCGACATTGCGGTGCCGGTTGTGCAGCATCAGCGGCCGGCCCAACTGCCCGGTGGCCAGCAGCGACTTGAGCTTCGCGTACTCGGTGTCGTACCGCCTCATGAAGCCCACCTGCACCCGGCGGTGCCCGAGCTTCTGCTCCGCCTCCAGCACCCGCAGCGCCGACACCGAACCCGGGGTGAGCGGCTTCTCGCACAGCACCGGCAGGTCGTACTCGAAGGCGGTGAGCAGCGCCGCCTCGTGGGCAGGGCCTGGCGAGGCGATCAGTACGGCGTCGACACCGTCCGCGGCCATGGCGGCGGACGGGTCGGTGTGGGCGGAGCAGCCCTCGATGCCGTCGGCGATCCGTTTGACCCGTTCCGCGTCGACGTCCACGACCGCCGCCACACGGGCCCCGCTGGTCACTTCGTTGAGACGACGTACATGATCGGCACCCATCTTCCCGGTGCCGATGACGGCCACGCCGAGCGTTCCGTGCTGAGCCATGATCGGTCGGTCCCTTCTCAGGCGCCGCAGGAGCGCAGGAATTGGCGGGTGCGCACCGCGATGGGCAGGGGCTTGTCCGGCGGGCAGGGGTACATGTCCTGCTCGACGATCGCGAACAGGTCGATGCCGAGGCCCTGCGCTGCGGTCAGCACCGGCTCGAGCGCTGGGATGCCGGCCGGGGGCTCGCACATCACGCCGCGCTGCACGGCGGGGCCGAACGGGATCTCGTTCTTCACGACGTCGGCGAGGATCTCCGGGTCGACCTGCTTGAGATGCAGATAGCCGATGCGCTCGCCGTACGTCTCGATCAGTTTGACGTTGTCGCCGCCGCAGTAGGCGTAGTGCCCGGTGTCCAGGCACAGGCTGACCAGGCCGGAGTCGGTCGAGTTGAGGAAGCGCTCGACGTGCTCCTCGGTGTCGATGTGCGTGTCGGCGTGCGGGTGCACGACGATGTCGAGGCCGAAGCGCTCCTTCACCTCGTGGCCGAGACGTTCCATGCCCTTGGTCAGATAGGCCCATTGACGGACCGTCAGCTCGGGCGGCTCGATCAGCGCGGCGGTCTTGTCGTCCCGCCAGAAGGACGGGATGACGACCAGGTGCTTCGCGCCCATGGCCTGCGTCAGCTCGGCGACCTGGCTGACGTGCTCCCAGGTGGCGTCCCAGACGTCGGGGCCGCGGTGCAGCGCGGTGAAGACCGTGCCGGCCGACACCTTGAGGTCGCGCTTGTTCACCTCGTCGGTGAGCTTGGCCGGGTCGGTCGGCAGATAGCCGTACGGGCCGAGCTCGATCCAGGAGTAACCGGCCTCGGTGACCTCGTCCAGGAAGCGTTCCCAGGGAACCTGCTGGGGGTCGTCGGGGAACCAGACTCCCCAGGAGTCCGGTGCCGAGCCGACGCGGATACGGTCGAGCGCGTCTGCCATCAGGTGGTCCCTTCGGAAGCGGTGGCGACGGGTGCGGTGAGGTCTTCTTCTTCGGGGAGTTTGTCGACGTCGACGCCGCGGACCTGGGCCAGCTCGTGTTTGAGGGCGGCGAGTTCGGCGCCGCCGGCCATGTGGTTGGTGAGTTCTTCCAGGCTGACCTCGCTGCGGGCGGCGGACAGTTCCATCGTCCCGAGGCGCAGGACGCTGAAGTGGTCGCCGACCATGTAGGCGTGGTGCGGGTTGTGGGTGATGAAGATGACGCCCAGGCCGCGGTCGCGGGCGGCGGCGATGTATTTGAGGACCACGCCGGACTGTTTGACGCCGAGCGCGGCGGTGGGCTCGTCCAGGATCAGGACGCGGGCGCCGAAGTAGACGGCGCGGGCGATGGCCACCGACTGGCGCTGGCCGCCGGAGAGGGTGCCGATGGGCTGGTCGAGGTCGTCCAGCACGATGCCCATGGCGCGCAGTTCGGTGTCCGCGGTCTGCTTCATCGTCGCGATGTCCAGGCGGCGCACCGGCCAGGGGCCCTTGGTCATTTCGGAGCCGAGGAAGAAGTTGCGCCAGACCGGCATCAGCGGGACGGTGGCGAGGTCCTGGTAGACGG
>NZ_VWMY01000061.1:0-8987 GCF_008905045.1 Streptomyces albicerus
GAACTCCCATTCGGCATCCGACAGTTCATGTCGACGTATCACCCGACCATGATCCACCACTCAAGATCATTTGAAGACACCGCCTAGGGCACCCGCCCCTTCCCGTCGGTGGCGCTCCCGTTGAACGGGCGGCAACCTGTACGGCTGACGTCCTGCTCACATACCGCTGAGGGCCGCAGGGCGGCGGCCTGATGTCGCTCGGCTGTCCGGCCGGTCCATGGTCTTGACCGGTACATACCAAGCCGATTGAGTGTCCCGCGCAGACCCCCCATTCCCGGCCGCCGTTCTTCGGCGTCGCCGCGCTGCCGAAGGGACCCCGACCGTCATGCGGATGCATCGCCCCCTGCTCTCCTTCGCCGCCGCCGGAGCGGCACTGACCTCCGTCCTGGCCGCTCCCGCCCACTCGGCGGAGGTGCCGACGGCGGGTGTGTTCTACGTTCAGAGCGCGATCACCGGCCTGAACGCCGCCGACAGCGGGGGAGCGGTCGTCCAGCGCAACCCCAAGGGCAACGAGGACCGCCAGCAGTGGACGCTCCGGTCGAGCGGTGCCTCGTACGTGCTGGAGAGCACCGACGCGGCGGGCAGCTGCCTGGGCCGCTCCGGTAACCAGGCGAGAACCGTGACCTGCGCGAGTGCCGACGCCTCGTGGGAGATCACGCAGACAGGGACCGACCAGTACCGGTTCAAAGTCCCGGGCGCCGACCAGTACTTGACCGTGGGCGCGAAACCATCCGGTTCGAACTATCCCGCCCAACTGGCGCTGGGCACGGCAGGGAACCTCGCCGCCTGGTACCTCACCCCCGTGTCGTCCCCGACCTCCCCGATGCCGTCCCCCGACCAGCGCACCCTGGACCAGGTCACGTTCCTCACGGCCCACAACGCCTACGCGAACGGCGTCGACGGCGGCTTCGCGCCGCCTTTCGTGAACCTCGTCCCGAACCAGAGCCGAGGCATCAACCAGCAACTCACCGACGGCGTACGCGGTTTCATGCTGGACATCCACCAGACCTCGGACGGCGCGATCCTCTGCCACAACAGCTGCACCCTCGTCAGCAGGCCGGTCTCCCTGTGGGTCGACATCCAACGCATGGTCGACTTCCTCAAGCAGAACCCGAACGAATTCGTCACCGTCTTCATCGAGGACTACGTCGACCCGGGCGTCCTGCGCAGCGAACTGGCCCGCGTCAACGGCCTGTCGGACGTCCTCTACCGCCCCGACCAGACCGGTGTACGCACGAAGGGCTGGCCGCGGCTGGCGGATCTGATCGCCGCGGGCGACCGCCTCCTCCTCTTCACCGACCACAGCCGCTCCGCCGACCAGTCCGCCGGCCTCACCCGCGACAGTTTCGGTGTCATGTACCAGCGCGAGTGGACCGTCGAGAACTACTGGTCCATGGGCTCCGGCCTCGGCAGCTCCGACTGGTCCTGCTACAGCCGCTGGTACGACGCCAACACCAACATCCCCCTCACCGCCACCGCGCCGCCCTTCCGACCCCTCTTCGTCATGAACCACTTCCGCGACGCCGCGATCGCTTCCACCGCCACCACCGACAACACCAAACTCACCGACCGGGCCCAGCGCTTCTGCCAGCCGGCGGCCCGCAAGAAGCCCAACTTCCTCGCGGTGGACCGGTACGAACTGGGTTCGCCCGCGTCGGCCGTGGCGACCCTGAACACCTATACGTACTGACAGGTGCAGCCCGGCCATCCCGGTGCGGCCCGCTCAACTCGCCTACAGGGTCGGGCTGTTCAGTCCGTGTCGCGGTCGGTGTCCCGGCTCTCGAGCCACGCCGCGTTCGCCGCCTGCATCCAGTGGTAGAGGTCGTCGTTCCCGAGACGCTCGAGCGACGAGACGTATCGGCTTCCGCCCGTTCCGGCATAGCTACCGCCACCACCGCCACCCGAGCCACTGCTCCGCTGCGGGCTGCCGCCGTACGAGCCGCTCCAGCTGCCGCGGCTCCAGTCGCTGTAGCTCAACCTGCTCTTCCTGTCGGTCGGCTCGGGGTTGAACGCAACGACGGTGTCGAACCGTTCGAGCAGATGGGCCAGTTGGGGCCCGGCGGAGGATGACTCCCCGGGGAAGTGCCGACGGCCCTCGCGCATCAAGCACCGTTCTGTGCTCGTGGCGCTCAGATAGATGCGGCTCAGCCTGTCACCTTCCGGGTCCAGGTCCGCGTAGAGCTCCCACCGGCCGGTGAGGAGCAGGAACCAGGGGTGCCGTGCCGGGTCGCTCGGCAGCCAGCCGTGCACTCGGACGGCACTGAGCGCGAGCGGGTCGTACGGCGAGCGGCGGCACAGGTGCTCGCGTATGTCCTGCAGGGTGTCCGGACCCAGGGCGTGGAGCACCAGGTGGCCGGCGTGGGCCAGTTCCTCGTTCTTGCTGTGGGCGCAGGCCAGCAGGTGCGGGCCCGTCTCCCGGTGGCGTTCCAGGATGCCGAGCGCCTCGGCCGCGTGCGGGGCGGGAGGGACGGCCAACAGGACGAGGGAGCGCCGGGCCGCCTTCCGGTCGTACCCCCAGGCGGTGGGCCGGGACGGGAAGGCGATCCGCTCCAGTTCGCCGAGCGCGTCGAGTGCGCGCTCGCGCTTGCGCGTGGACGTCGCTGTGCGCGCGGCACGCTGGTGGAGCCGTGGAACGCTCGTCATGCTCGTATTCTCGCCAGACCATGGCCGGATCCGTGACGCGGATTCCGGACAAAGCGAGACTCGTCGGTGCTCGCGCGCATGTGTCCCCATATGGCGGGTGGGGCCCGTCCCGGTCCCCGGTGGAGACGAGGACCGGAACGGGTGAAGCGCTCAACGAGGCCTGGGATCAGCCCAGTTGCGCGTGCAGGAAGTCCACCGTGCTCCGCCAGGCCAGGGTCGACGACTCGGGGTCGTGGACCGCCGGGCGGCCGTCGTTGAAGAAGGCGTGGTCGGCGGGGTAGACGCGGAGGTCCGGGGTGATGCCCGACTGCTCGCGGATCGTGTCGCTCAGAGGGCCGAGCGAATCGACGGGAATGCTGGCGTCGCGTTCGCCGTAGTGGCCGAGGATCTGTGCCTTGAGGCCGGAGAAGTCGGGGGTCTCGCCCTGGATGACGCCGTAGAAGGGGACGGCCGCGCGGACGCGCGGGTCGGTGGCCGCCTGGTGGAGGACGAAGCCGCCGCCCATGCAGAAGCCGACCGAGCCGACGGACTCGGAGGTGACCTCGGGCATCGCGAGCAGATGGTCGACGGCACCCGAGAGCTGCTCGACGCCGCGCGGCACGGGCAGGTCCTGCATCATGCGGAACGCCTCGGAACTGTCGTGGGCGACATTGCCGCCGTACAGATCGGGCGCCAGCGCCACGAAGCCCTCCTGTGCCAGGCGGTCGGTGACGTCCGCGATGTGGTCGGTCAGGCCCCACCACTCCTGGATCACGATCACACCGGGGCCCTGCCCGGCGGGTGGCAGCGCCAGGTAACCGTGCGCCGTGGTGCCGCCGCTCGGGAAGGTGACGTTCTGGTGGGCGGGTGCCCCGGTCGACCTGGGAGTCTCGGACATGGTGTGTCACTCCTGTCGCTTGATCTTGACTCCAGCATGCCGGAGGCGAGCGCGGCGACGGCACGCGGCCCCCCTTCCCGGACGCGGGTCCGGCGGCTGCCCGGGCGCACATCTGGGGCACCCGCGCAGACCACTCCCGCCGATGCCGTATCCTCGCGTGTTACGTATAACCTTCCCCTTCAACCTCGACCCTTCCCTCCCGAGAGGCCCCGATGAAACGCATCGCCCTGGTCACCCTCGTCGTCGACGACTACGACGAGGCGATCCGCTTCTACACCGAGGCACTCGGATTCCGGCTCGCCGAGGACACCCCGCGACCCGACGGGTCCCGCTGGGTCGTCGTGGAGCCGGAAACCGAGGCGCAGGGCACCGCCCTCCTGCTGGCCCGGGCCAGGGACGAGGCGCAGCGCAGCCGGGTCGGCGACCAGACCGGCGGACGCGTGGGCTTCTTCCTGCACACCGACGACTTCGCCCGCGACCACGCGCGGATGAGCGCCGCGGGCGTGACCTTCCTGGAGGAGCCGCGACACGAGACGTACGGCTCGGTCGCCGTCTTCGAGGACCTGTACGGAAACCGATGGGACCTGCTGCAGCCGGCCCCGCCGGAGGAAACCGCTCACTAACCGGCCGGAGTCCACCGGACCGTCCGAGGCCACGCCCCCCGCCCACACCCCCACCCACAGAAAACCTGCCGAGGAACCACCGCATGACCGCGTCCCGCATCGACATCGACACCATCCGCCGGCTTCCCAAGGCCGTCCTCCACGACCACCTCGACGGCGGCCTGCGCCCCGCGACGCTCGTCGAACTCGCCGACGCGGTCGGCCACACCCTCCCCACCACCGATCCGGACGCGCTCGCCGCCTGGTACTACGAGGCGGCCAACTCCGGCGACCTGGTCCGCTACATCGCCACCTTCGAGCACACCCTCGCTGTGATGCAGACCCGCGAGGGCCTGCTGCGGACCGCCGAGGAGTACGTCCTCGACCTGGCCGAGGACGGCGTCGTCTACGGCGAGGTCCGCTACGCCCCCGAGCTGATGCTGAACGGCGGGCTCACCCTGCCCGAGGTCGTCGAGACCGTGCAGCAGGGCCTGGCCGCCGGTATGGCGAAGGCCGCGGCCGCCGGTACCCCGGTCCGTGTCGGCACCCTGCTGTGCGGCATGCGCATGTTCGACCGCAGCCGTGAGATCGCGGACCTGGCCGTGGCCTTCCGGGACGCGGGCGTTGTCGGCTTCGACATCGCGGGCGCCGAGGACGGCTTCCCGCCCGCCGACCACCTCGCCGCCTTCGAGTACCTGCGCACCGAGAACGTCCCGTTCACCATTCACGCCGGCGAGGCCCACGGCCTGCCCAGCATCCACCAGGCCCTCCAGGTCTGCGGTGCCCAGCGCATCGGCCACGGCGTCCGTATCACCGAGGACATCGTGGACGGGAAGCTCGGCCACGTGGCGGGCTGGATACGCGACCGCCGCATCGCCCTGGAGATGTGCCCCACCTCCAACCTCCAGACGGGCGCGGCCACTTCGATCGCCGACCACCCGATCACCCACCTGCGCGACCTGGGCTTCCGTGTCACCCTCAACACCGACAACCGCCTGGTGTCCGGCACGACCATGACCCGCGAGATGTCCCTGCTCGTCGCCGAGGCGGGCTGGACCGTCGACGACCTGCGCACGGTCACGGTCAACGCCGTCAAGAGCGCGTTCATCCCGTTCGACGAGCGCAACGCCCTCATCCGGGACGTGGTCCTGCCGGGTTACGAGGTCTGAGCAGCGGCGGTCGGCCGGACCCCGGTGCGGGTCCGGCCGACCGTGGACGCCCTACCTCACGCGTCCGGCACCCAGCTTCCGTGGAAGCCCAGTTGCACCCGCCCCGGCAGATGGACCCGGGCCACCGGCTCACCCGTGAAGTCCTGGGCGGACAGGATCAGCAGATCCGCCGCACCTCGCTCGGGGTTGTGGGCGTACGCCAGCGTGTAACCGTCGTCCTCCGCCGCCCTCGCGTCCGTCGGGTCCGAGGCGACGAACACCGCCTCTCCCACCGCCGCGTCCCTGGGCAGCCGGTGCACCTGCGACGTCCCGCGGAGCAGGTCGTGCTTGATCAGCTCGCTGTTGAAGGCCCGGTCGGGCGGGTTCCCGTCGGCCGTCAGATAGGCCAGTGTCATCTCGGCGGCGGCCGTCGTGTACCCGTACCGGTGCCTGCGTGAGACCAGCGACTCGTTGACGCGCGGGAACTCCTGCGGCCGGTCGTCCAGGACCTTGTCGTGCACGCGGCCCCGTTCGAGGTCGACGGTCCAGCGGTGCAGCCGGACGGTCTTCGCCCCGTACGGCCCGCCGGAGCCGCGCCCCGCGACGAGGAAGGGCCCCGGATAGGCCGTGAGGTCGACGACCACCGACGACCCCTCGTCGTACGCGTTGAGGGTGTGCGAGTAGTACGTCGGCTCCGCCTCGAACCAGCGCATCCGCCCGCCGGCTCGCGGTATGACACCCACCCGAGCCGCATGCCGCTCGTTCCACACGTACGGCACCAGGTCGCCCCGCTCCGCACCCGCCGGGTCGAAGGTGATCGGCATGTCGAGGATGACGACGTACTTCTCGGTGAGCGCGAAGTCGTGGATCATCGGGCTGTCCGCTACAGGAATCCTGGTGGTCCGTACGACCCGCCCCGCGGCGTTCATCACCACGTGCCGCACGTGGTTCCAGGTCGGGTAATACGTGATCGCGTGCAGCTCGCCCGTCTTGGCGTCGAGTTTGGTGTGCGCTGTGAACGAGCCCTTGAGGGTGCCGCGGAAGTCGTAGGTGCCCACCGTATTGAGCTCGTAGTCGAGTTCGTACGGCAGCGGGCCGCCCTCCTGGAGGGCCAGGACCTTTCCGCGGTGCCCGATGACGTGGGTGTTGCACGGGAAGTCGTCCGGCGGCACCGGCCCCGGGTAGGGCTCGCCGAGCTGCTCGGCGACGCCGGCGGAGCGCACCCAGCGGTTGCGGTACCACTCGGCTCGGCCGTCGCGCAGCCGGACGCCGTGCACCATGCCGGCGCCGTGCATCCAGTGGTGCGCCCGGGGGTCCTCGAGGCCCAGGACGTTCGGCCCGTTCCTGAGGTAGCGGCCGTTCAGCTCACGCGGGATCCGTCCGGTGACGGGGAGGTCGAAGGCGGTCAGCTCCTCGGTGACCGGGGCGAACGCCCCCTCCAGGAAGGGGTGGTGGCGCCCCTTCATGGTGCCGGGGGCACCTGCCGCGACTCCTCCCGTCCACCCTGCGAGTCCGCCCGCCGCCGCGAGGGCCGCCGCCCCGCGCAGTACGTTCCGTCGGCTGTACTCGGTCATCTCCGCACCCCTGTCCCGCAGTTGTCGTGGTCGATGTGCACGAGTCTGCTGCGGGAGGCGGGGCCGGTCAGGAGTGCTGGAGCCCCTCCCGGGGTGGTGCCAGACCCCCTGTTTCGAGCAGCGACATGAGCGCCCGAGCAGCCGGACTGGTCGCCTCCGGAGGCGGGAGCATCGCGACGGTCTCGTACGGCGTCTCGGTGTCCGCCTTGAGGGGGAGGGCCGGCAGGGTCCGCCGCTTGTGGGCGAAGTGGCGCGGTACGACGGCGACGCCGAGGCCCTCCTCGACGAGGTCGAGGAGGCTGTGGACGTCGTTGACCTCCAGGGTGACCGTGCGGTGCACGCCCGCCGCCGCGAAGGCCGCGTCGGTGGTGCGGCGCGGACCCCAGTCGGGGTGGAAGTCGACGAAGGCCTCGCCGCCCAGCTCGCACGGGGTGACCGGGCCGCCGGTGGCCAGGCGGTGCGAGGGATGGCAGAGCACGGTCATCGGCTCGCTGGTCAGGGGCAGGCAGCGGAGCTGCTCCGTGTCGGCGCGGGTCGTCACGGCGAAAGCCAGATCCAGGCGGCCCGCGGCGACGTCCTCGGCGAGGGCGCCCGAGCCGGCCTGCCGCAGCCGGATCTCCACGTCCGGATGCTGCCGTCGGAACGCGGCCAGCAGCTGGGCCACGGGCACCCCGGCGATGCACTGCTCCGTGCCCAGCGAGAGCGTGCCGCGCAGCACGCCCTGCACGGCGGCCACCGCGTCCTGGGCCGCGCGGACCTGGGCCAGGATCCGCTCCGCCTCGGTCAGCAGGGCCCGGCCTGCCTCGGTGAGCGTGACACGGCGGGTGGTGCGGACGAACAGCGGGGCCCGCAGCTCCCGCTCCAGAGCGCGGATGGAGGCGGACAGGCCCGACTGCGACACCATCAGCCGTTCCGCTGCCCGGGTGAAGTGCTGGTCCTCTGCGACCGCGACGAAGTGCTGAAGGTGGCGCAATTCCATGATTGAGAAGCGTATCCGCTGAATCCCATCCGATTCTCCTGTTGGACCGCTGCCCGCCGGGCAGGCGAGAGTGGACGTCGGTTCCCTCCGTACCGACCCCTCTGGAGAACGCGTTGTACACCGCACACACCGACCGTTACGCGGACATGCCCTACCGGCGCACCGGACGCAGCGGCCTGAAGCTGCCCGCGCTCTCGCTCGGCCTGTGGCACAACTTCGGCCCCGACCGGCCGGTGGACACGCAGCGCGCGATCCTGCGCCGCGCGTTCGACCTGGGCGTCACCCACTTCGACCTGGCCAACAACTACGGACCCCCGCCCGGCGCCGCCGAGTCGGCCCTCGGCGACGCGCTCAGGGCGGACTTCGCGCCGTACCGCGACGAACTGGTCATCTCCACCAAGGCCGGATACCTGATGTGGCCGGGCCCGTACGGCGAATGGGGCTCCCGCAAGTACCTGCTGTCCTCGCTCGACCAGAGCCTGGCCCGTATGGGCCTCGACTACGTCGACATCTTCTACTCCCACCGCCCCGACCCGGAGACCCCTCTGGAGGAGACGATGGGGGCCCTGCACTCGGCGGTCCAGCAGGGCAAGGCGCTGTACGTCGGAGTCTCGAACTACTCGCCGGAGCAGACCCGTGAGGCCGCCCGCATTCTCGGTGAACTGGGCACCCCGCTCCTCATCCACCAGCCGCGCTACTCGATGCTCGACCGGCGCCCCGAGGAGGGGCTCCTGGACGCGCTCGACGAGCTGGAGGTCGGCTCCATCGCCTACTCGCCGCTGGAGCAGGGCCTGCTCACCGGCCGCTACCTCGACGGCATCCCCGAGGGTTCGCGGGCCGCGAGCGACAGCCCCTTCCTGAGCGCCGACACGGTGACCGACGAACTGGTCGGCCACCTGCGCGCCCTGGACGACATCGCGAAGTCCCGCGGCCAGTCCCTGGCCCAGATGGCGCTGGCCTGGGTGCTGCGCGGCGGCCGGGTCACCTCCGCGCTGATCGGCGCGAGCAGCCCGCAGCAGCTGGAGGACAGCGTGGCGGCCATCGGCAACCTGGACTTCTCGGAGGACGAGCTGGCCCGGATCGACGAGATCGTGCGGCAGGCGGCGTAGGTTCCACCTCGGCTCTGCGAGCCTCGCGTCGGCCCGCCGGTGTCACACCGGCGGG